>NZ_JBEPKE010000001.1:0-1615484 GCF_040544515.1 Rahnella sp. 2050 | reverse complement strand
ACCTGACCCCATGCCGAACTCAGAAGTGAAACGCCGTAGCGCCGATGGTAGTGTGGGGTCTCCCCATGCGAGAGTAGGGAACTGCCAGGCATCAATTTTTTATAATAAAGAACGTGTTCCTTTTCCCCTGACAAGGAAAATAACAGGAACAAACAGGTATCAGACGATTGCTGATACGTGTGAAAGAACCGGTGGAGCGGTAGTTCAGTTGGTTAGAATACCTGCCTGTCACGCAGGGGGTCGCGGGTTCGAGCCCCGTCCGTTCCGCCAATTATTGCATAGTCCCTGAATCGAAAGATTCAGGGACTTTTTGCATTTATTTTCCAGTGAAAATGCAAACCAGACTCCTTTCTTTCTCTGATATATTTTATTATCTCACAGGCTCACGTTTATCTCATCGGCGTTTCTTACAGGATTTAATTCTGAGGAGTTAACTGATATTAAACTATTATCTTTAACTAAATAGAATGGCTATCAGTTTGGATTCATCAAAGAATAAGTATATTCAGACATCCAGGGAATACTTTGTATCAAATTGAAAAATTTGTGTGTTCAGATAAACCTGCAAAGTACTAATAAAGCTCATAATAAATGAGTACTAAAATTCTTAATCCAGTTCAATAAGTTGTCAGATTACAGATGCAAGTTCCAATAAAATACCATAAAGTCTCAATTTGGAATAATCACAAAGATCATCATTATGAAATTCTCATTGGATATACTGGACTGGCGGGCAGTGGCTCCGGAAGTCGATAGTTGTGAGCACTGGATCCAATGGGCTCAGTGCTCAGATATAAATACATTTTCCGGTGAGAACCCCAAAAGCCAGCAAATTCCAATGATGTCAGCACGTCGAATGAGTACCGGCAGTCGTTTTGCTGTTGATGCCGGGCTTGCATTGCTCGCCAATAACAACGTAGATGCGGCAATTTTTACCAGCCGCCATGGTGAGCTGGAGAATACAGGGCGCATTTTGCATTCTCTGGCAGAGGAAGACGCTTTATCTCCGACTGAATTCTCCATGTCAGTACATAATACCGCAGCAGGTTGGCTTACCATTATTAGCAAAAATCCGTTGCCGGTAACCTCATTAGCAGCCGGAAAGGACAGTTTTCAGCAAGGAATACTGGAAGCTCAGTCGATGCTGGCAACCGGTGCTTCCAGCGTCATGCTGGTCGATTTTGATGGTGAAATCCCCGATATATATAACGAATCGGTAAATTCTGAGTTTCTACCTTACGCTGTAGCAATAATATTAACTTCTGGCGATAGTTTGCAGTGCCAGCGTATTTCATTGCCGGGTGAGGATCTGAATTCAGAAATTCCGCAGAGTCTGCAATTTCTGCGAGGTTATCTTTCTTCCTCTCCTTTATTCAATGTCAGTGCAGATAGCCGCCATAGCTGGCAATGGGTTCGGGATTTGTGATGAGAGAAACGCTAGTACCCGAAGAAAAGTCTTCTCTGGTAAATCGCATCTGGCGATGGCTGGCAACTGGATTCTTTTTCGCACTTTTCGGAATTGGCGGGCTGTTGCTTTCTATTATCTGGTTTAATCTGTTGCGACTGATCATCCGGCAACCCGACAGATTGCACCGAATGACGCTAAACAGCATCCGTAATAGTTTTAGGTTTTTTCTGGGTGGATTACGGAGGGTGGGAGTGATGGATTACCGGTTTACCGGTGATGAGAAGTTTCAGCAAGATACCGGGTGTCTGATCGTGGCGAATCATCCCAGCCTTCTTGATTATGTGATCCTGGCATCCCGGATGCCGCGTTGTGACTGCATCGTCAAACAGGCTTTGTTGCAAAACCCATTCTTAAGCGGAGTGATAAAAGCGGCGGGCTACCTGATTAACTCTGGGTCTGACGCTCTGTTGCAGGCCTGTGAAACCCGGTTGCAAGCAGGCGGTACGCTGTTAATTTTTCCGGAAGGAACGCGCTCCTTACCTGAGAAACCGATGACGCTGCAGCGTGGTGCCGCTAACATTGCTCTGAGGGCGGGGTGTGATGTCAGGATTGTCCATATTTCATGTCAGCCACCCATGCTGACAAAAAATGGGAAGTGGTACGAAATTCCCCGTGTAAAACCTCAGTTTGTGATTACCGTTGCCGATAAGGTAAAGGCTGAAGACTTTTTAGATGAAAGCGATCTTTCACCTGCTCTGGCTGCACGGCGTCTGACGCAGTATTTGTGCACTGAGTTGATGCGCAGCAATATGCAAAATAACGAGAATTAAGTCATGGATTCATTAAGTAACGACATAAAAGCACTTATCATTGAGACGCTGAATCTGGAAGGAATGACGCCAGATGAGATAGAGACGCAGGCCCCACTTTTTGGTGACGGATTAGGGCTGGATTCTATTGATGCCCTTGAGCTTGGTCTGGCATTAAAGAAGCAATACGGTGTGATCCTTTCGGCGGAAAGTCAGGAAATGCGCGAGCACTTTTATTCTGTTGAAAGTTTGGCCAGATTTATATCAGTACAGCGTGGTTAAAGAGATTCCTATGCAGAAGCAAGAAATTTACCAGCAGATTAGCGCGTTATTAGTCAAGCTATTTGAAATCGATGAAGATGATATCCGCCCGGATGCAAAACTCTATGAGGATTTGGAATTAGACAGCATTGATGCTGTTGATCTGGTGGTTCATTTGCAGAAAATCACTGGCAGAAAAATTAAGCCTGAAATGTTTAAATCTGTTCGCACCGTTCAGGATGTTGTTGATGCCATAGATGAATTACTTAATTCCCCGGCGCCATAGTATGTGTGGGTATCTTTTTTGTGGATAAAACCCGGCGCTTCTCATTTTCTCAGGTTGCGAAGATTGCCCGCTGGGCGATGCCGGTGGCGGTTATTGTCTATCCGCTAGCCGTATGGTGCGGTTTAAAAAGTTGGGGAATTAGCGTTCTGGCACCTGTGCTGATTGCTGTCTTTATTCTGCGATTACTGACTTTTCGCGGAAAATTATCCCAGTTAACTTTTTTTGGAAAAGCGATTGCGGCCTCAGGGATTGTGCTGGTCGCCAGCAGCCTTTTATTACGCGAAACCTCTATGCTGTTGTATTACCCGGTCGCGGTAAATGCTTTATTACTGGGGGTATTTTTCAGTTCCTTATACGCCCGGCAATCTTTGGTTGAACGTCTTGCGCGACTGAATGAACCCGATTTACCGCCCGAAGGTGTTGTTTATACACGCCGTGTCACCCAGGTCTGGTGCATTTTTTTTCTGTGGAATGGATCATTTGCTTTATATACCTGCCTGAAAGGCGATATGGCCCTATGGGCTCTTTACAACGGCGGGATCAGTTATCTGCTGATTGGCTTAATAATGGGTATTGAATGGATAGTCAGAAAGCGTCTGCGCCAGCCATGACGCTGCCAATGTGCAAATGGCTAAGCACGGAAAGAGCAGATGATTATCTGGTTGCCTGGAGCGAAAGCCGGGAATGGCGTCAGTGTGATTTCCGCCAGGACGTATTATCTCTGCTGACTCATATCAGCGCGACATCGCATACCCGCTGGGCATTGTGTTTTGAAGATAACTATTCATTTGCCGTGGCGCTGCTGGCAGTGCTTTACAGCGGTAACACGCCGGTTTTACCTGGACATTTTCGCCCGGCCGTTCTGGCTGAACAACGCGATGAATTTGATGCGTTAATAACCGATCTTGATTTGACGATTGATTGCCCTGTTCTGCGTTTGCCTTGCTCAGTGGATCAGCCATTGACTGTTTTACCCAACTGGCCAGAAAATCCCGCGCTTCACTTATTTACCTCCGGTTCGACCGGTAAACCGCAAAAAATAATCAAACCAATTACCTGTCTTGAACTGGAGAGCCAGTGGCTTTCAGCGCGATGGGGCGATCAATTCGCAGATGCACACTTTGTTGCCACCGTGGCGCCTCATCATATGTACGGCCTGAGTTTTGCTTTTATGTTGCCGCTGTCGCTTGGCCGGCCTTTTGCGACGAAAAGTGTGGAGTATCACGAACAGTTGCAGTCACTTGCCAGTAAAAATACTTTGGTGCTGACCAGCAGTCCGGCTTTTCTTAAACGCCTTGATCCGGCTTTGGAGCCAACCCACTGCCGGCATGTCTTTTCTGCCGGAGGCCCGCTAAGTAATGAGGCCGCCTTGCTGGTAGAAAATGTCTGTGGTTGTCTGCCGACAGAAATCTATGGCACCAGCGAAAGCGGCATTATTGCTTTTCGTACGCAACATCAGCCAGACGAAGCCTGGACGCTTTTTGAAAATATCCGATTCTCTTCCTGTGCTGATGGCAATATTTCCCTGATTTCTCCGCTGATCCCGCAGCCGGAAGGCATGATCCTCAGTGATAAAATCCAGCTATTGCCCGCCGGACAACGCCAGTTTGTTCTTTTAGGCCGTAAGGATCGGATCGTTAAGATTGCAGAGCAGCGGATCTCACTGACTGAAATTGAGCAGCGTTTGTGTGCGTTGGATCTTTTAAGCGACGCCAGCGTGCTGACACTCGAAAAACAGGGGCGGCTTTATATCGCAGCCGTACTGGTATTAAGTCACGGTGGAGAGCTGTTATTACAGGCGCAGGGGCAGGCCGCGCTGCTTGGGCAGATTCGCCTGACGCTGCACCAGTGGTTATCGCCGGTCTCTGTGCCGCGATACTGGCGTCTGGCGTCTGCCATTCCTCTTAACCAGCAAGGCAAACGCGCGACTGCTGAATTACAGGAACTGTTCTTATGATTTTGCCGCAAGTGCTGAACCAGCAACTCGTCAGCGACACCCGTCTGCTTCTCACGTTCCGGTTGTCTGCGGATTTATTCTGGTTTAAAGGCCATTTCCCGTCGTCTCCGATTTTGCCTGGCGTGACACAGGTGAACTGGGCCATGGGCTACGCCGAAGAACTTCTGGGGCTGGATAAAGCGTTTTCCGGCATGGAAGTGGTGAAATTCCAGCGACCACTTTTGCCTGAAGAAACCGTAGATTTGCACATCGACTGGCTGAAAGAAAAAAACCGGCTGGTATTCCGGTACAGCGTAGGTGATGCCGTCGCCAGCAGTGGAAAAATTACCTTATGTCCATAATGCTGTCAGTTTCTTTTTCTCCCTGCCTGATTATTCCCTGCTACAACCACGGGCCGATGATGGCCGGTGTACTTGAGAGTCTCCGCCCATTCGGTTTGCCCTGCATTGTGGTGGATGATGGCAGCGACGTGCAGACAGCAGAAGAGTTGCAACGCCTGGCCAGTGTGACGCCGTGGATGAGCCTGACGCGATTAACTGTAAATCAGGGGAAAGGTGGGGCTGTGATGGCGGCCCTGCGGCTGGCCGTTGAAAAAGGCTTTACGCACGCCTTACAGGTGGATGCCGACGGTCAGCATCAGCTTTCAGATGTTCCCGCGATGCTGTCTGAAGCCAGAAGTCATCCGGATTGTCTGATCTCCGGGCAGCCGGTTTACGATGACAGCGTGCCGAAATCGCGCCTGTATGGCCGCTATATCACCCATTTCTGGGTCTGGATTGAAACCCTGTCATTCTCAATCAAAGACAGTATGTGTGGATTTCGCGTGTATCCTCTCAAACCTTGTCTGCAACTGATGGCGGAAAAAACACTGGGTTTACGGATGGATTTCGATACGGAAATCATGGTGCGCCTTTACTGGCAGGGCACGCGCAGCCGTTTCCTGCCCACGCGGGTGACCTATCCCGAAGATGGCCTCTCGCATTTTGATGCAGTGAAGGACAATCTGCAGATTTCCTGGATGCACACGCGGCTGTTTTTTGGCATGTTGCCGCGTATTCCTTATTTGCTGCGTCAGCGAAGAAAATGTCCCCGGCACTGGTCTGCTACACAGGAACGCAAAGGATTGTGGGGTATTCGCCTGATGCTGGCGGTTTACCGGACACTGGGATATCAGGCTTTTCGTCTGCTGCTTTATCCGGTCATCACCTATTTTTGGCTTACCGGCCGCAAACAGCGCAATGCCTCTGCCAGCTGGCTGGAACGTGTCCGCGTAACGGCCGCACATCGCAATATTTCCCTGCCTTATCCGCTGAGCACTTTCCGGCATTTCATGCGGTTTGGTGAATCTATGCTGAGTAAACTGGCGAGCTGGCAGGGCGATAAAACCCTGACCGATGCGGTACTGGTCAATCCCGAAATTTGCGAATCGCATATTGCCTCGGGGCGTGGCACGGTGATCCTCGCCTCGCATTTAGGCGATATCGAATCCTGCCGCGCGATTGGCGCGCTCAATCACCGCATTACCGTTAATGCGCTGGTATTTACCGAACATGCCGAGCGGTTCAATCAGGTAATGAAAGAGATTAACCCGCAGGCCGTGGTTAACCTTATCCAGGTGAACAAGATGGGGCCGGAGACCGCCATTTTATTGCAGGAAAAACTGGATGCCGGTGAGTGGGTGGCGATTGTCGGCGACCGGACATCTGCCAGTCCTCATCAGCGTGGAGAGCATGCCCGCGTGATTTACAGCGAGTTTCTGGGTGAACCCGCCGCATTCCCGCAGGGGCCCTTTATTCTGGCTGCAGCGCTACGCGCGCCCGTCATGCTGATGTTTGGCATCATGCAGCGACAGCGTCTGCATATTTACTGCGAATCTTTTGCGGATCCTCTGATCCTGCCGCGTGCCAGCCGCCTGTCTGCGTTACAGTCTGCCGTCGATCACTATGCCGCACGACTTGAGCATTACAGCCTGCTGGCGCCTCACGACTGGTTCAATTTTTATGATTTCTGGCAACATCCGACGGATGTTGCCCCTGACAGGAAACCTGACTGATATGACTTCCAAACTTGATCCGCGTTTTAACGATCCGCGATTTTCTACCCGCGTTGAAATCACGGTTCCTTTCCACGACGCAGATGCAATGGGCGTGGTCTGGCATGGCAACTATTTCCGTTATCTGGAAGTCGCGCGCGAGCAGTTACTCAAGCAATTTGATTACGGTTATCGTCAGATGCAAGCGTCAGGTTATGTCTGGCCGATTGTTGATACCCGCGTGAAATATATCGCGCCGCTGCTCTTTGAACAGCGTATTGCCGTTCATGCGCAGCTTGAGGAAATCGAAAACCGTTTGCGCATCGGCTATCAGATTTACGACATCGAAACCGGTAAACGCACAACGACAGGTTACACGTTACAGGTCGCGGTAGACGCTGCCACCAAAGAAATGTGTTTTGTCTCGCCGCAGGTTCTTTTTGATAAAACAGGAGTCAGCCTGTGAAAGCCTTTTTGCTATTTGTACTGACGGTTTTCAGCGTAACGGCAAACGCTGTTACGCTGGAAGAATTACAACAGCGTTTCAGTCAGGTGCCGGTACTCCGTGCTGAATTTGCGCAGCAAAGAACCATCAGCGGGATGGCGCAACCGCTCAATTCCAGCGGAAATCTGCTGATTGCCCGGCAACAAGGGCTGTGGTGGCAGCAGGAAAAACCGTTCAGCCTGACATTATTACTGACTGAAAACCGCATGGTGCAAATCATGGCGGGGCAGCAGCCACAGGTGGTCACGGCGGAGACGAATCCGCAAATGTTCCAGTTTAATTCCTTGCTCAGCGCGCTGTTCCACGCAGACCGCAAGGTGCTGGAAGAGAATTTTTCGCTTGATTTTACCGATCACGGTAAAGGCGCCTGGACGCTGATTCTTACGCCGAAGGTCTCGCCGCTAAACCGTCTGTTCCGCAGTATTACGCTCAATGGCGAAACCTTTCTGAACAATATCGATATTAATGACATGCAGGGCGACGCCACGCATATTCGTTTCTTCAATCAGAAAACGACGCCTGCCATGCTGACTGACGCAGAGAAACGCCATTTTGCATCCTGACCTTCATCGAAAACTGGCGCAAAGCTGGCTGCTGATTATCGTGCTACTGGTCGCAGCGTTGTTCTGGTTACTGCCACGCAGCCAGATTAACAGCAGCGTTCTGGCGCTGTTGCCGCAGCAGCAGGAAACGGATATTCCGCAGGCTTTTTCTGACGGCTTTACTCAGCGTCTGGATCGCCAGCTTATGTGGCTGGTCAGCCCGCCGCCGGGAGCGGGTATTCAGCCCGCTGCTGAGTGGCTGAAGCATTTGCAGGCGCTGCCTGAACTGAGTCAGGTACAGGGCCCGATGGACGCACAGCGTCAGCAGGAGTGGGGCACTTTCTTCTTCAAACATCGCAATGCGTTGCTCGATGACGCCACACGCCAGCGTCTGAAATCGGGCGCTGATGCGCAAAGTCAGTGGATCCTCGGCCAGATCTATTCGGCATTTTCAGGCGTCAGTGGCAAAGAGCTGGCAAACGATCCGTTATTGCTGGTTCGTGCCTCGCAGATGGCGCAACAGCAGAGCAGCGGCGGTATGACGCTGGATCAGGGCTGGCTGATGGTCCGTGATAAAAAGGGGCGTAGCTGGTACATGGTGCATGGCGAGCTGAAGGCGTCTTCTTATGACATCACGTCGGCTAAACAAACCGTAGCGGCTCTTGGTGCGGTGAAAGAAGCTTTTGAGGCGCGCTGGCCGGGTGCAAAAGTGCTTGAGCGTGGCACGATTTTCTACAGCAATTATGCCAGCCAGCAGGCTGAGCACGATCTTTCCACGATTGGTGCGGCGTCAGTAACTGGCGTGTTTGTGCTGATTTTACTGATGTTTCGTTCGGTCCTGCCGATGCTGCTCAGCTTACTGTCAATCGCCATCGGCGCGCTGTCAGGCACGGTGTTTACCCTGTGGGTATTTGGTGAAATCCACGTGATGACATTGGTGCTGAGCACCAGCATTGTTGGTATTTCTGCCGATTACACGCTGTATTTCCTGACCGAACGGCGGGTGCATGGCGATTCCAGCACACCGCTGGAAAGTCTGAAAAAACTGTTCCCTGCGTTATCGGTGGCGCTGCTGACCACGGTGGTGGCCTATCTGATGTTGCTGATTGCGCCATTCCCCGGCTTGCGGCAGCTGGCAGTGTTTGCCGCCGCCGGGCTGAGTGCGGCCTGCATCACCGTGATGTGCTGGTATCCGTATTTGTCCAGGCGTTTGCCGACAGGGCCAGCGCCGGGGCTGACGCTGATCATGCGCTGGTTACTGGCCTGGCGTAGTCGCAAAGCTGTGCGCATTGGCCTGCCGTTACTGATTTTAGTGCTGGTGGTGGCAGGAATATCGCGGCTGAAAATCAATGATGACATTGCGGATTTGCAATCTCTTCCGGCTGGTTTGCAACTACAGGAACAGCAAATTGCCGCGCTGACCGGGCAGACGAACGATCAGAAATGGCTGGTGGTATACGGCGATAGCGCAGAGCAGACACTGCAACGTCTGGAAGCATTGCGGCCAAAGCTGGCGCAGGCCAAAGAGAAGGGGGTGATTGACGGATTCCGGGCGATCACTCTGCCTTCTCAGGCACAGCAGCAGCGGGATTTATCGCTGCTTCGCCAGCACGCACCGCAAATTATTGCGCAATTGCAGCAGGCGGGGATCCCGGTGGCGAAGCCGGATCTCAGTGCGCAGACGGTTGATGTGCCGGAATGGCGCAACAGCGTGGTCAGTGAGGGCTGGCGTTTGTTGTGGCTGTCCCTGCCGGACGGGCGCAGCGCAGCACTGATCCCGGTGAATGGCGTTCATGACAGCGCAGCCATGGCGGCGCTGGCGGCATCCATGCCGGGAACCGGCTGGATCGATCGTAAAACTGAATTCAGCGAACTGTTTTCGCAATACCGTGTTTATCTGACCTGGCTACTGGCGCTCGCCGTTGCAGTCATTGCGGTCACTTATCTCTGGCGTTTTCGTCTGCCACACGGGCTTGTTTGCCTGGTTCCGACCTTACTTTCCCTTGGGATGGGCGTCGCTGCGCTGGGCTTCAGTGGCCATAATCTTAATTTGTTCTCCCTGCTGGCGCTGATTCTGGTGCTGGGGATCGGCATCAATTACACCCTGTTTTTCACCAATCCACGCGGCACTCCGACGACATCCATGTTTGCCATTTTTATGGCTGCGGTCACCACGTTGCTGACGTTCGGTATGCTGGTGTTCAGTTCCACGCAGGCGATCAGCAGTTTTGGCATCGTGCTGAGCTTTGGCATATTAACGGCATTTCTGTTGTCGCCACTGACCTTGCCAGCTAAAAAAAGAGGACGCAAAAAATGACCCGGTTTATGCTGCCAGCGCTGACACTCCTGATTTTTATGCTTGGCGGGTGCGCGACAAATCCCCCTTCAGATACGCAGCCGCAAGCCTGGCTGAAACGCGGCGTGCAGGTGAAATTACCCGCGCCCACCCTGGATAAACCGGTCAGCCAGCAGCAGTTGCTGACGGCCACGGTGAAAGGTAAACAACAGTCTTTGCTGGTGCTGCTCAATGCAGATGGAAAGTCGTTACAGCTTGCCGGGCTTTCCCCTCTGGGGATCCGCCTGTTCAAAGTGGTCTACGATCAAACGGGGATCCACACCGAACAGGCCATGAAGATCGACGGTTTACCTCCAGCAAATCAAGTTCTGGCCGATATTATGTTGAGCTACTGGCCAGCGCAGCGCTGGCAGCCGCTGTTGCCGGCGGGCTGGAAACTGGACGATCAGCCGCTGCGCCGCACGTTACTGGATAACCAGGGCCATACGATCACCCGCATCGACTATCTGCCACAGGGCAGCGGACGTCAGCCGGTATCAATCACGCAGATGGCGTTTCACTACCAGATAACTATCCAGAATGTGGGTGACTAACATGATTTATTTTTCGGCCGTGGGCATGGTTAACGCGCTGGGAAACAGCAATGCGCAAATCGCTGCCAGCCTGACATCAGGTGCCGCGCCGGGAATGTCGTTGCAGGAAGGATGGCTGACGGAAGAACGGCCGGTCTGGCTCGGCGCGGTGACCGGCGAACTGCCCGCGATCCCCGGCTCTCTGTCAGCGCACCGCAGCCGCAACAACCAGTTGTTGCTGGCTGCGCTGGCACAGATTGAGTCTCAGGTTCACGCGGCTGTCAGCCGGTACGGTAAAGATCGTGTCGCGGTCATTATGGGCACCAGTACCTCGGGCATTGCCGAAGGCGAAGAGGCGGTGCGCCATCTGCACCGGCATGGGCAATTTCCGTCGGGCTATGATTACCAACAACAGGAACTGGGCGATCCTTCACTTTTTATGGCGGAGTTGCTGGATCTCTGTGGCCCGGCTTACACATTATCAACAGCCTGCTCATCCAGCGCGCGAGCGATTATCAGCGGGAAACGCCTGATTGACGCCGGGCTGGCCGACGCGGCGCTGGTGGGTGGCGCTGACAGCCTGTGCCGGATGCCGGTGAACGGCTTCAACAGCCTGGAATCTTTCTCCCGCGGACGCTGTACGCCGTTCGGGCAAGATCGCGATGGCATCAATATCGGTGAAGCCTCGGCGTTGATCCTGCTGACCCGTGAGCCCGCAGACGTCGCATTACTGGGGGCTGGCGAATCATCCGATGCGTGGCATATGTCTGCACCGCATCCGGAAGGTCTCGGCGCGGAACGGGCAATCCGCATGGCACTGGCGCAGGCCGGGCTGAGTGCGGCAGACGTGGGTTACATCAACGCACACGGTACCGCCACACCGCTCAATGATCAGGCAGAAGCCGCTGTCATACACCGGCTGTTTGGCAGCCAGACGCCGTGCAGTTCGACCAAGCATCTCACTGGCCATACGCTGGGCGCGGCGGGTGCGACAGAAGCGGCGCTGGGCTGGCTGATCCTGACGCAAAATCTTAACCTGCCGCCACAGGATTTCAGCGTGATGCCCCGTGATACCCGTCTGGCGGCGATCCGGCTGGTGGAAAAAGGCGAAGCGCTGGTGAAACCCGTTATTCTCTCCAACTCGTTTGCCTTTGGCGGTAATAACGCCTGCATTGTGATCGGGAGGCCGTCATGAGTATGCTCAGCGCGGAGCATTATCTGCCGCATGAATCACCGATGGTTTTGCTGGATAAGGTACTTAGCGTCACAGAAGAGACCGCGCTGTGCAGCGTGGTGGTGTCCGAAAACAGCGTGCTGGCGCCGTTTCTCAATGTCCGTGGCGCGTTACCTGCGTGGTATGCCCTTGAGCTTATCGCGCAAACGGTCGGCGTCTGGAGCGGCTGGCACGGTGCACAAAGTGGCGAACCGCCTCAGGTTGGCATGTTGCTGGGCGGCAGGGCTTTGAAATGCAGCGTGCCGGAATTTGCGGCAGGCAGTGAATTATTCATCAGCGTCTCAATGGTGCTGCGCGATGAAAAACTCGCCAGCTTCGAAGGCGTGATCTGCATTAAACAAGAAAAAGACAACCTGCAGGTTGCAAAAGGACGGCTGAATACATACCAGCCAGACAAGGATGAACTTATTAAGTTAACTCAGGGGAAACAGGAATGATGCGTTCGGTATTAGTAACCGGTGCCAGCAAAGGGATCGGCAAAGCCATTGCCAGCCAGTTAGCCGGCGATGGTTTTTTGGTGGTCATTCACTACCACAGCGATAAAGCAGGGGCAGAAAGCACCCTGCAACAGATAACCGACAACGGCGGCAGCGGGCGAATTGTGCAGTTTGATATCAGCAACCGCCAGCAGTGCCGCGACGTTATTGAAGCCGATATTGAGGCGCATGGCGCGTACTACGGTGTGATCAATAATGCCGGGATTACCCGCGACGCGGCATTTCCGGCACTGACCGACGAAGACTGGGACGGCGTGATCCACACCAATCTCGACAGCTTCTACAATGTTTTACAGCCCTGCGTGATGCCGATGATTGGGCTGCGTCAGGGCGGGCGTATAATCGCGCTTTCCTCGGTTTCCGGTATTACGGGCAACCGCGGACAGGTCAACTACAGCGCGGCGAAAGCCGGAATTATCGGTGCCTGTAAAGCGCTGTCGCTGGAACTGGCGAAACGCAAAATCACTGTTAACTGTATTGCGCCGGGGCTGATCGACACTGGCATGCTGGATATGGAAAAAACGGCACTCGATGCCGCAATGGGTATGATCCCGCTCAAACGTATGGGCCGGGCAGAAGAAGTTGCCGGACTGGCAAGCTATCTGATGTCAGATATCGCCGGTTATGTGACCCGCCAAGTGATCTCCATCAACGGAGGCATGGTATGAGCCAGCGCGTAGTCATTACCGGTATGAAAGGCATAACGGCGTTCGGCAATCATTGGGACGAGATTTCCACCCGCCTGCAGCAGGGTAAAAACGCTGTCCGCCACATGGACGAATGGCTGATTTACCAGGGGCTGAATACGCATCTGGGTGCGCCGGTGGATGATTTTGTTATCCCGGCGCATTACACCCGCAAGCGCATCCGTTCGATGGGCCGCGTCTCGCTGCTGTCAACCCGTGCGGTTGAACTGGCGCTGGAGCAGGCCGGTTTACTGGAAGACCCGGTGCTGACTGACGGCGAAACCGGTATTGCCTTCGGGTCATCCACCGGCAGCACGGGTCCGGTCAGCGAATTCGCGACCATGCTGACGGAAAAGCATACTAACAATATTACCGGTACGACTTACGTGCAGATGATGCCGCACACCACAGCGGTGAATGCAGGTTTGTTCTTTGGCCTGAAAGGACGGGTGATCCCAACCTCCAGCGCCTGCACCTCGGGCAGCCAGGCGATCGGTTATGCCTATGAAGCCATCAGACACGGTTACCAGACGGTGATGGTGGCAGGCGGCGCGGAAGAACTTTGCCCGTCAGAAGCTGCTGTGTTTGACACGCTGTTCGCCACCAGCCAGCAAAATGAGCACCCTGAACTGTCGCCGCGTCCGTTTGATACGCAGCGCGACGGACTGGTGATCGGCGAAGGTGCCGGGGCGCTGATCCTCGAGTCACTGGAACATGCACAGGCGCGCGGTGCGAAAATTTACGCCGAGATCGTGGGTTTTGCCACTAACTGCGACGCGTCCCATATCACTCAGCCGCAGCAATCGACGATGCAGATTTGCATCGAAAAAGCGCTGAAAAATGCCGGTATACCTGCTTCTGAAATCGGTTATATCAGTGCACATGGCACGGCCACCGACCGCGGTGATATTGCCGAAAGCCACGCGACCGCTGCGGTGTTTGGCAATCAGACGCCAATCTCGTCACTGAAAAGCTACTTCGGTCATACACTCGGTGCCTGCGGTGCACTGGAAGCGTGGATGTCGCTGGAAATGATGCGCGAAGACCGGTTCGTGCCGACTATCAACCTGACGCAGCCGGATCCGCTTTGCGGCGAACTCGACTACGTAATGGGCGAATCACGTCATATTCAGACTGAATTTATCCAGTCGAATAACTTTGCATTCGGTGGAATTAATACCTCTTTAGTTTTCCGTCGCTGGCCGTAACGATGAATTTTGCGCGTGTCATTACTGCGTCGCTGGATGACAACTTTTCGTTGTCACGTTTGCCCGCAGAATGGCTCGAAAAAAGTGAAGGGATGAATCCTGCCCGCCGCCAGCAATGGTACGCGGGCAGGGCGCTTCTGGCCGAGGCCATGTCAGTTTTCAACGGCTGTGACAACTTACCCGTCCTGCAGATTTCCGCGCAGGGAAAACCGTCTTTTGCGGATGCTTCTCTGCCACATTTCTCCCTCAGCCACAGTAAAAATCATCTGCAACTGTTGTTATGTCCGGCGGGTGAAAGCGGCGGCGACGTGGAGCAAATCCGCCCGCGCCCACGTTATCTTGACGTGGCACGCGCAGCATTCAGTGATATCGAATGTCAGTGGCTGGTGGAGCAGGCTTGCCCGCAAACGGCATTCTGGCAGCTGTGGTGTCTGCGTGAGGCGTGGCTGAAACAGCAGGGCGGCAGTGTGTGGCAGATGGACAGGCTTCGCCTGGATCCAGGCAATCAGCAGTTTACTTCACAACTTGCCGCTGAAAGCCGGTTATGGTGCGCTGCGGATGAGTCCGTGATGCGCGCGCTGGCGTTGCCTGCCGGTGTCTCTGACGTTGATGAATATCGGTTTGATGCCGCGTCAGGCGGTTTTATCTGGCAGGTTTCACGGCACTGGACCCGTTTTTCCCTTTTCTGATTATTGCGCTCACATCAAAAGTCTTCTGGCAAAGCGGTCGTTTTTATCCATGAATGCGCAGTCCATACTCTCTCCAAGATTTATCTTCCTGAAACATTAAAAGAGAGAACACGATGAGTATTCCTGCATTCGGTCTGGGCACATTCCGCCTGAAAGATGACGTGGTCAAAGCGTCCGTAGCCACCGCCGTGGAACTGGGCTATCGCGCCATCGATACCGCACAAATTTATGACAACGAAGCGGCTGTCGGCGATGCACTGGCTGAAAGCGGTGTCTCGCGTGAAGAGTTTTACATCACCACCAAAATCTGGATTGAAAACCTTGCGGCTGACAAAGTCATCGACAGCCTGAAAGACAGTCTGCGCAAACTGAAAACCGATTATGTCGATCTGACGCTGATCCACTGGCCGTCACCGAATCAGGCCGTCAGCGTGGCAGAAACAATGCATGCGCTGGTTGAGGCGAAGAAAATGGGCCTGACCCGTGAAATCGGTATTTCCAACTTTACCGTTGCACTGATGCAGGAAGCGATCGACGCGGTGGGCGCGGATCAGATTGCGACTAACCAGATTGAACTTTCACCGTTCCTGCAAAACCAGACCGTAGTCGATTTTGCCCGCCAGAACGGTATTGCCGTGACGTCTTACATGACGCTGGCTTACGGCGACGCGTTGAAAGATTCGACGATTATTGAGATTGCCGCCCGCCATAACGCAACACCTGCACAGATCGTTCTGGCCTGGGCATTGCAACTGGGTTACGCGGTGATCCCGTCATCGACCAAACGTGAAAACCTGCAAAGTAATCTGCTGGCGCAACAACTGACGCTGACAGATGCGGATATGCAGCAGATCGCTGCGCTTGAACGCAACGGGCGTCTGGTCAGCCCTGAAGGTCTGGCGCCTGCGTGGGATTGATCCACAACGCCTTCCCCTGCAAAGGGGGAGGCGCAGGCATTTAAGCTCTTCCAGCCCCAAGCTTCTCACTCAGAAAATCAATAAAACACCGGATACGTGTGCTGACGGTCTGATCGCTGTAATACACCGCGTGCAACGGCATGGCGATGCGCATAATGTCCGGCACCAGCAGTTTTACCAAATCACCCCGCGCCACATCTTCATCAGTCATAAAATCCGACAGACAGGCAATACCATTGCCCTGCAAACACAGCCTGCGCAGTGTTTCACCGCTTCCTGAACTGATAAATGGTGTGACCGTCAGTTGCTGACCGTCAGCGCACAGCAGCGGCCATTTATTCAGCGCAACCACTTCGTTAAAGCCCAGACAACGGTGTTTCAGTAAATCATCGGCGCTTTGCGGCGTTCCCCATTTTTTCAGGTAATCCGGCGAAGCCAGCACGCTGCGATAGCTCAGCATCAGTTTGCGCGCCCGCAGGCTGGAATCTTCCAGCTCACCGACGCGGATCGCCACATCCACTTTATGGTCGATCAGATTGATATTGCTCTCGGAGGAGAATAGTGCGAGCGACATCTTCGGGAAACGTTCAGTAAATTCGGCCACCAGCGGTGAAATGACATGCAAAATGACCGGGGTTGCGGCATCGATTCGCAACAGCCCCTGCGGATCGTCGCGGTTCTCCAGCAAATCATCTTCTGCAGCCGCCATCTCATGCAGGATTTTTTGTACCCGGACGAAATAGCGCTCGCCTTCGTGCGTCAGGCTGATCTGACGCGTGGTGCGGTTGAGCAGGGTGATCCCCAGCTTTTGTTCCAGACGTTTTAATGTCCGGCTGACCACTGAATTATCCTGACCCAGTTGTTCAGCGGCACGGCTGAAACTGCCACTTTCCACCACAGTCACAAACGTAATCAACTCTTCGGAACTGGCTCGCATTGTTGTTACTCCAGCATAAATAAATTGATACTTTGGTTATTTAAGTCATTTAAGCACAAGCTGATAATCGTCGCCATCAAATCGATATTCATGTGGAGTAAAGGTTATGCCGCTTGCACTATTAGCACTGACCATCAGTGCGTTTGCTATAGGAACAACAGAGTTTGTCATCGTCGGGCTGGTGCCGACTATCGCGCAGCAACTGGGGGTTTCGGTCCCGTCAGCCGGTTTGCTGGTGTCTATATACGCCCTCGGTGTGGCGATTGGCGCACCGGTTCTGACGGCGCTGACCAGCCGCGTACCGCGCAAAGCGCTGCTGATTGGTTTGATGGTGTTGTTCACGCAGGGTAATCTGCTGGCGTGGCAGTCACCGAATTACAGCACGCTGGTGATGGCGCGTCTGCTGACCGGTCTGGCGCATGGCGTTTTCTTCTCTATTGGCTCGACGATCGCCACCAGTCTGGTGTCGAAAGAAAAAGCGGCTTCTGCGATTGCGCTGATGTTTGGCGGTCTGACCGTCGCGCTGGTGACCGGTGTGCCGCTCGGGACATTTATAGGTCAGCATTTTGGCTGGCGCGAAACCTTCCTCGCCGTGTCAGTTATTGGTGTCGTGGCGATTATTGCCAGCGCTATTCTGGTGCCCAATAACATCAAAAACAAACCTGCGTCACGCATTGTAGATCAGGTAAAAGTGCTGATGAATCCGCGACTGTTACTCATTTACGCCATTACCGCGCTGGGTTACGGTGGCGTATTCACTACCTTTACGTTCCTTGCTCCGATGATGCAGGAACAAGCCGGTTTCTCAGCCAGCATGGTGAGCTGGATCCTGCTGGCGTATGGCGTGTCGGTGGCCATCGGGAATATCTGGGGCGGCAAACTGGCTGACCGTCATGGCGCAGTCAAAGCGCTGACGATTATTTTTGCCGCACTCGCTGTGCTGCTCCTGATTTTCCAGTTCACTTCAGGTTTCGGTATTCCGGCGTTAATCACGCTGTTGGTGATGGGCATCTTTGCTTTCGGTAACGTACCGGGATTACAGGTTTATGTGGTGCAGAAAGCCGAAGAGGTGACGCCAAATGCGGTCGATGTTGCTTCCGGCCTGAACATTGCGGCCTTTAACGTCGGTATTGCCCTGGGGTCAGTGATTGGCGGGCAGGTGGTTTCCACCCTTGGCCTGGCGCAAACGCCATGGATTGGAGCGGTTATCGTCGCGGGCGCGCTGCTGCTTATCTGCCTGAGCGGGCATCTGGACCGAAAACCCAAAGCGGCGCTGGCCTGATTATCCTGTCATTCTGCGTCTGCACGGCTCGCCTCTGGCGGGCCGTTTTTATTTTTATGCTAGCCTATAGATGTGACCAGGTTGTATACCAATGTAAACAGATTTGGCCTGAGCGCTTGCGGGCGTATACTGAGCTTTCGCTGTGAGAATCTCTCTCATATAGCAACGATATAACGGGTAAACAGGCGATTAGCGTGCGGAAAAAAACATATGCAATGAGGTATGTCGCAGGTCAGCCCGCAGAGCAAATCTTTCCGGGAGTCCTCGCACATTTAGGACCAGATTTGCCGCCGGGTGCTGCACTGCCCAATTCGAATATTTTGCGCGTGATGGTGTGGAATATCTTCAAACAACAGCGGGCTGACTGGTTGTCAGTTCTGCGTGATTATGGCAAAGATGCGCAACTGGTCTTGCTTCAGGAAGCCCAGACAACCCCTGAACTGATCCGTTACGCGACCTCAAATTATCTGGCCGCCGATCAGGTGCCTGCCTTTATGCTGCCTCAGCACCCCTCTGGCGTGATGACACTCTCTGCGGCACATCCGGTTTATTGTTGCCCGCTGCGTGAGCGTGAGCCGCTTCTGAGGCTGTCTAAATCGGCTTTAGTTACGGTGTATCCGCTTGTAGATGGTCGTTTATTGATGGTGGTGAACATTCATGCGGTCAATTTCAGCATTGGCATCGACGTTTACAGCAAGCAGTTGGATCCGATTGGTGAGCAGATTGCTAATCACAAAGGGCCGGTGATCATGGCCGGGGATTTTAATGCGTGGAGCAAACAGCGTATCAATGCCTTGTTTGGCTTTGCGGGAAATATCCATCTGGAGGAAGTCCGTTTTCCTTCTGATTACCGCAAGCGGGCGTTCGGCAGACCGCTGGACTTCATTTTCTACCGGGATCTCAGCGTCACCAGCGCATCGGTGATGGAAACACGAGCCTCTGACCATAACCCGTTGCGGGTAGAATTTATGGCGGGAAAACCGCTGACGCAATAACGCTTAATTCGTCCGCTAAAAAACGCAGACATAAAAAAAGCACCCGGAATATTCAGGGTGCTTTTTTATTACCGGTACCTTTCGAATCAGGTATCAGGACTCATCTTGTTGCTGACGAACAACGTTAACTTGTTGCCCGGTTGCAGGTTGTCGGCATTGGTGTTCCAGCGCATCACATCCTTGATGTTGACGCCGTGACGCTTAGCAATGCTCGACAATGAATCACCTTTACGTACCTGATAAGTGATACTGCCGCGATTGGCACTGGTATTGCTGACGCTGTTATCCGCCACCTGCAGTGTTTGCCCAACTTTTAACGCGCCTGCTGAGCGCAAATTGTTCCAACGCTGTAAATCACGGGTCTTCACATTCAGCCGGGCTGCAATGCCAGACAAGCTGTCGCCGGAGCGAACCTTGTACTGTTTTGCACCTGACGGAGTGTTGCTGGCCAGTTTGGTTTCCTGTACTGCGGCAATATCGCCATCAGCCAGTGAATCTTTTAACTGGTCGGCATGCGCCTTCGGCAGAACAATGTAATGCGGGCCATTCGGCGCGGTTACATTTTTCTTGTAGCCAGTGTTAAACGACTTAAGCTTGGTCAGGGACATGCCCGCCATCTCAGCCGCCTGGGTCAGTTGCATCTGCTGTCCGACTTCAACACGCGCAAGAGCACGGTCTTCACTCGGTTTCGGCAGATTGATACCGTATTTCTTGCTGTGCTTGAGAATGTCGCTAAGGGCTAACATTTTCGGCACATAAATCGATGTTTCACGTGGCAGCGCCAGTGCCCAGAAATCCGTGGAACGGCCTCTGGCTTTGTTCGCTTTCACCGCTTGCATGACACGGCCTTCACCGCTGTTATACGCAGCAACGGTCAGTAACCAGTCGCCACCAAACATCTTGTTCAGACGTTGCATCATATCAAGCGCAGCAGTTGTCGAAGCCACAACATCGCGGCGTCCGTCATACCACTGGTTTTGTTTCAAACCATAGTTTCGACCCGTCTGCGGCACAATTTGCCACAACCCTGCAGCGTTAGCTGATGAGGTTGCTTTGGGGTCAAAAGCGCTCTCCACTATGGGTAGCAGTACCAGTTCCATCGGCATATTACGTTTCTTAATCTGCTCGGTGATCCAGTACATGTACGGCTCTGCCCGTAATGTTACATCGTGGAGATAGCTCTTATTTTTTAAATATTTAACTCTTTGCTCGCGGATCCGGGGATTATCCGGAACCTTCATCTTCAGCTCGTCGCCTATGAAGTTCCACAGATTTTGTTGGGAGACGGTGTCGTTTCCATCCAACCATCCCCCAGAGGCCGCTCGGCCATCACCTGTGAACTGTCCTGCTTCTTCACTTTGACTTGCTGAAGACAAACTCTGTGCATGTTGTTCCGGTACCTTCACGCCCTGCCTGGACGCCTGGCAACCTGTGAGCAACATGGAGGCGATTATTAGGATCGCGTTTGCCTTCATGTGTGTGTCATAGTTGCTTAAAAGACGAGCGATAATACTTTGCTTCGGAAAAAAACACAACCTTTGGGTCTAGTAGCTATCCTTGAGTGCCCTTAAATAGGCAAAAACCTGCCAGTCAGGCTTTAAGGGATCGTTAAGGTTTAATTTGTTTTGTAAATCAACGTCATCGCATCGTAAAAAGAGGTTGATTTTACGCTCAAGACCGAGGGTTGAAGGCAGGGAAGATTGTCCCTTTTCACGCATTTGTTGCACTTTGTGCTCATGAGAAAGAATATCATCATCCTCCGGTAAAATAGAGCGCGCAAACTTAAGATTTGAAAGAGTGTACTCATGTGCTGCGCAGACTAATGTTTCGTCAGGCAACGCCGCTAACCGTTGAAACGACTGGTACATTTGCTCCGGCGTCCCTTCGAACAAGCGACCGCATCCGGCGGAAAACATCGTGTCTCCACAGAAAAGATAAGGCGCGCTATAGTATGAAATATGACCAAGTGTATGACCGGGCGTAGCAAAGATCTGCCATTCCAGACCGCCAATTACCCTTTTTTCACCATTTTTAAGACTAGTCTGACTAAATTTATTCTCAGTTTCGTGAGGTCCGTATACTTTTAGACCCGGAAAATGGCTCGAAATCTCATCAACGCCCCCCACATGATCGTGATGATGATGTGTCAGAAGGATGGCTGTCGGGGTTAAATTGGCCTTTTTCAACGCGGCCAAAACAGGCGCTGCTTCGCCGGGATCGACGATCAGGCAATGCCCCTGCTGGTCATCGAGCATCCAAATGTAATTGTCCTGCAACGCCGGAATACTGATAAGATTCATGGCAACCTCTCTTTGGCAACTGCTTGAAAGAAGATAATAAACTATGCGACCAGCCCGCATCCGCAAGACCATTGTTGCTCCGGCTTCCTGGGATGAGATCCCGTGCGGCGGCTACTACCGTGCCGCGCTTGAGCAACAACTGCAACCCTGGTGGGGGAAACTTTACGGTTTCCACCTGCTGAAAATCGGCGCATTAAGTGCCGAAATCGACGCTCAGGCGTGCCCGATCTCGCATCAGGTAAATTTTGCCCAGGAAGGCGAGGGGCTGCATGTTCGGGGGGATCCGTACCATTTACCTTTCGCAGCAAAATCAGTGGATGCCTGCCTGCTCAGCCATACGCTGGCCTACGCGGATGACCCGCACCGCATTCTGCGCGAAGTGGACCGCGTGCTGATTGATGATGGCTGGATGGTGCTCAGTAGCTTTAATCCGCTCAGCCTGCTGGGCATTGGCAAACTGATGCCGCTTTTTCGCAAGCGTCAGCCGTACAGCAGCCGCTTGTTTACCCAAATGCGTCTGCTCGACTGGCTGTCGTTGCTTAATTATGAAGTGATGTTGCACCGGCGTTTTCACGTGCTGCCATGGAAAAAGAATGGCGGAAAATTGCTGAGTACGCACCTTCCCGCGCTGGGGTGCATGACGCTGATTATTGCCCGTAAACGGACTTTCCCGCTGACGCCAACCGCGAAAAAAGTTCTTGCGCAGAAACAGAAAATACCGCAGGCGGTGGGTGCAACGAAGAGTTACCGGAAGGAGCATCGCGACTGAAGTCTTGCGCCTTCCCCTTTCACAAGGGGAAGGTTGAGATGGGCTGTGGGGCCTGCGGAATTAATTCTCCGCCTGATAGCCTAAATCGTCCAGCGTCGGATTCCCTGCGGCTTCTTTCGCCAGTACATCACAGCGTTCATTTTCAGGGTGTCCGGCATGGCCTTTCACCCACATCCAGTTCAGTTCATGCGTCTGGATCGCGGCATCAAGACGCTTCCACAAATCGACGTTTTTCACCGGTTTTTTATCGGCAGTTTTCCAGCCACGTTTTTTCCAGTTGTGGATCCACAATGTGATCCCCTGGCGAACATACTGGCTGTCGGTGCTCAGCGTCACTTCGCATGGCGTGCTCAGAGCTTCAAGCGCCACAATCGCCGCCATCATTTCCATGCGGTTATTGGTGGTCAGACGAAAACCTGCGCTGAACTCTTTTTCGTGTTGCTTATAGCGTAAAATCGCGCCGAAACCGCCGGGGCCGGGATTACCCAGGCAGGAGCCGTCGGTGAAAATTTCTACCTGTTTGGTCATATCTGGCAGGCTCTTTCATCAAATGTAAAAACCAAGTCTGACATAAACCGCCGTGCCGGGCACAGCAATATCTTGAGGTGTAACTGTCTGAAAGCGGGGGGATGAAACAGGTTGCCCGGGCATTCATCACTCTTTTGGCTGGAGAGCGCTGTCTTTTGCAATATAATAGGAAAATGCAGAGTGCCAGTTCAAAACTCTGAGCGAGTTGAGCCTTTCATGGTTTTTTCACTGCCAATTTTTCAATGCTTTAAGGATGTCTGATGAGAAATGTAACGGTTTCTGCAACACAAATGAGCTGCAGCTGGGATCTGGAAAATAATATTGTTAACGCCGAAAAGCTGGTTCGCCAGGCACATGCCAAAGGCGCGCAAGTTATTCTGATTCAGGAACTTTTTGCTGCACCTTACTTCTGTATTGATCAGAGCCCTGAGCATTACAGCCTGGCACAGGAGCTGGACAACAGCGCGCTTATCCGCCATTTCTCTGCGCTGGCGAAAGAACTGGAAGTGGTGCTTCCTCTGAGCTTCTTTGAGAAGTGCAATAACGCCTATTATAACTCGCTGGTCATGATTGATGCTGACGGCAGTGTGCTGGATGTCTATCGCAAAACTCACATTCCGAACGGCCCGGCCTATCAGGAAAAACAATTCTTCATTCCTGGTGATACCGGCTTCAAAGTGTGGAATACCCGTTACGCGAAAATCGGCGTGGGTATCTGCTGGGATCAGTGGTTCCCGGAAACTGCCCGCTGTCTGGCATTGCAAGGCGCGGAAATTATCTTCTATCCGACAGCGATTGGTTCCGAACCGGCCTATCCGGAAATTGACAGCCAGCCACACTGGACCCGTGTTCAGCAGGGCCACGCTGCGGCAAATCTGGTGCCGGTGATCGCCTCAAACCGCATTGGTACTGAAAAAAGCAAATTCATTCCTGATTATGAAATGACCTTCTACGGTTCTTCCTTCATTGCTGATCAGACCGGTGCGCTGGTTGAGCAGGCCAACAAAACGGAAGAAGCCGTGCTGGTTCATACCTTTGATCTGGATGCTATCGCTGCACAGCGTGCATCCTGGGGTCTGTTCCGCGACCGCCGTCCTGAAATGTATGGCGCAATCGCGACGTCCGACGGTTCAACAAGGAAATAACTGATGTCTTCTATTGATATCAATCCTCAGGCTGAAGGTTTTGCGATGCCCGCTGAATGGGCTGCGCAGCAGGCTGTCTGGATGATCTGGCCTTATCGCACCGATAACTGGCGCTCAAACGGGCGTCCGGCCCAACTGGCTTTTGCTAACGTAGCGGCAGCGATTGCGACCAAAACGCCGGTATTTATGGCGGTTCCGGCAGCAGAAATGGCAAATGCACGCGAAGTGATGCCAGCACAAATTACGCTGGTGGAAATGGAAAGCGATGATGCGTGGATGCGTGATACCGGCCCGACCATTGTGGTCAATCCGCAAGGTGAACGTCTGGCTATCGACTGGACATTCAACGCATGGGGCGGCTTGCACGGTGGCCTTTACTCAAGCTGGGAGCGTGATCAGCGGGTGGCGCGTCAGGTGGCGAACTATCATCACATTCCTTATGTTTCAACGGATCTGGTACTGGAAGGTGGCTCCATTCATGTTGATGGTGAAGGCACTTTGCTGACCACCGCTGAATGTTTGCTCAATCCTAACCGCAATCCTGATTTGTCGAAGGCAGAGATTGAGGCGAAATTGCGGGAACTCCTCGGTGTTAAGCAATTCATCTGGCTGGAAGACGGCGTATTTAACGACGAAACAGACGGTCACATTGATAACATGTGCTGCTTCGTGCGTCCGGGAGAAGTTGCATTGCACTGGACTGACGATCAGCAGGACCCGCAGTACGCGCGTTCGGCGGCAGCGTTGAAAGTGCTGGAAGCGGCGAAAGATGCCAAAGGGCGCAGCCTGAAAATCTGGAAAATGCCCTCACCTCCGGTTATGCATGCCACTGCGGAAGAAACGATCGGGGTGTTGCCGGGCACAGCCATTGAGCGTGTGGAAGGTAACCGTCTGGCGGCGTCTTACGTCAATTACCTGATCAGCAACAACCACATTATCTTCCCGCTGCTCGACGCTAAAACGGATAAGCAAGCTGAGAAGTTGCTGGGTGAAATGTATCCTGAGTACAAAATCACGGGTATTCCTGCCCGTGAAATTCTGCTGGGTGGTGGTAACATCCACTGCATTACACAGCAAATCCCTGCGTAAGAAAAAGTGCCCGGCGCGTCACCCTGTCTCGCGCCGGGCAGATCGTTTCTGTAATTGACTGTCAGCGTTGGATAAAAAGCCATGGATTTACAAAACACCTCTAACAGGATCGTCGTTCTCGATACTGAAACCACCGGTATGAATAAACTCGGCGTCCATTATGAAGGGCACCGGATTATCGAAATCGGTGCTGTTGAAGTGGTTAACCGCCGCCTGACAGGGCGCAATTTCCATGTTTATCTCAAACCCGATCGTCTGGTGGATCCGGAAGCCTTTGGCGTTCACGGTATCAGCGACGAATTCCTCGCTGATAAACCGACGTTTGCCGACGTGGCCGACGACTTCATTGAATACATTCGCGGCGGCGAATTAGTCATTCATAACGCGACGTTCGACATCGGCTTTATGGATTACGAGTTCGACATGCTCGGCCGTAATCTGCCGAAAACCGAGACGTTCTGCAAAATTACCGACAGCCTGGCCATGGCGCGCAAGCTGTTCCCGGGCAAGCGTAATAACCTCGATGCCCTGAGCGATCGCTACCTGATCGACAACAGCAAGCGTACGCTCCATGGCGCGTTGCTTGACTCCGAGATTCTTGCCGAAGTCTATCTGATGATGACCGGCGGCCAGACCAGCATTAAATTCACCCACGAAGGCGAGCAAAATACTGGCGCTGACGGCTTGGGGATCCAGCGTGTTGCGCGGCCAGCCTCCGGGTTAAAAGTCATCGCCGCCACTGATCAGGAACTGGCGTGGCATGAAGAGCGTTTAGATTTAGTGGTGAAAAAGGGCGGTAGCTGTTTGTGGCGTTCGTAAGCCGTTTTTCTGACTTTTGGATTGAAATTGTCCAGCCTGCGGAAAAACTGTGCGGTTGATTGAAAATATCAGGAAAAGCATTGACGTAACGGCGGCCATTCCTTAATATCCGCTCCGTTCTTAACCAGAACACAACGCGGAGCGGTAGTTCAGTTGGTTAGAATACCTGCCTGTCACGCAGGGGGTCGCGGGTTCGAGGCCCGTCCGTTCCGCCACTATTCAGAAGCCCTGAGTGAGAAATCACTCAGGGCTTCGTCGTTTCAGCCGTCCTGGCTATTTCCTTCCTGTTATTCCGCTTCGGTTTTCATATAGCCAATTGCACCGCTGGTCGCACGATCATGACGGGCGATGTAACGATAGAAACCGCCAGCCAGGAAGGCACCAATAAACCAGCTGAAGTTCGCTACCTGATGCAGGCTCGGCGTAAAGCTTATCACCAGACCAATCACCACCGCCGGCACCAGCGCGGCAATCGCTTTCGGGTTGAACCCGTTGCGGTACCAGTAACGGCCGGAAGGCGTGGCGTTAAACAGCGCATCCACATCCATATGACCGCGTTTAATCAGGTAATAATCCGCCAGTAAAATCCCGAACAGTGGCCCGATAAAGGATCCCAGCACGTCCAGCGTATAGTGGATAATTTCCGGTGACTGGAACAGGTTCCACGGTGTCAGCAGAACAGAACCGACTGCGGCGATCATCCCGCCGGTACGGAAACTGATTTTCTGCGGCGAACAGTTAGAGAAGTCGAACGCAGGAGACACGAAGTTCGCCACGATATTGATACCGATGGTCGCGATGATCATGGTCAGCAGGCCGAGCGCCACAGCCACGCTGTTACCCACACGGCTGACGGTTTCGATAGGATCGGTGATCATCTGCCCGAACAGTGATTGTGTCCCTGAAACGATCACTACGGTCACAATCGAGAACAGCAGGAAGTTAAACGGCAGGCCCCAGCGGTTACCACGACGGATTTCGCCCATGCTTTTCCCGTAACGTGAGAAGTCGCCGAAGTTCAGCAGCGGACCGGAGAAGTAAGACACCACCAGCGCCGTGGCGGTCAGCATTTCCCAGCCTTGCTGGCCGACCGTCAGGGTTTTGGTGGATAACGTAAAGGAGATATTGCTCAGCCCGGTTTTATACAAAATCCAGCCCGCCAGCATCAGCATAACGACATATACCGCCGGACCCGCCACATCGATAAAACGCTTAATCGCGCTCATCCCGTGCCAGAACACCATCGCCTGCAACACCCACATAATGCCGAAACACACCCATCCCAGCGCCGACAATCCCAGCCAGTGCGGAAGGGTCATAGGTGTCAGCGATGGGAAGAATTTGAGCAGCACCAGCATTAACGCATTAGCCGCCAGATAGGTCTGAATGCCGTACCAGGCGAAAGCGATCAGCCCGCGGATCACTGCCGGTATATTCGCTCCGAATACGCCAAATGCCTGACGGCAAATGACCGCGTAAGGCACACCGGCCTGCTGGCTCGGTTTCGCCACCAGGTTGGCACAAATCTGCACGATACAAATCCCGCACAACAAACACAGCAGAACCTGCCAGCTGGTCAGGCCGAGCGTAAAGAAGCTCGCGGCCACCACATAGCCGCCCATACTGTGCACATCGGACATCCAGAAAGAAAATATGTTGTACCAGCTCCAGTTTTGGTCACGGGTGGGCGCTAAATCATCGTTACACAGCTTCGGGCTGTAATAAGGTTTGATGATCCCGGCGCTCTGTTCTGATGACGCCGTGGCGGAGGTGATTTCCTGATTTGGCATAAATCGTGCTCCTGTCATAAACAACATGTGAAAGTCGGAAGCCGGATGCCGGCTGCCAAAAGTTAAAAAGCAGTCACAGGAGCACTGCATGAATCAGGCCAAATTTCATTTTTTGTATACAAAAATTAACTTTCATGTATACGATTAAATTCTCGAACGGTATACGGAGTAACGGCAATGACCAGTTGGAACGGGCTTAATACGGCCTATTTTACCGAGGATAAGGACGACCATATTTATAACGCGCTGGTGAAATCTATTGTGGAACACCAGCTTTTGCCGGGCAGTAAATTGCCGGAAGAAGCGCTGGCTGAGGTGTTTTCAGTCAGCCGCACGGGGATTCGCCGCGTCCTGCAGCGCCTTGCCGCAGTGCAACTGGTGACGTTATTGCCCAAGCGTGGTGCGCATGTCACCACGCCGGACGCTGAAGAATCGCGCGATGTCTTCGCAACCCGTAAAATCCTGGAGTGCGCCAACCTGCCGCTGGTGATTGCGCATTGCCAGTCGCCACATCTGGTGGCGCTGAAAAAACTGGTGCAGGCAGAAAAGCGTGCGCACGATGAACGTGACGGTGCCGCTGCGATCCGCCTTTCCGCCGCCTTCCATGTTCAGCTTCAGGCTATTTCCGGCAATAAAGTGCTGACTGAATCTGTCTCGCAACTGACCCTGCGTTCCTCGCTGGCGATTGCTGCCTGGGGCGCACCGTGGCAACAGGGCTGCCGTTGCCATGATCATGACGACCTTATTGAGTTGCTGAAAAAGCGTGACGTCGCCGGGCTGACGGCAAGCATGGCGCATCATTTCGACACCATCGTCGCCAGTCTGCGTTTTGAGCAACATAACGGGCAGACCCCCGATTTTGCGCAGATATTTGCGGTTCAGAAGCCGGTTGCAGGTAAGGAGCCAGGCTGATGGTCAAATCACTTTGTATACAACTGATCAATCCGAACACCAGCCAGGCGATGACCGAAGTGATGGCGCAAACTGCCCGCTCGGTTGCGGGGTCGGATACACAAATTCTGGCCGTTTGCCCTGAAGAAGGCGCGCCGTCAATTGAAGGCCACTTCGATGAAGCGATTGCCGCGTTGGGCGTGTTGCAGCAGATAAAAGCCGGACGCGATGCCGGTGTCGACGGCCATATTATTGCCTGTTTCGGTGACCCCGGATTACTGGCTGCCCGCGAGCTGGCGCATGCGCCGGTTATCGGTATTGCGGAAGCGGCAATGCATCTGGCGACGATGCTGGCGACGCGATTTTCTATCGTGACGACCTTGCCGCGCACACTGACGATCGCCCGGCATTTACTGCATCAGTACGGGTTCGAACGCCATTGTGCGGCCTTGCACGCCATCGATCTGCCGGTGTTATCACTGGAAGACGGCAGCGGGCTGGCGCAGGAAAAAGTGCGCGAGCAGTGTATCGCGGCGAAAAAATCTGACGGCAGCGGGGCGATCGTGCTCGGTTGTGGCGGAATGGCCGATCTGGCGCAGGAACTGACGCGCGAGCTGCGTATACCGGTGATCGATGGCGTCAGCGCGGCAGTCAAAATGGTCGAGTCACTGGCAGCTCTTCGCCTGACGACCAGTAAACACGGTGATCTGGATTATCCGCTGGAAAAACCCTTGTCTGGCCGTTTTGCCGGGCTGAATCTGAGAGAACACTATGTCTGATACTGAATACGGTTTTACTGATGCTTACCCGCGCGACTTAATCGGTTACGCCGGACGCCCGCCCCACGCTAACTGGCCGGGCAACGCGCGCATTGCGGTACAGTTTGTCCTCAATTATGAAGAGGGCGCAGAGAATAACGTTCTGCATGGTGATGCCGGTTCTGAACAATTTTTATCGGACATTATCGGTGCCGCCAGTTTCCCCGACCGCCACATGTCGATGGATTCGCTGTACGAATACGGTTCGCGTGCTGGTTTCTGGCGCATCCACAATGAGTTTCAGAAACGCGGCTTACCGCTGACCGTTTTCGGCGTGGCGATGGCACTGGCTCGCAATCCGGAAATCGTCAGTGCGATCAAAGCAGCGGATTACGATGTTGTCAGCCACGGCTGGCGCTGGATCCATTATCAGGACATGAGCAAAACCGAAGAGGCGGAGCACATGCAAAAAGCCATCACCGTGCTGCGTGACCTGTTCGGCAAAGCGCCGTCCGGCTGGTATACCGGACGCGACAGCCCGAACACCCGTCAGCTGGTGGTGGAATCGGGCGGGTTGCAGTATGACAGCGATTATTATGGCGATGACCTGCCGTTCTGGACGCCGGTAAAACTGGAAAATGGCGAAACCAGGCAGCATCTGGTCATCCCTTACACGCTGGAAACCAACGACATGCGGTTTGCCTCTCCGCAGGGTTTCAACACCGGCGAACAGTTTTATACCTACCTGAAAGACACATTTGACGTGTTGTACGCCGAGGGTGAAACCTCACCGAAAATGATGTCGATTGGGATGCATTGTCGGATCCTGGGACGCCCGGGGAGATTTCGCGCTTTACAGCGGTTTCTCGATTACGTCGAATCGCATGATCGCGTGTGGGTGTGTAAGCGGCAGGACATTGCCGACCATTGGGTTAAACATTTCGGTGTTTAATCTCGAAATTCAACACCTTGGGCTCGCCGCCCAAACTGGCCCAGAGGACGCGTAAGCGCGCGCCCTCTGGACTCCCGCGCTTTTTCACTGCGCGCTATCGCTAGATAATATGTTTCAGGTATCACCGTGACAGGCTGGAAATCTTGCCGCTGCGCGGTTCCCTCTCTCGGTCCTGAAGCCTTAGGTCTTCAGGCCGCTCCGTTCGGCAAGATTTCTGAATCGCCCGCGCGATTTTAAATTCAAAGGCAGACTGCTTTCATCTTTTAGAAAAGTGCATTGGCGTGATCAAAAATTTTGCTGAACGGAGCGGCTTCGAGACCACAGGCTCGAAGACCGAGAGAAGGAACCGCGAAGCGGCAATATTTTGCGCCACTCTCTGTTCTACCGGAACATGTCCGTCATGCCTGCGATAGCGCGCAGTTAAAAGACGTGGGAGATCCAAGAGGGGCCCGTCCTGGCCCCTTTTGGGCGGTTTCGGCGCAGCGCGATAAGTGATCGCTGTTATTGAGAAACCGAAATTATCACCGTTCAGATTTCCCCTCGGTGGGAACCGAAATTGTCACCGTCCATTCCTGGAAAAGAACAGTTTCCTCAGCTTTCCAAAGCTGAACCGCCCATTGGTTCGGTCAAACCATCAGACTCACATGCGCCGCCACAATCTTCCATCCACTCGCCATCTTCACCCACGTTTGCTGCTGGCGACCAATCTTGTCGCTGCCTTCCCGGCGGAATTCTGTGCTGGCGACCGCCATGTCATCGCCAAACGTGGTGATAGTCGTGTTGACCAGTTCCCGGTCTAACCCTTGTGACGATCGCGCGGTGCGGAATGCGCGGATGGCGTCAATGCCGTAAAGATTTTCTCCCGCGCCGTAGCGCACGGTACGCGGGTCGTGCCAGAACAGTTCGTCGAGTACGGCGGTATCGTTGGTGATCAGCGCCTGTTCATAGCGATAAAACGCCGCATTCATTTCGGCGAGGATCGCCGGGCGGTCGATATGTTCAGTTTTCATAGTGACTCTCTTTACTCTTTTCACTTCACCCTGGGAAAACGGGGATGCGGGTTGTTACGCGGGCATCACCGGAGAACTGCTGACATTCACTATTCCCTGCTGCTCAAGTGCCCAGGCGGCACGCAGGCAGAGATCTTCGCGCCACGGTGGCGCAATCAATTGTAATCCTATCGGCAGGCCGGTCGACGTGGTGACCGGCACCGTCACCACCGGCAAGCCGAGGAACGAAATTGGCTGCGTCAGCATGCCCATGTTGGCGCGTGTCGGCAGATCCTGACCGTTGATGCGAATGGTTTCCTGACCAAGCAACGTTGCCGGACACGGCGTGGCAGGGGCGATCAGAATGTCCCAATGATCGAACAAGGGCAAGATTTGCTGCTGAAATTGCTGACGGAAACGCTGCGCCTGAACATACCATGCCGCCGGGATCATTGCGCCAGCGAGCAGACGCTCACGTGAAAGTGGCTCAAACTGTTCCGGAATGCTGCGCAGTTTTGGCAGGTACTGATTGCCACCTTCCGACGCGCTGATGATAAATGCGGCGGATCGTGCCAGCCCGGCCTGTGGCATTTCAATTTCTTCCTGGGCTTCCAGTGCCTGCGCTATCCGGTGTACGGCTGCTTTGGCGTGGTCGTCACACCAGAGAGAAAAGTATCCGCCCAGTACGGCGCTGCGCAGGCCCTGTTGCCCGCGCTTAAGCTGGGAAAATGTTTCTGTGACAGGTTTGTCAGCCTGAAAGTGATCCTGCGGATCCGTGCCCTGTATGGCGTCATAGACCTGCGACAAATCTTCGCTGCAACGTGCCATCGGGCCGATGTGATCGAGGCTGGCGACAAACGGCTGGCTGCCGCGACGTGAAATCCGCCCGAAGGTCGGTTTCAGGCCGAGAATACCACTTAATGAGGACGGCACACGGATCGAACCGTTGGTATCACTGCCGAGGGTGAAATGCACCAGCCCGGCAGCCACGGCGGCGGCCGAACCACCGGAAGAGCCTCCGGCTACCCGCGCCAGATCCCGCGGGTTACGGGTGGCACCGTAATGGCTGTTTTCTGTGGTGAAACCGTACGCGTAAGCATCCATATTCAGCATGCCGGAAAGCATCGCGCCCTGTGCCGCGAGGCGTGAAACCGTCCAGGCGTCATGGCGTGCAGCGGCATTGCTGCTGTTGAGGCTGGCACCGGCCAGCGTCACTTCACCGGCCACGTCCAGCAGGTTTTTCACCGCATAGGGAATGCCCGCCAGCGGCGGAAGTACGGCACCGCTGGCGCGGCTTTTATCCACTTTCGCTGCTTCACTCAGCATGCGATCGCCGGTGATCTGCGTCCAGGCGTTGATGACCGGATTGGCCTGTTCAACGGCGTCGAGCGTAGAGGTGGCGATTTCTGTGGCCGAGATTTCGCCCTGCGCAATCGCCTGATGTAACTGGCTGACGGTAAAGCTATCAAACGATTTCATGCGCGATACACCCCGGCAATTTCCAGACGCGGATCGAGCGGTAAATCCATCAGCGGTTGTGCCATTTGGGCAATGCGGCTGAACTGCACCAGCAATTCCTGACGGCGTGCGTCGTCGAGTTCCAGCGCCAGAACGGATTCCATCTGGCGGATATAGGCGGCCCAGTCGGTCGCTGCGGAGGTATTTTTCATTCTGCTTCCTTATCCATTCTGTTATGCAAACCCTGATCAAAAACCGGCGGCGCTGCCGTTGCTGCGCGGGTCGGAGGCACCTTCAAACATGCCGTTGGTGTGACGAACGATGGCACCGGCGTGACCGACGGCTTCACTGAAATCCGGCAACAGTTCGACGTCGTGACCACGCTGCCTCAGCCCGGCCAGCGTCGGATAGGCAAAACGGCCTTCGAGTTTCAGTGAATCCGAACTCTCGCCCCAGGTACGGCCAAGCAGCCAGCGCGGGCCGCTGATCGCCTGTTGCAACGATTGCCCCTGTACTACATGGCGGATAAACACGGCGGCCTGCGTCTGCGGCTGGCCGTCACCCCCCATCGAGCCGTAAACCATGGTGCGCCCGTCGTATAAGCGTGCGGCGGCAGGATTGAGGGTATGGAACGGTTGCTTGCCCGGTGCCAGCGCCAGTAAATGACCGGCATCAAGGCTGAAAGACGCACCACGGTTTTGCCACAACACGCCGCTGCCCGGCAGCACCACACCACTGCCGAACTCGTGATAAATGCTCTGGATAAAAGAAACCGCCAGCCCGCTGCTGTCCATCACGCCCATCCAGACGGTATCGCCTGGCCCTTTACCTTTACCCCAGTCGGCGGCGCTGTGTGGTTTGATGCGGGTCGCAAGAGCATCGAGATACTGTGGATCCAGCAGTTCCTGTGCATCCTGCGTCATCATGCGCGGATCGGTGATAAAGCGATCGCGCAGACCGAACGCCAGTTTGGTGGCTTCCACCACGCTGTGAATGGTGGCACTTTCGTCCATGGTTTCCAGCGGCAAACGGTCAGTCAGGCCGAGGATCGCCAGCGAAACCAGCCCCTGCGTCGGGGGTGTCAGGTTGTAGATTTCGCCTTTACTGTGTTTGAGCCGCAACGGCACACGGCGCTGTGGCCTGTAAGCCGCGAGATCAGCGCGGGTCACCGGCATGCCGAGCTTTTCCATGTCGGCGGCCATATTGTCGGCCAGCTCACCGCGATAGAAACTGTTCAGCCCGTCCTCGCACAGCATCGATAACGTCTGCGCCAGTTGCGGCTGAGTGAAGCGGTTTCCGGCGCGGGGCACATCGCCGTTAGGCAGAAAAACATCGGCAAAGCTGCGGAAATCTTTCAGTTCGTGTTGTTTGGCGCGGGTCGCCGCTTCCTGCGATGCCGTCACCGGAATACCATCAGCGGCATAACGGATGGCGTCACGCAGCAGGCGGGAGAGCGGTTTTTGCTCGCCGCCAAATTCAGCCGACACATTCAGCGCTTCCTGCCAGCCGCCGACGGTACCCGCTACCGTCAGCGCGGCTTTCGGGCCACGGTGCGGAATGTGCGTTTCACCGGCGTAGAAATCGAGAGAGGCGAGGGAGCCTGCGGCACCGCTGGCGTCTATCGCCACCGGATTGCCCTGCGGCGGCACGATCAGCCAGAAGCCATCGCCCCCCAGCCCGTTCATGTGCGGATAGACCACGGCAATCGTCGCGGCCGCAGCCACCATGGCCTCGATGGCATTGCCGCCTTCACGCAATACCGCAAGCGCACTCTGGCTCGCCAGATGATGAGGTGTGACCGCCATGCCCAGCGGTGCGCTGTTACTGTTAATCATGCGATGTCCTTTTTAGAAACGCTTTTTTATGCTGCCCGTGCTTGCAGGGTTGTGGGCGCGTAGGGATAAAGTTAAGCAAGAGGTGTTCCACATCGGCAAAACCTTGCAGCTTTAGCGCTAATTTCTCTTGCATTGGCAAGCATAGTGCATGGTATGTTCCGCTGATTTACTGAAACATTGGTTACAAAAGGGCCAGAGATGAAACAGATTGATGAGCGTCTGCGTGACCATTACGCAGAACTGACGCCGCAGGAACAGCGGGTGGCCGACTTTATTTTTGCCAGTATTGACGACCTGATGAGCTATAACAGCGCCGAACTGGCGCGGCTTAGCGGCGTATCGAAAGCCACGGTCAGCCGCCTGTTCAAACGCCTCGGTTACCCGAGCTACCGCGATATGCGCGATGAAATGCGCACCCTGCGCCAGAGCGGGATGCCGCTGACCGACAGCCGCGACGCAGTGCAAGGTAACACCTTGTTATCACGGCACTATAAACAGGAAATGGCCAACCTGACGCAGTGGATTAACCAGATTGATGGCACCCAGTTCGGTGCGCTGATCGCCGCCCTGAATCAGGCGCGGCAAGTACGTTTGCTGGGTTTTCGTAACAGTTACCCGGTGGCGCTGCACCTGCGTCAGCAACTGATTCAGGTGCGCGCTGGCGTGATGATAATGCCGCAGCCGGGGCAAACGCTGGCGGAAGAACTGGTGGATCTTACCGCGCAGGACGTGGTGATATTCGTCGCTTTCCGCCGCAGGCCGCGCATGGCGAAGGCAATTCTGATGCAGTTACAGTCACTTGGCGTGCCGGTGTTGTTGATTTGCGAGCCGCAGGCGCAGACACTTATCCCGCTGGCAACCTGGCATCTGGCTGCTCCGCTCGACAGCGTATCGGCGTTCGACAGTTATTCTTCTGCCATGAGTCTGGCGAATTTGCTCAGCAATGCATTGCTGCACGATATGCTCGCTTCAGGCCGCCAGCGTATTCATCAGATAAGCGATTTGTATAACGATCTGGATGAGCTGGAGCAGCGCTGATTCCCGTTTGAAGAACAAATCGGGCGCTTTTCTGGTGCTTGCGCACAATTTCAGTGCATCATATTTTTCATTGGTTCACGCTTTTTGCCCTGATTCAGGGCAAAAAAACCTCTTCTGATCGCGCCTCTCATTGTCTAATTCCTTGTCATACCGTGACTTTGTGCACAATTTTTCTGCTGCACGGCTTTTGGCACATTCGTTGCAAAGCTATAAACATAAGAATCTATCGTTCCAAAAACCTTTCACCGGAGATAATCTATGAACATGAACAAACGGCTGTTGGCATGGGCAGGTGCGGCAATGCTGGTGCTTCAGGCATCCAGCGTAATGGCGGATCAGTTGCAGGATATTCAGAAACGTGGCGTGCTGCGTGTGGCTGTTCCTCAGGATTTCCCGCCGTTTGGTTCGGTGAGCAAGGATTTGCAGCCGGAAGGTTATGACATCGATATGGCGCATTATCTGGCCGATAAGATGAAACTTAAGTTGCAACTGGTGCCGGTCACCAGCGCCAACCGCGTGCCTTATCTGCAAACGGATAAAGTCGATCTGGTGATTTCAAGCCTGGGTAAAAACGCTGAGCGCGAAAAAGTCATCGACTTCAGCAACGCTTACGCACCGTTCTTCCTCGGCGTGTTTGGTGCCCAGGGTGACAAACTGTCCGACCTGAAAGAACTGTCCGGTAAAACCATCGGCGTGACCCGTGGCGCGGTGGAAGATCTGGCACTGACCGGCGTGGCACCGAAAGATGCCAAAATTCAGCGGTATGAAGACAACAACACCACGCTGTCTGCATACCTTTCCGGCCAGGTGGAATACATCGCTACCGGCAACCTGGTGGTCGCCGCGATTGCCCGCATGAACCCGGCCAAAGCACCGGTTTCGAAAGTCATGCTGAAAGATTCACCATGCTACGTCGGTCTGCGTAAAGACGAACCCGCGCTGAAAGACAAAGTGAATGAACTGATCGCCGAAGGCATCAAAGACAAGACGCTGAATACACTGTCTGAAAAATGGATGAAGGCACCGCTGCCAGCGTCCATCGGCGCGTGATCAGAGGCCTGACGGAGATCTTTCATGACCTATCAGCTTAACTTTAGCGCGCTATGGCCTTATATGCCGGAACTGCTGGCCGGTTTATGGACCACCATTGAGCTGACGGTAATGGCAACGGTTGGCGGTGTCGCAATAGGGATTTGCGGCGCGGCCATCCGCTGCGGCAACCATAAAACCCTGCGTGCGGTCTGGGGCGTGTATGTCGAAGCCATCCGTAATACGCCGTTTGTGGTGCAGCTGTTTTTCATTGTCTTTGGCCTGCCAGCCATTGGCCTGAAAATGACTGCCGGTGAAGCGGCGCTGCTGGCGATGCTGATTAACCTCGGCGCCTACAGCACGGAGATTATCCGCGCCGGTATTCAGGTGACGCCGAAAGGTCAGTGGGAAGCCGGGCGCGTGCTGGGATTAACCCGCAGTCAGACGTTTCTGCGCATCGTGCTGCCGCCGTCGCTGAAACGCATTTATCCGTCGCTGGTCAGCCAGTGCATTATCGTGATGCTCGGATCTTCCGTGGTATCGCAGGTGTCCTATGAAGAACTGACGTTTGCCGCGAACTTAATTCAGTCGCGCACCTTCCTCAGTTTTGAAGTGTATCTGGTCACCACGTTGTTTTATTTATTGCTGTCGGTTGCGATGCGTCAGTTGTTGCTGCTGGCCGGACGCCGTGTCTTTGGGAGTGAAAACTGATGATGACCTTCACCGACTGGGACATTGTGCGCAATCTCCTGCTGGCGGCGCGCTGGACGTTATTGTTGTCGCTGACCGCTTTTATCGGCGGCACGCTGGTGACGTTGCCGTTGCTGTTACTGCGTCTCACCAAACGCCGCTGGCCGACGCTTTTTGTCCGTCTGTATTCCGAGCTGTTTCAGGGCACGCCGCTGCTGATGCAGCTATTCCTGGCCTTCTTCGGCCTTGGCCTGTTTGGAATTAATGTCAGCCCGTGGACCGCCGCCGCGCTGGCGCTGACGCTGTATACCAGCGCTTATCTGGTGGATATCTGGAGCGGCAGTATTGCCGCATTACCGAAAGGCCAGTGGGAAGCGTCGCGCTGTCTCGGCCTGAATTTCGGCCAGACGTTATGGCGGGTGATCACCCCGCAGGCGCTGCGCATTGCTATCGCGCCGACCGTCGGGTTTTCCGTGCAGGTGGTGAAGGGGACCGCGCTGGCCTCGATTATCGGTTTTGTCGAACTGACCAAAGCCGGAACGATGCTGAACAACGTGACGTATGAGCCGTTCAAAGTGTTTGGATTAGTGGCGCTGGGCTACTTCCTGATGTGCTATCCGCTGTCCCGTTACAGCCAGCATTTAGAAAAATCATTGCGTGGAGAGAAACAGTAATGCCACTGATCACCATCAACCAGGTTCAGAAATTTTACGGTCAGAACCACGTACTGAAAGGCGTGGATCTGGATATTGACAGCGGCGAAGTGATTTCGATCATCGGCCGCAGCGGTTCAGGCAAAAGTACGCTGTTGCGCTGCATGAACGGGCTGGAAGGCTATCAGGAAGGCAGCATCAAACTCGGCGGGATGACCATTACCGACCGCGATTCTCAGGCGCGTGACATCAGCCGTTCCGTGGGCATGGTGTTCCAGAGTTTCAATCTTTTCCCGCACATGACCGCGCTGGAAAACGTCATGCTGGCGCCACGCCGCGTGCTGAAAAAGTCCGCTGCCGAATGCCGTGAACTGGCCGCGCAGATGCTGGCGAAAGTCGGTCTGGCGGATCGCATGGATTATTACCCGTCGAATCTTTCCGGCGGCCAGCAGCAACGCGTGGCGATTGCCCGTGCGCTGGCCATGAACCCGAAAGTGCTGCTGTGTGATGAAATCACCTCGGCGCTGGATCCGGAACTGGTCGGCGAAGTATTGAAAGTGCTCGAGCAACTGGCGAAAGAAGGCATGACGCTGGTGCTGGTGACACACGAAATGAATTTTGCCCGCGAAGTGGGTGACCGCGTGGTGTTTATGCATCAGGGCACCGTGTGGGAACAGGGCGAAAGCCGGGCGCTGTTTGCTAACCCGCAAACGCCGGAGTTAAAACAATTTATAGCATCCGTACGCGGCCTTACTGAGGCTGCCGCAAGCTAACATCGTAAAGGATTAACTATGTCAGATTTCATCTCTCCCGGACAAATCAACCCGCCAACCCGTCTGCTGATGGGGCCGGGACCCATCAATGCCGATCCGCGCGTACTGCGGGCGATGGCGAGTCAGCTGGTCGGGCAATATGATCCGGTGATGACCGGCTACATGAACGAAGTGATGGCGCTGTACCGCGCCTTGTACAAAACCGACAATCAGTGGACGTTCCTGATCGACGGCACCTCGCGCGCCGGTATCGAAGCCGTGCTGCTTTCCGGTATCCGTCCGGGCGACAAAGTGCTGGTGCCGGTGTTTGGTCGTTTCGGTCATCTGCTGTGCGAAATTGCCCGTCGCTGTCGTGCGGAAGTTCATACCCTCGAAGTGCCGTGGGGCGAAGTGTTTGATCCGCAGCAAATCGAAGATGCGATTAAATCCGTTAAACCGCGCTGGTTGCTGACCGTGCAGGGCGATACCTCCACCACCATGTTGCAGCCGCTGGAGCAACTGGGTGAAATCTGCCACCGTCACGGTGTGCTGTTCTACTCCGATGCCACGGCGTCCTTTGGCGGTAACCCGCTGGAAACCGACGCATGGGGTTTAGACGCCGTATCTGCCGGTTTGCAAAAATGCCTCGGCGGTCCGTCAGGCAGTTCGCCGGTGACCATCAGCCCGCGCTTTGAAGAACAAATCCGCCGCCGTAAATGTGTCGAGCAAGGTATCCGTACCGCCGACCATGCTGATGGCGACGACGAGATGATCTACTCCAACTATTTCGATCTGGGGATGATCATGGATTACTGGGGGCCGGAGCGTCTTAACCACCATACCGAAGCCACAAGCATGCTGTTTGCGGCGCGTGAATGTGCGCGCATCATTCTGGAAGAAGGGCTGGATACCGGCATCGCCCGTCATAAATTACACGGCGGCGCATTACTGGCAGGCATTCAGGGCATGGGGCTGGAAGTGTTCGGTGACCTGAATAACCGCATGAGCAATGTACTCGGCGTAGTCATTCCACCGGGCATCCACGGCGAACAGGTTCGCCAGATGATGCTTAATGATTTCAGCATTGAAATCGGCACCTCATTTGGTCCGCTGGCCGGGAAAATCTGGCGTATCGGCACCATGGGTTACAACGCGCGTAAAGACTGCGTGTTGCAAACGCTGGTGGCGCTTGAAGCGGTGCTCAACCGTCTCGGCTTTGCATCGAAATACGGCGCAGGAGCGCAGGGTGCCTGGGATCATTACGCGGGAGGTCAGTAATGGCTGAAGCTTTTACGCTGGCTGCGGTTTCAGAAAGCGCAAAGCTTGCCGCTGAACGGGTGATGGCGCGTTGCGACGCACTCGCCGCCATCAGCGAAACGCCGGGACAACTGACCCGCGTCTATCTCTCGCCGGAACATTTGCAGGCTAACCGACAGGTGGGCGAGTGGATGACTGCCGCCGGGATGCGTGTCTGGCAGGACAGCGTCGGCAATATCTGCGGGCGCTATGACGGGCTGGATGCGACAGCACCGGCCATTTTGCTGGGATCACATCTCGACAGCGTGCGTAATGCCGGGCGTTACGACGGCCCGCTGGGCGTGCTGACCGCGCTGGAGGTGGTGGCGCATTTGCATCAGAACGGCATTCGTTTGCCGATGGCGGTGGAAATTGTCGGGTTCTGCGATGAGGAAGGCACACGTTTTGGCATCACGCTGCTCGGCAGTCGTGGACTGACCGGTACCTGGCCCGCGGACTGGCTGGAACGTCAGGACGCGCAGGGGATTTCGGTCGCCCAGGCGATGCGTGATGTCGGGCTGGATCCGCTGAGAATCGGCGCATCACAGCGTGCGGTCAGCGACTTTTGCGCTTACCTGGAATTGCACATCGAGCAGGGGCCGTGCCTGCAAACGGCGGATGTGCCGCTCGGCGTGGTCACGGCGATTAACGGCGCGCGTCGCCTGAATTGTGAATTTACCGGTCACGCCGGTCATGCCGGTACCGTGCCGATGGGGCAGCGTCAGGACGCGCTGACTGCCGCCGCCGAATGGACGCTGGCCATTGAAAGTATCACCACCGCCACCGGCCGCAATCTGGTGGCGACAGTGGGCACGCTGGAATGCCTGCCGGGTGCGGTGAATGTCATTCCGGGACAGGTGAAATTGTCGCTGGATGTACGCGGACCGCGTGATGATGATTTATCGGCACTGCTGGAAACGCTGCTGGCGAAGGGCCGCGATATTGCTGCACGTCGCGGGCTGACGTTTGCCGCCGAACAGTTTTATGGCATCAGCGCGACTGAATGTAACGACGGTTTACAGCATCGTCTCAGCCAGAGTGTTTTGCATTTACAGGGGCAGGCGATGTCGCTGCCAAGCGGCGCAGGGCACGACGCGATTGCTATCGCTGAATGCTGGCCGGTCGGCATGTTGTTTGTGCGCTGCAAGGACGGCATCAGCCATCATCCTGATGAATCGGTCACCACCGGCGACGTGGCTTACGCGGTGCAGGCGTATATCAATACGGTGCTGAGCTTTGCTGAGGGACATTTATGACCTTTGAAGAATTCAACGCATTATCCGAATTCGAAGCCGTTGCGTTGTTACGCCCGCTGGTGAATATCCCGTCGTGGGCGAAAACCGTCAGCGATGCGCGGCCTTATGCTTCTGTGCAAGACGTATTGCACAGCGCCGGAGCGGCCTGCGAAAACTGGCAACCGGAAGATATTACTCAGGCGCTGTCGGCGCACCCGCGTATCGGTGAACGCGCCGCCGGTGCCACTAAAGAAGCGCAGCTTTCCCGTGGCGAACAGGCGACGCTCAATATCAGCCAGCAGGCAGTGATTGATGCACTGCACGAGGGGAATCTGCGTTATGAGCAGCGTTTCGGGCGGGTGTTTCTGATCCGCGCTAAAGGGCGCAGTTCAGGGGAGATCCTTGATAATCTGCAACGGCGGCTACAGAATTCGCCGGAGGCTGAAGATCAGGAAACGGCGCAACAACTCAAAGAAATTACCCTGCTGCGTTTAAAGGAGATATTTCAATAATGACCCGCATCACTACCCATATTCTCGATACGTCTTTAGGGCAGCCCGCGGCGAATGTGCGCGTCTGGCTGGAATGTATTGAAGGGCAGAACGTCACGCTTATCAGTGAAATCCAAACCGATGCCGATGGCCGCGCCGCAAAATTAACGCCGGAACCGGCCACCTCCGGGCATTACCGGTTGTGTGCGGATATCGGCGCGTATTTCGCCGCCACCGGTCGTGAGACGCTGTATCACTCGGCGATCATTGATGTGGTGATCGACGGTGATCAGGATCATTACCATCTGCCGCTGCTGATCAGTCCGTATTCTTATTCAACGTATCGCGGCAGTTAGATCTTTCTGTCAGTCAGCCCATCAGCAGGTGCGGATGTTTAAGCCGCACGCTTTGGGTCAGCGCGGCGTGGCTGACATCGCGGTCACGGTTGCCCTGACGTACCTGTTGCAGGAACGCCATCAGCAGCGGATTTGGCCGCTCGCGGCGTGACATCAGCTCCGGCTGCCCCTGCACACCCATAAAGAACGGATGATTGTTCAGCTCAACAGCCTGCGCCTGTTCGCCACTTTCGTCATACCCTGAAACGATCAGCCCAGCGTTTTCCAGCTCAGCCAGCAAATGCGGATTCAGATAGCGGCGCTGGTTGTAGCGCAGCATAAATTCATCCCCCGTTTTATTGGCCAGCAGGCTGCCGTTGCGGGTAATGACCGGATGATTCCCCACACGCGGCTGCACGTGCTCGGCCAGCGGCAACGCGGTTTGCAGGCTGCCGAGCGTCGACGGCCCGTGCATCACCACGCGTTCCTGCCCGAGCACTTTCTGCCCCAGCGCAGTGATCATCTGATGCATACCCTGATTAATCCCTAATACCGGCGTCTGGTTTTCCAGAGCCCAGGTGGCGGTCGCCAGTTGTCCGGCCTGCGTGTCGCTGCGGGTGAGTGTCGCGCCCGGCAACATAATGCCGTCAACCTCAAACAGCGTGCAATCAAGCTGGCTGCCCAGTAACGTCGATGGCACATAGATCACATCAATGTTCATTGCCAGTGCATCGGCGGCGTCTCCCAGTGCAGCCAGCATCGCCGGATAACTGTCACGCTGCTCGGTAAAATCCCCGACCAGTGCCACGCGCAGGGTTTTTCCTGCCCGCATGACCGGTTGTGAAACCGGGCCTAATGCCCAGCGGCCAAAGGCATCACGCCCCCAGCCGTTGCTGCGAATTTTGCCGGTGATGCCGTCTTCCAGCTGGAATTTATCCTGATTACGCACCACGGTTAATGATTCAATTTCAATACCCTGTTCCGCGATTTGCACTGCCAGTTCTGCGGATAACGGTTCACGCAACGGTACGACGATATCTTCTTTAAGTGCCCGATAAATCAGGGATTCAACACCGGATTCTTCACCCGCACCGCGCCCGGTCAGGCGCTCAAGCCACAGCAGTCCGCTGGTCAGTGCATGCCCTTGCGCCGTCACGTGCTGGCGGGCATTCGGGTAACGTTGCGCATCATGGCTGACGGGAAAGTGACACAGCGGCAAAGCGCGTAGCTCAGCAAGTATCGCTGCCATCGCGCCGTACAACGCAGGTTCGGGCGTGGAGTGGGCAATAAAGGTGATAGTCATCAGTGATCCTCTGTCAGATGTTTTTGCGGGGGTATTGAATGCAAGAAGTGATCCACACCGGGATGTTTTTACATGCGCTGACAAAAAGACAGGGGCAGCTCGCAAAGCGGATTTTTCGTCACACTTCATTGCTATAAAACGGCGCGCTGTTCAGACCATAACGCGCTAAGGTAGCGCCAGTTGTTCTAACCCATCATTCATTAAGGAAGCATCATGTCAGCATCGCTTTATGGCAGTACGGCGGCACAATTTGTTCGTGGTTTACAAAATCTTTCAGCCTTGCTGGAAAAAGGCGCGGCATGGGCAAAGGAAAACGGAAAATCAGAAGAAGAAGTCCTGAATACCCGTCTGGCAGAAGATATGTATCCACTGGCGCGACAGGTGCAAATCACCAGTGATATGTCGAAAGGCGCAATTGCCCGTCTGGCCGGTATCGCCGCGCCTGCAATGGAAGACAATGAAGTGACATTCGCCCAGTTGCAGGAGCGCATCGCCAAAACGCTGCGTTTTATCGAAAGTGTGGATGCACAACAGCTGGAAGGCGATGAATCCCGTGAGATCGTAGTGAAAGGCAGAAATCGTGAAATGAAATTCACTGCGCACAGCTATGTTACCGTGTTTGCCGTGCCGAACTTCTACTTCCACATCACCACCGCCTACAACATTCTGCGCCATCTGGGCGTGAACATCGGTAAAATGGACTTTATTGGTGGGAACTAAACAGACAGGCAGGAATTAAAAATGCCCCGGACTGAAAAGTCCGGGGCATTTTTTTAGTCATGTAACAAATAGGTATCGGCATCGCGCCAGGCGGGGAAGGTTTCGCGGTAATCCTGTAACGCTTCCAGCGACAACTCTGCGTCGATAATCATCGCCGAACCCGGCTCAGCACGCGCCAGCTCTTCCCCCTGCGGATTAATAATCAGGCTGTCACCGCTGTAGTAGTGGCCGTTGTCATCGGTGCCGACGCGGTTGCATCCGGCGACATAAGCCTGATTTTCAATCGCCCGGGCGGCGAGCAGCGTCTGCCAGTGGCGGCTGCGCGGGGCAGGCCAGTTGGCGACGTAAAGCGCCAGGTCATAATCCTGCCGGTTGCGGGAATACACCGGAAAACGCAGGTCATAGCAGACTTGCGGCAGAATACGCCAGCCTCGCCATTCCACGATTTCACGACGTTTACCCGCTACATAATAATTGTGTTCACCGGCCATGCGGAACAGGTGACGTTTATCGTAAAAATGCACCTTGCCCTGCGGTTCAACCAGCAGGAAACGGTTTACGGCGCCTTCCGTAGTGCTTAACGCCACACTGCCGCCAATCATCGCCCCGAGTTGTTTCGCCCACTGTTGCAGCCATTGCACGACACGCGATTCAGGCAGCGCACTGCCCGGTGCCTGCATGGCGAAACCGGTGGTAAACATTTCAGGAAGAACAATCAGGTCGCGGCCGGTCAGCGCACTGAGCAGGCCGTCGAAATGTGCGAGGTTCGCCTCGCCATCCAGCCACACCAGCGGCTGTTGCAATACGGACAGTTTTAAAGTTGACACAGGCGCTCCGAAGCAGCGTCCAGCGTGGCTTCCTGTTTGGCAAAGCACAGCCGGATCAGTTTATGTGGGAAAGGCGCGGCGCAGAAGACCGACATCGGAATGGCCGCTACGCCCACATGTTCAGTCAGCCAGTGGCAGAATGCAACATCGTCTAAACCGGAAACCTCGCTGTAATCGACCAGCAGAAAATAGGTGCCCTGGCTCGGTAAAACTTTCAGGCGGCTGTTCGCCAGCCCTTGCGCCAGACGGTCGCGCTTGGCCTGATAAAAGGCCGGTAATTCCTGCCAGTGTTCCGGCGCTTCACGCAGCATATCCGCCAGCGCCAGCTGAACCGGCGTGGTGACGGAGAAGGTCAGATACTGGTGCACCTTGCGCAGTTCGGCGCTGATCACCGCCGGTGCGATGCAATATCCCACGCGCCAGCCGGTCATGTGGTAAGTCTTGCCGAACGACGATACGGCAATGGCGCGCTGACGCAGCTGCGGATGTCGCAGCACGCTGGCGTGACCTTCCGGCGCAAAACAAATGTGCTCGTACACTTCATCGCTCAGCACGAAAATGTGTTTATCCGCAATGATCTGCCAAAGCTGCCCGACGTCGCTGTGGCTCCAGACGGTAGCCGACGGGTTATGCGGCGTGTTGATGATCACAAGCTTTGTGCGGTCGGTAATCTGATCGGCGAATTCCGCCCAGTTCACTTTGAATTCCGGTGGATGCAACTGAATGCGTTTCATCACGCCGCCTGCCAGTTCTACCGCCGGGGCGTAACAGTCATAGCTCGGGTCGAAAGCAATCACTTCGTCGCCTTTCGACACCAGCGCGGTGATGGCGATATACAGCGATTCTGTCGCGCCCGCCGTGATGGTGATGTCGGTGTTGGCGTCCGGTGCATAGCCGTAAATCTGTTCGGTTTTGGTGGCAATCGCTTCGCGTAACTGCGCCGTGCCGGTCATCGGGGCGTACTGGTTCGCGCCCTGACTGACGTGATACGCCAGACGATCCCTCAGATATTGCGGGCCGTCGAAATCAGGAAACCCCTGCGACAGGTTAATGGCATTGTGTTTCTGCGCCAGCGCACTCATTTGGGTGAAAATCGTGGTGCCTAATGCAGGAAGTTTACTTTCGGGGATCAATGCTGCTGTGCTCATGGCGGGTCAATACTCCTGGACCGTTGACCTGACAGGCGTCAGGTGTGCAAATAGCGATGTTGCTCACAATATAACACGATGTTAATATTTGGCAATCGAGACGCTTAGATGGCTAAATGCCAATTCGATCTAAGCCGCAACACATTGAATATATCGCGGTAAATAGCGTCAATTTCATTCCGAACTCCGTCCCTCAACGCACAGCTTTTCAGGAATACGATGACAGAGAATTTGCAACTGGGCGCGCTGCTGGCAGCCTGTCACTGGATTGGTCAGAAGGGCTGGAGCCCGGCAACGGGCGGCAATATGTCCGTCCGCGAAGGCGATGCTCATTGCCTGATCACCGAATCGGGAAAAGATAAAGGATCACTCACCGCAGACGATTTCCTGCTGGTGGAACTGGAAAGCGGCCTTGCGCCCAGCGGACGTCGTCCTTCTGCGGAAACCGGGCTGCACACCATGCTGTATTCCCGCTATCCTGAAACAGGCGCGGTGCTGCATACCCATTCGGTCAATTCGACAGTGTTATCGCGGGTAGAACGCAGTGGTGCGCTGGTGCTGGAAGGCTATGAGATGCAGAAATCGCTCAGCGGCCAGACCTCGCACCTTGATCAGGTGGTGATCCCGATTTTCGACAACAGTCAGGATATTCCCGCGCTGGCGCAGAAGATCATCGCATCAGCGGAGCACGCGCCGTTGCAGTATGGTTTTCTGCTGCGCGGTCATGGGCTGACCTGCTGGGGACGGGATGTGGCCGAAGCGCGCCGCCATCTGGAAGGGCTGGAATTTTTATTCCAGTGTGAACTGCAACGTCGCCTGCTGGAGGCTAAATGATCCGCGCCATTGTGACTGATATTGAAGGTACCACCACGGATATCCGTTTTGTGCATCAGGTGTTGTTCCCGTATGCCCGTCAGCGTCTTGCTGAATTCCTGCGCCATGAGCATGAACAGCCGGACGTTGCGGCGGCACTGGATGCCTTACGCGCAGAAATCGACCGGCCACAGGCCAGCGTCGAGGCGCTGATTGAACAACTCTTTACTTACATGGATAACGACGTGAAATCGACGTCGCTGAAAGTGTTGCAGGGCATCATCTGGCGTACCGGCTATGAAAACGGCGATTTTCGCGGGCATCTGTATGCTGACGTCGCACCGCAGCTGGAAGCGTGGAAAGCTGAAGGTCTGCAACTTTGCGTGTATTCCTCGGGGTCGGTGGACGCGCAAAAGCTGTTGTTTGGTTACAGCGATGCCGGTGATTTAACCTCACTGTTCAGCGGATATTTCGATACCCGCGTCGGTGCTAAGCGTGAAACCGAGTCATATCAGAACATCGCTGAGCAACTGATCCTGCCGCCGCAGGATTTACTGTTTTTATCAGACATCCGTCAGGAGCTGGATGCCGCGCGCTTAGCGGGCTGGCATACCTGTCAGCTGATCCGCGATGACGCGGACGAACTCAGCGATCACCTGCAAGTTAATCGTTTTGATCAGATAGCCTTAGAAACATTCTTATAAGAGGGTTGACCATGAGTGCATTAACGATTTTTAGTGACCAGGATCCTTCCGCACCGTTGTGGGAAAGCCGCGACGGGGACGCGATCGCTGCTGAGCTGAGCAAAATTGATGTGCGTTTCGAACGCTGGCAGGCTGACCGCGATTTAGGCGAGAACCCGCAGCCGCAGGACGTGATTGCCGCCTATCAGCATGAAATCGACAAACTGGTCGAAGAGAAGGGCTATCAGAGCTGGGATGTGATCAGCATGCGCCCGGACAACGAACAGCGTGAGGTGCTGCGCACCAAATTTCTCTCTGAACATACACATGGCGAAGACGAAGTGCGTTTCTTCGTCGAAGGTGCCGGGCTGTTTTGCCTGCATCTGAACGGCAAGATTTTTCAGATCCTGTGCGAGAAAAACGATCTGATTTCCGTACCGGCTAATACCCGCCACTGGTTTGACATGGGCGGATCCCCGTCGTTTACCGCGATCCGTGTATTCGATAATCCGGAAGGCTGGGTGGCGCATTTCACCGGCGACACGATTGCCGATGCGTATCCGCGGATGGGGGAGTAAGCTTTGACTCCCTCCCCTGCGAAGGGGAGGGTTGGGGTGGGGTTTTAAAGCAAAATCAAGATGTTGAAGTGTGCTTTAACTGAGGTGTTAGCCCTTAAAACCCCCTCCCAGCCTCCCCCTTCGCAGGGGGAGGAGTAAAACCGAGTTGTTCGCCACAGTTTGCCGGGAGGAGAAAAGATTACTTCAACGCCTTCGCAAACACACCATCCCGTACCTGCTCCGGCGTCACCACCCCCACATCCAGCACCCATCCGCTGATCAACTCCGCCGGTGTGACATCAAACGCCGGGTTATAAACCTGCGCACCGAGCGGCGCCCATTGTACGGAACCAAAGCTGCCGGAAACGCCGGTCACTTCATTTGCCGCGCGCTGTTCGATAGGGATGGCGGCACCGTTCGGGCAGTGCGGGTCATGGGTGGTATGCGGCGCGGCAACATAGAACGGAATACCGTGATATTTCGCCAGCACCGCCAGGCTGTAAGTGCCGATTTTGTTGGCGACATCGCCATTCGCAGCAATGCGGTCAGCGCCGACCCAGATGGCATCAACGCGTTTTTGCGCCATCAGGCTGGCGGCCATCGAATCACAAATCAGCTGATAAGGAATGCCCAGCTCGCCAAGTTCCCACGCGGTCAGGCGCCCCCCTTGCAACAACGGACGGGTTTCATCCACCCAAACCTGTTCTATATTGCCCTGTTCATGGGCTCGGCGGATCACGCCGATGGCCGTGCCGACGCCCGCTGTTGCCAGGCCGCCGGTGTTGCAGTGGGTGAGCAGACGGCTGCCGGGCGTGACCAGTTTTGCGCCGTGAGTGGCAATGCTGTCGCACAATGTCTGATCTTCATCCACCAGCCGCAATGCTTCTTCCACCAGCGCTTTCACGTAATCAGCTTGTTGCAACGCGGCCTTCATACGGTCGAGATTGTTCATCAGATTCACTGCGGTCGGGCGCGAGGCACGCAATGTCTCCAGAGCCTGATGCAATTCATCCTGCGCCATTCCCTGCTCGGCCAGCAGCGCCAGCAACAGACTGGCGGACAAACCAATCAGCGGCGCACCGCGTACGCGCAGGGTGCGGATGTGATCCACCAGTTCGCTGACATCACGGCATTCGCGCCAGTCTGAACGTTGCGGCAGAGCTTGCTGGTCGAGGATCCACAGCTGGTTTTCACGAATACGTAAACTGGTGGTTGTGAGGCTTTGCATTGTTAGTTAAATCCTTGTTGCCCGGTTGCATCTGTTCACTTATTCTGCCAACATGCTTCACGGATGTATAGACGTCTAAACGCTTTAAAGGCTAAAAAAAGAATTCGAGAGGTCAGGATGTCACGCTACTACACATTTACCGCCAACGATGCCGTTGAATATGCCCGTCAGTTTGGTGGCGTGGCGGATCCGCAATCTCTTGTCACGGCCGATGAAATCGGTGACGGAAACCTGAACCTGGTGTTTAAGATCCGCGATACTGCGGGGAAAAGCCGGGTGATTGTCAAACAGGCGCTGCCGTACGTGCGGTGTGTGGGGGAATCCTGGCCGCTGACGTTAGATCGTGCGCGCATTGAAGCTGAAACCCTGATTATCCACGGCCAGTATTGTCCGCAGCACACGGTTAATGTGTTGCATCACGACGCTGAACTGGCGGTGATGGTGCAGGAAGATTTATCGGATCATCAGATCTGGCGCAGTGAACTGGTACTGGGGAAACATTACCCGCAGGCGGCAGCCCAACTGGGTGAGTATCTGGCACAAACACTGTTTCATACTTCCGATTTCTACCAGAATGCGCAGGCCAAAAAAGCCGAAGTCTCGCGTTTTACCAACCCTGAATTGTGTCAGATCACCGAAGATCTGTTCTTCACCGATCCGTATGTTGACCATGAGCGCAATAATTTTGAGCCGGTATTGCAGCCGGCGGTGGATGCACTGCGTCAGGACAAACCGCTGCGTCTGGCTGTGGCCGCGCTCAAGCATCGTTTCCTGAGCAAGGCCGAAGCGCTGTTGCACGGTGATATTCACAGCGGATCGATTTTTGTTGCTGAAGGCAAACTGAAAGCCATTGACGCGGAGTTCGGTTATTACGGCCCGATGGGCTTTGATCCCGGTTCTGCTATCGGCAACCTGTTGCTGAACTATTGTGGTCTGCCGGGGCTGCTGGGTGTGCGCGAGGCGGCGGACGGCCGCGAGCAGCGCCTGAAAGATGTGCGTGAACTGTGGATGAGTTTCTCAGAGCGTTTCCTGCAACTGGCGCGGGATAAATCTCAGGATCCGACGCTGGCGGAAACCGGCTATGCCGGACTCTTTTTGCAGGAAGTCTGGCACGATGCCGTCGGTTACTGCGGCGCGGAGTTAATCCGTCGCACCATCGGCCTGGCACATGTTGCTGATCTCGATACCATTAAAGATGATGCGATGCGCGCCGACTGCCAGCGCCATGCGCTGAGCCTTGGGCAAAAACTGATCCTCACTGCACAACAAATCGGCGATGTGGAGTCACTTATTGCGCGGATACGTCAGTTCAGCTAATCCTGTAAGTTTCTTGTATAATGCCCGCCTTCGAGGTGCGTAGGGGTAAACCCGGTGGCATTTCCTCGGTTTACTTTTAACAGGAATACAGAATTATGATGCATAACCATGTCTTACGCAGCGTGCGCTACATGTTGGATTTAAGCGAAGGCCAGCTGATCGAGATCCTTAAAACCACCGGTACGCCCGTCAGCCCTGACGTGATGTCGCGTTATCTGAAAAAAGAAGACGAAGAAGGTTACATGGAAGTGCCTGACGAAGTGATGGCGAACTTCCTCAATGGCCTGATTACCTTCAAACGCGGTAAAGACGATCGCTTCCCGGCACCGGAAGTGGAAAAACGCCTGACCAATAACATCATGCTGAAAAAACTGCGTGTGGCGTTTGAGCTGAAAACCGAAGACATGATTTCTGTACTGACGGCGGCTGATTTCAAAGTGTCTGAAGGTGAACTGAGCGCATTCTTCCGCAAAGAAGGCCACAAAAATTATCGTCCGTGCGGCGATCAGGTGATGCGTTATTTCCTGAAAGGGCTGACGGCGAAAGTGCGTCCTAAAAAAAGCTGAATATAAAGTATTCATGAAATAAATATTTATATACTGAATACTTTAATAGTGAATAATAAGCGGGAGCCTTTTTTAAAAGGCTCCCGCTTTACGTTTATTTACTCTGTAATGACGAAATTTCGTTATTTTACTTCCCACATCACGTTTCTCTAGTTTATTTTTGACAGCATATTAATTCGGAAACTATCTTCATCCTTCGCCGTAATACCTCAGGGCACTATTTCAAAAAATAAAACACCGCTGTTAATTGACTGGCAGCGGGTAATTTTTATAGTGAAAAGGATATCTTATTATGACAAAAATTAAACTATTGGCCTTATTCGTCGGATTCGCCATTTCGGGTTCTGCGGTTGCCGCCAAGTCTGGAAGCAGCCTTGAAGCCCGTATGGCACAGCTTGAGCAGCGTCTTCAGCAGGCGGAAACACGGGCTGAAACTGCCGAAAAACAAATCCAGCAGTTGAAGCATCAGGATATTAAGCGCGAGCAGGAAATTGCCCGCGTGAAAGAAGCCAGTCCGGTAGAAGTTAAAAAGGATGGCATATCGGAAGACAAATTATTAACACTTAATGGATTCGATAATTTAAAACTGTACGGTGATGTGGAATTTAACGTTGACGGTGCGAGCCGCAGCGGGCAATTAACCTCCGTCAGAACCAGTGACAATAAAAACTGGAAATCGGGGAATAATGAGCGTTGGGATGTTAACGGACGGTTATTAATCGGTCTTGATGGTTATCGTCGAAATGATAATGGTCAGTTCTCCGGTTTCTCTGTGCAGCCAACGGCTGACCTGAACGGTTCAATGAATCTTGATGATGCCGCTTTCTTCTTCGGTGAAGAAAAAAACTGGATGGCAAAAATCGGCCGCTTCGAAGCTTACGATATGTTCCCGCTTAATCAGGACACCTTCGTCGAATACTCCGGGAATACCGCCAATGATCTGTACGCCGACGGCTACGGTTATGTCTACATGATGAAAGAAGGGCGCGGTCGCAGTGACAGCGGCGGCAACATCATGCTGAATAAGAATATCGGCAACTGGTATTTCGAGCTGAACACCCTGCTGGAAAACGGCACCTCACTGTTTGCTGAGCAAAACTACCACGGCAACCAACTTGAGAATGATAAAAACGTCGCGTACCTGCGTCCGGTCATTGCCTGGAAAGGGGATGCGTTCTCTGTGGCGGCGGCAATGGAAACCAACGTGGTGAACAATGCGTATGGCTACACCGGTGAAAATGGCGAATTCGTTGATCAGTCCAAACGTAATGGTTATGGCATGACCATGACCTGGGACGGGCAGAAAGCTGACCCTGAGAACGGCGTGGTGGCTAACCTGAGCACGGCCTATATGGATGCATCGGATGAAAAAGACTTCACCGTCGGTGCCAATGCCTTATGGAAACGCTTCGAGCTGGGCTACATCTATGCGCACAACAAAATCGAAGACTTCAGCATCAATGGCGTCCGCGCATCCGATTACGACGATGACTGGTTTGATGAACCGGGCAGCTACGACATTCATACCGTTCACGCCAGTTACCTGATCCCGAACGTGATGGATATGGAAAACTTCAACGTGTATCTGGGCGCTTATGTCTCCATGCTGGAAGCAGATAAAACCTACAGCGGCGATGATGACAGCGATGAGCGGTATGGGGCGCGGGTACGCTTTAAATACTACTTCTGATTACCCGTCATATTTCGCGTCACAGATGCGTTGGCTGCACTCCCAGGGTGAGTGAGCTTACCGCCTTTCTGCAACACGAACTATTTAGGGTAATATGTATGTATCTTCATAAATAATAAAAGCCTGAGTGCGTAAACACTCAGGTTTTTTTATGGATTAACAGTTAAATCAGGCAGCTTCGGTGTGGCGGGGTTTCGCCTCAGCCTTTTTTACGCTGTCTTTCTCCGCTTCTGGTTTTTGTGCGGCCAGTGCGTCAGGTTCAAACTCATCGACGTTGATTGAACGCAGACGGCTTTCTTCCGCACGGCTCAGGATACGCGCATCGTCGGCGCTCAGATGACCGGCATCCAGACCTTTTTGCGCCAGAATATCCAGACGGGTGAACGGCAGTTTTTTGCCCATCGTTTCGCACAGACGTTTGTGAACCGGCTCAGCGGCCAGAATATCCTGCAAGGCTTCTTCCAGCAGACCGACCGGGTTGTGCTCGCCGGGTGTCAGATACTGACCACGACCGATGCGGCTGCGTGTCGCTGAAGGCACCTGCAGAATACGCGCCAGTTGGTGATCCAGACGATCAGACGGTGCGGAGTGCGAACGGCCCAACGGGAAAATCACCAGGCGCATTACGCCAGCCACAAAACGGTTCGGGAAGTTACGCAGGAGATCGTCGATAGCGACTTCGGCCTGATGCAGACAATCCTGCACGCCCCAGTGTACCAGCGGTAAATCCGCTTCGTGACAGCCTTCTTCGTCATAACGTTTCAGCGTCGCCGTCGCCAGATACATCTGGCTGAGGATATCACCGAGGCGGGCGGAAATGCGTTCGCGACGTTTCAGGCTGCCGCCGAGCACGCCCATCGACACATCAGCCAGCAATGCCAGGTTAGCGCTCAGACGGTTGATGTGCTGATAGTAACGGGCGGTTTTATCATTGACCGGCGTATCACTGGTGCGGCCGTTAGTCAGACCGAGCCAGAAACTGCGCATTTTGTTACTGCCGACGTGGCCGATATGCCCGAACAGCGCACGGTCAAAATCAACCAGATCGTTTTTCTCCGCCGCCGCCATTTCACGAAGAACATAAGGATGACAGCGGATCGCACCCTGACCAAAGATGATCATGCTGCGGGTGAGAATGTTGGCACCTTCCACGGTAATCGCAATCGGCGCCCCCTGATAAGCGCGGGCCACGAAGTTGCTGCTGCCGAGCATAATGCCTTTACCGCCGGTGATATCCATCGCATCCATCACGGCGCGCTGGCCACGGTGAGTACAGTGGTATTTGACGATAGCGGACAGCACCGCTGGTTTTTCACCCAGCATAATGCCGTTCGTGATAAGCGTTGCGGCGGCATCCATCACGTAAGCGTTACCGGCAATGCGCGCCAGCGGTTCTTCGATACCTTCCATTTTACCGATAGGCAGTTTGAACTGACGGCGGATATAGGCATAAGCCCCGGTCGCCAGCGCCAGAGATTTCAGGCTGCCGGTAGAGTTAGACGGCAGCGTGATGCCACGACCGACAGACAGACATTCCACCAGCATACGCCAGCCCTGACCGGCCATTTTCGGGCCGCCAATGATGTAATCGATCGGTACAAAAATATCGCTGCCGCGCGTCGGACCGTTCTGGAATGGCACGTTCAGCGGGAAGTGGCGGTGACCAATTTCAACACCGGCGGTGTCTGTTGGGATCAGCGCACAGGTAATGCCCAGATCCGTTTCGTTGCCGAGCAGGTGATCGGGATCTTTCAGTTTAAATGCCAGGCCCAGCACGGTGGCGATAGGTGCCAGCGTGATGTAACGCTTGTTCCAGGTCAGGCGCATGCCAAGCACTTCCTTACCCTGCCACTGGCCTTTACACACGATACCAAAGTCCGGGATGGCACCGGCATCAGAACCCGCTTCCGGGCTGGTCAGGGCGAAACAGGGAATTTCCAGACCTTCGGCCAGACGCGGCAGATAGTGATCTTTCTGCTCCGTGGTGCCGTAATGTTGCAGTAATTCGCCTGGCCCGAGGGAGTTCGGCACACCGACGGTGATCGCCAGAATGCCTGACACACCGGCCAGTTTTTGCAGCACACGCGCCTGCGCATAAGCCGAGAATTCCAGACCGCCGTACTCTTTCTTAATGATCATCGCGAAGAAGCGGTGTTCTTTCAGATACGCCCACAGTTCCGGCGGCAAATCAGCCAGTTCATGGGTGATCTGGAAGTCATTCGCCATACGGCAGGCTTCTTCAACCGGCCCGTCAATAAAGCGCTGCTCTTCCTCTGTCAGTTGCTGCTCAGGATAATCCTGCAATTTCTTCCAGTCTGGCTTGCCACCAAACAGGTCACCTTCCCACCAGGTGGTGCCTGCTTCAATCGCTTCTTTTTCCGTGCGCGACATTGCGGGCATCACTTTACGGAAGGTGCGAAGCGCCGGGCCGGAGAACAATGAACGGCGCATGACAGGGATATTGAAGGGCAGGAGAATGATCGCCAGCGGCAATAACAGCCAAAGTGTCCACAGATTAATGGCACCCATAACCGCCGTAAACGCCAGTAAAATCAGGCTGCTCAGGGCGAGATTGACCTTGTGATAGAACAACGCACCAAGGATCACGATAAATGCAACAATGCTAAGAACCATCATAGTAAAGCTCCTGAGTAGTAGGAGGTCTGACCTGTTGTAGGGATATAATGGTTTTAGTTCATGCCCATTTCTTTATCAATGTGTTTACATACTAATTACAACGCAGCTCACAAACCGGCCGCACGAAGCGTCAAAAACAGAAACTATCGGAATCATTACCGCTTCATGGCTTCTCGCTGTTTCGGCTTTCCGTTAAACTGCACAGCGGAACGTTTTATTGCTATCGGCCGTGCTGAAACCGGCTGCAAATGGACATAAAAGAGGCTGCTATGTACCAGGATATTATCCGTACTGAACTGAACGAAGCTGCTGACACGCTGAATAAATTCATCAGCGATCCGGCAAATATTGAGTCTATTCAACGTGCAGCGGTGCTGCTGGCCGATTCATTCAAAGCGGGTGGGAAAGTGATTTCCTGTGGTAACGGGGGTTCACACTGCGATGCCATGCATTTCGCCGAAGAACTGACAGGCCGCTATCGTGAAAACCGTCCGGGCTATCCGGCAATTGCGATTTCTGACGTCAGCCACATCTCTTGCGTCGGCAACGATTTCGGTTACGAATACATCTTTTCCCGTTATCTGGAAGCCGTAGGCCAGAAGGGCGACGTTCTGCTGGGCATTTCCACTTCCGGTAATTCCGGTAACGTGATCAAAGCCATCGAAGCCGCACGTGCTAAAGGCATGAAAGTTATCACCCTGACCGGTAAAGATGGCGGGAAAATGGACGGTTCAGCCGATGTGGAAATCCGCGTTCCGCACTTTGGTTTCGCTGACCGCGTGCAGGAAATCCACATCAAAGTCATTCATATTTTGATTCTTCTGATCGAAAAAGAGATGGCAAAGGCATAAGCCTTTTGCCGTAAAGGAGGCTGGTGATGTGCGAATTGCTCGGGATGAGCGCTAACGTTCCTACTGATATTTGTTTCAGTTTCAGTGGATTAGTGCAGCGTGGTGGCGGGACCGGCCCGCATAAAGACGGCTGGGGCATCACCTTTTATGAAGGGAATGGCTGTCGTACTTTTAAAGATCCGACGCCAAGCTTTAATTCGCCCATTGCCCGCCTTGTTCAGGAATATCCGATCAAATCCTGCGCGGTGATTTCTCATATCCGTCAGGCAAACCGTGGTGAAGTCGCGCTGGAAAATACTCATCCGTTTACCCGCGAACTGTGGGGACGCAACTGGACTTATGCGCACAACGGTCAGCTTCGTGGTTATCGTCAGCTCGATACCGGTACGCTGCGTCCGGTGGGCCAGACCGACAGCGAATACGCCTTCTGCTGGTTACTGCACAAACTCACCCAACGCTATCCGCGCCGCCCTGCAAGCTGGCCGCCAGTGTTTCGCTATATTGCGTCGCTGGCTGATGAATTACGGCAGAAAGGGGTGTTTAACATGTTGCTGTCGGATGGCAATTTCGTGATGGCCTATTGCTCGACGAATTTGCACTGGATCACGCGGCGTGCGCCTTTCGGCAAGGCAACGTTGTTGGATCAGGATGTGGAAATTGATTTTCAGCAGCAGACGACACCGGATGATGTCGTCACCGTGATTGCCACGCAACCGCTGACGGCGAACGAAACCTGGAACAAAATTGCTCCAGGTGAATTCGCATTATTTCATCGGGGCGAACGCCAGCTGTGAAGGCAGCGGGGTATTGGACAACGGTTGTAGCACTTCATATCTACCGTCAGTGACCACGACATTTGGTGGCTGATGGTGTTTCTCAAAGTACGCATATCCCGGCTGTAACTGGTTCCAGAAACTGTAATAGCTGGAGTTTTTATGCGCCTTCATGTTGGCATCGGTCATCCTGAACGGGTAAATGCTAATCTTTAAATTGCGTTGCCCGAACTGGAATGCCGCCTGTACGTAGGTGAATATTTCGTCCATGTAGCCGTCGGTCATGGCGTAGCAACCAATAGACTTACAGTTACCGTGGATCATCAGATACTTACCTGAATAACCCTGCGAGATATCATAAGCATTGGGGAAACCGATGTTGATGGCGCGATAAAAGCGGCTGTCGGGTTTCAGGTGGTGAATATCCACGTTGTAGAAACCTTCCGGGCTTTTGAAATCGCCTTCGCGACGTTTATTTCCCAAACCGCCGGAAAAATCGCAGATGCCATAACTGCCGATCAGACGAAATTCGCCGTCGAGCTGAGCATACAATTCGAGTTTACGTTCCTGTTTGAAGATCTGGATATAAACAGGTGCACCCAGTAATTGTTTTTTTAGTGCCGCGTTGACCGGGACAGCATCGCTGGCCACGGCGTAATTTGCTGTAAATAAAGGCAAACTGAGGAGCATCGCAAGAAACAGCGCGATTCTGATCATTCTAAGTCCTGCTCGGTAATAATTTTGATTATTTTGTCTACAGCTGAACTGCCTGTAAGACCGCCACTGATTTTCTTCTTATGTACTGTCTGTCGGAAACGCTGTCATATTAATACTGATTAAATTTTTAGCAATCACCAAATAATGAATAATGACTTTAGGAATAGGAAAATTATTACGTTGCCATTAATGGTGATTAATTAAGTCAAACTAACCCTCATTTTCTATGTTGGACATCCCTGTATTCAACTGTATACTTATACAGTTATTGAGGGGGAGGGTTATGCGTAAAATCATTCATGTGGATATGGACTGCTTTTTCGCTGCGGTCGAAATGCGCGATGATCCTTCCCTGCGCGACATTCCTATTGCCATTGGCGGCAGTCGTGACCGCCGTGGTGTTATCAGCACCGCTAATTATCCTGCCCGCAAATTTGGCGTGCACAGCGCGATGCCCACCGGCATGGCACTGAAACTTTGCCCGCACCTGAAAGTGATCCCCGGCCGAATGGAGGCCTATAAAGAAGCGTCAAACCATATCCGCGAAATCTTTGCGCGTTATACGCCATTGATCGAACCGTTGTCACTTGATGAAGCTTATCTGGATGTTTCCCACGCGACGCAATGCAACGGCTCTGCAACGCTTATCGCTGCTGAAATCCGTCAGGCCATTTTCGATGAGATCCATCTGACGGCATCTGCGGGCATCGCGCCGATCAAATTTCTGGCAAAAATCGCCTCGGATCTGAACAAGCCCAACGGTCAGTTTGTGATCACGCCGGAAAAAGTCGGGGCGTTTTTACAGGATCTTCCGCTGAGTAAAATCCCCGGCGTCGGCAAAGTCACCGCTCAGCGTTTGCAGGAGCAGGGGCTGATCACCTGCGGCGATGTGCAGCGTTATGATCTGGCAAAACTGCTTAAACGCTTTGGCAAATTTGGCCGTGTGCTGTGGGAACGCTGTCAGGGTATCGATGAACGTGAAATTTCCCCCGAGCGGTTACGTAAATCGGTCGGCGTTGAACGCACACTGGCAGAAGATATCCACAGCTGGGAAGAATGCGTGTCGCTGATCGAACGTTTGTATCCTGAACTGCAAACACGTTTAAGCCGTGTCAGCCCGGATCTGCGCATCGCGAGGCAGGGTGTAAAACTCAAATTCCATGATTTCCAGCAGACCACGCAGGAACACGTCTGGCCGGTGCTGAATAAAGAAGATCTGCTGAAGGTCGCGCGTGAAGCCTGGGAACAGAGGCGTGGCGGAAGGGGAGTCAGGCTGGTGGGATTGCATGTGACGTTGCAGGATCCGCAAATAGAGCGGCAGCTTCTGCTTCCCTGGGAATAATCCCCGTCATCCTTCAAACTGTCTCTGCGTTGGCTGCCTTCGCAAACCCCGGTCACATACTTGTGTATGCTCCCGGGGATTTACTCAGTTGCCGCCTTGATACAGCCCGAATGATTTAGGGGACCGATCGAGTATTAACCGCGTTCAGGAATCGCTTTCAGCAGGGCCGTCAGCAGTTTCCAGTACAGCTCGACGCTGGCGATTTCCACCTGCTCATCCGGCGAGTGTGGCCCGGTGATGGTTGGCCCGATGGAAACCATGTCCATGTCCGGGTACGGTTTTTTGAACAGACCGCATTCCAGACCGGCGTGGATCACCATGATGTTCGGAGTTTTATTGAACAGCGTCTGGTAAGTTTCACGCACCAGCGTCATCACTGGTGAATTCGGCTCAGGTTTCCAGCCAGGATAGCTGCCTTTTGCCAGGCTTTTCGCGCCAGCCAGTTCACTCAGTGAATTGAGCATGCTGACCACATATTCTTTACCGCTGTCGATAAGCGAGCGGATCAGGCTGTTGATCGCCACTTCGTCATCTTTCATGGTGACAACACCGACGTTCAGCGAGGTTTCTACCACGCCTTTCACGTCATCACTCATGCGGATCACGCCGTTTGGCGTCGCGTTCAGCAGGGCAAGGAATTTACCCTGAGTTTCTGCGGTCAGCGCTTTAGCGTTGCTTTCAGCCGCTTCCACCACGAAGGCAATTTTCTTCTCTACCGCTGACAGTTCGAACTGAATCGTTGCCAGGAATTCTTGTGCTGCCGCTTTCAGCGCGTCTGCTTTATCAGCAGCAACAGCAAGGGTCACAATCGCTTCACGCGGGATAGCGTTACGCAGTGTGCCGCCGGTGAAGTCGAGCAGGCGCAGACCAAGAGTATCAGCGTTGTCTGCCAGGAAACGTGCCAGCAGTTTGCTGGCGTTGCCCAGACCTAAGTGGATTTCCGCGCCGGAGTGGCCACCTTTCAGGCCTTTCAGGGTCAGTTTCAGCGTGCTGAAACCGGCCGGAACCGCTTCACGGCTCAGCGGCAGTGTGGCGGTAAAATCAATCCCGCCAGCGCAACCCATGTAGATTTCGCCTTCGGTTTCAGAATCGGTGTTGATCAGAATTTCAGACTGTAACCAGTTCGGTTGCAGGCCGAATGCGCCTGCCATGCCGGTTTCTTCGGTCATGGTCAGCAACACTTCCAGCGGGCCGTGTTCTACGCTGTCATCAGCCAGAACCGCCAGCGCGGACGCCATACCGATACCGTTATCAGAACCCAGCGTGGTGCCGCGGGCTTTTACCCAACCGTCTTCGATGAAGGGCTGGATCGGATCTTTAGTGAAATCATGAACAGTATCGTTGTTTTTCTGCGGCACCATATCGAGGTGAGCCTGCAGTGCAACGGCTTTGCGGTTTTCCATGCCTTTGGTGGCGGGTTTGCGCAGCAAAATGTTGCCAACTTCATCACGCTCAGCGTGGATACCTTTTTCCTGTGCCCATTCAACGATGTGTTTTGCCAGCGCTTCTTCATGATAGGAAGGGTGCGGAATTGAACAAATTTTGGCAAAAATATCCCACAACGGTTGTGGCGAAAGCTGAGACAGTTCAGACACTATAAGTCTCCTGTGACAGTCAGCTCATTCAGGCTCCGTTTGCAGGGGAACTGACTGAGATGCTGTAGGTTTAAGGTTAAGTAATCCCCGCCAGACTGTGTGGCGAGTGGCCTGACAGAATATCACTTAATCTTAACCTGTGCGCGGGGACGGGGAGAAATTCCGGGATTTTTGGGCGGCTGAAGCCAGATAATCGCTGGTTTTTGTGAACCGGACTCACTATAATCTCGCGCAACCTTTTTTCCCCCCATTATTTTTTTAGAAGCCGTTAATTCACTGGCTGGGACACCTTTATGAGCGAAAAATACGTTGTAACCTGGGACATGCTGCAAATCCACGCGCGCACTATGGCTAAACGCCTGCTGCCGGCAGAACAATGGAAAGGCATTATTGCAGTCAGCCGTGGTGGCCTGGTTCCGGCAGCGTTGCTGGCTCGCGAGCTGTGCATCCGTCATGTGGATACCGTATGTATCTCCAGCTACGACCATGATAATCAGCGCGAAATGCAGGTGCTGAAACGCGCAGAAGGCGACGGTGAAGGCTTCATCGTGATCGACGATCTGGTGGATACCGGCGGCACCGCGAAAGCCATCCGCGAAATGTACCCGAAAGCGCATTTCATCACGATCTTCGCGAAACCGGCTGGCGCACCGCTGGTTGATGACTATGTGATCGACATCCCGCAGAACACCTGGATCGAACAGCCGTGGGATATGGGCGTGGTATTCGTGCCACCTCTGGTAGGAAAATAATCCTCCACTGTTAATATTCCTCTAATTTAACGCCTGGCTTATTGCCGGGCGTTTTGCTTTTGTTGCCTTGAAATCCTTTCCGCTTGACCTCACCCCTCACTTGTCGCAACGTGGGCGGGTTATAATCCCGTCCAGAAATGATCGCCTGCGGGCGACCTGCTGCTTGCTAACGGAGGATCTTGCATCATGGCTCCAGCCAATCTTACGGAAAAACTGTTTAAACCTTCCTTCAAATACCCGGAAACATCAACGCTGGTTCATCGCGTTCATCACCATAATACGCACCCGCCGATGCATTCTGCGCTGGAAGGCGACACGGTTCATTGCTGGTACCGCACGATTAACCGTCTGATGTGGATGTGGCGCGGGGTTGATCCGCTGGAAGTGGAAGAAGTGCTGTCGCGCATTGCTGTCTCCCAGGCGGAGCACAGCGATCCGTTGCTGCTCGATACCGTGATTGGTTACCGCAATGGCAACTGGATCTACGAATGGTCAAATCAGGCGATGTACTGGCAGCAAAAAGCCGCCGAAGAGAAAGATGCGGATGTGGCGAGCGAATACTGGCTGAAAGCCGCCAACCTTTACAGCATCGCCGGTTATCCGCATCTGAAAGGCGATACGCTGGCGGAACAGGCGCAAGCGCTGGCCAATAAAGCCTTTGAAAAATCCTCGGAACATTCGCCTTACGAACTGAAAGAGCTGGAATTTAAGATCCCCGGCGGTGCCCCTATCACCGGTTTCCTGCACCTGCCAGCCGAAGGGAAAGCACCGTTCCCGACGGTGCTGGTGTGTGGCGGTCTCGACACCTTACAGAGTGACCATCAGCGCCTGTTCCGTTCATATCTCGCGCCGATGGGCATCGCGATGCTGACCATCGACATGCCGTCGATCGGTTTTTCATCGAAGTGGAAACTGACGCAGGACACCAGCTTCCTGCATCAGCAGGTGCTGATGCAGCTTTCGGATGTGCCCTGGGTCGATGCCAGCCGCGTCAGTTTGCTCGGTTACCGTTTTGGTGCGAACGTCGCGGTGCGTCTGGCGTATCTCGAACCGCGCCGCGTGCGGGCAGTGGCCACGCTGGGTGCGCTGGTGCATACGCTGCTGAGCGACCCGAAATGTCAGGAGCAGGTGCCGGACATGTATATAGATGTGCTGGCGAGCCGCATCGGCATGTCGAGCGCGTCCGACTCGGCGCTGAAAACCGAACTTAATCGTTATTCTCTGAAAACGCAGGGATTGCTCGGACGCAGAACGCCGACGCCCATCCTGGCCGCATACTGGGAGAACGATATATTCAGTCCGAAGAGCGAAGCTAAGCTGATTGCGGATTCTTCCGCTGACGGCAAGCTTTTGACCATCCGCAGCGAGCCGCTTTATGCGCATTTTGACAGCGCTTTACATGAGATTTGTGGGTGGTTGCAAAAGCATATGCGTTAACTTAATAGTTGCTAATTCCTAACGTTTTGCTAAAAAGGATCGTCTTTCAATGGAGGTTGTACTATGACGTTACCAAGCGGTCATCCTAAAAGCAGGCTAATGAAACGTTTCGGTACACTGGGACCGTACATCAGAGAAGGGAAATGCGAGAACGACCGCTTTTTCTTTGACTGTTTAGCTGTCTGTGTGAACGTGAAGCCTGCGCCGGAAAAGCGTGAATTCTGGGGCTGGTGGATTGAATTGCAGGCTGAAGCCGAACGTTTTACCTATGTTTATCATTTCGGATTGTTTGATAAAGACGGCATCTGGAAAGTGCAAAACATTAAAGATGCTGAAGTGCGAGAGAAGCTTGAGACGACATTGAAAGGGTTCCACAAAAACCTGAATGCCATGATCGAAGAGATGTCCCTCAAACTGGAACCTGCTGATGATTTCAGCGAAGAACCTGTGAAGCTCTCCGCCTGACTTTCTGTACTACCCATTCCCATCATGAATGCTGCTATTATAGCGTTATGCCGTTTGGCATAACGCTTCTCTGCTGTTACAAAGACAAAGAAGCCCTTCTTTTTCACACTAATGGAACGATTATGAGTGGTAGTCAGACACTGGTTGTAAAACTGGGCACCAGCGTGCTCACTGGCGGCTCGCGCCGCCTCAACCGTGCTCACATTGTTGAGCTTGTCCGCCAGTGCGCGCAGCAACATGCGGCAGGGCACCGGATTGTGATTGTCACGTCGGGCGCGATTGCTGCCGGGCGTGAACATCTTGGCTACCCCGAACTCCCCGCCACCATTGCTTCCAAACAACTGCTGGCTGCCGTCGGGCAAAGTCGTTTGATCCAGCTGTGGGAGCAATTGTTCTCGATTTATGGCATCCACATTGGTCAGATGCTGCTGACGCGTGCCGACATGGAAGACCGCGAGCGGTTCCTGAATGCCCGCGACACCATGCACGCGCTGCTCGATAACCATATCGTGCCGGTCATTAATGAAAACGATGCGGTCGCCACCGCTGAAATTAAAGTCGGCGATAACGACAATCTTTCCGCACTGGCCGCTATTCTGGCGGGTGCCGATAAATTGCTGTTGCTGACCGATCAGCGTGGTCTGTTTACCGCAGATCCGCGGACCAATCCTGAAGCTGAATTGATCCGCGAAGTCATGACCATTGATGATGAACTGCGCGGTGTGGCGGGCGACAGCGTCTCCGGTCTCGGTACCGGCGGCATGGCCACCAAACTGCAGGCGGCAGATGTCGCGTGCCGGGCGGGCGTCGATACCATTATTGCTGCGGGCAACCTGCCGGGCGTGATTGGCGATGTGATTAACGGCGTTTCCGTCGGCACACGTTTTCACGCGATGGAGACGCCGCTGGAAAACCGTAAGCGCTGGATCTTTGGTGCACCGCCAGCCGGTGAAATCACCATCGACGACGGCGCGGTTTCCGCCATGATGGAGCGCGGCAGTTCGCTGCTGCCAAAAGGGATCCGCGAAGTGAAAGGCGATTTCTCGCGTGGCGAAGTGATCCGCATCCGCAACCTGAACGGACGCGACCTCGCGCACGGTGTCAGCCGCTATAACAGCGATGCGATGCGCATGATTGCCGGTCATCACTCTCAGCAGATCAGTGAAATTCTCGGTTACGAATACGGCCCGGTTGCCGTTCACCGTGACGACATGATTGTCAGTTAAGGAGCCACAGATGCTTAACGAGATGGGCAAGGCCGCGAAAGCCGCGTCCTGGCAGCTTTCCACCCTCAGCACCGCGCAGAAAAATCGTGCGCTGATGCTGATGGCCGACATGCTTGAGGCCAACAGCCAGAGCATTATTCTTGCTAACGAACTCGACATGGCTGCTGCCCGCGAAAGCGGCATGAGCGAGGCATTACTGGACCGCCTGCTGCTGACCCCCGCGCGTCTTTCGGCGATTGCCAGCGACGTGCGTGATGTCTGCCGTCTGAGCGATCCGGTCGGGCAGGTGATTGATGGTTCACAGCAGGACAGCGGTTTGCGTCTCGAACGCCGCCGTGTACCGCTCGGCGTGATCGGCGTGATTTATGAAGCGCGCCCGAACGTCACTATCGATGTCGCCAGCCTGTGCCTGAAAACCGGCAATGCCGTTATCCTGCGCGGCGGTAAAGAAACGCACCACACCAATCAGGCGACGGTTAACGTCATTCAGATGGCGCTGGAGGAATGCGGACTGCCTAAAGCCGCCGTTCAGGCCATCGACAGCCCCGATCGTGCACTGGTGGCGGAACTGCTGCGTCTGGATAAATACGTCGATATGCTGATCCCACGCGGTGGCGCGGCGCTGCATAAACTTTGCCGCGAACAATCCACCATCCCGGTGATCACCGGCGGTATCGGCGTTTGCCATACGTTTGTGGATGAAAGCGTCGATTTCGACAAAGCGCTGACCGTGCTGGAAAGCGCGAAAGTACAGCGCCCGAGCGCCTGTAACAGCCTGGAAACCGTGCTGGTGCATCAGGCGATTGCCGCCCGCTTCCTGCCGGAACTGAGCGACAAAATGCACCGCGCAGGCGTTACGTTACACGCCAGCGAATCTGCGATGCCGTATCTGCAAAACGGCCCGGCGAAAGTGCTGGCGGTGACCGAAGAAGATTATTCGGATGAATGGCTGTCGCTGGATCTGAACGTGACGGTAGTGGCCGATCTGGACGCCGCCGTGGCGCATATCCGCACCTACGGCACCGAGCATTCCGATGCGATCCTTACCCGTTCCATCAGCAGCGCGGACAGGTTCGTGCGTGAAGTAGATTCCTCTGCGGTTTACGTCAACGCCAGCACCCGTTTTACCGACGGCGGACAATTCGGTTTAGGCGCAGAAGTGGCAGTCAGCACACAAAAACTGCACGCCCGCGGCCCGATGGGATTAGAAGCCCTGACGACCTACAAATGGATTGGTTACGGCGACGATTTAGTCCGTCCGTAACTGACTGGCACCGGTGGATTCAGCATGATGAAACCGGTGCGATCGCTTATCCCTGCTGAACACCATCATTCCTGAAACAACGCCCTGACCCATTCGATAAAATACCGCACCTTTGACGGCAAATGCCTGTTCTTCGGCCAGGCAATATGCACCGGCACCTGTTCATCCGCCCATTCAGGAAACAGCGGCACCAGCGCGCCGTTATCCAGCGCTTCCTGTGCCAGAAAGCGATACGTCGTCAGCACGCCAAGCCCCGCAATGGCACCGGTCAGCGCTGCGGTGGAATCATTAACTGAGAACTGCCAGCGCCCGCGAACGGTGACACACTGCTGATCCTTAAACACCTGATGTTCAAATACCCGTCCGGTTTGTGGCGAGGCGATCTGCACCAGCGTATGGTCGAGGATAAGATCCTGCGGATGTTCAGGCACGCCGTGTTTTTGCAGATACGCCGGTGCGGCACAGGTGATCATCGGTAAAACCCCAAGCGACCGGGCGATCAGCGCATCGTTATGCAGCTCACCGATACGGATCACACAATCGATGTTTTGCGCAATCAGATCGGCGGTGCGGTTACCGACGCTCACCTCAACCTGAACGTCGGGATAATGCATCAGGAAGCCGGGCAGGGCGGGGATCACCCGCCGATAAGCAATCGCATTCGGCATCTCGACGCGGATTTTGCCGCGCGGAGCCTGCGTTGCCGCCTGCACATTGCTGTCGAGAATCTCCATCTGATCAAGCAGCCGTATTGCTCCGTGATAATAGGCTTCGCCCTGTTCCGTCATGCTTAAACGGCGCGACGTCCTGTGCAGCAGCTTCACGCCCAGTTCGCTTTCCAGCGCCTGCACCTGCCGCGTTACCGTGGATTTCGGTAAATCCATCAGTTCCGCCGCACGGCTGAATGACCCTGAATCCACCACCTGCACGAACGTGCGCATATTTTCCAGCTTATCCATTCCGGCCCTTTCATTTTTTTATCGTTGCAATATCAGCAATCCTGCTTTCGGCATTGCCATCTTGTTCGCCCGTGCTGAAACAGGGAGGATGACCCCACACCACAAGGTTGTCACCAGATAAGGTCATAAAATGAGTGTGCCAGAAACTTACCCGATCGGCAGCGCCAGAATCACTAAGATCCCCGAGATGACATTGCAAGATCCCGGATCGTCGCTTTTTCCGCAATGGAATGCTGATGCTATTCAGGATGCCGCGAAAACATTACCGGCAGATTTTTTTGGCGCAGATGCCTCAGAACTGATGCTCAGCACCCACAGCTGGCTGGTGCAGACCGGCACGCAGACGGTGCTGATTGATACCGCATCCGGCAACGATAAATTGCGTCCACTGAACCTGTTGTTCAATCAGCTGAAGACGGGCTGGCTGGATAACCTGCGGGCGACGGGCGTCGAACCGGAAGATGTTGATGTGGTACTGCTGTCACATCTGCACGTTGATCATGTCGGCTGGAATACGCGGCTGGAGAATGGCCGCTGGGTGCCGACTTTCCCGAACGCGCGTTATCTGTTTTCTGAAGCCGAATACCAGTTTTACGCCGATCCGAACAACGTCCGGGATCCTAGCGACGGCATCTTTGCCGACAGCGTTGAGCCGGTCGTGGCGGCCGGTCTCGATCAGCGGATACATGCTGATGACGCCACGGCCATTCCGGGGTTCGCCATCATCCGCACGCCAGGCCACAGCCATGATCATTTCTCTTTCGCCTTTACCTCTGAAGGTGAAACGGCCTTTTTCTGGGGCGATGTGATGCACCATCCGCTTCAGCTCGCGCGCCCTGACTGGGATTCGGTGTTCTGCGAAGAACCGGCACAGGCGACAGCCTCACGCCATAAGGCAATTGAGTTTGCCCTGAGCCATCAGGCCACCGTTTTCACCACCCATTTCGCCGGTTCCTCTGCGGGCAAAATCCGTCAGGATGCCCGTGGCCTGAGCTGGCAGCCACTCTGAGAAGGAAAACCCGATGAGCAATTCCGATATTTTCAGCGAAAGCTTTTTGATCCCGTCTGATACCGACGGCATCCGGTTGCATCTTTTGCACAAGCACCGCAAAGGGGAGCAAAAATTCAGCGAAGCCAGCACCATCGTCATGATGCACGGCGCGACTTATTCCTCCGGCAGCCTGTTTGACACGCCGCTGGAAGGCGCCTCTTTTGCCGATGCACTCGCCCGCGCCGGTTTTGATGTGTACGCCGTCGATGTACGCGGTTATGGCGGCTCGACCCGTCCGGTGGAAATGCTTCAGGCCGCCACCCTCAACGCACCTGCGGTGAGAACAGATGTCGCCGTGCGCGATTTCAGCAGCGCCGTCAATTTTGTGCTCAGAACGAACGGGCTTTCACAGGTTAACGTGATCGGGATGTCGTGGGGCGGCAGCGTCACCGGTACGTACACCACGCAGAACGGCCATAAAGTCAGGCGTTTAGGGCTGATTGCCCCGCAATGGGTAAGCGATAAACCGCTGCCGCTCGACCCCGGTGGCGAACTGAACGCGTGGCGCATCGTCAATGCCGGTGCGGCGCGTGAACGCTGGATTAGCGGAGCGCCACAGTGCAAGCGGGGAGGGCTGATCCCGGAAGGGGGATTTGAGGCATGGCTGGAAAAAACCGTCAGCGACGAGCCGGATGACGCACTTCGGGCACAGCAATCAATCCGCGCCAGCAACGGTCCGATTCAGGATATCCGCGATTACTGGGCGGCGGGAAAACCGTTTTACGATCCGGCCGATATCGGCGTGCCGCTGATGTTAATCCACGGCGAATGGGATATTGATGTGCCCGTCGAACTGGCACAGGCATGGTTCCTGTGCGCCACCGGCTCACCGGATAAACGCTGGCTGGAAATCGGTGAAGCCACGCACATGATGGTGCTGGAGAAAAACCGCTATCAGATTTACAACGCCCTGATCAGTTTCTTCCGCGAACCGCTGGCGAAAGCTTAAGCAGTCAGTTCATCAAAGTGCGTGTGCTGATGAGAAAAGCAGCATACGCACCGCCGGGGGCTTGACGGACGTCGGAGATTTGAATAGTTTATGCCCCGTAGTTCCCCGGTAACACTTCAAAATGCCGACTTAGCTCAGTAGGTAGAGCAACTGACTTGTAATCAGTAGGTCACCAGTTCGATTCCGGTAGTCGGCACCATTTATCTTCTCGCACTCCCTGATTTTCAATCTTTTAACTTCTCCCTTTAGTTCCGTTTCTGCGCCTGCTCCCCGTTCGCCCAAACGTTTTTGCTGCATCAGAACCGGCGTTATATCCATATTGTGCGCAGGGTGATTAAGAACTCACCAAACATCCCGATCGGCGCTTGACGGACGTCAGCGGTTTGCATAATTTGTTACCCCTAGCCCCGGCACCTTTCAAAAAAGCCGATATAGCTCAGTTGGTAGAGCAGCGCATTCGTAATGCGAAGGTCGTAGGTTCGACTCCTATTATCGGCACCATTTGGCGTTTCAACTTATCCATTTAAAAGACTCAGGGAAGCACGCTTGTGTGCAGCGCTTTCTCAATACGTGTCAGGCATTCTTGCTGGGTTGGATGTGCCGGTGGCATATTTTTATGCCGAAGAAGATGCGCTGACTATTGCATTCCATGAAAGTAGAAAGCAGTCAGTTTAGTGTTTTCAATCTTAGGGAGCCCAAAATGAGCCAGAAACTTTTAACCTTCGCCAGATCATTTATTAATGGCGAAATCTCAGCCGAAGATTTTGCTGACCCTTATCAGATGCTATGGAAAGCTGAGGGTGAAAATGGCGATTCGCTGAAAGATAACTATCAGGACAGTGAAAAATGCTCGACCATTTTCTGTCTCGCAGATCAATTCAATCCTGACAATGATCGTGATAAGTATGAGTTTGATGCTGATGAACTTAAAGCGCGGGTTCGGGCTGTTTTGGATAACGAATGACTCTCAGGAGCCACCTGAATACAAATAAAGGAAAAACATGCAGCTCAAAGATAAGTTTGAAGAGTACTCGGAAGCCGAATTTGTTGCGCTGGTGAAAGATATTTTCGACGTGCATGGCAGCGAGTCATATCAGGACAGTTTACTGGAAAATTTCAGTCGGGTTACCGGGCATCCTTCAGGGACTGATTTAATTTTTTATCCTGAAGGAGATAACCCAGTCACGCCAGAGAGTGTAGTTACCGAAATTAAACAGTGGCGGACTTCTGTCGGGAAAACGTTGTTTAGAAGCTGACGGGTATCTGCGTCATCCGCATCCAGCGTCGCATCAATATGCCTCATAATATATTTTCAAATCCTGAATCGCGATTTCTCAGAGATTGCAGCTTAGCGATTTCCTGCCATTTATCGGTAAGTCTCCGCGCCATCGCTACTGAATTTCCTTTTGCGATACTGCCATCGTCACATTGTGCGTAAGCGATGTGGTTTTTATGTAGGGCATCCCATGAATCGAGATTGTCCACTGCAATATCTGCTGCTTCTGCATCACGTTCGGTACAGTTTTTTTGCATCAGGAGTACCAGAAAAGAGGGCAAATGATAAAAAATGACGACAATTTTCATTCTATATCCATTAATTATTATGTGTTATTTTCTGCGATGGCTGAATTTTGACTTTGAATTTATCTTGTTTGAAATAATTTATGTGACTGTTTGTGCTATAAATATTTTATATGAATCATTTTTAAATAATAATTAATATGAGTATTCGTATTATCTGTTTGTATAAATAACTCGAATAACTCGAATAACTCGAATAACTCGAATAACTTAAATGACTTATATCTTATGATTTAGCTCAAGGTTTATGGTTTTATATTTATTGTTCGTTGTGGGTGTTTATTTTAGCTGATTATCATACCGGCGAAACTCACCTCAATGGACGGAAAATAAATATGGAAATGCAATTCACTAATGAACTGAATCAGGAATTACTGGATGTCATCAATACCCCACCTTTCACGGCTGAACAACTGGCTGAAATGGATGAAAGCGCGAGGGCAGTTGTTGAGGAACAGGCAGCGTTTGCCCGTCAGCATCCTGTTATTGCGATTTACCGGCTGGCAGTTCCAGGCAGCCTGACTGCCCGCGGTGGCAAAGTCACCAAAGCCAGCAGTACGGGTAAAGTCACCCTTGAGAATGGCACTGAAGCGGCGTTTGCCCTTGAGCAGGATGAAGTCACTTATGCCGATGGCAGCACGGCAAAGATTACCACCAGCGCAGGCCAGCAGTTTTGTGAGGGGAATCGTGGATTTGCCTTAGTCGGCAGCATGCTGGATAACGGCGATAAAATTATCAGTACGCCGCAGGGCAGTTGCTACCTGGTTGCCCGAAAAGATGTCCCGATGGCAGTAGATTTTCTTGCCGTTACCGGCGCGTAACGGATGGGGTATCGCTCAAATTGTTATGGTCGCGGGCAGGCGCTGCACGGCGACAAAACCACGACAGGCGCGGTGTGCCTGACCTCTCTGCCCAATGCGACGGAACACGGGCTTGGCGTGATCCGCATCGGTGATGCTACGACCGACTGCCCGAAATGCGGTCGTCGCGGAAAAATCACCAGCGGAGAACCGCATTCCACCTATGACGGCCTCGCTTCTGCCGTGGACGGTTCGGATGTTTTATGTGGTTGCCCGCCGGGGACGAACCGGGTTATCGCGCCAGCCGGACAGTGGATGGGGAGAGGTAAATCACCTGCCGAACTGGCGCGTGAAAAGTGGGAAGCAGAGCGTGCCGCGGTATTGCTGGTTCAGGCTGAGAAAGAAGCGGCAGAACAGGCCAGACGTTCGATGCCGGTGTTTGCAAAATCGGCTGAATGTGGCGCAGGGAATACCGAAGCACGAACCTGCGAGGAGCAGCATCATAACTTCGGGCGATTGTCTTACGGGGTGCCGACGCCGGTCGCAGGCATAAAGCCCGAAGTTGAGCAGCACGCGCAGGCGACGAAGCGCAAGAAGCCAGCCGGTGATAAAAAGCCCTGGTACAAAAAGATATTTGGCGCGAAGGCTGATGCACCCGCTCAGTCTGGTATGCCGCTGGCAATACCCGTAGCAACGGGCGGTGGCGCTAAGCTCATTGCGTCGGGCATGAGTGCTCTGCGCGGGGTGACGTCGATCCGCCTCGGCAGCCTGTTCGTGAATCCGGTCACCGTCGGTGTTATCGGGACGTTTTACTCGAACAAGCTGAACGCCGGTGAAGAGGATATTTTAAGCGACAGCCAGCTTGCGGCGCTGGCCGGAAAGTCCGCCCCGACGCGGATCCGTTTTAAGTGGGTGAAGGATAAATATGGTCGGTTAATTCCCGTGGCTTATCACACCGGCGCTGACAGCGGTCTGGATCAGGTTCGTGTACGCGCCATGCGGCGGAACATATTCACGGGTAACTATGAGTTCTGGGCGGATGGCGCGGAAAAGCCCGCCATCATCTGGACGCCCGACGAGCTTGAGTTTAAAGCGCCAGGCAATACCGGTAATCGTGATGAGCCGTATTTACCTTCGACCATCACCGTATTACCGTTACCCGGCGCGGAAGAAATGGGCAGCACCTCAACCTCGCTACCGATCCCGGATGAACAATCATTTGATGATTACATCCTGGTCAATCTGCCGCACGGCATGCCGCCGATTTATATTTATCTGAGTAATGACCACAAATACCATGTGGCACCAAAAGGAAATCCTCCATTGCCAGCATTTCCTGATGCTAAGAAAGCAGTAAGTAAGACCCTAATCAAGGGCGGAGGAAAGTTCCGGTATCGTTGGAAAGACTCAAAAAAGACGATCTACGAATGGGATTCTCAACATGGAACTGTCGAAGTTTATGATAAAAGCGGGCGTAATCATTTAGGTGAATTTGATCCCGTAACCGGCAAACAAACGAAACCTGCAGATCCAGCAAGAAAGGTAGAAAAATAATGATTATTTACACGATTGATTTGTTTGATAAGCAAACAGAAGACTTGATTTTAGAGGTAAACATCCCGAAAAAAAAACTGGACCCTATTTCAAAAATAATGGGTTGGGATGAAGAGGATAAAATGGATTTCATCAATGGTGTTGCGGTGTTTAACGTGAATAAGGTGCAAGCTGCATCCCTCGGTATACTATTTGAAACAATATTTGATACTGATAATTACGTTATTCAGATGTCTGCAGGTGAAGACAATGACTGATGACTATCCTTGCCCATGCTGTGGTGAAAAGGTATTCGAAGCTTTGGGTGAGCATGACATCTGTCCCACCTGTAATTGGGAAGATGACCCTTTTCAGTCTAAAAATCCTGACAGGCGTGGTGGAGCGAACAAAATGAGTTTGAATGAAGCTAAGGAGGCTTTTAAACAAGGTAAAATAATACAGTAGCCACAAAAAGCTAACGGTATAAAGCCCTACTCTTAGCACAGTATTACCGTTACCCGGCGCGGAAGAAATAGGCAGCACCTCAACCTCACTGCCGATCCCGGATGAACAATCATTCGATGATTACATCCTGGTTAATCTGCCGCACGGCATGCCGCCGATTTATATTTATCTGAGTAAACCGCTGGTGAGGTTTTTGGATGTTGAGTTATACAGTGACTTTAAGCGGCGTTCGAAAAAAGGAAAGTTTGAGGCGGATCATATGCCGTCTAAAAAATAATGAATATTCAGGCGGCAGATCATATCTCTGTCGCCTGTGATTTATCACTACTACGTTATATTCCGATAACCTGCACTTACCCTCGTAGCCCTTCCACGCTTTCCGGCGTCAGTTTCATCACTGTTTTAATGCTGGTTTCGATACTACGAATGATGTTTTCGCGTGGACCGTTGCGCCAGTCAGCGCTTGCATAAAAGGCATCAAGAGCCGTAGCCATGCTTTCAGGGCTGTCAAAGGCACGGATCAGATAGTAGCAATCCGGGTCATGCAGCGAGTTGCCGAACGAAACAACGTCGATCCCGTGGCATTGGTGCAGGGGAACACTGATTTCCTGCATGATGGCGTGAAACGTGGCCCCGGTGCCTTTGTGTAATGTGTATTGCAGTATTTCGACGGTTCTCAACGTGTTGTCTCCGTTTATTTGTCAGCGGCATAGAATTCATGGCGTTTTTGAGATCGCGACACATTATTACTGGATAAACTCAGTGAAGTGGCTCACATCTCGCCATTTCATTTCCATCGTCAGTTTTGTAGTTATTGTGGGATGCCACCTGGCCGTTAACGAGTCCTTTCCTGATAAACCTGCTGATAATTCAGACTTATTTCCGATGCCGATACAACATCAATTATCATTATTGTCAGTAACGGGGCTAAAATGATTGTGTTTATGAATACCCTTCATGAGTGAACTATGGGGGGAATGCTTCAATAAGGAAACCGCTAATGCTTAAAGAAAACTTCAACGAACTCCAAATCTTTCTGATGGTAGCAAGAGAGCGAAGTTTTACCAAAGCCGCGGGCAAACTCGGTGTTTCTCAGTCAGCACTCAGCCACGCGATGAAAGCGCTGGAAGAAAGGCTGAACATCCGTCTTCTGACGCGAACTACCCGAAGTGTTGCCCCCACAGAAGCGGGTGAGAGAATTATTGCCTGCCTTGAGCCCCGTATTGCTGATCTCGAGCAGGAGCTGGAATCGCTTGTTCAACTGAACGGCACCGCCTCCGGTAATATCCGTTTATCTGCCGGGGAGCATGCCGCGCGAAATCTGGTGTGGCCGAAGCTAAAACCCTTCCTCAGGGAATACCCGGAAATTAATCTCGAGCTGGTGGTAGATAACGGCTTTGTCAATATTGTTGAGGGGCGTTTTGACGCCGGGATCCGTCTGGGCGAAAGCGTGGATAAGGACATGATCGCGGTGAAAATTGGGCCGGATATGCGAATGGCAGTCGTTGGCGCACCGTCATATTTTGCTGCTAACCCCGCGCCTGAAACGCCTCACGAGCTACAAAATCATCGGTGCATCAATATGCGTCTGCCCACTGCCGGTGGACTTTACCACTGGGAGTTTGAGAGGGAAGGGAAACCGTTACGGGTCAGGGTTGAGGGGCAGGTAACGTTTAATCTGCAGGCGGAAAGGATTGATGCGGCTTTATCTGGCTTTGGCATCGCCTGTATACCTGAGGATAGGGTGCTGGATTATATAAAGTCAGGAGAGCTGATCCAGATTCTGCAGGACTGGTGTCCGTCTTTCCCCGGATATTATCTTTACTACCCCAGCCGTAAGCAGCATCCGCCCGCTTTTGCGCTGATGATCGATGCACTTCGCTACTCGGAATAACGGGTCCGCAATTCGCTGCGGACCCGCCCGGGTATTAACGGCCTGTGCGAGCCTGATGCTCAGGAGAGTAACGTTCGCCGACGATTTTAATCGTTTCAAGCGCCTGGGTTATCTGCTGCTTGTTGTCGTCGCCAAAAGTAAAACCAAATTTGGTGGCGATAACGACGCGATCGCGAAAAGGTTTTAAGGCTTCGCCGACAACCTCTTCATTCAGAAATGGGCCATACACTTCGGCGGTATCGAAGAACGTGACGCCACGTTCAACCGCAGCACGAATGAGTTCGATAGCCTGACGGGTATCTGTCGCCGGGCCGTAGCCGTGACTGAGCCCCATGCAACCGAGTCCAAGAGCGGAGACTTCGAGTCCGGATTTACCCAGATAACGTTTTTGCATTGAATGAATACCTCTTTTATCGCGGTTTAAACGTCAAGTTTGCGACCAGTCAGCCATTCCACCCTCGCCGGGTCGCGGTGAGAGAAGAAGGCGCTGGTTGCGGTATCAAGGGCGGCAATCTGCAACATATCCTCAGGACTAAGTTCAAAATCGAGGATGTTGATATTCTCTTCCATACGTTCTTTTCGCACCGATTTGGCCAGAGAAACGATGCCACGCTGGAAGATCCACCGCAGGACAACCTGGCCCACGCTTTTGCCGTACTTCTGACCAATTGCAGTTAACACGGGATGCTGGAACAGGCCATTTTTACCCTCAGCAAACGGTGCCCAGGCTTCTGGCTGAATGCCACGGCTTTGATTCCATGGAACGGCATGCAGCTGCTGGTTGAAGGGGTTAACTTCAATCTGGTTTACCGCAGGGGCAACCTTGTTGAAGGCGATAAGGTCGGCCAGTCGGTCTGGATGGAAGTTGCTGACGCCAATGGCGCGAATTTTGCCTGCCTCATGCAATTCTTCCATGGCTCGCCATGCCCCATGGACATCACCGTAAGGCTGGTGAATCAGGTACAGGTCAACGTAATCAAGTTGCAGCCGATTCAGAGAGCGTTCGAACTGTGCTTTAGCACCTTCGTAATGGTTATCCTGCAGCCACAGTTTGGTCGTTACAAAGAGGTCGCGACGTGCGATACCGGTCTGTTTCAGAGCGTTCCCGACCTGGGTTTCATTCTGGTAAGAAGCAGCGGTATCGATCAGGCGGTATCCCGTATCAATGGCATCAATAACGGCTCTTTCGCATTCAGCGGCATCAGTCATCTGAAACACACCAAAGCCCAGCAGGGGCATTTCAATACCGTTGTTCAGATTTACAGTTTGCATGACGTAATCCTTCAGCTGTTGTGTAGAAAAAGGATAACGCAAAGTGATTTATTCAATTATAGGGGGTAATTAGCTAGGGTTTATTAGATTTATTCATTAATTTGAGGGGATCTGATGCTCGGCTTTGTGCCAGCAGCGGACATAATCACCCGCCATATTGCGGGTGTGTTTTTTCGACGGTTCACTCTCAGCCGTCCGTAGCTGAGCTACTTTTTGCTAACAAGATAGGTAGCAATGGCCGTTAATCCATCTATAAGGGGCATAGACCCGGCGCCTGCCATGAAGTCATCGTGATCTATCTGGTTATTTCGGCGAATGTCAGCAAAGCGTGCAAGCGCATTTTTTTCATTTGTGGCACTGATCTCTTCAAACTGTTTTTCGTAGCCATGTTCAATCAGCTGAGAAGCTTTGCCCACGTCCGAGCTTTCCAGTACAACAATTTGCTTACCCTTTTGAAAAAAAAAGTAATTCAGCATTTCGTGCTCCACATAGAAAAGGTGATATTTAAAAGAATATATCCAGTCTGAGAGGATCCTGAAAACAATTTCAAGTTTATTTTTTAATCCGGTAAGAACTTCCTTTTTTTACTGGCGATCCTTTGGCCTCGTGAGCGTTATTCACTCATAACCGCCCCTGCTCGTAGCCTCGGCAGCTTTTTTGCCGGGAGCGGATATTGCTGACACATGGGTGGACTAATTAACGGAGGCGATTAACTTAACGGATTAATTTCCCAATAATTAATCCTTTTACCTGTCTCTTTAGGGATCGAACGGCCCTGTATTCGGGGTCATCTGGCGGAAATAACGATCCTCGCCTATGGCAAATAACCCCATACCGATGAACAGCGGCAGACGTCGCCCGAAGCGATCGCACAATTAGTTAATGATCGTTAAATAAATTGCTTGCACAACCTCCCGGCGACGCTTAGTATTTACTTATCGAACGTTAATTAATAAGTAACGTTGACCTTAAACCGGGGCACCTGCAAAAGGTTTCCCAATCAAAATTCGAAGAACAGGAATTAACCTCATGAAAACTATCGCAATGACTATCGCCGCTCTGACACTGGCAACAGCTTCTTTCTCAACCCTGGCAGCGACTGAAGTGCAGTCAGCGCCGGCAGGTCAGCAATCCATTGGTGTAGTCGGTGCATCAACCACCGGTTCACTGTCAGGCCTGCAATCAGAATTGAATGCAAAAGCCACCCAGGCGGGTGCAAGTTCATACCGTATTATCGGTGCATCCGGTAATAACCAGCTTTACGGTACAGCAGAAATGTACAAATAAGCTGAGCAGTAACAAGCAGTAAGCAGAAGAGGCGGCGGTTGCCGCCTTTTTCGTGTCTGCGATTAGCGGTATTTATGGAAGTGATTATTGCGGATCTTTCGGTTGATATAACCATGCAATCCGCTGCCAGCTTTCGCCATGGCGATCATATGGTCAACGTCTGTCACCCCTGGCCGGATGGAATTATAGATGTAATGCCAGCCATCTTTGAACTTCACGGTAATTGAATCTTCCGTAGTCGTGAAAGCGACGATACCCGAATTGCCCCCCCGGTTTTGGTACTTTTCCATATTCCCCTTCCTGATTGATGAAGCCATTCACGACCTGAATAATAGTAGCCATAAATTTTTGCCGGTTGTGTGAGTAGAAAAGCTTTTTTTAAGCTGTTCTGGCAAAACGTCCCGGCGGAGCTGATGCCGTGGCCCTTTCCTGAAAGTTTAACGCCTGATAAACGAAGTAAAAAGAAGAAGCTTTTTAAGAATATGGGAGTAGGTCACGGAAAGCGACGGGGAATAGAATTCCCCGTCGTTTTTACTCTCATCACGAAGGTGCAGAATGAAAAAGTTCTTCCTCATTATCATGGTCTCAGCGCTGGCAGGTTGCGCGGGTTATCACCATAAACCAGAAAGACACCAGAGCGGGATGGCAAATCCGGCTGCGGTATATTGCCATGAAAGAGGCGGGAGATCGGTGAGTGTGCAAACACCACACGGCGTTCGTGCAGACTGCGTATTCCCTGATGGACGCGGTATCGACGAATGGGAGTTATACCGTCGGGATCATAACTAAATCCGCTTCACGCAGGCTGAAAATCAGGCTTTCCCCGTCAGAGGAAAGCCTTTTTTAATCACACTTTATCCATGAGCCGTTGTGCGGGTTTCCCTTTTCGTCATCTGCCCGCCGTACACATCAATCGCGTTTCTCAGGCGGGTAGCCTGATAATTGAGCCTCTCTGAGGATTCCGACGACTGGGCAACCATCCCGGCGTTGTTTTGTGTCATGGTTTCAATCTGCGCCAGCGAGGTGTTGATCAGCGTCAGCGCCGACGTTTGTTCATGAGTGGCATGGCTGATCTCTTTAATCAGTCCGGACATCTGCACGACTTCAGCAATAATTTCACTGATCTGCTTCCCGGCATTTTCAACCATATGCCCGCCGGTTTCGACGCTGTGCATATTCGTTTCGATCAGGGTTTTGATCTCTTTAGCGGCGGTGGCGGAACGCTGTGCCAGCACGCGAACCTCGGCGGCAACCACGGCAAATCCGCGGCCTTCAGTACCGGCTCTTGCCGCTTCCACGGCCGCATTCAGCGCCAGAATATTGGTCTGGAAGGCAATGCTGTCGATAACCGAAATGATGTCCACAACTTTGCTGCTGGCGTGGGAAATCGACTGCATCATACCGATGGTTTCCTGCATGATTTCTCCGCCTTTCTGCGCCACGGCCGTCGCGCTGTCAGCCAGTTTGCTGGCCTGCACTACCGTGTCTGAACTTTGCTCCACGGCGCCGGTAATTTCTTCAATCGCGGCGGCGGTCTGCTGAAGGTGAGTTGCCGTTTCTTCCGTACGGGCGCTCAGGGCAGTGCTGTTTTTTGCCATGAGCTCACTGATATGGGCGATCCCGCCAACCTGCGTGCCCACATCTTCGACCAGAGAATGCAGATTCAGGCCAAACTGGTTAACAGAACGCATCAGCAAACCAATTTCATCAACACGGTTAAAATGAACGTAAGCGGCTTTTTTACCGGAAACCACCTGTTGCGCCTGCGCCAGAATGGTTTTTATCGGATTGCGGATTTGCGATTGCAGGAAAAGATCGGCAGCCAGCAAAAGAATAACGGTAACGATCGCGCTTTCGGTCAGGTTTATTCCTGCCAGAGAAAATAAGAGCGGGAAAAAGGCAGAAATAAATAGCGGCAAACGTAATCGCCAGCTAACGGGAAGTTTTTGCAACAGGGATAAAAATGAAAATAACCCCGTGTGTATCACCAGGCCTTTATAAAATTTACGACGACCTGCGCTTTTCTCTTTTACCTGTTTGTATAATTCTTCAGCGGCTTTCACTTCCTGTTCAGCGGGGGTATTTCGTACGGAGATATAGCCGGTGAGTTTATCCAGGTGATAGACCGGCGTGACGTTCGCGCGTACCCAATAGTGATCGCCATTTTTACGCCGGTTCTTCACCAGCCCTGTCCAGCTGTCGCCTTGCTGCAAGGTAAACCACATGTCGGCAAAGGCTTCGACCGGCATATCAGGATGGCGTACCAGATTGTGTGGCCTGAAGGTCAGCTCATCCTCAGAGAATCCGCTGACGTTTATAAACGCTGAGTTGGCATAAATAATATGGCTGTTGACATCAGTTGTGGACATTAACGTGGTGCCGGGATCTAACTTATATTCCCGCTGTGATATAGGCATGTTTACGCGCATGTAAATCCTCTGGAAACACTCTGAGTAGCAATAATAACTATGCAGATGATTTAATATTCTTTCCAGAGAAATTTATTTCCTGGTTATTATTCCCGTGCGAAGATAAATAACAAAGGTTAATTTTATTGTTGAATTACTATCAATGTAATATTTATGTAGAAAGAAGGTTTTTTAATTGCGATATAGAATAGTCCGGCCTAAGTTAAATTTTGATGCGTAAGCGGGGAAAATCGGACTTAGTGTTTTCCAAAGGATGTAATGGCGGGAAAAACACCGATCCGGCGCGGGTTTTTCATTCAGGCAATAGTGAAGGGTTCAGCCAATATTGGGTAAATTCCGAAAGTGTGCTCACCGCCGAAATCTCACTCACGATAAAGGGCAAAGGAAGCCGATTTCCCGTTTATCGGTTCACTGCGGGATGTGATACTTTGGAGCAGTAACGTGCCGGTGAGAGCATTTCACCGTGTTGAATTCAGAACAGCACAGAGGGTTTATGGCGGTCATTTCCGGACAGATTATCGAGCAGGCGAAGCAGTGGCGTCGCGACTTTCACAGGCGACCTGAACTGGGTCTGAATGAGCATGGCACCGCAAAAATAATCAGTGAACTGCTACTGTCTTTTGGTCTTGAAGTGTATACGGGCATTGCCGAAACCGGCGTTATTGCCACACTGCGAAACGGCGAAGGCCCTTCAATCGGACTGCGTGCAGATATCGACGCATTACCCATTCAAGAACTGAATGAATTCGAGCACCAGTCACAAAACCCGGGCCTGATGCATGCCTGCGGGCACGATGGCCATACATCCATTTTGCTGGGCGCGGCAAAACATCTGAGTGAGAACCGTCATTTTCGCGGCACTGTCCATTTCATCTTTCAGCCTGCTGAAGAAAACTTAGGCGGTGGCGAAATGATGGTGAAAGAAGGGCTGTTTGACCGTTTTCCGATGCAGGCGGTTTACGCGCTGCATAACTGGCCGGGACTGCCGGTTGGCGAAGTAGCGGTCAGCGAGGGGCCGATGATGGCGTCGCAGGATAATTTCTATATCACCCTGACCGGCAAAGGTTGTCACGCGGCGATGCCGGAACGGGGTGCGGATCCCGTGGTGGCTGGCGCGCAGCTGATTTTGTCATTGCAAAGCCTGATTTCGCGCCGCCTGTCGCCGCTGGAACAAACGGTGATCAGCCTGACGCAACTTCATGCGGGCGAAGCCATTAACGTCATTCCTGAAACGCTGCATATGTCGGGCACGCTGCGTTGCCTGAGCAACAAAACCCGTCAGACCTGCTGGCGGCTGATTGAAGAATACGTCCATGCGGTGCCGTTACCGTACGGTGTGAAAGGGGAAGTGCGCTGGGAATTGGGTTATCCGGTCACGCAGAACCATGCAGCGCAGGCAGAGATTGTGCGCGACGCGGCGAAAAACACGCCGGGTATTCAGAAAGTGCATTTCAATAATGCGCCGTCGATGGCTGCAGAAGATTTTGCTTATCTGCTGCAAGCGTGTCCGGGAGCCTATTTCTGGCTGGGTGCCGATGGCGCCACACCTTCTGACTCACTGCATAGCCCGCGCTACGACTTTAATGACGACATTATTCCGCTCGGCATCGGTGTGCTGACCACGCTGGTGGAGCGCGAGCTGAAAGCCTGATCGCATTTTTCATGGCATTCCGGACCGGACAACAGAGGCGTTACGCATTGTCCGGTCTGGTTTTTTATATTTCTGCCAGCTCTTGCGCAATATTCACCACTTTATAGTGATGTTCGCTGATGACCTTCCGGCGTATTTTATCTTCCATCTCATCGGCGAATTTTACAATATCATCAGCCGCTGCGAAGTCGGGTAAATCAGTAATTTTATAATTCCACCATTGAATAGATTGTAAACGATTAATAATACTTTTCTCAAACCGGTATTTAATCACTCTGGCCGGAATACCCGCGACAATCGCGTACGGAGGAACATCAGACGTGACGACGGCATTGGCGGCAATAATTGCGCCATTGCCGATAGTGATGCCGCCTTTTAATACGGCGTGTTCGCCCACCCAAACATCATGACCTAATACCGTCGCCTCCGGCATATAGTCGAACCCGGCAATATTCAGCGTTTCTCCGAATTGTTCCTGCGCCACTTTGGGGAAGAAATCATGATACGTCAGCGGACTGGTCGTAAACCGGTGTATGGGATGTTGCGGCCCCATAACCCGCACTCCTGCTGCCAGGCTGCAAAATCTGCCAGTTTTGAGGTTATTGGGTAATTTACTGCACGCGTAAGAATACGCGCCCATTGAACAGAAACTTTTTCGTGGCATTGAGGCGTACTCTTCAACCCAAACATCCTCGGTAAATTTTATTCTCTCCCCTTTTTTAAAAAGGAATATATTTCTCTTTTTATATATTCCTTTCACTATTTCCGGGAATTTAAGATGGATCTTATGGCGTAAACAATAATCCTCATGTTTTTGAGCCCATCGAAAGTTAACGGGATACTTCATTCATTGCTCCTCAAAGGTGACATGCTGTTTTTATATATTCTTGTCTAAATCCTAGCATAAAACAGACATTACAAAATCTGAGGTCGGCGGAAAATACGTGAGGAGGCGATGAAGTAAAGCAAAAAACGCCCGGAGGATAAAGTCCGGGCGCTGTGATGAACATCTTACTCAGGCGGCGCGATCAGACCCGGAAATGCCCGACGGCAACCGCCAGACCGGTGGCTTGTTCCTGCAACGCCGACGCCGCCCCCGTGGATTCCTGAACCATCGCTGCGTTCTGCTGCACCATGCCGTCGAGCTGGGTAATGGCACGGTTGATTTCGTTAATACTCAGCATCTGCTCTTCAGATGCATGGGTGATTTCCAGCATGACACTGCTGACGTTCGACACGTTGCTGACGATTTCGCTCATGCTGTCGCTGGCGAGGCGCACCTGCGCTGAGCCGGACGCCACGCTGCTCACCGTTGATTCGATAAGCACTTTGATCTCTTTCGCCGCCTGCGCACTGCGTTGTGCGAGGCTGCGCACTTCGCTGGCGACGACCGCAAAACCGCGCCCCTGTTCACCTGCGCGCGCGGCTTCGACTGCGGCGTTCAGCGCCAGGATATTGGTCTGGAAGGCAATACCGTCGATCACACTGGTAATGTCTCCGATTTTCGATGACGCGGTTTCGATGCTTTCCATCGTTTTAATGACTTTAGTCACCACTTCGTCACCGCGTATGGCCGCCGCAGAAGCGGATTTAGCGGTTTCGGATGCTTGTTTCGCCGAACTGGCCGACTGGGAAACCGTCGCCGTGATCTGCTCAAGGGATGCGGCGGTTTGTTGCAGGCTGGCTGCGGCAGAGTCTGTACGACCGGACAAATCGTTATTCCCTGCGGCGATTTCATCGGCCGCGATTTTAACGGATTCACTGGTGGTGCGGATTTCAGACATCACTTTGCTGAGCTTATCAACGAAGGTGTTGAAGGCGTGCGCGATTTGCGTCACTTCATCATGTCCGTCAGCCGGCAGGCGCTGCGTCAGATCATCCTCACCGGAACTGATCGCATTGAGCGTATCGCGCACCACCGACAGGCGGTGGAACGATTTGCTGATAATCAGCCCGATGACGACGGCTGAAATCAGCACGATCACAATCAGCGTAATCACCGACGAGGTCAGCAGGGATCGCATACCCGCAGTGGACTCTTTCTTATCCTGCGCCACCAGCGTGAACCATTCCGTGCCTGCTACCGGCATCGCACGGACGCGCTTGACCGCACCGTTCAGACGGATATCCACCGGTGCATTGGCGGCAAACACATCCTGCAAATTCACCCCTTCCGCCAGTGCGGTAATCGGCTTCAGTGCCAGGCTGGTATCCGGATGCGCGATGATCACACCGGATTTATCCACCAGCATGCCGAAACTGCCTGGCGTCGGATGAATGGTATTAACGTTGCTCACGACGCTGTCCATCGAGACATCGCCCGCCACAACCGCTTTCAGCGTGCCTGCTTCCATCACCGGTACGGCGAAAGTGACCACCAGTTTCCCGCTACCGGCATCAATATAAGGCGGTGTGGCCACCGGATGTCCGGCGGCTTCAGCCTGCTTGTACCACGGGCGGCCGGTCGGATCGTAATCCGCAGGCACACCGGTCGGATCGGAGAACTTCGCGGTGCGGTTTGCATAACCGACATACACGTTGGTAAATCCACCTGCACTGGCGATCTGCTTGAGAACCGGGATCGGATCTTCTGACATCGCGATCTGTTGCAGTGAAACGATCATCCCTGTTTTCGAGCTTACCCAATCGCTGATCCCTCGCGTGTGGCTGGCCGTCAGCGCGTTAAGTGTGCTGTCTGTCGCCTGACTGTTGTACTTGTTGGCAACGGTATAACTCAGGAAGGTATTGATAATCAGCGAACAGGCCACGATGACGATACAGGCCGTGATAATGCGCGAACGGATGGTTTTAAGCATGAGCGTTTCCCTGGAAGGAATCTTAAGTTTTAGTTATCGGCAGGGAAGGGAAAAACTTGAGACCCGTCACAAAAAACAGAGGCTTGTCGGGGCGAAAGGACGTCCCTGTTTATTTCAGCGCGAAATTAAAGGCCTTCCTAAACCAACCCGCTGCTCATTGTAACGTCCGCCGCGCTTTCTCTAAATTTCGTGAAACGCCTCCCAAATCTGATCACAATTCCACCAGGGGATCTTGCGGCTTTTATCCGTGGGTGATAGTAATGCACTACTTCACAAAATAAAGTGAAGAAGGAAAGTACATCACGAATCAGTTTACAAAGGACATCCCATGTCAGAACTTAAATTTGCCACACGTCTGAACTCGTTTGCGTCGGGGGCACATCTTTACTGGCCTGAACAGAAAGGCAAACCTTCAGTGCTGCAAATGATCGAACGTGCAGCTACGGTTAAAGGATTGACGCATCTGGACCTGAATTATCCGCAGCACATGACCGGCGATATCACTTTGATGCGCCAGAAAATCGAAGAAGTCGGGCTGGCGGTGAACGGGATGCAAATGCGCTGGGATGCTCCGGAATTTAAAATCGGCGCATTTACTCACCCGGATCCAAAAATTCGTCGTCAGGCGATTGAATTGACCAAACGCGGGATCGACGCCGGTCGTGAGTTTGGTGCCAGCATTATGACGTTGTGGATGGGACAGGATGGCTTTGATTACTGTTTCCAGGCTGACTACAAAAAAATCTGGGAAGACGCAGTCAGCGCTGTGCGTGAAGTGGCGGAATACGCCCCGGATATCGACGTCAGCATTGAATACAAACCCAACGAACCACGCGCTTACAGCATTTTCCCAAATGCCACTACCTGTCTGCTGGCGGTTGAAGAAGCCGGTTGCAAGAACTTAGGTATCACACTGGATTTCGCGCATGTGTTGTTTGCCAACGAAGTACCGGCGTTTGCGGCGGCGATGGTAGCCCGTCGTTCGCGTTTGCTGGGGCTCGATCTCAATGACGGCTGGGGCAAACGCGACGACGGCCTGATGGTCGGCTCCGTCAACCCGCGTGCCACGCTGGAATTCCTGTTGCAGATGAAACGCGACGGCTATAAAGGCGCGTATTACTTCGATACCTTCCCGGACGCCAGCGGATTGGATCCGGTGCGTGAAGCAGAAACCAATATCGCGACCGTGATCCGTTTACTCAAACTTTGCGAAAAACTCGAGAATAACCCGGCGCTGAATGAAGCCATCAGCAGGCAGGACGCCGTAGCCACACAGCAAATCGTCAACGACGTGATGTTGGCGCAGTAAAGCGACCCGCCACAGCGCGTGTCGCTGTGACACCATAAAAATAACAATCGAAGGCCAGATGATGAAAAAACTCTTACTGTCTGTACTCACCTCTACACTGCTTTGCACCAGCGTTTATGCCGCCGATCTGCCACCGTTGCAATCCGATACCGAACCGGATCGCACTGACTGGACGCAACTCACGGCCAAATATGGCCCGCTGCCGGCAATCGACAAATCCCTCAAAATCGGCGGTGTGTCTAAAACGCTGACCAATGAATACTGGCGCTCACTCGGCCAGGGATATAAGGAATTCGGTGATAAGCACGGCATCACCGTCGAATATCAGGCTGCGGCTAACGAAGACGACCAGCTCGGTCAGCTTTCTATCGCCGAAACCCTCATTTCACAGGGCTTCAACGGTTTGCTGGTGTCGCCGCAAACTGACGCCAACCTGCAACCGGCGTACGAATCGGCTAAAAGCAAAGGCATTGCTGTCGTTAACGTGAATGATGCGGTGATGCCGAATGCGGCGCATTACGTCGGTAACGTACAGAAAGACAACGGCGTACGCGTCGCCAACTGGTTTATCAAAAAACATCCTGAAGGCGGCAAAGTGGCCGTCATCGAAGGCCAGCCGGGGGTGTATGCCGCGGCGCAGCGTACCAGAGGCTTCAAAGAAACGATTCAGACCAGCGGGAAATTCACCGTAGTCGCCAGCGTTCCGGCCAACTGGAGCCGTGAAAATGCCTATAACGCAGCGGCGACAATTTTACAGCAACATCCTGATCTGATTGGGTTCTACGCCAACAACGATGGCATGGCACTCGGTGTGGTTGAAGCCGTGGCGGCTGCCGGAAAATCCAAACAGGTGGCGGTATTTGGCACTGACGGTATCTCCGATGCTTATGCCTCTATCAAGCGTGGCGAGCTGACCGGCACGGTGGACAGCTTCCCGGTGCTCACAGGGGAAGTGGCGATGGAAGTGGTCGTACGCCTGATTAACGGACAGAAAATCTCCCGCGTGGTCTCCACTCCGCAGGCGCTGATTACCCAGGACAATGCTGATGCGTTCTCCACCAAAGATAACGCGAAACTTCGCCAGCTGCTGGCTCAGCAACAATAAGTCAGACGTGTGAAAACGGGTCAGGAGAGTGTATGGAACAGTACAGTTTGACGATGCGCGGCATCAGCAAAAGCTACAGCGGCGTGGCAGCAGTTAAGGGCGTTGATTTCTCTGTGAGGCCGGGCGAAGTCCATGCGCTGATTGGAGAAAATGGCGCGGGAAAATCGACACTGCTGAATATTTTGTCCGGTGTGCGGGCGGCAGATTCCGGTGAAATTCTGGTGGAAGGGCAGGTTATTCAGATGAAGAATCCGCTGTCTGCCCGTCATGCCGGTATCGCGATGATCCACCAGGAATTGCAGCACGTTCCTGAACTCTCCGTGGCACAGAATATGTTTCTTGGCCGCCCGTTAACGAAACTCAAAGGGTTGTTTGTCGACAGAAAGGCTCAGTACAAAAGGGCAGTGGCGATCCTGCGTCGTCTTGATCCCAGTATTGATCCCGATGAGCCGATCAAGAACCTGAAAGTATCTCAGCAACAGATCGTTGAAATCGCCCGCGCTTTGCTGGATGAAGCGAAGATCATTGCAATGGATGAACCGACCTCCAGCCTGACGCCGACGGAGTTTGAGCGCCTGGCAGAGCTGATTTCAGATCTCAAATCGATGAATGTGTCGCTGATTTATGTCTCACACAAAATGAACGAGATTTTCAAAGTTTGCGATCGGGCGACGATCTTACGTGATGGTAAACAGGTCGGCGTGGTCAATATCTGCGATGAAACCGAAGAAACTATTGTCACCAAAATGGTCGGACGCAAAATCGAAAAAATGCACCATCACTCTTATGCGACCGGCAGGGAAGTGCTGCGCGTCGAAGGATTGAGTCGTGATAATGCCGTGCGGTCGGCGACTTTTTCCGTCGGAGCAGGTGAAGTGCTGGGAATTGCCGGACTGGTCGGTTCCGGGCGTACAGAGTTGCTGAAACTCATCGCCGGCATTGATGCCAAAACCGGCGGCAGCATTGAGGTGGAAGGCGTCGCGGTGAAAAATCACAATGTCAGTTCTGCTATCCGCGCCGGGATCGGACTGGTGCCGGAAGATCGTAAAAAAGAGGGCATCATTAAAGAGCGCGCAGTCAAAATGAATATGGCGTTGCCGTCAATGGGGCGATTTACCCGATACGGTTTACTGAAAAGAAATCAGCTGGATAAAACGGCGCTGGACGTGATGACCGATCTGCGGTTGCGTCCGCTTAACATAGAAAAACCCATTGGAACACTCAGCGGCGGAAACCAGCAAAAAGTCATTATTGGTCGCTGGGTCGCAGCGGACAATAAAGTCTTTCTTTTTGACGAGCCAACCCGGGGAATTGATATCGGAGCAAAGTCTGAGATTTATAATCTGATAGAAAAACTGGCGCAGCAGGGAAAAGCCATTGTGGTGGTTTCTTCCGAGATGCCGGAAATAATTCGTATCTCAGACAGAGTCCTGGTGATGCGTGAAGGGAAAATCACAAAAGAACTTAACGGTGATGAGATTACTGAAGAAAACATTGCCCGTTATGCGATTAACGATGTGAATTAAGCGGTCTGAAAACTATTTCTCCGACACCTACAAAGATTAAAGGCCATTATTATGACGACTCAAGGTAATGTTCAGCCCAAGGTTATGCCTTCGGCATTATTTAAATTCAACGTACGCGATGCCGGTACGCTGATTGGCTTAGTGATTATTGTGATCACCTTCTCTTTTTTGTCGCCGGTATTTTTTACCGTCCCTAATTTACTCAATATATTACAGCAGTCCTCCATCAACGGAATTATTGCGCTGGGTATGACGCTGGTCATTATTTCCGGCGGTATCGATCTCTCCGTCGGGCCGACGGCGGCACTTTCGGCGGTGCTGGGTGCCACGCTGATGGTGTCCGGCGTCCCGGTTCCACTGGCAATAATGGCGACGCTGGGTGTCGGCGCACTGTGCGGCGTGTTCAGCGGCATGCTGGTGGCGTATGCCGGTTTACAGCCGTTTATCGTCACCCTCGGCGGACTCTCGCTGTTCCGCGCGCTGGCGCTGATTTTTACCAACGGCAACCCGATTTTTGGTATCCCGATGGAGTTTCGCACCGTCATTAACAGCACGATTTTCGGGGTTCCGGCACCAATCGTGATTGTTATTGCTATCGCGGCGATACTCTGGACGGTGATGAACAAAACGCCGCTGGGGGAATATATTCTGGCCGTGGGCGGTAACGAAGAAGCCGCACGAGTCGCGGGGGTTCCGGTCAAAAGAACCAAGGTCACGGTCTTTGTGATCTCCGGTGTGCTGGCCTCTTTAGCCTCACTGATTTTGATTGGTCGCCTGGGTGCCGCTGAACCGACCATGGGGAATTTATGGGAGCTGGATGCTATTGCTGCGGCGGCAATTGGCGGGGCTTCGCTGATGGGCGGGAAAGGCAGTGTGATCGGCACACTGATTGGCGCGGTTATTTTAGGTTCATTGCGTAATGGTCTGACACTTCTCAATATTCAGGCGTTTTATCAATTGCTTGCTACTGGCCTTATTATTATCATAGCGATGTTGATTGACAGAGCGACACGAGGCAAGTAATGAATCAGGATCCGCGAGCCATTGGTGCTCAAATTCGTATGAAATTGCCACATCTGACGCCGCTGGAAAGAAAAGTCGTCGAAGCGATTACGTCTAAAAATGATTTTTCTGAGCAAACTTCATTAAAAGAAATTGCGCTGGAAAATAATGTTTCTGAGGCGATGATTGTTAAACTGACCAAAAAATTAAACTTTTCAGGATTCAGAGATTTCAGAAGCAGTTTGATTTATTACAACTATTCTGAAGTGGCAAATTTACATGCGGAAATTGAGCCGGGAGACTCGTCGGAACAATTACTTGAAAAAGTATTCCGTACCTCTATTCAGGCAATAGAAGAAACATTATCTATTGTCGATGTTTCGGAATTTAACCGGGCTGCTGACATTTTATTTAAAGCCAGGCACATCGATTTATATGCTGTCGGCGGCTCTGCTGCCGTCGCCAGAGATTTGTCGCATAAATTGCTGAAAATTGGCATTAAAACGACGGTCTACGATGATGCGCATATCATGCTGATGTCGGCAGCGGTCTTATCGGACGATGATGCGGTGGTGGCGATCAGCCATTCCGGTGCCACCCGCGCGGTGAATGATCCGATCAAACTGGCGGCGCGCAATGGCGCCAAAGTGATCGCCATCACCAATTACGCCGAGTCGCCCATTGCGCGCAATGCGCATGTGGTTCTCAATTCAACCTCTCAGGGATCGCACTTGCTCGGGGAAAATGCTGCGTCGCGGATCGCTCAGCTGAATATTCTGGACGCCTTATTTGTGGCGATTGCCCAGAAGGATCTGAAGACAGCAGAAAAGAACCTGATGAAAACCCAGCAGGCGGTTCAGGACCTTCGGGAATACTAAAATGGGTAAAATTTTAGTCACGGGCAGCCTTCATTATGACATCGTGATCCACGCGCATCATCGTCCGGAAAAAGGCGAAACGGTGATCGGCAGCGGATGTTCATATAAATTCGGCGGCAAGGGCGGGAATCAGGCCGTTGCCGCTGCCAGAGCGGGCGCCGGTGTTCGTTTTGCCGGTGCCGTGGGCGCCGATACGCAGGGGGAATTCCTGCGTGGTGTGCTAAATGAAAACGCGGTCGACAGCAGCTTTATCGCCGTTAATGAAAGCGTACCTTCCGGCATGAGCGTGGCGCTGATGGATGCAGAAGGGGATTACGGCGCAGTGGTCGTTTCCAATGCAAACAACCACATTGATGCCGCGCAGTTTGATGATGATGCCTTGTGGCAGCAGGTTGACATGCTGTTGTTACAAAATGAGGTGCCGGAGGCGGTGAATCTGGCGGCAGCGAAACAGGCGAAACAGCGCGGGATCCGCGTTTGTCTGAATGCCGCACCGGCGCGGACACTTTGTGCTGAGATGCAGTCTGCTGTCGATTTGCTGGTGGTGAATGGCGTCGAAGCCCGTGATCTGAGCGGTATTCCGGTCAATGATTTGTCCGATGCCTGCGTGGCAGCCGAATTACTGAGCCAGCATTCTCCGGCTGTTATCGTGACGGCGGGTGAACACGGTGTGGCCTGGTGTGCAGCCGGCGGACGCAGCCAGTCGATGCCCGCCGAAAAAATAGAGCTGGTCAGTACCCACGGTGCCGGTGACTGCTTTATGGGCACGTTGTGCACATCACTCTTGCAAGGGAAAACGCTGGCAGATTCCGTCGCAAAAGCCAACCGTGCAGCCGCCGAACACGTCTCCCGCAAAGCCTGACTTTTAATGCCAGTCTTTGCTAAAACGCCAAAAGGCAGGATGAATGTCCTGCCTTTTTTGCGTTTAGCGCACCCTCAGGCCTCACCGTTCTCATCAATCTTCTTCTTATCCACATGCCCCAGTGAACGTTCCGGGAAACAAATATCGCGCACACGCTGTTTAAGCAGTGCGGCGTCCGGGAAACCGCCGTCGCGTTTGCGTTCCCAGATAACCTCGTCATCGACTTTAATTTCGTAAATGCCACCGGTGCCGGGGACAAGCGTCACGGACGCCAGATCGGTACTGAACGAATTCAGCAATTCCTGCGCCATCCAGGTGGCGCGCAGCATCCAGTTGCATTGAGAACAATAAGTGATGGTGATGGCAGGTAATTTTTCCATGGTATGACCCTTTTAAGAGGATTTTATCGACGTTTCAGAAATCGGATATTACTGCCCGCTACAGACCTGCGCCAGTTGTTGTCTCAGCCACTGACGGGCGGCGGAAAGATGCGAGCGTTCGTGCCACGCGGCGACTTTGGTAAAGCCGGGGATTTCCAGTGGCGGAGGCATCACTTCCAGCCCCGCGACACCATGCACCAGCCGTTCCGGCACGACGGCGATCAGATCCGTAGTCTGTAAGACCGGCGGCAGCACCAGGAAACTGTTAACCGACAGCACCACGTTGCGTTTTTTGCCCAGCGCGTGAAGGGCGGTATCCGTCACCCCGGCAAAGCTTTCTCCGCTCAGCGACACCAGCGCATGATCGTACTGACAAAATGTCTCAAGCGATATTGTGCCTTTATTCAGCGCCGGATGGCCCTTGCGCAACGTACAGACATAACGTTCTTCGTATAAATGGCGGATGTGCAGATCGGGTGGTGTGGTCTCCGGCGTCAGCAGCGCGAGGTCGATTTCACCGCGCTCCAGCCGCCCCTGAATGGTCGAATCTTCAGCTCGCTGAACCGACAGATGAATGCCAGGCGCCAGCTTCTGTAAGAGAGAAAAGAATGGCACGATAATCACACTCAGCGCGTAATCGGTAGCGGCGAGGGTAAACGTCATCTCGCAGTCAGCGGGCACAAATACTTCCGGCTGCAATAGCGCATCGATTTCCGCCATTACCCGCTTCACCGGTTTTGCCAGCGCCAGCGCACGTTCGGTCGGCACGATGCCGTAGCGGGCACGGACAAACAGCGGATCATCAAAACTTTCCCGCAGACGTGTGAGCATGCTGCTCACGGCGGGTTGCGTCAGGGAAAGACGCTCAGCGGCGCGGGTCACACTGCGCTCGTCGAGCAGCGCATCGAAAGTCTTTAACAGATTGAGGTCGAGACTTTTCAGGTTGCGCATGGGCGGGGCACCGATTGAGTTATAACGAAAGTTGATACGCACTATAATATTTCTACACTTCTGCTTATAGCTCTTTGGCAGCACTCTGTGTGCTTAATGTGCCAATCCACCGAGGAAATTTTATGTCTGCACTATTTACGCCGTTTACGTTGAAAGACGTCACCTTAAAAAACCGCATTGCCGTTCCGCCTATGTGCCAGTATTCCGCCACTGATGGCGTGCCGAATGACTGGCATCAGGTGCATTACGCCACGCTGGCACGCGGCGGCGCGAGCCTGGTGATTGTCGAAGCGACGGCGGTTTCGCCGGAAGGGCGTATCACCCCGGGATGTCTCGGGATCTGGAACGATGAACAGGCTGCTGAACTGGCGAAGATTGCCAAAGCCATCAAAGCCGCAGGCGCAGTACCGGGGATCCAGATCGGTCACGCAGGCCGTAAAGCCAGCGCCAATCTGCCTTGGGAAGGGGACGATCATATTGCTGAAGGCGATCCGCGTGGCTGGGCAACCATTGCGCCATCCGCAGTCGCATTCGGCAAACACCTGCCGAAAGTGCCGAAAGAAATGACCAAAGCCGATATCCAGCGCGTGATGGCCGATTTTGTCGCTGCCGCGAAACGCGCGCGCGATGCCGGTTTTGAATGGCTGGAGCTGCACTTTGCCCACGGCTATCTGGCGCAAAGCTTCTTCTCCGTGCATTCCAACACCCGCACCGACGAATACGGCGGTGATTTTGCCGGTCGCAGCCGTTTCCTGATTGAAACTTTCGACGCCGTTAACGCCGTCTGGCCAAAAAACCTGCCGATTACCGCGCGTTTTGGCGTGATCGAATACGATGGCCGCGATGAAGAAACGCTGGCGGAATCTATCGAACTGACCCGTATTCTGCGTGAGAAAGGGCTGGATATGCTCAACGTCAGCGTCGGTTTCTCGACCTGGGAAGCACAGATCCCATGGGGAGCCGGTTTCCTGGCACCAGTGTCGCGCCGCGTGCGTGCTGAAGCCGGCTTGCCGGTGGCGAGTTCATGGGGCGTTGCGTCGGCAGACGTGGCCGAACGTTGTATCAGCGAACAAGATATGGATCTGGTGATGATTGGCCGCGCCATGCTCGCCAACCCGCATTATCCGTATGCGCTGGCGAAAGAACTGGGCGAGGACAATCCTTCATGGGTTCTGCCTGCGCCTTACGCGCACTGGCTTGAGCGCTACAGCATCAACTGATAATCAATTTAAATCAGTGTATTAACCGGCAGGCAGGAGCCTTCTTCTGCCTGTTTTTTTATCTCTTACTCAGATATAAAAATAATAGATGGTTGTTATCATGATGTGTGATTTCCGTAATATCTTAGCCCTGAGTATTCTGTGTGAATACCAGCCTGATGGCTGTTCCCTTGGCACACAGCAATAACGAAGGAATCACACATGAATGCGATCAACTGGCCGCAAGGCTATATTCCCGGCGAAACCGACAACTTTGCCTCTAACGAAATGATCATCACCGGCCTGACCGTTGAGGAACTCTGGGCACAACTCGATAACACCGCCGCCTGGCCGGTTTACTACAGCAATGCGTCTGATATTTCCTTCCACGACGGCAGCGGACCGGGCCTGAGCGACGGCGCACGTTTTCGTTTCAGCACCTTCGGTTTCCCGGTGGAAGCGCTGGTGACCGAATACATCCCGCCAGTCAAAGGCCAGCCTGCGCGCATGGCGTGGCACGGCTGGGCAGAAGGTGATGCCGAAACCCGTCTCGACGTGCATCACGCGTGGCTTATCGAAGAACTCTCTGGCGGGCGCGTGCGCATCCTGACGCAGGAAACGCAAAATGGTAAGCCGGCGCGTGAACTGGCTGTCGCGCGACCTGACCCGATGATCAACGGCCATCAGGAATGGCTGGACGGGATGATCGGGGCGGCTCGTAAAACGCGCGGGTAATTTTCAGCGCGTTACATTTTGCTACGAGGCAGGCCGCAAGCCCTGCCTCTTTTCTTTTCTGTCCTTTCAATCCTTTCCAAATCAACGCAAAATCTCAACCCTGACAGGCGAAAAAAGGGATGCGGGCGTGAATTCAGGTTTGATGGTATTACACGGAAATCACTCAGAAACGCTGAGGGACGTGCTGGTCTCGTGGATGGCAGCGCATCCGCTGTCGCCGCTGGAAAATGAAGTGATTCTGGTGCAGAGCAACGGCATCAACCAGTGGCTGAAACTGGCGCTGGCGCGTGATGTGGCCGACGGTGGCTGCGGAATTGCGGCGGCGCTGGATATCAAACTTCCGGCACGTTTTTTCTGGCAGGTGTACCGCGCGGTGCTCGGCAAAGAACAGGTGCCGGAATCGTCGCCTTTTGACCGTCCGCTGCTGACCTGGCGCCTGATCCGCCTGTTACCCGAACTGCTTGCCGAACCCGTTTTTGCGCCGCTGGCCCGTTTCTTAAAAGATGACGGCGATATGCGTAAATTGCATCAGCTGGCGCAGCGTCTGGCGGATTTATTCGATCAGTATCAGGTTTACCGTGCTGACTGGCTGGAAGACTGGGGCAACGGTCTGGACGTTCTGCGCACCAGCCGTAAAGGCAGCGAGCCCTTGCCGGAAAACCTGCTGTGGCAGCCGCAACTGTGGCGCGCGCTGCTGGCGGATGTACCTGAAAACGAGCGCAACACCAGCCGTGCGGCGCTGCATCAGCGTTTCCTGCACTATGCGCAAACTATTCCTGAAGACCAGCGCCCGGCCGGTTTACCGGCGCGGCTGGTGGTTTTTGGCATCTCCTCGTTACCGCAACAATCCCTTGAAGTGCTGGCCGTGCTGGGACGCTGGACACACATCTTTATGTGTGTGCATAACCCGTGCGAGCACGACTGGAGCGATATCATTGCTGATAAAGATTTGCTGCGCGCAGAGCGGATACGTCAGTTGCGTAAGCCGGGCATGCCGCAGGTCATTGCCGAAGATGAGCTCCATCAGCATGCGCATCCGTTGCTGGCGGCATGGGGCAAGCAGGGGCGTGACTATATCGGTTTGCTGAATGAATACGACAACCACGAATCCTATGCGGCGCAACTGGCGCCGGTGATCCCGCGCATCGACCTCTTTACCTCAAACGGCACCGATACCCTGTTGCATCAGTTGCAGGAAGACATTTTGCAGCTGCGCCCGCTGGCTGAAACCATCGATGAATGGCCTGCCGCTGACGTTCAGCATGACGATTCCCTGCGTTTCTTTATTACCCACAGCGCCCAGCGCGAAGTGGAAGTGCTGCATGACCGCCTGCTGGCGGCGCTGGCCGCAGATCCGACGCTGAAAGCGCGTGACATTATCGTGATGGTGCCGGATATCAACGGTTATGCGCCGCACATTCAGGCGGTGTTTGGCCTGATGGAGCGCAGTGATCCGCGTTATATCCCGTTCACCGTTGCCGATCAGGGACCGCGCCAGAATAATCCGTTACTCGGTGCGCTGGAAAGTTTGCTGGAACTGCCACAGTCGCGTTTTGCGGTCAGTGATTTGCTGGATTTACTCGATGTGCCGTCGGTGCGTCAGCGTTTCGGGATTGAAGAAGAACAACTGCCGCTGCTGCACCGCTGGATCAGAGCCGCCAACGTGCGCTGGGGGCTGCATGCCGAGCAGCGCCAGAGCCTCGAACTGCCGTTATCACCGGAACAAAACAGCTGGTTCTTTGGTCTGCAACGCATGTTGCTGGGCTATGCGGTGGGCAGCGGCGAAGCCTGGAAAAACATCGAGCCGCTGGATGAAATCGGCGGGCTGGATGCGGCACTGATTGGCCCGCTGTCACATCTGCTGAACTGCCTGGATGACACCTGGCGTCAGCTACGTGAACCTGCGCCTCCGCAGGAGTGGGGCAGGCGTCTGCGTCATATCCTTTCTCAATACTTTAGCGAGGATGACGGTGAAGATGGCTTTATTTTAGTGCGTCTGCACGGTGAGCTGGAAATCTGGCTCGAAGCCTGTGAAAGCGTAGATTTACAGGCCGAACTGCCGCTGTCGGTGGTTCGCGATCACTGGCTGGCGCAGTTCGACCAGTCGGGTCTGACCCAGCCGTTTTTCGGCGGCGCGGTGACGTTCGCCACGTTGATGCCGATGCGTGCCATTCCTTTCCGCCACGTGCATCTGCTGGGGATGAACGACGGTGATTATCCGCGTAACCGTGTACCGATGGATTTCGACCTCATGGGGCGCGATTACCGCCCGGGCGACCGTTCACGCCGTGAAGATGACCGTTATCTGTTCCTCGAAGCCCTGCTTTCTGCGCGTGAACGCTTACACATTAGCTGGGTGGGGCGCAGCATTCATGACAACACCGAGCGCCCGCCTTCGGTGCTGGTGGCGCAGTTGCGCGACCATCTGGCGGCAGGCTGGAAAGCACAAAGTGGCGAAGATTTACTGCACGCCCTGACCACCGAACATCGTCTGCAACCGTTCAACCGCGACTATTTCAGTCAGGGCAGCCCGCTGTTTAGTTATGCCCACGAATGGCGCGCCGGGCTGGAAGCGGAAGCCGCTGCCGTGGCAGCGCAACCGCTGCAACCGGTGGAACAGGAAGGCGCACTGACGCTGCGTCAGTTGTCGGATTTCCTGTCGGATCCGGTGCGCAGTTTCTTCCGCCAGCGGCTGAATATCTACTTTGAGCTGGAAGATCCGGGCAGCGAAGATCAGGAGCCGTTCGACATCAATGCGCTGGAAAACTGGCGGTTGCAGGATGAGCTGATCCGCGCGCAAAAATGGGCGCTGGAAGCGGGCGTTTCGCGTCAGGACGTTTTACGTCAGCAACTCGAACGTATTGAACGACGCGGCGAGCTGGCACCGGGCGAATTTGCTGCGGTGCTGAGTGACGATCTGGCCGAACCGATGGATACCTTGTTTGCCAGCTATCAGCAGGTTCTCGATGCATGGCCTCAGCCGCTGGCGAATGAGGCGCTGGAAGATAAAACCGGTGGTGTGATGTTCTCCGACTGGCTGAGCGAACTGCGGGCAAATGCTGCGGGCGGCCGTGCCCGCGTGGTGCTGGAAAGTACCGGCATCATAAAAGATCGCGCTTACCGCTTTGACCGGCTGCTGCCTTACTGGGTTGCGCATCTTGCGGGGCATCTTGACGGACAGCCAATGCACACCTTTATCGTCAGCAAAAACGGCACCGCCGAATTACCGCCGCTGGAGATCGCTTATGCGCGCGAACTGTGGGACACGCTGATTGAAACGTGGAAAATCGGGCAGTTGCGGCCGTTGCCGCTGGCGGTAAAAACCGCCTTTGTCTGGCTGAAAAAAGAGGGCACGGCGCACAGCGCAACGGACAGCGATGCCTGGCTTGCCGCCCGCGACAGCTACGAAAATCACGATCCGGCCAACATGAAATTTGGTGAGCGTGACAGCAATGCGTACCTGGCCCGCGCGTGGCCGGACTTTGCCGCACTCTGGTCTGACGGTGAATTTGCCCGGCTGGCCGATGTGCTACTGGCACCGCTGATCAATTATCTTTCCCGCAGTAAGAAAGGAGACAAGGAATGACGGAACAACGTCTGCCATCAGCATTGAATGTGCTGAACTTTCCGCTGACGGGAAGCCGCCTGATTGAAGCCAGCGCGGGTACCGGCAAAACTTTCACCATCGCCGCGCTGTATGTGCGGCTGGTGCTCGGGCACGGCGGCGATAACGCCTTCAGCCGCCCGCTGACGCCGCCGGAAATTCTGGTGGTGACCTTTACCGATGCCGCAACCAAAGAACTGCGCGATCGCATACGTGCGCGTTTATCGCAAGCGGCGGGGTATTTTTTAGGAAATCCTGACGCGGAAAATGACAGCGACGAATTTTTGCAAAATTTGCGTGCGGAATATACGCCGGAGCAATGGCCGGGCTGTGCCCGCAAGCTGCAACTGGCGGCGGAATGGATGGATGAATCCGCCGTTTCCACTATTCACGGCTGGTGTAACCGCATGCTTGGCGAGCACGCATTCGACAGCGACAGCCTGTTTACCCAGACGCTGGAAACCGACCAGACCGAACTGCTGATGAACGTGGTGCGCGATTACTGGCGCAGTTTCTATTTCCCTCTCGGTGAGCAGGAAATCCGTATGTTGCGCGGCTGGTGGCGCTCACCGGAAGACTTACACCGCAGCGTGATGCCGCTGCTGGAATATGCCGGAGAGTTAGGCTCAGATCAGACGCCTGCCGAAGTATGTGAAACGGTGAATAACCTGAAAGCGGCGGAACTGGCGGCGCTGAAACAAGACTGGCCGCAATGGACGCAGGAACTGCGCACAATGCTCGAAGGCGCGGTAGCAGCGAAAGCGGTGAATGGGAAAATTCAGGCGCGATATTTCAATCCGTGGCTGGATAAACTCCACGCCTGGGCGACCAGCGACGAAATAATCCCGGATCTCAAAACCGGCTGGACCCGCCTGACACCGGCAGGCCTAGACGAAGGCTGGAAGCAGGGCGTTGCGCCCGTCCATCCGGCCATTTCGGCAATGGAAACCCTGAAAACCCGGCTGGAAAGTTTGCCGGATGCCCGCAGCGGTTTACTGCAACATGCCTGCCGCTGGATAAAAAATCGTTTTGACCTCGAGCAGCAAAAGCGCGCGCAAATGGGTTTCAACGATTTGCTGACCCGTCTGGACGCTGCGCTCAGCAGTGACAACGGCGCGCGGCTGGCGGAGATCATCCGTACGCAATTCCCGGTGGCGATGATCGACGAATTTCAGGATACCGATCCGCTGCAATACCGTATTTTCGACGCCGTTTACCGTGTGGCGGAAAATGCGCCGGAGCAGGGTCTGATCCTGATCGGCGACCCGAAACAGGCGATTTACGCCTTCCGTGGTGCCGATATTTATACTTATCTGCGCGCCCGTCGTGATACCGGCGGCCGCCACTACACGCTGGCGACCAACTTCCGTTCTACCCGCGCGATGGTGGCGTCAGTGAATCAGGTGTTTGAACTGGCCGAAAATCGCAAGTCCGGCGAGGGCGCGTTCCTGTTCCGGCGCGGCGCTGAAAATCAGGTGCCGTTCCTGCCGGTAGAAGCCAAAGGACGCGCCGATACACTGGTAATTGATGATGCCGAAGCCGCTGCGCTGACGCTGTGGTATCCGGAGAATCAGGCGGAAGTATTGCCGAAAAGCCAGTATGTCCAGATGATGGCCGACGGCTGCGCCACGGAAATTGTTCGCCTGCTGCGCCTCGGCCAGCAAGGTTCTGCCGGTTTTGGCCTGCCCGGCGAAACGCTGAAGCCAGTAATGCCCGGCGATATCGCGGTGCTGGTGAACACCGGGCGGGAAGCGACCGCAGTGCGCGTTGCGCTGTCGAAACGCGGCGTGCGCAGTGTGTATCTTTCCGATAAAGAATCGATTTTTGAAAGTGCGCAGGCGGGCGAATTGCAATACTGGCTGGCGGCTTGTGCTGCGCCGGAAAACGACCGGTTACTGCGCGCGGCCCTCGCGACACCTTCGCTGAACCTGAGCTGGGAAGCGCTGGACCGGCTCAATCAGGATGAAAACGAGTGGGAGCGCTACGTTCAGCAGTTTCAGGCGCTGCGTACCTGCTGGCGCAAACAGGGCATTCTGCCGATGCTGCGCCGCCTGATGTGGGAATTCGACGTGCCGCGCCGTCTGCTCGGCCGTGGTGACGAACGTGCGCTGACCGACCTGCTGCATCTTTCTGAACTGCTGCAACAGGCCAGCGTTCAGCTCGACGGCGAGCATGCGCTGATCCGCTATCTGGCGGAACAGTGTCAGGATGAACATCAGGGGGGTGATGCGCGCAAACTGCGTCTCGAAAGCGATGCTGAACTGGTGAAAGTGGTCACGGTGCATAAGTCCAAAGGGCTGGAATATCCGCTGGTATTCCTGCCTTTCGCCTGTGCTTTCCGCGCGGTGAAAAAACAGGACTCACCGCTGAAATGGCACACGGCAGAAGGTGAACTGGAAGTGGCGCTGAGCGCGACGGATGAACAACTGGTGCAGGCCGATCGCGAGCGTCTGGGGGAAGACCTGCGTAAGTTCTACGTCGCGATGACCCGCTCGCGTTACGCGCTGTGGCTGGGCATGGCACCGCTGAAAGAGTTCGAAAAGAGCGCCTCCGGCTATCTGTTCCACGGCGGCGACGCGATCGATGCGGATGCGCTGCCCGCCAGTTTGCAGGCACTGGAGACAGACACTATTCGCGCCTGGCCGCTGCCTGTTACGGATGGCGCAATCTATCGCAGTGAGCAGTTGTTACCGGAACTCGGGCCGCGTCCTCCGCTGCGAACGCATAAAGGGCCGCGCTGGTGGGTGTCGAGTTTCTCCGGTCTGCAAATCGCACCGGCAGGCACCTACATGGTGCCGGAGACCCTGAACCGGGAACCTCGGGGTGAGATCGAAAGCGCAGCTCAGGACAGCTATTTAGAAGATCAGAAAGTATTTGTGGAAGACAAAGAGCCGGTGCCCGGGCTTTTGCAACCGATGACCGGTGAGAATTTGTATGCGTTTCCGCGCGGTCCTGCGCCGGGTAATTTCCTGCACGGTTTGCTGGAATGGGCGGGCGACGAAGGGTTTGCGGCACTGGCGAAGGATCCGGCGAAAATCGCCGATCAGGTTGCGCGGCGTTGTAATACGCGCGGCTGGGAAAAGTGGATCGTACCGCTTTCCGGCTGGCTGACCGCGTTACTGACGCAGCCGTTAGCCCTGCCGGACGGTGAAACCTTCACGCTGGCGGAACTGCCGCCTTATCAGGTTGAAATGGAGTTCTGGTTCTCGCTGACAAAGGTCTCAACTGTTCGCCTCGACAAGCTGGTTCAGCAATACACGCTTGAGGGCGCGGAGCGTGCGCCGCTGCTGGCGGAAGATCTCAACGGCATGCTGAAAGGCTTCATCGATCTGGTGTTTGAACATGACGGGCGTTATTACGTGCTGGATTATAAATCCAACTGGCTCGGAGACGATGCCAGCGGTTATGACCAGGAAAATATGACGCAGTCAATGCGCGAGCACCGCTACGATTTGCAGTTCTCGCTGTATCTGTTTGCGCTGCATCGTCTGCTGAAATCCCGCATACCGGATTATGACTACGACCGGCATATCGGCGGCGCGGTGTATTTATTCCTGCGCGGCAGCCACGCGCCGGGTAACGGCGTCTGCGTTCAGCGGCCGGACAAAGCATTAATGGAACAACTCGACGCTCTGTTCAGCGGCACGGAGGAACACGCATGAAAATCAACAGCCGTGAAGATATCGCACAACTGCTGGCGAGCTGGGTGGAATGTGGCTGGCTGCGCGAACTCGATCGCGCACTGGTGACGTTTCTGGCAAAAGAAGCGCCGGACGCGCATCCGTTATTGTTGCTGGCGACCGCACTGACCAGCTATCAGTTAGGGCGCGGTCATGTGTGTCTGGATTTGCAGGCCACGCTTGATGACAGTGCATTCTCACTCTCGCTGCCACCGGAAGGCGATCACGCTGACGGCGCGGTGATCCGTCCGGCGGCCGTGCTCGACGACCTGAGTTTGCAGGAATGGCTGGCGGCGCTGGTGCACCCGACGCTGGTCGGACACCACGAAGGTAATTCGCCGCTGGTGCTGACCGGCCAGCGGCTGTATCTGCGCCGTTACTGGCAGTACGAACAGAATGTGCGGGCGGCAATTGAACAACGTCTGGCGCGCAGTGCGCTGCACACTTTGCCGGTGGAATCTTTGCGTGCGCCGCTGACGGCGTTATTCCCGGCGGATGCGAAATCTGATATCGCCAACTGGCAGAAAGTGGCCTGCGCGCTGGCGGCGGGCAGTGCGTTCAGCATTATTACCGGCGGGCCGGGCACCGGTAAAACCACCACGGTGGTGCGTCTGCTGGCGTTGTTACAGACGCTGGCGCTGGAGGAAAATGGTCAGCCACTGCGCATCAGACTGGCCGCGCCGACCGGCAAGGCGGCAGCAAGACTCAATGAATCAATTGCCGGTGCGGTATCGAAGCTGGATCTCAGTGCGCTCGGCAACGGTAATGCGGTGCGAGAAAGTATCAACACCGATGTGGTGACACTGCACCGTCTGCTCGGCAGCCGCCCCGATACGCGGCATTTTCGCCATCATCCGGGCAACCCGCTGATGCTGGATGTGCTGGTGGTTGATGAAGCGTCAATGGTCGATCTGGAAATGATGGCCGCGTTGCTGGCGGCACTCCCGGAACAGGCGCGTCTGATCCTGCTCGGCGATAAAGATCAACTGGCGTCGGTGGAGGCGGGGGCATTACTGAGCGAGTTATGTCAGCGCGCCAACGGCGGCCATTATCTGCCGCATACCCGCGACTGGTTGCAAAGCGTGACCGGCGAACAGGTCCCGGATTCGCTGGTTGATCCCCAGGGTACGGCGATGGATCAGGCTGTAGTGATGCTGCGCCACAGTTACCGTTTTGATGCACAAAGCGGCATTGGTCAGTTAGCGGAAGCAGTAAATGACGGGGATGTGAAAGCGCTGAAACAGGTCTGGAAACATGGATACGCTGACCTGGCGCAACTGACATTGAGCACTGACGATGATGCTGAACTGCGCGACTGGGTGGTGAAGGGCGGCACGAAGCAGTTCCCGGCGGCGGCCAGACGCGAAGGCGTAGAACCTCCGGTCGGCTATCAACATTATCTCAACGTGATGATCCAGGCGCGACCGGCAGGCAATGAACCGCCGGAAGCCTTCAACCGCTGGGCGGCCAGAGTGCTTCTGGCCTACAGCCAGTTCCAGCTGCTGTGCGCCTTACGTGGCGGGCGCTGGGGTGTGGAAGAACTGAATCAGCGCATCGCCGACATCTTGCGAAAGGAAGGGTTGCTTAAGGCGTCGATCGGCTGGTATCCGGGGCGTCCGGTGCTGGTGACCCGCAATGATTACAGCCAGCGTCTGATGAACGGCGATATCGGCATCACGCTGGAGATCCCGCATCGTCTTGCCGATGGTACTGTGGTGCCGACCCTGCGAGTGGCGTTTCTGGCCGGAGACGGTACGCAGGATATCCGCTGGGTGATGCCGGGGCGTTTGCAGGCGGTGGAAACCGTATTTGCCATGACGGTGCACAAATCACAGGGATCCGAATTTACCCATACCGCGCTGCTGCTGCCGGAGAATCTCAGTCCGATCCTCACGCGCGAGCTGATTTACACCGGCATTACCCGTGCGCGTCACTGGTTCAGTCTGGGATGTGTCGGGGGAATGAATGCCGTTTTACCGGATGCGGTGAAGCGTCGGGTGTTACGTGCCAGCGGATTAATCGAAAGCGCGTAACGCATACCTGAAGACGAAAATCAGCATTCGTGCTCATGAATTCTGACGAGTTTATGTAGCGTGCGGGCCTTGTTGCCCGCCACTTTGGTGGCTTTGTCCGGATCGCCAGCCACAAATTCCAGCGTCGGTGAGTAATAAAAAGGCAGCCAGCCACCGTAGCCATTCTCCCACTCCCAGCGAACCGGGCAGGGCCACAGAATGTCTTCATGCATGATGTAATAAGTCCATCGCCCATGCGGACGACGAGGTTTTAGTATTTTCATAAACGGGAGAACGGGCTCTTAAAAATCACTCAGGATATTCTGGCTCGCGTAGCGGAAGGTTTCAACCCTCTGACCGGAATGATGCTTATTTAAGCAGTTTTAAGCGGGATAATTTGCAATACTTTACCCCCAGATCATCGCCGCCCAGCGTAACAGCATCAGTGCGCCACAGATACACAGCAGTACTACGACCATTTTCCAGTGCTTGGTCATCATCCGTTTGGTTACCATTTCTCCTCCTGCAATCCGGACATTGAGTGCGCCATGTGCTGATCAACATAGTGGACAACATGTTCTTTCAGTTCAGGAACGGTCTGATCGGTGAGCCATTCAAACGCCATCAACAGTAAGGCTGCGATGGCAATAACTGACAAAAGTATAACGGCTTTATTGCGTACTTCCATGATTCCCATTGATTCTGAATTACCTGATTTTTACTTTGCGAGAATAAGCCGCATCGGGAGCGGCTTCAGCATTCTGGTTCCGGAAAGGTTTAGAGATTATACCTTTTCGCCTGATTCGAAACTTTGATCCCGTTTCTGCTCCTCCGGCATTAGTGCTATTTCTTCATGACGGGCTCCCGGGCGGAAACCGTTCTTGCGGGCGCAAACGGCAATAATCAGCCCGGCGACGATAAGCAACTGCATGGCCCACGGAAAGACTGCAATGCCCGCGGTTTCCAGCAGGATCCCACCGGTTACCCCGCCACTGGCAATCGCCAGATTCCACGCCACGACCACCATCGATTGCGCCATATCGGCATGTTCACCGGTAGCGTCAGCAATCGCCGTTTGCAGCAAGGTTGCTGCACCACCAAACGTCAACCCCCACAGCGCGACACACAATGTCACGGTCAGCGGCGAAAAGCGGCTCAGCGCCAGCACGAGTGATAGCAGGGCAAAGGCTATCAGGCTGACCAGCAGGGTGCGCCGCAAATGTTTATCCACCAGCATGCCGGTGATACCAATGCCTGCCAGCGCGCCGAGGCCGAAAACCAGCAATATCTGATCGGCCCGTGCATCAAGCCCGGACAGGCGCAGGAACGGCACGATGTAGGTATAAAGCAGGTTGTGCGCCAGCATCCACAGCAGGATCACCATCAGAATACTGCGCACGCCGGGCATCATCATTACCTGTCTTAAAGGCTGGCGTTCCCCTGCGGCCTGCCCCGGATAGTCCGGTACTTTTTTCACCACCCAGACAATCAGCAGCAACGTGATGGCGGACATCACGCCGAATGCCATGCGCCATCCGAGCGCGGAACCCATCCAGGTGCCCAGCGGAACGCCGACAGATAGCGCCAGAGGTGTGCCGACCATCGCCACCGACAACGCACGCCCTTGCTGATGCACCGGGACCATCCGCCGTGCATAACCGGCCAGTAACCCCCACGCCAGCCCTGCCGCCGCGCCGGCCACCCAGCGGGCGAAGAGCGTCAGGACATAATTCGTCGAGAAGGTGGTGAGGGTATTAAAAATCAGAAAGCCAAAGATTGCCGTCAGCAATGCAGTGCGGCGGTTCCAGCCCCGTGTCAGTGCCGCCAGCGGGATGACGGCCATCAGCGAACCGGCGGCATACAGCGTCACCAGTTGCCCGGCCATCGCCGGTGACACATTAAGATCCGCTGCAATTTGAGGTAGCAATCCGGCGGGCAAGGTTTCGGTCATGATGGCGATAAAGCCGGTCAGTGCCATCGCCAGTAAAGCTGAAAGTGGCAGGGGAGATTTCAAGGCAATGGAATTCATGACTGCGCTCCATACACCGCATCGCGCAGTTCAGTGACGAACGTGCCAGACATGCCTTCATACATACAGGGTATTGGTCAAGGCAACGACGCTCAGTCCGGCGGTACGGTCAACGAACCAGGAATGACCGTAAGCCCCGCCCCAGCGCCACGTGCCGGTTGATTCCGGTGAAGCGGCAGCCTGCGGGTCACGTAATACCGAAAAACCTAAACCAAAGCCCAGACCCGGGGATTCCGGCAGTTCGGCTCCGCGAGTTTGATCTCGTCCCATTTCATCGACCAGCGCGGACGAGATCAACGGAGCGCCGCCGAGACGCAACATTTCCAGCATCTTCAGTACGTCAGCCGCGCTGCTGACCATACCCGCGCCGCCGGAAGGATAAGCCTGAGCATCGAGTGCGCGCGAAGGCGAGTATTCAATTCCCACGGTATTGTCGAAAGCGGCGACTTTTTCGCCTTCACGCAGACGATGGGGCTGTGGCACATCACTGACATACGGCGTAGCCAGCCGCGCCGGGTCATGTGCGAAGAAACCGGTGTCATGCATGCTCAGCGGGTCGGTCAGTTGCGTTTTTACCACTTCAGCGAGCGGTTGTTTGCAGACCTGTTCCAGCACTGCGCCCAGCACGTCCACGGCCAGCGAATACCCCCACGACGTGCCCGGTGTATACAGCAAAGGCACGTCCGATAAACGTCGCAGATTTTCCGCCAGCGAAATGCTGCTGCTGTCCATTCCGTCAGAAACCCCTGCGCGGGCATAAGGGCCGTTTTCGTCCGGCTCAAAAAAGCGGTAACTCAGCCCGGCGGTATGACTTAATAACTGCCGTACCGTGATGCGTGCCGGTTGTCCGTCTGGCAGGGTAGGGCGAAACTGCGGCAACCCTGTCTGAATATCGTTATCCAGCGCCAGCTTCCCCTGGGTGATCAGCGCCATTGCCACGGTGGACACAATCGGCTTGCTGACCGATGCCAGACGGAAAAGCGTATTTTCAGTCATCGGTTGGTGGCTTTCCCGGTCGGCAAAACCGGCAGCCTGGTGGTAAACCACCTCGCCGTGAAGGGCGACCATGACAACGGCACCGACCAGTCTTTGTGACTGAATCGCCTGAGCGATAACGCAATCAAGTCGGGATTTCAACGCAGTGGAATTCATGGGATATCTCAGCTTCAGAAAGTGTTAAATCACGATAGAGATCTCCTCAGTGAGGAAAAAGTAGGGTAGGTTTCCATAATATACGGACGATGATGTCCGTAATCGGGGGCAGTAATGGAAAATCTCAGTAGCCTGAATACCTTTGTACAGGTGGCAGAAACCCGCAGTTTTGTGGCAGCCGGGCGAATTTTAGGCGTATCGGCGTCGGCGGTGGGTAAAAGCATTGCGCGCATGGAGACCAGGCTGAATGTGCGGCTGTTTCACCGCAGCACCCGCAGCGTGACGCTGACCGTCGAAGGGACGCTGTTCCTCGAACGCTGCCGGCGCATCGTGGCGGAACTCGAGGCGGCAGAAAGCGAGCTGTCGCAACTGGCGGAAAGTCCGCGCGGCAGGTTGCGGCTGAGTTTGCCTCAGGTCAGCACGCTACTCTTGCCGGTGCTGGGCGAGTTTATGCGTCGTTATCCTGATATCGGGCTGGATCTGGATTTCACCGATCGCATCGTTGATGTGGTGGAAGAGGGGTTTGATGCCGTGGTGCGCACCGGCCAACTGGCTGATTCGCGATTGTCGATGCGCAAGCTGGGTACTTTTCATCATTTACTGGTCGGCGCGCCGGATTATTTTGAACAGTATGGTACACCTGCGAAGCCGCAGGAACTGGTTGAACACCGTTGTCTGCATTTTCGCTTTCCTAATAGCGGAAAGCTCGAACCATGGCCGCTGCCGGAATATCAGGATTTATCGCTGCCGGTATCGATGGTTTGCAATAATATTGAAACGCGCCAATGTTTTGCCCTGCAGGGGCTGGGCATCGCCTGTCTGCCTGATTTCAGTATCCGCAAGGAGCTGGCGGGCGGGCAACTGGTGACCGTGCTGGATGATTATGTGAAGCGCAGCGGTGACTTTTACATTTTATGGCCCTCCGGCGGTTATATGACGCCGAAGTTGCGGGTGTTTATTGATTTTCTCAGTGAACGGGTTTTCCCTGAAAATCCCGAGCTGGCGCTGCTATGTCCTCATTAAATCTGTTGTTAACTAAGGGAGTGTGTGATGAGTCATTCTGTCTTAATTGAACGCTTTTCTGCCGCCGATCAGCGCGGTGTGGTGGATGTGATTTTACCGATCCAGAATCAGGAATTTGGCATTGTCATCACCGAAGAACAGCAGCCTGATCTGCATGACATTCCGCAATTTTATCAGCGCGGCGCCGGGGATTTCTGGGTTGCCCGCTATGAAGGGAAAGTCGTGGGCACGCTGGGACTGAAAGATATCGGCAATGCGCAGACAGCACTGCGCAAAATGTTTGTCAGCGCGCCTTTTCGTGGCAGGGAGTACGGCGTGGCCACATTGTTACTCAACACGTTGCTGCATCATGCCCGGGAGAAAAATGTGAAAGATATTTTTCTCGGCACGACAGACAAGTTTCTGGCGGCGCATCGCTTTTATGAAAAGAACGGTTTTAAGGAAGTCACGGTGCCGGATCTGCCGCCAGCCTTCCCGCTGATGGCGGTAGACAGTAAATTTTACCGGCTAACCTTCTGATTTTTAATACTGTCAGTTTGCTGTCGTGTCCGTGTCAGGTTGCTGTCGTGTTGATTTCCGATCCTGCGTTGCATGCTGATTGGGTGTTCAACATTCACTCTACAGGTAAAAATTATGAATCAGAGCAAAATCAGGCAACTTCGCATTTCCCGTGCATGGTCTCAGGAACAACTGGCAGAACTTTCCTCACTGAGCGTGCGCACGGTGCAGCGTATCGAAAATGGTGAGCAGGCCAGCCTAGAAACCCTCGGCGCTATCGCAGCAGCCTTTGATATCAAGGTTTCTGAACTGACAGAAAACGATGCGAAAACGGGCAGTGCTTCAGGGCAGGCGCTTGACGACCAGATAGAAAAAGCCAGATATCAGGTAGCGGAAGAAAGCAGTTTTTATCGTTCCGTTCTGTTGTGGGCGGTGATCAACGCCGGTCTGTTCGCGATAAACCATTACACCTCGCCGGATTCAGTCTGGTTCGTCTGGCCCCTGTGTATCTGGGGCGGCATTGTGTTGTTGCGGGGGTTACGCATTTTTGTTTTTCGCGGATCGGTGGAGCGCTGGCAGAAGGCGCGTTTACAGAAGTTAATACGCAAGCTCTGATCCGGAAAAAATGCTACTAAAGCGCCCGTATTAATCGTAAGCAAAACTGCCCTGACTGAGACATATCAAAACCCTTGCCGGACATACTGCTATCCTCTGTAATATTCAGGGTCATTAGCTCAACGGACAGAGAATGGATCAGCAGCGGCGGTTTGCATTTAATCTTAAGAGACTGATATTGCTTCTTGCACTGGTGAGTACGCTTGTCACCTTGCTCAGCAGTTATCTGGCAATTTTTCAGGTAGAGAAGAAGCTCCTTACCGAATCCTCCCTCAGGGCGAGTCAGTCGTTCGCCACGCGACTGTCGCTGACGGCTGATTTGTTTTTCAATGCCGCAAACAAGCAGGTGGCCTATAGCGCCGATTTACTCGGCGAGCGGTTTAACAATGTTGATGCACTGACTGAAGAAGCCGATCGTTTGCAGTTGCAAAGTAAGCGCTTCAGCTCGGTGCTGGTGGTGGATACCACCGGCGTCGTGCGTGCGGCTTCACGAAACTCTGCGGCGATGGTCGGTTTAAAACTGGTGTCTGATGCCAATACCGCTGCGTTGAAAACGCAAAATCCGGTGCTCAGTTCCCCCTTTCTCACTCCACAGAATAATCACATCATTGTGCTTTCCTCACCCATCCGTAATGCGCGTGGCGGCTATCTCGGGTATCTGGCCACCGAAATTGACCTGAGCAAAGGCAGCATTGTGGATACGCTGATTAATGCCCGCAATTACCGTAAAGACGCCTATATCTATGTCATCGACCGTGAAGGCGACGTGTTGTATCGCGACGCGTCAGGCTGGAGTGAAAGCGCGCCACAGGGGCATGTGAACAAGGCACTTTTGGGCGGACGGGAGCAGGGTTTTTTGCGTATGGAAAACCTGCAAGGCGAAGAGTCTCTGGCGGGTTTCTCCACGGTCGAGGTGGCGGGCTGGACGGTGCTGGTGCTGCATCCGGCGAAAGCCGATGTGATGCTGCTGTATCACGTAATGATGCAGGTTTTGATCTACACGTTGCCGATCGTCATTCTGGTGTTCATCTGCATCTGGCTGCTGACGCGCTATATTTCGCGGCCGCTGCGACAGCTTGCCTCAAAGGCTGACACCATGGACTCACATGATGTCTCCGAGGAAATTCAGCAGATCAATGCCTGGTATTACGAAGCATCGAAGCTGAAAACGGTGATGTTGCAGGGGATCCGGTTGTTGCATCAGCGTATCGAACAACTGAGTACCGAAGCCCATACCGACCCGATGACCGGGCTGCTGAACCGGCGCGGTTTTTATGAGGCGGTGGATAAACAGCTAAAGGAATCGTCGCGCGTTGCAGTCATCACCCTCGATATCGATCACTTCAAAAAAGTAAACGACACTTTCGGACATGACGTGGGCGATAGGGTGATCACCCAACTGGCGCGCCACATTCTGAGTAATTCGCGGGAAGGCGATCTGCTGTGCCGTATGGGTGGCGAGGAATTTTTACTGCTGCTGCCCGGCGCGTCACTGACGCAGGCCACCGGGCTGGCCGAGCGTTTGCGCAAGCAGGTTGAAATGCAGCAGTTTGAGGGGGCCGGTCAGGTCACGATTTCACTCGGCGTTACCCTGTTCTATCCCGGAAAAGCCAATATTGACGGGGCATTGAAAACCGCGGATAAAGCGCTGTATCAGGCCAAAAATAAAGGGCGTAACTGCGTGGTGAATTTGTAGATTGGATGAGGCTAAACGGTCAGCCAGAAGGATGAGAAAAGGCTCAGGCATCGCGCCTGAGCTTTGACTTAGCGTGAACCCGGCAGCAGGGATTCAGTGCATTTGAAGACGTCTTCGCGGAATTTGCGTGAGGCATCATCCAGATCGGCCTGATTGGCGACATCTGCACGGTTGGCTTCCAGCGCCTGATTGACCGCGAGGGTGAACGCATTTTCCTGGCTGGCATTCAGCACATTCCCCACGCTGCCGAACAGCAGACGCATGGCGGAAATCTGCACCAGCAGCTCACGGTTTACGCGCTCAAGCTGGTCAACACGTTTGTTCAGGGTCTCGTCATTCATAGGTGTCTCCTTATTTAATTGCCGCACACCATAACAAAAGCACCGCAATGAAAAAACCGTCTTACGGCGGGCGGGTCTTTGTCTGGTGGATTAACGCACCATTTGCTGCATCTGACGGCTGAGTTGCATCAGTTGCGCATTCAGCGGAACCAGTTGTTGCTGGATGGCGTTGTATTTATCCAGTTGTTTCTGGTTGGCGAATTGCAGACGGTTGCCGGTAATGGTGACGTTTTTGCCCTGACTTTTGATGAAGTCGGCCTTCGCTACAATCAGGTTCAGCACCTGCGGCAATAAATCAAACACCTGCTCAGTGACGGCTGACGGTTTAACGATGGTTTTCTCATACACCTGATCGTAAACCTTCTTCAGGTCTTCCGGCTGTTTCAGCGCTGCATGCTGCGTATCGGCCTGGGTTTTCAGCAGCACGATTTTCTCTTTCCATCGTTCACTGCTGTCAGCCATTTTCTTCAGATCATCGCGCTGCTCAAGCAGGTTACTGACACTGTTTACGCCGTTCATACCGGCAAAAACCGGCACCAGCGAAGAATCCAGTTCGATATTCATCTGATGATGAAAACCGGTGATAATCGCGTAATCTTTAGTGTAATCGCCAAACTCTTTTTTCTGCGCTTCGGTCAGTTGCGGGACGGCCAGCACGGGTTTATCGAGGATCCGCGACTGAAGAAAGTCTATAAAGGCTTTGCGTTGTGCGGGTTCTTTATCACCGCAGCCGCTGAGGACAACAATCATCAGCAACATCATAAAAGGGAGCAAAAATACGCGGTGTGAGGTCTGTAAGCGGGGCGCTGAGTGCATCATTTCCTTGTTCCTTTATCTCCATCATCAGAGCCTTAACCTTAACGCATAAAGATAATTTTTTGCTAGATCAGCATAGCTATCTTCGCTAACGTCACTCTCAGAGTCATTTATTCAGGGAATGTATCACTTTGAAGCATAAGTTATTTTCGATAAAAAAGTTTGCGCCGGTGCTGGCCATGATGATCCTCGCGGGGTGTACCTCGACGAAAAAAAGCGCAACGCCGGTGCAAAATCCGCATGACGTGAAAGTGGATATCGTGCGGCTGATGCCGACATCAGCCCCCGACAGAAAAGGTTGGGCGACCGATATTACCGCCGCTTTCACCACGCAGAACATTCCGGCAACCACCGAAAATATCTGTTCTGTGCTGGCGGTGGCGCAGCAGGAATCCAATTTCAACGCCGACGCACCGGTGCCGGGATTAAGCAAAATTGCGTGGAAAGAGATTGACCGGCGCGCCGATGCGGTTCATGTGCCCAATTTCCTGGTGCACACCGCGTTGTTGCTGAAATCCCCGAACGGCAAATCCTACAGCGAGCGGCTGGATAACGTAAAAACCGAGAAACAGCTGAGTGCGATTTTTGATGATTTCATTGATATGGTGCCGATGGGGCAGAAGCTGTTCGGCAATCTGAATCCGGTGCATACCGGCGGGCCGATGCAGGTCAGCATCGCGTTTGCCGAGCAAAACGCCAAAGGCTATCCGTATAAAGTTGAGGATTCAATCCGCAATGAAGTGTTTAGCCGCCGCGGCGGCGTGTATTTTGGCGTCAAACATCTGCTGGGGTATCCGGCGAATTACACTCAGCCGTTATACCGCTTTGCCGACTTTAATGCTGGCTGGTATGCCAGCCGCAACGCCGCATTCCAGAGTGCGGTAAGTAAAGTGTCAGGCATTCCGCTGGCACTGGACGGTGACCTGATTAACTACGGCACTGATAAACCGGGCGGCACAGAGCTGGCGGTACGCACACTGAGCAAACGTCTGGACATCAGCAATTCGGCCATCCGTAAGGCACTGGAGAAGGGCGAACAACTGGAGTTTGAAGAGACCCGGCTCTACAAGCAGGTATTCGCGCTGGCGGATAAAACCACCGGAAAAAGACAACCACGGGAAATGCTACCGGGCATCACGCTGGAAAGTCCGAAGATTACCCGCAAGCTGACTACCGCGTGGTTTGCTAAGCGGGTAGACGGTCGTCGTGCGGATTGCATGAAAAGAGCGGGAGGATGATTCTTAAAGCCTGCCGGAACCGGGCAGGCTTTCTTATTATTTAATCGGGCTACAGCCGTTGCCGCGGGCGGCCTGAGCGATATTTCCGGTTGGAATAAATCCGCCGGTAATATAATCCTGTTGAAATAAAAGCTTGCTTAATAAATCCGCCTGTGTGTAAATAGCGTCAACGGTTTGTGGTTAAGACCTATTTATGTAAGACATTTTAGTAAAGCAGTTCCTGGTTCAAGTGATGTAGCAAATCCTTTCTCCGACGAATTTCCTTCTCTGATGCATCCATAAGTATTTCAAATAAAAACAGACCTATATTGCCCTATGGCATCATAAAATAAAAACGAAGAAGGTATTTTCTATGTCTAATAAAATGACTGGTTTAGTAAAATGGTTTGACGCTGGTAAAGGTTTCGGTTTCATCTCCCCTGCAGACGGCAGCAAAGACGTGTTCGTTCACTTCTCTGCAATCCAGAGCAATGATTTCAAAACCCTGGACGAAGGTCAGAACGTTGAGTTCACCATCGAAAATGGTCAGAAAGGCCCATCAGCGGGTAACGTTGTCGTTCTGTAATGTCGCCTGATATTGAAGGCAAACACTCTGCAATAGCGAAGATGGGTTAAACCCGGAGCAGCCAGAATAATTGTTTCAATATCGACATTATCAATGACAAAAATAAACCCTGGCCAACGCCGGGGTTTATTATATATAAGCTTCTGAATTTATTTCCGGGAGCCATAACAGAAAAGCCAGTTGGATTATTTCACCCGTTGTTTTTTCTGTTATGAAATGGCCGTGCTCAGGCCGCGCAATGTCGGAGTGTTCGATGGACGCTTGCGCCATAATATGACGGCCGGGAAAGCACCGGCAAATTCCCTTTATCCTTTGGACTGGCTCTGCGTTGGCCGCCATCACTCACCCCAGTCACATACTGATGTATGCTCCCGGGGACGCGTTCTGTTGCCGCCTTCCTGCAACTCGAATTATTCGTGAATAAGCTTTGTGTTCAATCCCGATCCCAATCCAACCTCAATTGCTGCCTTTGCCGAAAAACAGGCAAAAAAAAGCCCGCACGCGGCGGGCAAAATAACAGGGTTCTACAGGGGTATTACACAGGGACATCACACAACATTTGATGGATTTAAGATATCAAACCTTGTGTATGGTTTTGTCATCGCCCGGTAAGGTTAATCCAGCAGATGTAAGCCTTATTTGTCCGCATAATGCGTAATCACCTGATCAATTTTGCTGTCCGCCAGCGCAATGCCCTTCTGTATCAGAGACTCAGAACCGATGCTTGCCAGCACGATAACCACGGCAACAATCATTAATCCTTTGTATGTCATGATGAATCCTTCCGCATAGCTTAATGAATGGCAGCATTATGCGACGATACGGCAAGTATCGCCACAGGAAGAGAAAGCAGAGGGAAAGGCGTTATGCGCCTAAATGGCCGACAGTGAAATACGTGACCAAACCAACGATCACCAGCAGCGCAATCGCAGAGGCAGTATAAAGAATGATGCGTTTAGGGCTGTAAAATGCCATGAAATGTCCTTATTTATCCGTCGTCGCTAACGCTGTTTACTCACAGAAGTTCCATCATCAGGGCCATCACATAACCGATCCCGACAGAGCCTCCTGCCATCATTAACCAAAAAGCAGTGGCCTTCATTTCACACTCCTTGTGCGGGACGAATTGTCCCAATCATTTGTTTCATGATGCAATTATAACAAACATATAATCCATATGGATAAATATGTGCTTTTATTTTAAGCAATGTGTCTGAGAAATCCCTTTCTGAACTGTGAAGCATCTCGCTAATCTGCCCAAAAGCAATGACGAAGCAGGGGAGATGATTGTGCTTATGCACATCGTTTAATGCATTGATAATATGCAGTAATAAGGCCAGTGAGTCCTTGCGGGTGATCAAAGCTTGGGCGACTGCACAATGGTAAATCCCGGTGTACACATCTTACTTAGTGTTGCAGTTGTTCATAATTTCAACGCTAAGGGAACACCATGAACGGTCATGAAAACAAAGCGGTACGCAGTGCAAACCGCAAATTCTTTGCCCGCACCATTCCGATGCTCATCCTGATGTTGATCATTAACCAAATCGACCGCACCAATGTCGGATTCATCAAGCATAGCCTGGAAACCGACGTAGGCATCAGCACGGCAGCGTTCGGTTTCGGTGCCGGGCTGTTCTTCGTCGGTTACGCGCTGTTTGAAATTCCCAGCAACATGCTGATGGACAAGTATGGCGCGCGTGTCTGGCTGACGCGCATCATGATCACCTGGGGTGCGGTGGTCTTTGCCATGGGCTTCGTCACCACACCGATGCAATTCTACGTGCTGCGGTTTCTGCTCGGTGTCGCTGAAGCCGGTTTCTTCCCTGGGATCCTGTTCTATTTCCGCAAATGGGTGCCGAATGTTTACCGCGGCCGTGCCACGGCTTTGATCCTCACCGGTTCAGCAGCCGCGTACTTGCTCTCCGGCCCGGTTACCGGTGGCCTGCTGGAACTGCATGACTTTATGGGATTGCCGGGCTGGCAGTGGGTGCTGTTTATCGAAGGTGCGCTGTCGGTGCTGGTAGGGATCGTGGCGGCATTCTTCCTGGTGTCGAAACCTGAAGAGGCAAAATGGCTGACTGCTGAAGAGAAACTTGCGCTGAGTAATGCGCTGAGCACGGAATCCAGTTCGCGTGATTTACATACGCAGGGTCAGTCGCGCTGGAAGCTGATCACTGACGGCAAAATGGCGTACCTGTGTTTCCTGTTCTTTGTGATGTGCATGACCGGTTACACGCTGGTGTTCTGGCAACCGGAGATCATCGGCCGCATTCAGGGGCTTTCCCCCTTCCAGATCGGCATGCTGAATTCCGTTCCGTGGATTTGCGCCATTATCGCCATCAATATTCTTGGCCGCGTCAGCGACCGTTTCCGCGGCAGTCGCGAAACCATTCTGGCGCTGGCGTTGATTGTGGCTGCGATCGGCACCTGCCTGTGTACGGTCGGCAGTCCGTGGTTTGGCTTATTTGCGCTGTGCGTGGTGTGTATCGGGACGAAATCCAGCGCGGTATTGTTCTGGCCGATCCCGCAAAGTCAGCTACCGTCATCCATCGTGGCACCGGGGATTGCGCTGATCAATTCGCTGGGCAATCTCGGCGGTTTCTTCGCACCGGCGGTGTTTGGTTATCTGCAACAAACCACCGGCAGCACCACTGCGGGTTTGTATATCCTCAGCGGAATTTCGGTTTTCGCCGCTATCACGCTGTTCTTCACCAAAACTCACCGCACGCCAACGCAACCTGAATATCACGCCCCGCAGGGAATGGAGCCAAAACGTCATGTCTGATACGCCTAAAATTGTCGAAATGCAGGTCATTCCGGTCGCCGGTTACGACAGCATGCTGCTGAACATTGCCGGTGCACATAACTGTTATTTCACCCGTATTTTGCTGGTGCTCAAAGACAGTGCCGGACATACCGGCGTGGGCGAAGCGCCCGCCACCGGCGTGGTGCTGAAGATCCTCAATGATGCCATCCCGCATATCGTCGGGCAGAAAATTGGCATCATGAATCAGCTGGTGAGCGATTTGCACAAACGGGATCTGGAGGAAAACCGTCAGCCGAAACCGGTGCTGCCGGGCTTCCGGCCGTGGGATCTCGAACGTCATCACAATGCCGTCGCGGTTCTGGAAACCGCACTGCTGGATCTGATGGGGCAGTTTCTCAATCAGCCGGTGGCGCAACTGCTCGGCCCCGGTAAACAGCGCGATGAAGTGCCGGTGCTCGGTTATCTGTTTTATATTGCCGACCGGCAGAAAACCGATCTGGATTATCAGCCAGGAAAGGCGCAGGCGGGGCAGCATCCGTGGTATCACCTGCGTCATCAGGAGGCCATGAGCCACGAAAAAGTGGTGCAACTGGCGGAAGCGGCACAGGATAAATACGGTTTTAAAGATTTCAAACTTAAAGGCGGCGTGCAGGCGGGTGAAGTCGAAATAGAAACGGTCAGGGCACTGAAAAAACGCTTCCCGCAGGCGCGTATTACTGTGGACCCGAATGCGTCCTGGTCGCTGGATCAGGCGATTTCGCTGTGCAAAAACATGCACGGGATTTTGTCTTACGTTGAAGATCCGTGTGGCGCGGAGCAGGGGTTTTCCGGACGTGAAACGCTGGCGGAATTTAAGCGCGCCACCGGATTACCGGTCGCGACCAATATGATTGCCAACGACTGGCGGCAGATGAGCCATGCGCTGCAACTGAATGCGATCGATATCCCGCTGGCTGATCCCCATTACTGGTCGATGCGCGGGGCGAATACCATCGGCACATTATGTAATGCGTGGGGGCTGACGCTTGGCTGTCATTCGAACAATCACTTTGATGTGTCGCTGGCGATGCTGGCGCATCTCGGGGCGGCCGCGCCCGGCGAGATCACGCCATTTGATACACACTGGATCTGGCAGGAGGGACAGCATCTGACCAAAAACCCGTTGCAGATTAAAGACGGTAAACTGGCGCTGAATGAACTGCCGGGGCTGGGCGTTGAACTGGATATGGATGCCGTCGGCATCGCCCATCAGCGTTACAACAACCTGCGGCACAAAGATCGCGATGATGCGATCGCCATGCAGTATCTGATCCGCGGCTGGGCGTTTGACGGCAAGCGCGCCACTTTGGTTCGCTGACGTCGGGCTGACTGGCGTGTGGTGACTTAAGCGAGTTTTATTTCAAATAATCGGTGCGGGCGTTCAGTTTGTTATGCGCGCTGGCATCGATAGTTGTGGAAGGTCTGGTGCTGCTTTCGCTGGCTTTACGGTTCAGTTCAGAAGCCACTTCCTGAGCGCTGGAAGGGTAAGCCTGAGCGAAACTGTTGAACGTGGTCATTGAGATCATCAGGCCAAAAAGAGCGAGGGTAATGCGTTTCATTTTGCAGGTGTCCGGTCTGTTCACATTTTGTCATAAGGGTACGTGATTCAGCGGCCGATTTTATATGCTTTCTTCATAAGAAACGGGAGCTAATTGTGCTCCCGTTCATCATTTATGCTGTGCTCAGCTGCTGTGTTACACGTGCTGGAGCGTATTATGCGCTTCTTCTGACTTATTCGGTAAGCGAATTGTGGCAGAAAGAACCAATGACACAATCAATAATACAGTGATGATGCTGAAGGTCACTGCGAAGCCACCGAACAGGGAAGCCACCAGTGAGGCAAAGATGCTGCCGATACCGAAGCCCAGATACAGCAGGCCGTAGTTTTTGGTCATGTTGTTCAGGCCGAAGAAGTCGCTGACCAGTGAAGGGTAAACGGTGATGGTTCCACCGAAGCTGAAAGCGACGCAGGCCACGGAGAGGAAGAACATCATTTCGTTCATCTGGGTGAACAGCATCATGCTCATACCGGCCAGCGACACAATCTGCGCGATAGAGATAACGCGGATACGCTGCATTTTGTCAGACAACACACCCAACACCAGGCGGCCGCTCAGGTTAGCAATCGCAATCACGGTTACGGCGTTGGCGGCGGTCAGCGCATCCAGTTTAACCAGGCTTTGACCGATATCTTTCGCCACACCAATCACATACAAACCACTCATGCAGGCGGTCAGGAACATCAGCGCCAGCATCCAGTATTGCGGTGCACGAATGGCTTCGGCCAGGGTGAAATCACGGCTGTCGTTGCTGTTATCGTTCAGGGTGTTTTCCTCACGGGTGACGGCTGATGTTTCCTGTTTCGGCGCATCTTTCATCATCAGTGCGCCGGCAATCACCATCACCATCGCCACACCACCCCAGATCATGAAAGTGTTTTGCAAACCTTCCGTCGCCAGCAGATGACCGCAGACGAATTTGAATAACAGACTGCCCAGCCCGTAAGCACCGATTGAACAGGCTGAAATCATGCCTTTACGCTCAGGGAACCATTTCACGCAGTTGGTGAGGGTCAGCAGGTAACCGGCACCGTCCGCCAGACCGACCAGCACGCCGGCGCTGATGTACAGCATGATCACGTTATCGGAATGGGCGGTCAGCGCGAAACCGGCGGCCATCAGTAAACCGGCGGCGATGGTGACGGCACGCACACCAAACCGTTCCTGAAGTTTACCCGCAACGGAAGAGGCGAGAGCCAGACACAGACTCAGGATACCGAACGTCAGCGCAACGCGGCTGATCGGTTCGCCGAGTTTTTCGGACAACTGACCGTTAAAGAGACTCCAGGTATAAACGGAACCCAGTGCAAGCTGAGTAAGAATGGTACCGGCCAGTGTCAGCCAGCGGGTACGGTTGTCGTTCTGCATGCCAGATTTGTCACTCATAGTGGGTTCTCCCGAGCGAAGTAGATTCAATTAACTGTGGCTATGATAAGTCCGCGGAATGGATGCGGATGATTTGTGGAGTGAGATGCATGAGTTGCGGAATGAAATGCATCCATGACGGCATGAGTCGCCATTTTCTGGCTAAAATCAGCTCAAAATTGGACTTAAAACACCGCTGCAGGCCTTGCGGGGCGCGGGTTTTAGTTGATCTGGATCACTAATCTGTTATTTAGTTTTTTCAGGCAGGGTTACAAAGGTTTCGTTGTGTCACTGGCTGCATCAGAAAGATTCTGACCGGGGGAGTTTTAAACGATTAATTATTAATAAGGTGAAAAAAACGAGCCGTTTGAGCTCGTTTTTGTTTCTGCGTTCCGGTCTACAAGGCCCCGGTATTCAGCGCGGCATTAATCGCGGCCGCGACGCCGGTCGGGTTTTCCCACATCATCGAGTGACCGGCTTGCGGCACAATGGCGGTCTGAACACCATGTTGCGGCAAAACGGCGACATCCGGTTCAGGCAGTGAAAACTCACCAAACAACACCGTCGCAGGCATTTCAAGCTGATAAAGCTGTTCGCGCCATGATACCGTTTCCCCCTTTACCAGCCCGACCGCCTGACGGTGGATGGCCAGCGGCGAGGCGATGCTCATACATCCTGCCCAGATGTGATTATTCCCGCGTACGGCGACATCAATCAGATGTGTATGGCCCTCGCGCAGATATGCTTCTTCTGAATACTGAGTCACCGCGCGGCTGAAGGTGCCGCCGCCGGCATCCAGATTTGGCTCGGCGACAATCAGGCGCTGGATCAGGTCAGGGCGCTGCGCTGCCACCATAATGGCAATGCTGCCGCCCATGCTGTGACCGATTAAATTGACCTGTGGCACACCCAGGCTTTCCAGCCAGGCAATCACACAATCAGTATGCGCCCGGAGGCTGTAGCTGAAATCATCGGGTTTATCGCTGTAACCTGAACCGGCGAAATCCAGCAGCAGCGAGCGACGCGGGCGCAGGGAAGCATCTGTCGCCACCCGTGGAAAATCGCAGGAAGCTGCACAGCCGAGACCGTGTAAAAAGACCAGCGGCACACCCAGCCCTGGTAACTCGTGGAAACGTAACTGCATTTCCATACCGGGTACTTTGAACGATTTCATCTCAATCCTTTGTTAATCACTTAAGTGCAATCTGCGGATTATAGGCAGGATTTTTCTTAGCGGCAGTATAAAAAAGGGGTGAACACGCATCCGGGACTGGCGGCATCATCAATGATGGTGGATTCCCGTTAAGTCATTCAGCATGTGAATATTTTTTTTCCGGACTCTTTCTATCAGCCAGACAAGTGATAGCATGGAACCCTTGCTCACTTTATGGATTTATCTGATGGTCAGGTTAGGCAGTTTTGTGGCGGTTACCCTGGTGTTGGCGTCGTTTTCAGCATCTGCTGTCACTCAGTATCAATGTGTATTAACGCACCACACGCAGTCTGATGATGGCAACGATGTTTCTGAAGTCGTCAATAAAAACGCACAGGTCTATGATGCGGGTAATACGTTCAGCTTTTCTCCGGATGGCAGCAAAATGGTCACCAGCCCGGAACTGACGGACATCATCGGCAAAGACAATCAGCCCATGAAAGCCGGTGCACAAGATAACCTGATGTATATTCACGTAAAAGACAGTTTTGTTGTCGCCACGCAAACCGAAGGTTATGTTTACGGAGATTGCAAAGTGAATACCGCGAAGTAAAAATCCTGGCCACAGCATTTTCTGAATCCGGGCGTTACGTCTGTCCGCAACGCCCTGCAATAAATAGAAACACTCCTGCCAGTTCATTAGCACACTTCTTATAGTCGCCTGTTGCACGACGGGCTATCCTTGCGCACTTTTCCGGTCCCCACTTTTTTTCATTTTCGCCCGCTTCAAGAAGCAGACAAAAAAGGTATTTGCCCGCTTATGGCCTTACTTAACGACGAAATCCGCGACCATACTGCCGAGTCCGTCCTTTTCGTTCGTCGTGCCGTGATCGCATTTATGGTGGTGATCCTCCTGTCGTCTGCGCTGGTGTTTAACCTGTATCACCTGCAGGTGGGCATGCATGATTTTTATCAGACCCGCTCGAATCAGAATGACATCAAAATGCTGCCGATCGCGCCCAGTCGCGGGTTGATCATGGATCGCAACGGTGTCGTGCTGGCGCAAAATATCACCCTGTACCAGATTGAAGTCATCCCGGGAAAAGTGCCTGATCTCAACGCCACGCTGAATGCGCTGAAACCCATTGTCGATCTGACACAGGACGATCTGGACAGTTTTCACGATGCGATGATCCACGGACGTCGCTTTGCGCAGATCCCTCTGAAGCTGGCGCTGACGGATGTTGAAGTGGCGCGTTTTTCCGTCAATCAGTTTGATTTCCCCGGCGTCTCTATCAGCACCTATCAGCAGCGCCGTTATCCGTACGGTGCGGAACTGGCGCATGTTGTGGGTTATGTTTCGAAGATAAACGACAGAGATGCCAAACGCCTCGAGGCGGAGGGTATCGCTGAGAATTACGCGGCTGACCACGATATCGGTAAGCAGGGCGTTGAAAAATACTATGAAAACATTTTGCATGGTCGCACCGGATATCAGGAAGTCGAGGTCGATAACCACGGTCATGTGGTGCGTTTACTGAAAGAGGTTCCGCCGCAGGCCGGGCAAAATATCTATCTGACGCTTGATCTGGATTTGCAGCAGTACATCGAAAAAGTGCTGAAAGGGCAGCGTGCGGCAGTGGTGGTGATGGATCCGCGTGACGGCGGGATCAAAGCGATGGTCTCCAGCCCGAGTTATGATCCGAACCCGTTTGTGAACGGCATTTCCAGTAAGCAATACAGCGCGTTACTGAAGAACCCGGATCTGCCGCTGATCAACCGTGTGACCCAGGGGCTGTATCCGCCGGCCTCGACGGTGAAACCGTTTATGGCAACATCGGCGCTGTTTGAAGGGGTGATCACGCCACAAACCACGTTCTTTGGTGCGCCGACCTGGACGCTGCCGGGTACAGAACGGCATTACCGCGACTGGCTGAAAACCGGTCACGGCCTGCTGAATGTCACCAAAGCTATCGAAGAGTCCGCTGATACTTTCTTCTACCAGGTGGCCTATGAAATGGGCATCGATCGTATTCATACCTGGCTGAGCAAATTTGGTTACGGGCAGTCGACAGGTATTGATCTCGATGAGCAATATAACGGTGTGCTGCCGAGTCGTGAATGGAAACTGAAGGTACATAAAAAGGGCTGGTATCAGGGCGATACGGTGTCTGTCGGTATCGGTCAGGGCTACTGGGTGGCGACGCCGATCCAGATGGTGCGGGCGCTGAGCGCACTGGTGAACAACGGTAAACTGGAAACGCCTCACCTGTTATATTCCGCCAAAAGCGGCAAAGTGATCACGCCGTATAAAATGCCGCCGACGCAGCAAATCGCTGACCCGAAATCGCCCATCTGGGGCATCGTGAAAAACGGGATGTTCGGGATGGCTAATCTCCCGAATGGTACCGGTTATAAACTTTTCCACACCGCGCCTTATCAGATTGCGGCAAAATCCGGAACATCACAGGTATTCAGTCTGCGCGAAAATCAGGTGTATAACGCCAAAATGACGCCGGTACGTTTGCGCGACCATATTTTCTATACTGCGTTTGCGCCTTATAAACACCCGACGGTGGTGATGGCGCTGATCATGGAAAATGGCGGCGGTGATGGTGTGGTGGCCGGGCCGACCGCGCGGGCGATCCTCGACCATATTTTCCTGCCGCCGCAGGCGGTGATGTGTGATCCGGCCAAAGCGGATAATCCGGCAGACTGCGAACAACCGGTGCCGGCGCCAAATTCACTCGGTTTCAGTGAGCATTGATCCGGGCGTGTGATCAGAGCATTTCAAAGGGCACGTTGTTGAGCCGGGCAACGTGTTTTCCAATCTCTTCCGTGGTCTTCATGTGACCAGCAGGGACTTTACTGTAGTCAGGAGACTGCCTCTTATCGGCGCCTAACACTCTCGTCACCCGGATGCTTTGAGTTGCGGGGAGCCCGTCATAGAGATTCAGACCCTGGCGGCCGATAATCAGTATTTCATTGTGGGTAAATTGATTACGGATCACTTTATCTTGCGTCATGAGAGCCGCGGGGGTCAAAAGTTGCTGATAGCCACCCTCGCATCTGAAGTCACCTACCCCTCTTCCGCTCTGAATGCACTCCACAAGTCCATAGGGCTGGAGCACCCGCCCTTGGGGGTTACATCCTTCCCGTCCGGCATGGTTCATAAACCACACGTCACGCGGGAATGTCCCGAGGATATTTTGTCGGGGGACGTCAAGAACCAGCGCGATGTTGTGATACATCCCTGTGTAACGAAAAGACTCTGTCGTGAATTTTTTAATATCGTTTAAATCAACCAATGATGTGCTGAAGACATCCCAACTATTAAACAGGGAGGCTGCGTCCTGACGGCAGAACGGGCTTTCTTGCAGTTCAAAGGTATGGACCAAAACATGGCGCTCAGGCAGTACGGCCCAGCTTTGCAGTATGGCTGCTTTTTGCAGATTCCGCGCTTTTATTCTATCGCCCCGCTTTTCCCGCTCAGCTAAATACATTGCATGCGGCGATAATGTCGGGGTTTTCTTTTTGAAAAATGGCATGATATCAATCCTGAAATAGTCAATATTTTATTAAGTCTGCTTTCATCGTTATGGTGTTACATCAGGCGGGATCCTGTACTTATCGAAATTCCTTCAAACTATTTCGTATTCTAATTCGTTGATTTCCGCCACTTTAGCGGCGACTGTTTCTGGTGAGCCTGCATAATAGTCATACATGCTGTTACTCTCTGTTGGTTCGGCAACGACTATTTTGCGCACCCGGATCCTTTGTGTTGCCGGCAGACCTGCATATAACTTAACTCCCGGGCGACCAATAATGAGTACCTCATTATGTGATTCGATAGAGCGTGTTTTTTTATCTTCTGACAGAAGCGACTGAGGTGTCAGCAGTCGTTGATATCCACCTTCACAATGGTAATCTTCTTTGCCTTCTCCCCGGAATATCGCCCGACTCAGGGCTGAAGCATCGATAATTCTTCCCGCTGCATAGCCATTTTCACGCCCGATATGATTAGGAAACCAGACGTCAGTCGGATGCGTCCCAAGAATATTTTGCACCGGGACATCCAGAATTAAGGCTGTGGTGCAATACATCCCGGTATAGCGTTTAATTTTGGTTAAGGGTTTAATATCTTTTAAGTCAACCAACGAGGTGCTGATAATATCCCAACTGCTTAAAATAGACTCTGCGCGGTGCTGGCAAAAAGGACTTTCTTCACCCTCAAAGGCATGAACCAGCAAATAGTTTTTCGGCAGGGAACGCCAACTGTTGAGTATTTTTTCCTTATCTCCAGATGAATATTTAATATCCTGCTTTTTAATAAAATGAATTCCTGATTTTTTATGTGAAAACATAATAATCTCGCGGGTAAATTTTAGGGGAATATGGTGAGGAATATAACATATGAGTTTTTTTTAATGACTTAATCACTTCTTAAGAATAATGATATTGCAGTTTCTCTTTAACGGGAGGTATAAGCGGCCGTGAAACCGGCAGATTTTTTCATTGCGTATATTTTCTGCGGCGGAACGCCGTCATCCCCCTGCGAAACAGCGTGTGTCATAAAATGGCGACAATCACGTTATGTGCTGTCGTCATTTGGAGACATTTAATATATTGATAATTAAGCGTTTGAATTACTTCATCGAATACTGTTGGGTTTTGGCGACACTCCGGGTGTTTTTTAAACGGGTTATTGCACGTCGTGCAGATGCCTGAAAACACATTTAAAATAAAAAACCTTTAAATTCATCTGGTTGATAATTAAACTTTAAAGTTGGCACGCATCCTGCTAGAATCGGGCAGTTGCTCATTCACCTGATTATGATTGGCTCACGCGAAAGCGTTGATATGCTCATAATGTCCGAATGACGCCAAAGAAACGGTGCCTATCGTTCACCCGACCGATAATCGTTGCGCAAGCACGTTATCAAACATCGAACGACACGTTGAGTGAGGCACCACCTCTTCCGGTTTGCAGAACATCCGTCAGGATGTTCTGCAACACCAACCCCTCTGAAGTCTGCCTTTTTGTTTCCCAATCCTTTTACATATCCTCTCTGACACTGGCTGTTCAAACCGTTGTCCGCTAGCATGACGTTATCGGTGGTCAATGAGATGAATGCGTTGAAAAGAGGACGTTTATTCCCCGGCTCGTTACGTCAGCTGGTCTTAATGGCTTTCCTGCTGGTGATGCTGCCGTTGCTGGTGCTGGCCTATCAGGCCTATGACAGCCTGGATCAGCTCAGCCGGCAGGCGGCGCGTATCAACCGCACCACGCTGAGTGATGCGCGTCGCAGTGAATCGATGTCCGGCATCGCGCTGGAGATGGAGCGCAGCTACCGCCAGTATTGCGTCCTTGACGATCCGACCCTTTCCCGCCTTTATCAGAATCAGCACAAGCAATATGCCCAGTTGCTGGATGCCCATGCGTCTGTGCTGCCGGATTTACGCTATTACCAGACGTTGCGCACCTTACTGACTCAACTGACACAACCGGCCTGCCTGAATAACTCGCCGGATAAAGATTCCTCTGCACGGCTGGAAAATTTCTCGCGCACCAATGCCGAAATGGTTCAGGCGACGCGGGAAGTGGTGTTCTCGCGCGGACAGCAACTCCAGCGCGCGATTGCCGAACGTGGTCAGTTCTTTGGCTGGCAGGCGCTGGTACTTTTTCTGCTCAGTGGCGCGCTGGTGGTGCTGTTCACCCGCATGATTATCGGGCCGGTGAAAGGTGTTGAACGAATGATCAACCGGCTGGGTGAAGGACGTAATCTGGGCGATGTGACCCGTTTCAAAGGGCCGCGGGAGATCCGCTCGCTGGTGCAGCGCATCGTCTGGCTGAGTGAACGTCTTGCCTGGCTGGAATCACAGCGCCACGAATTCCTGCGCCATATTTCTCATGAACTTAAAACCCCGCTCGCCAGTATGCGTGAAGGCACCGAACTGCTGGCAGATGAAGTGGCCGGGCCGCTGACGCCGGATCAAAAAGAGGTGGTGGCTATCCTCAATAGCAGCAGCCGTCACCTGCAAACGCTGATTGAACAACTGCTCGATTACAACCGCAAGCTGGCTGATGCGCCGACGCTGAGTGTGTTTGTCGATCTTAAAGCGCTGGTGGATGACGTCGTAACGGCTAACAGCCTGCCCGCCCGCGCCAAGAAAATCCGCAGTGAAGTGATTATCGGTGCACCCCGGTGTCTGGCGGAACCGACCTTACTGAGGCGGGTGCTGGATAATCTCTATTCCAATGCGGTGCACTACGGGGCTGAATCCGGTACTATTTGGGTCCGTAGCCGGCAGGAAAACGGACGGGTGATAATCGAGGTGGCGAACACCGGAATACCGATCCCGCAGGCCGAGCGCACGATGATTTTTGAACCTTTTTACCAGGGTAGCCAGCAGAGGAAAGGGGCTGTAAAAGGCAGCGGTCTGGGGTTGAGTATTGCTCAGGACTGTATTCGCCGCATGCATGGAGAGCTGCAACTGGTTGCCGTTGAGGATGCGGACGTCTGTTTTCGTATCGAATTGCCCCTGACGGCTGAGAAGAATGAATAATGATGAAATTTTCAGGCTGGCTGCATGTGCTGTTACGCTGCCGGGTAATCTTATTGAGCATACCGCTGGTGCTTGCAGGCTGCGCGCCGCATTCCGCCAGTAATCCCTATTATCAGCAAGTTTCCGATCAGGTCGTGCCTGACAGCAAAGTGATCGACTTTCGCATTGCGCCCTGTGAAACCCTCTGGGCGCTGGATGACAGCGACGCGCTGACCAATTCGCTGTACTGGTTACGGGCGATGGACTGCGCTGACCGGATGAGTGATGCGCAGGCGCGTTACCAGGCGCAACAGATCCCGGCCACAAGTTGGGAACAGGTGTTTAAACAAAGCATCCTGCTTGCCGGCGCGGATCCCGATCAGCAACAGCGTCGCGCATTGCTGGCGAAAGTGAGCGAGTACCGTGGCCAGATGCCGGGTTCGATTCGCCCGCTGGTGCAGTTATGGCGTGAACGTCAGAATTTGCAGGTGGTGCTGGGGGATGAAAAAGCCCGCAACGCCCGTCAGCAGGTGATGAATGAAGAAAAACTTCAGACGATGATCGCCGGACAGCAGGTGCTGGAAAACAATCTTGCGGATACGCGGCGTAAACTGGAAAACCTGACCGACATTGAGCGTCAGCTTTCCTCGCGTAAACAAATTCAGGGAGATTTGCCGGATAACGACGCCAGCGTACCTGCGAAAGCGACATCCGGTAAGCCGGTCAAACCTGCCGAAACCTATGCGCCGCCCGCTAAGGATCAGAACGCCAAATGACGATACGTAAAGCTGCCAGCTTATTGCTGGTTGATGACGATCCCAGCCTGTTAAAACTGTTGGGCATGCGCCTGACCAGCGAAGGTTTTCGCGTCACCACGGCGGAAAGCGGCGCTGAAGCGTTGCGTTTGCTGCATCGCGAACGTATTGATCTGGTGCTGAGCGATTTGCGCATGGATGAAATGGACGGCATGGCGCTTTTCGCCGAAATCCAGAAATTCCAGCCCGGCATGCCGGTGATCATTCTGACGGCGCACGGTTCTATTCCCGATGCGGTGGCTGCCACCCAGCAGGGCGTATTTGGATTTCTCACCAAGCCGGTTGACCGCGATGCGTTGTATAAAGCTATCGATGAAGCGCTGGCGCAGTCCAGCCCGTCAGTCGATGAAAGCTGGCGCGAATCGATTGTCACCCGCAGCCCGATTATGTTGCGTCTGCTTGAACAGGCCAATATGGTCGCACAGTCTGATGTCAGCGTGCTGATTAACGGCCAAAGCGGCACCGGTAAAGAAGTGCTGGCGCAGGCCATTCACGGTGCCAGCCCGCGCGGCAAGAAAGCCTTTATTGCCATTAACTGTGGCGCATTGCCGGAACAGTTGCTGGAATCCGAATTATTCGGTCATGCCAAAGGGGCGTTTACTGGCGCGGTGAGCAGCCGTGAAGGTCTTTTCCAGGCAGCGACCGGCGGCACGTTATTCCTTGATGAAATCGGCGATATGCCCTTGTCGCTGCAGGTGAAATTGCTGCGCGTGTTGCAGGAACGCAAGGTGCGCCCGCTGGGCAGCAATCAGGATGTCGATGTGGATGTGCGCATTATTTCTGCGACGCACCGTGATTTGCCAAAAGCGATGGAGAAGGGTGAGTTTCGCGAAGACCTGTTTTATCGCCTCAATGTCGTCAGCCTGAAGCTGCCGACGTTGAGTGAAAGATCAGAAGACATTCCGCTGCTGGCCAATCATCTGCTGCGTGTTGCGGCGCAGCGACATAAACCTTTTGTGCGCAGTTTTTCGACGGATGCGCTGAAACGGCTGATGGCTGCCAGCTGGCCGGGCAATGTGCGCCAGTTAGTGAACGTCATCGAGCAATGTGTGGCGCTGACGTCTGCACCGGTGATCAGCGAAGCGCTGGTGCAACAGGCGCTGGAAGGTGAAAATACCGCGCTGCCGACGTTTGCCGATGCACGTAATCAGTTCGAGCTGAATTATCTGCGCAAGTTGCTGCAAATCACCAAAGGCAACGTGACGCAGGCAGCACGTATTGCCGGGCGTAACCGCACCGAGTTTTACAAGTTGCTGTCCCGTCATGAATTAGAAGCGACGGATTTTAAAGAGTAACGGGAATTTACTTTCAGAGGCTTGAGGTACATTCCTGCCGCTGAACTATGATACCTTTAGCGCCTTCGCATGCCTCCGGCATCCGAAACCAGATTGTGAACCATGCTGCCGCTCAGGAAGGCGGAGAGCAAACGAATGATTATAAGGGTCCGCCATGAAAAAGATTGATGCGATTATCAAGCCATTCAAACTCGACGATGTCCGTGAAGCACTGGCTGAAGTCGGGATTACCGGGATGACCGTGACCGAAGTGAAAGGCTTTGGCCGTCAGAAAGGTCACACAGAACTGTACCGTGGTGCGGAATACATGGTCGATTTCCTGCCAAAAGTGAAAATCGAAATTGTCGTGGCGGATGACATCGTGGATACCTGCGTGGAAACTATTATGACCACCGCGCAGACCGGTAAAATCGGCGACGGTAAAATCTTCGTGTTTGATGTGGCGCGTGTGGTGCGTATCCGTACCGGCGAGCAGGACGAAGAAGCGATTTAATGTTTCATCAGGGCGGGTAATACGATGTTACCGGCCCTGAGTTTTTCCTCTGTTATTCCCCGTTTCCTCCTTCCTGTCTTGTTATACCAATCTTTTTTTAACCACATTACTTCTCAACTCTTTGTTTATCCAGTTCTTAGCGGTTAATTCTGTTCATCAGCCCCCAAAGTTCCTCTCCGCCAATAACCACAAAAAATGCTATTTGTTAGTTTTGTGTGAAATTTGTGGGGTTTTTATTGTGACTTCATTGAAAAAGTGAGAGTAAAATCACGTTTGTTGTTATACCAGTTCAGATAACCTGTCAGATACGTTGTAATCACCCACTAAAACAATTCAGGGTGAAAGTATCAGGCGGCCGGAACTGGTGTGGATTGATCTCCGTTGATCGTGGTTTTCACACCCATTCAGAAGGCTTTGCAATGTCACAACCAGAAAAACCCATACGCATTTCCCGGCGCGTATTTTTAGGGGGCGCACTGGCGGCGCTTTCCGTTCCGTTGATGAATAAGCTGCTGCTCAGCCCGGTCTATGCCGCGCCGGTTGCCGGTTTGTCACAGGCAAAACAGGATTTCACCCAACTCTCGCTGTATCTGACCGGTCACGACCGGCTGGACCTGGCCCTTTCTGAACGTTATTACCAGACGATGTTAGCGCTGTATCCGGACTTCACCGCGCAGGTTCAGGCGTTGCAGGCGTTTATTACGGCGAATCACATTGATGCCGCTGAACTGCAAAAAGCGCTCGATGCACAGCAGCCCGCGCTGGCGAAATTGCCGCGCAGCATTCTTCAGGCGTGGTATCTCGGTGTGGTCGGCGATGGCAAACAGGCGGTTTGTCTGGCGTATGAAAATGCGCTGATGAATGTTGCGGTTCGCGATCACCTCAATCCGCCGAGTTATGCCTACGGCGCTTACGGCACCTGGGCAAAACAGCCTGTCTGAAAATAACGTTCAAAAAGGGTTAAACAATGAGTGAACAACTTTCCGCTGACGTCGTCGTCATCGGCTCGGGGATCTGCGGCTCGCTGGTCGCACAGCGTCTGGCAAAACAGGGCATCTCCGTCATTATTCTCGAATCCGGCCCGCGTATTGATCGCGGTACGCTGACTGAAAACTTCCGTAATTCGCCGCGCAAAAAAGACTTTATGTCGCCATATCCGTACTCGGACTGGTCACCGCATCCGGTATATAAACCGGAAGATAATGATTATCTGCAACAGCAGGGGCCGTATCCTTTCCCGGCGGAATACATCCGCATTATGGGCGGCACGACCTGGCACTGGGCGGCGCAGGCATGGCGTGTTCTGCCTAATGATATGAAGATTAAAACACTGTACGGCGTCGGGCGTGACTGGCCGTTGTCGTACGAAGAGCTGGAACCGTTTTATTACGAAGCCGAAGTGAAAATGGGCGTGTCCGGTGCGCCGAATAACGGTTCACCGCGCAGCCAGCCCTTCCCGATGGAACCGGTCGCTGAATCCTGGCTGCAACAGCGTTTCCGCGAGCGTCTGGCACCGGGCGGTTATGAGGTGATCGTTAACACCACCGCCCGTAACAGCCGTAACTATGACGGCCGTCCTGCCTGCTGTGGTAACAACAACTGCATGCCGATTTGCCCGATTGACGCGCAATATCACGGCGGCATCGCCGCGCAGGCGGCTGAAGCGGCGGGTGCAAAACTGATCACCAGCGCGGTGGTTTACCGTCTGGAGCATGATGAGAAAGGCCGTATTGTTGCCGCGCATTATTACGACCCGGATAAAGGCGAACATAAAGTTACGGCGAAAAACTTTGTGCTGGCGGCGAACGGCATCGAAAGTCCGAAACTGCTGCTGATCTCCGCCAGCGATAAATATCCTGACGGGCTGGCAAACAGTTCCGGCACCGTCGGGCGTCATCTGATGGATCACCCGAGTAACTCACTGACCTTCGAAACCGAAGAACCGTTGTGGGCGGGGCGCGGGCCAATGAGTCCGGCGTCTATCAACAGCCTGCGCGACGGCGATTTCCGTAAAGATTACGCCTCGTTCCGTATCGATATCGCCAACTCATCTCAGGTGCAGTCGGTAACGCAAGATCTGCTGGCGGAAGGCGTTTACGGCATCAGCCTGGATAACGAAATTCGTCGCCGTGCCTCGCACCAGACCAGCCTGAAAAACGTGATGGAGCAGTTGCCGAATTACGATAACCGCATCATTCTCAGCGACAAAAAAGACAAACTGGGTATCCCGAAACCGGCAGCGATTTACCACATGGACGATTATGTGCATCGCGGTATGGCGCGCGCAGTGAAGGAATATACCGAGATCGCCAGACTGATGGGCGGCACCAATTTGCGCTTCAGCAAGCCGGGCGTTTATGGCAACAACCAGCATATTACCGGCACGATGAGCATGGGGCATGACCCGAAAGATTCCGTGGTGGATGCGTTCGGACGTACTCATGACCATGAAAATCTGTTCATCACCAGTACCGGTGTCATGCCGACCTCGGCCACGGTCAATTCGACGCTGACCGCTGTCGCACTGGCGTTACGCACTGCTGATCATCTTGCCAAAACTGCGCTATAGGCTGACTGACATGACTCTGAATCGTTTAACTCAAAAACGTCTGACGGGCGCGTTGCTGGCCTTTGGCCTGAGCCTGACGGCGGGCACAGCTTATGCCGCGTTATCGCCGGAACAGGATGCGCTGATCAGGAAAGGCGAATATGTCGCGGTCGCCGGGGACTGCGTGGCCTGTCACTCCACCGAAGGCGGCAAACCGTTCGCCGGTGGCCTCGGACTGGCAACGCCACTGGGCACTATTTACTCGAGCAACATTACACCGTCTAAAAAAGACGGTATCGGCAATTACACGCTGGAGCAATTTGAACACGCGGTGCGTGATGGCGTGCGCGGTGATGGTGCGAATCTGTATCCGGCGATGCCGTACACCTCGTATGCCAAAATCAGCGATGACGACATGAAAGCGCTGTACGCCTACTTTATGCAGGGCGTGGAGCCGGTGGATGTGCCGTCAACGCCGACGGCGCTGCCGTTCCCGTTCAACGTGCGTTTGTCGATGGCAGGCTGGAATTTACTGTTCCTCGAAAAAGGCGCGTTTAAAGCCGATCCGTCGAAAAGCGATCAGGTCAACCGTGGCGCGTATCTCGGCGAGGCACTGGCGCACTGCAGCACCTGCCATACGCCGCGTAATGCGCTGATGGCCGAGCAGGGCGATAAAGCGCTGGGCGGCAGCAGTCTGGGCACCTGGTTCGCGCCGAACATTACGTCGGATGCGGTCAGCGGGATTGGCAACTGGAGCACCGGTGAGATCGCCGGTTACCTGAAAACCGGTCACGCGCCGGGTAAAGCACAGGCGGCAGGGCCGATGGCGGAAGCGATCGACCATAGCCTCAGCCATCTGAGTGACAGCGATTTGCAGGCAATTGCCGTCTGGCTGAAACAGACCACGCCGGTCAGTCAGCAAGGGCAGGCGAGAGCCGCAGACCAGTTCGGATCACCGGCAAATTATGCCGATACTTTGCGTGGTGTTCCGCGTCCGGCTGATGCCGATAAAATGACTGGCTGGCAGGTTTATGACGGCTATTGTGCCAGTTGCCATCAGCCCGACGGCCGTGGCAGCAAGGACGGTGGCCTGCCGTCGCTGATCAATAATACAGCGCTCGGGCACCTGAACAGCGACAACCTGGTGATGGCGATTCTGCATGGCGTGCAGCGCGGGCCGGAAAGCAAAGATGTCGCGATGCCAGCGTTTGAGCATTTACTGTCGGATACGCAGGTCGCTACGCTGAGCAATCAGTGTTGCGGCAGTTTGGTAACGATCAGGCGAAAGTGACATCTGACCGCGTGAAAGAATTGCGTGCAGGTGGCAAACCTTCGCCGTTGCTTGAACTGGCGCACTGGGGCATGGGCATTGCGGGACTGGTGGTTATCCTGCTGATTGCGCTGTTCTTTGTACGTCGCCGACGTCGTCATTAATCTGTACTGAACAGCAATAAAAAAGGCTGACATTCTGTGTCAGCCTTTTCTTTTCGTGCAGGGATTAAAGGACTTTGTGCGGACCGAAACATTCGTAATGAATGTTGGCTTCGCTGATGTTCATCGCCAGCAGTTGTTTCGCTGCAAACTGCATAAAGCCGACCGGACCGCACAGGTAGAAATGCATCGCCGGATCGCTCAGCTGTGCGCTGACTTTGCTCAGATCCATCAGCCCTTCATACTGAAAATCTTCACCGGGTAAATCATTCGCCTGTGGCCGGTTATACCAGACATGGCTTTCCAGTTGCGGCAGGTTTTTCTGCGCGCTTGTCACTTCACCGGCAAATGCGTGCACGGCACCGTTTTCAGCCGCGTGCAGCCATTGTACCGGCGCATGATGTCCGCGTTCTGCCAGCGTATTGAGCATACCCAACATCGGCGTCTGACCAACACCTGCAGAAATCAGCGCCACCGGCGTGGTATCGCTGATATCCATAAAGAAATCACCGTGAGGGGCAGCAAGATGAATGATGTCGCCCGGCTGCGCAAAATTATGCAGGAAGTTGGATACGGCACCTTGCCCTTCGCGTTTTACCGCGATGCGGTAGGTTTTGCCGTTCGGTGCCTGGGTCAGGGAATACTGGCGGATTTCCTGATTTTCCAGTGAGGCATCGCGGATATATACCGCCAGATATTGCCCCGGCTGGAAGTCGGCCACCGGTTTACCGTCGACAGGTTCCAGCAGGAAAGAGGTAATCAGCTCACTCTGCGGTTGTTTTTCGGCGATGCGGAATTCACGCGTGCCGCGCCAGCCACCCGTTTTTTCTGCGCTGTCCTGATAAATCTCGGTTTCACGGTTAATAAACACATTCGCCAGCACGCCATAGGCTTTGCCCCATGCATCCAGCACTTCCTGACCCGGACTGAACATTTCATCCAGCGTTGCCAGCAGGTGAGCGCCGACAATATTGTATTGTTCAGGCTGGATGGTGAAGCTGGTGTGTTTTTGCGCGATGCGTTCCACTGCAGGCAGCAGCGCCGCCAGATTTTCAATATTAGCGGCATAAGCGCAGATGGCATCAAACAGCGCCTGACGCTGATCGCCGTTGCGCTGGTTGCTCATATTGAAGATGTCTTTCAGTTCGGGATTATGCGCGAACATACGGTCATAAAAGTGTGCGGTCAGTTTCGGACCGGTCGCAGCGAGCAAAGGAATAGTGGATTTAATGGTGGCGATAGTGGCTGAATCAAGCATGGTGAACACCTTGTCTGTGATGATTTTATTTAAACATGTATTTTAAATGCATCTTATATAAACCCACTATTTCTGTAAACACCCCCTAAAGGGGTAAGGGCTTTTCCCGACAGGGGCTGAGTCACAAAGCTGAAATTTGTACATGTTCAGGTGAATATTTATCCCTTGATTATGGACAGATGTTCGCAGATCAAAGCCTTGCTGTATCTGGAGCCAATCGTTTGCCTAAAAACCTCAAACTGACCCTATCCGAAGGCCGCTTAAACATTTACACTGTGGCGCAGAACCCGGAAGGGGCGTTTATTTTTAGTTTGTTGAGTCAGGAGATGCGGATGTTAAAGCGTGAAATGAACATTGCCGATTATGATGCTGAGCTGTGGGCAGCAATGGAAAAAGAAGTTGTTCGTCAGGAAGAACATATCGAGCTGATTGCGTCAGAAAACTATACCAGCCCGCGTGTCATGCAGGCTCAGGGTTCGCAACTGACCAACAAATATGCAGAAGGCTACCCGGGCAAACGTTATTACGGTGGCTGTGAGTACGTCGACATCGTTGAACAACTGGCTATCGACCGTGCAAAAGAATTGTTCGGTGCAGATTTCGCCAACGTTCAGCCGCACTCCGGCTCACAGGCAAACTTCGCGGTGTATACCGCACTGCTGCAACCGGGCGACACCATTCTGGGGATGAACCTTGGCCATGGCGGTCACCTGACGCACGGTTCACCGGTTAACCTTTCCGGTAAACTGTATAACGTGGTGCCTTATGGTATCGACGAAAGCGGCGACATCGATTACGAAGACGTGAAACGTCAGGCCGAACTGCACAAACCAAAAATGATCATCGGCGGCTTCTCTGCATTCTCCGGTATCGTTGACTGGGCAAAAATGCGTGAAATCGCCGACAGCGTTGGCGCTTACTTCTTCGTTGACATGGCACACGTTGCCGGTCTGATTGCTGCGGGCGTTTACCCGAACCCGGTTCCACACGCACACATCGTGACCACCACCACGCACAAAACGCTGGCTGGCCCACGCGGCGGTCTGATTCTGGCGAAAGGCGGCGACGAAGAGTTCTACAAAAAACTGAACTCTGCTGTCTTCCCGGGTGGTCAGGGCGGCCCGCTGATGCACGTGATTGCCGGTAAAGCGGTAGCACTGAAAGAAGCGATGGAACCTGAGTTCAAAGCTTACCAACAGCAGGTGGCTAAAAATGCACAGGCAATGGTGGCTGTAGTTCTGGAACGCGGCTACAAAGTGGTTTCCGGCGGTACGCACAACCACCTGTTCCTGATGGATCTGGTCGATAAGAATCTGACCGGTAAAGAAGCCGATGCCGCTCTGGGTCGCGCTAACATCACTGTGAACAAAAACAGCGTACCTAACGATCCGAAGAGCCCGTTTGTGACCTCTGGTGTGCGTATCGGTACCCCGGCTGTGACCCGTCGTGGTTTCAAAGAAGCTGAAGTGCGCGAACTGGCTGGCTGGATCTGTGACGTGCTGGACAACGTGAACGACGAAGCAACGATCGAACGCGTTAAACAGAAAGTTCTCGACATCTGTGCACGTTTCCCGGTTTACGCGTAATATTTGCGAAGCCGTTAAGCTGCTAAAACCCGCTACGGCGGGTTTTTTTATGGGCATGTATCAGAATTTGTGAGCTGGCAGACATTACGGGAGTATGAAAGCGTCTGCGGATTGCTAGCGATTGTGAGCTTTGTCAAAGTATTGGCCTCACACCGGAGGATTTATGGAATTGCGTTCCACGCGCTGGCTTGCACTCAGTTATTTCACCTATTTTTTCAGTTACGGTATTTTTCTTCCTTTCTGGGGCCTGTGGCTTAAAGGTGAGGGGATCTCCTCCGAAAGCATCGGCTTGTTGCTGGGTGCGGGTCTGGTCGCCCGTTTTCTCGGCACGTTAATCATTTCTCCGTCCATCAAAGACCCGTCTTACCTCATCACCGGTTTGCGTATTCTGGCGCTGCTTACGCTGGCGTTTGCCGTCGGGTTCTGGTTTGGCAACGGCTGGGCTTGGCTGATGATCAACATTGCCGGTTTCAGTCTGTTTTTCGGTCCGCTGGTGCCGCTGACCGATGCGCTGGCAGGCACGTTGCAACGCCAGATCAATATGGATTACGGCAAGGTGCGTGTCTGGGGCTCCATTGCCTTCGTGATTGGATCGGCGGTGACCGGCAAGCTGGTTGAGGTCTACGGTCATAAGGCGATTTTGTACACACTGACCGCAGGCGTGGCCGCGATGTTGCTCGGTATGTTGCTGCGCCCGAGCGTGAAGCCGGTGGGAGAGCCGCGTACCAGCGGTGCGCCGGGTATTTCGTGGAAAGCGTTGCTTGGCGAAAAACCAGTCTGGCGTTTCCTGTTATGTGTGACGCTGTTGCAGGGCGCCCATGCGGCGTATTACGGTTTCAGTGCAATTTACTGGCAGGATGTGGGCTATTCTTCCACGACCATCGGCTATTTGTGGTCGCTGGGCGTCGTGGCGGAAGTGCTGGTCTTTACCTTTAGCAAACAGCTGTTCAGCCGCTGGTCAGCGCGGGATCTGCTGCTGCTTTCGGCCGTGTGTGGCGTGGTGCGCTGGGGAATGATGGGTGCGTTTACCGCGTTGCCGTGGCTGATTGTGATGCAGATTCTGCACTGTGGCACGTTTACGGTTTGTCATCTGGCGGGCATGCGATTTATCGCTGCACGACCACGTGATCAGGTGATCCGCCTGCAATCGGTGTATTCCGCACTGGCGATGGGGGGCGGCGTGGCCGTGATGACCATGGTATCCGGTTTCCTGTTCGAACATCTGCATGCCGGATTGTTCTGGGTGATGGCGCTGCTGGCGGTGCCGGCGATTTTCCTGCGTCCGGTGGTTACGCCGTCAGCGCCGGTGACGTCAGCCCGTTAGGGGGCTTCGAGCAGCGAGCGGATACGTTTACGCTGCTCTTTGGCCAGCGGTAGTTGCGTGTGGATCACCAGCGGGTCGGCGTCGGTGCTGCGGGTGGCGTAAGGGGTGACAATCAGCGCTACGCCACTCGGCGCACCAAATTTATAGAAATCCGCCAGCGTCTGATATTTAATGTTCAGCGGCAGCAGCGTCGCTTCGCGAATTTGCTGCTCGACCGCTTCTTCCAGCTGCGGATTGTCGTGCGTCAGCAGCAAAATTTGTTTTTCCTGCAAGGCATTACCCTGCATCAGCCACGCGCCGAAAGTGATCGCCACCAGCCCGATTTCATCCTCAGAAAGCGTAATCAGATATTCGTGTTCGAAACCCTGCAACGCCTCGCGGGTGGTTCGCACCAGACGCGGATACATGCGGTTCACTTCTTCCTGCATCAGATTGTCGATGCCGATGCCAAAATGACAGCGTTCGATCGCCGGGCCCAGATGGGCGAAAAGCTGGCCGACCAGCCCTTCGTAACTGCTGAATTTCATCCCGGCGATATCCTGAAAACGCGCCACCATATTTTCAATTTCTAATAACAGCCGCTGATCTTCCGTCGAACCGGAACTCTGATAACTGTGGATTTTCAGCATGCGTAACATCAGGGTGAAAAACTCACATTCGCACTCATCCAGCCGGCCGTTGCTGAGTTCCTGTAACTGAATAAACAGTTCGCGGGCGGCAGGATATTCGGGCTTTTCGCGCAGCCAGCGACGCTGTTGTTCGGTGAAGCGTAAGCCGGTCGGGCCATTGTTTTGCCACAGACAGTATTGCAGGCAGATGAGCATCAGCTGGCGGTCGTGTCCGCTCAGGGGTTTGGGTAATAACGCGCCGCAGTCTTCCAGCATCATGCCAAGAATGTCGGTGCGCAGAGCAGCCTTCGGGCAGGCCTGGCCTTCGAAGGCAATATGCAGCCAGGGAATAAAATGGCGGGAAACGAAGTCCGGTGAAATGCGCAATGTACGGCGCAAGCCCTGAAATAAACACAGCCTTTGAGCGAGCGTATCGCCCTGAATGCGGCATTCTTTTTCGCTGTACTGCAGCACATCAAGCTGGTGGATCCGCTGAATTTCGCAGGTCACTTCCGCCAGATCTTCCCACGTCATGTCTAGCCCGACGCCGTTAATTTCGCTGATGATCTCCAGCTGAACCGCCGTCAGCGGCGCGTACAGCATCAGCAACACGTGGCAACGGCGTTGCGTAGCGGAAAGCGCAGGGGAGGGCTGTTTTTCTGGATTCATATCACCTGCCGAAAAGGTATCGCCTGAAATTATTAGTCAAGCATAGCAAAGCGAATGCCCGCAATAAGGCGCGGGGATTGGCTTTTACTCCGGCTTACAACTCAGATCACAGATATTTTTGACGACCGGTTAAATGCACAGCAAAATACTGTTACTTAGTAACAATATAATGGCGCCTGATATGGAAATGACGTTACACCAGGCCCGGAACCGGCCTTTCTCCCGTTACGCCAAATGGCTGGGCGTTGCGCTGTTCTGTCTGCCCGCAACGGTGCTGGCGCACCCGCACAGTTTTATTGATATGCAGACCACGCTCGTGGCGAATGAAACCTCGCTGACCGGGCTGAAAATGGTCTGGACGATGGATGAAATCACCTCGGCAGATTTGCTGTACGACGCACAGAACGCCAAACCGGGGTCGGATATCTGGAAGAAACTGGCGGCCGAAGTCATGGCGCGGGTGCTGAGCCAGCATTACTTCACGGATTTCTATCGCGACGGAAAACCGGTGAAATATCTGGATCTGCCCAGTGAATATCAGCTTTCCCGTAAGGGCGATCAGGCAGTGCTGGAATTCGTCCTGCCGCTGGCCAAACCGCAAGGGCTGGAAGGCAAACCGATGGAATTCTCCACTTTTGATCCTTCGTATTTTGTCGATATGACCTATAAAGACAAAACCGCGTTGCATCTGCCACCGGCGCTGGAAAAACGCTGTACGCTGGCACTGTTTACGCCGAAGCCGGATGCCTCGCTGCAAAATTATGCCCTGTCACTCGATAAGGCTGATGCCCCGCCGGAAGACATGGATCTTGGTCAGCAATTTGCTCAGAAGGTCACGCTGGAATGTCATTAATCTCCACGCCATCGAAAACCCTGTCCTGGCGCGATCTCTGGCCGCTGGCAGTATTTCTGTTGCTGCTGGCGGGCGGCGCTTCCCTCTTAATCCATTACTGGCCGCGTATTTTGCTCAGCAGCATTATCTGGCAGCGGGAGTTACATCAGGAACTGGCGGGTCTGCTGCGGCAGGTGAAAGAAAATCCGATGCAGGCGGGTATGACGCTGGCCGGTTTTAGCCTGATTTATGGCGTGATCCACGCCATCGGGCCGGGGCACGGCAAAATCGTTATCACCACCTATCTGGCGACGCATCCTTCGCGACTGAAAAACAGCCTGAAGCTGACCTTCGCGTCGGCGATTGTGCAGGGGCTGGTGGCAATATTATTGGTCAGTGTGGTGCTCGGCGTGCTGCAACTGTCTTCGCGTCAGCTGCATCAGAGCAGTTTCTGGATGGAGCGGGGCAGTTTCATTCTGGTGATGTTGCTGGGGTTGCTGTTGTGCTGGCGGGCGCTTAAACGGATGTGGCAAACCATCAACAGTTTGCGTCCGGTTCACGCCATGAAAATCCACAGCCTGTCGCCGATGGGCAATGAAACGCATGTCCACGACGAACATTGCGGTTGCGGCCATCAGCATGTGCCAAACGATCAGCAGCTTCAGGCGGGCGGAGATTTGCGCACGCAGGTGGCGATTGTGCTGGCGATGGGATTACGCCCGTGTTCCGGCGCGATCATGGTATTGCTGTTTTCCAAGGTGATTGGCGTCTACAACTGGGGCGTGATTTCAGCCATTACGATGGCTATCGGCACCTCGCTGACCGTCTCGCTGATTGGTGTGCTGGTGTTTTACAGCCGTGCGCTGGCAGTGAAACTAAGCGCAACCCGCACGCCTGCGGCGTGGCAGCGGATCACCTGGTCACTGCTGGCGCTGACCGGCGGAATTGTGCTGCTGGTGGCGGGCATTTTGCTCTTCAGCACCGGCGGCGGTGATGTTTCACCGATAACCGGCGGGCCATTCAGGGGATAACCTCCTGTACATAAACAACAGACATAAAAAAACGGACGCCCGAAAGGACGTCCGTTTTTTTTAACTGATACTCAGCGGAATTAACGCTTCAGCGCTTCGCTCAGTTCATCACGCATGGTCATCAGAATACCTTTAACGACGCGTGGGTTGCCGGCAACGATGTTGCCTGACGAGAAGTGGTTGTGGCCGCCAACAAAGTCAGTCACCACGCCGCCGGATTCACGAACCAGCAGTTCGCCGCCAGCGAAATCCCAGGGCTTGAGGGCGATTTCGAAGAAACCGTCAACGCGGCCAGCAGCCACGTAGGCCAGATCCAGCGCAGCAGAACCGGTGCGACGGAAGTCTGCACATTCGGTGAACAGTTTGCCAACCACATTCATGTAGCTGGTTGCGTGTTGTTTTGCTTTGAACGGGAAGCCGGTCGCCAGAATGGTGCCGTCGAGATCTTTCGCGTTAGTACCGCGCAGACGGTAACCGTTCAACTGTGCGCCCTGACCACGGCTTGCGGTGAACAGCTCGTTACGCATGGGATCGTAAACTACCGCGACTTCAGTGCGGCCTTTGATGCGCACGGCGATAGAAACAGCGAAATGTGGGAAGCGTTTAACGAAGTTGGTGGTGCCATCCAGCGGGTCGATAATCCATTGTACGTCTTTGTCTTCGCCTTCCAGCTCGCCACACTCTTCACTGATGATGGTGTGTTTTGGATAGGATTTGCGAATAACATCGATAATCATGTGTTCTGCATCGCGGTCTACGTTGGTAACAAAATCGTTGGTACCTTTTTGTGTAGATTCTACAGAGTCTGGCGTTTCGTAATGTTTGGCAATCAGGTTACCGGCCTTGCGCGCAGCGCGCACGGCGATGGTGAGCATCGGATGCATGGATATCTTCCAACTAGGATGTTAAAGAACGGGAATACGGGAAACGGCGCGCAGTATAGCAGGGGTTCTGAAAATTAACTACCGTTGTGTTAGGCTGTTGTGATTTTCCGTCTGGTTAAGAGTTCCTATGCTGCCCAATATCCGCATTGTATTAGTAGAAACGTCCCACACTGGCAATATGGGCTCTACCGCCCGTGCTATGAAAACCATGGGCTTATCAAGCCTTTATCTGGTGAATCCGCTGGTAAAACCTGACTCTCAGGCTATCTCTTTGTCTGCCGGAGCCAGTGATGTCATCGGTAACGCGACAATTGTTGATACGCTTGATGAAGCGCTGGCTGGCTGTAGTCTGGTGATCGGCACCAGCGCACGTTCCCGTACACTGCCGTGGCCGATGCTTGAACCGCGCGAGTGCGGTGAGCACAGTGCGAAAGCCGCACAAACCGCGCCGGTGGCGCTGGTGTTTGGCCGTGAACGCGTCGGGCTGACCAACGAAGAACTGCAAAAATGTAACTATCACGTGTGTATTCCGGCAAACCCTGAATACAGCTCGCTGAATCTGGCGATGGCTGTGCAGATTATTGCCTATGAAGTACGCGTCGCACATCTGGCTTTACTGGAAGCGGCAAAACCGCAAATCGAATACGAAGAAACGCCGTATCCGCTGGTCGACGATCTCGAACGTTTTTATCAGCATCTGGAAAAAACCTTGCTGGAAACCGGCTTTATTCGGCAGGCACATCCGGGGCAGGTGATGAGCAAATTACGCCGTCTGTTTACCCGTGCACGACCTGAATCTCAGGAATTAAACATCCTGCGCGGTATCCTGACGTCGATTGAAAAGACTCATAGCAGCAAAGAATAAGTATCGGAATTTGATTATAAAACACCGGTTTGTGGCTTTTTATCAAAGGGTTGTCGATTATCAGTAAATGACAGAAATCGTGCGGTTCTGCCCGCTCTGTAATACTTGAGTAAATTACTAGGTTAAATAGTTGACTGTTTTACTCGGGAATGGCAGACTCGTTTGCATGTTCCGCACTATTGAATTTCTAAGTCATTTAAACAGGTAACCATGCTATGAGACTGACATCCAAAGGCCGTTATGCCGTGACCGCTATGCTCGATGTTGCACTGCATTCCCAGGAAGGACCAGTACCACTGGCTGACATTTCTGAGCGTCAGGGTATTTCCCTTTCTTACCTGGAGCAGCTTTTCTCGCGCTTACGCAAAAATGGTCTGGTTGCCAGTGTTCGTGGTCCGGGCGGTGGTTATCTGTTAGGTAAAGATTCTGGTGATATCGCCGTTGGTGCCGTGATTACTGCCGTTGACGAATCTGTCGATGCGACCCGTTGCCAGGGTAAAGAAGGCTGCCAGAATGGCGAACGTTGCCTGACTCACACCTTATGGCGTGATCTGAGCGAACGCATCAGCGGCTTCCTGAACAATATTACGCTGGCAGAGCTGGTCAATAATCAGGAAATCCTGGAAGTGGCTGACCGTCAGAACGGTGAAACCCGTCGTCAGCCGAATGGCCGCCAGATGGAAACTATCAACGTCAATCTTCGAGCCTAATCCCTGTCATCCTTCGCGTCGCCTCGGGGTTTGCTCCGTTGCCGCCTTGATGCGACACGAATGATTTAGGGGAAGCATGTGAATTTTTACGTTACTCAAAGCCCGCGGAAATGCACATTTCCGCGGGCTTTTGCTTTTCTGACGTCAATTCTTACCGATTAGTGCCCGCAAAGCGTCATTTCCCTTTTAAGAAGCCGTGAACCCGTTTTAAACTGGATGTCGTTTTTTAATTCTTTCGTTCGAAGCCGAACGCGCAGTCCGGAGCTTACCTGCCATGAAATTACCTATTTATCTTGATTACTCTGCCACCACGCCGGTTGATCCGCGTGTTGCACAGAAAATGATGCAGTGTTTAACACTGGACGGTACTTTCGGTAATCCGGCTTCCCGTTCTCACCGTTTCGGCTGGCAGGCTGAAGAGGCGGTGGATGTGGCGCGTAACCAGATTGCCGAGCTGATTAATGCCGATCCGCGTGAAATCGTCTTCACGTCGGGCGCCACCGAATCTGACAATCTGGCGATTAAAGGTGCCGCCCACGCGCACAGCACGAAAGGCAAACACATTATTACCAGCCAGACTGAGCATAAAGCGGTGTTAGACACCTGTGCACAGCTGGAAACTGAAGGCTTCGACGTCACCTATCTGTCGCCGCAGGCAGATGGTTTTATTCCGCCAGCGGCGATTGAAGCGGCGCTGCGCCCGGACACCATTCTGGTGTCCATCATGCAGGTGAATAATGAAATCGGCGTGGTACAGGATATTGCGACCATCGGCGAACTGTGCCGCAGTCGGGGCATCCTTTTCCATGTGGATGCGACCCAAAGTGTGGGCAAGATTGCGATTGATCTCAGCGAGTTGCAGGTTGATCTGATGTCGTTTTCCGCGCATAAGATTTACGGCCCGAAAGGCATCGGCGCGCTGTACGTGAGTCGTAAACCGAAAGTGCGGATTGACGCGCAAATCCACGGCGGCGGTCATGAACGCGGCATGCGTTCCGGTACATTGCCGGTGCATCAGATTGTCGGGATGGGCGAGGCTTATCGTATCGCCAAAGAAGAAATGACCGCCGAAGTAGCGCGTCTGACTGAACTGCGCGATCGTTTGTGGAAAGGCATTCAGGCGCTGGATCAGGTGTTTCTGAACGGCACGCCGAAACATGCGGCACCGAATATTCTCAACGTCAGTTTTGCCGGTGTAGAAGGGGAGTCTCTGATCATGGCGTTGAAAGATCTGGCGGTATCGTCAGGTTCGGCTTGTACGTCTGCCAGCCTTGAGCCTTCCTATGTTCTGCGTGCTCTGGGATTAAGTGAAGAACTGGCGCACAGCTCCCTTCGCTTCTCGCTGGGGCGCTGGACAACGGAAGAAGAAATTGATTATGCGATTGCGCTGGTGGTGAAATCTGTCCGCCGCCTGCGCGAGTTGCCACCTGTTTATACGAAATGAAGTGCCACCCGATGAAAGGGTGATTTGCCTGTCATTGAAAATGAATATTCATTGAAGATAAAAAACATCAGGAGTGCTGTTATGAGTTCCGAAGTCACGACCAATGAAGCAATGTCCGTATTCCTTTCTTCCCAGCCTGCTGATGCGCGCTGGGGCGAAAAAGCCACACTGAGCACCGATTCCGCCGGTATGACCATTCATTTGAATGGCGGCGATGTGCTGACGGTCATTGCCCGTGCCGCGCGTCGTATCGACGGTCAGGGTGTTAAAAATGTTAAACTGGCGGGTGAAGGCTGGGATCTCGAAAATAGCTGGGCATTCTGGCAAGGCTTCCGTGGCCCGAAAGGCACACGCAACGTTGAATGGGCAGAATTGTCCGAAGATGACGCCAACATGCTTAAAAAACGGCTGAAAATCATCGACTGGGTACGTAATACCATTAATACCCCGGCAGAGGATTTGTCCCCTGAACAACTGGCGACCCGCGCGGTTGATCTGATGTGTGAATTCGGTAATGAAAAAGTCAGCTACCGCATCACCAAAGGCGACGACCTGCGTCAGCAAAGTTATATGGGTATCCACACCGTGGGCCGCGGTTCTGACCGTCCGCCGGTATTACTGGCGCTGGATTACAACCCGGGCGGCGACGCAGATGCACCGGTTTACGCCTGTCTGGTCGGCAAAGGTATCACTTTTGATACCGGCGGCTACAGCCTGAAGCCAAGTGCGTCAATGGATTCCATGAAAGCGGATATGGGCGGCGCGGCCACGCTGACCGGCGCACTGGCGCTGGCAGCGGCGAACGGTCTGAATAAACGTGTGAAACTGTATCTGTGCTGCGCGGATAACATGGTCAGCGGCAATGCACTGAAACTGGGCGACATTATCCGCTACCGCAACGGTAAAACCGTTGAAGTGATGAACACCGACGCCGAAGGCCGTCTGGTGCTGGCTGATGGCCTGATCGACGCTTCTGCGCAAAAACCCGAACTGATCATTGATGCGGCCACGCTGACCGGCGCGGCGAAAACTGCGCTGGGTAACGATTATCACGCACTGTTCAGCTTTGACGATGCACTGGCAGGCGAACTGCTGGAAAGCGCGAAAGCCGAACACGAACCGTTCTGGCGTCTGCCACTGGAAGAATTCCACCGTTCACATCTGCCGTCTAACTTTGCCGAGTTGAACAACATTGCCGGTCCTGCACACACTGCGGGCGCAAGCACAGCCGCTGCGTTCTTGTCTCATTTCGTCACTGACTATAAGAAAGGCTGGCTGCACATCGACTGTTCCGCAACGTACCGCAAAAGCGCGGCGGATCAGTGGTCTGCCGGTGCGACGGGTCTGGGTGTGCGTACCGTCGCCAACCTGCTGTTAGCCAAGGCGAAGTAAGTTTTAGAAAGCAATGCATGCATGAAGCACAACGGGGCGCTTAACAGCGCCCCGTTTTATACCACTAGCGGAGTTAAGAACCATGAGTGTCCCACACGATCATCTCCCTGCCAGCGCGGCGGCGACCGACGGTGAAAACGAGCTGGAGCGCCTGCTCCGCCTGTCTGTCACCGCGCCTGCCTGGCGTCCGGCGTTTTATCAAACTTTGCTGGAGTCCACCGTGTTTGTGCTGGGTGATGCAGGGCAGGATGACGCTGAAAAGCAGGGCAGTGTGGCGATTACCGCAGGCAGTGAACTGAATGTTTTGCACTGGGAAAAACAGGACGGCAGCTCGATCATTCCTTTCTTTTCCTCTGTGGAGGTTCTGGAAAAAGCCAGTGCCGGCGAAAGCCCGGATGAGCAGGCGTTTGTCGCGCTGCCTGCCCGCGTGTTGTTTGAAATGACACAAGGGGAGGAGTTGTTTCTGAATCCGAAGTCGGAGTACGGCAAGGAATTCACCCCGAACGAGGTGACGCTGTTGCTGAGCAATGGCGGGTTAAATGCGCCGTCTGAGCTGGTGCTGGATAAAGAAAGTCAGCTGCTGATCGGCCAGCCGGAGGAGTATCCTTCCGCTATGATCGACGCGCTCACCACGCTTTTCACCCAGAAGAAACCGGTGCGCCGTGCATTTATGGCGCTGATCCACGATAAAGCCGTGGATGAACAGCCAAACCTGCTGATTGGCGTCGAAGCGGATGGTGATGAGCAGGAGATTGACGCGCTGATCCGCGAGGCAGGGAATGTGGCGAGTGAAACCTCTCCCGACGAGCGTCCGGTGGATTTCTGTATCGTTTCTGAAAAAGAGCGTGGCATCAGCCATTATCTGATCAGCCACACCCAGCCGTTCTATCAGCGCAAGTGGGGAAGCTGGTTGCGCAATATTATTCCTTCGTCAGGACAGGCATAAAGTGAGAGGACACCAGGGGAAAGCACCGTTTTGCCCCTGTTTTGTTTGCGGGAAATAGGTGGTTTAGGTTCGATAGTGAATTAATCACACATTTTTTTAATTAAATGTTGTGATTCGGGTAGGCAATCGTAACTTCGCTCCCTATAATCACCGCCATTTTACGGCAGGTATAACATTAAATTAACCGGCCCTACCTATAAAAGTCAGACAGAGGTTTTTTCATGACTATCGAACGCACTTTTTCCATCATCAAGCCAAACTCCGTAGCTAACAACGACATCGGTGCTATCTACGCACGTTTCGAACGCGCTGGCTTCACCATCATCGCGTCTAAAATGCTGAAACTGACGAAAGAACAAGCTGAAGGCTTTTACGCAGAACACAAAGGCCGTCCGTTCTTCGACGGTCTGGTTGAGTTCATGACCTCTGGCCCGATCATGGTTCAGGTTCTGGAAGGTGAAAACGCGGTTCAGCGTAACCGTGACATCATGGGCGCAACTAACCCGGACAACGCACTGGCTGGCACACTGCGTGCAGACTTCGCGGATAGCTTCACTGCTAACGCGGTTCACGGTTCTGATGCTGTAGAATCTGCACAACGCGAAATCGCTTACTTCTTTACCGAAAGCGAAATCTGCCCGCGTTAAGATTTTTGAGTCACCGTTGCTGGAAGATAAGCCGCAAATTCACAAGAATTTTGTAACTGTACTTTCCAAACATGGCAACCGTGCCCTAAAATTTGTACAATGTTGCGCCCCGAATGAGCCAGCCTCTTCGGGGCGCAATTTTATTTGCAGGCCAGCCGTTACCTTTCGGGCCAGGCTCTGCACTTCCAATACGCCATAACGTGTAACAACGAGGCCATTTTCATCATGTTAGAATCCAACACGTCCGAGCCAATTTTGTCTGAAAATAACGCTGTTTCCGCAGAAGCCGTGAATACTGTCGTGCCTGCTGCCGCAAAAATTAACCTTCTTGACCTTAACCGCAAGCAAATGCGTGAGTTCTTCATCAACATGGGCGAAAAACCGTTCCGTGCTGATCAGGTCATGAAGTGGATGTATCACTACTGCAGCGATGATTTCGAGCAAATGACCGATATCAATAAGGCGCTGCGTGAAAAGCTGGCCCGCGTTGCAGAAATTCGTGCACCGGAAGTCGCGTCAGAACAACGTTCAACTGACGGCACCATCAAGTGGGCGATTCAGGTGGGCGGACAACTGGTTGAAACCGTGTATATCCCGGACGGCGACCGTGCGACGCTTTGCGTTTCCTCTCAGGTCGGCTGTGCACTGGAATGTACTTTCTGTTCCACGGCGCAACAGGGCTTTAACCGTAACCTGCGTGTGTCCGAAATTATCGGTCAGGTATGGCGTGCGGCAAAAATTATCGGTGCGGCGAAAGTGGCCGGTACGCGCCCCATCACCAACGTGGTGATGATGGGCATGGGCGAACCTTTGCTGAACCTCAATAACGTGGTTCCGGCCATGGAAATCATGCTCGACGATTTCGGTTTCGGTTTGTCAAAACGTCGCGTGACGCTTTCCACATCGGGTGTCGTCCCTGCGCTGGACAAGCTGGGCGATATGATTGATGTCGCGCTGGCGATTTCCCTGCATGCACCTAACGACGCCATTCGTGACGAAATTGTGCCGATCAACCGCAAGTACAATATCGATACCTTCCTGGCCGCGGTTGAGCGTTATATTAGCAAATCCAACGCCAATCAGGGCCGCGTTACCATCGAATACGTTATGCTGGATCACATCAATGATGGCACCGAGCATGCGCATGAACTGGCTGAGCGTCTGAAGAATACGCCATGCAAAATCAACCTGATCCCATGGAACCCGTTCCCGGGCGCGCCGTATGGCCGCAGCTCGAACAGCCGTATTGATCGTTTCTCTAAAGTGCTGATGGATTATGGCTTTACAGTTATCGTGCGCAAAACCCGTGGTGATGACATTGATGCCGCGTGTGGTCAGCTGGCCGGTGATGTTATCGACCGTACCAAACGTACGTTGAAGAAAAAAATGGCAGGCGAGCAACAGATTTCCGTAAAAGCCGTCTGATCCCAATGGGCTTCGCCACGGTGTTCCGTCGAAGCCCGCTGTTTTATTGTCGCTGGCAGGGTAAAGGGAATTAAGCATGGCAATGAAGGGCAGTGTGAAAATGCTGATCGCCGCAGGCATGACTGTGGCTTTACTGGCGGGATGTTCCAGTTCACCGAAAGAAACGCAACAGGCCAGCGGCGCAGCACAAACGCGTCTCGAACTTGGCATGGCGTACCTGAATCAGGGGAACATGGAGGCGGCCAGGCAGAATCTGCAGAAAGCCGTTGACGGTGCGCCGCAGGATTATCGGACACAGCTTGGCATGGCGCTTTACGAGCAAAAAAACGGCAATCAGAAAGCAGCGGAAAGCCGCTACCAGCAAGCGTTGCAGCTGGCGCCGCAAAATGGGACGGTCTTAAATAATTACGGTGCGTTTTTGTGTAGTTTAGGGCAGTATGTACCCGCACAACAGCAGTTTAGCGCCGCAGCTAATGCGCCTGATTACGGTCAGGTTGCTGACAGTCTGGAAAATGCAGGCTACTGTTTTCTGAAGGCCAATCAGAATGAGGAAGCGCGAGTGTTACTAAGCCGGGCATTGAAAGTGGATCCCGATAAAGGCGCACCCTTGCTGACTGAGGCAACCAAAGAATTTGGGGAAGGGAACCGCGCTCAGGCGAAACTATTACTGGATGTATATCAACATGTTCTGCCAGCCACTGCCGACAGCCTCATGTTACAAATTCGATTCGCTGCGTTAGCGGGCAACCCGGATAGCGTTCAACGCTACGGTAAGCAACTTGCGCGTAGTTATCCACAATCTAAACAGTACCAGCAGTTCTTAGCCAATGAATACTGAAGCCCCTCAAGAAAATAATGCAAAACTGACTACAGGCGAACGTCTGCGTCAGGCTCGTGAACAGTTAGGTCTTAGTCATCAGGCTGTTGCAGAACGCCTGTGTCTGAAAGTCTCAACTATTCGCCAAATCGAAGAAGAAACGACGCCGGCCGATCTTGCGCCGACTTTCCTGCGTGGTTACCTCCGTTCCTATGCAAAACTGGTTCATGTCCCGGAAGAAGAATTATTAGGTCTGATCGGTAAACAAGCGCCGATTAAAGTGCCTAAAGTGGCTTCAATGCAGGGATTCTCTCTCGGTAAGTCTCGCAAAAAACGCGATGGCTGGCTGATGGGCTTTACCTGGCTGGTGGTGTTTGTGGTGATTGGCCTGACCGGTGCATGGTGGTGGCAAAATCATCAGGCGCAACAGCAGGAAATCGCAACAATGGCCGATCAGTCATCAGCACAACTGAATCAGGATAACGGCCAGGGGCAAACTATTCCTCTGGGCGACAATGCGAATTCTGCACCGACAACAGAAGATACTTCTTCTGACCCGGCTCCTGCTGCAAACACAACACAGCCGCAGAATTCTATCCCGCTGAATACCGCACCGGGCGCAGCAGCAAGCAACGCACCGGCAGCATCAGGTACGCCAGCGGAGCAAGCGCCTGCCGCTGTTTCAACCAGTCAGCCTGCAACTGCTGAAAACGGTCTACCAACCGGTGATGCACAAACTGCGGCAGCAGGTGCGGATCCACAAGCGGTGACCTTTACCTTTAAAGCTGACTGCTGGTTCCAGATTGATGACGCATCAGGGAAAACCCTGTTCAGCGGCATGAAGAAAGGCGGAGAGACCTTCAGCGTGAAGGGCACTGCGCCGTATAAACTGAAAATCGGTGCGCCGGGGGCGGTGGATATCCAATTCCAGGGCAAGCCGGTTGATTTAAGTCGTTTTGTAAAATCAAGCCGTGTTGCGCGCCTGACCTTAGCTGCCGAGTAATCGGCAGTTTGTCAGACGATTGCAACGATGGAGAGTGAAGTAATGCATAACCAAGCACCCATTACCCGTCGCAAATCAACCCGGATTTATGTCGGCAAGGTGCCTGTAGGTGACGGAGCACCGATTGCGGTGCAATCGATGACCAACACTCGCACCACAGATGTCGCGGCGACAGTCGCACAGATCAAATCACTGGAACGCGTCGGTGTCGACATTGTTCGCGTTTCTGTGCCAACCATGGATGCGGCAGAAGCATTCAAACTTATCAAACAGCAGGTTAATGTCCCGCTGGTCGCTGATATTCATTTCGATTACCGCATCGCCCTGCAGGTTGCAGAATACGGCGTAGATTGCCTGCGTATTAATCCAGGTAACATCGGTAACGAATCCCGCATCCGCTCCGTGGTGGATTGCGCACGCGACAAAAATATTCCTATCCGTATCGGTGTGAACGGTGGCTCCCTGGAAAAAGATATTCAGGAAAAGTACGGCGAACCTACGCCGCAAGCGCTGCTGGAATCGGCGATGCGCCACGTTGATATTCTTGACCGTCTTAACTTCGACCAGTTCAAAGTCAGCGTAAAAGCCTCTGACGTTTTCCTGGCTGTTGAGTCCTACCGCCTGCTGGCTAAGCAAATTGTTCAGCCTCTGCATCTGGGAATTACCGAAGCCGGTGGCCTGCGTGCAGGTTCCGTTAAATCAGCCATTGGTCTGGGCCTGCTGCTCTCAGAAGGTATCGGCGACACGCTGCGTATTTCGCTGGCGGCTGATCCGGTTGAAGAAGTCAAAGTCGGATTCGATATCCTCAAATCACTGCGTATCCGTTCCCGTGGTATCAACTTTATTGCCTGTCCGACTTGTTCGCGTCAGGAGTTTGATGTCATCGGTACCGTGAATGCGCTGGAACAACGTCTGGAAGATATCATCACGCCAATGGACGTTTCGATCATTGGTTGTGTGGTTAACGGTCCGGGCGAAGCGCTGGTTTCTACCATGGGCGTCACCGGCGGTCATAACAAAAGCGGTTTCTATGAAGACGGTGTCCGTCAGAGAGAGCGTTTTGATAACAATGATATGATCGACCAGTTAGAAGCAAAAATTCGCGCCAAAGCGGCGATTATGGATGAGAGTAAACGTATCGTTATCAATCATCTTGAAAAGTAACATCGGTTGCAGGTGTCAGCGTACATCTGCATTATTATATTGAACCCGACTGGGGTAATGGCGTCTGTGCGTTGAACCACAAGCCACAAAGCCCCTATAATCGGGTTCATTTTTTATAAAACGATAGAGAACTGACGTGGCAAAGAATATCCAGGCCATTCGCGGCATGAACGACTACCTGCCAGAAGACACAGCCCTGTGGCAACGTATTGAAGGATCGTTGAAACAAGTGCTTGGCAGTTACGGCTACAGTGAAATCCGTATGCCGATTGTAGAGCAGACCCCATTGTTTAAACGCGCTATCGGTGAAGTGACTGATGTCGTGGAAAAAGAAATGTATACCTTTGAAGACCGCAACGGCGAAAGCCTGACGCTGCGTCCGGAAGGTACGGCGGGCTGCGTGCGCGCCGGTATTGAACATGGTCTGCTGTACAATCAGGAACAACGTCTGTGGTACATCGGTCCGATGTTCCGTTACGAACGCCCGCAAAAAGGTCGCTATCGTCAGTTCAATCAGTTGGGTGTAGAAGTCTTTGGTCTGCAAGGGCCGGACATTGATGCCGAATTAATTCTGCTGACCGCCCGCTGGTGGCGCGCGCTGGGGATTTCTGAGCACGTGGCGCTGGAACTGAACTCTATCGGTTCACTGGAAGCCCGCGCGGACTATCGTGATGCGCTGGTGGCTTTCCTTGAGCAACATAAAGACAAGCTGGATGAAGACTGTAAACGTCGCATGTACAGCAATCCGCTGCGTGTTCTGGACTCCAAAAATCCCGATATTCAGACGTTATTAAATGATGCACCGGAGCTGGGTGATTATCTTGATGAAGAATCAAGAGAACACTTTGCAGGTCTGTGTGAACTTTTAGAGCAGTCTGGTATCCCATATACGGTTAATCAGCGACTTGTGCGCGGTCTGGATTATTACAACCGCACCGTGTTCGAATGGGTAACCAGCAGCTTAGGCTCACAAGGGACTGTGTGTGCGGGGGGCCGCTACGACGGTCTGGTCGAACAACTGGGCGGTCGTGCAACACCGGGTGTCGGTTTCGCCATGGGGCTGGAACGTTTGGTATTACTGGTTCAGGCCGTAAACCCGGACTTCAAAGCACCGGCAACCGTCGACACCTACGTGATCTCATCCGGTGCTGGCACGCAAAGCGTGGCTATGCAACTGGCTGAAACACTGCGTGATGCGCTGCCTGAGCTGAAAGTTATGACTAACTACGGTGGCGGCAATTTCAAGAAACAGTTCGCCCGTGCTGATAAATGGGGTGCGCGTGTTGCCCTGGTACTAGGCGAAACTGAAGTCGCTAACCAGCAGGTCGTCGTAAAAGACCTGCAGAGTGGAACGCAAGAAACGCTGGCGCAAAGCGAAATCGTCGCGCGTCTGGCTTCGATGTTGGGTTAAGGAGAAGGACACTGTGGAAGTCTATACCACTGAGAATGAACAGGTTGATGCTGTACGTCGCTTCTTTGCCGAAAACGGTAAAGCGCTGGCCATCGGCGTTGTTCTGGGTATTGCAGCCCTGGGCGGCTGGCGTTTCTGGCAGAGTCACCAGGACTCTGCCCTGACGGAAGCTTCTGCGTCTTTCCAGCAAGCTAATCAGTCGCTGACCAGCAATAACGCGAAAGGCGTGGCTGATCTCGAAAAATTTGCTCAGAGCAATGACAATAATTACGGCGTATTTGCCGCCCTGCAACTGGCTGATCATTTTGTCGGAACCAGTGATTTCGCCAATGCTGAAAAGCAATTAGTGCAGGCGCAAGGTCAGGCCAAAGAAGATAATTTACGTTCGCTGGTGAATTTACGTCTGGCGCGTGTCCAGATGCAGCAAGGCAAATTTGATGATGCACTCAAAACGTTAGACGGCGTGAAGGGTGAAGGCTGGACGGCTATGCAACAAGGCATCCGTGGTGATGTTTTGCTTGCCAAAGGCGATGCAAAAGGTGCTCGTGAAGCCTACAGCAAAGGACTTGATTCTAAACCCTCTCAAACGCTGCAAACCGTGCTGCGTATGAAATTGAACAACTTAGCCAGCTAAGGGGAACCCCGATGCAATTGCGTAAAACACTCTTGGTAGGATGGGTTTCTGTTGCCCTGCTAAGTGGCTGTTCATTGTTTAACAGCGAAGAAGACGTGGTCAAAATGTCTCCTCTGCCAAAAGTTGAGAACCAATTCACACCGACGCAAGTGTGGAGCAAATCCGTAGGCGACGGCATTGGCGAATTCTACTCCAATCTGCGTCCGGCCTGGCAGGACAGCACCATTTTTGCGGCTGACCGTTTTGGTCTGGTTAAAGCACTCGACGCTGACAGTGGTAAAGAAAAATGGAGCGTCAACCTGTCTGAAAAGACCGGCTTCCTCTCCCGAAATATTTCTGCACAGCTGTCTGGCGGCCTGACAGTTTCAGGTGATCACGTTTACGTTGGCAGTGAAAAAGCTATCGTTTATGCATTGAACACCACTGATGGTAAAATCGCCTGGCAGACCAAAGTGGCGGGGGAAGCATTGTCCCGTCCGGTTGTCAGCGATGGTCTGGTTCTGGTTCACACCGGCAATGGTATGTTGCAGGGTCTGAATGAATCCGACGGTACCATTCAATGGACCGCTAACCTCGATATGCCAACGCTGTCTCTGCGTGGTGAATCAGCGCCTGCAGTAGCCTTTGGTGCTGCAATCGTCGGTGGTGATAATGGCCGCGTCAGTGCTGTACTGATGAAAGAAGGTCAGCTGATCTGGCAACAACGTATTTCTCAGACTACCGGTACGACTGAAATCGACCGTCTGAGCGATGTGGATACCACGCCGGTTATCGTTGATGGCGTTGTTTATACGCTGGCATACAATGGCAATCTGGTGGCGATGGATCTGCGTTCTGGTCAGATTATGTGGAAACGTGATGTTGGTTCTGTGAATGACATCATTGTCGACGCAGGCCATATCTATATGGTTGACCAGGATGACCGCGTGATGGCGCTCGATACTCAGGGTGGTGTCAGCGTGTGGCGCCAAAGTGAGTTGCTGCACCGTAACCTGACGGCACCGGTGCTGTATAATGGTTACATTGTGGTCGGCGATTCCGAAGGCTATCTGCACTGGATCAACACCACTGATGGTCGTTTTGTTGCTCAGCAGAAAGTCGACAGCGATGGCTTCCTGAGTGCGCCGATTGTGGCAAGCGACAAGCTGGTTGTGCAGGCGAAAGGTGGCGAGGTTTACTCCTTCACCCGCTAATACTGCGACCGGCATCTGGCCCTGAGGTCGGTTGACCCCGGGCTTTAAAACGGCTCCTGAATTGCTCAGGGGCCGTTTCGTATTCTGAAATCCGCGTAATCCCAAATGAGAGATTACGCTGTAACAAATTGAATTATAGTGGTTTGCAATGAAATTCAGCAGGCCAGCTATTTGCGTTTAGCACCACCTATAAAAACACTGAGGCTTCAAAATGATACCTGTCGTTGCGCTTGTTGGGCGCCCGAATGTGGGTAAATCCACTTTATTTAACCGTTTAACCAAGACGCGTGATGCGCTGGTGGCGGATTTCCCGGGGCTTACGCGTGACCGCAAGTATGGTCGTGCCGAAATTGAGGGTAATGAATTCATCATCGTGGATACCGGCGGTATTGACGGTACCGAAGATGGCGTTGAAACCCGCATGGCAGGGCAATCTCTGCTGGCTATCGAAGAAGCGGATATCGTGCTGTTCATGGTGGATGCGCGCGCGGGCCTGATGCCTGCCGATCAGGGCATTGCCCAGCATCTTCGCAGCCGTGAAAAAGCCACCTTCCTGGTGGCGAACAAAACTGACGGGCTGGATCCGGACAGCGCAACCGGTGATTTCTACTCACTCGGTTTGGGCGATGTGTATGCTATCGCGGCTTCACACGGCCGTGGCGTGACGCAGCTTATCGAACACGTTCTGATCCCGTTCGTGGGCGAAAAGCCGGAAGAAGTCGAACTCACCGAAGAAGAGGCGAATGCCGCTTACTGGGCTGAGCAGGAAGCCACCGGTGATGAAATCCCTGAAGACGAAGAAGATAATTTCGACCCGCAGTCTCTGCCAATCAAACTGGCTATCGTCGGACGTCCGAATGTAGGTAAGTCCACACTGACTAACCGTATTCTGGGTGAAGAGCGCGTCGTGGTTTATGACATGCCGGGCACCACCCGCGACAGTATTTATATCCCGATGAACCGAGACGACCGTGAATACGTTCTGATCGACACCGCCGGTGTGCGTAAGCGCGGCAAAGTGACTGAAACCGTGGAGAAATTCTCGGTAATCAAAACCCTGCAGGCGATTGAAGATGCCAACGTAGTGATGTTGGTTATCGATGCCCGCGAAGGCATTTCCGATCAGGATCTCTCGCTGTTAGGCTTTATCCTCAACAGCGGGCGCTCACTGGTTATCGTGGTCAACAAGTGGGATGGCATGAGCGAAGAAGCACGTGCTCAGGTTAAAGATCAGCTGGATCTGCGTCTTGGTTTCGTTGATTTTGCCCGCATTCACTTCATCTCTGCCCTGCACGGAAGCGGCGTTGGCAACCTGTTTGAGTCAGTAAACGAAGCGTACACCTGTGCAACCACGCGTGTGAGCACCTCCTTACTGACCCGTATCATGCAAATGGCGGCTGACGATCACCAGCCACCGCTGGTCAATGGTCGCCGCGTGAAACTGAAATATGCTCACGCCGGGGGCTATAACCCGCCAATCGTGGTGATTCACGGTAATCAGGTGAAAGACTTGGCTGATTCCTATAAACGCTATCTGATGAACTATTTCCGTCGTTCACTGAAAGTGATGGGAACGCCAATCCGCATTCAGTTCAAAGAAGGTGAGAACCCGTATGAAGGCAAGAAAAACTCGCTTTCTCCTCACCAGCAGCGCAAGCGCCGACGTCTGATGCAGCACCTGAAAAACAAATCCTAAACGAATGGGGTGCATGAAAATGTACCCCTTTTTTTCGTCTTAATTTCCCCGCAAGGAGCTGGCTGGATGTTCTGGCAGACCTGGAGTTTTGCGTTTGGCGTTACGGTCCCAAACTTACTGATCTTGCTGCTGGGCGTGTTTTTGCGCCGCACTGGCCTGATGGACGACAGTTTTAACGAGAAAGCCAGCCGTCTGGTATTCAATATCGCCTTACCTTGCCTGCTTTTTTTCAGCGTGGCGCAAGGGCATGATTCCTCAGGCTCAAATCTGCCGCTCGCCATTTATGGTGGCCTTGGCACCGTCGCTTCATTTCTGTTGCTGGAACTGGTGGCGATAAAACTGGTGAAAGACCCGCGTGAGCGCGGTATTTTTGTGCAGGGAGGATTCCGTGCCAATACCGGCATCGCGGGTCTTGCTTATGCCTCGCTGGCCTTTGGCAGCGAAGGTATTGCGCTGGGGTCGATGTATCTGGCGGTCACAGTGATCCTCTTCAACGTGCTTTCCGTGATTACGCTAACCCGCAGCCTGAAAGGCGGGCAGGGGAATAGCATCGGGCTGAAGCCGATTCTGCGCGGCATTATCACCAATCCGCTGATTATTGGTCTGGTGCTCGGGCTGGCGTTTAAGTACAGCCATTTACCGATGCCAGCGACCATTGCCAGCACTGGTGAGTTTATTTCAGGGATGGCGCTGCCGCTGGCAATGTTATGTGCCGGTGCCAGTCTTGACGTGAAGGCGATGTTCCGCAGTTCTCACGTGGCAGCCTGGTCTTCCGCGTCACGTGTGATATTTGTGCCTGCGCTGATGACCTTCGGGGCATGGCTGTTTGGCTTTCGCGACGCGGCGCTCGGCGTTATATTTCTCTTTTCCTGCACACCGACCGCAGCGGGCAGCTACGTGATGACCCGTGCAATGGGCGGCAACGCGACGCTGGCGGCGAATATTATTGCCGTCACCACGCTCGGATCATTTTTCACTACCGCACTGGGTCTGTATTTACTGCGGACGCTGGGTGTTATTTAGAGGGATAGACGATGGATGCACTTTGTCCGGTTTGCAGCCAGCCGATGAGCTGGGTAAGTGGTCACTTTCATTGTGACGCCAGCCATGGCGACTATCAGCAAATCGCATTATGCCCGGATTGCCAGCAACCGTTGCAGGAGCTGAAAGCCTGCGGCGCGGTCGATTACTTCTGCCAAAACGGGCACGGGATGATTTCTAAAAAAAGGGTACGGTTTACGTATTCGCCTTATTCCGCAGAGTGATCGTCAGGGGGAGCCTGCTTCCATAAATTCACCAGTTCCTCGGGCGTTTCGGTTTCAGGAATAATCACCACCAGGCTGGCCGAATGCGCTTGCGAAGCATAGTAAATCTCCAGCCGGAAATAACGCTGGTCGCCATGACCGGCGTTTTCTTTTTCCTGAGCATAGGGCAGGGCTTTGTTGATGAGCTGGCAAATTTCCCGCCGCTTATCATCACTCATACCTGAAAGTTCGACCCGTCGCGGCCCGCTGAGTTTCGGGATAAACGCAATGCCGCCTTCGCGGTAAATCTCAATGACCGCATTACTTTCCAGCGAATCTAAAGGTTTCATTTACATCACTCCGACCTGCTCCCAGGCTTCACGAACCGCTTGTGCAACGGAAGCGTCAAAGCGTTTTTCCGCATGCTGAATCGTCAGTTGGGCGAACGTGACAAAGTCTGCATTTTTGGGCAGGGATTTATCACAAACCGTGTCATACCAGACGTAACCTGCACGTTCCCACGCGTTACCACCCAGTTTAGTCGCTGCCAGATAGAACGCGCGGTTAGGTATGCCTGAATTAATGTGCACACCGCCGTTGTCATCGCGGGTATTCACATAACCCTTCATGTCCGCTGGTTGCGGATCTTTACCCAACAGCGGGTCATCGTAAGCGGTACCGGGATGAGACATAGAACGCAGGCCGGAACCGTTAATGCCTTTCGCCAGCAAACCTTCACCAATAATCCAGTCGGCTTTATCGGCAGTTTGTTTCAGGTGGAATTGTTTCACCAGCGAACCAAACACATCCGACATCGATTCGTTCAGTGCGCCGGACTGGCCGTTATATTCCAGACCTGCTTCCGTTTCGGTGACCCCGTGGGAAAGCTCGTGCCCGACAACGTCGATAGCAATCGTGAAGCGGTTAAAGATTTCGCCGTCACCGTCACCAAACACCATCTGCTGCCCGTTCCAGAAGGCATTCTGATAGCCTTTGTCATAATGCACCGTGCCGAGAAGCGCCAGCCCTTTGTTATCAAGGGAATTTCGCTGATAGGCCTGCCAGAAGAAATCATAGGTCACGCCAAGATAATCATAGGCTTCATCCACCGACACATCGCCGTTACTTGGCTGACCTTCCTTACGCACGGATTTCCCCGGTAGTCGGGTGGTATTTTTGGCGTCATAAATATCACGCTCAACCTGACCCGCTTTGGCTGTCACGATCTTCTGCGGTTTGGCGTAGGGCTGTGCCATCAGGGTATTCACATGTACCAGCGTCTGTCTGGCACATCTGCGCTGGGGCTCTGAACCGTGTTCAATAATACGGTTAAGCATGTAGGGCGGGATAACGCTGTTGTAACGCTTTGCTGAACTGTGATTCATCGTGAATCTCCTTATCAAGAGTCACCCGAAGGTGAAAACAAGGTGTTCTGACCGTCTGATACTGAAAGCCGGCTAATGAATAGTCATCACCGTCAGTATAGGACTGCTGAGCGTTAAGTCTGTTAAAGATGGGATTTATCTGTCCGGCTGCGGGTCATACAACGTATGCGAATGACAAATCACAGCGCGTCCGCTGGCTTTTCTGACCGATTCGCGCACCACCAGTTTTCCCTGCAACAGCTGCGTTGTGTGAGGCGCATCGGGGCGCAGCATGCGCCGTTGCAACAGGGAAATCGCTTCGGCACCGAGTTCATCGCGCGGCACATGCACCGCTGTCAGCGGCACATCGTGAATTTCTGCAAGATTGAATCCGTCAGTGCTGATAACGCTGATATCCCCGGGCACGGAAAAGCCGCGTTTAGCCAGCGCTGCTACCACGCCGGAAGCCATAAAATCGCCACCGGCCAGGATTGCGGTCGGCAGCGGCTGGCCGGGCGGCAAGGCATCCAGAAATTCCAGCAGCGCCTGTTCGCTTTCCTGGGCACCGAATCCTGAGGTATTCAGCAAATGCTGGCTGTCACTGAAAACCTGATGATGGCGCGTGAACGCCTGTTTAATCCCCGTGAGCCGAAGTTCCATCGTATGACGTCGCAGGCACTGCACGGTCACGATATGTGTGTGGCCCTGAGAAAAGAGATAGTCGCAGGCGAAATCGCCCATCGTCTGATGATCGGGGCTGACACTGTCATGGCGCATATGCCGGTCATGGCAATTGACCAGCACGCAGGGCTTGCCCATGTCAGCGGCCAATTGATGAATGTGAGGATCGTCGATACCGACCAGTAATACGGCTTCGGTTTGCGGATCGGTCATTTTGGCGATGAACAGCGCAGCATCGGCATTTTCTTCTTCCATCGCACAATACCGGACGCGCACTTCATGATGGGCGGTGGCAGCCAGAATGCCCTGGATCACCTTGTAGTAAAAAATATCGCTGCGCACATCAAAGGCGCGGGCGGGAGCGAAAATCAAAATGTTGTTGAGCATCAGCCTGCCGGTGGAAAGGCCATTGAGAACGCCCTGAGATTTGGCACACTCAAGCACGCTGTCGCGCGCCTTGCTGCTGGTGTTATTTTTTCCGGCTAAAACCCGTGAAACGGTACTGATCGACAACCCTGTCTGGTCGGCAATTTGCTGGATATTTAACTTTCCTTTCAAACTGTGATCTCCTTCAAAATCGTCCATGCAAAAATTTTCATATCAGAAGATGTGCTTCCCGTGAGCTTTTATCCTCCCTGACTTCCCCGTCCAGTTATAGCGTGAAAGCTTTTGCAAAAAATCACGTTTCCCTCACAAATCCGGCTGCCTACTCTGCAGAAGTACCTCACATGACACATCATCTGCGGCCAGGCCGACGGGTGGGAGAACGGACATGACAATTCAAATAAATACCGGGACAGCTGCGGTTGCAGGACGCAGAAAGATAAAGGCTTTACGCTGGTGGATGCTGGCGCTGTTTCTGCTCGGCGTGACGGTCAACTACGTCACCCGAAATTCTCTGGGGTTACTGGCGGCTGAACTGAAAACCAGCCTGAACATGACCACGGAACAATATTCTTACATCGTCGCGGCGTTTCAGGCGGCGTACACCATTTTCCAGCCGTTGTGCGGCTGGCTGATTGATGTAATTGGCCTGAAGCTGGGCTTTCTGATCTGCGCCTCAATCTGGGCGGTGGTTTGTATGCTGCATGCAGGGGCGGGCAGTTGGATCCAACTCGCCGTTCTGCGCTTCTTTATGGGCAGTGCCGAAGCGGCGGCGACTCCGGCCAACGCCAAAGCGATTTCCGACTGGTTCCCGCGTAAAGAGCGTCCGGTTGCCGCGGGCTGGGCAGGCGTAGGCTTCTCGATTGGTGCCATGCTGGCCCCGCCGATTATCCTGGTCGCGCACGTGTCATTTGGCTGGCGTGGTGCGTTCCTGTTCTGCGGCGTGCTGTCGATGCTGTGGGTTCTGCTGTGGTGGAAGTTCTACCATTCACCGGAAACGCATCCGAACCTGAGCAAAGATGAACTGGCGCTGATCCGTTCAGATAACGAGCCGCAACAAACGCGTCTGCCGTTTATCAAATCGCTGAAAATTGTCTGTAAAAACAAGAAATTCTACGGTATCGCCATTCCGGCATTTCTGGCTGAGCCTGCGTGGGCGGTGTTCAGTTTCTGGGTGCCGTTGTATCTCGCCAATGAACGTGGGATGGATTTAAAACACATTGTGATGTTTGCCTGGCTGCCGTTCCTGGCCGCCGACCTCGGCAGTATTGCCAGCGGCTATCTCACCACGTTGTACCGCAAAGTGTTTGGCTGCACCCGCATTAACTCCATCGTCGCCAGCTCCGTCACCGGCGCATTTATGATGCTGTCGCTGGCGCTGGTCGCCTTGACGCAAAGCCCGTATGCCGCCATCGCCCTGATTTCCATCGGCGGTTTCGGTCATCAGGTGATTTCCTGCATGCTGAGCGCCGTCGTGGTGGAGACATTCGATAAGAGCCAGGTGGCGACAGTTAACGGCATGCGCGGTTCTTCGGCGTGGATCGCCAGTTTCCTGTTTTCACTGCTGATCGGCGCCGTTGCCGACAAAATGGGTTTCAATCCGCTGTTTATCGCGATGGGTTTCTTTGATTTGATCGGCGCAGTCTTCCTGGTTGCTCTGATCGCTGAACGCCGCAATCCGGCAAAAAGGGAGAGTGTATGAAGACGTTAAAACACTGGGAGCTTGCCGGGCAGGATGAAGCAGGCGTGGATTTGCGGGTTGATGGTAAACATCTGTTTTCTCTGCGTGTGCTGGAACAGGGTTTAATCCGCGTATTCATCCAGCGAAACGGCGAGCTTGCGCTGGATCGTACCTGGAGTATCGCACCACAAAATGATGCACCATGGGAAGGGCGTGGCCGTCTGAGCAACGAAGGTTTTTCAGTGCCGGGCTATCAGCTCGAACAGGGCGACGATTGCCTGACACTGACCACTGAGGCGCTGCGCGTCACGGTGCATCAGCCGTTGTGGCTGGAGTGGGAATATAAAAATGAGGCCGGTGTCTGGCAGCCGCTGGTAAAAGATCGGAAAACCGGTGCATATATGCTCGGCGTGAAAAACGAAGCATCGGCGCACTATCAGCTGCGTGAGGCGCAGGATGGCGTGTACGGGCTGGGCGAGAAAGCCGGTGATCTCAACCGTAGCGGCCGCCGCTTTGAAATGCGTAATCTGGATGCGATGGGCTATAACGCCGCCAGCACCGATCCGCTGTATAAGCATATCCCGTTTACCCTGACGCGGCGCAATGGTGTCAGTTTTGGCGTTTTCTACGACAATCTCAGCAATGTCTGGCTTGATCTCGGCAATGAACTGGATAATTACCATCTGCCTTACCGTCGTTTCAGTGCCGAAGCGGGCGATCTGGATTACTACCTGTTTGTCGGCCCGACGTCACTCGACGTCACCAAAAAGCTGGTGCGCCTGACCGGTAAAACTACCTTTGGGCCGAAATGGAGTCTCGGTTACAGTGGCTCGACCATGTATTACACCGATGCGCCGGACGCTCAGCAACAGCTGATGAAATTCATCACGCTGTGCGAACAGCATGAAATTCCGTGTGATTCATTCCAGTTATCATCGGGTTACACCTCGATCGGCAACAAGCGCTACGTCTTTAACTGGAACTACGACAAAGTGCCTGAGCCGGAAGTGATGTCGAAAGCGTTTCTTGACGCTGGTATCCGTCTGGCGGCCAATATCAAACCTTGCCTGTTGCAGGATCACCCGCAATATGAACAGGTTGCTGAGCAGGGTTTATTTATCCGTGACAGCGAAAGCGACGTGCCGGAACGCTCAGTATTCTGGGATGACGAAGGTTCCCACCTCGATTTCACTCATCCTGCCGCTGTGTGCTGGTGGCAGAAAGGCGTGACGCAACAGCTGCTCGAAAAAGGCATCGGTTCGACGTGGAACGACAACAACGAGTATGAAGTCTGGGACAGCGATGCGCGTTGCCACGGTTTTGGCAAGTCTATCGCCATCAAACATATCCGTCCGGTGATGCCGCTGCTGATGATGCGTGCGTCGTTTGAAGCGCAGCAAAACTTTGCGCCGGAAATCCGGCCGTATCTGATTTCCCGCTCCGGCTGTTCCGGCATGCAGCGTTACGTGCAAACCTGGAGCGGTGATAACCGCACTAACTGGCAGACGCTGCGCTACAACACCCGCATGGGGATTGGTATGAGTTTATCCGGTTTGTATAACGTCGGGCACGACGTCGGTGGATTCTCAGGAGATAAGCCGGATGCCGAACTGTTTGTCCGCTGGGTGCAAAACGGCGTGATGCATCCACGTTTCACCATTCATTCCTGGAATGATGATCACACGGTGAATGAGCCGTGGATGTATCCGCAGGTGACGCCGCTTATTCGTGATGCCATCCGTCTGCGTTATCGCTTATTGCCTTATTTCTACACCTTGCTGTGGCAGGCTCATGCGGATGACGAGCCGATGCTGCGCCCGACATTCCTCGACCACGAGCACGACAAAAACACCTTCGCGGAAACCGATGACTTCCTGATGGGACGTGATTTGCTGGTCGCCAGCGTGGTGGATGAGGGGCAGCGTGAGCGTAATGTTTATCTGCCTGATAACGGAATGGGCTGGTGCGATTTCTATACCGGCGAATGGTTTGCGGGCGGGCAGACAATCACCCTCGACGCACCACTGGACAGATTGCCGCTGCTGGTGCGCGCCGGTGCTGCATTGCCGCAATCTTGCCGTCTGGCGCATGTTGAGGCCAGTAAAGATATGCTGCGTGAATTGCATGTGTATCCGGCACCGGGTCAGGTGACATCGTCAGGCATGCTGTTTGAAGATGACGGCGAAAGCCATCGCTGGGAGCAGAATCATGCGCTGTGGCTGAACTGGGATATCGCCAGTGACGATCAGCGAATCAACATCACGCTGACGCAGCGCGGTGATTTCAAACCAGCGTGGAAAACCCTGAGCATTGTGCTGCCGCAAGGCGAAACGCGTGAAGTTTGGGTGAATGGCGTGAAGACAAATAACTATAATCTGTAAGCTTTTCAATCTCCTCCCCCTGCGAAGGGGGAGGATGGGGGAAACCTAACGCTTATTTAACCGCACGTTTACGCACCTTCTTCTCTACCACAATCGATTTCACTTCACTTTCAATCCAGCCATCGGCCAGACGTGTTTTCAGTGTATCGCCCGGTGCAGTCTGCGTGGTTTTCTTCAGCAACGCGCCTTGCGGCGTGGTCGTCACGCTATAGCCGCGGGCGAGTGTCGCCAGCGGACTGACGCCTTCCAGTTGCGTACAGGCAGTACCGAAACGCTGACGGCTTTCGGTCAGTTGCGATGACATCGCCTGTTGCAGCCGGTACTGAAGCTGCTGAACCCGCTGCTGGGCGCGGTGAATACGCGGCTGCGGTTGCTGTTGTGTGAGGCGTTGCTGCAAACGGTCGGTGCGGCGCAGCATCTGACGCAGCTGGTTTTGCATGGCTTCATCAAGACGACGGCGCAATTTGAACAGCGCCGTTTGCTGACGCGCCAGACGTAAATGCGGATGCTGCTGTTGCAGGCGGTGATTCAGACGCGTGAAGCGCTGCGTCAGTTGTGCGAGATAATAATCCATCGCCATTTCGAGGCGCTGCTGCTGCGACTGGATCTGGCGCAGCAATTCCAGCTGATTGCGGCTGATCAGTTCGGCAGCAGCAGACGGCGTCGGCGCACGTAAATCAGCAACAAAATCGGCAATCGTCACATCGGTTTCGTGGCCGACGGCGCTGACGATCGGAATGCGGCTGGCAAAAATCGCCCGTGCCACGCGCTCATCGTTAAAGCTCCATAAATCTTCCAGCGAACCGCCACCGCGCCCGACAATCAGGACATCGACTTCTTCCCGAGCGTTAGCCAGCTCAATGGCGCGGACGATTTGCCCCGGCGCATCCGCGCCCTGAACTGACGTCGGATAAATAATGACGGGTAACGACGGGTCGCGACGCTTTAAGACATTTAACACGTCATGCAGCGCGGCACCACTGGCGGAGGTGATGACACCCACGCATTTGGCCGGTGAAGGCAGCGGCTGTTTAAACTGCGCATCAAACAGACCTTCGGCGGCCAGTTGCTGTTTCAGCAGATCGAATTTTTGCTGCAATAAACCGTCGCCGGCTTCCTGCATACTTTCGGCAATCAGCTGATAATCGCCACGTGGCTCATACAAGGTAATGGTCGCGCGGACTAATACCTGCTGGCCATTTTGCGGGCGGAACGTTGTGCGGCGATTCGTGTTGCGGAACATGGCACATTTGACCTGAGCGCGGTCATCTTTGAGCGTAAAATACCAGTGGCCGGAGGACGGCTGAGAGAAGTTTGAAATCTCACCGGAGAGCCAGACCTGACCCATTTCGTTTTCCAGCAACTGTCGGACCGTCTGATTCAGGCGGCTTACGGTAAAAATAGGAGGCGAAGAAGGTAGCGACATGTGATCCAGATCAAATTCAAAAACAGAGACTTAATCGAACGATACTACATGCCCGCAAAAGGTAATCAAGAAGTTTTTGAAATAGTTCTGGTCGAAATGCCTACTCACCTGTATACTCCCGCTGCAATATTTTATCTTTTCCGCATCCACCTTGGTGAGATATTGCCCATGCTACGTATCGCAAAAGAAGCACTAACGTTCGACGACGTTCTCCTTGTTCCAGCCCACTCCACAGTTTTGCCTAATACTGCCGACCTCGGTACTCAACTGACCGCTAAAATCCGTCTGAATATCCCTATGCTGTCCGCAGCGATGGATACCGTGACTGAAGCGAATCTGGCGATTGCTCTGGCGCAGGAAGGCGGCCTCGGATTCATTCACAAGAACATGTCTATTGAGCGTCAGGCGGAAGAAGTCCGTCGCGTGAAGAAGCATGAAAGCGGCGTTGTTGCTGACCCTAAAACCGTCACGCCATCGACCACTTTGCGTCAGGTTAAAGAACTCACTGAAATTAACGGTTTTGCCGGTTATCCGGTCGTGACTGAAGAAAACGAACTGGTCGGTATTATTACCGGTCGTGACGTGCGCTTCGTGACCGATCTGGAACAGCCTGTCACTGCGGTCATGACGCCGAAAGAACGTCTGGTCACCGTCAAAGAAGGCGAAGCCCGCGAAGTCGTGCTGCAAAAAATGCACGAAAAACGTGTAGAGAAAGCGCTGGTGGTTGACGCGCAATTCCATCTGCTCGGTATGATCACCGTAAAAGACTTCCAGAAAGCCGAACGTAAACCGAATGCCTGTAAAGATGAGCAGGGCAGCCTGCGCGTCGGTGCAGCGGTTGGTGCGGGCGCGGGCAACGAAGAACGTATCGATGCGCTGGTTGCTGCCGGTGTTGACGTCCTGCTGATCGACTCCTCTCACGGCCATTCCGAAGGCGTTCTGGAACGTATCCGCGCAACCCGCGCAAAATACCCGGATCTGCAAATCATTGGCGGTAACGTTGCAACTGGCGCAGGTGCTCTGGCACTGGCGAAAGCAGGCGTGAGCGCGGTGAAAGTCGGTATCGGTCCTGGCTCCATCTGTACTACCCGTATCGTGACCGGCGTGGGTGTTCCGCAAATCACTGCCGTTTCTGACGCGGTTGAAGCGCTGGAAGGCACCGGTATTCCGGTTATCGCTGACGGCGGTATCCGCTTCTCCGGTGACATCGCAAAAGCTATCGCTGCCGGCGCAAGCTGTGTGATGGTCGGCGGGATGCTGGCGGGTACTGAAGAATCTCCGGGCGAAATCGAGTTGTATCAGGGCCGTTCATACAAATCTTACCGCGGCATGGGTTCTCTGGGCGCGATGTCCAAAGGCTCTTCAGACCGTTACTTCCAGACTGATAACGCTGCTGACAAACTGGTACCGGAAGGTATCGAAGGTCGCGTCGCATATAAAGGCCGTCTGAAAGAGATCATCCACCAGCAAATGGGCGGTCTGCGCTCCTGTATGGGGCTGACCGGTTGTGCTACCATCGACGACCTGCGCACCAAGGCTGAGTTTGTCCGCATCAGCGGTGCCGGGATCCAGGAAAGCCACGTACATGACGTGACGATTACCAAAGAGTCACCGAACTACCGCATGGGATCCTGACCCTAAAGACAGCGAGCTAAAGGCTCGCTGTCTGCTTTTAAGATTGTTAGAAAATTTAACCTGTTGTTTTAACGCTTTTATTGCTTTCTGGAAAACGCCCCCTCATGAGCGAAAATATTCACAAGCACCGTATCCTGATCCTCGATTTCGGCTCCCAGTACACCCAACTTGTTGCGCGCCGCGTGCGTGAACTGGGTGTCTATTGCGAACTCTGGGCCTGGGACGTAACCGAAGCCCAAATCCGCGAATTCAATCCGAACGGGATCATCCTGTCCGGCGGCCCGGAAAGTACCACCGAGCATGACAGCCCGCGTGCACCAGACTATGTCTTCGAAGCCGGTGTACCGGTTCTGGGCGTCTGCTACGGCATGCAAACCATGGCGATGCAGTTAGGCGGCCATGTTGAAGGCTCTAACGAGCGCGAATTTGGTTATGCGCAGGTTGAAGTTCAGACTGAAAGTGCGCTGATCCGTGACATTCAGGATGCCCTGAGCGAGAACAACAAACCGTTGCTCGACGTCTGGATGAGCCACGGCGATAAAGTGACGGCCATCCCGTCTGATTTTGTGACCGTTGCCAGCACTGAGACTTGCCCGTTTGCCATTATGGCCAACGAAGAAAAACGCTTCTACGGTGTGCAGTTCCACCCGGAAGTGACGCATACCCGTCAGGGCCTGCGTATGCTCGAACGTTTCATCATGGATATCTGCGAGTGCGAAGCACTGTGGACGCCAGCAAAAATCATTGAAGATGCCGTTGAACGTCTGCGTGTGCAGATTGGCGACGATCATGTGATCCTCGGCCTGTCCGGTGGTGTTGACTCTTCCGTGACCGCCATGTTGCTGCACCGCGCCATTGGCGACCGTCTGACTTGCGTGTTCGTCGATAACGGTCTGCTGCGTCTTAACGAAGCAGATCAGGTGCTGGAAATGTTCGGTGACCGTTTCGGTCTGAACATCGTTCATGTCGCTGCGGAAGAGCGCTTCCTGTCTGCGCTGGCAGGCGTTGATGAACCTGAGGCCAAACGTAAAATCATCGGCCGCGTCTTTGTTGAAGTGTTCGATGAAGAAGCCTGCAAGCAGGATGAAGTGAAATGGCTGGCGCAGGGCACCATCTACCCTGACGTGATTGAATCCGCAGCCTCGGCCACCGGTAAAGCGCACGTGATCAAATCGCATCACAACGTGGGCGGTTTGCCGAAAGAAATGAAACTGGGTCTGGTTGAGCCGCTGAAAGAACTGTTCAAAGACGAAGTACGTAAAATCGGTCTGGAACTCGGCCTGCCGTATGACATGCTTTACCGTCACCCGTTCCCGGGCCCGGGTCTGGGCGTTCGCGTGCTGGGCGAAGTGAAGAAAGAGTACTGCGACCTGCTGCGTCGCGCCGATGCTATCTTCATCGAAGAACTGCATAAAGCCGACCTGTATAACAAAGTCAGCCAGGCCTTCACCGTCTTCCTGCCAGTCCGCTCCGTTGGTGTGATGGGCGATGGACGTAAATACGACTGGGTCGTTTCCCTGCGTGCAGTAGAAACCATCGATTTCATGACCGCGCACTGGGCACACCTGCCGTACGATTTTCTTGGCCGCTGCTCCAATCGCATCATCAACGAAGTCGACGGTATCTCCCGCGTTGTCTATGACATCTCGGGCAAACCACCGGCAACGATTGAGTGGGAATGATTTCGCGTCTGGCAACAGTCTGCACGCTAAAGCAATAAATACCTCTAAGCCCGCGTAAATGCGGGCTTTTTGATATCTGTCAGATATCAGACGGCCGTTTCAACCTTATCATGTGATTCTTTCCTGAGTTTATTCAACTGTACCTGTACTATCTTTAACCGGTGGTGCAAAACGATGCAGTGCTAATGGACGACGGATATCTATCGTAAAGGTAGTCGTATTCACTCTTATATTCAGGCCTTATAGTTTCTCTATGGAATCGAATCCTCACGCGCCGTTGGCCAGTTTTATTGATCTCATGATGGATGCTGTTTTTGCGGTTGATGCCCATGCCAATATCGTTTTTGCGAGTGCATCATGCGAACGTATCTTTGGCTATACGCCGAAAGAAATGATCGGCAAAAACATGTTTGACATGATGCTGCCTGAAGATCGGGAAATAACCCGAAACTCGGTGGTGGGGATCATGTCTGGCAATCCTCAGTTTCATTTTGAGAACCGTTACATTCATAAGAATGGACAAGTAGTCAACATCATGTGGACGGCACGCTGGTCACCGGCTGATCAATTGCGCATTGGGGTTGCCCGTGATATTACCGAACGCAAACGATCCGAATTGTTGCAATCTGCGCTTTATTCTATTTCTGAAGCTGCACATACCGCCGAAGATTTACTCAAGTTATTCCAGCGTATTCATGAGATCGTCGGCACGCTGCTGCCCGTCGATAATTTCTCGGTGACGCTCTACGATGATGAAACCGGTAAACTTAGCTTCCCTTATCATGTGGATCAGTTTCTGCCGAGGCCAGACCCCTTTACCCTGATCCCAGGTACGTTCTACGCAGAGATTATTCATACCGGTCTGCCGCTGCTGCTCACACCTGAAACGATGGTTGCCCGCATGGAAGAATTGCGGGTCTCTTTTGGCATGAATCCATTCTGCTGGCTGGGTGTTCCGCTCAAGTCGCATAAGGGCACGATTGGCGTGCTTATGGTCAAAAGCTACCCGGGGGGTGTGTGCTACAACGAACAGGATCAGGAGTTACTGCAGTTCGTTTCGACTCAAATTGCGACTGTCATTGAGCGTCAGCAAATGCAGGCTCGGCTGCAGTATATGGCGCAGTATGATCCACTGACCGACCTCCCGAACCGGGGTTTTTTGCATGACCGCCTGAAAGTCGCGCTCTCAACAGCACGTCGGGAGCAAGGTCAGTTGTCGCTGTTATACATTGATCTCGACAAATTTAAACAGGTTAACGATACGCTTGGCCATGGTATTGGGGATTTACTGCTGCAGGGGGCCGCTGCGCGCCTGAAGTTGTGTGTGCGCGAATCGGACACCGTCGCTCGTGTCGGCGGCGATGAGTTTGTGGTTTTGCTTCAGGGGGGTTCCTTACCCGCGTCTGCTCGGGTAGCAGAAAAAATCCGTGACGCTTTCAATCCTCCTTTTACCCTGGAAGGCCACAGTTTGACCATCACGCCCAGTATCGGAATCGCACTCTATCCGGAGCATGGTAACGATGAACGTCAGCTTCTCGAATATGCCGACAACGCCATGTATGTAGCCAAAAACGGCAAAGCGCATTGAGAAAATAGCGATCAAATGGGAATAAGTTTTAGAGACATCTGCTATTTAAAATCCACAAAACGCCAGTGTGATTAAATTATCCACTGGCATTTTTTATGCCTGAAATTCTCTCAGATCGTTATTTCAAATGCGCCGCAAACCCATTTTTCTCCGGCGCAATTTCCGGTTTCAATATCAGTGACGGAATAGCGTAATCGCCGCCATTCTGCTGGCGGAATGAAATGGGTGTCGCGCTTTCTAATGTATCCAGCCGGTGAGACATCTCCGCGCAAATTTGCGCATAGCGGGTTTCATCCATGCGTCCGGTGCGGTAGAACACCAGCGGCGGCAGTACGCTGAAGCCCGGATAGTGCAGGATGCCGTGATGGATCGGGAACAGCAGCTCGTCGATAGGGCCATTAATCCCACGCGCACTGTAATGCGGTTCCCACCCGCCGGTCGTGACCATCAGCATGGCGCGTTTACCGGCCATTTTGCCTTCTCCGTAACGGTCGCCCCAGTGCGTGTCGGAATGTTCACCGACACCGTAAGCAAATCCGTAGGCATAAACGCGTTCCACCCAGCCTTTCATAATCGCGGGCATTGAAAACCACCATAGCGGGAACTGAAATATCACGGTATCAGCCCACTGTAATTTTTCCTGTTCGGCGCCAATGTCATGGCTTTGCGTGCCATTCTGGTAAGCGCGCTGTGAATCCTGCGAAGGTTGAAAAGGCCCTGGTGAAGGCTCGGTGTTATCTCCGGCATCCAGCGCAGCTTTCCATTGCATGGCATACAAATCCGATATCTGCACATTGTGCCCGGCGGCCTGCAGGTGACTGACCGCAAAATCTTTCAGCGAGCCGTTCAGTGATTGTGATTCAGGGTGGGCATAGACGATCAATACATTCATGACGAATTCTCCGCTAAGTGGTAAACGCAGAGTAGGTTGTTGTCAGGTATAGTTGAAATGAATTGATCATATAGCAGGTATAGCGATGAGTAATTTCGGCCGTTTGGATCTCAATTTGTTGCTGACGCTGGATGTCCTGCTCGCCGAGCAAAACGTCACGCGTACGGCGCAACGCCGTAATCTTTCACAACCTTCAGTCAGCGTTCAGCTCGCGAAGTTGCGGGAATTTTTTGATGACCCTTTGCTGCTGCCGGGACCACGGGGGATGCGGCCGACCGCGCGTGCTGATGAATTACGTGAGCCGCTGCGACGGGCACTGGCCGCGCTGGAGCAGGCCGTGTCTGCGGGTGAAGTGTTTGACCCCTCGACGGCAAAGAATACCTGGAATCTGGGGGCGGCAGATTATGGCGAATCGACCATTGTGCTGCCCGCGTTACGGGCATTACGTAGAGCCGCACCTTCTGCACGGCTGGCTATTTTTGAAACGTCACCTGCGCGGATTATCCGCAAAATGGAGCAGGGTACGCTGGATCTCGCATTCCATACCGGCGAGGCGGTGATGAATGGCCTGCACAGCCGATTATTGTTTGCTGAACGTTATGTTTTGGTGAGCAGAAAAAGACATCCGCAGGTTAAAGGCGAGATATCGCGTTCAGCGTTTTGCGCACTGGAACATGTGATCGTTTCACCTGATGGTGGGGGTTTCTATGGCAATACCGACATCGCGCTGGCGGCCACTGGATTATCGCGCCGCGTCGTCATGTCAGTGCCGCATTTCCTGTTTGTCGTTCAGGTGCTGATGACCACTGATCTGGTGGCGATGTTGCCGGAACGTCTGGTACGTGGAAATCCTGCTTTGCAGGTTACTACACCGCCGCTGGATGTTTCGGGGTTCGAGATGTACATGGTCTGGCACGAGCGCGCTCATCGTGATCCTGCACATCAGTGGCTGCGTGAGTTTATCGCTGATTCAGTCTGAAAAAAGGCAGCCTTACGACTGCCTGTGTCTGACGGTGCGGAAAACCGGAACTTATTCGTTGAACAGCTTGGTATCATTCGCCAGGCTATCTACCACAACTTTTAAATCGTTGGCGGTAACTTTCTGTTTATCATTAGAAACTTGTTTACCGAATCCTTTACGCACGACTTTGATCACCGGTTTGCCAGTACTGGCGTCGATCAGCTCACCTTCGAAATACACTTCAGTGTCACGCGTGCGGTGGCCTGTCGCGGTTTGAGTTCCGGCAATAACCAGCGCGACCGGGACGACTTCATAGAACTGCAAACCTTCTGCCGACGTGTTCACACCGGTGATCGCACCTTTGAAAATCAATGTGCGCGGCCCTGCGTGATCTGTCAGTGGCAGGCGCTCTGCCAGTGCAGGTTTCATGCGGCTGTTGGCGTAATCCAGCACCCCCTGCAAGGTGGTTTTGTCGATCTGCGCCGTAGGCTGCGGTTCCGGGTAGAATTTAATCGGTTCGTATTTGATGTAAGAATAATTTTCTTTCTTAAACGAAGGATCGATCCAGCGCAGAACCGGATTTCCCCCAGCCGTTTTCACTTCCTTAAGGCCGGAATAATCGCCTAAAAAACCTGAGTATTTTTCCGTCTTGGTAATGTGGCTGGTACAACCGGCCAGGAACAGTGCGCCAGTCACTGCGGCGATCTGCATCAGTTTTATTGTTTTCATTCGTACCCTCGAAATATTTTAAGGAAGACCAAGTATGTATAGCACCGCTGCGGAATTTAACCTCTTAACGACAAAGAAAAATTGATATTCATCAGGATCGCGAAAATACGGTTCTGTGAGGTAATCATTTCTTCCTTAATTATTTTTTTGATGAATGAAACAAATAGTATTCACCTTTTGGACTGTCCCCCGTAGAGATGATGTTCCAGCCTTTTGACAGATAAAAAGCGACTGATTTTTTACTCTTTACTAAACATTTCAACGACCCCTGACGGGTAAACGTTTCTTCCGCAGCCTGAAGCAATGCTGAACCTGCGCCGGTTCCCTGATATTGCGGATCAACAAACAGGTTATGCAGGAAATTTTCCTGAGTGAAAATTGAGGCGAATCCCAGTAAATGTCCGTCACGTTCTGCCACCAGAATCGTCTCGCCGATCACTGCGCGGTCAAAATCTTCCAGCTGAAAATCGTCTTCCAGCCATGTCCAGGTATGCTTGCGTGAGGCCAGATACAACGTGCGTAAAAACGGGCGGTCTGCTTCTTCATAAGGACGGATCTTGAGAGTTGATGGCAAAACGTAATCTCCCTGAAAGCCAATTCTTAAAAAATAATTTCCGCATCTACTGATAGTGAGGATACGAAGGAGAAGACGTTATACTATCTATAACTTACTAATTTTTAAATGCATAATTCCAGGCTGGCCCGTAAATTTTGAATGAGAATGTTGCCTCTAGTGGCTTTTCATCTATAAATGCTTGGACACCTTCATTATCTTTGCTGTTTGATTCTTCCGGTCCATACACTGTCCCATTATACATAGGATAAGGGTTGGGTTTTTTATAGGCATACCAGGTAATTGCGTTTCCCTGAATACTATCATGTGATGATAATCTGAGTTTATACATTGATCCTTTTATTAGAACTGTTGGTTTAAAATTAAAAGTGACCCAAGTATTATCGTGAATTTTGTTTATGCTTAATTTGCTTTGCGCTATCACATTATCTGAGTTATCAACTATTTCCAGTGACAGTATTCCGGTGTTTATTCTTGCATAGGTGGCGAGATTCAGATCAACCCTTTCTACAGAATTGTATTGTGCAATAAAACTTTGCTCAAACAAGTGGTCTTTTGTGAGTTCGCCTACTACTGTATTGATACTGGTTTGTCCAAAATAGGGGTGAATCATATTGCTTACTGAAGGGTAGAATGCAGGATAAAAGGAAAGTAGAGTCGTAAATGATATTAAGATACTTAGCGAAAGTCTTATGAAATTTATTTTTATACCATGGATAACGAGGGCGTAAACGATGACCATAGCAGGTAAAAAACCAAAAAAATAACGAGCTTGCATAGCGCCTGGATATCCAGTTTTAACATTTAAACGATAAATTGTAATGAAATAAAATCCTATGAATAATAAAAATGAAATTGCACTTAATGCAATGAAGCGCCATTGTGGAGAGCGATCTTTTATTTTTCTATAAATAGCGATGACACAAAATATTGGCAACAGGCTTAAGGTCAGGCCCAGAAGTTGTCGTCTGATGTCCCAGTCATCGAATGATTTATGTCCATATGGTGTTAGTAATGTATTTAAGTTTGACTGATAAAAAGCAGTAATGTACTCCATTTTTGTAAAGCGTGGTGCGTCAGGATTAGCGGCGTGGAACCAATCACTTGGATCACCCTGAGGTGCCGGGAAAAACTTTCCATAAGTGAGCAGCATGAAAACATAATAGGTCACAACACATAATATTGAGAGGGTTATGTAAATAAAATCTGCGCGTTTCAATTCATTGCATTTGATGAGCAGTCTTTTGTTTTCTATAAGGATGAATATAAAAAGAATACAAACAACAGATAAAGCACCAGTGGCCTTTGTCAAAGAAACGATAATTCCGCCAATTAATATATAATGCAATGTATGCCTGACAGAATGATAATTATAGTAGAGGCTGAGACCATAAAATACCAGAGCACATCCTAAAATCATAAGAGGGTCATTATTTATCGAAGCGCTAAGCAAGATAAACATAGGTATACTGATGAGTACCAGCATTGAGAGAATAGCAGATTCATTATTTACTTTAAAAGATTTTAGGCTTTTATAGATGAAGATTAGCGTAAGTGAAGATATGAAGAAATTGATAATGCGTAAAGACTTATAAAGAGGCGAGCTAAGTAAAGTTGCGATATTATCTATTATTCCTGCAATGATATAATAAAGTGCCGGGTGCTCGAGCCTGTTCAACTTTACAGAACCATATGATTTTCCAGATGTATAATCAGGGAAGCCGTGTTTGGCAACATCAAGAACATATCCGAGATGCGGGTTTTCATCAGGAAACAACCCTAAGTCAGTGTTTAAATAGTAGCCAGTGCAAAGGATGAAAAAAATCACAAACACAAGCAGGGCCATTTTATCTTTATTTAACAGGCTCATGACTTTTATCCTTTTTGATATTCAATAGCGTGTATACATAGAAATAGAATACGACATCCCCGAGAACGGTGACAAAACGCCCTAATACCACGGCTAGCAACAATTCAGACTCTGGGATAATAGATCGCAGACAAAAAACAATAACTAACTCTCTTATGCCCACTCCTGCTGGCGCTCCCGGAGTGATTAACCCTACAAGCCATGCAATGGTATATGCGCCAAATATATAAATATAGTAGTTTAATGGTATTCGTTCTTTGAATGAAATTTCTGTTAAAATAAAAGTAAATATTATTGCAGACAGAGAAAGAAATAGTAGTTGCAATAAGAATGCATACGAAAGTTGCTTACTAAAAAATACTTTAATTACAGCGAAGGTTATGATGATGCTTAAGACGGTAATCATTACCCCTATAACTTGCGGTATGACGGGGAATATTATTGGTATAATGAGAAATATAGAGGTACTACCTGCTATTGCTATCAATATTAATTCATAAAAATTTGATTTTAAAACTTGCCTGGAAGGGTATCCTGAAGCCATTGCTATAGCTTGTCTTCCCGCTATATGAAAAATATTCCCGGGAATATATTTAGCAAGCTGAGATATCCCATAAGTTCTGATTGCCCACCTTTTTTCGACAGAAATAGTCAAGTGAAGTAAGATGCTTTTCCATGCAATAGCAAGTAACAAATTTATTATGCCATAGCATATGGCCATAAACCCAATCAATAACCAAGAGACAGGAGGTAAAGATTGAATGTCCGCTTTTTGCCAATAATTATGGAGGCGTGCTACGACAAAAATGACGCCGATTATTGCCAATCCGCTACCCAGGATATTAAGTGCGATATTTATCGTCGATTTATTAAATTTTAACGCTGGCGACATAAAATCATTGTCCATGGTAATGGGCTTTTCACTTCAACAATAATGAAGTGTTTATCAACTAATTCTATGAATGATTTTTTTGACCAGTGTTGTAAGTGACCGGGAGTGTTTCCAATATCCTTAACATATTTCCCACGGGCAAGGTTAAGTACTCGCCACAAAGGCTCTCTGGGAACACTTAATATGACATAATTATCGGCTACTTTTTTTATTGCCTTTAAGCCTGCTTCAGGATCTTCCAGATGCTCCAGCACCTCGCAACAGACAATCAGCTCCGCAGAATCCTCAGATTTATTGAGGTCATAAATACTTCTTGTTTTGAATAATGAAGCGGGCAAATTTTCTGAGGATGAGTTTTCTTGTGCAATACTAATAATTTGTTGTGAAAAGTCACACCCCCTCGCATCAATTCCCTCTTTATTCCACTTAAGAACCCAATATCCTTCGCCACATCCAACTTCATGGATCGTCTGAGGATCAACGGTTGCAACAAGTCCTGAAAGAGAATTCTCGAACCCTTTCATCATCCAGCGTACTATTGGATTTTTAGAAGCATATTTATCGTAATTATTACCTACAACAATACCATCTTCAGTTTTACCACCAGCAATTTTTATAGCCATCATTTTTCCTATTGTAATAATTTTCTAGTTTTATAATTGATCTTTTTCAGGTGGATAATTTTTTTTTGCCAAAGGTTGAGGATTTCTGTTGTGCAGTTGTGCAGTTGTGCGGTTTTAAATCTTAAATCTTCAAGTAATGTTCTGTTAGCAGAAAGCAAATCTGCAACGAATGCAATCAGCAAGGTCTGAAATCCCATCCCCAACAAGATAGATGCCAAAATTAGAGACTGTATATTTCCTGTGCCATCTCCCGTAAAGTATTTGAATAAGAAACGTAGTCCGATCAAAAATCCAATGGTGAAAAGTGTCAAGCCAATGGTTCCAAAAAATCTGAATGGACGATAGATCACGAATATTCTTATAATTGTGATTACGCTTCTTTTGATATATGAAAATGTACTTTTCACCAGTCGGGAAGGGCGTAAGTCATCATTTACTCTGATAGGTACGGATGTAATAGAGATGTTTTTCTGTCCGGCTTGGATAATAGTTTCAAGGGTATAAGTATAATTACTGAAAACTATAAGCTTTTGAGCCGTTTCGCGGTTAATTGCACGAAAACCACTGGGCGCGTCAGGAATATCCGTTTTACTGGCCGTCCGCACAACCCAACTCCCTAGTTTTTGAAGTAATTTCTTCAAAGGTGAGAAGTGTTCAATTGCCTGAATTGGACGTTCCCCAATAACAAATTCTGCCTGTGACGAGAGTATTGGGGCAACTAATTTCGGAATATCATCTGCATTATATTGATTATCGGCATCAGTATTGACGATGACGTCGGCACCAAATTTTAAACAGGCATCAATTCCTGTCATGAATGCATAAGCCAGGCCTTTATTGGTCTTATGCCTGACTATGTGGTCTACGCCATTTTTCCTGGCCACGTCGATGGTATCGTCTGAGCTGCCATCATCAATAATCAGCCATTCAACGCTATCAAAGCCTTCAACATGCCGGGGCAAGGCATTCAGAGCAATAGCCAACGTGCCACCTTCATTAAAGCAAGGTATTTGTATAATTAATTTCACATCACATTCCTCTGCTAACGCTGATGTATATTATTCATGAATTTAATATAATCATTTCAATAAGTAAAAGCACTTATAGATATTCTTAAGCATATATAAAACCAGACGGTATTTGATATAGATTAGCAGGTATATGTGATGCTTGTGGCAAAAATAACATATTAATGAAAAGCCGCCTTAGTAAGGGTATTCCTGTCAAACCAATGGATATGTTAATACTGTCCTATTAGAGAACAGTGGTTTTTAACGCATTTCCTGATTGATCTTCTGACCTTCGCCGCCAATAATGTTCCCTTGACTCGGGGTGCCCGCTGCAAAGCAGGGCTGAGATTTTACCCGTATTACCTGATCTGGATTATGCCAGCGTAGGGAAGTCAGGTATCTCTCCTGATACCGCCTTCCTGAGTGCCGGTGGGGAGATTTATGAATACCCGACCTAACTTCTTGCCCGGCGCCTTAGCCGCCACTTCTCTCAAACAACTCCGCCTTTCAGCGCCGCTGGTTCATTGCCTGACCAACGACGTGGTGCAATCTTTTACCGCCAATGTCCTGCTGGCGCTGGGTGCATCTCCGGCGATGGTGGTTGATCCCGCCGAAGCGGCGCAATTTGGCGCCATTGCCGATGCCTTATTGGTGAACGTCGGCACGCTGACACATCCCCATGCCGATGCGATGCGGGCGGCTATTCACGCAGCCACTCAGGCCGGAAAGCCCTGGGTGCTGGATCCGGTTGCTGTCGGCGGTCTGAGCTGGCGTACAGAATTCTGTCGTGAAATCATCACACTTAAACCTGCCGCAATCCGCGGTAATGCCTCGGAAATCCTGGCTCTCAGCGGCCTCAGTGCGTCCGGGCGCGGCGTGGACAGCGGTGATGATTCCCTTTCTGCCTTACCTGCCGCACAGCAACTGGCGCGGGAGACCGGCGCGGTAGTGGCTGTGACGGGTGAAACCGATTACGTCACCGACGGGATGCGCAGTTGGGCGGTGGCTGGCGGACATCCGATGATGACCCGCGTGGTGGGTACCGGATGCGCATTATCTGCGGTGGTGGCGGCCTTTGTGGCTTTGCCGGGTGATCGCCTGGATAACGTGGCCGCCGCCTGCCGGGTGATGTCCTGTGCCGGCGAGCGCGCCTGTGCGGTCGTGAAGGGGCCGGGCAGTTTCACGCCTGAATACCTCGATAATCTGTATTTAATGGGCGAGGAATGGCTGAATGGCGAGGAAATACAATGAAACGTATTAATGCACTGACGATTGCAGGCACAGATCCGAGTGGCGGGGCGGGGATCCAGGCGGATTTGAAAACCTTCTCGGCGCTGGGTGCGTACGGCACCAGTGTGATCACCGCGCTGGTGGCGCAGAACACCCGTGGTGTGCAGTCGGTCTATAACATTGAGCCCGGTTTCGTTTCAGCGCAGCTCGATTCCGTACTGAGCGATGTGCGGATCGACAGTGCGAAAATCGGCATGCTGGCGAACAGTCAGATTGTGGAGGCGGTTGCGGAGCGACTCAGACATTATCAGCCGCCGTTTGTGGTGCTGGATACCGTGATGCTGGCGAAAAGTGGCGATCCGTTACTGCTGCCGGAGGCCGTGGATGCCGTGCGTCGTTTGCTGATCCCGCAGGCTTCCATTATTACGCCAAATCTGCCCGAAGCGGCGGCGTTACTGGACTGTGCGGTGGCGGCGAATGAAACCGAAATGCGTAAGCAGGGAGAAGCCTTACTGGCGATGGGATGTGGTGCCGTGCTGATGAAAGGGGGACATCTGAGTGATGAGGAAAGCCCTGACTGGTTGTTTGTGACCGGTTCCCGTGAGCGGTTTACTGCGCCGCGTGTGAATACCCGACATACTCATGGCACCGGTTGCACGCTGTCGGCCGCGCTGGCCGCGTTACGTCCGCGTCATCACAACTGGGCCGATACGGTACGCGAAGCCAAAGCCTATTTACAGCAGGCGCTGATGCAGGCCGACTCACTGGAAGTCGGCCACGGTATCGGGCCTGTGCATCATTTCCACCGCTGGTGGTAACCGCGGATTATGCCTGGTGCTGGGTTTCGCTCAGCGCCTGTTCAACCTGATGAAATTTCGTCAGCGCCTGTTGCAAATGAACGGCATCAAACGGGTTCAGCGGATAGAATTTTTCTTCTTTACGCGGGCGCAGCATGACGCGGATTTTAGTTGCTGACATCCGTTCAAACAGATAGCTGGCAATATCGTCGTTCTCCTCGTCCTGCCACGACAGCAGCAATGCCGCATGCTCACCGCTGCGGCGGCCAATAAATTGTCCGTGTGACCACAGCCCTTCAAATTCGCCATCCTTTTGCAGTTTTTTGCCACTGAACCACGGTGATTCAGCCAGCGTCAGGAGGGCTTGCGGCGTGATATCCGCATACAACTGGCGCCACTGCGGGCGGTTGTTATCCATCTGCCAGCAGGCCATGCCGAGATAATCGTTCAGTTCACGCCAGTCCTGTTCCAGTTTCTCCCTGAGTTCAGGATCCTGCACATGCATGAACTGTTGCAGGCCGGTCGCCTGATCACCCAGCTTGTTATAGGCAATAACGGTCATGGTGCGGGGCTTACGGCGGAATGTGACCCACAGCAGTACTTTGGGGATGCGGAAAGTGATGGCCTGAACGGTGAGTTTGTAACGGTTGCCACGTGACATCACCAGGCCGCTGGAAGTGCCCCGTTTGTCCTGATAATTTCTCACCAGTACCACGCTGTTCTGTCCCATCCAGCCCGTGACGTAATGTTCTTTTTCGCTTTCTGCCACGTCCAGATCGTGAACGATCTGGGTGATTTTCTCGTTATCGAGCTGGGAGAGGGACAGTGACTGATCGGCACTGTAGTAGCTTTTTTTCAGGGCGGCTGCGGCTGGCATAAAAGTATCCACGATATTGATGTGGTTTACAGCTTACACCAAGTTGTCATACAGATTTTAGGGATAACCCGCAAAATTTGATCGCTGTCGTTCACTGTTTGTGTATTACAACGTCCTTTTACTTACTCGGCATCAAACCAGTCACTGTTCTGTTCGGCAATCGGGGTAATGGTGGAAATCATTTCCTGCAAATGAATGCGGATAGCTTTTTCAGCGGCGTCCGGGTCATGCGCTTTCAGCCCGTCAAAAATCGCATAATGTTGTGCAATCAGATTTTCCGGCGGTGACACTTTACTGAGTGTCAAAAAGCGCACGCGATCCATTGTCGCTTTGATGTGCTCGACGGTTTCCCATGCCAGGCGGCAGTCGATGATCTGCGCAATCGTGCGGTGGAACTCATCATCCAGCAACAGGAATTCCTGCGTTTGTTGACTCTTTGCCGCCAGCGTCTGACGCTCAAGATTATGTTCGAGCAAGGCCAGATCTTTATCGGTGGCGACCATGGCTGCACGGCGTACCACGGCGGTTTCGACTGCTTCGCGAATGAAGCGTCCGTCGGCAACCCGCTTGGAGGAAATTTTCATTACATAGGTGCCGCGTTGCGGTAAAACCTGAACCAGCCCGGCTTCGGCCAGTTTGATAAAAGCTTCGCGAACCGGCTGGCGGGACACATTAAAGCGTGTGGAAATTTCTTTCTCCGACAGGAATGCCCCCGGCGCGATGGCACAGGTGACGATGTCCTGACGCAAGGTGCGATAAATCTGCTGATTAACCGGCACATTACTGAGAAATTCAAAGGAGTCTGTCATGGGCAAAAGTTGTCTTTAAAGTCGGGAAACGACAATACTAACATGAGTTTTCTGATGTTTTTGAGATTGTTAGCGCAAGCTTTCATCAAATTATTGGGAGTTTATATGCTCCCGGCAATACAGCTTTTTATAGGCCGCGGGTGTGATACCCAGCAGTTTACGAAATACCCGGCGAAAATACGCCACATCGTTAAACCCCGTCAGGCGTGCCACGTCTGCCACATTGCCGGTATTGGCCAGTAACAGCTTTTCTGCTGCAGCGACACGTTGTTTATGCAGCGCATCCGTCAGCGTCATCTGAAAGGTCAGGCGGAAAACCCGCCCGAGATAATCCGCGTTACAGTGCAGCCGCTGCGCCAGCTCAGAGGCCCCCAGTGGCAGATGAAACTGTGTGGTGATCAGCTGACGGGCTTTGTAGGCCAGCGCCACGCCGGGGCCGCCGGGTTCGACATTCTCCGGCCAGGCGCGCGAGACTTCCTCTAACAGCAAAATCAGGAACAGCTCAAGAGAATTACCGCCGCGTTCCTGTTCATATAAAAATAATCTGAACAGCGTTAACAGGGTTTCACTGTCCCTGACTTTACAATGCTGTGGAATATTTAGCTGTAAAGAGGGACTATTTTGCTGTGGTTTAATGATTGCTATATCTTCCACAATATCAAAATGCAGCCAGTAAAATTTTAAATCGGGATCAAAGGTTGTGACGCCTTTATGTTCCCTGCCGGGAAATAACAGTAAACTTTCTCCTGTATGCAAATCAAAACGCGTATTTTCTTCCTGTAAAGACAACGAGCCACGGACGACATAAATTAATTCGTGCGAACTCAGGCGTCGGGTCGGATGTGTGCCAATTCCTCTGGAAATGAACAGGCCACCGTTTTGCACTTTAACCGGGTAATTTACGGAGAACGCGAGCATTTCAGGCATTTTAAGGCACTCATCAGGCAAGTTTTGTCTGACAGTAGCACAGGAAACGTGCACCACCAGCCGGGTATGAAGAGGTTTTGATCTGCTTCACAGATTCTGGATGTGAGTCGGAATTGTCCCGTTTAACTACTTTTCTCTCCTCTTGTTGGCATGAGAACCCTATGCCAGATTTATGGCGTACCTTATTTCATCTCAGGGCTGATACGAATAATTAGCCTTATTCATTGTGTTCCTACAGCTTATAAATAACGATATAAAAGCGAGGAAAGATAATGCCAACAGATTCAGTTAATACAGGCTCTGCACCGGTAAACGGTGAGGACAGAATACTTTCTGCTAATGCCAAACTTTCTGTCAGTGAAAAAATCGGTTATGGATTAGGTGATGCCGGTGGCACGATAATTACCTGTCTTATCACCAGTTTTCTGACATTCTTTTATACCGATGTTTTCGGGCTGACACCTGCGATTGTCGGTACGCTGTTTATTTCGCTGCGTGTGATTGACGCGATTTCCGATCCGCTGATGGGCATTCTGGCTGACCGCACGCAAAGCCGCTGGGGACGTTTTCGTCCCTGGCAGTTATGGATCGCGTTGCCTATTGGCGTGGTCGGATTTCTCACTTTTACGGTACCCGGCCTGAGTGGCGATGCCAAAATTGCCTACGCCTTCTTCACCTATTTCCTGCTCTCCGTGTCCTATACGGCAATCAACGTGCCGTACTGCGCGCTGATTAACACCATGACCACTGATCATCGCGAAGTGATGTCTTGTCAGTCGTGGCGCTTTGTACTGTGCGGCGTGGCGGGCTTTATGGTTTCCGTCGGGCTGCCGTGGCTGGTGCAGGTGTTGGGTAAAGGTAATGCGGCGGTGGGATATCAGCAGGGCGTAGGGTTGCTTTGCGCGGTTGCTGTGGTGATGTTCCTGTGGTGCTTCTTCACGGTACGCGAACGCCTGCCCCTTGCACTGCTCGGGCAATTCAGCGTTAAGGAACACATTCGCGGGATGCTGAAAAACGATCAGTTGCTGCTGGTTTTACTGATGTCTTTCCTGCTGATCAACGTGTTCAATCTGCGTGGCGGCGGCTACATGTATTTCATCACTTATGTGCTGAAAGGCGGGGCGGGCTACGCCTCTATGTTCTTCGGCATGGTAACGCTGGCATCCATTCTTGGCGCGGTGATCGTCAATCAGCTGACCAAATTTATCGACAGCGTGCGGCTGTATATGTTGACTAATCTGGTACTGGCGGTGTTTTCCCTGATGCTGTGGTTTGTCCCTGCCGGTGAACATTATCAGACGCTGTGGCTGGGTATCATCTTTGTACACTGTGTGATCCTCGGGTTCACCTTGCCGCTGCACTTTTCCATCATGGCGTTCGCCGACGATTACGGGCACTGGAAAAATGGTATCCGTTCCTCCGGCATGAACTTTGCCTTCAATTTGTTCTTTATCAAACTGGCCTGGGCATCAAGTGCCGGGATCATCAGCCTGGTCTTTATTCTGGTCTCTTATCAGGCTGGCGCAGAGCATCAGACTGCAGCGTCGCTCGGCGGGATCACTTTGCTGGAAACATTGTTGCCTGCGGCGATGCATCTGCTGCTGGCGGGAACGCTGATGTTTTGCAAACTCGATAACAAATTGCTGTCGCGGATGTCGCACGATTTGGCCGCAAAAATCTAATTTACTGTTTTTCAGGAGGTTGTATGCCGTTTTCTCCGGTTGATTCTTTAGAAGTGCCTTTGCAAAAAGTGAATGTTTCCGATGCGTTCTGGCTGGAATATCAGCGACTGGTGAAAGATGTGGTGGTGCCGTATCAGTGGAAAGCGCTCAACGATGACGTCGCCGACGCCGAACCAAGCCATGCGATTGAAAATTTCCGGATTGCCGCCGGGCAAAGCGATGGCGAGTTTTATGGCATGGTTTTTCAGGACAGCGACGTGGCTAAATGGCTGGAAGCGGTGGGGTATTTGCTGGCGAAAACGCCGGATCCTGCGCTGGAAGCAACGGCGGATCAGGTGATCGAGCTGGTCGGCGCGGTGCAGCAACCTGACGGCTATCTGAACACGTATTTCACCGTCAAAGAGCCGCAACAACGCTGGGCCAATCTGGCTGAATGTCACGAACTTTACTGCGCCGGACATCTGATTGAAGCGGGTGTGGCCTATGCGCAGGCGACCGGCAAAACCCGGTTACTCGAGATTGTCTGCAAACTGGCGGATCACATCGCAGACGTTTTCGGGCCGGGCGAACAGCAACTGCATGGCTATCCGGGGCATCCGGAAATTGAACTGGCGCTGATGCGTTTGTATGAACAAACTGCCGAAACGCGATATCTCGAACTGACCCGCTATTTTGTTGAACAGCGCGGCACACAGCCGCATTTCTACGATATCGAATATGAAAAACGTGGAAAAACTTCGCACTGGAATACTTACGGTCCGGCGTGGATGGTGAAAGATAAGGCCTACAGTCAGGCGCATGTACCGGTGGCTTTGCAGACAACGGCCATCGGGCACGCGGTGCGTTTTGTGTATCTGTATGCCGGTGTGGCGCATCTGGCGCGGTTGAGTCAGGATCAGGAAAAACGCGAGGTGTGCCAGCGATTGTGGGAAAACATGACCCAGCGGCAGATGTACATCACCGGCTCAATCGGCTCGCAAAGCAGCGGTGAGGCGTTTTCTTCCGACTATGATTTACCCAACGACACGGCTTACACCGAAACCTGCGCATCGATTGGCCTGATGATGTTTGCCAACCGTATGCTGCAGATGGATTCTGACAGCCGTTATGCCGATGTGATGGAGCGTGCGCTTTATAACACTGTGCTGGCCGGTATGGCGCTCGACGGCAAACATTTTTTTTATGTGAATCCTCTGGAAGTGCATCCGAAAAGCATTCCGTTCAACCATATTTATGACCACGTAAAACCGGTGCGTCAGCGCTGGTTCGGCTGTGCCTGCTGTCCGCCGAATATTGCGCGTCTGCTGGCGTCGCTCGGCCATTATATCTATACCCAGCGTCCGGACGGTGTGGATATCAATCTGTATATCGGCAGTGATGTCGAAGCGACCATCGGCGGAAAGGCGTTGCGACTGAAACAGTCCGGCGGTTATCCGTGGGCAGAAGGCGTGCTGATTGAAATCGATAACGATCAGCCACTGGAAGCCACGCTGGCGCTGCGTTTACCTGACTGGTGCGCCAGTCCGCAGGTCACGCTCAATGGCAATCCGCTTGAACTGACCGGCCTGACGCAACGTGGATATTTGCGTTTGACGCAGGAATGGCAGAAAGGCGATCGCATTGAAATGATGCTGCCGATGCCGGTGATGCGGGTGAAAGGCAACGCGCTGTTGCGGCATGTCGCGGGGAAAGTGGCAGTGCAGCGCGGGCCGCTGGTGTATTGCCTTGAGCAGGCAGACAACGGCAGTGAACTGCATAACATCCGCCTGCCGGGTGATGCGCAATTTCGTCTGATTTCCGGCAGCGGATTGTTCGCCGGTAAAACCTTATTGCAGACACAGGGCGAACGCCGGACATCCGTTCAGGCCAGTCAGCAGCCACTGTATCGTTACAATCCGCCAGCGCAACAAACGGTACCGCAAACCATAACCTTTGTGCCGTACTTTACCTGGGCGAATCGTGGGGAAGGAGAGATGCGGGTTTGGGTGGACGAATAAAACCGTCATCCTTCAGCCTGTTTCACGCGTCTGATCCCGGATAACCCCTGGACCAGACGCGCTTTATCCACCTCGGTTAGCTGCGGCGCATGCAGCAGAATCATAATCTCTGATTTATCTTCCTCACTGAACCCGCCGGCCAACAGGCGCTGACTAATGGCGCTCAAAATTTGCTTATCTTGTGCAGAGATGGAGTCCCTGACCTTATCGAGGCTTTTCGGTTTGTCCCCCATATCGGGCTGCGATAACCAGTCAGCAAAATAGCGGTACTGGATAGCTTTGGCGACGTCCATCTGCGCCTGAATAAAAGGAAGCACCGAGTGCGGGTCAAGCCCTGCCTCTTCCGCTTCAGCCTGCGCGAGAGAGAGGACCTTCTTTTCACGCACCAAATCTTCGACCGGTAAATGATTTGCCGCTTTATAAGCCGCCACGTCTTTCATATCCACCATGCGTTCGTTCATCGCCGTTGTGAGAGAAGAGATCGCTGTGGCCGGCACCGATGCCGCATAAACTGAGCCCACCATAAATAACGAAGACAAAAACACCATGATATAAGCCATAACACCCTCAGTTGCGTCAGGAAGAATAAGGAATTTACTTTGCCATTAAAATAATACCGCAGTGTTACAAAGATTCATGCATTACGCCTGAAATGTGCTCTGACGGCTTTTGAGTGATGGGCAGTATGGCAAGCATGGCGTACCGGGTACAGATTGTGCAGATGGCGGAAAGGGCGCTTCCGGAATGAACGGCATCGCGTTAATGTAAGATTACAATCAGCAAATAGGGAAAAATGCCGCTCCCCTGTGGCAGGGAGCAGCATTGGTATTCAGAATATCAGTTGTGAGACAGAGTGGAGTCGGGCAGGTGTTTTGGCGGTTTAATCACGAAGAACACCAGCATTGCACCCAGTGCGGCGACGCCGCCAGCGAGAATAAAGGCACTGTCAAAACGTCCGGTGTTTTGCACAATGAAACCCGTCACGACCGGACCAATGATGCCCGAGACGCTGCCGACCAGATGAATAAATCCGCTGGTGCCGCCGACGCGGGATTTATGCACCACATCCTGAATAATCGCCCAGTAAATCGCACCGGTGGTATACAGGAAGAAAATAGACACTGACATCAGAATGACTGCCGGCACCACGCTGGTGACAATACCGGCGAGGGCGACACAAATAGCCGCGGCTAACAGGCTGACCACTAATATAATTTTACGCGACAATAACAAACGGCCGGTAATATTGAAAATCTTATCAGAAATATAACCGCCCAATGCCAGGCCGACAAAACCGACAATCCACGGAATAACCGTTGTCAGACTCATCTCTTTGATATTCAGGCCATGTGCCTGAACCAGGTAAGCCGGGAACCAGCTGAGGAAGAAAAATAAAATATAGTTGTAGCAGAAGAACGCAAATGCCGTAACCAGAATAATCGGCTGACGTAAATAATAGCCCAGACCATGTGCGGCCTGCGCCATATTCTCTTCTTCGCTTAAATGCTCGTTCTTCATTTCATCAACTAAACGCAATTCTTCCGGTGAAACGCGTTTACTTTTCAGCGGATTATCGGCAACGGTAAAGAACCACACGACCATCCAGACGATCCCGATACTGGCAATGACCATAAACGCCGGACGCCAGCCGAAGGAAATCGCCAGATACCCGACAATCGGCCCGGCCACTGCACCGCCGAGGGGAGAACCGGCGCTGAGCAAGCCCATCGCGGTTGCCGCCTGTTTCTTCGGGAACCAGCCGTTAATCATCTTATTTGCTGAGGCGCAGATCGGGCCTTCGGCCATGCCGAATAATACCCGTAAAATAAGCATGGAATAAAAACCGGTCGCGATAGCGGTCATGCCGCAAAATACTGACCATAAGCCGACGGCTAATCCCATTACCAGCGTCGGACCGAATTTATCCACGGCCAGGCCACCGATAAAGTTAAATATCGCGTAACCAAAGAAGAAGCTGCCAAATATCATGCCAAATTGTTCGGGATTAATGGTCAGTTCTTTTTCTATCATAGGCACAGTAATCGACAGCGCAACGCGGTCGAGGTAATTGATCATGTAAACCAAGAACAGCAAAAATACGATGATCCAGCGTAGGTTCTTAAACATAAATGTATGCTCCACTTGTAGGTGTCGTTTTAATAGTGTTGCGTTTTTATAGGTAGAATATGAGGTACGGGAGGCGGGAAGATATTTGAAATCTTCCCGTCTTTTATAAAAAAAATCAAAAAATCAGAATGTCAGTAAAACCTTGCAGCAGGAACGCTGATCTTTCTCAAACAGCGTTAATGCCGCTTCCACTTCGCTGGCGGGCATCCAGTGCGTCACCAGTTTTTCGGGTGCGATTTTTCCCTGCTCCATCCATTCAATCACCTGGGGGAACCGGTGACTGTTCAGGCGTGAAGAAAACAGTGAAATCTCTTTGCTGGTAATGCTTTGCTGCGTGACCAGGCTGGGCTCGCCGGAGAAACCCATCATACCGATACGTGCTGCCGGAGACGCCAGCAGAATAGCTTCCTGCAAAATCGCCGGATGGCAGGCGGCATCGACGATGAGCGTTGGTCGCACACCTTCAGCGGCCAGTTCATCAGCCACGCTGCGTTCGCTATTGTTGATGATCCAGTCTGCGCCGCTGGCCTGCGCCATCTGCAACCGTTCGTCGATACGGTCAGCGACAATCACTTTCTGCACACCATAAACGCCTTTCAGCACCTGAATCACCGTCAGCCCCATCGGGCCGGCGCCGTATATCAGCGCGGTATCCTGCGGCGTCGGTTGTAGAAACGCCGTGATATTGGCCGCGATAGTAAACGGCTCGACCATACTGGCGAGTTTGTCCGGGATTATTTCCGGCACCACATAAGCGTTTTTCGCTGGCGCACAGGCGTAATCACTGAAACCGCCGTCGCGGTGGACGCCGATAACCTGCAGTTCTGCACAGACATTCGGGCGGCCAATCGAGCACGGATAACAATGTCCACAGCTGACGACCGGATCGATAACCACGCGCTCGCCGATACGTTTGACGTCTACGCCTTCACCGACGCTGTCGATGTGGCCGAAAAACTCATGGCCGATTACCCGTGGATATTTCGCAAACGGATTGTGACCGTGATAAATATGAACATCTGAACCACAGATGCCCGCGTGACTGACCCGAACTCGTACCTCACCGGCGGCAGGTACCGGCAAAGCACGTTGCTCGATGACTAACTTTCCAGGTTTCTGAATAACGACACTGTTCATTTTTCGCTCCCTCACCAGTTCCACAAAGTGCCGTCTTCCAGACGGGCCACCGGCAGATACGCCGGTTCGTACGGATATTTCGCGGCCAGCTTTTCGTCAAACTCAATGCCCAGCCCCGGTTTTTCGCCCGGGTGCATGTAGCCGTTGTCGAACGTCCAGTTATGCGGGAAGACTTCCAGCATTTGCTCGGAATAACCCATGTATTCCTGCACGCCGAAGTTCGGCACCCACAGGTCGAAGTGCAGGGCTGCGGCCATACAAATCGGCGAAAGGTCAGAAGGGCCGTGGGAACCGGTACGCACCTGATACAACGAAGCGAAATCAGCGATGCGGCGCATGCCGGTGATGCCGCCAGCGTGCGTCAGTGTGGTGCGGATATAGTCGATAAGCTGTTCTTCGATAAGCTGTTTGCAATCCCAGATACTGTTGAACACTTCGCCGACTGCAATGGGTGTGACTGTGTGCTGGCGGATCAAACGGAAGCATTCCTGATTCTCAGCGGGGGTCGGATCCTCCATCCAGAACAGGCGATATTCTTCGATGCTTTTGCCAAAGCGCGCTGCTTCGATGGGCGTCAGACGGTGGTGCATGTCGTGCAGCAGATGTTCGTCGAAACCGAATTTATCACGCACGGCTTCGAACAGTTTTGGCGTGAAATCGAGGTATTTTTCCGTCGACCACAACTGCTCTTCCGGCCAGTTACCTTTCGTCGCCGGTTCGTAGGCCAGACCTTTGCCTTTCGCCATGCCGTAAGTCGTTTTCATGCCCGGAACACCGCATTGTGCGCGGATCGCCTTGAAACCGAGCTCTTTATGTTTGGCGTAATCGTCGAGCACTTCATCAATGGAATGGCCGGTGGTGTGGCAGTAAACCATGACGCCGGTGCGGGATGCGCCGCCGAGCAACTGGTACAACGGCATGTTGGCGGCTTTGGCTTTGATGTCCCATAACGCCATGTCCACGGCAGAAATCGCCGACATAGTGACCGGGCCGCGACGCCAGTAAGCGCCTTTGTAGAAAAACTGCCAGATGTCTTCAATCTGATGCGCATCACGGCCAATCAGTTGCGGACACACATGATCTTTCAGATATGACGCGACCGGTAACTCGCGGCCGTTCAGCGTGGCATCACCAATGCCAGTCAGTCCGCTGTCAGTGGTGATTTTCAACGTAACAAAGTTGCGTCCCGGACAAGTGACAAAAACTTCAGCATTCACGATTTTCATCGGTTACGACCTTCTGCAGTAAAAGTAGGATGCATTTTCTGTGGTTATAAATACGCCTTATCCTAACTACCATACAAGTATGTTTATCGTTTTTTGCCGGAGAGGATCACACTTTGTGAGGGAAATGTTGCGGGGATTAAAAACAAAACGCCTGCTATTAACAGGCGTGATTTGACGTGAAAGAGCGGGAACTATTCCGCCAGCCGTACCACTTCATCCCATACGGCTTCATCGACCGGGATGCCCAAACGGCGGTTTTCTTCGCGGTTGGAAGCGGCAGTCTGGCCCGGATAAAGGACATCGCGGCTGTTTTCGGCCGGGTCGGACTGATTCACATAGTCTGCAACGCTGTCGGCCATGCGTTCGGTGAATTCGGCACCACCGAGTTGTGTCGGGTCAAACACCATAAAAATCTGGCTGGCGCCGGTACAACTGCCTTTGCCTATTTTGTCGATCTCATTGGTGGGCGATCCGGCAGACAACAGCGCGGCCATAGCATCGAGCACAATTGCCAGGCCGGAGCCTTTCCAGTAACCCGTCGGTAAAATACGCATGGAGGCCTCGATTGGGCCAGGATCGTCTGTGAGATTTCCTTCTTTATCGTAGCCGCCGGGGAACGGCAGTTTTTCCTTTTTCAGCCGCGTGACCTGCAATTTACCGTAGGAATATTGTGACATCGCCATATCCAGCACGATCGGGCCTTTGGCCCGGGGCACGGCCATCACGAACGGGTTGTTGCCCACGCGGGGGTTTTTGCCGCCCCACGCAGGCATACAGGATTCAGTATTCGTCCAGCAAATCGCGGCCATGCCTTGTTTTGCCGCATGCCAGCCATAACTTCCGCCACGCATCCAGTGGCTGCTGTTTTTCAGTGCGACAATGCCGACGCCGTATTCTTTTGCCATCTCTGCCGCTTTTTCGACGGCAAACAGGGCGTTGGTAATGCCGATCCCGCGGTTACCGTTGTAGATGGCGATGGCACCAAGAGATTTTTCCAGCGCTGGTTGGGCATGAATATCAATCCAGCCTTTTTTAACGTAATCGACAAAGCGCGCCACACGGTTCAGCCCATGGGATGAAATGCCGTCGCAACTGGACTCTGTGTGGATTCGTGCACAGGTACGTGCGCTTTCTTCATCCAGACCGGCTTTTTGCAGGGCGCGGAAGATGGTCTGTTGCATCATGCTGAATTCAATTCTTGGCATGGTTGGCTCCGGTTGAGAGATCATCAGGCGTCAGAGGGGATAATTCTTCTGTCTGGATAAGAATATTATTATCACCCCAACATTTTTCGTACGGCCAGCCGGTAAGTTGCTCGGCAACTAAACGGGCTTCTGGTGTAACATCGTATTTACTGCCGCCGGCTTTCAGCCGCTCAATTTCACTGACCAGCAACGCATGGTTATGTCGGGTGAGACGGAATTTCATTGAGCTGTATAACCCTACCAGCAGGAAAATGACGGAACCTGCGCCAAATACCAGCGTGATGCCGTAAACAGCTTCGACCGGTTGCGTTGCGCTTTTCGGTGTAAATCCGTAATGCTGTAATAACAGGCCAACTCCAAATAACGCCACCGCCTGAACGGCTTTGCGTACAAATGTCATTACCCCGGCGAATATCCCTTCGCGCCGTTTTCCGGTCAGCATTTCATCCACATCGGGAATAAAGCTGTAGATATTCCAGCAAACATAACTGGTACCCGAACGGCCAACGCCCATTAAAATGACGGAGAGATAAAGCAGCGCCATATTAAAAGGCAATTGTAATAAATGAATGGCTAAAAATAACCCGACACTGCCCAGCATAAATAGCTGTGCGATGCGGTAAGAAGCCCCGTTGCCTAATTTCATACACAGGAAAATAAACAAGGCGACGCAGACAAACTGCACCAGAGTCATTAACGTCATGGCATTCGACGCGGTCACGGCGTTTTGCCCGAGGACAAAAATAATGTAGTAGGCCAGCACCGCACCGAGCACGTCGAGGGCGACATAACCGCCAAGATACATCCCGACATGCTGACGGAAGGTGCGGACTTTCATCGTCGAAATCAGGGATTTAAACAGATGTTTCATGTCACGGCGGAAAGAAAGTTTCGGCGCAGCGACGTCAACCGGGATCGGACGCTCCCAGGTGTAGAAGTAAAGCATCAGGATCACCACGGCAAACAGCACGCCAAAAATCACCCCCATAATCAGAAATGATGACGATGAATCTTCACCGAGATAGGCAATGATCCGGCCGGGTAACCAGGCCGCTAATATCGCGGCACCGGTAGAGAAGAACATTCTGACGCCGGTCAGTTTGGTGCGCATTTTAAAACTGGATGTCATTTCCGCTGCCAGTGTTTCATAAGGCACAATTGCCAGCGTATAAGCAGCATAGAATAGAATATAAGTGAAAAGGTAGTACCAGAATCCCATGCCGCTGACCCACATAATAATGTAGGTCACCATAATCAGCGGAGCACCAAATAAGAAGAAGAAACCGCGGCGGCCGTATTTTTTACCCAGCGGATTACGATAGAAATTATCCGTGACATACCCCATAAGCGGATCGAAAAAAGCATCCAGCAGACGTGCTGTCGCAATAACGGCACCGGCCTCTGCGGGGCTTAATCCTGCATAGGTAGTATAGAAAAACATTATCCACAGACCCAAAACCGCAAAACAACCGCCGCCGAAGAAATCTCCTCCGCCGTAAGCCAGCATATTTTTTACCGATATCGGTCTTTCTTTATCGTGATTAATCATACTACCCCTGCATTCCGTCACCGGATAAATAAGAGTCGTAAAAAGAAATACGTCGTTTTTGCCCGCAAAAAATTCATGAATGAATTATTCAGCGACATCGGCAGATTAAAATTAGGTAATGCACTTCTACCATACAAGTATGTGAAGTGGGTTTTATCGGATGGGATCACAAAAATAAGGGCAGAATTCCTCTGTACTGCAAGATGGATCACAGTACAGAGAATGAACAATGAGAAGGGGTAATATCAGCCGAGCAGTTCGCACTGAGGGGGTAAGCGGCACTGGATGGCATCAGGCAACACTTCGATACGGAACTGTTTGCCGGTCAGCGGTTCGCCGTCGAGGTTGAAGGTCATGTCGTGCGGCGCGGTGATTTCGAGCCACGGCAGACTGGCAGAAAGGATGTTTTTATTTTCTTCATTGCTGAGCAGACTGCGCAGGAATGAAGGCAGCAGCTCTTCTGATGTCAGAAGGCGTAGCTGCAACAGGCCGTCGTTGATCAGCGCGTCCGGGCAAATTTGTTGCCCGCCACCGGCCTGTCGGCCGTTACCGATGCCGATAACCAGCGCATCGCCTTCCCACTGAAAATCAGGGCCTTTAATTTCGCAGCGGTCAGCTTTGAGCGTATCCAGGCGTAAAAGTCCGTGGATGAAATAGGAAACACCACCCAGAGCTGCTTTCAGTTTTTCCGGTGTTTCCGTAGTGATACGCGTCCCAAAGCCGCCGGTCGCCATGTTGATGAAGAAATGCTGGCTGTTGACGCATGCCAGATCAATATCGACGGCCCGGCCTTTTACCGCCAGTTGTAACGCCTGTTCCGGCGTCGGGGGAATACCGCAGGCGGTGGCGAAATCGTTCGCCGTCCCCAGTGGCACAATCCCCAGAACCGGTCTGACACCGTCAATTTGCGCCAGCGTACCTGCCACTTCGTTAATGGTGCCATCACCTCCACCGGCGATCACGGTTTCACAGCCCAGTTCTATGGCTTCAGCGACATAACGCGCCGCATCACCGTGTTCCCAGGTGACCCGTACTTCCAGCTTCACGCCTTCGGCACGCAGCGCGTTCACCGCTTCGCGCAGTTCTTCGATGGCTGCACCTTTTCCATTTAAAATCAGCAGTGCTGTGGTCATGTACGCTCCTTTTATCTATACATAACAACAATAGATGATTATGACCGTATTTGGCTATCGGATAAATCAGTGAAGCATTCTTTCTGGTATTAAATAATTGCAGTTAAAGTCATTCAATAAAACACTTATTTATCTGCAAATGATTTTTTATTTTGAGGGCGGAAAGAGGTTATTTGTTCACTGAATGGGAGAACAGAGAATTGCCCGAATACCAAAAGAAAAGCCAGCTCAAGGGAGATTGAGCTGGCCAAGGAGGTGGTTCCTGGTATAGTCCGGTGCTTTATTTTGCATTCGAAGTAAATTGCGAATGCATATTAACCAACCACCCTAAAAATAGATGTGATCGAATTCTTGTTTTCGAAGAATTCCTTATTTTGAATGCGGATTCCGGGTGTCGGTTTCTTCCAGATTACGCAACAAAATAGCGAATTCCAGGCTGACATCTTCCGGCAACGCGACATATACGAAGTGGCCATTACCCGGCGCCACGTCGGTCGGCTGACCTTTTTTGTTGCGCAGCGCTTCCAGTGTGAACTGAACGTTACCCTGCGGCGTCATCATTTCCACACTGTCGCCGACGCTGAACTTATTTTTCACGTCGATTTCTGCCCAACCATCCTTACGGTTACCGGTGAATTCACCGACAAACTGCTGGCGGTCGCTGACGGAGAAACCGTATTCGTAGTTCTGTTGTGCGTCATGCGTATGACGGCGCAGGAAACCTTCGGTGTAACCGCGATGCGCCAGGCCTTCCAGCGTTGAAAGCAGAGTCGGGTCAAAAGGTTTTCCGGCGACTGCATCGTCAATGGCGCGGCGATAAACCTGTGCGGTGCGGGCGCAATAGTAGAAGGATTTGGTACGGCCTTCGATTTTAAGCGAGTGCACACCCATTTTGGTCAGGGTTTCCACGTGCTGTATCGCCCGCAGATCCTTGGAATTCATAATATAAGTGCCGTGTTCGTCTTCAAACGCACTCATATATTCGCCCGGACGCATCGCTTCTTCCAGCATAAAGACTCTATCCGTCGGCTGGCCGATGCCTAATGTCGGTTCGGCGGCTTCAACCTGTTGAACGGGGATTGGCTCGTACTGATGCACGATATTGCCGATGGCGTCTTCTTTGCCTTCCTGAACCTTATATTCCCAACGACAGGCGTTGGTGCAGGTTCCCTGATTGGGATCGCGTTTATTGATGTAACCGGAAAGCAGGCAGCGGCCTGAATACGCCATGCACAGTGCGCCGTGCACGAAGATTTCGATTTCCATGTCCGGCACCTGAGCGCGGATTTCAGCGATCTCTTCCAGCGACAATTCGCGGGATAAAATCACCCGCGTCAGCCCCATTTGTTTCCAGAATTTTACTGTCGCCCAGTTAACGGCGTTGGCCTGCACCGACAGGTGAATATCCATCTGCGGAAACGCTTCCCGCACCATCATGATAAGGCCAGGATCGGACATAATCAGGGCATCCGGCCCCATATCGATGACCGGCTGTAAATCACGGATAAAGGTTTTCAGCTTGGCGTTATGGGGGGCGATATTCACTACCACATAGAATTTTTTACCCAGAGCATGGGCTTCGTTGATGCCGGTCTCCAGATTCTGGTGGTTAAATTCGTTATTACGTACGCGCAGGCTGTAGCGCGGCTGACCGGCATAAACTGCATCGGCACCGTAAGCAAAAGCGTAACGCATGTTTTTCAGGGAGCCGGCAGGGGACAGCAGTTCCGGAACAAAAGAATCGCGGGTAAACATAGTCAATCTCAGTCTGATCACAAGTCAGGGCCGTCCCGGATGCGGGGCGACGAAAGGTCGGAATTGTAACGTCTGAGTTGATCAAAAGCAGCCAGTTCGTGTGGGTATTTGAGGTTTTACGGGGGCAGATCAATTTTTGCATCCTGAGGCTACAACAGGGAATGTGGCAGCCTCAGGACAATCAGGTCAGGCGGTTTGCTGGGTAAGATCACGGATATCGGTACTGGTACCGTTTTTCACGACCGACTGAACGCCTTTCTTCGATGCACTTTCCGTTGAGTACATTTCGCTCACGCCGATCACCTGATGATTTTTTGCTTTCAGCACAAAGTAGAACTGGCCGTCTTTCGAGGGTTTGACTTCGTACTGCGCTTCGTCAGGTGCGTTGGTTTGAACCGATGAAATGCCGTTTTCGGCCGAGGCTTTGCTGGCATACATTTCACTGGTGAGGATAATCTCTCCGTTCCCGGCCTTCAGGTTAAAGTGAAACTGTCCATTCTTCGCTTTTTTCAGATCATAGTGACCATTAGCCATAAAGGTAATCTCCATCAGAGGGGTTATTTTCCAGAGATAAGTGTAGTTAAAGGAAACTTTTTCGCGGAGACAGGAGAAATTTAAGGCATGAAATGTGAACTGGCCGACAGACTTTCAGCAACTTTACAAAACTCAATTGCCGGCCAGAAGCGCGTTAAACCAAATGGCAGGGCTCCGCTTCCCAGCGGTAACCGACGCCGTATACCGCGCGGATAAACGCCTTTTCGCCGTCCAGTGATTCGAGTTTGCGACGCAGATTTTTGATGTGGCTGTCGATGGTGCGATCGGTCACAACGCGGTAATCGTCGTAGAGATTATTGAGCAGCACTTCGCGGGTAAAAACGTAACCCGGTTTGACGGACAGGGTTTTCAGCAGGCGGAATTCCGCTGGCGTCAGCTCCAGTTCGTGCCCCTGGAATGTCGCCTGAAAGCGGGCTTCATCAATATGCAGACCGGTTTCTTTTGCCACGTGCTCATCCGGACGTACACAACGGCGCAGGATCACTTTCACGCGCGCGACCACTTCCCGCGGGCTGTACGGCTTGCAAATGTAATCATCGGCACCGATTTCCAGGCCAAGCAGGCGGTCGATCTCTTCGGTTTTGGCGGTCACCATCATGATCGGGACATCAGAGAACTGGCGGATATCGCGGCAAATCGACAGGCCACTGCTGCCCGGCAGCATCAGATCCAGAAGGATCAGCGCCGGTGGCTGATTTTTAACCAGCGTAATCACGTCGTGCCCGTCCGGTAACCATTGGGTGGCATAGCCGGCGGCTTCCAGGTAGTCGATCAGCAACTGGGCGAGTTTAGGTTCATCTTCCACGATCAGAATTTTCAACGGCGCAGGGCCGGACAGTACAGAGTCGTTCATTCAGTTTCTCAGGCCATGTGGAACAGAAAGGGGCAGGACGATGGTAATGCGCACGCCACCTGCCGGAGAGTGGCTGGCGCTGATTTGCCCGCCGTGGGCTTCGACGATATTCTGGCAAATCGCCAGACCTAACCCCGAGCCGCCGCTGGCGCGGTTACGCGAGCCTTCGGTACGGTAAAATCGTTCAAAAATACGGATCAGTTGTTCATCACTGATGCCCGGCGCGCTGTCCTGGAACATCAGATGCAGCGTTTTTTCGCGAATTTCTCCCAGAATTTCCAGGCCGCCATTTGGGTCAGTATAGCGCAGGCTGTTTTCCAGCAGATTGTTGATAAGTTGCGACAACCGCTGCGGGTCACCAAATACTTCGGCGCTTTCCGGCAGATGGCTGGTGAGCGTTAAATGTTTGTTGTGGAAACGATCGCGCGAACCGGCCTCTGCCAGTTGCACCAGATGTACCACATCAGTGTCGACTTTACGGTACGCCAGCGCACCGGCATCAGACAGCGAAAGCTGGTGCAGGTCATCGACCAGTTTGGTCAGAATCGATACTTCAGATTGCAGTGATTCCAGTGAACCGACTGTCATTTTTCGCACACCGTCCTGCATGGCTTCCAGCTCACCGCGCAATACCGCCAGCGGGGTGCGTAATTCGTGAGAAATATCCGCCATGAATGCCCGGCGCATTTGCTCGTTTTTCTCCAGCGTCATTGCCAGCTGGTTAAAGTCCTGCGCCAGTTTCCCCAGTTCGTCTTCACTGTCGACCTCCACGCGGGTGCTGAAATTCCCTGCGGCAAGCTGGTGGGTGCCATTCACCAGCCGTTTTACCGGCGCGAGCATTCCGCGGGATAAAACCCAGGTTACGGCGGCGGCCAGCAGTGCAGTAAATGCGACAATCATCCAACTGGTCCGGCTTTGCTGGCGCTCAAAGTTGATATCGGCATCGCGGGTCAGGCGCTCAGCAGGTGTGGAAATTACCGAACCGATGACGACGCCATCAACGGTCATCACGCGGCGCGGTCCCTGCAGATCGGGGGGAACAGGCTGATCGTAACCACCGATCCGGCGGTCGTGACTGTCGAGGATCCAGAATTTTGTCCGCCAGCCCTGCGGTGGCATTCTCGGGCTGCTGTTTTGTTCAAATGAGCGCATCAGCTGATAGATTAACCGGTCATTTGTTTCCAAAAATTCCCAGTTGCCATGCTGCTTGTACTGCTCCTGCAATGTGTCCGCCAGCAGCTCGACACGCTGTTCATTGCTTTGGCGGATGTAGTCAATAAAGCCCCGTTCGAAGCTCATCCGTACGCCCCAGTTCATGGTGATCAACACCAGCGCGCAGGTACAAAAGATGGCCATAAACAGCTTGGCAGTGATACCAGGTTTCATGATTTTCTCATCGGATCGGGGGAGCCGGCCTCAGCACGACGACGGCTAATGATGGCATTTTTCTGCGTGTCAGGCGGCACTTTGGAAAATACCCAGGCGGGCAGGGCAATCACCAGTGCCATTGACATGTAGCAATACAGGAAAGCGGTGTGCATGGTGCTGCTGTCTGGCGTAATCGCTTGCTGATGTGCAAACAGGCCAATCAGCAACCCGGCGACGCTGACACCGAGGCTCATCGACAATTGCATGATCATCGACAGTAAGCTGTTGCCGCTGCTGGCAAGGCGCGGCGGCAAATCTTTGAGCGTAAGAGTATTCATCGACGAGAAGCGCAGGGAGTTCACCATTCCCTGGAAGAAGAGCACAATCGGGATCATCCACATGGCGCCATAAATCGCCACCAGCGGGAAGATAAGCGTAATCAGTGCCAGCAGCAAGGTGGCGCTGACCAGTGCAGAACGGTAACCCAGCTGATTTACCAGCCGGACCACCACGCGTTTCATCCCCATGCTGCCCAGCACCATCGGGATCATCATCAGCCCGGCGTGGAAGGGCGTAAAGCCCATCCCGAGTTGCAGAAAGACCGGCGTCATAAATGGCAACATGCCGCTGCCGATACGTCCCAGCAGGCTGCCAATCAGACCGATCTTAAAAGTCGGTGTATGGAACAGGCGCAGGGAAAACAGTGCCGAGAGATTGCCGCGCGCATGCATCCAGTAAATGCCCAGCGCGCCGCCACCGGCCACCACCAGCAATACGATTTCCAGCGCCGTCAGCCCCATGCTGCGGCTGCCTTCCAGTGCCAGCGTCAGCGTCGCCATACACACGGCCAGCATGACAAACCCGCTGATATCAAAGCGCCGGGTCTGCATTTTATAATTTGGCATGATCATTAATGTGGCGATGCAACCGGCCAGACCGACCGGCAGATTGATCAGAAAAATCCAGTGCCAGCTGGCATATTGCACCAGAAAACCACCCAGCGCCGGACCCAGTAACGGACCGACCTGACCGGGCAGTGTCACCATCGTCATCGCTGCCATGTATTCGCTGCGCGGGACAATTTTCAGCACCGTCAGCCGTCCGACCGGCACCATCATCGCGCCGCCGATCCCCTGAACTATGCGCGACATCACCAGTTCACGCAGGCTTTCCGATTGCGCGCACAGCAGCGAGCCGAGCGTGAACAGCACAATGGCTGAAAAGAATACCCACTTCACACCGACTTTATCCGCCAGCCAGCCGCTCGCCGGTAACATCACCGCAACCGTCAGCACATAAGCGACAATAACCGAATGCATGTGCAGCGGGTTTTCGCCCAGACTGCGGGCCATGGACGGCAGGGCAGTATTGACGATCGTGGTGTCGAGGGCCTGCATAAAGAAGCCAAAGGCGACGATCCACAATTGCCAGCGAACCGAAGGTGGCAGCGGCGTGGAAGGCGATAAGGTGTCAGTGTTTTCAGATTTCATGAGTCATCGCATCAGCACAATCATTTTTTTGGCATTTCAGGAGGGAATTCACCTGCAGACCGGCTCACAGTGTAGCCAGAATGTTTCAGCAGAAAATGGAGGAAATAAGGAGAGTCTTTCCCATTTTTTGACAATTCCTCTGACAATAAAGAATAGCTTTCAGCCTGACATTTTATATCAAAATGCTAAGGTTGACCTTTGACCATGAACCGTTCGCACGCAAAGTAAGTCTAATCTGAACTTATAAAGGGAGAGAATGATGAGCAAAAGAGAACTGGGTCGTTCAGGTATTCAGGTGCCGCTGTTAACCTTTGGTGGCAATGTATTTGGCTGGACCGTCGATCAGGCTGCCTCGTTTAACCTGCTGGATGCCTTGCTGGATCATAAACTGAATTTCATCGATACGGCAGATGTGTACTCGAGCTGGGTTGAAGGCAACAAAGGGGGAGAATCCGAAACCATCATCGGCAACTGGCTGAAAAAATCCGGTAAGCGTGACCAGATCATTCTCGCCACCAAAGTCGGTAAGCCGATGGGCGAAGGTAAAGTTGGTTTGTCGCCGCGCTATATTAAAGAAGCGGTAGAAGCCTCTCTGAAACGTCTGCAAACAGATTATATCGATTTGTATCAGTCACATGATGACGATGCGGATACACCGCTGGCCGAAACTATGGCGGCATTTGACGCGTTAATCAAAGAAGGGAAAGTGCGCGCCGTCGGGGCATCTAACTACAGTGCGCCGCGTCTGGCCGAAGCGCTGAAAGTCAGCCAGGAAAACGGGCTGGCACGTTATGAAACGCTGCAACCACAATATAATTTGTATGACCGCAAAGTGTATGAGGAAGCGCTGGAAAAAGTCGTGACAGATAATGGTCTGGGCGTCATCAACTTCTATGGCCTGGCCGCCGGCTTTCTGACCGGGAAATATCGAACCAAAGCCGATGCCGGTAAGAGTAAACGCGGCGAAAACGTGATTGCGCGTTGCCTGAATGAGCGCGGCCTGAAAGTATTGGCCGGACTGGATCAGGTGGCTGAGAAGCATGGCGCACAACCGGGACAGGTTGCACTGGCCTGGCAGATTGCCCGCCCGGGCATTACCTCACCGATCGTCAGTGCGACCTCCCTGCAACAGCTCAATGAACTGGCGCAGGCTGCAACCCTGAAACTCGATGATACCGATATCAGGATCTTAAATGACGCCAGTGCCTGGTAAACCCGGGATCTGAGATATAAAAAAACCGCCTGATTCAGGCGGTTTGCGTTTATCTGCATCTTTAAATCTTAACGGAACAACGTTTGTGCCCAGCGCGCCAGACCGGCGGTGACCGAGCCAAAATCATTCCCTCCGACCAGCGGGATACCCGGTAACTGAGCCTGCAACGCAGCACGCAATAACGGTGAACGCGCACTGCCACCGGTCAGGTAAATTACATCCGGTTTAATTTCGCTGCTGGCAAGTGCCAGACTGACCTGCTCCTGAATACGTTCCAGTGGCTGAGAAATCGCTTCGCTCAGTTGTTGCTGGCTGATCGTTTCTGCCAGACCCGATTCAATGAAGTCCATTGCCGCCGTTACGCTTTCATGTTCAGACAGTGCAATCTTACTTTCTTCCGCTGCACGAACCAGACGGTAGCTCAGACGTTGTTGCTGAATTTTAAGCAGGCGTTTGATCAAATCAGGCTGTGCTGCATCGCGGATCAGATCACGCAGCATGCGGCCATTCGCCACACTATAGAAATCCAGTTGCGCCGGAACGTCGTTGGTCGCGACGGCATTCCAGTAAGGCAGGGCCGGAATAGCGATACCTTTCTGGGTTTCACTGCCCATACCAAATTGTGGTGTCAGTTGCTTGAATGCGGTCATGATATCCAGATCATTACCGCCGACGCGGCAACCACTATGGCCGAGCAGGCTGTTCTGACGCTCTGCTTTATCACGCCATTGTGGCCCCATCAGCAGCACCGAGCAGTCGGTGGTACCGCCGCCGATATCGACAACTAAAACCGTTTTCTCTTCGGTCAGTGTGGCTTCGAAATCCAGACCTGCCGCCACCGGTTCAAACTGGAAAGCGATATCGCGGAAACCTGCGCGTTCAGCCGCACGCTGCAAAATCCCCTGCGCCTGGGCATTGGCCTCTTCACCCCCCATACCCTGAAAGTTAATCGGGCGGCCGATAACGGTCTGTTCAATACTTTCCTGCAAGACGGATTCAGCCTGGCGTTTGATGTGGAACATCATCGCGCAAACCAGATCTTCGAACAGAGCGATCTGCTGGGGTTTCAGGCCATTTGCGCCAAGGAAAGATTTTGGTGAACGCACAAAGTACACTTCTTCAGGATCTTCCATATAGGTCGAAAGGGCCTGCAAACCGAAGTTTACGCTGTTGGCATTGACCGGAATATCTTCCTCGCGGTTAAAGCTGATACTGCGACGCAGCAGCGCCAGATTTTCATCACTGCCTGCCGGAACCTGTCCGTGACGGTTCAGCCATTCGCTGACTGCTTCACGTGTCGGCGCACAAAGCATGGAGGGTAAGTAAGGATCGTTATTTTCGAGCGCCAGAAGGTGAGCGTTATTGTCACGCATCACCGCAACGGAGCAATTCGCTGTACCGTAGTCAAATCCAATAAACATCATTGTTCCCCATGCCAAAGAAGGGACGGGACTTTACCGGAGAGAGCGAGATTCATCAAGTCAGATGGGCGGTACAATTCTGAGGAAGTCCCTCTCCCGGGGCGGAGAGGGAACAAAGGGCGGAGAATTACTTCATTTCTATCACTTCAATAGCCCCTGTGCTTTCGCAACGACATTATCAGCGGTAAAGCCGAACTCTTTAAACAGTTGCTCTGCGGGTGCGGATTCCCCGAAGGTTGTCATGCCGACAATGGCACCGTTAAGGCCTACATATTTGTACCAGTAATCGGCGATACCGGCTTCAACAGCGACGCGTGCGGTCACAGTTTTCGGCAGAACAGACTCACGGTACGCTGCGTCCTGTTGATCGAAGACATCGGTGGACGGCATGGACACCACGCGAACCCTGGTACCCAACGCGGTCAGTTTCTCTGCGGCTTCCACCGTGATGCCGACTTCAGAGCCGGTGGCAATCAGGATAACGTCTGGTGTGCCGTCAGAATCTTTCAGTACATAACCGCCGCGAGCTACGTTAGCCAGTTGCTCAGCAGTACGTGGCTGCTGAGTCAGGTTCTGGCGCGAGAAGATAAGTGCAGAAGGACCGTCAGTACGTTCGATGGCGTATTTCCAGGCGATAGCTGATTCTACCTGATCGCCCGGACGCCATGTGTTCATGTTTGGCGTCACACGCAGGCTGGCCATTTGTTCTACCGGCTGGTGCGTCGGGCCGTCTTCACCCAGACCGATAGAGTCATGGGTATACACGAACACGTTGCGGATTTTCATCAGTGCCGCCAGACGAACGGCGTTACGGGCATATTCCACGAACATCAGGAAGGTCGCCGAATACGGCAGGAAACCGCCGTGCAGGGCGATACCGTTAGTGATGGCGGTCATGCCAAATTCACGGACACCGTAGTGAATGTAGTTACCCGCTTTATCGTCACCGATGGATTTTGAACCAGACCACATCGTCAGGTTACTTGGCGCAAGGTCCGCAGAACCGCCGAGGAATTCAGGCAGGATTTTACCGAAGGATTCCAGCGCGTTTTGCGAGGCTTTACGGCTGGCAATATTGGCCGGTTTCGCCTGCAATTCTTCGATATATTTCTGAGCTTCGTTTTGCCAGTGAGCGGGAAGTTTGCCGCTCACTCGGCGCTCAAATTCTGCGGCCAGTTGCGGATAGGCTTTTGCGTAAGCCGCAAATTTCTCGTTCCAGGCTTTCTCTTTCGCTTTACCGGCTTCTTTGGCATCCCATTGGGCGTAAATATCCTGCGGTATTTCAAACGGAGGATAGTTCCAGCCGATATGTTTACGGGTGGCTGCAACTTCATCATCGCCCAGCGCGGCACCATGCGCGCCGTGGGTGCCGGCTTTGTTCGGTGAGCCGAATGCAATCACGGTTTTGCATAGCAACAGCGACGGTTTGTCGGTCACCTTGCGGGCTTCTTCGATGGCGGCTTTTACGGCGTCAGGATCATGCCCGTCAATACCGCGGATCACATGCCAGTGATAGGCTTCAAAGCGTTTGGCGGTGTCATCGGTGAACCAGCCTTCAACATGGCCGTCGATGGAGATACCGTTGTCATCATAAAACGCAATCAGCTTGCCGAGCTTCATGGTGCCGGCGAGCGAACAGGCTTCGTGTGAGATGCCTTCCATCATGCAGCCGTCGCCTAAAAAGGCGTAGGTGTAGTGGTTCACGATGTCGTGATTTTCACGGTTAAACTGAGCTGCAAGCGTGCGCTCGGCAATCGCGAAACCTACGGCGTTAGCGATACCCTGACCCAGCGGGCCTGTGGTGGTTTCGACGCCCGGTGTATAGCCGAATTCCGGGTGCCCAGGCGTTTTCGAATGCAACTGGCGGAAGTTTTCCAGCTCTTTCATTGGCAGATCGTAACCCGTCAGGTGCAGCAGGCTGTATTGCAGCATTGATCCGTGTCCGTTAGACATCAGGAAGCGGTCGCGATCGGCCCATTTCGGGTTGGTCGGGTTGTGATTCATGTAATCACGCCACAGCACTTCAGCGATATCCGCCATTCCCATTGGTGCGCCGGGATGGCCTGAGTTCGCTTTTTGAACGGCATCCATGCTCAGGGCACGGATCGCATTCGCAAGTTCTTTACGAGAGGGCATATTCACTCCATCTGTTTTTTTCAAAGCTAAAGTTCAGCGCTTAAATTGAGTTAAAACTAAAGTTGTGCTGACAGCATATCTTCGAGTTTTTTCTGATCGACGGCGAACTGGCGGATACCTTCGGCCAGTTTATCTACCGCCATCGCATCCTGATGATGTTCCCAGAGGAATTCAGCCTGAGTCAGCGGTGCAGGCTTTTTACCCGCCTGAGAGGACGGTTGCAGTTTGCGTTCAACCGGCGCGTCACTGGCTTTTAGCTCTTCCAGCAGGTTTGGAGAAAGGGTCAGACGGTCACAGCCTGCCAGTGCCAGAATTTGTTCCACTTTGCGGAAACTGGCACCCATGATGACGGTCTCGTAACCGTGGGATTTGTAGTATTCGTAGATATCCCGGACAGATTTCACGCCCGGATCTTTTTCAACGTCGTAAGTGGCATTGGGCTCTTTGGCTTTGTACCAGTCGTAGATACGGCCAACGAAGGGAGAAATCAGGTAGACACCGGCTTCGGCGCAGGCGCGTGCCTGAGCAAAGGAGAACAGCAGGGTCAGGTTACAGTTGATGCCTTCTTTTTCCAGTTCTTTGGCGGCCTGAATGCCTTCCCACGTAGACGCCAGTTTGATCAGAATGCGCGATTTATCAATGCCATGATCCTGATATAAACCAATCAGTTTGCGGGCTTTTTCGATACACAAATCCCGGTTAAATGACAGGCGGGCATCCACTTCTGTCGAGACGCGCCCCGGTACACTTTTCAGAATTTCGGCCCCGATATTGACGGCCAGTTTATCTGTGGCATTGATCACCTGAGCTTCTTTGCTGCCGCCTTGCTTGCGGGCATAGTCCAGCGCGTCTTTAATCAGGTTTTGGTATTGTGGCAGGTCGGCTGCTTTGAGGATCAGCGAAGGATTGGTCGTCGCATCCTGAGGCTCGAAATGACGGATAGATTCAATGTCACCGCTGTCGGCAACGACGGTGGTGATTTTTTTTAGTGCGTCTAACTGGTTCATCTCTTAGCTCCTTGGCGAGAAAAAACGATACAGCAATAAGGTCGAACGACTCTCTTTCGTAGGGCTCCTACCCTGCATCATCCGGTTAACAAACTGAATGCGCTTTTTCTGATTACTGCAATGGGTCTCAACAATGGCGGCCCCTGTTGCCCGTCAAACTGAGCGTCTGGCGAGAAAAGCGCAAGGACAAACTTTAAGCTTAGTGCATTTTTACGAGACGTCTTCCATGAATGAAAAGTAATCAATGTAACCGCTAATTTTTGGTCGTGATCCGCGTTTAGTCGTGGCAGGGTTATCTATACTGGTCAGCGGGAAAACCAGATGCTGATATTTCCCCGTACCCTACAAAAACAAGAAAAGGATCCTGCAATGGACGAACAACTCAAGCAAAGTGCGCTCGATTTCCATGAGTTTCCGGTGCCCGGAAAAATTCAGGTTTCGCCCACCAAGCCTCTTGCGACACAACGTGATCTGGCGCTGGCCTATTCTCCGGGCGTTGCTGCCCCGTGTCTGGAGATCGCTAAAGATCCGCTGGCGGCATACAAATACACCGCACGCGGCAATCTGGTGGCGGTGATTTCCAATGGTACTGCCGTTCTCGGACTGGGGAATATCGGTGCACTGGCGGGGAAACCGGTGATGGAAGGCAAGGGCGTATTGTTCAAAAAATTCGCCGGTATCGATGTTTTTGATATCGAAGTGGATGAGAACGATCCCGATAAACTGATCGATGTGATTGCCGCACTAGAGCCGACATTCGGTGGCATCAATCTTGAAGATATCAAAGCGCCGGAATGTTTCTACATTGAAAAAAAGCTTCGGGAACGCATGAAAATCCCGGTGTTTCATGACGATCAGCACGGCACCGCCATTATCTGTACTGCCGCAGTATTAAATGGTCTGCGCGTGGTTGGGAAAAGCATTTCCGATGTGCGGCTGGTCGTTTCCGGCGCAGGGGCTTCCGCTATCGCCTGCCTGAATTTGCTGGTGGCGCTGGGGCTGAAACGCCACAACATCACGGCCTGCGATTCCCGTGGTGTGATTTATCAGGGGCGTGAAGAAAATATGGCCGAAACCAAAGCGGCGTATGCCATTGCAGATAACGGCCAGCGTACGCTGGCCGATGCAATCCCGGATGCGGACATTTTCCTGGGCTGTTCCGGCCCCGGCGTGCTGACGCAGGAGATGGTGAAAACCATGGCCAAAGATCCGCTGATTCTGGCGCTGGCCAATCCGGAGCCGGAGATTTTACCGCCGCTGGCAAAAGCCGTCCGGCCGGATGCCATTATCTGCACCGGACGCTCGGATTACCCGAATCAGGTGAACAATGTGCTGTGTTTCCCGTTCATTTTCCGCGGCGCGCTGGATGTCGGGGCGACCACCATTAATGAAGAAATGAAACTGGCCTGCGTTCATGCTATCGCGGATCTGGCGATGGCCGAACAAAGTGATGTGGTGGCTTCCGCTTACGGTGAAGAAGAGCTGTCTTTCGGCCCCGAATATATTATTCCTAAGCCTTTTGACCCGCGTTTGATCGTGAAAATTGCGCCTGCGGTGGCGAAAGCTGCAATGGATTCCGGTGTGGCCATGCGCCCGATTGAGGATCTGGAAGCGTATACCGAAAAACTCGCCGAGTTCGTCTACAAAACCAATCTGTTCATGAAACCCATTTTCTCGCAGGCGAAGAAAGACGCTAAACGGGTGGTGATGGCAGAAGGAGAAGAGGAGCGCGTACTGCATGCCACGCAGGAGCTGATTTCCCTCGGGCTGGCGAAGCCAATTCTGGTCGGGCGTCCCAGTGTCATCGCTATGCGCATCAAAAAGCTCGGCCTGCAACTGGAAGCGGGACGGGACTTTGAAGTGGTGAACAACGAATCTGATCCGCGTTTTAATGAATACTGGCGTGAATATTATGAGCTGATGAAACGGCGCGGTGTATCGCAGGAGCAGGCGCGTCGGGCAGTGATCGGCAATCCGACACTGATTTCTGCCATCATGCTGCTGCGCGGAGAAGCCGATGCGATGATTTGCGGCACGGTTGGCACCTATCATGAGCATTACGATATCGTGGAGAATGTATTCGGGTTTCGCAAAGGTACACATGTTGCCGGGGCGATGAATGCGCTGTTGCTGCCGAGCGGCAACACTTTTATTGCGGATACCTACGTCAATGATGACCCGACGCCGGAACAACTGACGGAAATCACGCTGATGGCGGCAGAAACGGTGAGGCGGTTTGGCATTGAGCCGAAAGTTGCGCTGTTGTCGCATTCCAGTTTTGGTACATCAGACAGCCCGGCTGCGCTGAAAATGCGGCGTACGCTGGAGCTGATTAATGAGCGTGCTCCTGATCTGGAAATTGACGGTGAGATGCACGGCGACGCGGCGCTGGTCGAAAGCATCCGCCAGGACATCATGCCGGACAGCCCGCTGAAAGGTTCAGCAAATATCCTGATCATGCCGAACATGGAATCAGCGCGTATCAGTTACAACCTGCTGCGGGTGTCGTGTTCGGAAGGAGTGACCGTCGGACCGGTGCTGATGGGGGTGTCGAAACCGGTACATATCCTGACGCCAATTGCATCGGTCAGGCGAATAGTCAATATGGTGGCGCTGGCTGTCGTTGAAGCACAAACCGAGCCTTTATAAACACCTTATAGTGAAGAAAACGGGCCTCATAGCGAGGCCCGTTTTTCTCAATCGCTGGCTCAGTATTTTACTTCGCCGATACGCTCCAGCGCATCGACGATCAGATCCCAGAAACGCTGATGATCAAGTTTAACTGCCACTTGTGTATGGCAATCCGGCGGAGCTGGGACGCGGAAATCGGCTACTGTCATGCCCAGCGTTAAAGTGCCGGTCAGTTCGATATCCACCGGCACTTTTTGCACGGTCATTACGTTCGGATCAATCACGTAAGCCACAGCACAAGGATCATGAACCGGTGGAGAATCAAAGCCCTGACGGTCTTTGTAGCTCAGACCAAAGAACTCCAGCAACTCACCGACAAATTTAGCGGGCTGAGTACCCACAGCGGCAATGCGCGCGGCGACTTCTGGTGTCGCCAGCGCCTGATGGGTTAAATCCAGTCCGACCATGGTCAGCGGCCATTTTTCGTTGAACACGATATGCGCGGCTTCAGGGTCAATCTTGATATTGAATTCTGCGACCGCACTCCAGTTACCCACGTGATAACCGCCGCCCATCAGCACGACTTCCTTCACGCGTTCAGCAATGCGCGGTTCTTTGCGCACCGCCATGGCTATGTTGGTCAGCCCGCCAGTGGGTACCAGCGTGATAGTTTTCGGTGGATGAGACATGATCAAATCAATGATCAAATCGATAGCGTGAACCGGCTCCAGCGTAATGACGGCTTCCGGCAGCACCGGCCCGTCAAGACCTGATTCGCCGTGGATTTCGTCAGCCACTTCAATCTGACGCACCAGCGGACGGGTTGCGCCCGCCGCAAACGGCACGCCGGTCAGATTAATAACACGCGCCACGGCAAGGGCATTGCGGGTGACTTTCTCCAGCGTTTGATTGCCGACGACCGTAGTAACGGCCAGCAACTCAATTTCCGGGTTACCGTGAGCCAGTAACATCGCGATAGCGTCGTCGTGCCCCGGATCGCAATCAAGGATGATCTTTTTGACCATTTTTTATTCCTTTAATTAATGTAGTGGTACGTCGGTTTCGTCAGCCAGATCGGATTATTTTTTAGCGTGTTGCAGCCACTTATCCAGTTCATTGGCAAATTGCTGGCGGTCGCGCTGATTAAGCGCGGGTGGTCCGCCGGTCTGTACGCCGCTGGCGCGCATGGTGTCCATGAAATCACGCATATTCAGACGTTCTTTAATGGTTTCAGTCGTGTAACGCTCGCCGCGTGGGTTGAGCGCAACACCACCTTTTTCAATCACTTCCGCTGCCAGCGGAATATCGGCGGTGATCACCAGATCGCCGGGTTCGGTGCGTTTCACAATTTCGTTATCCGCAACGTCGAAACCCGCTTCTACGCGTAAGGTGCGCAGGAATTTTGACGGCGGTGTGCGGATGATCTGGTTGGCAACCAGTGTCACCATCATGCCGGTGCGTTCCGCGGCGCGGAACAGCACTTCTTTAATGACGTTCGGACAGGCGTCTGCATCAACCCAGATTTGCATCAGTTTGGCGCTCCGTTTTCAGATAAGCCCTTTTCAGCCAGCCAGTCGCGAACTGGCAGGAAATCGCTGTAAAGCGCGGCCTCCGGGCTGCCTTCTTCAGGTTGATAGCCGTATTCCCAGCGCACCAGCGGCGGCATCGACATTAAAATGGATTCTGTACGGCCACCGGTTTGCAGACCAAACAGTGTTCCGCGATCCCACACCAGATTGAATTCGACGTAGCGGCCACGGCGGTAAAGCTGGAACTGGCGCTCGCGTTCGCCCCACGGCAGGGCTTTACGTTTTTCCACTATGGGCAGATAAGCGTCGGTAAAGCCGTTGCCCACGGCCTGCATAAAGCTGAAGCTGGTGTCGAAATCCGGCGAATTCAGGTCATCAAAGAATAAGCCGCCGATACCGCGTGCTTCGTTGCGGTGTTTGATAAAGAAGTAATCGTCGCACCACTTTTTGTATTTCGGGTACACATCATCGCCAAACGGCTGGCAAAGTTGTTGTGCTGTCAGGTGCCAGTGGCGGGCATCTTCTTCAAAACCGTAATAAGGCGTGAGGTCAAAGCCACCGCCAAACCACCAGACCGGTGCTTCGCCGGGCTTTTCCGCAATGAAAAAGCGTACGTTGGCGTGGCTGGTTGGCACATAAGGATTCAGCGGATGAATAACCAGTGAAACGCCCATCGCCTGAAAACTGCGACCAGCCAGTTCGGGGCGATGCGCGGTTGCTGAGGCAGGCAGGGTGGCACCGGCAACATGCGAGAAGTTTACCCCCGCCTGTTCAAACACTGCGCCATGGGTCAGCACCCGGCTCTGGCCGCCGCCACCTTCTTCCCGTACCCATTGATCTTCAGAGAACTGGCCGTTGCCATCAGCGGCGGCCAGTTGCTGGCAAATATGATCCTGGAGCTTAAGCAGGAAAGTTTTAACTTGCTGGATGTCGGGAATGGATTGGCTCACGGGCAAACTCGCAGACGTTGACTGAAAAGACATTCAGCGCTTTGCAGGCGCTGAATCAGAAAGAGGAAGTGATTATATACCCAAAATCATCCGGGTCGCCCAGATGCGTCTGCTTTTGGTGGCGGAAGAACTTTACCGTGGCTTGCGTTCATTGGCATCGAAGTAACTGAAGAAATTCACAATACCCTGAGAAATCGCCTGTGCGATCTCGCGACGGAACGCTGTGGTGCTGAGCAACTGTTCTTCCTGGTGATTGGTGATAAACGAAGTTTCCACCAGAATCGACGGGATCGACGGAGATTTCAGAACAGCAAACGCCGCCTGTTCGGTCTGCTGGCTGTGCAGATGGTGGATCGGGCGGATCCTGTCGAGCACGTGATGCCCTAATGTCAGACTGTTTTTGATGGTGTCGGTTTGCACCAGATCGAACAAAACCTGTTGCAGATAATTGTTGTCTTCTTTGGCATATTTCGCGCCCGCGACCAGATCGGCATCGTTTTCTTTTTTTGACATATACCGCGCCATTGTGCTGCTGGCACCGCGATTAGAGAGGGCGAAAACAGACGCGCCGGAAGCGGTGGGGCTGGTGTAACCATCGGCATGAATCGAGACAAACAAATCGGCCTGATGCTGATGCGCCAGTTCAACGCGCTGATAAAGCGGAATAAAGTGATCAGAGTCACGGGTCAGTTTAACTTCAATATGACTTTGTTCGCCGAGGAATTCCCGCACATAGTTGGCGATTTCCAGCACGACGTGTTTTTCTTCCGAGCCTTCATGACCGACCGCACCGGAATCGATGCCGCCATGGCCGGGGTCAATCATCACCAGTTTTTTTGCGCCTGGCGGTTTAGGGGCCGGGGCTGATTTGGTGATGTGTTCCTGCTGCGCAGCGCTGGCAGAGCGCGAACCGAATGCGGCAATCGCTAATCCCAGCCCGGACAACAATAGCTGGCGACGTGTGGCGGTGGCAGGCAAAGGCTGGAAATGCAGAAATTTGTTCAGAGGGTTTAACATCAGTCCGTTACCGTCAGAAAAGTGCAGAATGCTCTATGTTATAGAGTATCTTTTTTATAGTTTCGATCTGAGAACTATTACTTTTTATGAATATTGTGTCGTGAATGATGTCATGACCGAATAAATATCCGTTGCAGGAAAGGTGTCACGTTGTTTTATGTGAAGATTTTATCGTTCAAAATGGTTTGTAAAGTCCTCAATTTGTGATTTTGATGTTGCGTATCAAACAGATCACGCGATAATCATATAAACCCCTATCAACAGCGGCGAACAGTGATGGAAATTCGCGTATACCGTCAAGAAGATTTTGAAGAAGTACTGACCTTATGGGAGCGCTGCGATTTATTGCGCCCGTGGAATGATCCTGAGCTGGATATTGAACGTAAAATTAACCACAGCCCGGAGTTTTTCCTGGTGGCGGAAGTCGGTGGTGAAGTGGTAGGCACGCTGATGGGGGGGTATGACGGTCATCGTGGTTCGGCGAATTATCTGGGTGTGCATCCGGATTATCGCGGGCGTGGCATTGCCAATGCGCTGGTTAACCGTCTGGAGAAGAAGTTAATCGCCCGCGGCTGCCCGAAGATGAATTTAATGGTGCGTGCTGAAAACGATGCAGTGGTCAGTATGTATGAAAAACTGGGTTATGAAATTTCGGATACTCTTTTGCTTGGCAAACGTTTGATCGAAGATCAAGAGTACTGAAGCTGTTTCCTCAATAAAAAGCCCCGGCAAGTATGACTTTGCCGGGGCTTTTAGTTTTCTGATTTACTTAATCAATTTTACGCTTTTGACATCCACTTCCACAGAGTTCCAGTCTTTATCGACTTTACCTTCAATGCGGATTTTGTCCTTCGGCGACACGTTCTGTCCCTGCCAGCGTTTGCCGTCAATTTCGACATTGAGTGTGCCGGTATTGTCGCGGAAAATGTATTTATCGTGGTCGATACGCTGATCGATAAACCCTTCCAGCATAACCCACTGATCATCTTTCATGGTTTGCGCATCTTTTACTGTACTCAGCGCCGTGGTGCCAGTGAAACCGCCCTGTGCTGCTGGCTGGGTCTGCGACTCCTGCGCTGACGGGCCGTTAAAGCCACCGGTCTGTTGGGCAAATGCAGTCGCTGAACAAAGTGCAATCAGGGTTGCCAGAGTGATCTTCTTCATCATAATAGGTCGTCCTTAATTTAACGTTTCCGGGTACCGGCAACTATGACATCGTTTCGCATGTCTTGCCGTGCTGGAGACCATTAAAACAGACAGTTCTTAACAGTTTCTTAAGCGCATACCCGGCATACTTTACATTGCAGATTATGAATTATTTTGGGTATGTCCTTGAGTGATGGTTAACTTTCACCTTATTTGCAGGAATGTTGTCCTTTTTATGAACCCGGATGATTATAACGACCACGGTATGTTGCGATTGCCGCTGTGGTTCTGGACTATTTTGATTTTGCAGGCGAGGACCTGGTTATTGTTTGTGATGGCCGGCGCATCGCGCCAGCAGGGGAGTGATCTGCTGGCGTTGTTTTATCCTGATCAGCAAAGTTTCTGGTCTGGCATGCTGCTCGGGTTGCCGCCCGCGCTGGTTTTTCTGCTTAGCGGCCGTCGCCATCTGTGGCCGCGTATCTGGCAGGCCGGTTACTGGTTACTCCTGGCAGGGATGTTTATCACTTTCGCATTGCAGGGGCTGGGGCTGTGGCAAAGCACAGATACGATTTCCGGCGTGGATATCGTGCTGGCCTTGCTGGATGCCGCCGCGCTGGCTTACTGGTTACTGAGCCGCCGTCTGCGCGCTTGTTTTGATGCCGCGCGGCGTCTGGCCTGATGCATATTCCATTCGAGGCTGAACTTTTTTACCAGAAAAGTACTCGAACTGGCGCTGAACAATAATGCGTAAATAAATAATAATTTCACTGCCGGTTTATCCGTCAGGCCGCACCGGCCAACGGGAACGGGGAGTATAGGAGTGTACCGAATGACTGTTCGCCTGCGGGTTCGCCCGATGTTACTGGTGCTGCCGCTGATCCTGACCGGCTGTTCGTCGATGTCATCTATGTCATGGCCGGGCGTGTCCTGGTCGGCCATGAATCCGCTTAACTGGTTTGGCAGCAGCCTGACGGTCAGCGACAAAGGGGTGGGTGATATTACGGCCAGCACCCCGCTGACAGAAACGGCCATTAAAGATGCGCTGGACGGCGACTATACCCTGCGCAGCGGTATGTCGATGAGCAACGGCAAAATGCTGAGCTTCTTCCAGGCGATGGACGGTAAAGACGTGAAGATGTCGATCAGCGGTGAGCCGAAAGGTAACGTCCAGCGCGTCGATGTTGTTGATACGAAAGTTGAAAGTGAATGGGGCGTTAAAATCGGTACGCCCTTCAGCGATCTCTACAGCAAGGCTTTCGATGTGTGCGTGAAGGGCGAAGGGGACGATGCTGAAAACGTCGAGTGTAAAGCGCCGCAAAGTGCTCACGTGACGTATGTGTTCAGCGGTATCTGGCATGGCCCGGATTCGCTGATGCCTTCGGATGATGCCCTGAAAGACTGGAAGGTCAGCAAAATTATCTGGCGTGCTAATCCTGCGCAGGCCGCTGCCGCGCAATAAACGGGTTTCTCCGCTTAAAAAGCCCTCAATGCCTTGCCTTCGCGCAAGGCATTTTTATTGACATCCGGTATGATATCGCCGGTCAAATTAACGAGGATGAGAAAATGACTCAGGTTCAGAGCGGCATTTTACCCGAACATTGCCGTTTCGCGATTTACATTGAAGCGAAAGCTCAGGGTGACCTGGATGCGCTCCGGCACGGCTGCCGTGCATTTTTGGCCGTACTGGAAGACATGCAGAAAAAATTTCCCACTGAACATCTTGGTGCGGTCGTGGCCTTTGGCAACGATGTATGGCGTGATTTATCCGGAAATCAGGGTGCCGCTGAGCTGAAGTCTTTCGAGCCGCTGGGTAAAGGTCTGGCACCGGCGACGCAGCGCGATATGTTGTTGCACATTCAGTCCCTGCGTCATGACGTGAACTTCGCGCTGGCACAGGCGGCATTGAAAGCCTTCGGCAGTTCAATCACTGTCGAAGAAGAAACCCACGGGTTCCGTGCGCTGGAAGAACGTGACCTCAGCGGTTTTATCGACGGAACTGAAAACCCGAAAGCAGAAGCCCGCGCTCAGGTGGCGATTATTCCTGAAGGCAGTGTTGATGCAGGCGGCAGTTACGTGATGGTTCAGCGCTGGAAACATAATCTGGTGCAATGGGAACGCTTCTCCGTGCAGCAGCAGGAAGATGTTATCGGGCGTACAAAAGAAACCGACGAAGAGCTGGATTCAGAAACTCGCCCGGACACTTCCCACGTCAGTCGTGTTGACCTGAAAGAAGACGGCAAAGGCCTGAAAATTCTGCGCCAGAGCCTGCCTTACGGTACGGCCAGCGGTGAGCACGGTTTGTATTTCATTAGCTATTGCGCCCGTTTGTGGAACATTGAGAAACAGCTGCTGAGCATGTTTGGCGATCTTGATGGCAAACGCGATGCCATGCTGCGCTTCACCCGTCCGGTGACCGGCAGTTATTATTTCGCCCCTTCACTGACCCGACTGTTAGCGCTTTAAGTTCTTCCGGCGCGTTCCGTCGCGGACGCGCCTGCTTCTTCCCTTTTTGTTATTCCCCCATCGCTTGTTAATGCCTTATAGCTTTTCATGCTTGAAAATCACCAAATGGTATATAAAACCGTTACAGCCTGACCCTCAGTTATAAATACACTGTGTGATATTGAGCGACATATATCAGCGTCGCATATCGGTTCACTCACCTAAGGCTAAGCATGAAAACACTCGGATTTACCGGCAATGTGCTGAAAAGTTCTGTGGCGGCATTGTTGCTGGCCAGCGGGGCGGCTTCGGCAACCGAATTGCTCAACAGCTCTTATGATGTGTCCCGTGAACTTTTTGCCGCGCTGAATCCGCCATTCCAGAAACAGTGGGCTGATCAAAATAATGGCGATAAACTCGATATTAAACAGTCGCATGCCGGTTCCTCCAAGCAAGCGCTGGCGATTTTGCAGGGCCTGAAAGCAGATGTGGTGACGTATAATCAGGTGACCGATGTGCAGATTTTGCATGACCGCGGCAACCTGATCCCGGCCAACTGGCAAAGCCGTCTGCCTAATAACAGTTCGCCATTCTATTCCACCATGGCCTTCCTGGTACGTAAGGGCAATCCAAAAAACATTCACAGCTGGGACGATTTAGCACGTCCGGGCGTGAGTCTGGTGTTCCCGAATCCAAAAACCTCCGGTAATGGTCGTTATACCTATCTCGGTGCCTGGGGCGCATTCAATCTGGAAGACAATAAAAACCAGACGCAGACCCGCGAAAAGATGGCGAGTTTCCTGAAAAACGTGCAGGTATTTGATACCGGCGGTCGTGGCGCAACCACCACATTTGTCGAACGTGGACTGGGCGATGTGTTGATCAGCTTTGAATCGGAAGTGAACAACATCCGTAAGCAGTACGGTGATGATAAATATGAAGTGATTGTTCCGAAGGTGGATATTCTGGCGGAGTTCCCGGTCGCCTGGGTGGACAAAAACGTTGAGAAAAATGGCACAGAGAAAGCCGCAAAAGATTATCTGAATTATTTGTGGAGCCCGCAGGCGCAGAAAATCATCACCAGTTTTAACTACCGCGTGTATGACAAAACGGCGATGGCGGCGGCGAAAGAGCAGTTCCCGGAGACCCAACTGTTCAAAGTTGAAGAGCAGTTCGGTGGCTGGCCACAAGTGATGGAAACCCATTTCAGTACCGGCGGTGAGCTGGATAAACTGTTAGAGCAAGGTCACAAGTAATGTTGTTGTCGAGCAAACGCGTATTACCCGGATTCACCCTGAGCCTCGGCAGCAGTTTGTTGTTCGTGTGCCTGGTGCTGTTGCTGCCGCTGAGTGCACTGGTGATGCAGTTGTCACAAATGACACTGGCGCAATATTGGGATGTGATCACCAACGGTCAGGTGGTGGCGGCCTATAAAGTAACGCTGCTGGCGGCGGGCGTGGCGAGTATTTTTAACTGTTTCTTCGGCATGCTGATGGCGTGGATCCTGACCCGTTATGAATTCCCGGGTAAAAGTCTGATCGATGGTCTGATGGATTTGCCGTTTGCCCTGCCGACGGCAGTCGCCGGTTTAACGCTGGCAGGATTGTTTTCTACCACCGGTTTTTACGGTCAGTGGCTGGCGCATTTTGATATCAAAGTGGCGTACACCTGGCTTGGTATTGCGGTGGCGATGGCATTTACCAGCATCCCGTTTGTGGTGCGTACCGTGCAGCCGGTGCTGGAAGAATTAGGCCCGGAATATGAAGAAGCGGCTGAAACGCTGGGCGCTTCGCGCTGGCAGAGTTTTCGTCGCGTGGTGTTGCCGGAAGTGATGCCTTCCTTGCTGGCGGGTACGGCGTTGTCCTTCACCCGCAGCCTGGGCGAATTCGGCGCAGTGATTTTCATCGCCGGTAACATTGCCTGGAAAACCGAAGTGACCTCGCTGATGATTTTTATCCGCTTACAGGAGTTTGATTACCCGGCAGCCAGCGCTATTGCTTCGGTGATCCTCGCCGCATCGCTGCTGTTGCTGTTTGCGATTAACACCTTACAGAGCCGTTATGGCCGTCGTCTGGGAGGCCAGTAATGTCTGATATTCCGGCTTTTGCGGGCGAAAGACGTCAGCGTATTGACTGGGTGAAATGGTCGTTGATCGGCACGGGGGTGCTGATTTGTATTCTGCTGCTGGTGATCCCGATGATCAGCATTTTTGTGCTGGCGTTTTCCGACGGCATTGCAGCGGTGTGGAAGAACCTGTCGGACTCCGACATGTTGCATTCTATCTGGCTGACCGTACTGATGGCGCTGATCACCGTGCCGGTGAACCTGATTTTCGGCACGTTGCTGGCCTGGCTGGTCGCGCGCTTTAATTTCCCGGGACGTCAGTTATTACTGACGCTGATCGACATCCCGTTTGCGGTTTCACCAGTGGTTGCCGGTTTACTGTATTTGCTGTTTTACGGCACCAACGGCCCGATTGGCGGCTGGCTGGATGCGCACAATATTCAGTTTATGTTCGCCTGGCCGGGCATGGTGATGGTGACAGTATTCGTCACCTGTCCGTTTGTCATCCGTGAGCTGGTGCCGGTGATGTTGAGTCAGGGCAGTCATGAAGATGAAGCCGCGGTGTTACTGGGTGCGTCCGGCTGGCAGATGTTCCGCCGCGTGACCCTGCCGAATATCCGCTGGGCATTACTGTATGGCGTGGTGCTGACCAACGCCCGCGCGATTGGGGAATTCGGGGCGGTATCGGTGGTGTCCGGTTCTATCCGCGGAGAAACCTACACGCTGCCATTACAAGTCGAATTACTGCATCAGGACTACAACACCGCAGGCGCGTTTACTGCCGCTGCGCTGTTAACCCTGATGGCAATTGTCACACTGTTTCTGAAAAGCGGCCTGCAATGGCGTCTGAAGCGCCACAACGACCGTCTTGAGCGGGAGGAAAGTCATGAGCATTGAAATTAACGGTATCAACAAATATTTTGGCCGCACTAAGGTGCTCAATGATATCTCGCTCGATATTGCTTCCGGAGAGATGGTGGCGTTGCTCGGGCCTTCCGGCTCAGGTAAAACCACGTTGCTGCGTATTATCGCCGGACTGGAAAATCAAAGCGCCGGACACCTGAGTTTTCACGGTAAAGACGTGACGCGCCTGCATGCCCGTGATCGCCAGGTCGGTTTCGTTTTCCAGCATTATGCGCTGTTCCGCCATATGACGGTGTTCGACAACATCGCGTTTGGCCTGACGGTGCTGCCGCGCCGTGAGCGTCCGAATGCTGAAGCCATCAAACAGAAAGTCACTAAATTGCTGGAGATGGTGCAACTTGGCCATCTGGCAAACCGTTATCCGGCACAGCTTTCCGGCGGTCAGAAACAGCGTGTGGCGCTGGCCCGTGCGCTGGCGGTTGAACCGCAAATTCTGCTGCTGGATGAACCTTTTGGCGCGCTGGACGCACAGGTGCGTAAAGAGCTGCGCCGCTGGCTGCGTCAGTTGCATGAAGAACTGAAATTCACCAGCGTGTTCGTGACTCACGATCAGGAAGAAGCGATGGAAGTCGCTGACCGCGTGGTGGTCATGAGCCAGGGTAATATCGAACAGGTCGGCGCCCCGCAGGAAATCTGGCGTGAACCGGCAACTCGTTTCGTGCTGGAATTCATGGGTGAAGTTAATAAAATTCATGGCGAAATCCGGGGATCTCAGCTGTACGTCGGTGCATATCACTGGCCGCTGGATAACCCGCCCCTGCATCAGGGTGTGGTCGATTTATTCCTGCGTCCCTGGGAAATGGAAATTACGCCGCACAGTACAGCACGCTGTCCGTTGCCGGTGAAGGTGCTGGAAGTCAGCCCGCGTGGCCATTTCTGGCAGCTTATCGTGCAGGCCGAGGGCTGGCACGACGAACCGCTTTCGGTGGTGCTTTCCGAAATCCACGGTAATAGCGCACCTCAGCGCGGCGATCGTTTCTATGTCGGCGGGCTGAATGGCCGCCTGTATGCTGGCGACCAGCCGTTACAACCCGTTGCGTTAGCGAAGAGTGCCTGATATTTTTTAATCAGCATTTTTCTCAGGGCGGTCATCGGGCCGCCCTTTTTATCGCCTGATACCTGTTTATGTGTTTTTTATCAGTCAATATACCTTTTTAATATAAGGCAAGCCCGTGAGTACGCTCGAACATTACATCGGCAATACCCCTCTGGTGAGATTACAGCGTCTGACGCAGGGGCTGGACAGCGAGATTTGGGTCAAGCTGGAAGGCAATAACCCCGCCGGTTCTGTTAAAGATCGCGCCGCGCTGTTTATGATTGAGCAGGCGGAAAAACGGGGCGAAATTCATCCGGGGGATACGCTGATTGAAGCCACAAGCGGCAATACCGGCATTGCGCTGGCGATGATTGCGGCGCTGAAAGGCTACAGGCTTAAATTGCTGATGCCCGAAAATATGAGCCTTGAGCGTCAGGCATCAATGCGGGCGTATGGTGCTGAACTGTTGCTGGTCAGCCGCGCGCAGGGAATGGAAGGCGCACGTGATCTCGCTCTGGAAATGGAAAAACAGGGACTGGGGAAAGTGCTGGATCAGTTTAACAATCCTGACAATCCGCTCGCACATTTTACGACGACAGGCCCTGAAATCTGGCAACAGACACACGGGCGCATCACCCATTTTGTCTCCAGCATGGGCACTACCGGCACGATAACCGGTGTCAGTCGTTATCTGCGCAGCCAGCATGCTGGCGTGAAAATTGTCGGGCTGCAACCGTCAGAAGGCAGCAGCATTCCAGGTATCCGCCGCTGGCCGGAAGAATATCTGCCGGGCATTTTCAATCCTGAACTGGTCGATGAAGTGATGGATATGGGGCAGGGCGAAGCAGAAGACACCATGCGGGCGCTGGCGCGTAGGGAAGGTATCTTCTGTGGCGTGAGTTCCGGGGGGGCGGTAGCGGGCGCTTTACGCGTCGCCAGAAATCATCCGGGTAGCGTGATTGTGGCGATTATTTGTGATCGTGGTGACCGTTATTTATCCACAGGTGTGTTTAATGTTTGATCCTATATTCATCTGTTGAATGTAAAATTAGAGTAAAAGCGGCTGCTAATGGCTGGCTTAGTGGTAAAAATGACCAAAATTTTAGCCAGGCGGAAATGAAGAATGAAAATTTTATTAGTCGATGACGATCTTGAATTAGGCACCATGCTCAGCGAATACCTGATCGCAGAAGGCTTTGATGCTTCTCTGGTGCTGACCGGTAAAGCGGGTGTGGAAGGTGCGATGTCTGGCGAATATACCGCAATGATCCTCGACATTATGCTGCCGGACATGAGCGGTATTGATGTATTGCGTCAGGTGCGTAAAAACAGCCGTCTGCCGATCATCATGCTGACCGCGAAGGGTGACAACATTGATCGTGTCATCGGTCTGGAAATGGGCGCAGATGATTACATGCCAAAGCCGTGCTATCCGCGCGAACTGGTGGCGCGTCTGCGTGCTGTGCTGCGTCGTGTGGAAGAGCAGCAGGAATCACACTCTGATAACTCCTCGGTCAACTATGGCGATCTGACGCTCAATCCGGCGACCCGCAGCAGTGAATGGCGCGGCGTGCCATTCGATCTGACGGCTTCTGAGTTCAACCTTCTGGAGTTACTGTTACGTTCTCCTGAACGCGTGGTATCGAAAGATGAGTTGTCGGAAAAAGGTCTCGGGCGTCCGCGCGAAGCTTATGACCGCAGTATTGATGTGCATATCAGTAACATCCGTCAGAAACTGGGGTCACTGGAAGGTGGCGATATTCTGACTATTGAAACGGTGCGCAGCATTGGCTATCGAATCCGCTAAACGACTGCGCGGCAGACTGTTCTGGAAAATACTGCTGGGATTCTGGTTTACTTTCGTGGCGATCACTCAGGGCCTCTGGGTGGTTTTTGCTTTCTACAATCCACATGAACCGCCGGAAAGCGGAATTGCCCGCCGGTTTGTGAAACTGCAAATTACCTCGGCTGTTTCCACGCTGCATTACGGCGGTCTGCCTGCTCTTAACGCCATGATGGCCGACTGGCCGCAAGATGACCGACAATTCTTCTCAGTGTCGCCGTCGTTGCTGCCTGCTAAAGGCAATACGATTAAGGATCTGGAACCCGGTAAAATTCCGCATGAAGTCGTGCAGTTTGTGCAGGGACCGGACGGGCAGGGTTACCGGCTGAAATATGATGTTGACGGGCTGATGCATGAATATCGCCCGAGACGTCACAGGGACTGGCTGAATATGCCGCCGCCACTGTTATGGCTGGGTGGACTGGGCGGTTTACTGTTCAGCGCCGTACTGGCATGGAACCTGACGCGGCCAATGTTGCAAATGCGTAAAGCCTTCGGACGGGTGGCGCAGGGGGATTTATCAGTCCGCCTGTTTACCAGCATGGGTAAGCGGCACGATGAGCTGTCTGAAGTGGCGCGTGATTTTGACTCTATGGCTGAACGCCTGCAGGTGCTGGTCAAAGCGCGTGAAGAGCTGTTGCACGATGTCTCGCATGAACTGCGTTCTCCGCTGGCACGTTTGCAACTGGCAATCGGTCTGGCGCGGCAGAATCCGTCGAATGTCGAAAGCTCCCTGAGTCGCATAGAACACGAAGCGGGCAGGCTGGATAAAATGATTGGCGAACTGCTGGCGTTGTCACGTACTGAAAGCAGTGAAATCCCTGATGAAGAGTATTTCGATCTCTACGGATTGGTGGAGGCGGTCGTTAATGATGCCCGCTATGAAGCGCAGTTGCCGGGGGTCGAAATCGCGATGTACCCCGGGTCTCCGGATAACATGGATTACACCGTGAAGGGTAATGCTGAGCTGATGCGTCGTGCGGTGGATAATGTGGTGCGTAATGCCCTGCGTTTTTCGGCTCGCGGCCAAACTATCAGTGTTTCACTGGCTCAGGTTGAACAGTATTTGCAAATTGAAGTGGCCGATCAGGGGCCGGGCGTGGAAGAAGATAAGCTGTCGAGTATCTTTGACCCGTTCGTGCGCGTGAAATCGCCGCTGTCAGGCAAAGGCTACGGACTGGGGCTTGCGATCACCCGCAAAGTGATGTTGGCGCATGAGGGGAAAGTAGATGCCCGTAACGCGCAGCCTCATGGCCTGATCATCAGCCTTCAAGTCCCGCACTGGCAAATGTGAGGCAATAAAAAACGGCGCTGATTAGGCGCCGTTTTTTTACTTCTCGCTGAGCAAATTACTTCCTGATGCGGATGATTGGGGTTTCGCCCACAGTCACGCTACCAGTCAGTTTAATCAGCTCTTTGATCTCGTCCATGTTAGAGATGACAACCGGAGTCAAAGTAGACTTCGCTTTCTCTTCCAGCAGAGCCAGATCAAACTCGATAACCAAATCGCCTTTCTTAACACGTTGACCTTCTTCAGCGATGCGTTTGAAGCCTTCGCCTTTCAGTTCAACGGTGTCGATACCGAAGTGCACGAACAACTCAATGCCACTGTCGGATTCGATTGAGAAAGCATGGTTAGTTTCGAAGATTTTACCGATAGTGCCGTCAACCGGAGCAACCATTTTGTTGCCAGATGGTTTGATAGCAATACCGTCACCAACGATTTTCTCAGCGAAAACAACGTCTGGCACATCTTCAATGTTGACAATTTCACCAGAGATTGGCGCTACGATTTCAATAGTGCCAACGTCTTTTTTATCATCAGAAACCAATGATTTCAGTTTATCGAACAAACCCATGATCTTCTCCTAAGCATTAATTTGGGCAGCTTTACCAGCATCGCGCAATTAGCAGAGTGTTTTTTCTTCAATGAACTTGTTAACCAGGTTCATCAACTCTTGCGCCGTAGGTTGGGCCAGGGCCTGGTCTGCCAGCGCTTTCACATCTTCGAAGTTTGTATTGCGAATAATTTTCTTGATGCGTGGGATAGAGATAGCGCTCATGCTGAACTCATCTAACCCCATGCCCAATAGAAGAAGTGTAGCACGTTCGTCACCGGCTAGCTCGCCGCACATCCCTGTCCATTTACCGGCAGCATGAGATGCGTCAATAACTTGTTTAATTAAACCAAGTACAGACGGAGACATTGGGTTGTACAGATGAGAAATCAGCTCGTTACCGCGATCCACCGCCAAAGTATACTGGGTAAGATCGTTTGTACCAATACTGAAGAAATCGACTTCTTTCGCCAGGTGATGCGCAATCACAGCCGCTGCGGGTGTTTCCACCATCACGCCGACTTCGATAGTCTCATCGAATGCCTGGCCTTTTTCACGAAGCTGCACTTTCAGCATTTCGAGTTCTGCTTTCAGTTCACGCACTTCTTCAACCGAAATGATCATCGGGAACATGATGCGCAGTTTACCGAACGCAGAAGCACGCAGAATACCTTTCAGCTGATCGTGAAGAATTTCTTTGCGATCCAGACAGATACGGATTGCGCGCCAGCCCAGGAACGGGTTTTCTTCTTTCGGCAGGTTCATGTACGGCAGGTCTTTGTCACCGCCGATGTCCATGGTGCGTACGATAACCGCCTGTGACCCCATCGCTTCAGCAACGGCTTTATACGCCTGGAATTGCTCTTCTTCGGTAGGCAGACTGTCACGATCCATGAACAGGAATTCTGTACGATACAGGCCGACACCTTCAGCGCCATTGCGCTCTGCACCGGCGACGTCGCGCACGGTACCGATGTTGGCACAAACTTCAACCTGATGACCATCAAGCGTGATAGCCGGCAAGTCTTTCAGTTTAGTCAGTTCGTCTTTTTCAGTGATGTACTGGTTCTGAACGGCTTTCAGCTCGTCAATAACGTCTGCTGTCGGGTTGACATAGATTTTATTGTTAACAGCATCGAGGATCAGATAGTCATCATTTTTAACTTGTTTGGTCACATCGCTGGTACCCACGATAGCAGGCAGTTCCAGGGAGCGGGCCATGATTGAGGTGTGGGAAGTACGACCACCCAAATCAGTGATAAAGCCCAGAACCTTGTTCAGGTTCAGCTGCGCTGTTTCTGATGGCGTCAGATCGGTCGCAACCAGGATAACTTCGTCCTGGATGGAGCTCAGATCAACGATGGTCATGTTCAGAATGTTGCGCAGCAGGCGTTTACCGATGTCACGCACGTCAGCCGCACGTTCTTTCAGGTATTCGTCATCAAGCTCTTCCAGGGCTTTCGCCTGGCCTTCAATGACAGAGAAAGCTGCAGCGTCAGCAGAAGCGTGCTCGTCTTTGATGAGGGCTATGATTTCCTGTTCAAGCTCTTCGTCTTCCAACAACATGATGTGGCCTTCGAAGATGGCTTCTTTCTCTTCACCGAAGGTCTCACCGGCTTTGGTCTTGATCACTTCCAGTTGAGCAGACGCTTTCGCACGGCCCGTCAGGAAACGTTCAACTTCCTGATCAACGTGATCTGGAGAGATTTTTTTCCGGTTGATGACAATTTCATCTTCTTTCAACAGAAGTGCTTTGCCGAAAGCGATACCGGGAGATACTAAAATGCCTGAAATCATAACCCTACCTTTCTCTTGACTGGTTTAAACTTTATAAGAGCGGCTGTGTATTACTCGAGCTCTGCCATCAGTTTTACCAAGTGTTCAACGGCTTTCTGCTCGTCTTCACCTTCAGCTGAGAGGGTCACAACGGTACCTTGGGTCAGGCCCAGAGTTTGCAGTTTGAAAAGGCTTTTAGCACTGGCGCTTTTACCGTTTGAAGTCACGGTGATGTCAGAAGCGAAACCTTTAGCTTCTTTCACGAACTGTGCAGCAGGGCGAGTGTGCAGACCATTAGGAGCGGTAATAGTAACTTCTTGCTGGAACATTGTTGTTTCCCCAACTTATTAAAGTAATGTTGTGGAGCTAAAGTTTAGCTTATGGCCTTCACTTTAGCCTGTAGAGATTCGCGCCTGACTATGGTTCAGGGGCAGGTTCAGATGCAACAGAAAAGAGAAAATAACGCACTCAGCGATAAAACTCTTTGCCCTGGATCCAGGCTTTTTCTGTTATTCCTCCATTATGCCGTCTTTTCCCCTCGTGTAACAAATCAGTAAATCGATTCAGCGGGGAAGACTCGTGGAAGCGATTAATTTCGAGCATCGAAATAATTGTCCGGTTAAATACTAAACCTGGCGGGTAAAATCAATGACGAAGTGGTGTAAAGTTTGACGCAGGCCACAAAAAAGCACCCCTCGAGGTGCTTTTTTGGCCGCTTTTAAGGATGTGGCATTATTGTTGCAATTCTTTTTCAGTGAATAAATCTGCAAACAATGTGGTACTCAGATAGCGTTCACCGGAAGAAGGCAGAATAACCACAATCGTTTTATCTGCAAACTCCGGTTCTTTGGATAATTTCACCGCAGCTTCAACCGCCGCACCGGAAGAAATCCCGGCCAGAATGCCTTCTTCTTCCATCAGACGGCGTGCCATCTGAATGGATTCGTCGTTGGTGATTAGCGTGACACGATCCAGCAATGCCAGATCCAGGTTACCCGGAATAAAGCCTGCGCCGATACCCTGGATTTTATGCGGGCCCGGCTTCACTTCTTCACCGTTGAGCGTCTGGGTGATAACCGGGGAGTCTGTTGGCTCAACGGCCACCAGTTTCACGCTGCTTTTTTTACTTTTCAGATAACGGCCCGTTCCGGTGATAGTCCCGCCGGTACCCACGCCTGCAATCAGCACATCCACTGCGCCATCGGTATCTTCCCAGATTTCCGGGCCGGTGGTTTGCTCGTGGATAGCCGGGTTGGCCGGGTTGCTGAACTGCTGAAGAATAAGATAGCGCTGCGGATCACTGGCCTGAATTTCTTCGGCTTTGGCAATCGCCCCTTTCATACCTTTGGCGCCTTCGGTTAACACCAGATTGGCGCCGAGCGCTTTGAGCAGCTTACGGCGTTCAACGCTCATGGTTTCCGGCATAGTCAGTGTCAGCTTGTAACCGCGCGCAGCAGCCACATAGGCCAGTGCGATACCCGTGTTACCGCTGGTAGGTTCAACCAGTTCGATATCTTTGGTCAGAATGCCTTTCTTTTCAGCATCCCAGATCATGTTGGCACCGATACGGCATTTTACGCTGAAGCTCGGGTTACGTGACTCGACCTTAGCCAGAATTCGACCATTACCGATACGGTTCAGGCGAACCAGTGGCGTGTGGCCAATTGTTAATGAATTGTCTTCATAGATCTTGCTCATAACCCGTCCTTTAACTGTATGAAATATTCACGGTGTGAAGCTTTCAACACTATGAAATTAGTGGGAATCAGGAAAGCATACGCGAACCGCTTTCCCAGTGAAGTAAGGTTTTGGTATTTGCTATATCGATACGTTATTAAGAAATAAGTTTGAGGGAGAAAAGTCAAGCATAGCAGGCAGCCGCCCGCAGGCGGCTGTGAATAAAAAACGTTATTTGCGGCTGGAATTCACGTCGATACTATTGTTATAAACATCGCTTTTAACGTAAATATTGCGATAACGATCACACCACATGGCCGTCGCGCCGCACACGGCAACCGGCAGGATCACCAGATTCAGCAACGGGATCATCGTAAACAGGCTGACCAGCGAACCAAACTGCATGTTGTCGATTTTGTTGCTGCCGAGCGAACGGCGCATATCGGCAAAGCTGACTTTGTGGTTATCGAACGGATAATCGCAATATTGAATGACGACCATCCACGCGCTGAAGAAGAACCACAGCACCGGGGCCACGGTCTGGCCGATCACCGGAATAAAGTACAGCGCGAACAGCAGCAGGGCGCGCGGCAGGTAATACGCCAGTTTCTGCCATTCACGTTTCATGATACGCGGTAAATCTTTCATGATGTCCCAGATGCCGGTATCAGGCAGCGTTTTCCCTGTCAGGCGCGCTTCGAGTTGTTCGGCGAGCAATCCGCTGAAGGGGGCGGCTATCCAGTTGGCGAGGGTGCTGAAGAGATAGCTGAACACCAGCACGACAGAAAGCACCGCGACCGGCCAGATCAGATAATCCAGCCAGCTGAGCCACGACGGCACCTTGCTCATCATCGCCGGGATCCATTCACCCAGTTTGGTGAACAGCCACCAGAATGCGCCGCCCATCAACAGCACGTTGACGGCAAGGGGTAAAATCACAAAACGTCGTATCCCCGGCAAGGAAATGAGCGCCCAGCCTTGTTTGAAATAATGCACACCATTTTGTTGTCTGGTGCTGTGCGAGGAGGTCATAAACGAAATTTTCTCTCTGAGTTGAATGACATGGGCTATCATATCGGTATGATTTTCCACTGGCTAGCGGTGGATTGGCTGAAAAAACAGCAAAAAAAGGTGCAACTGCCCTATTTATTAGCAGAAAGTAGAGTCGAGACTTGCACTTATCTACGTGGGCAAATAGAGTTAATCATGTGAATGTTTGCCGTGGTGGCAATGTATTAGAACAACAGAGATAGCAATGATGCAGGATTTGCGTCTGATATTAATCGTTGTTGGCGCGATCGCCATAATAGCGTTGTTGTTACACGGTTTGTGGACCAGCCGTAAAGAACGCTCTTCGCTTTTCCGCGATCGTCCAGCTAAACGTGTGAAAAAAGAACGGGAACAATCTCCGTCCGAAGATTTTGTCGATGGAGTGGGGGAAGTGCGCGTGCGTCCTGCTTATCCTCAGGATGAACCGACTTTAGGTCAGTATGACGAGCCCGAACAGACTGCACCGCCACGTCAGCCGCAGGTTTCCCCTGCGCAGCCAGCGCCAGCATCTGTTGCTCGTCCTCAGCAACCGGCTCAGCCGCAGCAACATGCTGTGCAGGATGATCCCTTGCTGAGTGGTTATTCAGCTGCTGAACCCGTCACTGCACCGCGTCGCGAACCTGCCGCAGATTTTGCGCATCAGGAATACACGCCTGAAGCTAAACCGCACACACCGGTTCCGCCGCAGGAAATTCATGCTGATGCCGCGCCTGCTGCGAAAGCAGAACCTCAGGCTGCACCTTTTGCTCCTGCAGAAGAAGCACCGGCTGAGAAAGCGAAACTGAAAGAGACGGTTCTGGTATTGCACGTTGCCGCGCATCAGGGCGGTGTCATCGGTGGTGAAGTGTTGCTCAACAGCGTGCTTCAGGCCGGTTTCCAGTTTGGTGCCATGAATATTTTCCATCGTCACGTCAGCCCTGCGGGCAGCGGTCCGGTGTTGTTCAGTCTGGCAAATATGGTCAAACCGGGTTCCTTCGACCCTGACAATATGTCTGACTTCTCCACCCCAGGCGTTACGTTGTTTATGATGGTACCTTGCTACGGTGATGCGCATCAGAACTTCAAACTGTTGCTGCAGTCCGCCCAGCGTATTGCCGATGATGTCGGTGCGATGGTGCTTGACGATGAGCGTCGTATGATTACGCCGCAGAAGCTCGAAACGTACAAAGCGCGGATCCGCGAGGTCCTCGAGGCGATCGCCTGAGTCCGGCGTTCGTGAAACACCCACTTCCCTGACCCCCGCTTGCCGGGGGTTTTTTATCTCCACGGTGAGTCATGGCCACTATCGAAGAACAAATCAGTCAATTACGCACTCAGTTGCGCCATCACGAATATCAGTATCACGTTCTGGATGCACCGGAAGTGCCAGATGCCGAGTATGACCGCTTAATGCGCGAATTGCGCGAGCTGGAAACCGCGCATCCTGAGCTGGTCACCGCGGATTCCCCGACGCAGCGCGTGGGGGCGGCACCGCTTTCTGCATTTGAACAGGTCAGGCATCGGGTACCGATGTTATCGCTGGACAACGTATTTGATGAAGAAAGCTATCTGGCATTTTATAAACGCGTGCAGGATCGCCTGAAAACCGCTGAAGCACTGACGTTCTGCTGCGAGCTGAAACTTGATGGTCTGGCGGTGAGCCTGTTGTATGAAAATGGCGAACTGGTGCAGGCTGCCACGCGTGGCGATGGCACGACCGGTGAGAACATCACCGCGAACGTACGCACCATCCGCGCGATCCCTCTGCGTCTGCATGGCGACAACATTCCTGAGCGCCTTGAAGTGCGTGGTGAGGTGTTTATGCCACAAGCGGGCTTTGAAGCGATGAACGACGAAGCGCGTCGTACGGGAGGGAAAGTGTTCGCTAACCCGCGTAATGCCGCCGCCGGTTCGTTACGTCAGCTCGATCCGCGTATCACCGCCAAACGTCCGCTGACCTTCTTCTGCTACGGCGTTGGCCTGCTGGAAGGGGGTGAACTGCCGCGCAGCCACTTCGCCCGCCTGCAACAGTTTAAAGCCTGGGGTTTACCGGTCAGTGATCGCGTCCGCCTGTGTACCGGCAGCGAAGAAGTGCTGGCGTTTTACCGTCAGGTTGAAGCCGACCGTCCGTCACTGGGCTTTGATATTGACGGCGTGGTAGTGAAAATTGACTCGCTGGATATTCAGGAAACGCTGGGCTTTGTGGCACGTGCGCCGCGCTGGGCAACAGCCTTCAAATTCCCGGCGCAGGAACAAATCACGCTGGTGAAAGACGTCGAGTTTCAGGTAGGGCGTACTGGTGCGATCACGCCGGTCGCACGTCTGGAGCCGGTTCTGGTCGCGGGCGTGATGGTCAGCAATGCCACGCTACATAACGCAGATGAAATCGAGCGCCTTGGGCTGCGTATCGGCGATACCGTGATTGTCCGTCGTGCCGGAGATGTTATCCCGCAGGTGGTGGGCGTGGTGCTGGATGAGCGTCCTGAAGATGCCCGCGAAGTGGTTTTCCCGACGCATTGCCCGGTCTGTCATTCTGATGTTGAACGTGTCGAAGGCGAAGCCGTGGCGCGTTGTACGGCGGGTCTGATTTGTGGTGCACAGCGTAAAGAAGCGCTGAAGCATTTCGTCTCCCGCCGGGCGCTGGACGTTGACGGCATGGGCGACAAAATCATCGATCAGTTGGTCGAGAAAGAATATGTCAAAACGCCGGCAGATCTGTTCCGTCTGACGGCGGGCAAACTTACCGGTCTGGACCGCATGGGACCGAAATCGGCGCAGAACGTGGTCAGTGCGCTGGAAAAAGCTAAAGAAACCACGCTGGCAAGATTCCTGTATGCGCTGGGCATTCGTGAAGTGGGCGAAGCCACGGCGGCTAACCTTGCCGCGCATTACGGCTCGGTTGAGGCGCTTAAAGCGGCAGATATTGAATCGCTGAAAGGCGTTCAGGATGTGGGTGATGTCGTGGCGAAACACGTGGTGAATTTCCTGTCGGAAGAACATAACCAGCAGGTCATCGACGAGTTGTTAAGCCCTGAAATCAATATTCACTGGCCGGAAGTGCAGGTCATTGTACCGGAAGAAATCGACAGTCCGTTTGCCGGCAAAACTGTGGTGCTGACCGGTTCGCTGTCGATTCTTTCCCGCGATGACGCCAAAGACCGTCTGACTGCGCTGGGCGCGAAAGTCTCCGGCAGCGTGTCGAAGAAAACCGATCTGGTGATTGCCGGTGAAGCGGCGGGTTCCAAGCTGGCGAAAGCACAGGAACTGGGCATTGAGGTGATCGACGAGGCGGAAATGATCCGTCTGCTGGGTGAATAAATCATGGAAAAAGAAGATCTGATCCAGATAGCCAATAGAGTGATGCCGTTCGGAAAATACGCCGGACGGGTGCTGATCGACTTGCCGGAAGAATATTTGCTGTGGTTCGCCCGCAAAGATGAATTTCCGCAAGGAAAACTGGGTGAACTGATGCAGCTGACGCTGACGATTAAAAGCGAAGGGCTGCAAAACCTGATCAATCCGCTGCGCCGCAATGGTCCGGGACTCGATGGCACCGACGAGTAAACGCTGTTGAGAACAGGTCAACTCATAAAACAAAGGCGCTGAATTCAGCGCCTTTTTTCTGCCTGCTATTTAGCCAGCTTATTCAGTAACAGGCGCGTGTTTCAGCGCCGCTTCCTGTTGTTTTTTCTGATAACGTTTTGCCAGCACCGCGCAGGTCATCAACTGTACCTGATGAAAAATCATCAGTGGCAGCACCATCATGCCAATCGCGCTGACCGGGAACAGAATGTTCGCCATCGGAATACCGTTCGCCAGGCTTTTCTTCGAGCCGCAGAACACGATGGTAATTTCATCGGGTTTGCTAAAGCCCATCCAGCGCGCCATATAGGTATTGATCACCAGGATAAAGGCCAGCAGCACCAGACTGAACACCACGATAAACAGCAGTGAACCGATGCCGACCTGATGCCAGATCCCCTGCGTCACGGCTTCGCTGAAAGCGGAATACACCACCAGCAAAATCGATGTCTGGTCGGTTTTGCCGATCATTTTACGGTGACGTTCGACAAAGCCGCCAATCAGCGGACGGAGTAAATGCCCGGCGACAAACGGCACCAGCAGTTGCAGAACAATATGCCAGACCTGTTCTAAACCATTCCCCGTTTCCCCCTGCACATGCATCAGCAGGCTGACCAGCAACGGCGAAACAAAAATCCCCAGCAGACTTGATGCGGAGGCGCTGCACACCGCTGCCGCTACGTTCCCGCCAGCCAGTGAGGTAAACGCAATCGCCGACTGTACCGTCGCAGGCAAAATACACAGATAGACAAAGCCGCTGTAAATTTGCGGACTGACGTCTACCGGATGCCACCACTGGAAAAGCAGCCCGAGGATCGGGAATAAAATGAAGGTACTGAACATCACCCACAAATGCAGACGCCAGTTATTGCTGCCCTGAAAAATAGCTTCGCGCGAGAGTTTTGCGCCATGCATGAAAAACAGCAGGCCGATGGCGAAAATGGTCAGATTATTGAAGAAAGCCACAAATATGCCGCTGGCCGGGAAGAACGTCGCCAGCAAAACCGTAGCGATGAGTGTCAGGGTAAAGCGATCGGGTAAGAAGCGCATAACAAGTCTCGGATTTGTTGTTTCTGAATGCGGCTATTCTGAGTCTTTGCGATACAATTAAAAAATTGATTTATTTAATCCATTAATGCAGAAAATTCATGAATTATTCGCTCAGGCAACTTCGCGTATTTGTGACCGTTTCACGCTACGGCAGCTTCAGCCGGGCTGGTGAGTCCATTGGTTTAAGCCAGTCGGCTGTCAGCCATAGTATGAAAGAGCTGGAAGCCGAAATGGGCGTGCGGTTGCTGGACCGCACAACGCGCGAAGTCGTGCTCACTGATGCCGGTCTGCGTCTGGCGAATCGTGTCGAGCCGTTGCTCGACGAACTCCACGCCATGCTGCTCGACACCCGCAGCTTCGGCACGCAGCATAATGGTCGGGTGCGTATTGCCTCTAGCCAGACGATTTCGGCGCAACTGATGCCGCAATGTATCTCCAGCGGCGAGCGGCAGTATCCGGACATTCGTATTTTGTTGCGCGATCAGGCGCAGCAACTGGTGCTTAACAGCGTCAGAAATGCGGAAGTGGATTTCGGTATTGTGATTGATCCGGGTGAAAACACAGATCTGGACTGCGAGCCGATTCTGCATGAGCCGTTTTTGCTGATGTGCCGTGAGGATCATCCGCTGGCGGCGCTGCCGGAGGTTGAATGGCAGGCACTGAACGGCCAAAAACTGGTGCTGCAGGATTACGCATCAGGAAGCCGGATCCTGATCGACGGCGCACTGAAAGCGCAGAAAGTGAAAGCGGAGATTACTCAGGAAATCGGCCATCCAGCCACGTTATTCCCGATGGTGGAAGCCGGAATTGGTATCAGTGTTATCCCGGCGCTGGCGTTGCCCATGCCGGAAGGGAGCCGTCTGGTGGTCAGAAGCCTGGTGCCGGAAATCAACCGGGTGCTGATGCTGGTCAGACGTAAAAACCGGTCGTTATCACCCGCTGCACAGGCCATCTGGCAGGTGGTGAAAGAGCAGGCGAATTTATTGCGGGAAAAACGCAGCCAGCAGGGAATGTACAACCACTGATACCTTGCCGGCTGTTTCAGGCTTTGACCGGGGTTATACGTAGATATCGACTGCGTTGGTTTCTGAAGGCTTATTCACGCCTTCGTCTTTCTTCATTTCAGCGTCAGCTTGTTGTTGCTGCTGTTGCTGAAGTGCTTTCTGAGCCTGCTGCTGTTGAATCTGCGCGATCTGCTGTTGCAGCATTTCGATTTGCTGCTGCAGGAGTTCTTGCTGTTGCTTAACTTCGTCAGTATCGCCGCCTGAATTGCCCACGTTTTTGAGCTGCTCAGTCAGTTTGGTAATCTGCTTAGTCAGCTTTGCTATCTGGCTGGCACTGCCTGAGTCGCTGGTGGACGCAGAGCTTACCGAACTGCTGGTCGCGCTGATAGTCGTCATAAAAAGCCTCATTGAGTAAGAATAAAATTTTGCACGTAAAGGTGCTTAAGCTATATCGGCAAAAATCAGCGAGGCTTTACAGGCTTTGCCTATTCCTTACGGTATTTATGGCTTTCATTCGGTTAACGCTTTCACTCTGAGCTTCGGCCACCGGGTCAGCCAGCTTTTGCTGCTGATCCGCTCGGCAAAAACTGCGGGGATCGCATGCCGCGGGTTTGGCGTAATACTGAAAGCAAACAAAGCATCCAGTCCCAGCGGCGCATTCAGCTCAATTTGCCCGTCAGCATTCATTCTTGCGCCGATAGCGGTTTCCATTTCCACCCAGTAGCTCATCGCCTCGGCGCTGGAGGCATAGGGCGCATGGCCGTGGCGCTCATGCATGCGGGCCTGATTTTTCACAGACCAGGGAAGGTCGGGCGATTGCGCTTTCAGGCGATGTTCATAGCGCTGGTCAGCTTCCGGCGAGCAATCCAGCGGATTGAAATACACCACGTCGATATCATTGAGTGCTGTGGCCTGCGCATATCCGTGTAGCCGGTCCCAGACCAGATTGCGGACAAAGCCCGCCGCCAGCCAGGCATCGTTAAGATTTTGCGTGCGTGCCTGCGTCAGTGCCAGCAAATGAAGCGGTTCCTCTCTGAGCCAGGTGATGATTTGCTGTTCCATTGTTGCCACGTGATGTTCTCCTTTTATCCGACGTCAGCGTTCTGAGAAGCCAAAGTGTAGCGCCCTTTTGTGACGCTTATCCAACGCACCATTTCGGATATGCGGCTTACGGCGGCGCGCTAAAATGTAGCAAGCCTCCCCTGAATACGGCTACAGGCCGCGCCTGCTGAGGGTTTCTTAAGTGGTACAGCCTTTGCAACATCCATCCTTTGCAACACAAATAAGAGCAAGGCTGTCGCAGTTCTTTTCAACAAAAATTGAATTATCACCGGGCAGGGGATCATTTATGCAAACCACGAAAGTCACACCTGTTTTAAAACGTACACTGGGGAGTTTTAAACTTTGGGGCATTGCCGTCGGGCTGGTTATCTCCGGCGAATATTTTGGCTGGAGTTACGGCTGGGCGCAGGCAGGCACACTGGGCTTTCTTATCACTGCTCTGGTGATAGCGGCTATGTATTGCGCCTTTATTTTCAGCTTTACCGAACTCACTACGTCGATTCCGCACGCGGGCGGTCCTTTTGCTTACGCTTACCGTGCGTTCGGGCCAACGGGCGGATTTGTCGCGGGTTTCGCAACGCTGGTGGAATTTGTTTTTGCGCCGCCTGCTATCGCGATGGCGATCGGGGCGTATCTCAATGTGCAGTTCCCGTCGATTGAGCCGAAATGGGTGGCTGTTGGCGCGTATCTGGTATTTATGGCGCTCAATATTCTCGGCGTCAGTATTGCCGCCACCTTTGAACTTCTGGTCACGTTGCTGGCAATTTTTGAATTGCTGGTCTTTATGGGCGTGGTGGCGCCGGGCTTTGAAATGTCGAACTTTGTTCACGGTGGATGGGCGGGCAGCGACACTTTCAGTCCCGCAGCCTTTTCCGGTATTTTTGCAGCCATTCCTTTTGCCATCTGGTTTTTCCTGGCGATAGAAGGTGCCTCAATGGCCGCTGAAGAGGCGAAAGATCCGCAGCGTACCATTCCGAAAGCTTTTATCGGCGGCATTCTGACTCTGACCGTTCTGGCGCTCGGCGTGATGTTGTTTGCCGGTGGTGTGGGCGACTGGACCAAGCTGTCGAATATCAACGACCCGTTACCGCAGGCCATGAAACTGATTGTCGGCAGCAACAGTGGCTGGCTGCACATGCTGGTCTGGCTGGGGCTTTTTGGCCTGATTGCCTCTTTCCACGGCATTATCATGGGGTATTCCCGTCAGATCTTCGCGCTGGCCCGGGCAGGTTATTTGCCTAAACGGCTTGCCAGCGTCAACGCCCGTTTCCAGACACCGCATCTTGGTATTATCGCGGGGGGCGTTGTTGGCATCGCGGCTATTTTCTCGGATTCACTGATCGTGATTGGCGGCCAGCCACTGACGGCCAATATCGTGACAATGTCGGTCTTTGGCGCCATTGTGATGTACATCATTTCGATGGCTGCATTGTTTAAACTCCGCCGCAGCGAACCGAATTTAATCCGTCCGTTCCGTGCGCCGCTCTATCCTTTTGCACCTGCTCTGGCGCTGGTGCTGGCAGTCGTCTGTCTGATCGCTATGATTTACTACAACACCTTACTGTTTTTGATCTTCGCCGCCATGATGTTGCTGGCGTATGCCTGGTTCCGTATCACCCATCAGTCGCGCACTGATGCCGCGGAAGATCCGCAATTACGTGGCCTGCGCCCGGTTCCCGCTAAAAGCAGCAAATAATCCGGCGCGCTAAGGAGTGTTATGTTTCAGACGACATTAAGTCACCGAAGGTATCAGTTTAAGGATTTACGCGAACTGATGGCAAAGGCGTCGCCCGCACGGTCGGGCGACTATCTGGCTGAAGTGGCTGCCGCCAGCGCTGAAGAGCGCATGGCGGCAAAAATGGCACTGGCTGATGTGCCGCTCAAAACCTTCCTGCAACAATTGCTGGTGCCGTATGAGGACGATGAAGTCACGCGGTTGATTGTCGATACTCATGATGTCGCGGCGTTTGCCGCGATTTCGCATCTCACCGTCGGGGATTTCCGCGACTGGTTGTTGAGTGAAAAAACCGACAGCGTTGTGCTGGCAGCCGTCGCCCGCGGGATCACGCCCGAAATGGCGGCTGCCGTCAGCAAACTGATGCGCAATCAGGATCTGATCCTGGTGGCTAAAAAATGCCGGGTGATTACTCAATTCCGCAATACTATCGGGCTGCCGGGGCACATGAGCGTGCGCCTGCAACCGAACCATCCGACCGATAATTTACAGGGCATTGCTGCCAGTATGCTCGACGGTTTGTTATATGGCTCCGGCGACGCGGTGATCGGTATTAATCCTGCCAGCGACAGCTTACCGCTGCTGGAAAACCTCAATTACATGCTTGATGACATCATTACGCGCTTTGAAATTCCCACGCAGTCCTGTGTTCTGACGCATGTCACTAACACCATCAAACTGGTGGAGCGCGGCGCACCGGTTGATCTGGTGTTTCAGTCGATAGCGGGAACTGAAGCGGCGAACAGCGGGTTTGGTATCAATCTGGCGCTGCTGGCGGAAGCGCAACAGGCGGCGCTCAGTCTTAAGCGTGGCACGCTCGGCGACAACGTGATGTATTTCGAAACCGGGCAGGGCAGTTGTTTATCTGCCAATGCGCATTTTGGGGTCGATCAGCAAACCTGTGAGGCGCGTGCGTACGCCATCGCCCGCCATTTTTCACCGCTGCTGATTAACACCGTGGTGGGGTTTATCGGCCCGGAGTATTTGTATGACGGTAAACAAATTATCCGTGCGGGTCTGGAAGACCATTTCTGCGGCAAACTGCTGGGCGTGCCGCTGGGCTGCGATGTCTGTTACACCAATCATGCAGAAGCCGATCAGGATGATATGGACACTTTGCTGACGCTGCTCGGCACTGCCGGGCTGACGTTCCTGATTGGCGTACCGGGCGCGGATGACATCATGCTCAATTATCAGAGCACTTCTTTCCATGACGCGTTATACATCCGTGAATTACTCGGGCTGAAACATGCGCCGGAATTTGCCGTATGGCTGGAGAAAATGAAAATTATCGATCCGCAGGGCGTCTTGCAGGATACCCGGGCGTCCCATCCGTTACTGCGTCAGTTGCCGCAACTGAGCTGAGGTCTGTGCTGATGAATAAAGAAAAAGAGCAGGGATTATCGCCGCTGGTGCATAGCAACCCGTGGGAAACTCTGCGTCAGTTTACGGCTGCACGTATCGCGCTGGGACGTACCGGTTCGAGTCTGCCCACCGATGAGCTGCTGCGATTTGGTTTAGCCCATGCGCAGGCGCGTGATGCCGTGCATCAGCCCTTTGACAGCCAGAAGCTCGAACCCGAACTTTACGCGCTGGGGCTGGAAACGCTGACCGTTGCCAGCGCTGCACCGGACAGGGCGACCTATTTGTGTCGTCCTGATCTTGGCCGCAAGCTGTCAGAAAGCAGCCGTCAGGCCTTGCAGCGTCTGGCGCCGGAGCCTGCCGACGTGGTACTGGTCATCGCTGACGGTTTGTCATCGAAAGCCGTGCACCGGCAGGCCGTACCGCTGATTGCGGCGTTATTGCCCTATCTGCGCACGCTGGAGCTGAAAATCGGGCCTGTGGTGCTGGCGCATCAGTCGCGGGTGGCACTGGGCGATGATATTGCGCAGGTGATGAAAGCGAAGGCGGTAGCGATTTTGATCGGAGAACGTCCGGGATTGTCATCTCCCGACAGTTTAGGCATTTACATGACCTGGGGGCCCCATACCAAAAGACTGGAATCGGAACGAAATTGTATTTCCAATGTGCGGCCGGAAGGGCTGAATTATCCGCAGGCGGCTTTTAAACTCGCCTGGCTGCTCGAACAATCTTTCCATCGCCAGTTGTCGGGCGTCAATCTGAAAGATGAAAGCGATAATCCGGCGCTACACAATAAGGTCGTGCCGATGTTTAAACTGGAGTAGGGGGAGGAGAAAAATAGAACCAGCTGCTGGTTCGCCTCCATCACGGTTTTTCTTCGGAGTACAGATGCGAAAAAAGCGCCTATAAGGCGCTTTTCTCTGAATTGGTGGGCCGTGCTGGATTCGAACCAGCGACCAATTGATTAAAAGTCAACTGCTCTACCAACTGAGCTAACGGCCCGCAGAAGTGGTGGGCGATGACGGGCTCGAACCGCCGACCCCCTCCGTGTAAAGGAGATGCTCTACCAACTGAGCTAATCGCCCACTTCTGGGTACTTCCCCATGTAAGAAGAAACGTGCTGAGAAATGGTGGGCGATGACGGGCTCGAACCGCCGACCCCCTCCGTGTAAAGGAGATGCTCTACCAACTGAGCTAATCGCCCATTTCTCAATTCTTCTTACTTATCACAACGCGGCACTCTTAAAGAGTGGTGGGCGATGACGGGCTCGAACCGCCGACCCCCTCCGTGTAAAGGAGATGCTCTACCAACTGAGCTAATCGCCCCCGTCGTGATGGAGTCGCATTATAGGGATACTTGAAATTACGTCAACGCTTTTTAAAAACAAAAATGTTCATTCGGCTTATTTTTAGTCAACCTGACGTGTTTCTCGCCCGCGTAGTCGATTCTTTACGCATTCATGGCCTTAAACCACGTGACTGCCCCTGGTTGTGCGTTGAGGAATCAGGGCAGAGTGGTAGAATGTCAGCCACTTTTTGTTAATTGATAGCGACGTTTTTTGGCGTTGCGTGATTAAGGTTGCACCCAGATGAAAATCAAAACCCGTTTTGCCCCAAGCCCGACCGGCTATCTGCACGTCGGTGGCGCCCGTACCGCGCTCTATTCCTGGCTCTTTGCCCGCAACCTTGGCGGTGAGTTTGTGCTGCGTATCGAAGACACCGATCTCGAACGTTCCACTCAGGCAGCTATCGACGCGATTATGGATGGCATGAACTGGCTGAATCTGGACTGGGATGAAGGCCCGTATTTCCAGACCAAGCGTTTTGACCGTTATAACGCGGTGATTGATGAGATGCTGGAAAACGGCACGGCTTATAAATGCTATTGCTCTAAAGAACGTCTGGAAGCGCTGCGTGAAGAACAAATGGCAAATAACGAGAAGCCTCGTTATGACGGCCGCTGCCGCGACAGCCACGAACATCACGCTGCTGATGAGCCGTGTGTGGTGCGTTTTCGTAACCCGCAGGAAGGTTCTGTCATCTTTGACGATCAGATCCGCGGACCGATCGAATTCAGTAATGACGAGCTGGATGATCTGATCATCCGCCGTACCGACGGTTCGCCGACCTATAATTTCTGTGTCGTTGTCGATGACTGGGATATGGAAATCACCCACGTCATCCGTGGCGAAGACCATATCAACAACACGCCGCGTCAGATAAACATCCTGAAAGCGCTGGGCGCGCCGGTACCGGTTTACGCGCACGTTTCTATGATTCTGGGTGACGACGGTAAAAAACTGTCCAAACGCCACGGTGCGGTCGGCGTGATGCAATACCGTGATGACGGTTATCTGCCGGAAGCGCTGCTGAACTATCTGGTGCGTCTGGGCTGGTCTCATGGCGATCAGGAAATTTTCAGCCGCGACGAAATGAAAGCGCTGTTCTCACTGGAAAACGTCAGCAAATCTGCCAGTGCGTTTAACACTGAAAAACTGCAATGGCTGAACCATCACTACATTAACACGATGGATCCGCATTACGTGGCGACCCATCTGCTGTGGCATGTTGAGCAGGCGGGTATCGAAACCCGTAATGGTCCGCAGCTGTTTGAAATCGTGACCCTGTTGGGCGAACGTTGCAAGACGCTGAAAGAGATGGCGGAGTCCTGCCGTTACTTCTACGAAGATTTTGCAGAGTTTGATGCCGATGCGGCGAAGAAACACTTACGCCCGGTTGCACGTCAGCCGCTGGAAGTGGTTCGCGCCAAACTGGCTGCTATCACTGACTGGACCGCTGAAAACATTCACCATGCGATTCAGGGCACGGCGGATGAGCTGGAAGTAGGGATGGGTAAAGTTGGTATGCCACTGCGCGTTGCGGTAACGGGCGCAGGCCAGTCACCGGGTGTTGACGTCACCGTTCACGCTATCGGCCAGAGCCGTGTGCTGGCGCGTATCGATATGGCGTTAGCCTTTATTGCTGAGCGCGAAACACAAGCACAGTAATGGCGGTTAAATAGCGATAAAAAAGCCAGCGCGGGAAACCGGCTGGCTTTTTCTTTTCGTAAAACCCGGGTGTGAAAAACGTCTTAATTAACGTTGTTCAGTTGCCGGTGTTTCAATGGTCGGGCGGTAGGCCAGGAAATACATCAGGCCAACAAAGCCCGCACCACCTACGGCGTTACCGAGGAACACGGCCACGAAGTTAGGCAGGTATTCTGACCAGCTCAGCGCACCGGCAAAGATTGCCGCAGGCACGATGAACATATTTGCTACCACGTGCTGGAAGCCGATGGCCACGAACGCCATAACCGGGAACCACATGCCGATCACTTTGCCGCCAACTTCTTTGCTGGCGAAGGCCAGCCAGATTGCCAGACACACCAGCCAGTTACAGCCGATACCGGAAATGAACGCATGCATGAAGTCTGCGTTGACCTTCGCGGTGGCGGTTGCCACCGTTTTGCTCAGGAAAGCGCCTTCCGTCAGCCCCAGAACGTGGCCGAAGAAATAGGCCACTGCCAGGCTGCCCAGCAGGTTAGCGACAGTGACCCAGAACCAGTTACGCAGCACCGCGTAAAGGCTGATCTGACGCGCGAACCAGGCGATAGGTAGGGTCATCATATTACCGGTCAGCAGTTCTCCCCCTGCTAACACGGTCAGAATGATGCCTACCGGGAAGACGGCAGCGCCAAGCAAGTTACTGAATGAACCCCAGGATGCAGGTAATGTCCCTATTACATGCAGATCCAGAAGGAAACCGGTGGCGATGAATGCGCCAGCCAGAAAGCCCAAAATTAACAAATTCAACACGGTGGCGCGGCTTTTATTAACGCCCGCTGTGACGGCGATGGATGCGATTTCTTTAGGTGAATACAAGGACATGGGAGTGCTCGAATGGTGTAAGTTATGATTATTGCGCGAGAAGTCTATTCTGAGATTTATCTCAAAACAAGGCGATTATCATAGTCTGCTAACATTTCATTAATCATTCGGACATAGATGTTAAGGAAATGCGTAAGCAGATCAGAAAGCTAGGAAGAATGCGGGCTGGCGGACAAATTGTAAAACAAAGCGTCTGTCTGAAAATTTCCCTGATGGCAGAGGATTTTTCCCTGTGGAATGGGGGATTTGGCGGCTTTTTCAGCGCTTGAATTGAGAAACGGATTTAGCCGTTGACAGGGGTAGCGACGTTTCATATTATGCGCCCCGTTCACCCGTTTTTACGGGCATGAATTGGGGGTATAGCTCAGCTGGGAGAGCGCTTGCATGGCATGCAAGAGGTCAGCGGTTCGATCCCGCTTATCTCCACCAACTTCCTTTCCAGAGTAAGTTGGCTGTTTCCTTCCCAGGGAAACAAAAAAGTAAATGTGTACGACCTCGTGTGGGGGTATAGCTCAGCTGGGAGAGCGCTTGCATGGCATGCAAGAGGTCAGCGGTTCGATCCCGCTTATCTCCACCAAATATTAAAGAAACCCGCTTCGGCGGGTTTTTTGCTTTTGGCGCTTTGTCATTTCTCCTGCCTGTTTTACTGCGCTGAATCGCAGACATAAAAAAAGGCGCCGGAGCGCCTTTCTCGTCGTTCTGTATTTGCTTACTTACGCCAGTACCAGACCCGCGATAGAAGCAGACAACACGCTGACCAGCGTTGAGCCGTACAGCAGTTTCAGGCCGAAGCGTGAAACCACGTTGCCCTGATGTTCGTTCAGGCCTTTGATAGCGCCGGCAACGATACCGATGGAAGAGAAGTTTGCGAAAGACACCAGGAACACGGACAAGATGCCCACGCCGCGTGGTGAAAGTTCGGTTGCTACTTTCTGCAGATCCAACATCGCAACGAATTCATTGGAAACCAGTTTGGTTGCCATGATGCTGCCTACCTGCAAGGCTTCGTGACTTGGCACGCCCATCATCCACGCGAATGGATAGAAGACATAACCCAGCACGCCCTGGAAGGTGATACCGAATACCACGTCGAACAACGCATTCAGGCATGAAATCAGTGCGATGAAACCAATCAACATGGCTGCAACGATGATAGCCACTTTGAAGCCTGCCAGGATGTATTCACCCAGCATTTCAAAGAAGCTCTGACCCTGGTGCGTATTACCGATTTGCAGGTCTTCTTCTGAATCAACCTTATAAGGGTTGATCAACGACAGTACGATGAAGGTACTGAACATGTTGAGCACCAGCGCAGCAACAACAAAGCGCGGTTCCAGCATGGTCATGTACGCACCCACAATCGACATAGAAACCGTCGACATTGCTGTGGCAGCCATGGTGTACATACGTTTTTCAGACATTTTGCTCAGAATATCTTTATACGCGATAAAGTTTTCTGACTGACCCAAAATCAGGGAGCTGATGGCGTTGAAAGATTCCAGTTTTCCCATGCCATTAATTTTCGACAGAACCGTACCGATAATACGGATGACGAAAGGCAGTACACGAATGTGTTGTAAAATACCGATCAACGCAGAAATAAACACGATCGGACACAAGACTTTCAAGAAGAAGAACGCTAATCCTTTATCGCTCATGCCTCCAAATACGAAGCCGGTCCCTTCCGCAGCGAATCCTAATAATTTCTCAAACAAGTCTGAGAAGCCTTTCACAAAACCTAAACCAACAGAAGAATTCAGGAAGAAGTAGGCTAACAAGACTTCGATGACCAACAGCTGAACGATGAAGCGTAAACGGATATTTTTCCGGTCACGGCTCACCAGTAAAGCGAGTGCAGCGACAACGGCCAACGCTAATACAAAGTGCAATATTCGGGACATGGGTGCTCCAAATTAGAGGCAGGCTATATTTCGACGGTCATTTTATGTAACGCGTACATTTAAAACGTGAAGTCGATTGCAAATATAGAAATTACAGACACGAATTGCAACAAATCGCGGCCCATCACACAAAAAATCAAGATGTTAATAAAACTAAGCACAATTAGCATTCCTGTGCTAGTTTTATCATGTGCCGTAATGCGTTCTGAATCTGGCCCGTTAATGTCTGTTTTAGGAAAGTGCGCTGCGTCTGGCTTTCTGAAGCCGGGTGAGCGAATCACCCCCTCAGTTATTACCTTCTCGCTTACTGCTGCTGCCTATCAGAGTAATCACTCAGATCATTCCAAATGCACTTGATAATCATTATCAATTAGATATCATTGATGTAAGCGTAATAATTGTAAGGGTTAACTAACTATGCTGAACAGCCGGGCCGAATCTGCAGGCCGCGCGTCCAGAAAGATGAAGCTTTCACTGATGGGACCGGCCTTTATCGCCGCCATTGGTTATATCGATCCGGGCAACTTTGCGACGAATATTCAGGCCGGTGCTTCTTATGGCTATCAGTTGCTGTGGGTGGTGGTATGGGCCAACGTCATGGCGATGTTGATCCAGTTGTTGTCTGCCAAACTCGGTATCGCGACCGGCAAAAACCTGGCCGAACATATCCGCGATCGTTTCCCGCGTCCGGCCGTCTGGGCTTACTGGGTGCAGGCGGAGATTATCGCAATGGCCACCGATCTGGCCGAATTTATTGGCGCCGCCATTGGCTTCAAATTGCTTCTCGGGGTTTCCCTGTTACAGGGCGCAGTACTTACCGGGATTGCCACCTTTATTATCCTTGGGCTGCAAAAACGCGGGCAAAAGCCGCTGGAACTGGTGATCGCCGGTTTACTGTTGTTTGTTGCTGCGGCTTATATTGTTGAATTGTTCTTCTCGCAGCCAAGCATGCTGGCGCTGGGCAAAGGCATGTTAATCCCCGCACTGCCAACCGCCGATTCGGTGTATCTGGCCGCGGGTGTGCTCGGCGCGACCATTATGCCGCATGTCATTTATCTGCACTCTTCGCTGACTCAGCGGGGCGGCAAGGCGTCCAAAGCGCAGCGTTATTCAGCCACCAAGCTGGATGTCGGTATTGCCATGACTATCGCCGGTTTTGTGAATCTGGCGATGATGGCGACGGCTGCGGCGGCATTCCATTTCAGCGGACACAGCGGGATCAGTGAGCTGGATGAAGCCTATCTGACGCTGCAACCGTTGCTCGGCCACGCTGCCGCGACCACCTTCGGTCTGAGTCTGGTGGCAGCCGGTTTATCTTCTACAGTTGTCGGCACGCTGGCCGGACAGGTAGTGATGCAGGGGTTCGTGAAATTCTACATTCCGCTGTGGGTTCGCCGTACGGTGACCATGATGCCGTCTTTTATTGTGATCCTGATGGGATTAGATGCCACACGTATTTTGGTGATGAGCCAGGTATTGCTGAGCTTCGGGATTGCGCTGGCATTGCTGCCGTTGCTGGCTTTTACCGGTAACCGCAGCCTGATGGGCGAGATGGTGAATACTAAAACCGTGCAGTGGGCGGGGCGGGTCATCGTGCTGATCGTCGTCAGCCTTAACCTTTATCTGCTGACAGGTATGTTGAAATAACGCCTTCGCCAGCAACAGGTAATAAAAAACGGGACAGTTTGCGCTGTCCCGTTTTTGTTTTATTCCGTTGATTAATGGCGGTGATCGCCATGCCCGCCCCTGCGATCATCATGGCCGTGACCCCGATCCGGCCCGCGGCGGTGATCATAATGCGGACGTCCGTGGTCGCTGTGATGATAACGCGGTGGCGGCATCGGACGACGTGGAGGATGGCGTTCGTTCCACCAGCCATGATCGCGCCAGCGATAACCATCCCAGTAATAGCCACGCGGGCTGCGTGCACCATAGTGGTGACCACGGTAACCATTCCACCAGCCTGGGTTACGCCAGTCATAGCCGTCCCAGTAATAACCCCGCCTGTCGCGATCACCGATATTGATAGAAAGGCCCGGCGTATTCAGGCTGAAGCTGCTGGCCTGCACGGTGGGTACCGCCGCAGGGAGCAGGGTAAAGAACAATGTGGCAAAAAGTACCGGCTTTAACATGAGTGGCCCCAGATTCCTTATAATTTATGCTGACAGTTATAAGGGGAAGAGGGCACCGGTACTATTGCTTACAATCCTGTTTTGAATGATTTACGCGCCTTAACGGTTTACTTACGAATCCTCCATAAAGGCGCGTTTTTTATACCGCAGGGTAATCGCTTACACTAAAATCCCTTCGATCGCCGCCAGTTCTTCTGTGCTGAAATGACGGTGAGAGACCATGCCCACGGCATCGTCGATCTGGCTGGTTTTACTGGCACCAATCAGGACGGACGTCACGCGGTCGCCGCGCAGAACCCACGCCAGCGCCATCTGCGACAGCTTCTGACCGCGTGCCTGCGCAATATCATTCAGCTTACGCACTTTTGCCAGCTTCTCTTCCGTCAGCTGATCTGCTGTCAGGAACTTACTGCCGCTGGCTGCGCGGGAATCTTCAGGAATGCCCGCCAGATAACGGTCAGTCAGCACGCCGCCTGCCAGTGGCGAGAAGGCGATAGACCCGACGCCGTTATCCGCCAGCGTATCCAGCAGATCAGCCTCAACCCAGCGCTCGAACATGGAATATTTCGGCTGATGGATCAGGCACGGTGTGCCAAGATCTTTCAGGATTTCAAACGCTTTTTTGGCGCGTTCTGCCGGATAGTTCGACAAACCGACGTACAGGGCTTTGCCCTGACGCACGATCAAATCCAGCGCGGCCATGGTTTCTTCCAGCGGTGTATCAGGGTCAGGACGGTGATGATAGAAAATATCCACGTACTCCAGCCCCATGCGTTTCAGGCTCTGATTCAGGCTGGCGACCAGATATTTTTTCGAGCCCCAGTCTCCGTACGGGCCGTCCCACATGGTGTAACCGGCTTTGGAGGAAATAATCAGCTCATCGCGATAAGGCAATAAATCTTCCTGCAGGATGCGGCCGAAATGCTGTTCTGCCGAACCCGGAGGCGGGCCGTAGTTATTGGCCAGATCGAAATGGGTGATCCCATGGTCGAAAGCATGGCGGATCAGTTTCCGGCCATTCTCAAAATGGGCGTTATCGCCGAAGTTATGCCACAAACCCAGGGAAACGGCGGGCAGTTTCAGACCGCTCTGGCCACAGCGACGGTATTCCATATTCTCGTAACGGGTTGGACTGGCTTGATACACCATGTGAGTCCTTATAATAAATTCAGAAGTGAACAGAAGGTTATAAATGTCATAAAAAACCAATTTTAGTGTATGCGCTTTCACAAGCATTTCCAGCTAATCAGATCACATACGGAACAATCCTTGTGCGCAGGATCGTTGATTACCGTGACTATTCTTCCTGCCTATTACCTTTACTGCTGAATCCGCTTCCCTGCATTCACACAGTGCAGGGGTGTAACTCTGCGTTGCCATGCCTTATTTCGAATAATAAATGTGCTGTTCCCCGGTTTGGAGTAATACTCATATTAGTGGGATTAACTGGTTACTTTATTTTTCTCAGAGGATCGTCATGGTTAATGAATACACAGTAGGTGACTATCTCTTAGATCGTTTATCACTCAGCGGGATCTCCGAGTTGTTTGGCGTGCCGGGTGACTACAATCTGAAATTCCTCGACAGTGTGATTAATCATCAGCAAATCACCTGGGTCGGCTGTACCAATGAATTAAATGCCGCCTATGGCGCAGATGGTTACGCCCGTACCAAAGGTATTGCGGCGTTGCTGACGACGTTTGGTGTCGGCGAACTGAGCGCACTGAATGGCATTGCCGGTAGTTATGCGGAATATGTGCCCGTCGTGCATATCGTGGGTGCGCCAGCACTGACGTCTCAGCGTAAAGGTGAGCTGCTGCATCACACGCTGGGAGATGGCGAATTCTGTCATTTCATGCGGATGTCAGCTCCGGTCAGCGTGGCGCAGGCGTCCCTCACACCGGAAAATGCCCTGGCTGAAATCGACCGTGTGATTGAAGAAGTGATGTACAGCTCGCGGCCGGGTTACCTGTTATTGCCCAGCGATGTGGCCGCGTTGCCGGTCAGTACCCGTGCGCATGCGTTACCTGCGCGTCAGCCGCCTTTCTCGGCTTCTTCTCTGGAAGCTTTTACTGCCGCCGCTGAAACGCAGTTGCGGGGTGCAAACCGTGTTTCGTTGCTGGCGGATTTTCTGGCAGACCGCTTCAAGGTTAAAAAGGCGCTGGAACAGTGGATGGAAGAAGTGCCGCTGGCGCATTCAACGTTGCTGATGGGTAAAGGTTTATTCAACGAGCAGCAGGCGCATTTTGCTGGCACTTATTCGGGGGCCGCCAGCGCACCGTCAACGAAAGAAGCGATTGAAGGGGCTGATGTGGTGATCACGGTCGGGGTGAAATTTACTGACACCATCACCGCCGGTTTTACCCAGCAGCTTCCGTCCGGAAAATGCATCGACCTTCAGCCCTTTTTTGCCCGCGTGGGCGATAAGATCTTCCATCAGCTGCCGCTCGAAAAAACGGTCAGCGTGATGCACCGCCTGACCGCTGAACTGGCTTCCGGCCGGACGCCTTATCCTGTTAAACACAACGCATTGCCGTTGTCGCACGATAACAGCCTCGGACAATATGCCTTCTGGCAACAGATTCAGGATTTCCTGCAACCGGGAGATGTGCTGGTCGCTGAGCAGGGCACCGCCTGTTTTGGTGCGGCGGCGCTGAATTTGCCGCAGGATTGCCAGTTCGTCGTCCAGCCGTTATGGGGCTCAATCGGTTTCACGCTGCCCGCCGCATTTGGTGTACAGATTGCCGTACCGGATCGCCGTGTCGTGCTGCTGATTGGCGATGGCTCCGCACAGCTCACCTTGCAGGGATTAGGTGCCGCCATCCGTTATGGCCTGCCGCCGATTATTTTTGTGATTAACAATGACGGTTATACCGTCGAACGGGCGATACACGGCGAAACCCAGCGCTACAACGACATCGCGCAGTGGAACTGGACACAGTTCCCGGCGGCCTTCGGCGGTAAAGAAGTCTTCAGTGCGCGGGTGGATTCGCCGCAGGCGCTGAAAGAAGCGATAGCAAAGGCCACCGCACGGCGGCAGATGGCCTGGATAGAAGTCATTTTGCCAAAAATGGATATTCCTGAACTGCTCAACTCAGTGACTAAATCGCTGGCGCAGCGTAACTCAGGGCAATAAATCAGTTTCCGGTGATGGCGGGACAGTCAGCTGGTCGATGAACCACCAACCCGCCGGACCGGGCTGATTGTTTTTACTCCAGACCGCATCCACCGATATCTGCTTCGGCCAGCCGCGCATCGGCAGGCTGACCAGTTTGTCATGTCCGAACTGTTTCACCAGCCAGTGCGGCAGTGTCGCCCAGCCAAATCCCTGTTCCGCCATTTCCAGCAACATCAGATAACTGGGCGCTGACCAGATCTGACCCCGCGCCCGAGGCATTTCACGACGGCTGTAAGGCTGCAGGCAAAGCTGGCGGAAGGTGTGCAACTGCTCCGGTTGCAGATCGGTGATTTTTGCCAGCGGATGTTCACGGCTGCAAAATACCGACATATCCGTTTGTTCCGGTAAACGCGCCACACCAATGTCCGGCGGATAACTCGCCTGTACTTCCACCATGCCGACATGGGCACGGCCAGACTGCAACAGGTCGATCACATCCTGATCTTCGGCGATCTGACATTCAAATTCGATATCCGGATACCGGCGTTCAAACCGGCGCAGCAGCGCCTCGTGGTGAGTCGGCTGGTAAGTGTCAGACAGCACAAACGTCAGGCGGGTTTCCACCTGCGTCGATAAACGCACCGCCAGTTCATCGAGGCGTTCGCTGGCCGCCAGAATCGCCTGAACGTGGCTGAGCACGCGTTGTCCGGCTGGTGTCAGCACCGGCTGGCGACTCTGGCGGTCAAACAGTGTTACGCCCAGATCCACTTCCAGATTGGCGATCGCCGTACTGACACTCGACTGACTCTTGCGCAGTTTACGCGCCGCTGCTGAAAACGATCCGGTATCGGCCGCTTCGACAAAAGCCATCAGGGCTTCCGGTGAATAGCGCATCAGGTACTCCTTCTGATTCTGATCTATCTATTTTATCGATACTTTCTATCTTTTAACTATCTTATTTAGTGATGATAATGACTGCCTGTGACAGCCGTCACGTAACAATGATCAGGAATCAGGCAGGTTTTTATGTCTAAGCAAACACGGAATATCTCTCAGAAAACGTTCGGCGAACGCATTTTCCACGCGGTGGGTTTTGAAACAATCGCGGTACTGATTTCGGCACCGGCAGCAGCCTGGGCGCTGAACAAACCGGTCTGGGAAATGGGCGCGCTGGCGATCATGCTGTCGACGACAGCGATGGTCTGGAACATCGTTTATAACAGCCTGTTCGACAAATTCTGGCCGGTTTCCCGCGTGGTGCGGACATTTAAAATCCGCGTGGCGCACGCGCTGGGGTTCGAAGGTGGATTTATTATGATTGGTCTGCCGGTTGCCGCACTGTGGCTGGGGATCGGGCTGCTGGACGCCTTTATGCTGGAAGTCGGGTTCTTCCTGTTCTTCCTGCCGTATACCGTGGCCTACAACTGGGTTTACGACACGTTGCGCCAGCGCTGGATGGACCGCCGTCTGGCCGCAGAGGATTGCCCGGCCAAACATTAATCCGCATCGCTGAATGCACAAAAAAGCCCGCCGACATTTTCTTTGTCCGCGGGCTTTTTGTCGGTTATGGTTTTGCCATCCGCATAAACACAGGGTGTGCAAATGAAAACGTTAGGGTTGATTGGTGGCATGAGCTGGGAATCTACCGTGCCGTATTACCGCATGATTAACGAGCATGTGAAGCAGCAACTGGGGGGATTGCATTCTGCCAAACTGTTTCTCTACAGCGTCGATTTTTATGAAATCGAAAAGCTGCAAATGGCTGGTGACTGGCAGCAGGCGGGTGAAATTCTTGGTAACGCCGCGAATTCACTGGCGCGTGCAGGGGCGGAGGTCATCGTTGTGTGTACCAACACCATGCATAAAGTGGCAGACGATATCGAACGGATCGGCGGCCTGCCGCTGCTGCATATCGCCGATGCGACGGCTGACAAAATCACCGGACAGGGGCTGTATAAAATCGGTCTGCTCGGCACGCGTTTCACCATGGAACAGGATTTCTATCGCGGACGTTTGCAGGAAAAACATCAGATTGACGTGGTGACGCCGGATGAAGCTGACCGCGCGATTGTTCATCGCATTATTTATGAAGAGCTGTGCCTGGGCAGGATTAAGGAGGATTCCCGCGCAGAATACCGGCGGATTATTGGCAAATTAGAACAGCAGGGCGTGGAAGGCATTATTCTCGGATGTACCGAAATCACCCTGCTGGTGGGCGCTGAAGACGCGAGCGTGCCGGTTTTTGACACCACCGCCATTCATGCGCTGGCGGCGGCGGAGTTTGCACTAAAGCAGGATTAATCTTCTTCCGGGACCGGCCGGTTGAGCCGCTGTTTTGCCACCTGCATCAGCGGTTTACCTGCCAGCATCAGCCAGGCTGGCAGCATCACGATGCACAGTAGCGGCAATAATTTCAGCCCCGGCACCACCGCTGCGGCCATAAACAAGCTGAGCCAGCCGTCACGTGTCACCACCAGCACCATGCCCATGACGGCGCATGAAACGGTCACCGCCGCCGGCACATCCGGTGCGTACTGATGCAACATCAGGCCAAGCGATACCCCGACAAACACCGCCGGGAAAATGCGTCCGCCACGAAAACCGCAGGCTGCCGCCACCACTAACGCCGCCAGTTTGGTCAGGGTGATCGCCAGCAACGGCCCCATCTCAAACAACGCATTGGAATGTGCCAGTTCCTTCATTTCATCCAGCCCTTTAAACAGGGTAATTTCCCCGCCTGTCAGCGCCAGTAAACCCAGCACAAACCCGCCAATACCCAGGCGCAATACCGGATTCTGAATATTGTTAAACATCCGGTGAACATGCGGGAACAACCAGACGGCAATCATCCCCAGCGCGATGGCAATCAGCACCACGACTGACCCGCTGAAAATATCCATCAGGCTGGCGGCGTCATACGACGGAATGCTGAGCGAAAAATCGGGCTGAAAAAACTGATCGGTGGTGATGGCGCCAGCGCCCGCGGCGAGCAATGGCGCAAAAAGGCGATCCCATAACTGCACATCTTTGCTGGTGCCGAGGGTTTGCGAAAAAATCAGCGCGGCTGCCACCGGCGTGCCGAACAACGCGCCGATAGTCCCGGCCGCCGCCAGGATCACCCAGTCCGTCGTTGGCACTGCGGGCAATAAACGGGATCCTATTGCCGCCACCAGCGCGATATTAATCACTGTAATCGGATGTTCCGGCCCCAAACTGACACCGCCTGCCAGTCCGACCATCAGCGCCAGCGCCAGCCCAGGTAAAGCGCTGACTGCCACCGGGGCGCCAATCAGAGATTCCGTGGCAGGATCCGGCCCGGCGTGGCCTGGCATATACTTAATGATGGCGCCGACGCCAATGCCGGTCAGTGTCAGCATAAACAGCGTCCAGCTGGCGGATTGTGTATTGATATTCAGCACGGCGGGAATGTTCTCCCACAGCAGATTTTGCAGCGCGCCAGAAATCATCATGACGAATACCAGAACCAGGCTGGACATCACGCCAATAATGATCGCGGGCAGGGCAAAAGCTAACATGACTCTGGTGCGGGGATGGAACATGCACGTATTTCCTTATTTATAATTTTGTTTGCTCTGATAGCTTAGATGAATCCCGGCAAAGTCGGTTTGCGGGCTGTCGACATTATTTTGTGTGGCATGCTGCATAAATGTGGGTTGCTTCAAAACTGCGTTGCAGCGTATAGCAATTACCGCTATTTTGCCCACACGAATTTGGCGCAAATGCGCAGCATAATGAATTTACTTTTGCGGAGAATAACATGACCAAATACTCCCTGGTGGGCGATGTCGGGGGCACCAACTGCCGCCTGGCGCTTTGCGCGTTGGACAGCGGCGATATTTCTCAGTCTAAGACTTTCTCCGGGCTGGATTACGACAGCCTCGAAGCCGTGGTGCGTGAGTACCTCGCGCAGCAGCATCAGGATGTTGAGGATGCATGTATTGCCATCGCCTGCCCGATCACTGGCGACTGGGTGGCCATGACCAACCATACGTGGGCCTTTTCCATTGCCGAAATGAAGAAAAACCTTGGCCTGCAACATCTGGAAGTGATCAATGACTTCACCGCCGTTTCGATGGCGATCCCGATGCTGAAAGAAGATGACCTGTTGCAGTTCGGCGGTAAAAAAGCGCAGGACGGCAAACCGGCAGTGATTTACGGTGCTGGCACGGGGCTGGGCGTCGCACACTTAATTCATGCCAATAACCAATGGTTGAGTCTGCCGGGCGAAGGCGGCCATGTTGATTTCGCGCCAAACAGCGAAGAAGAAGACATCATTCTTGAGCAGTTGCGTACCGAAATGGGGCACGTTTCTGCCGAGCGTATTCTCTCCGGTCCGGGGCTGGTGAATCTCTACCGTGCCATTGTTAAATCAGATAACCGCGTGCCGGAAAACTTCAAACCGAAAGACGTGACAGAACTGGCGCTGGCAGACGAAAATCTGGATTGTCGCCGCGCACTGTCGCTGTTCTGCGTCATCATGGGGCGTTTCGGTGGCAACCTGGCGCTGAACATGGGGACCTTCGGCGGCGTGTACATTGCCGGCGGCATTGTTCCGCGCTTCCTGGACTTCTTCAAAGCTTCCGGTTTTCGTGCCGCGTTTGAAGACAAAGGCCGCTTCAAAGATTACCTGATGGATATTCCGGTGTTCCTGATCACGCACGATCAGCCGGGGCTTGTGGGTGCCGGGGCGTACCTGCGTCAGTCTATCGGCCTTCCTCTTCGTCCTTGAAGTTGCAGCGGTGTTGGCTGCGCTCGAAGACCCGAATCACTGACATCAGTCAGCTCATCGGGATCTTCTCACTTGCCGCCTTGCTGCAACTCCAATGACTTAGCGGAAGAATCGGGCTTTCTATTTCAAAAGCCCGATCAAAACCGCATTAACTGCCTGAATTCCTTCACCTTGCTTCTACTCACCGGCACTTCAAAATCCAGATCACTTAAGCGCAAAATGTAGGTGTTGTTAAACCACGGCACGATCTCGCGGATTTTCGACAAATTCACGCAGTACGAACGATGACAGCGGAAAAAATGCTCCTCCGGCAGGCGGTTGCATAATTCGGTGATGTTCATCGGCATGGTGAATTCTTCTTTGCGGGTATATACCTGCGTGACCTTTTCCTGCGCGGCGGCGTAATAAATATCGTTGATATCGGTAACGATAATCCGCTCATCTTTGATCAGATTGATGCTGTGACTGACACGCGGGGTGCTGCCCGCGACGGGGGCAACACCTTCCGGTTTATCGCCCGGTTCCTTCACTGTCAGCTCTTTATCCCGGCGAAAATGTGACTCCAGCTTTTGCAGCATGGTGACAATGCGTGACTCGTGATAAGGCTTAAGAATGTAATCAAATGCCTCGATTTCAAAGGCTTCTGCGGCGTGCTCCTTATAGGCGGTGATAAACACGATATAAGGTTTATGCGCAAACTTACTGATGTTTTGCGCCAGTAATACGCCGTCAAGGGAAGGGATGCTGATATCGAGAAAAATCGCGTCCACTTCATGTGATTGCAGGTATTTAAGCACGTCCAGCCCGTCATCCAATATTGCTTCAATGCTGATGCTGCTGTGGGTATTAATCAGATAACTCAGCTCTTCCTGAGCCGGTACTTCATCTTCGACGATAATCGCTTTCACTGAATTATCTCCCGGTGCGATGGCCCGAAAGGCGGGCGGGTAAAATGAAAAAGCGTCCCTGTAGTCAGGCTATTTTGCTCTCAAGGGCTTGCGTGACTTTTGCAGGAGCGTGGGTAATAACAAACGAAATATCGGTGCCTGGCTCAAGACGGCGGATGCTCAGGCCCTGACCATACAGCAATGAAACACGGTGATGCACATTGAGCAGGCCGATTTTGTTGCCGGGCATTTCATTGCGTGCCACACGGTCAATGGTTTCCTGATTAATACCGTGGCCGGTATCTTTTACTGACACCCTGATACCGTCAGCCTGATGCTTCACTGAAATCACCACCACGCCTTTTCCGCTGCATTTCTGGATGCCGTGCACAATGGCGTTTTCGACCAGCGGTTGGATCAGCAGGCTGGGAATTTTCACCGAAATGTCGTCATCAATGTCATAAATCACCGTCAGTTTGCTGCCGAACCGCGCCTGCTCAATGGCGATGTAATCCTGTACCTGATGAAGTTCTTTGCGCAGGTCGATCAGTTCATCGTTCAGTTCCAGGTTATAACGCAGATAACGGGAAAGGTTGATGATGAGCTGGCGCGCCACGTCGGGGCGGGCGCGGATAGACGACGAAATCGCATTCAGCGCGTTAAACAGAAAATGGGGATTTATCTTGCTCTGCAACGCCCGCATTTCGGCTTTATTGGCCATCTCGCGCAACTGTTCGGTGCGTGATACTTCCATCTGCGTCGACATAATTTGCGACAGCCCGATCGCCATCACTTTCAGCGAATAAGTGATGCGGTGCGGGTCGCAATAATAGATTTTCAGCGAGCCGGTGACTTCGCCTTTTTCCCACAGCGGAATAATAATCAGCGAGTGAATTTGCGGCGTACGGTGCATTTCATCGTTGTTTCTGACCGTGATTTCACCGCTTTCCAGCGTCGCTTTGGTCATCTCACTCAGCGTTTCATGGCCGATATTATACTCTTCAGCACCCACGCCGACGTACGCCAGAATGTTTTTGGTATCAGTGATCGCCACCGCATCGGCGTCGATATCATCACGAATAATGCTACAGATACTGGCCAGGGATTCGGCGTTGATATTCCTGCCTTCTATGTTACGGCCATCTATATTGCGAAAGTACGGCAGCGTTTTATTGGCAATATCCAGCGCCAGCCGCGCCTGCCGTGCGGCAATCACCTCTTTTTCATCCTCGACACTTTGCACCAGCAACACAATCAGGCCGATGGAACTGGCTCCGAGGATCAGCGGTGCAGCGATGTTCATGACGATATCCAGCCCGAGCGAAAACGGTCGCGCCATCAGTAAAATCAGGATCATGGTCAGCGTTTCGCACAGCATGCCGCCCAGAATGCCGACTTTCCAGTGCAGTGATTTTTTGACTTTCTTATTGATATAACCGGAAAGGAAACCTGCGGTAATACTGGTGATGAGGCACGGAACAGACGTTGGTCCGTGAATGTCGATCAGGAAACGGTGCGTGCCGGAAATCAGGCCGGTAATGATCCCGACCCACGGCCCGAACAGGATCCCGCCCGACATGATCGCGATCGTACGCACGTTGATCAGTGAGCCTTCGACGTTGATCCCTGAGAGCGTACCGAAAATGGCGAACAGCGAGAAAATGGCGGTGACCGCAGTCAGTTCCAGCGGCGTATGGGTTTCATTTTCTTTGTGCAGCAGTTTGCGGAACAGCGGGGTTCGCGTGAGGAAGAACAGACAGATGAGCATCAGCGCCGCACGGTCGAAGACCGCCAGCAGCATATCGAACATGTGAGGCATGGCAGATTAGGCTCTTTGCACGATTGAAAGATAAGCGTGCCAAATGGATTCAGCGGTTATTATATGTAAAAGGTCAGACTTTCACCATCGCCAGACACAGGAGCACATTCCGACATGATTTTGTTATCCACGCCGCGGCTGATCATGCAGCCCATCCAGGCTGACGACTGGGCATTTTTCTTGCGGCTGTATCAGACCCCGGACGTCATGCGTTTTATCGGCGATATCGAAACCCACGCACAAGTTCATAGCCGTTTTGAACAACGTCTTGGTCACTGGGATCGCTACAGTGATTTCTGGCTGTGCCTGCTGATCCGCGAAAAAGACACCGGCGCGGCGGTGGGGCTGACCGGATTTTTCCCGGACTGGCGGCCCTATAAACAGGGCGAAGTCGGATTCATTCTGGCGCCTGAACATCAGCGCAAAGGTTATGCAGTGGAATCCCTGCGCGAAGTGCTGAACTTTGCGTTTGACCAGTGTGGTTTTCACCGTCTGCAGGCCAACGTGCTGGAAGGCAACGACGCTTCGCGCCGTGTGCTGGAAAAATGCGGATTCCTCATGGAAGGCCGTTTACGGGACAGCTACCGGATCGGCGACGAGTGGAAAAACGACTGGCTGCTGGGGCTGCTGGCGACCGATCCGCGTCCGCAGTAAAAAAAAGAATGCGCAGTATCTCGACAGCCATTTTCCTCTGCGTTATGTTCGTAGAAGGCCGTTACGCGGCCAGCGTCGCTCGGACGGTCCGGGCGCTTACGTATCCCAGAGGAAATTATGGCTGATTCCAGTTCACCCCGTCGTTTTTCACGTATTGATCGTCTTCCCCCGTATGTTTTCAACATTACCGCTGAACTGAAAATGGCCGCACGCCATCGTGGCGAAGACATTATCGATTTTAGTATGGGTAACCCCGACGGCCCGACACCGCCGCACATTGTGGAAAAACTGGTGCAGGTTGCGCAGCGTGAAGACACGCACGGTTACTCGACCTCACGCGGCATTCCGCGTCTGCGTCGTGCGATTTCCCGCTGGTATGCCGATCGTTATCAGGTAGAGATCGACCCTGAAAGTGAAGCTATCGTCACTATCGGTTCGAAAGAAGGGCTGGCACATCTGATGCTGGCGACGCTCGATCACGGCGACACCGTTCTGGTGCCCAACCCAAGTTATCCGATCCACATTTATGGTGCCGTGATTGCCGGTGCGCAGGTGCGTTCTGTGCCGCTGGCTGAAGGTGTAGATTTCTTTGCCGAGCTGGAAAAAGCCATTCGCGAAACCATTCCGCGGCCGAAAATGATGATCCTCGGCTTCCCGTCCAACCCGACGGCGCAGTGCGTGGAGCTGGATTTCTTCGAGCGCGTGGTGGCACTGGCTAAGCAATACAACGTGCTGGTGATCCACGATCTGGCGTATGCCGACATCGTATACGACGGCTGGAAAGCGCCGTCAATCATGCAGGTGCCGGGTGCAAAAGACATTGCGGTGGAATTCTTCACGCTGTCGAAAAGTTACAACATGGCGGGCTGGCGCATCGGTTTTATGGTCGGTAATCCTGAACTGGTCAGCGCGCTGGCGCGTATCAAAAGTTATCACGATTACGGCACCTTCACGCCGTTGCAGGTGGCGGCCATCGCGGCGCTGGAAGGGGATCAGCAATGCGTGAAAGACATTGCCGAGCAATATCGCCAGCGCCGTAACGTGCTGGTACGCGGGCTGCATGAAGCGGGCTGGATGGTGGAAAATCCGAAAGCGTCGATGTATGTCTGGGCAAAAATTCCGCCTGCGTATGCGCATTTAGGGTCACTGGAATTCGCCAAACGTCTGCTGGCCGACGCTAAAGTTTGTGTGTCGCCGGGCATTGGTTTTGGTGATTACGGCGATACCCATGTGCGTTTCGCCCTGATCGAGAATCAGGACAGGATCCGCCAGGCGGTGCGCGGCATCAAAGCGATGTTCCGGGCAGACGGTTTGCTGCCACCGAAAAAAACGGCGGGTGAACCGCCTGTGGAGCCGGAACAGGCCGTTAACGAATAATATTCTGATGCGCTGAAAGCGATAAATGAAAGCCAGTCATTCAGATGACTGGCTTTTTTGTTTTTATGCGGCCGGTTTGTTCAGCGAATATCGGCAGGCGAACAGCCAAAACGCTCTTTGAAGCGCAGGGAAAAACGCGAGCTGGCCCGATAACCGCAGGCATCCGCGATTTGCGAAAGATTCCAGCGCGTGGTTTGCAGCAGGGTGATCGCATGATGCATGCGGATATCCTGCAACAACGTGCGAAAACTGATTTGCTCTTCCACCAGACGCCTTCTCAGCGTGGCTTCGCTCATCGCCAGTTGCTGGCTGGCGCTGGCGGCCGTCCAGGCAAATTCCGGCGCGGCCGCCAGCAGGGCGGTAAGACGTGTACCGAGCGGTTCTGCGGCGCGCGGCATAAACAATATGCGGCGTTCTGCCAGCGCGATAAGTACGGCGGTAAGACGATTTCGCTGCACTGTATGACTGGCCGGATTGCCGATCCCGCGCAGGCAAAAATCGAGCGTATCGCGTAATTCGTCATCCAGCGGGAGAGTTTCAAACCCGTTCAGCGGCGACAGCGCAGTCAGAAGGCGGGCGTTATCGCGATAAAATTCCGCTACCAGCGCAGGTGAAAACCCCAGATACAGCGACGAGAAAAAACCGTTTGCCGCGTCCGGCGTTTTACTGACGTGCGCCAGCGTATGCTGCGACACCACGATCAGATGTTCCGAATTCCCAAGCTGCACCGACGTGCCGTTTTCATGGCGCAGCGCCAGCTGACCAGAATTTACCCGCAGCAGCGAAGGCTCAAAAAAACGAAAATTCGACACCTGATGAGGCTGTTGCAGATAAGGCTCGGCCCGTGAAAATTGCCGGTCATGACTGACCGGCAATTTATTTGGCAAAAGACTCACGGCGTGACTGTGCTGCTCAGAGGACATGGTTTCTCCTGCCTGCGGACTTTAATCCAGATTGGGATTTAACGTGTAGGTGCCGGTCAGGCTGGCCTGCGCCAGAACGTGACCTTCGATGGCCTGCAACACATCCGGGCCAAAGAATTTATCCTGCAAATCCAGTTTTTCAATGTCCAGCGCATACAGCGTAAATACGTAGTCATGCACCCGTTCATCGTTCCACGGCGGGCACGCGCCGTCGTAACCGTAATAGTCGCCGCCCATGTTTTCATCATCGCCAAACCATGCGGTATAGCCGTTGATGCCATGACGCATTCCGGCGCTGGCGGGCAGCGCGGGTTTGCCGTGCGGCGTCACGCTGTTGCTGTGACTGCCTGCGGCGATTTCGCGAGCATCTGCCGGAATATCCACCAGCAGCCAGTGGAATAAATCGATGCGCGGCAGCGAAGCTGGCACCACTTTGCCTTCCTGATTCACGTCGTCCGGGCGGCCTGGTACGTGCGGATCCACACACACCAGCACAAACGAACGGGTATTTTCCGGCACATCACTCCACGCCAGGTGCGGGTTCTTATTATCGGAAAGTGCAATGTGGTTTTGGGTATCTTTCACGGCAAATGAAAACTCACCCGGGATAGGTGCACCGTTCTCAAAACTCTGGCTAATCAATTTCATCGTAAACTCCGCATCAGACAATGCTATTTTAGTGTGCGTTGATTATAAAGAGCGGTGCGGACAGACAGGGAACATCACCGGTCAAATTATTCACTTTTCCTGTCATTATGAGCGGAAAGGTGAATGTCTGCCGCGTTTAATCCCTGTTGCGGGTATATCCACAAAGTCTGCGCAATTCCTTTCTATACTCAGGGCAATATTCCTGTTTTCCACACGTTATCCTCCGGCGAGGAAATTACTCATGAAAACCCGTTATTCGCTGTCGCAGATCAGCCTGCACTGGGCAACGTTACTGATGATTATTCTGACCTACACGGCGATGCTGACCCGTGATTATTTCCCTGAAGATAATCAGCCGCTGGTGCGTTTGCTGCATTTTAATTTCGGGATTTGTGTCTGGTTGCTGATGTTTGTGCGCATTTTCCTGCGGACCCGCCATGCGACACCGGCGATCACGCCGCCCGTGCCGCGTTGGCAAAAAGCCGCGTCCCATGCAGTGCATGGGGTGTTATATCTGCTGTTTCTGTCGTTGCCGGTGCTGGGGATTTTGACGCTGGAGTTTGGCGGGCGGGAGTGGTTTTTATTCGGCTGGCCGGTGCCACAGTTTGTGACGCCGGATCCCGATGTACGCCGCACGGTGAAAACGGCGCATGAATTCCTGGCAAACTGCGGTTATTACCTGATTGGCCTGCACGCGCTGGCAGCGATTTATCATCATTACTTGCGCAAAGATGACACCTTACTGCGCATGATGCCGGGAAAATAAAGCGGGATTCACCGGCAGAAATCTGCCGGTGAAGGGGAGGCGATTATTCTTCGTCGTGTTTGTAATGAATGACCCGGCGTTTACCGTCAATCTGTACGTCAGCCCATTTACGCGTTACCGGTTTGACCTCGCCGTTGCGCAGGGCAGTGATCAGCGCAGGGTTATCCTTTTCTTCATACAGATAAAGTTCTCCCGTTTGCGCCCATTTCCCGGCCTGTCTGGCGTAAATACGGCAGTTGACGGAAGGCGTATCCAGCGTATTACAGAGGAAAACTTCTTTCTGCCGGTCGTTGTTTAAATCCAGCGTATTAACGATACACGCGCCCTGCAGGCTGTGACAGTCGCGCAGTGTGTTGCGGTATTCATCCAGCTGCGGCAGGTTTTTCCACCAGGTGTCGTCGGGGGATACCGCGCCTTTCGCAAGCTGAATCATCTTCTTAGCGTCTTCCACGCGATAATTTTCAGCCAGTGCAGCATGCTCTTTATCATCGTAAGCGCCCCAGCGTGATGTCTGCGCGATCATATTTTTCAGTGTGACCTGCAGGCGCGGATCGGCAGTAAACGCGGGGTGTTGTTGCAGCGCTGTCAGCGCCTCGTTGCCACGGCGACCGGTATCAAAACGCAGCATCTTCAGATCGAAATCCTTCGCCTGCGTTTTGCCGCTGTCGAGTCGCGCAATCTGATTGTTGACGCTGATACGGTAAGGATCGAGCAGCGGGCTGTTGGCCGCCATCAACAGAATGACCACCAGCAGCGACAACGGCTTATTGAATTGGGTAATACGCGGCAGCCAGTCCGGGCGTTTATCGATCACCGAAAAACTGTAGCAAAGGGCGGCGATCAGCGTGACGCTGATCACCAGCACCGCCCACAGACGTTGCGGCGTCCAGCCGTATTGCGAAACGCGCAGGCCGGTGGAATACAGCGCCAGCACGGCATACACCGGCAGCAGTAAAATCGCCGCATTCACCAGCAAACGGATCGCCCGCGGATACGGTTTTTCAGCGTGATCGGTTTCGCGTACCACGTTAACCAGCAGCAGAATGCCGAGCGCCATGGTGGTCAGCAAACTGGCTGCGGACCAGGCTTGCGATAACACCGTCAGGCCGGTGAACGGCAGGGCGAACAGGAAAATCAGCGCAACGAACGCCACCAGCGGCAGCAGGCCTTTGAGAATAAAACGGATGATATTGCGGGTGGTATTCATCAGCGCCGGTTGCGTGCGGCAGGTGACGATACTGATGCCCAGCAGCAGGCCGAACACCAGATGCATAAACAGCGGCGTATCGAAAAACAGCTCATGGAAATATTCAATGCCGATCACCCGGAACAGCCCGGCACATAATGCCATCACGCCAACGGCCAGCAGCATCATCAGCAACGTCAGCATGGCGCACAGCGTATTCTGGCTGTAGCAGGCGGAAAGGTTGGCGTAACGGTAACGGCTTTCTGCCGGGAACGCCTGCACCTGTAGCCACGGCAAAACAAAAAAGACCAGCAGCGTCAGCGACAGGTTAAACGGCACCATCACGCTGTCCCCGGACGTTGCCGCGATATTGCTTTTCGCCCAGGCTGCCATGCCCGCCAGTAACAGGATGAGTAACCCCGTTCCGCCCCAGAACCGGCGATCACCAGGCTGTACTACTGACAGAGAAATCAGCACCGGTAATGTTAATGCCATAGTCTGGCCGTAAATATTATGAGAGAACCCGGCATATCTGATGGCCGCGTGATCTGAAAAGAAGTAATACAGCAGGAACCCCTGCAACAGGCAAATCGCAAGGATTAACCAGCGGGTGGGAACGGGCAGAGGCGGCATCGCGCGACCTGCTCTGTTGAACTGAGACATCCGTGACTCTCCGAAAGTGTAAGAGGACATGTTGTTAAAAACGCATGCCAGTGTAGAGGGTTCCGGCTTCCGGTGCAGAAAACTCTTCACCTGAGCGGCCTCAGCGTTTTGTGAGCGACCCTTCATAACTGGCAAAATCAGCGGCAGTCACTAGGCTTATGGACTGGATGGAGAATTTCGAGGTGAAAATGGCAGAACATGAACTGAAAGAAAAGCGCATTGAAATTGTTAAGAATTTCTACGCCAAACTGGATCAGGCAGATGCCTCTTTACTGGATCTCTTTGCTGAAGATGTGGTGCTGTTTTTTCCAAAATTTGGCACCGCGCAGGGAAAGTCTTCACTGGGGGAACTGGGTAAACGCTTTGCGCTTGAAATCGACAAGATCCAACATATTCAGAACGCTTTCCGCTTTCTGAGTGACGGAGATGCCATTGTGCTGGAAGGGCAGATGCGCGGCGTGATGCAAAACGGTGACCGCTGGCCGACGTCCGAAGTCGGCAGCCATCATTTCTGCACTGTCTTTGTCTTTGAAGATTTGCTGATCAAACGGCTGAGCATTTATCTCGATCCGGACTTTAATCTTGAGGATAAAAAGCGGGTGAATAATTACCGGCAGGTGATGAAAAGCGAGGAAAGCAAAACCTGAGATTGTCGGATAAAAAAAGAAGGGAAACCGTTTCAACCCACGGTTCCCCTTCGCCAACTGCCTCTTATCAGGATTCGGCAGGGACAATGTTGTTCTTATAGCGTTGCAGAATGGGTGAGTTGATCTCCGACGGGTTCTGCAACTGCCACAGGTTACGTTCGATACCGTCATTCACCAGATAAATCACGCCGGATTCAATCGCCGACATCAGGCATAACATCACAGGCTCATTGGTGGTGTAGCCCAGTTCGCCTTCCAGCAACCGCTGATAATCGATAAAGCGGAACACCCCGGCCTGCACTTCATACGACAAAATCGTTTTGCTGGTATTTACGGAAGATAAAACCTCGCCGGTATTGACGTCGACAGCGCGCAGGTTCACGGCTATCTGATCCAGCTGGTATTGCGTACTGGCACCGATACCGAAATACCGCGCCCCCACGCCGCCTGATTTCACATTACTTTCGTAACCGATTATCGAGCCTTCAATCAGAATATTCGCTGCCACCAGCGAGGAAAGTGGCCGCTGATTATTGATCGCGACACTGCCATTTTCCTGCGCGGCACGGATAATTTTGCGTTCGTTCAGCAGGTTTTGCAGCCCCTGACGTTCCAGCGGGATAAACCATTTTGAATCTTTGAGTGCCGATACCAGCATCGCTGTGGCGCTTTGTGGCACGGCGGTCGAGAAGTTACTGGCCGGATACGGTTTGAACTGGCCCGTTTCATCCTGAATGTTATAGACCGACACAAAAATCCGGCCCTGCGGCGAAGGCAAATGCGTCAGATCGGTATAGCTTGGCGCCCGGGGCAATAATGTCGGTCTTGCGGCTTCTTTCGGTGCTGCTGTGAGGCACCCGCTCAACACAAAAACTGCGATGAGTAATAAATAGCTGCGCATGATGTCGTTCCTGTTTTTATTGATCGTCGGAATCAGTTGGTGGTGGCGGACAAACCCTGAACCTGAATAGTGGAAATTTTACCGGTCTTGCGGTCAGTGACATTCATCACCAGCTGTCCGTCGGTATTCTGGATATCCACGATAAAGTCCTGTGTTACCAGTCGCCCCGGTTTTCCCTGATTGACGTTGCCCATCAGGCTGCCCAGCAATTGTGACTGAATTGAGGCGGTGAAATTGTCCAGTGCAGACGTCGAGGTGGACCCGAAGTCATACGCATCGGGGTCTTTATAGGAGTTTTGCGCCTGAGCTTCGTTGAGCAGAAACGCGCCATTATTCGGGTTGCCGCCGAAATTCGGGTTGATGAACTGGAAAACCATATTGCCGCCCCAGGAAACCGGGGACGCCGTCAGCAATGCCAGCAGCATGACTGAACGCGAAGCTGAGACTGGAATATTCACGATGCTCTCCTTAAGAGGCTGTGCATTAAAATTCGTCATGGGCGAGATCCCCGGTGCCCAGTAACGCTTTGTCTAATTGCCGCCGTGATAACGCTTCGGTTACACCGGCAATGGCGGTATCGACGTCCTTATTAAAATTGCGACGGTTGGGAAACAGCAAAGTCTGATACAGGGTGTCCTGACCTATTTTTATGGTGATCCAGCTCCCCCAGCGGGCGCTGGGCCTTTCTGAAATGGTGATGGTTTCCGGGTAGTTCTGTTCCCATTTGCCGGTAAAGCCACGGTAAAAATCGTGGCCGACCGATGTCACGGTTCTGTCGGTGATAAGCCCCGGGTCTTTTATATCCGCAGCCTGAACATGCAGGCAGGTGGCGCATAACAGCGCCAGCCAGAGCCAGAAGCCCTTTATGCAAATAGTCATGATGTCAGCGCTTGAGATTGTCATTCGCCCAGGACGCCGCCTGGGTACGGTTTTTAACCGAGATTTTTCTAAATAAATTATAGAGATGCGTCTTGACGGTGTTCTCGCTGATAAACAGCAAACGCGCGATTTCCGTGTTCGAGGCGCCCACACGTAACTTATTGAGGATCTCTTTTTCACGATGGGTCAGGCCGGTTTCTTCTGAGTGAAGATGACGGAAAGCACCGGACTGATTGATCAGGTAACTGGCGAAGCCCTGAGAGAAGTAACATTCTCCGCGGATCACGCTTCTGATCCCTTCCACCAGATGTTCTTCGTCAGTGGAGAGATAAAAAACGGCGCTGATCCCCGGCCAGGTTTCAATTTCCCGAAAATGATAATTATCAGGTGTGTTTAATAATAATAACTTCACGTTGTCGTGATAGCGGTTAATAGCTGTTTGCCACAGTTCAATTGTCCGGCGATCGGCTTCCATCATATCGAAGAGAATTAATGCCTGTTGAAGCGCCTGATCCTCAAGTGATTTATGGATATTATGCAGCCGGGTATTGACACAAAGTTGCTGTTTTAATTGTTGCAATAAAGCACTGGCTTGTAATGATGGTTTGGTCACTAATAAAAGAATATTATTATTGATTGCTGCTTCATTACTCATAATGAAACCCTGCCCTGATTTTTATAGCCACAGTCTGCCACTGCCTGAATATTGAAAAGGCACGGAATAGACTGAGATTTTATTTTGCTAAATCTATAGCTGTATGTTTGCTGTGCATATCTGAAAGTAGCAAATATTCACAACCTGAGGCACATAATATTTTCAGGTGGTTTATGTGCGGTACTGACTCAATTTAGCTTTTGGTTTACCTTACGCAAGGCTTATTTATGTTTCAAAATGTAACTGAAAATGTATAAAGCTTTCCTTATGTATTCCGGGAAATTAAATTCCGCCCTATTAAAGAGGGCTTAAGTAATAAATTTACACTATCTTAACGTTTGGCCTTGTTAAGACAGCATATTTGTCAGATAGCGCTGCGAATTAAGGGGGCTCAAACACCAGCCGGCTGCGTATTTCGCCTTAAATAACTCAAACTGGTTTATCTTTTCGTATTGATTTTACTTAGGTGAGCACATCTGCAGGCTTCTTTATGCCCTGTTAAACCGCGCCGCAAGGCAGCGGGAAGGCATTTTTAAGCGACTGTTAAGGGGTGGAAATGTGCGGGGGATCTCTTTTAGGGCTGTTTTAGTTTCAGAGAGAATTAAGAATAGTTGCATTTGTGTGATTATTTAAAACGGTTTGCTCTGTAACTTTAGGATTAATGCCATGGGTTGATTAGCCGTGCTGATCTTTTACTGAGACGCGCTGGTCAATCCGTATGATAAATACCGCCTCATGCTTTTTGATGACGTCTGAAATTAAAATACGACGAGCGGGTGAGTTCCTTATTTTGAGCAAACACCATAATCAATTCGTCAGCAGCAATTAGCCGGTAAGCAAAGTGTGGTGCCGGTATATACAGGGTGACGAAATGAAAAAGACTTTATTGACCCTGGCGTTACTTTCAACCTCCTGGGGCATTCATGCACAGCAATTTGATATGGCCTATCCGGAAATGAATTCTGAGGTGCCGGATCAGATTTTTGCTGGCGCAAGGAATTCATCGGGGAATTCGTCAGTGATTTATCAGAACGGTAATAACAATCTGGCCACCACTTATCAGACGGGTTCTGGAAATTCCGGCGTTATCCGTCAGTCCGGGTCAGAGAATACTGCGCTGGTGAATCAGCGAGGTAATGGAAATAACGCGGATATATCCCAAAGCGGCAGCGATAATTTTGCCTACGTATCGCAAACCGGTGGCGGGGATGCATCCATTACGCAACAGAATTTTGGCAATACCGCATACATTCTGCAAAAAGGCCGGAGTGTGACGGAAATTCGCCAGAATGGTACGAACCAGAGCGGCGGCGTCGTGCAAAATTCGTCAGGAATGGCGATTAGAGTGACACAGCATTAACACACCAAACATCCGATATTAAACCAATGGGGTAGCATCATGAAACTTTGGAAAATTGTGGCAGTCTCCGCTTTAGTCGTCAGTGGCAGTGCATTTGCAACCAGTCCTGGTCATGGCGGGGGTGGCTCTGACCACGGTCATAATCCACCTTCATCAACTGTGCCGACATTCACAGCCACTCAGTGGAATTCTGAAATTCAGATTTACCAGCAGGGCACGGCAAACCTGGCGAATGCCACTCAATCTGGCGCACAAAAATCGCTGACCGCAATCAGTCAGGATGGCTACAGAAATAGCGCCGGGACGACTCAGACCGGTGATGGCAGCCTGATCAGTGTGGTACAAAAAGGTGAATACAACGGCGCTAACGTTTCTCAGAGCGCTAACGGCAGCAAAGTGCTCGTGTCCCAGAACGGTTCAGGCAACTATGCCCAGGCTTCACAAGGTGCGAATGGCTCTCTGACCAGCATTACTCAGGTCGGTACCGCGAACCTGGCCTACGCGTCACAAAACTGATGAGTGTTCCCTCCCCTGCGAAGGGGAGGAGTAAAGCAGAACAGGGCACTAGCCCTGTTTTTTTTCGACGGAACCCTGAGGATAAACGCTATGCACTTACTGCTGATCGCCGCCGTGATGTCCAACCAGCTTTGGTTTGATACGCACAACGAGGCGCAGAATTATGTTATTACCCCGATGGTCAGTCTCACCAAAGCCTGTTCCTGTCAGGTGGCGGTTTCTGTGTTGCAGGAAAGCACCGCAGGCACCAGCACCAGCCGCCAGAGCCACAATGTGAATCTTTCCGCCAATCAGCCACAGCCTCTGGGACAGATGCGTTTTGCCGTCCAGCCCGGCGGGAAAACACAAATTATGATAACCATTACAGACGGCGACAAACTGCGTCTGGAAAAGCAGCTTACCTTGCCGAATGACGCCTGATACCGGGCGGATCACACCGCCAGATTGTCATAGCCTTTGCGGCGATAATTAAGGACAGAGATGCCCCAGAACACGACGAAAATCGCCACAGCCGCATAGCCGACGCTGCCCATATTCTCATTCAGGCGTTCGACAACCGCCCATATTCCGCCGTGTAAATCCAGTTTATCGGCCATCAGTCCGAGTGCTTCCAGGCCGCCGATAAACAGAGCGATCATCACGCTGGTGGCTGTAATCGTCATGTTGTAATAGAGCTTTCGCACCGGTTTATCGAACGCCCAGCCGTAAGCGCCGACCATGACAAAGTTATCCAGCGAATCGACCAGTGCCATGCCGCTGGCGAACAACGCCGGAAATACCAGAATGCTCCATACGGACATGCCGGAAGAGGCCCCCGCAGCGGAAATACCCAACAGGCCAATTTCCGTGGCGGTATCAAAACCCAGCCCGAACAAAAATCCCACCAGATACATCTGCCAGCTTTTATTCACCAGATTAAATGCAAAGCTGAATAACCGGCTCATCACACCCCCCTGCATCGCGTGGGTTTCTCCGGCGTCCGGAAAGCTTTTGCCCTGTTTGATCTTCTGAAAACGGCGGTAAACATCGCGCAGGATCAGCGCATTCAGCAGGGCCATCATCAGTAAAAACAGTGCTGAAACCATCGTGCCGATGGTGCTGCCATAATCGTGCAACCAGCCAATTTTGTTGCCAAACATCAGTGACGTCGCGGCGATCGCCACGCAGGCCAGTACCACAATGCTGGAATGTCCGAGGGAGAAAAATGCCCCGACGGCCACCGGACGCTGACCCTGTTGCATCAGCTTGCGGGTAACGTTATCGATAGCTGCAATATGATCGGCATCGACGGCATGACGCAGCCCGTAACCGTAAGCCAGCAAGGCCGCCGCCACCAGCGCCGCATTGTGGCGAAACACCACCAGTGCCCAGCCCCAGGCCAGTAAATTGATTGCCAGCAGCCCGATCAGCAGCCAGAAAGCACGACGGTGCGTGTGAAAAAAATCACGGTTAATCATGGGAGTCCTTGTTGTTAAAACCAGAAGAAAATTGCAGACGGGCGCAGGCGACAACGGCCTGACCCAAAGCCAGTCCGCCGTCTCCGGCGGGCACGTTTTGCGGCATCAGCACGCGAAGGGGGGCTAAATAATGATGTAAAAGCTGGCGCAGCAGGCGGTTGTGCAGCACGCCGCCACCCAGTGCGACCGTGCGGGTGCCGGTTCTCACCGCGTGGTAGCAGGCGAGGGCGGCAAAGCCTTGCGCCAGCGCGTCGTGAAAAGCGAAAGCCCGTGCGGCAGGCGTGGCATTCCAGCCGAGCCATTGCTGCCAGAACGTCGCTAAATCCAGAAAAGTGCCCGACGGCGTATGCCGCAGTGGCATCGTGACCGGATGCGAAATACCCTGTGCACGTTGTGCCAGCGCTTCCAGACGGCATGCCGCTTCGCCTTCCCAGCTCAGTTGCGCAGGCGTACAGCCGAGTGCGGCGGCGACGGCATCAAACAAGCGCCCGCAGGAAGACGCCAGCGGGGCATTAATCCCGGCGGTGATGGCTCTGGAGAGCGGTAACCACGGAAATGCCTGCAACACCTTTGCCTCCGGGCGTGTCTGCCAGTCCGGCACAAACGCCTGCCACTGCGCCAGCAAATTCCGCCACGGTTCCCGCGCGGCCCGGTCGCCACCCGGCAGCGCAACGGCAGGCAATCCGCCTAAATGTTCACAGTGCAGATAATCCACCTGTAAACACTCACCGCCCCACAGGGCACCGGTTTTATCGTCAGCAATACCATAACCCAGCCCGTCAAGCGCCAGCCCGATGACCTTGCTGCCATCCAGCGGCCAGTGATGTTCCGCCAGACACGCGGTGATATGAGCGTGATGATGAAGAACATCAATCATGCGTACACCGTGACTTTCCGCCTGCACATGACTGATATACGCCGGATGTGCATCACGGGCCACCGCCAGCGGCATACAGTCATAAAGGTGCTGAAAATGTTCAATCGCCTGCTGCTGCTGTCCGGCAATATCGCTGCGGGTGAGTGACCCGAAATGTGCGCTGAGAATCGCCTGATCACCGCGCACCAGACAGAAGGTATTTTTGAGGTCACCGCCCAGTGCCAGCAGCGACGGCTGGGCATCGAATCCGTCAGGCAACGTAAAAGCATCGGGCACATAGCCGCGTGCGCGGCGCAGCATTTCAGTACCGTGCGGCGTCACACGCAGCAGCGAATCATCGGCGCGCTGGACGATATCGCGGTTATGCAACAGCCACATGTCTGCAATGCCATCGAGTTGCAACAGCGCAGCCGCATTAGTCAGCACGGGGGCACAACCGTTCGCATTTCCGGAGGTCATCACCAGCGGGGTATCCGCTGCCTGCATCAGCAAATGATGCAGCGGGGTAAACGGCAGCATCAGTCCGACTTCGTCCAGTTCCGGCGCGATTGCCGCGCACAGCGGCGACATCGCGCTTTTCGTTGCCAGTACGATGGGCGCGGCCGGTGACTCCAGCATTTCGCGCAGCGCAAATGGCGGGCTTTCATCGCTGCATTCTGCCAGCCAGCCGATGTCCGGCAGCATCACCGCCAGCGGTTTTGACGGACGCTGTTTACGTTCGCGCAGCCGCATCACCGCGTTTTGCTGCGTGGCATCGCAGGCCAGATGAAAGCCTCCCAGCCCTTTAATAGCGACGATTTTACCCGCGCGTAATGCCGCAACCGCGTATTCCAGCGCCGCATCTCCTTGCGCCAGCATGTCGCCATTTTGCAACGTCGCGCTGACCTGCGGCCCGCACTGCGGGCAGGCGACCGGCTGCGCGTGAAACCGCCGGTCGGCGGGGTTCTGATATTCCTGCTGACAGTGCGGACACAATGTAAATTCCGCCATGCTGGTGGAAGGGCGGTCATAAGGCATGGCGCGGATCAGTGTAAAACGCGGGCCGCAATGTGTGCAGTTGGTGAAGGCGTAGCCGAAACGACGATCACCCGGGCGGGTGATGTCTTTCAGGCATTCCGGGCAGGTCGCCGCGTCGGGCACCACCTGCGTATCCATCCGGCTGTGACGGCTGTCAGCGATAGTGAAATTTTGCGGAAGCGTCTGCCAGTCGAAAGGATTGAAGCTGATGCTGTCGATGCGCGCCAGCGGCGGGCAGTCGCGCTGTAATTGTTCAATAAAAAGTTCGAGATTGACCGGCTGAAGCAGCCTGATTTCCACACCCGCGCTGTCATTACACACTTCCCCCCGGAGCTGCAGACGGTCGGCCAGTTGCCAGATAAAAGGTCGGAAACCGACGCCCTGGACTTTGCCGCAGACGCGAATGAGCAGACCGGAATCAGACATAAATACCTCTTAAATCTCAGGGGGGTTTTGCTCCTCCCCCTGCGAAGGGGGAGGAGCTTAAAAACTAAACCTCAACCACCGGGATCACATCTTCCACGGCGCTGCGCAGGCGCGCTTTCATGTCGCTGTAAGTCTGATGAGCGTAGTTCTCTGCCCAGCGCTGATCGGCGATCTGCTCGACTTTCACCGCGCAGTATTTGGTTTCCGGCGTTTTGGAAATCGGGTCGAGATTGTCCTGGGTCAGTTCATTACAGGCACCGATCCACCACTGATACGTCATGTACACCGCACCCGGGTTGATACGTTCGTTGTAGTTGGCGCGGGAAATGACTTTGCCACGGCGTGATGCCACCCAGACCAGTTGCTGATCACGGATACCCAGCGCCTGGGCGTCCACCGGGTGCATCTGCACGAAGCCCGGTTCATCAGCCAGCGTTTGCAATGCCGCACAGTTACCGGTCATTGAACGGCAGGAGTAGTGACCGACTTCACGCACGGTACACAACACCAGCGGATAATCGCCGTCCGGCACTTCAGCCGGTGCGCGCCACGGTGCGGCAAACAACTGGCCTTTACCGGTCGGGGTATCGAAGTGATTGTCGGCATACAGATATGGCGTCCCCGGGCTTTCAAGCGTGGTACAAGGCCACTGCACGTGTCCCAGTTCGCCCATTTTTTCGTAGGTGGCGCCGTAAAACAGCGGACACAGGCTGCGCATTTCGTCCCAGATTTCCTGGTTATCGTTGTAATGCATCGGATAACCCATTTCGGTCGCCAGCAGGCTGATAATGTCCCAGTCGCGCTTGACGTTATATTTTGGTTCGATGGCTTTCTCGAAGCGCTGGAAGCCACGGTCTGCGCAGGAGAAGACACCGCCGTGTTCGCCCCAGGAAGTGGCCGGTAAAATCACGTCGGCCTGCTCGGCGGTTTTGGTCATGAAGATGTCCTGAACCACCACGAATTCCAGTGCTTCAAAGCCTTTGCGCACCAGACCTAAATCGGCTTCGGTCTGCAACGGATCTTCACCCATGATGTAATAGGCTTTAACTTTGCCTTCAAGGGCCAGATGCGGGATTTCCGTGATACGGTGACCGACTTCGGTGTCCATCTGATTCACGTCAATGCCCCAGGCATCGGCGAATTTCGCGCGAACTTTCGGATCAGTGACGGACTGATAGCCCGGGAATTCATTCGGCAGCACGCCCATATCACAGGCACCCTGCACATTATTCTGACCGCGTACCGGTCCGACGCCGACGTTGGCGCGGCCAAGATTACCGGTCAGCAAAGCCAGCCCTGCCAGACCTTTTACCACGTCAACCGCCTGACCAAACTGGGTGACGCCCATGCCCCACATGATGGTGGCTGAAGGTGCAGCGGCGTAAGTGCGCATCGCCTGACGGATTTGCTGCGCAGAAACACCGGTCTGTTCTGCCACGGCTTCCGGTGAGTAATCCGCCACATTTTTGCGGTATTCCTCAAAGCCTTCGGTGTATTTCGCGACATAGTCATGGTCATACAGATCTTCTTCGATCAACACGTGGGCAAAGGCATTTACCAGCGCCATGTTGCAGCCGTTTTTGATTTGCAGATGCTGATCGGCAATACGTGCGGTTTCGATGCGGCGGGGGTCGCAGACGATGATCTGCGCGCCTTTTTCTTTCGCTTTGATCACACGGCGCGCGACGATGGGATGGGAATCCGCGCAGTTATAGCCGAACACCAGCAGACATTTTGAGTTTTCGATATCGCCGATGGAATTACTCATCGCGCCGTTACCGAGCGTGGCCTGCAAACCGGCCACCGACGGGCCGTGACACACGCGGGCGCAGCAGTCGACGTTATTGGTGCCGATCACTGCACGGGCAAATTTCTGCATCACATAGTTGGTTTCATTGCCGGTCCCGCGGGAAGAACCGGTGGTCATAATGGAACGCGGGCCGTGTTTTTGTTTAATGTCTTTCAGGCGCTGTGCGGTGTAACGGATGGCTTCATCCCAGCTGACGGCTTCGAATTTTCCGCCTTTCTGGCGGCGGATGAGCGGCTGGGTCAGGCGCGGGGTCAGCAGTTTGGTGTCATTGAGAAAATCCCAGCCGTAATAGCCTTTCAGGCACAGTTCGCCCTGATTGGTGACGCCGTTCGCGGCTTCCGCACGGATGATTTTTCCGTTATCTACAACCAGATTTAATTTACATCCGGCGCCGCAATACGGGCAGACAGTGGTGACTTTTTTCATGGTCTTGCTTCCTTAATCCGGGGTTAAAACAGCAACGGGGAGGTGCTGTCGAGCGCAGCGCGGCGGCGTTTTTCTGCGTTCATTTCCTGTAAGTGGTTACGGTCGATAGCGAAAAGTGCCTTGGTCGGGCAGATTTCCATACAGGCCGGGCCTTCAGCGCGGGTGTGGCACAGGTCGCATTTGTGCGCCTCGGCTTTATCCGAGGTGGTGACCATCGCCGCGCCGTTCTGGCGGAAAACGGGTTTGGTGACGACTTCCATGGCGCCGTACGGGCAGGCGACAACGCAGGTCTTACAGCCGATGCAGCGTTCCTGCATCACCTGTACATGATCTCCGGTGCGAAGAATGGCGCCGTTCGGACAGACGTTGGCACAGGGCGCATCTTCACACTGGCGACACATCACCGGTGTACTGAGATTGACACCTTTAATAACGTGCAGACGCGGTGCGAATGTCGCGGCGTTGAGCAGCGAAATATCCTGCGATTCACTGTGAGCCATCACGCAGGCAATTTCACAGGTACGACAGCCGATGCATTTTTTAGGGTCGGCGATGATAAACCGGTTCATTTTTCTCTCCAAATCCCCGTCGTCCTTGACATCGCAGGTGCGTTGGCTGCGTTCACTCGCCCGAATCACTGACTCATGTCAGCTCATCGGGACTCCTTCGCTTGCCGCCTTCCTGCCATGCCAATGCCTTAGGGGATTTCAGTGTGCTTTTAATACAGGGGGTTAAAAGTTTTCATCTACTTCTATACATAAAACGTGCCAGTTTCGGATGCTTGTTTTTATCTATGTATTTCAGTTGGTTATATAAAAATGACGTAACGATGACGAAATGTCGGGCTGATGTCATGTCTGTTTCGTCACCGCATCGACAGTTATGTCGACAGCCGCTGTCAGAGGCTTTCGGGCCGGAAAGGGGCGATTCCCAGCCCCTGATCCAGCGCAGGCAATAGCTGATACAGGCGGTTCACGGCCTGTTCAACGGCGGCACTCATCGGGAAGTAAAAAGCCACCACGTCCGTCTGAATGCCGACAAAGGTGATCTGCGGGATGTCTTCACGCAATTGCTGAATAAGAAACGTCAGCGGCAGATTGTGGGTGGTCATCATGAACATCTCAGCGATGTCATCTTCATCGATAATGCGCATTTCACCGGGCGCCAGCCCCATGTCGGTGGCATCGACAATCACCAGATGCGCAGGCCGCAGTTCGCGTAAATAACCGATGTCGTTCTCTGGTGCCGCACCGCCGTCAACCACAGTCCAGCCGGACAGCGGTTTTTCAGCGCACAGTTCGGCCAGCCGCGGGCCGGCACCGTCGTCGCCCATCATGCTGTTGCCCACGCACAGCAATGCGTAGCGGGAGGATAAATCAGGCATCGTATCTCCTGACCATCAGGTACATGGCGGGGTCGTTTTCAATCTGGGCAAGCAGGGTGATCAGCGCATCGCTCCAGCCCTGTTGCGTATCACTCATGTACGGGCGGGCAGCGCTCAGCGCCAGCGCCAGCAGGTGGGTGTGGCTGCTGTCGATAATGATCTCTCCGAAACGCTGCACACCGGCCAGTTTTCGATATGCTTCGCTGTTTTCGGGCAGGCAGTCAATCCAGTGCATATACCCGTCGAGAGGGCATTCGAGACGGGATTTCAGGCAGTCGATCACCCCGAGGTGATGGCCGATCGCCAGGCTGTAATACACCACTTCCTGCACTTTTTGCGAACTGCGTTTCAGGGCGCTTTTCTCATCGACAAACTTGCTGCTCAGCGAATAGAAAATCACTTTGTTCTTGTCCGGCTGATGACCGGCGTAGGGTTGATGTCGCGCGTAGCGCTGGTCGTTGACGGAGGTCATCACAGGTGTACCTCGCCACGCAGAACCTGCTGATAAATGTGCTGCAGGTTGCCGACAATTTCGTTGAGACGCAGATCGCCTTGTTCTTCAAGATATGCAGAAACGCGCTGTTCCACGGGTTGTAAGCCGGGCGCGGCCACGATATCCATAAAGGTGTCGGCAATCTGACGGCCATAACGGTAACCGGCCATCCGGCGCGCTTCGCGGTCCAGCAACACGCGCAGCGGCTGCGGTAAATCCGGGTGCAGCAGCAGAGCCGGTTCGGTGGCCGCCTCATCGTGTTGCTGGCCTTTGATCTTCTGATCCAGCAAACCCAGCGCCATCGCAAAACCATAAATGGTGGCGGCCGGTGTCGGCGGGCAACCCGGAATATACACATCCACCGGCACGATTTTGTCGGTGCCGCCCCACACGCAATACAGATCGTGGAAGATGCCGCCGCTGTTGCCGCAGGCGCCGTAGGAAATGCAGATTTTCGGATCCGGCGCAGAATCCCAGGCGCGCAGCGCCGGAATACGCATGGCGCGGGTCACGGCACCGGTGAACAGCAAAATGTCTGCGTGACGCGGCGACGGGACCACTTTAATCCCAAAGCGTTCGGCGTCGAACAGCGGGGAAATGGCCGCGAAAATCTCAATTTCACAGCCGTTACAGCCGCCGCAGTCCACGCGGTAAACGTAAGCTGAGCGGCGGATGCTGTGAAGCAGTGTGGATTTCAGTTTGGCAATGCTTTCATCCAGCGTGACGGGTACCGGCAGGCCATTTTCGTCACGCGGAGCAATCAGGTTATGACTCATGAATGAGCCTCCGTGGTCATGTGCCGGCCAATATCAATACGGTCGGAGGAAGAAAGGCTGTGCAGTTTTTTGCATTCGGGGCAGGTTTCATACTGCTCCCGGCGGTCAGCAACTTGCCGGTCGCTCAGGGCGGCGCTTTCCTGCAACAGGCTGAGTGCGAAGTCGATTTCCTTTTGTACCGCGTAAGGTTTGCCGCAGGCACGGCAGTGACAGATAGGGAAATCCGCGGTCTCAAACAGGTCTTCTTTACGCCAGACTGCCAGTTCAAATTCCTGCGACAGTCTGATGGCCGCCGTCGGGCAGACTTCCTCGCAGCGGGCGCAGAAAATGCAGCGGCCTAAGAACAGCTGCCAGCGGAGGGTTTCGCCGTCTTCTGCCGTGGTCATGGTCAGCGCGTTAGACGGGCAGGCGTTGGCACACGCGCCGCAGGCAATACACTGCTGTGCGGTGTATTGCGGTTTGCCGCGAAAATTCGCTGCCAGATCCAGCGGCTTAAACGGATAAGCCACGGTTGCGGTGCCGGTTTTAAGCACTTTTTTAATCAGTTTCAGCATGATGGGAGCAGCTCCTCAAAGCGGCGAATTTTTGCGTTCGATGCCGTAGCGTTCGATCTCTTTGTAAGGCACGACGATGGACGTTTTCTTACGCACATCGACAACCGTCATGCGGTCGGTGCAGGAATAACAAGGATCGAGACTGCCGATAATCAGCGGCGCATCGGAGACCGTATTACCGCGCAACATGTAACGCAGCGTCGGCCAGTTGGCGTAAGTCGCCGCACGGCAACGCCAGCGGAACAGCTTTTGGTTGTCGCCGGTCATGCTCCAGTGAATGTCGTCACCGCGTGGTGCTTCAGCAAAACCGAGGGCGAAACGGTGAGGAATATAATTAAAGCCTTCCACCGCCAGCGGGCCGCCGGGCAGGCTTTGCAGGCCGAACTCGATCATATTCAGGGCGTTAAACACTTCGTGGATGCGCACTTTCAGGCGGGAATAAACGTCGTTACCGGTTTCGCTGCACAGTTCAAATGGCAGTTTGGCGTAACCGGCATAAGGGTGATCCTGGCGCATATCGCGGCGGTGACCGCTGCCGCGCACCATCGGGCCGACATTACTGAAATCGCGCGCCACCTGCGGATCCAGAATACCGACGCCGACGCTGCGCTGCCGGGTATTCGGCGTACTGAGCAGGATATCCACCAGCTCGTTAAGATCCCGGCGCATGCTGCCCGCCAGCGCAATCGTGGCGATCATGTCGTCTTTGAGGATGTCACGGCGGATGCCGCCGATCAGGTTCATGCCGTAGGTTTTACGCGCGCCGGTCAGGATTTCTGCCATCTTCATCGACTGTTCACGGACGCGGAAAAACTGCATGAAACCGGAATCAAAACCGACAAAATGACAGGCAAGCCCGAGGTTCAGCAGATGGCTGTGCAGACGTTCGACTTCCAGCAGAATAGAACGGATCATCTGGGCGCGTTCCGGCACCACGATACCCATCGCGTTTTCGACCGAAGAGGTGTACGCCACGCTGTGCGTGAACCCGCAGATGCCGCAAACGCGGTCTGAGAGGAAGGTGACTTCGTTGTAACCCATGCGGGTTTCGGCCAGTTTCTCCATGCCACGGTGCACGTAAAACAGCCGGTAATCGGCATCGATAATGTCTTCACCGTCAACGAACAGACGAAAGTGTCCCGGTTCGTCAGAAGTGACGTGCAGCGGACCAATCGGCACAATTTTGCTGCCTTCTTTGGCTTCGGAAATAAACGGATAGGTTTCTTCGTCCGTGGTAGGTGCCGGGCGCTGACGGTAATCCATCGCGTCTTTGCGCAGCGGGTATAAATCGTCCGGCCAGTCATCCGGCAGCACCAGACGGCGTTCGTCCGGCAACCCGACCGGGCGCAACCCGTACATATCACGCACTTCACGTTCGCCCCAGACCGCTGCCGGTACGCGCGGTGTCACGGAAGGGAATTCCAGCGACACAGGATCCACTTCGGCGCGCACGGTGATCCAGCACTTCACGCCTTTTTCCATCGACAGCACGTAATACAGCGCGTAATTGCCGCACAGCGTCCGTTCGTCGTTTCCGAACAATACGGAGAGCCAGCCACCCTGCTGGTAATACAGCCATTCGACCACTTCCGGCAGCCAGTTCAGCCTGATGGTGACGGTCGCCTGCGTGTCGGTCTGCCATTCACTGCCTAAGATCGCCGACGGAAACTGCTTCGCCAGCGCGGCCAGATACTCTTTACCGACCGGGTTTTGATTTAATGCGGTATTGAACTCACTCATTACAAAGCCTCTTCCCGCCGCAGCGGGACAAGAAAAATGTCAGGTCAGCCTGCGACCAGCCAGGAAACCAGCGCCAGAAACGCCAGCCCGAAACCCGCCCAGGTGGTGCGGGAAGTTTTAAGAAAGCGCAGACGGGCGACGCTGTTCTCGATGAGCGCCACCACAAATACCGCGATCAGCAGTTTCACCAGACACAGCACCATGGCGGTCAGCAACGTCAGCGGCGTGAGTTGCTCCGCCAGTCCGAACGGGAAAAACAGACCAAGGAATAGCTGCAACACCACCAGTTGTTTCAGGCTGATGCCGATTTTCAGCACGCCCAGCGCCGCGCCGGAGTATTCGGTCAGCGGGCCTTCCTGTAATTCCTGCTCGGCTTCCGCCATGTCGAACGGCAGCTTGCCCATTTCGATATAGGTCGCGAATGCACAGGCCAGACCGGCCAGAACGAGGGTTAAGGAAGACGACAGCGGCCAGTGCAGAACACGGGCGGCAATGGCGCCAAGCGAGGTGGAACCGGCGACCAGCGCCGCAATCCACAGCCCGAGCAGCAGAATGGGCTCGACCAGCACACCAAGCACCGCTTCACGGCTGGCGCCGATGCCGGTGAAGGTGCTGCCGGTATCCAGCCCGGCGATGGCAAACACAAAACGCACTATGGCAAACAGATAGATGACCGTGATCAGATCGCCCGCCGCGCCCATTGGCGACGCCAGCGTCACCACTGGCAGGGCGGTGGCGATCACCAGTAAGCCGCCGGTCAGCAGGTACGGCATGCTGCGAAACGCCGCACCGGCCGCGGCGGGTGCGACACTCTGGCGGGTCAGCAGTTTGGTGATATCACGGTATTCCTGTAACACGCCCGGTCCCTGACGGTTGTGCATCCGTGCGCGCATTACGCGACTGAATCCGGCAAACAGCGGCGCGAGCGCCAGCAACGCAATCGCCTGAATCAGCGCCAGCGGCCACAACGAACCCGCGAGTAAGAATGAAGTGTTCATAGTCAGTTCCTCAGGCAAAAGCCACGACCAGCAACACGGCCAGTTCGATGAAAGCCAGACGACGGCAGAAGGCACCCAGCCAGCCACGGTGCAGCGCGGCCACCAGCGGAGCCGGTGTCATGTGCTGACGCAGGCGATAAAGCGGGGCAAACATCACGCGCAGCGGTTGGGCAAAACCCGTCGCTGTCACCACCATGTCAGCGGAATGGCCGTAGCCACAGGCCCAGGCATCGCCGCGTGAACGGTTTGGCAGACGGGAACCGCGCAATACCGTGGCGGCAATCCACGGCAGCAGCGGCATGCCCAGCAGCAGAATGGCGACCATCGGCGCGGATACCGCAGACGTGGCGGAAAACGCCGCGCCATGTCCGGCGGCCTGTAAAACAGGCACGTTCAGCACTGAGGCGGCAACGGCGGAGAAGTGCGGAATCAACCACGGCGAGGCGACACCGAAAACCACACACAACAGCGCCAGCAATACGCTGCTGAGTGTCATCAGTCGCGGGGCAGGCGTGGCGTCTGCCGCCGCCGGACTGCGTGGTGTGCCTAAGAAAGTGACGCCGAAAACTTTGGCAATACACATCAGCGCCAGCGCACCGGTCAGGGCCAGACCGACCGCCAGCAGCGGCCCGAGCAGACGTGCGATAAACACGTGACCCGCACTCAGCTGGAACAGCGACTGATACAGCAGCCATTCGCTGGCAAAGCCGTTCAGCGGCGGCAGGGCAGCCATCGACATCAGGGCAATCAGCATCGACACGGCGGTCCACGGCATCAGACGGGCGATCCCGCCGAGTTTTTCCATGTCCTTAATGCCGGTCTGCATTTCGATTTCACCGGCACCGAGGAACAGCGCGGTTTTAAACAACCCGTGATTAAACAGGTGAAACAATCCGGCCAGCAGGGCGAGCGAAGCCAGCAGCGGCAGATTCAGCGCCACGCCCACCATGGCGCTGCCGATGCCGAGCAAAATAATCCCGACGTTTTCCAGCGTGTGATAGGCCAGCAGACGGCGGATATCGTGCTCCATCAGCGCGTACAGGCCGCCGATAAATGCGGTCAGGATTGCCAGAAGCAATACCATCAGGCCCCACCAGAGTGGCGGTGCGCCGAGCAAGTCCAGACCGACTTTTACGATGCCAATAATGCCGATTTTCATCAGTGCCGAAGAGAACAGGGCAGCGGCGTGGGCGGGGGCGCTGGAATGCGACTGCGGCACCCAGGCGTGCAGCGGGATAATCCCGGCGTAGAGTCCGAAACCGGCCAGTGCCAGCAGGAAAGCCAGCGATTTAATGCCTGGCGTAAACGTGGTGTGGCGAAGAACCTCAAAATCCAGACTGCTGCTGGCGTGATGCAGCAGCGCAAACGCCAGGATCAGACACAGCGTGCCGAGGCGGCCGGATAAAAACTGATTCAGACCGGCACGGCGGCTTTTCACATCGTCGGCTTGTACGATCATGAAATACGCACACAGCGCGGCCATTTCCATCATCAGGATCAGTTCAGCCGCATTGGCGGAAATCGCCGCGGCAGTCAGCGCCGCCAGCAGCAGATTGCATAACAACCCGGAACGGGCGCGCTGGCGCGGACGGGCATTCGCCAGCCATGCGCAGGCATACAGGCTGCTGAACAAGGCTGTTACCGACATCGCCAGTAACAACAATGCATTCAGCGGGCTGAAGCTGGCGTGGTAAGGCAGAACCGGCAGTGTAAGGGTCACCGGTGCGCCACTGTTAACCATCTGAATCGCAGCGATAATAACCGCCACGGATGCCACCATGCTGCCAGCGCCTGAAATCAGGCTGCTTAATTTCGCGGCTCCTGCCAGTAACCCGCAGATAATGCCGCTGAAAACCCAGACCAGCAGCGCCAGCGTCAACAGTGATGCCGGATCCAACGTTAATAGTGCCGTCATTGTTTGGCCTCCGTGTCAGGCGCACTAAAGGATGTCAGCCCGGCCGGGAATACATTCATCGCATTCAGGCGTTTTTGCTGGCTGGCATTTTCAGACAGACTGGCCGTGATAAGCCGGATGGCCTGTGTGGGACAGGTCTTGATGCACGCCGGACCCTCAGGGCTGAAGCTGCATAAATCGCATTTCACTGCCACCGCGCGAACCCCCGGCACACAATCCAGGAAAGGGCTGATCGCACGTGGCGGGCGCGGCGCGGGCAGCGCTTTTGAGGTGTTACAGTCGACGGGCATGTCCAGCGGCGTGCTGCCGGAAAAGGTGATGGCACCGAACGGGCAGGCAAGCCCGCACAGTTTGCAACTGACGCAGAGGCTTTCATTGAGATGAATCGCGTCGTTTTCACGGGTGATAGCATTAACCGGACACACCTGCGCGCAGGGGGCATCTTCACACTGGTGACACATCACCGGCGCGGAATCCAGACGGTTTCGCATCACCTGCAAACGGGGGGCAGATTGTAAACCGTGACGCTGGTGTTCCTGCGAACAACTGGCCATACAGGTATTGCAGCCAATACAAAGTTTCGGATCAGCTATCACATATTGATTCATGGCATTTTTAAAGCTCATGAAGTCTCCTTGGTATTTCGTCAAAGGTGACGAAATCGGCACTTAAATTGACATTTCGACATTTATGTCGGAATAGATCCCAGTAAAAAAACGGCAATGAAAAACATTCCTGTTATGCCGGTGCGATAATGTATTTCTGAATGTAACTCAGGCGTGGTCGAGTAATTTATCGAGTTGCGAATGAATGGGCTGATTAGTTTTCAGTGAGTCAAAAATACACTGATAAATAGCCGATATTTTATTGAGATAATGTTCCAGCACGGCGTTCTTATCTTTAATATCCACGGTGCCATCAACCCGGCCTTCTTCACTCAGCGTGGCGTGTGCAAACGCTCTGAAGTCGGGTTCTTCACCGCTGTGCGCCATGTTCAGGCTGTAAACGATATCCTGACTGTAGAAGTCGTCGCTGAGATGAATACTGACGGAAAAATGGTTAAACAGGGTGAAGCGGATATCCTGATCTTCGCCGCAACTGAATTCATGGTTTATCTTTTTATTTGAATGGGTTATGGCCTGTGTCAGGCTGTTCTGATACAGGCGCCATTGTGATTTCAGATGGCTGTTTTTGCTGGCTATATAATCCGCTTTACTGGTCAGTTCGCTGAGAGTGCTCATTGTCATTACCCGTTATTGAGGTGTGCGTAGGTGCCTTTCCGGTCCGTCTTTATGCAGAAAGTGACGACGAAAATACGGCGCATACATCCCTGCTGGCATAAAACGTGCCAGTTTCCGGTTTTGTTTAATAACTGCTTTATTATTAAAAGGTTAAGATATTTAAAACCTGTGTGCCCGGTCGCATGAAAAACATAATGACATGTCGATGACACGGTATTTCGACATATATGACGGACTGCGCCGGGATTATTTCGCTATCCGGTTTTCTTCTCCGTGTCTCCGTGTCGAAAAATTGTGGCATCAATATTGCTACTTACCTTCCCATGCGCTGTTTATTAATCTCCTGACGGAGAGGGAAATAATGCACGAGATTACGTTGTGCCAGAACGCCGTGGAAATAATGCAACAGTTTGGACGGCAAAATAATGCCCGGAGAATTACGGCGGTATGGATGGAAATTGGCGCGTTTTCCTGCGTCGAACCTGAAGCGGTGCAATTTTGCTTCGAACTGGCGTGCCGCGAAACGCTCGCTGAAGGTTGTGAATTGCATCTCCACACACCGGCGGCAGAAAGCTGGTGCTACACGTGCCAGCAGGACATCACTTTACTCAGCCCCGGCGTGCTGCTGTGTCCGCACTGTGGCGGACGTGATGTGCGGGTGGTGGCCGATGACGGCATGAAAATTAAACGAATCGAAATCGAATAACGGGCACCCGATGTGCCCGGGGAGAAAGCTATGTGCAGTACCTGCGGTTGTGCCAGCGGCGAACTTCGTATCGAAGGCGTCAGCCCTGAACACACTCATCACCATTCCCATGATCACGATGATTCACATGATCATCGCCACGGTCTGCCGTTTGCACCGCGACGCCTGGTGGACATCGAAATGGACGTGCTGGCGAAGAATAACCATATCGCTGCCCATAACCGCGAGCATTTTGCGGCGGCGGGCATTCTGGCACTGAATCTGGTGTCCAGCCCTGGCTCCGGTAAAACGACCCTGCTGACCAGCACCCTGACCCGGCTGGCACCGTATTTCGACTGCGCGGTGATAGAAGGCGATCAGCAAACCACTCACGATGCCGATCGTATCCGTGCCACCGGCGTCCCGGCGATCCAGGTGAATACCGGTAAAGGCTGCCATCTGGATGCGCAAATGGTTCATGATGCGTTGCATCAGCTGTCGCCAAACAATAACAGCCTGTTGTTTATCGAAAATGTCGGCAATCTGGTGTGTCCGGCCAGTTTTGATCTCGGTGAATTGCACAAAGTGGCGGTGCTGTCCGTCACGGAAGGTGAGGACAAGCCGCTGAAATATCCGCATATGTTTGCCGCATCGCGCCTGATGGTCCTCAATAAAATCGACCTGTTGCCGTATGTCAGTTTTGACGTCGAAGCCTGTATTGCCAATGCGCGCCAGGTCAATCCGCAGATTGAAGTGATCCGGCTTTCTGCCACTACCGGCGAAGGTATGGAGCAGTGGCTGGCCTGGCTGGAGCAGCAACGATGTGCATAGGCATTCCGGGACAAATCGTCGCGCTGCATGACCAGCAGCCTGATCACGCCTGGGCAGAAGTCTGCGGTCTGCGCCGCGAAGTGAATATTGCGCTGGTGTGCGACGGCCAGCCACAAACGCTGATCGGCGGCTGGGTGTTAATCCACGTCGGTTTTGCATTGAGCAAACTTGATGAACAGGAAGCACAAGAAACGCTGGCTGCGCTGCACGCGATGGAAGAAGTAGAAGCCGATGTCGCCCTGTTTCTCGGTGCGGGAGAGGCCCGATAATGCGTTTTGTTGATGAATTCCGTGATCCGAAACTGGCGAAAACGCTGATTGAACGGCTGCATCAGCGGGCGGCATTACTGCCTTACACCGCTGAAAAACCCATGCAGATTATGGAAGTGTGCGGCGGCCATACCCATGCCATTTTCAAATTCGGGCTGGATAAACTGCTGCCCCCGCAACTGGAATTTATCCACGGGCCGGGGTGTCCGGTGTGCGTGTTACCGATGGGGCGTATCGATGCCTGCTGTGAAATTGCCGCACATCCCGACGTGATTTTCTGCACCTTTGGCGACGCGCTGCGCGTGCCCGGCAAGCAAGGCTCGCTGTTGCAGGCGCGCGAACGGGGTGCCGATGTGCGTGTGGTTTATTCCCCGCTGGATACGCTGAAACTGGCTCGTGCAAATCCGGCACGTCAGGTGGTGTTTTTCGCCCTCGGTTTTGAAACCACGCTGCCGGTTACCGCTGTCACGCTGCAACAGGCACGGCGCGAACGTCTGCCCAATTTCAGCGTGTTCTGTCAGCACATCAGCCTGATGCCGACCTTACGCAGCCTGCTCTCGCAGGATGATGTGCGGATTGATGCTTTTCTGGCTCCCGGTCACGTCAGCATGGTGACGGGCACCGCACCTTATCATTTCATCAATGAAGAATTCGGCAAGCCACTGGTGATCAGCGGCTTTGAGCCACTCGATATGCTGCAAAGCGTGCTGATGCTGGTGGAACAAGTTTGCGAGGCATCGTGTAAAACGGAAAACCAGTATCGCCGCGTGGTGCCGGAAGAGGGTAACCTGCTGGCACAGGAAGCGATGCGCGAAGTGTTTACGCTTGCCGGTAGCAGCGAGTGGCGCGGTCTGGGCGTGATTGAAGCCTCAGGGATTTCCCTGGCCCCCGCCTATGCCTCATTTGATGCAGAGCGGCGCTTTAACCCGCAGGCACAACCGGTAGCGGACGATCCCCGCTCCCGTTGCGGTGAAGTGCTGACCGGGCGCTGCAAGCCGCATGAGTGCCCGCTGTTTGGCACCGCTTGTACGCCACATAATGCATTTGGTGCGCTGATGGTGTCTTCTGAAGGTGCGTGCGCGGCGTGGTATCAGTACCGGCATCAGGAAACGGCAATGGCGGATAAACCGCAGCAAAAGCATCAACAGCAGAAGGTAAGTCAGGATGAGTGATCGCAAAGAAGTCGTCACAATGGCGCATGGCAGCGGCGGCCGCGCCATGCAACAGATGATCGAACAGATGTTCATCAGCGCATTTGATAATCCCTGGCTTAACGAACGGGAAGATGGCGCACGATTGTCACTTGCCAGCCTGAGTGCACAGGGCGACCGGCTGGCGTTTACCACGGACAGTTACGTGATTGATCCCATCTTTTTCCCCGGCGGCAATATCGGCAAGCTGGCGGTGTGCGGCACGGCAAACGATCTGGCGGTCTGCGGGGCGACACCCGCCTATCTTTCCTGCGGTTTTATTCTGGAAGAAGGGTTAGCGCTGGATGACTTACAAAAAATAGTCAGCGCGATGGCGCAGACCGCACATGCTGCGGGCATTGCCATTGTGACCGGCGATACCAAGGTCGTGCAGCGAGGTGCCGCCGACAAAATCTTTATTAATACCGCCGGGATCGGCGTGATCCCAACGGCCGTTAACTGGGCCGCCGGTACGATAAAAGCAGGCGATAAAGTGATCGTCAGCGGGACGCTCGGCGATCATGGTGCGGCGATCCTCAATCTGCGTGAAAAGCTGGGGATGGATCTGGGCGTGGAAAGTGACTGCGCGGTGCTTGCGCCGATGATTGCACCACTGCGACCGCTGGCTGGCGTGCATGCCTTACGTGATGCCACGCGCGGCGGGGTGAATGCGATTTTGCATGAATTCAGCGCCGCCAGTGGTTTTGGGATATGTATCGACGAAACCGCGTTGCCGGTGAAACCGGCTGTGCGTGGCATCTGTGAATTACTGGGGCTGGAACCGCTGAATTTTGCCAATGAAGGCAAACTGGTGATCGTCGTGTCCGACCGGGCTGAAGAGCAGGTGCTGAACCTGTTACGCAGCCATCCGCTGGGCGCTGATGCGGCGACTATCGGCGAGGTGACGATAAGTCCGCAGGTGTGTCTGCGCGGCGCGCTGGGTGTTTCCCGCCAGTTAATGTTGCCCCATGCGGAGCCATTACCCCGCATTTGTTGATCTCGTCAGGGGAGCGCGCCGCCGCGAAGGCGTAAACTTTCTTAATCGTTTCTTCAAAAACGCTTTACATCAAAAGCCAGAGCCCACGGTATGCAGAGTGCAACAATGAGCACCACAAAACACAAAGGATTACTGGAACTGACGCGCACATTGCTGCTGCAACAGAACATGACTTCGCTGCTGGAAACCCTGACGCAAGTGGTTCAGAGCGCCGGTATTGCGGAGGCTGTGACGCTGGTGTTGTTCGACAATAACAGCGAACGCGTCAGTTTTTATGGCATCGATCCGCATCATCAGCCGGTCAGTTATGAAGATGAAACGCTGCTGGCGACCGGGCCGCTACATGCCTTACTGAGCAATCCTAAAACGCAGGTCTGGCGCAGCGAAGCGTTGCATCTGCGCTATCCGCAACTGGCGGCGCTGAACCTGTATCCGGCGTTTACCGATTATTGTCTGGTGCCTCTGCTGGCCTCTTCCGGCTTGCTGGGGGGCTGTGAGTTTACCCGTCAGCACGCGACCCCGTTCAGTGAGGAAGACAAGAACGGTCTTTATGAGCTTTGTACGCTGGCGGCCATTGCGGTCGAACAAATCCAGTTGCGCGAAAACGCCTCGCTCCAGCAATCCCTGCTGCGCCATGAACGTGACGATTTCCGCATTCTGGTGGATATCACCAACGCCGTCCTGTCCAAGCTGGATCTCGACGAACTGACCGGCGAAATCGCCAAGACTATTCACCATTTCTTTCACATTAATGCCATCAGCATTGTGTTGTGTGATGCCGATAAAGACAGCGAACAGGCCAGTGTTTACGCGACACATTATGTGCAAACGCACGTCGCGGAGCGTGAACAGTCGCGCATGACGCTGGAGGGTTCCCTGGAACAGCAGGTGATGAAAAATGGCGAAATGTTGCTGACTAACGTGCGGTCCGCCGAAGAACCGGATAACGATGAAAGCACGTTGTTCCAGCTGTTATGGCGGGATCAGACCAAAACCCTGTGCATTCTGCCGTTACGTTTTGGTCATAAAACGCTGGGGGTGTTGAAACTGGCACAGTGCCAGCCGGATAACTTTAATTCCGCTAATCTGCGCGTGTTGCAGCAGATCGCCGAACGCATTGCGATTGCCGTGGATAACGCACTGGCCTATCAGGAAATTAAAAGCCTGAAGGAAAAACTGCAACACGAAAACCTGTATCTCACCGAGCAGATAAACAGCAATAACCCGGATTTCAGCGACATTGTCGGCCGCAGTTCCAGCATGTCGGCGGTGCTGAAACAGGTTGAGATCGTGGCGAAAAGCGACTGTTCTGTGCTGATCCTCGGCGAAACCGGCACCGGTAAAGAGCTGATCGCCCGTGCGATCCATAATCTCGGCGATCGTCGTGATCAGCGCATGGTGAAAATGAACTGCGCGGCCATGCCTGCCGGATTAATGGAAAGCGATTTATTCGGCCATGAAAAAGGCTCGTTTACCGGGGCTACCGCTCAGCGGATGGGGCGTTTTGAACTGGCTGATAAAGGCACCTTATTTCTCGATGAAGTGGGTGAAATTCCGATTGAACTGCAACCCAAGTTGCTGCGCATTTTGCAGGAGCAGGAGTTCGAGCGTGTCGGCGGCAATAAACTGATTTCGGTGGATGTGCGGATGATCGCTGCGACCAACCGCGACCTGTGCCAGATGGTTGCCGATAAAGAATTCCGCAGTGATTTGTATTACCGGCTGAATGTGTTCCCGATTGTCATCCCGCCGTTGCGTGAGCGACCTGAAGACATTCCGCAACTGGTGAAATTCCTGACCTATAAAATCGCCAAGCGCATGAAACGCACCATCGACAGTATTCCCGCCGAGACCTTGCGTTTATTAAGCCGGATGCCCTGGCCGGGCAATGTGCGTGAACTGGAAAATGTTATTGAACGCGCTGTGCTGCTGACCCGCGGAACGGTGCTGGATTTACAACTTCCTGAGCTGAATTATCCGTTGCCGGTGTCTCAGCCGGAGAGGGTGATGCCCGCGCCTGATACTGCGCCCGCCCCGCATTTGAATGAGGAAGACGAGCGCGAACGTATTCTTCAGGTACTTAAGGAGACCAACGGCGTGGTCGCCGGTCCGCGTGGTGCGGCACAACGTCTGGGATTAAAACGTACGACGTTGTTGTCGAGAATGAAAAAATTGGGGATTGCCGCGCATTAACCGGGTCAGGCTGTTTTTACCGCACCGGACAATGAAATATGGCCGATGCGGTAATGCTGCCCGTCGCCTGCCAGCGGATTTCTCCCCGCCGTAAAATGGATTTTCTTCCAGTTTGTCGTGTCCCAGGCGGTGACGTCGATAAGTCTGTCGCTCACCGTTTGCTCACTGAATGGCGCAAGGTCACTGAACGGTGCGATATCCGTTATCTCTCTTTTCGCATATACCGCCTCCGCGACGTTTCCGCTGACATGTGCCGTCAGCACCGGATAAACCCGGATCTGCGGCCAGCCGAAGGCGCCGGCGACGCCCTGAAAACCTGCACCTGAAATAAAACGGTTCATATCTGATACGTCCTGCCACAGGTAAAACGGCGCGTAGATATTTTCTGCGCTGCCGGTTTGCAGGCAGTTGCGGCGGGCATAGAGATAGGTTTTGAAAATAAGCCCTGCAAAACCGTCCGTCCGATATCCGTTATCCGCAATGCGCTTTTCAATAATGCCCATGTCGTAGTCCGCAGGCAGGGTAAAACTGTATTGCATGGCAATCATGACCGGGCTCCTTGCGCAATTCTGAACATTTCACCGTGACTGAACGACCAGTCTTCCGGCTGTGTAAAACTCACCACCACCATCACATCAGCCTGAGAAATTCCCAGTGTGAGGTGTAATTTTTCGGCCAGATGGTGGAACAGTTGCTGTTTCTGATAACCGTTACGCGGTTTGCCTGCGGTGATGTGAAACAGCAGAAAATCGTCTGAACGCCGGTCATTTTCACCGGCTAAATAGGTCGGGTTGATCACCCGCTGGTGGCGGCTGACCGGTTCGAATAACTGAAAACAATCATCTTTGGGCACGGAAAAGTGATCAACCAGCGCTTCCTGTAATATGGCTGAAATGGCATCCTGCCAGGCATCCGCGCGGTGGGCTGGTAAAGAAATTCGGCTAAAAGGCATCGGTTGTTCCTCCGGTTACGGGGCGCGGGTTACTGGTCATTGAGAGCGGCGAAGCGGCTCAGGGCGGATGCCGCTGCGGGCCAGCCGGCATAAAATGCCAGATGGGTGATCACTTCTGAAAGTTCGGCCTGTGAGACCCCGTTTTTTACCGCCAGGCTCAGATGAAAAGGCAGTTGTTCAACGCGATTGAGGGCAATCAGTGCGGCAACGGTGATCAGGCTGCGATCACGCGCAGACAATTCATTTCTTTTCCACAGATCGCCGAACAGCACCTGTTCCGTCAGTTCCGCAAATTTGGGCGTCAGACGCGCCATGGTATCCAGCGTCTGTGTTTGGGACGAGGTCGTGCTCATATCAGGCTCCTTTTTGTCGGTGTGAAAAGGAGCATAAGGCGTTATGATTATCCTGAATATCGAAAATAACAGCAGCATTAGTCCATAAAAACGGGATGATTAAGCATGGCGAAAAGACCGGTCACTTTTGATTCAGAAGCCTTGCGCAGTTTTGTTACCGGCATTGAGCTGGGGAGTTTTGTGCTGGCCGCCGACCGGCTGGGACGCTCCACATCTGCCGTCAGCGCGCAGCTGAAAAAGCTGGAGCAACAGGCGGGCACGGAGCTGGTACAGAAATCCGGACGGCACCTGATCCTGACCGGACGCGGCGAAGTGATGCTGAGTTATGCGCGGCGGATCCTCAGCCTGAATGATGAGGCCAGCGCTGTGCTGCTCGCCAGTACGCTGAGCGGCAGCCTGAACCTGGGCATGCAGGAGGATTTCGGCGAAACCCTGTTACCGGCCATTCTCGGCACATTCACCCGCGCACATCCGCAGGTGCAGGTTTCCGCCAGTATTACCCGTAATCAGCAATTGCTGGACGGGATCCGGCATAACGAGTTTGATCTGGCGGTGTGCTGGCAGGCTGATGAAACGCCACTTTTCCCGTCAAGCCGCTCGCTCGGACGGATACCGCTGCGCTGGATTGGCCCTGAAAGTTTCGACCTGAATCACTATCAGGAAACCGGCGAACCGGTGCCCCTGCTGGTGTTCGAAGCGCCATGCCTGATGCGGAATGCCGCAACGACGGCGCTGGATAACGCCGGTATTGCGTGGCGGATAGCCTTCACCAGCCGCAGCCTGAGCGGGATTTGGGCGGCGATGTCGGCGGGGCTGGGGGTGACTGTTCGTACGGATTTCGGTATGCCATCAACCGTACGGATTTTGCAGGAATTGCCCGCGCCGGGTGAGGTGGGGATCAGCCTTCATCAGAGCCTGACGCCCCCGGGCGAGGCGGCCGCCAGCCTGAGAGAGTCGATTGTCGGCTTCTTTACGCAGCAGCACTGAGCCGCTGTGACTATTTTTTAGCCGGTTGCTGACGATAATGTTCCAGACGTTCGCGAAAATAAGCGCGCAGATGTTCCGGCTGCTCCATCTCCACTTCATCTGCGTTGACCGGCAGATGGTTGCGCTCACGCACCACGACAGTCCCGGCCGCCAGCCCGGCGCTGACTTTATCCATTTCCTCTTTACTCAGCCCTGCGAGTGCTTTGTTCATGGTTTCTCCTTTTGATTGTTCTGTTAGGTTGTCGGGCAAAGCCTCTATTCTACTGCGGTTCCGGCCAGTGTCTTTAACATGCCGTCTGCGAAATACGTCTCCAGCAACGCCGGGTCGGTTTTCTGATGTTCCGATGAAAGAAATTTGGCAATAGCGTTGCGATCATCTTCTCCCCAAATAAAGATTTTATCGGGATGATAAAAAGCATGTTTTTTTATTGAGGCATTATTGGTGATCAGTTTCTTATTAAAAGCCATGGCTTCGAGAGCACGCAGCGTTAATCCGCATTGATCCGGCTTGTTGATCTCAAGAACGACAGAAGCGCGTTTCAGCTTTTCAATATTTTGCTGATAACTGATTTTCTGATTGATACAACAGTCCGGGTAATCCGGGGTTCCGTTGCAATCGCCCACCAGATAAAAGTCGGTCTGGCAGTGATTCTGGCGCAATACCGGTGTCAGGTCGTTAATGAGTTTTGCCCGATAATCATCAAACCCGCCGACATAAAAGCAAGAGCCGGATGACGGCGTATTTGCCGGTTCCGATTGCCACGCAGCCATGTTATGGCGGGTGAACGGCAAAAACTGGTCAACATAAGAAAGTCCGTATTTCCGGCAATCTTCGGGATCAAAACTGTAAATAACATCAAAAACAGCGGTGACCCGGTCGAGATAATTTTCGTCATGGGAAAGTAATTTCAGCCGACGTCTTTTAGACGTAAGCGCGGCCACTGAGTCGCGCAATACCAATATTTTTTTGCATTTGAGCAGGGAAAGTAAATCCAGCATCAGAAATGCGCTGTAGCCGTTACAAATGATGATGTCGCTTTCACGCACGTGGCGGAACTTAATAGCAATCTGAAATTTCCGGTGCCAGTGTTTGAGCCGCTTTCCCGGCAGCAAAGAGTGGACAGATTTAAAGTGTTTTTTGACGTGATAAATCGTATGCACATTAAATTCTTTTTTCAGTGCAGAGGTCATCATCCGTTCGTACTCTGAGTTCCATTCGATGAAATGTATTTTCGGTGGTTGCGAAAGATAGTTTTTCATTGTTTCTCCCTTTATGACCAAAGTTTAGCATTTTCAGTGCATAAAAGTGTTGATGCGGCCTGGAAAGCCATCCCATCTCACAACGGGTTTACAAAATCGCCAAAAACAGGCCATTATTTATCCTTCCCCTGACCGGAACGGAGCCTGAAAAATGACCCGAATGACAGCGAAAGATTTCCCGCCTGAACTCCTCGAATATTTTGATTTTTACGTGCACGGCAAAATGACCAAACGTGAGTTTCTTGATCTCTCGGCGAAGTTTGTGGCAGGCGGATTGTCGCTGGCTGCACTGACAACGCTGATGACGCCGAACTATGCCTACGCCGAACAGGTGCAATTCACTGATCCGGATATTGTGGCGGAATACATTCAGTATCCGTCGCCGCAGGGACACGGCAGCGTGAAAGGCTATCTGGTGCGTCCGGCCAAAGTGACCGGTAAAGTGCCTGGTGTGGTGGTGGTGCATGAAAATCGCGGGCTGAATCCGTATATCGAAGATGTCGCGCGGCGGGTGGCGAAAGCCGGATTTGTCGCGCTGGCGCCGGACGGGCTGAGTTCGGTCGGCGGTTATCCGGGCAATGATGAAAAAGGGCGCGAACTGCAAAAACACGTTGATCCGACCAAACTGATGAACGACTTTTTTGCGGCGGTAGAATTTCTGATGCACCACGAGACTGGCACCGGCAAAGTCGGCATCACCGGTTTCTGTTACGGCGGTGGCGTGGCGAATGCGGCGGCGGTGGCTTACCCTGAACTGGCGGCCGCCGTGCCGTTCTACGGGCGTCAGCCGAAAGCGGAAGATGTGCCGCGTATCAAAGCGCCGTTATTGCTGCATTATGCTGAACTGGATAAACCCATTACCGAAGGCTGGCCGGCGTATGAAGCGGCGCTGAAGGCCAATAACAAAGTTTATGAAGCGCATATTTATCCCGGCGTGAACCACGGTTTCCACAATGATTCGACGCCGCGTTATGACAAAGCGGCGGCGGATTTAGCGTGGGAAAGAACCATTGCCTGGTTTAAAAAGTACCTCGAACCGCAGACAGAAAGCGCATAAAAGAAAAGGGCGGGATCGCAAAATCCCGCCCTTTTTTTACGTTTCAGACGCCCGTTATGATTTCAGGATGCCATCGAAATCCGAGGCATCATGGCGCTCTTCCAGTTGTTCATCACCCCAGGTGCGGTTCACAATGCGTCCGCGTTTCACCGCCGGACGGCCCGCCACTTCAGCCGCCCAGCGCTGGAAGTGCTTATAAGATTCGATGTCGAGGAATTTAGCCGATTCATACAGACCGCCCTGCGCCAGGCTGCCATACCAGGTGAAAATGGCGATATCAGCAATCGTGTATTCTTCCCCGGCAATAAAACGGTGTTCAGCAAGCTGACGGTCTAATACGTCGAGCTGGCGTTTGGCTTCCATCGTAAAGCGGTTAATGGCGTATTCGATTTTGACCGGCGCGTAATGGTAGAAGTGACCGAAACCGCCGCCAAGATACGGCGCGGAACCTTGCAGCCAGAACAACCAGTTCAGGGTTTCAGTGCGACCGGCGAGATCTTTTGGCAGGAATTGGCCAAATTTTTCCGCCAGATACAGCAGGATGTTGCCGGATTCAAACACGCGGATTGGCGGTGTGGTTGAGTTATCCAGCAGCGCCGGAATTTTTGAGTTCGGGTTAACGTCAACAAAGCCGCTGGAGAACTGATCGCCTTCATTGATGCGGATAATAAACGCATCGTATTCCGCACCGCTGATGCCCAGCGCCAGTAACTCTTCCAGCAGGATCGTCACTTTCTGGCCGTTCGGCGTGCCAAGGGAATAGAGCTGAAGCGGGTGCTTACCGACCGGCAGCGTTTTTTCGTGCGTCGGACCGGCTATCGGGCGGTTGATGTTCGAGAACTTGCTGACTTCATCTTTATTCCAGGTCCAGACTTCAGGGGGCTGATACTGTTCTGACATTGCATTCTCCGCATCTTTTTTTGAGGTTAAGACTCAAAAGTCTAGCAGGAGATAATCAATGGCGACGCTGAGAATGTGCCTTCGGGGCGCGGCTAACTGGCGGCAGGATACAACCCTTTGCGCTTCCATTTCACATCGGCCACTGACTGGCCGTTGTGAATTCTCCCCTGTAACAGCAAATTGAATTTCGCGCCGGTAGCGCGCATCAGGCGGCTTTGCAGAATATACACTGCCTCGGTGCCCAGCTCGCGGCACGGCAAATGCACGGCAGTGAAACTTTGTGCCGCTGATGTTTTCATGTCGTGCGCAAAATCGATACTCATCACCGAAATATCTTCCGGGACTTTAAATCCGTATTCGTTCAGGGCATCAATGGTGGCCTGTGCAATCTGATCGCCTCCGCATAAGATGGCTGACGGCATGGTTTCCCGTTTATGCCCCCGGAGATACTTCTCAATATTTTCTCTCGCCTGTTCCCCTCCGCTGCCATGATTGACCAGCAAATGCAGGGCTTCGTCGAACACCACATGGTGTTCAAGGCAGGCGCGTTTAAAGCCATCGAGGCGCTGCATCATGGTTTCACGACGCAGGTCGGTGAACAATAAAACGGGGCGGTGACCTCTGGTAAACAGATAGTTGGCAGCACTGTAACCGATGGAATAATGATCGGCAGAAACACAGTCCAGACGCATCTCGCTGTCCTTGGCGTTGATCATTACCACCGGTTTGTTAGATTCTGCTGCCAGCCGATACAGCATCACGTCATCAATACCGATAATGACAATGCCGTCGACATCCGGCTGATGAAGTGCCTGCATAAAAACAGCGATATCCGGTTCATTGACTGCCAGCGCGCATTTACGTATGTGAATATCAAAACGCGCAACTTCCGCCGTTATTTCCTGAATCACTTCATAATAATAACGATCTTCATGGGGAGAGAAGGCGGCGGGTGGCGCACAGAGCAACAGGCAATTCATTAACAAACGGCTGGCCGGAATGTCACGCAAAATACCCATTGTTCTGGCATGGGCAAATACTTTCTCTTTTGCCTGGAGACTGACATTGGCTTTCCCTGCCAGCACACGGGAAACGGTACTCGGAGAAAGCCCGGTTAACTCCGCTATTTGCCTGATTTTTAATTTTCCCGTCATTTTGTGATCAATGCCTCAAATGGAGATGGACTTATTGCCATGGTTAACTGGTTGTAATTCATGGGCTATTCAGCATGATAGCAAATTCCGCAAACGGCACTGCAATTCCTGTCACAAATAACAGTTGTTGGAAAAAAAAACCATTATTACTCTCCAGAATATAAACCTCAGAAACAAAAAATAAGGTATTTATCTGTGCTGAATCTATAAAGAATTCAACACGGTGACGCCCTTTATGCGGCTTAAATCCGCCAGCTGTTCGGTTAAATATAAGGAGTAAGAGAATGCTGAAAATAGCCATTATTGGTACGGGTAATATTTCACATAACCATATTCAGGGATATTTAGAGTTTGCTGATCGTTGCCAGATTGTTGCGCTGGTAGATATTTATCCTGAAAAAGCGGAAGAGAAAAAACGGCATTATGGCCTGACGAACGCCAGGGTCTATGCCAGCCATGAGGAAATCCTTAATGATGCAGATATCGACATTTTTGACGTCTGCACGCCGCCGTATGTCCACGCCGAAATCTCGATTAATGCGCTGAACGCAGGCAAACACGTGTTGTGCGAAAAGCCGATGGCGGCGTCATTACAGGAATGCGACGCGATGATCAGCGCGGCGCAGGCGAGCGGGAAAACGCTGTCAATCATCGCGCAAAACCGTTTTACCGACGCGTTCTGGCGGCTGAAAAAAGTGCTCGATTCCGGTGAGACCGGCAAAGTGTGTCATGCGCAGGTGGATTCTTTCTGGTGGCGCGGTCATTCCTATTACGATTTGTGGTGGCGCGGCACCTGGGAAAAAGAAGCGGGCGGTTGCACGCTCAATCACGCCGTTCACCATATTGACGCGATTCAGTGGATGCTCGGTTTTCCCTCTGAAGTGGTCTCGATGATTACCAACGCTGCGCATGATAATGCCGAAGTGGAAGATCTCTCGGCGGCCATTTTCAAATATGACTCCGGCGCACTGACCCAACTGACGGCTTCCGTGGTGCATCACGGCGAAGATCAGAAGATTGTTATTCAGGGCGAGAAAGCGCGAATTTCAGCTCCGTGGGACAAATACGCCAGCATTTCTGCGCCGAACGGTTTCCCGATTGATGCGCGTGACACGGATCGTGAAAACCAGCTTGAAGACATTTACCAGTCGATTCCCAAACTCACTTATACCCTGCACACCGGCCAGATCGACAATTTCCTGACCGCACTGGAAACCGGTACCGCGCCGCTGATTGACGGCATTCAGGGCAAGCGTTCACTGGAACTGATTGCCGCGATTTATAAATCCGCCATTACCCGCAGCATTGTGTCACTGCCGTTGTCGCCGGAAGATCCGTTTTATCAGACCGGCGGGCTGGTTTCGCTGGCACCGCACTTTTATGAAAAATCAGCATCGGTGGAAAACTTCGCCAATGAAGATGCGATCCCTCTCGGCAAAAATATGGATAAAGGAGCCTGAACATGAGCAATAAAGACGGTATGAATTATGCGCCGGTGGGGAAACCGCAACCTGTGGTAAAGCCCGGTGAATTCGTGATTGCTGCTGCGGCCCTGGATCACGGGCATATCTACGGTATGTGTAACGGGCTGATCGAGGCGGGCGCCAGCCTGAAATGGGTTTACGATCCGGATCCGGTAAAAGTGGAGAAGTTTGTCGCCCAGTATCCGCAGGTTAAGGTCGCGGAGTCATTGCAGATACTCCTTGATGACCGTGAAGTGCAGATGATCGCGGGGGCGGGCATTCCGTCCGAACGCTGCGCGCTGGGGCTGAAAGTCATGGCCGCCGGGAAAGACTATTTCAGCGACAAAGCGCCGCTGACCACGCTGGAACAACTGGCGCAAGCGAAGGCCAAAGTGGCCGAAACCGGGCGCAAATATGCCGTGTATTACAGCGAACGCCTGCACGTAGAAAGTGCGGTCTTCGCAGGCCAGCTGGTGCACGAAGGAGCGATCGGACGCGTGATCCAGACGCTGGGTACCGGCCCGCATCGTGAGGGTGAAGGGCGTCCCGACTGGTTCTACGAGAGAGAGCGTTTTGGCGGCATCCTGTGTGATATCGGCAGCCATCAGATTGAACAATTTCTGTTTTATACCGGCAACAGTGACGCACAGGTTGTGGCGGCTCAGGCCCTTAATTTCAATCACCCGCAGTATCCGCGTTTCGAAGACTTTGGCGACACGATGCTGAAAGGCAATAACGGCGCACGGGGTTATTTCCGCTGCGACTGGTTCACACCAGAAGGGCTGAGCACCTGGGGCGACGGCCGTCTGACGCTGCTCGGCACCGAAGGTTATATCGAGATCCGCAAATATGTTGATCTCACGCTCGGCGAGCAGGACGTGGTGTATCTGGTGAATCAACAAGGCGAGTTCCGTTACCCGGTTTCCGGCAACGTCGGCTTCCCGTTCTTTGGTCAGTTGATCCTCGATTGCCTGAACCGCACCGAGCACGCCATGACCCAGGAGCATGCGTTTAAAGCTGCCGAGCTGTGCATCCGGGCACAGATGCTGGCAAACGGAACCCACTAAACGGGAGCAGATGATGAAAACTCTCCAGGCTGCGGTGATCGGTTGCGGGTCTATCCATACCTGCCATGTGGCAGCGATCCGGCACGAACCGGATTGCCAGTTAAGGGCGATTGCGGAGTGCGATATTGGCAAAGGCCGGGCGCTGGCGCAGGAATATGGTTGTGATTTTTACACGGATTATCACGAAATGTTGTGCGATCCGCAGATTGACGTGGTGCATATCTGCCTGCCGCATCATCTGCACAAGGAGGCTATTCTCGCCGCGCTGGCGGCGGGAAAGCATGTTTTTACCGAGAAACCGGTGGCGCTGAATATCGGAGAAGTCAGCGCCATTAAACTCGCGGCGTCACAGGCTGCGGGGCTGACAGGCGTGTGTTACCAGAACCGTCTGAATCCTTCCAGTCAGAAAATTAAAACGCTGCTGGAAAGCGGGCAACTGGGCAACATGCTGAGCATCAAAGCTATTCTGACCTGGTCGCGCAGTGGTGCTTATTACAGCGAAAGCCTGTGGCGCGGGCGTTTTGCCACTGAAGGCGGCAGCCTGCTGATCAATCAGGCGATACATACGCTGGATTTAATGCAGTGGTTTGGCGGCGGTGTTCTCGCGCTGAAAGGCGTGGTGGAAAGAACCTTTCTCAGTGAACTGACTGAAAATGAAGACACAGCGATGGTCAGCCTGAAAATGGGCAACGGTGCGCATGGATTGTTTTACGCAACGAACTGCCACAGCACCGATTCACCGTTGCTGCTGGAAATTCATTGTGAAAAAGGACTGTTGCAGTTGTATCACAACGTGTTGTGGCTGATTGAAGGAGAAAATAAAACGCTGCTGATAAGTGATGACAGCCCGTCAGGAACAGCCAAAAGCTACTGGGGCGACAGTCATCGTCAGGCAGTCTCGAATTTCTATCATTCTGTACGTCATCCTGAAGAACAAAATTATATCTCTGTTTCACAAGCCGAAGTTTCCCTGAATATTGTCGGTGCGATTTACCGCTCCTCACAATCAGGGAAATGGATCACGTTGGCTGATTAAATCTCTATTAATAATAACCCTACATTCACAGGATAATAATAATGAAACCTACTGAACGCAGAGTAGGTTACGGCACGGCTATAGGCTATGGCGTAACTGATTTATTTGGCGGTGGTGCATTCGCCGTTATCGGTACCTGGCTTTTATTCTTCTATACCATGTATTGCGGATTAACCGTTTTAGAAGCGGGATCTATTTTTGCTATTGCCCGTGTCATTGATGCCGTATTAAGTCCGATCATGGGTTATATCACCGATCACTTCGGAAATACCTGGCTCGGAAAACGGTTTGGTCGCCGCCGGTTTTTCCTGCTGATCAGTTCGCCACTGATGTTCCTGTATGCGCTGGTCTGGGTAAAGGACATGGGCTACTGGTATTATCTTGGCACATATCTGTCGATTGAATTACTTTCAGCGATGGTGCTGGTGCCGTGGGAAACGCTGGCCGCCGAGATGACCAACCGCTTCGGCGAACGTACCCGTCTCGCCGGTGTGCGTATGATTTGCTCGCAGCTCGGCGGTTTCCTGGCTGTGTCTGTGCCGGGCGTCATCATGATGTTTACCGGTAAAGATAATCCGATGACGTATACCTATACCGGCATATTCTTCGCCACGGTATTTTGTATCGCGGTATTCACCACATGGCTGTGTACCTGGGAAGCCAAAGACGTGCGGGATCCGAATGAGCCGGAACCGGAAATGGAAACAGGCGGCAGTCTCTGGCATCATCTGAAGAGTCTGGTTTTAGATTTTATCTCATCCTTTAATATCCGCATGTTCCGCCAGCATATTATTATTTATATTGCTTCCTTTACCGCCATGGACGTATTCGGTGCCGTCTTTACCTACTATGTGGTTTATGGTCTGAATCAGGATGTGGGATCGGTTTCCGGATATTTAAGTGTGGCGGCCTTTGTTTCTGTGCCATCGACGATTGTTTATATGATGGTGATGGAACGACTGAATCTTTCGCCTTCTGCCGCGCTGCGAATCGCCTATGGTTGTATATTCTTTGTGCTGGCTGCTCTGTTTTATATTTATATCACCAACGCAACGGTGCCGTTAATTCTCTTTACTTCCATCTTCGTTATTTTAGGCTTTGGACGTTCAGGGCTTTATTATATTCCGTGGAATATTTACAGCTTTATCCCGGACGTCGATGAAATAGTCACCAAAAAACGTCGTGAAGGAATTTTTGCCGGTGTGATGGTGTTTACCCGTAAAAGTACCGTTGCGATTGCCATCATGGTGATTGGCCTGGTGCTGGAAGAAAGTGGATTTGTGAAAGGGCAGGGTGCTCAGCCGCTCAGCGCGTTACACGCGATCATTGGCCTGATGATCTTCGCCACCGGTGCGTTGCTGGCGATCAGCTTCTACATGACCTTCAAATTCAAGCTGACGCGGGACACACATAAAATCCTGATCAAGGAAACCGCCCGTCTGAAACTGGGTGGCGCGCAGGAAGACTGCGATGAGGTGTCACGTAAGGTGATTAAAGATCTGACCGGTTACGAATACAACGAAGTCTGGGGCGGGAGCGCGACACGTAAAACCGCGAGGGAAAAGTTAGCGATTGAGTAACCCGTAACCTGCGGGCCGCAACCGGCCCGCAGGTATTTTCTGTCAGTGATCCTGCGCGGGCAGGGTCTGGTTTCCGTCACCCAGCGCGAGCTGCATAAACACGGTGTCCAGCCAGCGGCCATGCTTAAATCCAACGCTATGCAGGGTGCCTTTCATCTGAAAACCGGCGGCGAGATGTAAGCCAATTGAGGCTTTATTTTCGCTGTCACCGACGTTACCGATCAACTGACGATAGCCGTGAGTTTCCGCCCAGTCTATCGCCCGTCGCAGCAGCGCTTTACCCGCACCGCGTTTCTGAAAAGCAGGATCAATATAGATAGAATCCTCCAGCGTGTGGCGATACGCATAACGTTCGCGATAATGACCCAGATAGCAATATCCCTTCACTTCATCCTCATGCAAAACCACCAGCCAGAGCAAACCTGCCTCTTTAATCTTCTTCAGCCGGCCCGCCATCTCGCGTTCATCCGGGGGCTGTGTCTCGAACGAGGCGGTTCCATGGAGAACGTGCCAGGCATAAATTTTCTGTATCGCGGGAATATGCTGCTCTCCGGCTTCAATAATTTCCATTCTTGCAGGTTCTCATTGGTTATTTCTGATAAGCCTACTCTTTCCGAAAAGGGGCGGGGAGGGCAAACTTTTTATGACTGATATAAGGAAAAGATCTGGATGTCCGGACTTAAGTGGGGTCATCTATATGCTTTTTTCTTCTTAGCGATGCTTTATTGGTTTTTTAAACAGCGACCATCCTCCTGTTATAGTCATTTTCATTACGCATTAGCGGTTATTTTTTAAGGAAAAAAAGTGAAACTGACGTTATCTCATTTACGCACGGGTGTTGTGTTTTTGCTGGCAGGATTACTGCTGGCGGGTTGTGATCAAAAAAGTGGTGATGCAAAACATATCAAAGTCGGCGTGATTAATGGCGCAGAGCAGGATGTGGCGGAAGTGGCGAAAAAGGTCGCGAAGGATAAATACGGTCTGGACGTCGAACTGGTCGGTTTCAGCGGCTCATTATTACCGAATGACGCGACCGAACATGGCGATCTGGATGCGAATGTTTTCCAGCACCGTCCGTTCCTTGATCAGGATAACAAAGCCCACGACTACCATCTGGTGGTGGTCGGCAACACCTTTGTGTTCCCGATGGCGGGCTACTCGAAAAAAATCAAAACTGTGGATCAGCTGAAAGATGGCGCGACGGTGGCGATCCCTAACGATCCGACCAACTTAGGCCGCGCACTTTTGCTGCTGCAAAAAGAGAAACTGATCACGCTGAAAGAAGGCAAGGGCCTGCTGCCAACGGCGCTGGATATCACCGAAAACCCGCATCATCTGAATATTATGGAGCTGGAAGGCGCGCAGTTACCGCGTGTGCTGGATGACCCGAAAGTCGATGTGGCGATCATCAGCACGACCTATATCCAGCAAACCGGTTTATCACCGGTGCATGACAGCGTGTTTATCGAAGATAAAAATTCGCCATACGTGAATATTCTGGTTTCGCGCCCGGACAATAAAGATGCTGAAAATGTGCAGGAGTTTCTGAAATCCTATCAGTCGCCAGAAGTGGCGAAAGCGGCGGAGAAGATCTTTAACGGCGGCGCGGTTCCGGGCTGGTGAGGGTGTTTGTGGGGAATATTATGAGCACTAAAAATGGTGTCCCCTACAGGAATATTTTTAAATTTATAAATAATTGATTTATATGGTTTATGTTAATATCAATTATTTATGTTATACGTATTTCTATACGCTATTTAATTTATTGGATGCAAGATTTCTGATAAGAAGGGAAATTCAAGGACTGCGACAGCATCAATGTTGCGCCTTATCTCTGCTTCATCACTATTATGGCGGCCGAGACTAAGATAAAAGTTTTGCCCCTCATGGACAGCATAAATAATCCAGTGTCCAGTTAATCTCTTTTCTTGAGAGCGTCTTAGGAAGTTTTCTACAACAGCTTCATGCGCGATTCGCCCTGCATCCTCAGGCGTAAAGTACCTTTCCTGTCCAGAACTCATCACCTCATTTACGTCAGCTTCCAATTTAGGCAGGCCATAATTACGTAACGCACCAATTAAGTTGATTGCCATATCAGATACGCTGCTACCCACGTAATGCTTGTGCCACAACCCTTTCAGATAAACCTTTTTGTCGAACATTGTTGCTGGTTTGGTACTGCTTTGCCCTCTACGAGATAAACCTTCAAGGTGAAGAATCTCATCACCGATTTTGAATGGGTTTTCAGCCCTAGACATGTACGTGCCATAAATCTGCATGATAAAGATCAGGCTACATCTATCTAACATTTCTTCAGTAATGCCAATACTGAGGCATACATCAAAAATTTCATCTCTTTTATCTTTACCCCCAATTAGGATCTTTTCATAGCGTTTCATAAATGACTTCCAGATGTTGAAAGATTAAATAATATACTCACTACCATGAGTAATCCAACTTTGCTTAGTATCAATGTTGAGGATGGGTTAGGAAAATTTCTTGTGATTATCTTATTTTTATATATTTACAAATCTTTACGTTAGAATTTACCCTCTTACCACCACTCACCACTATTCCCCATCGGTCAGGAAATACTAAAAGAAACTAACGAATACTAAGAGATACTAATGAATATTGCGGAGCACCCTTAATAAGCATTCCTCACCCTTCAAAACATTTAATTGTCAATATTAAATTGCCAATTCACTTTAACCATCTCATATTTACAACTCTAAATTATGATGGCAGTCTTAGCGCATCCGACAACATCTGAGAATGTCCAATATTAATTTATCATCTAACTAGGGAGAGTCATGTCTATAAATACTGTAAACGAAATTCAATCTAACTCATTAAGATTAATAAGGCTCTCTTCTGTAATTAGCGCTACAGGCTTGCCAAGGTCAACACTCTACAAAATGATGAAGTGTGAAAAATTCCCCAAGAACGTAATGATTGGAGAACGCTCTGTTGCGTGGGTTGAAAGTGAAATCGAAGATTGGATTAAAGAAAATATTAAAAGAAGGAGTTAGTTATAATGGGTAGTGAAGATTTAATTTTTTGTAAAGATAGCAATATTGATCAAGTGCTTAACTATAAATCTATTACTTTCAGTGAAGGGCACTCTGATGGTGGTTATGCTATTCGATCTATAGAGATTAAGCGCTTTAATGAAATAAAATCACTGCGTGAGGAATTTAAAAAATTGACAGGGTATGAGGTTCCTTATACTGAGTGTAATGCTTCAGAAATGAATCTATTAGTAGAGCGCGGGTTAAGTGTCATTAATACAGCTAATAAAGCTTATAAAGATGCTTTGGCTGATGCAAAAAGTATTGATGACGATATTGCCCAAGCCCATAAAGGTAAACGTAGCGGACTTGGTGGCTATGAAAGCTTACGAGCTTATCTGCAGGATCTCGAATACAGAAAAGACCGTATCGATGGGTATATTGCATCTGCCGACAAGCTATTAAATGAGCGTCGAGAGCTTTTAGGCATGTTACGCAAGCAGGCTGAGGTACTATCTGCGAACAATGCGCCTGGTCTGATGCCGGTAATTCTTACGCGAATACCTATGGAATATCTTAAAGGATGTCCGATCAAAGAATCTTACTTTAATAAGTCAGATAGTCCAATTTTATATGCTTGGAAAGAGCTGGATATGCTGGAGACAGCATTGCGAAAAATTATTTCATTATGCACTATACCTACAAGTAAATATGAAATAGCTAATGGTGGAGAAAGTAAGGCTCGATATTATCGTGAATACTTCAGCAATCTAAATGCCGAGCTACGTCAAAGAATGACGGCCATTGATTATGTAAATAGTAAATGTCTGCATGATCAGCGCATGCATAGAAAAACACACATGATGAATTCATCAATTTGAAATAATAAGGTATAAGACATGGCAGTACATTTAATTCCTGATATGGCGAAGCAGTTTCATCAACTTTTCACTCGAGGTGCAGAATATTTCAGTAATAATAAAGAAGGGGAATTTACCATATCGACTCCCTCCGAAAATTCTTTGCATATAGCGATGTTAGAATCAGGTTGGATGATGGGAAGTATTACTCTGCGTGATATTGATAGTTCTACCGGGCAAGCTATTGAGATTGGTGATAACTCGTTGCATTCAGGGCGAGCGTTATCAGGGCGTTTTAAAAAGAAACTAACTGTTAATGGCACGCCTTTTGAATTAGTTGAAACAGATTCCTGTGTTTCATTATCTTACGAACAATTGGGGCAGCTCGCTAACATCAATAGCTTTGATAAATTTGTAAGCCTTCTCTCTGATTTTTTTGGTCGTGCTGTTTCTTTAGATATGCTGCGGATTGGGTTTAACGGTGAATATGCCGGACTGCCTACTAATCCCATTGAGAACCCTAAAGGGGAGGATATTAATACCGGCTGGCATGCTATAGCACGAGAGTTTAATAACGGCTCCCAGGTCATCACTGAAAAATTTAGCCTGGGCGAAGGTGGCGACTATCCGCATCTGGATGCTCTGGCTAATCAGCTTATCAAAGATAAAATCCCTGAAGCCTTCCGGGAAGATCCGCGCCTGGTGGTTTTGGTCGGTGCCGAACTGGCAGCAAAAGAACGTCTGCGTTTGTTTAATGCCGCAGATCGCTCACTTTCCGATACTGCTGCGGCGCAGTTGCTGACCAGCTCTATTGCAGGGCGCTTTGCTTTTGTTCCGCCATTCATGCCTGGTAAACGTCTGGCTGTTACAACGCTGGAAAATCTTCATATCTACACGCAGAAAGGCTCACGCCGCTTCCGCGCTGAGTTTGTGGATGATTCAGCTGAGTATCAGCACGCCTATCTGCGCAATGAAGGCTATGCACTGGGCAATGGATTTTTGTATGCGGCGGCGGATGAAAACGCCATCACGCTGCTGTAGGGGCTAACAATGGAATATTCACCGGTGTCGACGGGGTGGGTGTGTGTGGCTACAGAAGGGGACACAATGGATGGGCGTAAAATAGAACCCTCCTGGATCACTGATTTGGCTGAAACGTACAATCCTAAGTTATATACCGCATTAATTTGGGAAGAACATAATCGTGATCTAGATAATTTGGGTGAAGTCTTGGAAGCGCGTAGTGAGACTTCCGCAGGGTTGAAGAAGCTGTATGTCAGAATTAGACCTACAGCAAAGCTAATGAGCTACAACGAACATGGGCAGAAGTTGTTTTGTTCGATAGAAGTTAAAGACGATTTTCCGGACGTTGGTCGTTTTTATCTCAGTGGATTAGCTGTGACTGATAGTCCAGCAAGTATTGGAACCGATCGACTAAAGTTTAGTGTTAATAAACGTTATTTTTCCCGTTTTGATGCCCAGACGCTTATTAGTAACCCTATAGTATTCTCTTTGAAAGATAGTATTACCATGGCCGGTAAAGGCTGGGTTTCTGCAATTTCAAACAATTGATTATATTTCATTTATCTTACCACCCGGTTGAATAAGATCGGGTTAGATAACTATTTTTCGGAAATGACTAATGAATATATTTAAGCAGAAGAATTGGTTTGCAACTAATGCTGTAGAGTTTTCTTTTAACTTTGTAGGCAACAAAAATAGTTTGCCTACAAAGATCTTCTCACGTTATAGTTTTGTTGCTGCCGCAAAATCGGCAGTCGGGCGTAGGAACCCGAATAAGTTACAGGCGACATACGACGCGCCAAGCGTCTTTTTTTGTGTCGTAGCCTCAGTGCACCTGTTTTTTGCGGGCTTGATCCGCGTAGAATCTATGGTGGGCTGGGCGGGGCTGACTTCGGTCAGGCCGGTATCCTGTAACGCCGGTATTCCTACCCCCGTCCAGCTCACCACCCAAGAGTGTAGGAACTCCCGTGGTGAGATTTCATCTCAGTTACAGGAGGTTGCCGTATGGCTTCTGCCCCTCAGTTTGTTTGCCCGCAATTCACTTATCTGTTCCTGGCCGTTCGCCGCGCTGACCTTTGCGCCGTACCTTGCCGCCTCAAAGTCACAGCATCTTCTGAACGGTATGCCCGGCGTGCGCTTGCCAAAGACTTTGTCCTGGCCTTCGCTGGCCGCCTGCCCTGTACAACGCAGGAGGCACGCCCATGAGCAATAAAACCCAAAACGTTTTTCCCTATGCCTTCTCAAATGAAGGTCATGACAAAATTCTTAGAGCACATCAGGCATCCGCCTGTCTGGCCGAGTTGTTGGCACTGGCCGCCAGTAACACGCAGTCGAGCATTTCCCTGCAAGGCATGGCCGCCCTTTTTGAGAGCCTGGCGGATCAGCTGGACGGGGCGATCGGATGCAGTGAAATGTTTCAAGGTGAAGTCAAAATGGGGGAAAATGATGTTGAATAAAACCCGGTTAACCTCGGCTGAATTTCGTGCGGCCTTATTACGGCATTATATTTCCCAGGCGTTTATTTCCCTGATGGTCTCTAAACATAGCGATGCGGTATTTATTAGCGACGGTGAAAGTATTCCTCTTAGCCTGGATAAGGTTGCAGCCAATATTATTTATCATATTGAGCATCCGTTTATTCAAAAGCTGGGCGCAATTGAAGGCGGGCGTTTAGCCGCGCAGGAATTAAATAAGATGCTCAAGCCGGGATTTATGAGCGAAGCCATGCAGCTTTCTTGTTACGGCACGATGCGCCTGGGCAGGGTTTATCAAGACATTATTTACGGTGCGCCGGACGGCGAATTTCCCGCAGGCAGTTGCATCATGGATGAACAGGACGGGGAGGCAACGCTATGAGTCACAAGCCGGTATCAGAGGCGATCAGCGCCGCGAAAGGCCGCTGGCCACATATACTTCCTGCGATGGGTATCACCGTTCCGGCCAATGGCCAGCACGGAGCCTGTCCGAAATGCGGCGGGAAGGATCGCTTTCGCTTTGATGATAAGGACGGGCGCGGCACCTGGATTTGTTCGCAGTGTGAACACGGCGACGGGCTGGACTTAGTGCGGCTGGTCAGCGGGACGACTGCGGCGGAAGCCGCCAAAGAAGTGGCGGCGGCGTTGGCGATGGCCTCAGCGTCATTATCGACAAACACGCCCGCCAGAAAAGAAGCCTCCCCGGAGCAAAAGCGGGCGACGTGCCTGAAAGCGTATCGTGCGCTGCTGGGTCAGTGCGTTCAGGGCGAAAGTGAATATCTGAAAGGGAAGGGATTAGACAACACCGAGGGAATGCTTACTCAGGTCATGAAGCCGTTCGGGGGCGTGGAGTTTATCCCCGGCTCTCTTTTGCTGCCCTTAACCGATGCGCAGGGGCTGCAAACCGGCGCACAGCTTATTCACCCCAACGGTGATAAACGGCTGTTACCCCATTCCGCGCTGGCCGGCTCATTCATCAGCGTGGTTGAACCGGGCGATATCGCCCCGGAGCAGGTGACGATCACGGAAGGGTTTGCGACGGCGCTCACCGTGTCCAGGTTGACGGACGGGGTTTGCGTGGCTGCCGTCTCGGCAAACAACCTGCTTAACGTGGCGCAGGCAGTGCGTGAAAAGTGGCCGGAGGCGCGGATCATCATTGCCGGGGATAACGACTTTGACGACGGCAAGGAAAACACCGGCAAGCTGTGCGCACAAAAGGCGGCTAAGGCGGTCAATGGCTGGGTGACGGTGCCGCCCACGAGGCATAAGGCCGACTGGGACGATTTCCGCCAGGAGCACGGCATGGATCGCGCCAAAGAAGCTTTTAAAGAAGAACTTGTGCTGTTTGGTAAAGGCAAAACCAAGTTGCCCCAGGGATTCCGCCTGACGCAGGAATACCTGTGGTACGACAAACAGGTGCAGAAGTCCGACGGTGACACGGAGATCCGCAACATCAAGCTGTGCAGCCCGGTGCGCGTCACGGCCATCACCTGCGACGAAGATGGCAGTAACTACGGCCGCCTGCTGGAGTGGGAGGATACCAACGGGATCAGCCGAAAATGGGCAATGCCGATGGAAATGCTGGCCAGTGCCGGGGAAGAGCTGCGCCGCACGTTGCTGGTTAACGGACTGTCGTACATCAATATTAACGGCCAGGCGCGTGCGCACCTGATGGAATACATCTCTCTGTGCAAGCCAGAGCGTAAAGTCACCTGCGTGACCAAAACCGGGTGGCACGGTTCGGTGTACGTTCTCCAGGATGAAGTGATCGGCGTCGGTTCAGAATCCGTTATTTTGCAGACCTCAAGCGTTCAGGGGCGGGATTTCAGAACGGCGGGCACGTTGGAAGACTGGCGGGATCAGGTTTCCCGCTACTGCGTTGGCAACGGGCGTGTGGCCTTTGCCGTGAGTCTGGCATTCGCTGCGCCGCTGCTGAAATTGGTGGGCGTTGGCGGGGGCGGATATCACCTCAAGGGGGAATCTACCGACGGTAAAACCACCACCATGAAGGTGGCCGCGTCAGTGTGCGGCGGGGCTGATTTCTGGCACACCTGGCGTGCCACCGGCAACGCACTGGAAGGCACCGCCAGCCGCCGAAACGACGCCACGCTAATGTTGGATGAAATTCGGGAAGTAGACGGCAGAGAGGCGGGGAACATTGCCTACATGTTGGCGAACGGCCAGGGTAAAGCGCGGGCGAGAACGGACGGCAGCGTGCGGGAAACTAACCGCTGGTGCCTGCTGTTCCTGTCCACCGGCGAGCTTTCCCTGGTCGAACACGCCGCCAACGTGGGGGAAAAGACCTACGCCGGGGTTGAGGTGCGGATGATCCAAATCCCCAGCGACACCGGCAAGCACGGCGTTTTTGAGGAGTTGCACGGTTTTGCTGGCGGCAAGGCGCTGGCCGAACATCTTGAGCAGTCCGTGATGCTGAGCCACGGTGCGCCGTTCAGGGAGTGGCTGCGCTGCCTAACGGCCGATCTTCCGGGCATGACCAGCAAGGCCAAGGCCATGCTGAAAGAGTTTACCCGCAGGCTGACGCCCGACAACGCCGGGAACCAGGTCGGACGCGCGGTGACGCGCTTTGCGCTGGTGGCGATGGCGGGCGAGTTGGCCACCGAGGCGGGGATCACCGGCTGGCAACCCGGAGAGGCCTACAACGCCGCCAAAAGCTGTCTGGATGCGTGGATGTATGACCGTGGCCATACGGCGAACCAGGAGGACGCCGCCGCGCTGGAGCAGGTCAGGGACTTCATGACGCGCAACCAGTACAGCCGCTTTGCCGACTGGCACGACTCACACAGCCGCCCGGCCAATATGGTGGGCTTTCGCCGCGTAGAGAAGGGCAGCGGCCAGGAGGAAACGGTGACCACCTTCTACGTGCTGCCTACTGGCTGGAAGGAGGTCACCAAGGGCTTTGATGCCAAGAAGGTGGCCAGGCTGTGCGCGACGGCGGGTTATCTCGACGTGCCGGAGGAGGAAGCTAGAACCCAGAAAAGCCTCCGCCTGCCAGAGATGGGGGTTAAACGGGTCTATCAGCTCAACAGCACCGTCTTAGGATAATACTCTCGCACGAGTCTTATTTATAACTGGTAACAGAGGTAACACTGGTTACAGCCACTTACGGCAAGGCCTCGGCCTGTTACCAGTAAAAAAGGGTCACTGGTAACACTGGTAACAAAGTGCAGAGCGTTACCAGTGGTTACCAGTAATAAACAGGACGAGGTAACGGAATATCTATATACAAAACAGGGGTGTAACCAGTGTTACCACTGTTACCAGTCAAAAACGATAAAGCAAACATGAAACCCTGGCTTGAGGCTTCTTTCTGGCGGGCTGGGGTTAGAAGGATAAAATAGGATGCGAGTATTCAAAGTGATATGCCCGGAGTGTGATGCTGCGGCCGTAATCAAAAAGACGCACCGTAAACATAAGCATTTTGCTGACCTCTACTGTTCCTGTTCGGATCCGGAATGTGGTCACACCTTTGTGATGAATATGACTTTCTCGCATACCCTAAGCCCAAGCGGCAGGACGTACAACCGCATAGTAAAGGATATTGCTGACAACATTGCGCCCGCACAGCGCGAAGAAATAGCGGCTTTTCTGACGAACTCAGCAAAAGAAACGTGGGAAGAAGAACGACGAAACAGTGAGACAAAAAGTACGGTAGTTCGCCGAAGTTAATCCGGTGAGCGAAATACTCAAACGCGGACTCACAGGTTTTTAGCCTTACATTTTTTTCAGTTTTGATTTTCATCCCTTGTGCTACCAGGCCGCGTGGTGCAAGGGTTCTCACGTTTTACCCACCTCGCACACCATTATCTTTTCCTTAACTCATTTCCACGTAAAATATAAAAGTTGTTTTTAAACATATGGTTGACCGGCATTCAGCAAGATAGCCAGAACTTTAAAACTGAAAAATTCTGAAATTCGTTTCAATCTTTTCATTTTGAGTTCAGCGAGAGAACCCCAGGCGCGGCGCGGTCTGGGGTATCGGTTTGTAGAAAATGAAAACTGAAAAAATTATGCATTACAAAAACCGCAGGCGGGTGCGGTGTAGTGCAATTTTCGTCATTTTTTCATTTTTTAGGAAAGAAGCTGACCTTTATAAAAATAAGTTGCTTTCTCTCAATGACAATTCTTACACCGATTAAGCAACTTGCTTTTTTCGATATGACCGAAATGTTATTGCCTATCCTATTGAATGTGTTGAATAAAAAATAACCTGGGGCTTTGGTTGTGAATAGTTTATCTAAAATACTTTACGCTAACGTAAACTTGGTTTATGTTTATTTCTAAAAGTTTCCAGGTTTAAGAGGATGTAATAATGCCAACTTATATTATTTCTTATGATCTCAGGAAGCCCGGAAGAAATTATGATGAACTCTATAAAGCAATAAAAAACTATCCTAATTGGGCTAAAGTCAATGAGTCGGTTTGGGCTGTTGTTTCAGCAGGTTCTGCTGTTCAAGTCAGAGACTTTATTATGAAATATGTTGATGCAAATGACAGCGTTTTTGTCATTAAATCAGGATTAGAAGCTGCTTGGCATAATACGATTTGTGAATCGGCTTGGTTGAAAAAGAACTTATAAATCCCCTAAGGTTTTATTTAAAAAACTGAGGCAAGAATGAAGCTTGAAGAATGTAACTTAAAGATTTTTGATATTACAAAATTTTGTCTTTCTGATTATAAAGAGAATAAGGAGAGGTTGAGTGATATAAGTAAATTTATCGATCCATTGATAAAGTTTTTAGATAAAAAAACCTTCAAGAACAGCAGGGTTTCTTCGAAGTCAACGAATGAAATATATTGTTATGATATCAAAAAATATGGTGATGATTTTCTGATAGTTTTGTGGAATAGTTATATTGGTAATAATAATAAGGTTTTATCAATTCCGCAAAATGGAAATGTTGGTGATAAGAATACCGTCTCTCATACCAAAGTAGGAAAAAATAGAATCCCAGGGATTCCAGCTTACTACTATGTAGCCACTAAAGAGCGTAAGCTTATCACTTTGGATTTTAAAGGTGCTTCGTCTGAAACAGCTATTCTGATGCAATATATCAAAGACTTTATGCATAATTTTTCAAGCTTTTCTGATCATATTCTAGGAGAAAATGGAAAATTTAGTGGTGGTTATAAAGTTAAAAAATCAGATAAAAACTACTGTTATTTCTCCTTGGAGTTTAAACGTTATATTAATGCATCCGTCGAAAAGGATTTGATCTTAAACTTTAAGAATGTGATAAAAATAATAACAAAAGAAAAAATTACTGTAAGTAGTGGTTCTTCCCAGTCTCTATTGAATCTGAAGCCCATTATAAAGCTTTTCACAACTCAGTCAGATAAAACGAGTATTGATTCAACAGTAAGAATGCAGGTTGATGTTGCATTTGATAGCTCAACACAGCTAAAAGATTACTTAGCAACAATAAAAGGTACGTATGATATTGGTAATGTGAGTTTCGTTATACAAAGGGAAAGAAAACAGGAAATTGTAAATTTAGATAATAGCCAAGCTAAGGAGAAAGTTGTTTTTGAAACTCCAGCTTCTAGGGTTGATGAAATCATTACCTGGCCTTATGATGCAAGTGATATTATAAAGGCACTTAATTTCGATAATCGCATCGATAATTTTATTAAGCTTTCTTGTAGCGGTAAGAATGTCGACGAACAAAATAATGACGATTCTACAATAGAAATATTAAATGCTCAGGCTTAATTGTTGAGGTTTTAAAATGTTTAAATTATTGATGGAAAAAGTTTATAATTGGTCTCCAGTTATTATTTTTATCATCATCTCGGCGCTTGTTTATTTTTTATCAAATAAATTTGAGCTAGTGTTAAGGAATGCTCTAAATAGTGACTCATTAAAGCTGACTAATCTTACAGATACATTGATTAGCGTTGCTTCTATAATATTTGCTATTAGTGGTGCTTGGATTGCTTTGATTTTTCCTAAAGCAATAAAAAATCTCAAGAAAAATAAGGTTAGAGAAATTACATCTGAGGATGAGGAGGCGGCTTTTTACGATATATCAATATGTTCTGTGGTGAGTTTGAGTGTTTTATTTATAGTTGTCATAATAAACTATATTTTATCAGTGGCTGTAATTATGCCTTACAAAATTGATGTGTTTTATTATTCATTTATTGTTGTGTCTTCTCTATATTTTTTGGAGGCAATAGTGGTTTTATGGACTGCGAAAACCACCTTCAAAGTTTTCTCTTCATATAGTATGGCCATAATGAATCGCTCAACTATTGAAAATATTGAGAGTGTGCCTAGAGAGGAAGATGATAATTAATTTTGATTATGTCCTAATAAAAAATCACTGTAATGCTGAATCATTTTTCTACGGCAGTCTAAATACTGCGCATGATTATAAGTTCCACGTATAGAGTTCTTATCAACATGCGCAAGCTGCATCTCAATCCAAGCACTATCAAAACCTTCCTCATGCAAGACAGTGCTCATGGTGTGCCTGAACCCATGTCCTGTGGCTTTGCCATGATATCCGATCAGTTTGAGCACCTTATTAATGCTCCCTTCGCTCATTGGCTTACTGGCATCATTGCGACCAGGGAAAACGAGTTGATATCGCCCTGTAAGCGTTTCTAACTGGCGAAGGATCTCCACTGCCTGCCTGGATAACGGAACCAAGTGAGGGCGCTTCATCTTCATGCGCTCGGTAGGGATCTCCCACAGAGCATTTTCTAAATCAAACTCCTCCCATCTTGCTGCCCTTAATTCGATTGTTCGGGTGCCGGTTAGCATCAGCAACTGCGTGGCCAATTTAGTGATGATGCTGCCTGAGTAGGTATCCAGAGCTTTTATGAAAGCAGGGAGTTCATCCGCCATCAGGAAGGGGTAGTGGTTTCTTTTTGGTGTCTGTAAGGCGCTGGCCAGATCTGGAGCTGGGTTATAGGTAGCGCGGCCAGTAATAACAGCGTAGCGGAATACCTCTCCACAGCGTTGGCGTACTTTACTGGCTAATTCGACCGCTCCCCGGCCTTCAATTTTCTGAAGTACAAGCAGTAACTCTAAAGGTTGGATCCCATCAATAGCCCTTTCACCCAGGAAAGGAAATACATTCAACTCAAGAAGGCGGATCACTGACTGAGCGTAATTCTCTGTCCAGGATGCTTTCTTAGCGGCATGCCATTCCAGAGCAATAGCTTTGAAGGTATTGCCAGCAGCGGACAGCTGAGCAAGTTTACCCGCTTTGCGGGCTTCACTCGGATTTATACCTTTGGCCAGTTGGGATTTGGCTTCTTCACGTCTGGCACGCGCATCTGCTAAAGAAACTGCGGGATACACTCCAAAAGAAATCATTTTTGACTTACCTGCAAAGCGATATCTGAAACGCCAGCCCTTCGCGCCCGAGGTTTCGACGAGCAAAGAAAGCCCATTCCCATCATTAAGGGTGAAGGGTTTTTCGGCTGGTTTGGCGCGTTTTATTTGGATATCACTGAGTGGCATGTGTATAGCTCTCTGCATCGAACCTGAGTTATACGCAATTATATACACAATTGTGCGAGCTTTAACTGCATTTTCTTAGATGTGCTGAGACGTGGTTTTAGTTTATTGATTTGAAATATATAGATTTTTAGACTTTAAGAGACGCAATGAGAAGTAAAAATGGTGTCCCCTACAGGAATCGAACCTGTAACTAGCCCTTAGGAGGGGCTTGTTATATCCGTTTAACTAAGGAGACACGGGCGCCTGTGGAAAGCGCCCGCGTAGTATACCCATTTTTCTCGTAATAATAAGGCATCAGGCTGCCGTTTGGTCGTTTCCTCGCCACTCAGGGCTTCGCGGCCTCTTTTTTCGCAGCTTCTTGCTCCTCTTTCTTCGCTTCAGCTTTCTTCTGATTACTCATGTCATTACGGATCTGCGCGTGGCTTATCAGCGCGAAGATAAAGGTGCCGCCGAAGATGTTGCCGGCCAGTGTCGGCAGGGCGAACGGCCAGATAAATTCGTACCAGGGAATGGCGCCCGAGAACACCAGATACAGCACTTCTACCGATCCGACGACGATGTGCGTCAGGTCGCCAATTGCCACCATGTAGGTCATCAGCATGATCACCCACAGTTTGGCGGTCCCGGCAGAAGGGATCATCCAGACCATGGTGGCAATCAGCCAGCCGGAAACCATACCGCCGACAAACATACCTTCGGGGTCTTTTTTCATGATATCCATGCTGATGGTGCGAAACGCCTCGTCGGTTGCGGTATCGAAAAAGGGCACCAGATGAAACACCAGCGCCGCCAGTCCGCCGCCGATGACGTTACCCGCCAGCACGATGCCCCATAAACGCAGCAACAACAGAATGTTTCTGCCGGTCGGTTTTTGCATGATGGGTAACACGGCAGTAACGGTGTTTTCGGTAAATAACTGCTGGCGCGCCATGATCACAATAATGAACCCGACGGTATAACCGATATTTTCAATGAAGAAACGTTCCGGTGTATCGGGCAGGCGGGCGTGAAGAATGCCTTTTGCCATCAGCGAGGCGCTGATCGACAATCCGGCGGCAATTGCCGACCACAGCAACGCCTGTCCGTCGCGCTCAAGCTCTTTTTCACCTTCCATGCGGATAACTTCGTGAACGGCGGCTGCTTTCGACGGCAAGTTCTCTTCACCGGTCTCGATTTCCTTTCCCTGTGTATGTTCGTCACTGTCAACATCCTTGTCATTGTGATGCTGTTTTTCTCCGGCCATCGTTGTTCCCCAAAAGTAAAGCAAAGTGATTGCAGATATGTTCATGAGTAAGCATAGGCGAGGCAGGTGAATTATGAGCAGGTATACAAAAAAGTTACAAACCGTTAACCCATGAACCTGATGGAACATTTCAGAAGATGTTTGCCGGATTTCAGGCTTTTCAGCCGGGTAAACTGTGCCTCCCTGAGCTGCGTCGCGCCTGACGCCTGTGATATGATGCACACTTGTGAAAAATAAGAGACATCACCATGTTTGAAGCCCTTGATCTGAGCTGTGTTCGTGATGAACGAACCCTGTTTAGCGGCTTAAGTTTCACTATCGAACCGGGCGAAATGGTGCAGATCGAAGGCCGTAACGGTGCCGGTAAAACCAGTTTACTGCGTATTCTTGCCGGGCTGTCCTCTCCGGACGCCGGTGAAGTCCGCTGGCAGGGCGTGAGTACCCGCCGTCAGCGCGATATTTTCCATCAGCAGCTTCTGTACCTCGGCCATCAGCCCGGCGTAAAGTCAGTGCTTACTGCGTTTGAAAACCTTGCCTTTTATCTGTCTGTGAATGGCCCGATGGTCAGAGGTAATGCCAGCGCGGAAGCGATTTATCAGGCGCTGGAAAACGTCGGATTGCTGGGTTATGAAGATGTGACGGTGGGGCAGATGTCCGCCGGGCAGCAACGCCGCGTCGCACTGGCGCGTCTGTGGCTGAGCGATGCGCCGCTATGGATCCTCGATGAACCGCTGACCGCCATTGATAAACAAGGCGTTGCCACACTGATTGCGCTGTTCGAACAGCATGCGCAGCGGGGTGGAATGGTGTTGCTGACAACGCATCAGGATTTGCAGGGTGTTAACCGCGACGTGCGAAAACTTCGTCTGACCAGCGCAGAGCCGGTGTGACGCGAAGGGGATATAAAAGGAATGTTTACGAAAGTCCTGCGCCGCGAACTGAAAATTGCCTTTCGCAAAAGCGCTGAAATTATCAATCCGCTGTGGTTTTTCCTGATTGTGATTACGCTGTTCCCGTTAGGGATCGGCCCTGAGCCTGAACTGCTGGCGCGCATTGCGCCCGGCATTGTCTGGGTCGCCGCGCTGTTATCTTCCCTGCTGGCGCTGGAAAGATTGTTCCGTGATGACTATCTCGATGGCACGCTCGAGCAACTTCTGTTATTGCCTTCGCCGCTGGCACTCACGGTTCTGGGGAAAGTATGTGCTCACTGGGTGGTGACGGGGTTGCCGTTACTGATCCTTTCACCGCTGATTGCGCTGCTGCTTTCGCTGGATTTTGAGACCTGGAAAGCCGTCGCACTGACGATTTTACTGGGCACGCCGACGCTGAGTTTTATCGGTGCGATTGGTGTGGCGCTGACCGTCGGGCTGCGCAAAGGTGGCGTTCTGCTCAGTCTGCTGGTATTGCCGCTGTATATTCCGGTGCTGATTTTTGCCACCGGCGCGATTGATGCCGCCTCGATGTCGATGCCGATCGGCGGTTATCTCGCCATTCTTGGCGCGATGCTGGCAGGCAGCGCAACGTTAGCGCCTTTTGCCACCGCCGCCGCTTTGAGAGTGAGTATCCACTGACACTTTTTGCCGGTAAAAGGCGATAGCACAGAATTATTTTACGTGTCGTTACAATAGAGAAGAAAAAACGCAACCTTTGACTAACATCACACTTCTCTATAGTGAACAATAGAGCTGCCAATAATAAGTGCGGGTGATTTAACACTGACCGCGCAAGAACCCACCGAGGTTTCACGGCATATCACACAGTGACATTTTAGAGTGAGCAACGATAACAATGTGGAAATGGTTACATCAACTCGCCAGGCCTGAACGGCTTTACCACGTCTGTGGCCGGTTCATTCCCTGGCTCGGGATTGTGGGGCTTGCCTGCCTGCTGATTGGCTGGGTATGGGGTTTTGGCTATGCGCCGCCGGATTACCAGCAAGGTAACAGTTACCGGATTATGTATATTCATGTCCCGGCGGCCATCTGGTCGATGGGGATTTACAGCGGGATGGCGATCGCCGCGTTTATCGGCCTGGTGTGGCAGATGAAAATGTCCGATCTGGCGGTAGCGGCAATGGCACCGGTTGGCGCTGTTTTCACCTTTATCGCGCTGGTCACCGGCTCGGCATGGGGCAAACCGATGTGGGGCACCTGGTGGGTGTGGGATGCGCGTCTGACCTCCGAACTGGTGTTACTGTTTCTGTATCTCGGTGTGATAGCGCTGTATAACGCCTTTGATGACCGCCGTCTGGCCGGGCGTGCCGCCGGTATTCTGGTGCTGGTCGGCGTGGTGAATATTCCTATCATCCATTACTCCGTGCAGTGGTGGAATACGCTGCATCAGGGTTCCACCAATATGCAGCAGACCATCGACCCGAGCATGCGTTATCCGCTGCGCTGGGCGATTTTCGGTTACCTGTTCTTCTTTATTACCCTGACGCTGATGCGGTTACGAAACCTGATTTTGGTGCAGGAACGTCTGCGTCCGTGGGTGGCCGGTCTTGTGAATAAGGAGCGTCGCGGATGAGTCCTGCATTCTCAAGCTGGCATGATTTCTTTGCGATGGGCGGCTACGCCTTTTATGTCTGGCTGTCGGTCGCTGCCACGCTGCTCTCGCTGGTTGTGCTGGTGGCGCATACCCTGATTCAGCACCGGCAAATCCTCGGCGACGTCCGTCGTCGTCAGGCACGCGAAAAACGCATCAGTCAGTCTCAGTCTAAAAAACAGCCAGGCGCACAGACGTCACCGCTGGAACCGGACACTTCCCCGGAGAAGTTATTGTGAATCCACGTCGTAAAAAGCGGCTGTCGCTGGCGCTGGTGGTGCTGATCGGTCTTGGTCTGAGCATTTCACTGGTGATGTACGCGCTGCGCTCCAACATTGATTTGTTTTATACACCCGGTGAAATCCTGCAGGGCAAAGGCGAGGACCACGAAATGCCGACGGTGGGCCAGCGCCTGCGTATCGGCGGCATGGTGATGCCCGGCTCCGTGAAACGTGACCCGAAAAGTTTGCAGGTGAGCTTTAAAATTTATGATGCGCGTGGCGCGATTGCCGTGACCTACAACGGCATCCTTCCCGACCTGTTCCGTGAAGGACAGGGCGTGGTGGCGCAGGGTGTGATGGAACCGGGAAATGTGGTGAATGCCATTCAGGTTCTGGCAAAACACGACGAAAAATATGTGCCGCCGGAAGTTGCCGACGCCATGAAAGAAAACCACACAGGACCGGCTTCGGCCTACGTGGGTAACGATAAAGGAAACGACCGCTCATGATGCCGGAACTGGGAACATTTGCACTCTGTCTGGCATTAGGGCTGGCGGTATTGCTGAGTATTTATCCGCAGTGGGGCGCCGCACGTCAGGATGGCCGGATGATGGCGATGGCGCGCCCGTTGTCTTACGGCATGTTTGTCTGCATCGCGCTGGCGTTCATTATTCTGGTGCATGCGTTTGTGGTGAATGATTTCACCGTCGCCTATGTTGCTAATAATTCCAACACCCACCTGCCGGTGTATTACCGCGTGGCGGCGACGTGGGGAGCGCACGAAGGTTCGCTGCTGCTGTGGGTGTTATTACTCAGTTGCTGGACGCTTGCCGTGGCGCTGTTTAGCCGCCGTATGCCGCAGGATGCGGTGTCGCGCGTGCTGGCGGTGATGGGCATGATCACCGGCGGTTTCCTGCTGTTTATTCTGCTGACATCCAACCCGTTCATCCGCTCGTTGCCGAATTTTCCGGTGGACGGCAGCGACCTGAATCCGGTGTTACAGGACATCGGCCTGATATTCCATCCGCCATTGCTGTACATGGGGTATGTCGGTTTCTCTGTGGCCTTTGCTTTCGCGATTGCTTCGCTGATGGCAGGGCGTCTGGATACCGCGTGGGCGCGCTGGTCGCGTCCGTGGACACAAGCCGCCTGGGTGTTTCTGACCATCGGTATCGTGCTTGGATCGGCGTGGGCGTATTACGAATTAGGCTGGGGCGGCTGGTGGTTCTGGGATCCGGTTGAAAATGCTTCCTTTATGCCGTGGCTGGCGGGTACGGCGCTGATCCACTCGCTCGCCGTCACCGAAAAACGCGGGACGTTCAAAGCCTGGACGGTGCTGTTGGCCATCACTGCGTTCTCGCTGTGTCTGCTCGGGACTTTCCTGGTGCGCTCCGGCGTGCTGGTCTCGGTTCACTCGTTTGCCTCTGATCCGGCACGCGGCATGTTTATTCTCGCGTATCTGGTCATTGTGATCGGCGGTTCGCTGCTGCTGTACGCCTTTAAAGGTAACTCGGTGCGCGCACCAAGCCGTCATGAACTGCATTCCCGCGAAAGTTATTTGCTGGGCAATAACGTATTGCTGGTGGCGGCGATGCTGGTGGTGCTGCTCGGTACGCTGCTGCCGCTTATCCACAAACAGCTCGGGCTGGGCAGTATTTCTATCGGTGAACCCTTCTTTAATACGATGTTTACCTGGCTGATGGCGCCGCTGGCGCTGTTGTTAGGCATCGGACCACTGGTGCGCTGGCGTCGTGATGAGCCCAGCAAACTGTGGCGTCGTCTGGGTGTTGCGCTGGTCGTCACGCTGGTCTTGTCGATTCTTCTGCCGTGGTTGTTGCAGGATAAAATCGTCGGTATGACCGTGGTGGGAATGCTGATGTCGGTGTGGGTGATTGTGCTGACGTTGATGGAATTACACGAACGCGCCACCCATCGTCATTCATTCTGGCGCGGTCTGACCAAACTTTCACGCAGTCACTGGGGCATGGTGCTCGGCCATCTCGGCGTGGCGGTGACGGTGATCGGCATCGCGTTTAGCCAGAATTATAGCGTTGAACGTGATGTGCGCATGAAGTCCGGCGATACCGTGGATATTCATGATTATCACTTTATCTTCCGCGACGTTCGCGACATCACCGGCCCGAACTATACCGGCGGTGAGGCGAATATTGATGTGACGCAGAACGGCAAGCAAGTCACCACGCTGCACGCCGAAAAACGCTTCTACAGCGTGGCGCGCAGCATGATGACCGAAGCGGCTATCGACGGCAATCTGGCGCGTGACCTGTATGCGGCGCTCGGCGAAGAGATGGACGATGGCTCGTGGGCGGTGCGTTTGTACTACAAACCTTTTGTCCGCTGGATCTGGCTCGGTGGCCTGTTTATGGCGGCCGGTGGCGTGCTGTGTATTCTCGACCCGCGTTATCGCATGAGTAAAAAGCTTAAGAAGCAAGGTCTGACGGAGGCTGAAGAAGCATGAACCGTAAACTTCTCTTTATTCCGCTGATTTTGTTCCTGGCGCTGGCCGCGGCTTTTCTGGTGCAACTGACCCGCAATGCCAACGGCGATGATCCGACGCTGCTGGAATCAGCCCTGATTGGCAAACCGGTGCCGGTGTTCAAACTGGAATCGCTGGCGCAGGCGGGCAAAACCTACGATCAGTCGGTGCTGCGCGATGGCAAACCGATGCTGCTCAACGTCTGGGCGACGTGGTGTCCGACCTGCCGCGCCGAACATGATTATCTCAATACGCTGGCGGCAAAAGGTGTCCGTGTGGTCGGCCTGAACTACAAAGACGACCGGCAGAAAGCGGTCAACTGGCTGAACACACTGGGCAATCCTTACATGCTGAGTCTTTACGACGGCGACGGCATGCTGGGGTTAGATCTGGGTGTTTATGGCGCGCCGGAAACCTTCCTGATCGACGGGCAGGGCATTATCCGCTATCGCCATGCCGGTGACTTAAATGAAAAAGTCTGGCAGACCGAAGTTCTGCCGCTGTACAAAAAATACGGAGGCAATGTATGAGACTGATTTCATCGCTGCCTGCGTTGTTGCTGGGCATGCTGCTGAGTGTCAGCGCGTTCGCCTCCATCGACACGTATCAGTTCAAATCGCCGGAACAGGAACAGGCTTACCGGGACATCACGGCGCAGTTGCGTTGCCCGAAATGTCAGAACACCAATATTGCCGCGTCGGATTCGATCATCGCCGCCGATATGCGTACCAAGGTGTTTCAGTTGCTTAATGAAGGGCAGGACAGACAGCAAATCGTCGCGTATATGGTGGCGCGTTATGGCAATTTCGTGACTTACGAACCGCCGGTCACGCCCTCTACCTTTATTTTGTGGCTCGGGCCGGTGCTGGTCATTGTTATCGGCGCAGGCATGATTTTTATGCGTTCCCGCCGGGGTGCTGCGCGCACTGAAAACACGGCCACATCAATGTCAGAACAAGAGAGACAGCGCCTGGCGCAGTTACTTAAAGACAGCGACAGGAAAGGATCATGAGCATTTTTTGGCTGTGCATTGTAGTGATGCTGGTTATTGCACTGGCGCTGTTTATCGTGCCGGTTATCCGTGGCGACCGCGCGGAACACACTTCCCGCGATGCGCTGAATAAAGCGTTTTATCATCACCGTTTGACTGAGCTGGAAGAAGACGAAGCGCAGGGCGTGGTGGACGAACGTCCGGCGCATATTCAGGAATTGCAGGAAAACTTACTGACTGATATTCCGGCGGGTCAGGTGTCCGCCGCCATTCAGCCGATTGGTCGCTGGACGCTGGTGCCCGGTGCTATTTTGCTGGTGATGATCACGCTCGGTTTGTATCTCTACGCCGGTGGTCTGGGGCAGGTGAGTGCGTGGAATCAGGTCATGCAGCGTATGCCCGATTTACGCCATCGCATTGCTGATGACCACGGCGCGCCGCTGACCGCCACCGACGTGCAGGATTTAGGGCTCGGATTGCGTACCGATTTGCAGGCAAATCCGCATAATATCCAGGACTGGGTGATGCTTGGCCGTGTAGGGATGGCGCTCAATAATGCCGCCACCGCCACGCAGGCTTATGCCCACGCTTATCAGCTCGCGCCGGATGATATGTCAGTCAAACTCGGTTATGCCGAAGTGTTAACCCGTTCGTCCGATCCGCAGGATAACCTTACCGGCGGCAACCTTTTGCGCAGTATGCTGGAAAAATCTCAGGGTGATCTGCGTGTATTAAGTCTGCTGGCCTATAATGAATATGAACAGGGACACTACCCGCAAGCCATTGGCGCGTGGGAAGTTATGCAGAAAATCCTGCCAGCCGGTGACAAACGCCTGGAAATGGTCAACGCCAGCATTGCGCAGGCAAAACAAAAAGCGGGGCTGGATCAGGTTAAACTGGCGGTCAATGTCACGCTTTCTGCTGAGGCTCAGGTGAAACTTCCGCAGAATGGCACGGTCTTTATTTCGGTGACAGATGGCAGCAGTCCGGTGCCGGTTGCGGTGAAAAAGCTGCCGCTGAGTCGCTTCCCGCTGGCGATCACTGTCGATGACAGCAACGCAATGATGCCGGAACGCTTGCTTTCTTCGCTGCATCAATTAAAAGTACGCGTTCGTATTTCACAAAATGGTCTGGCAACGCCAGCCTCAGGTGACTGGTACGGCGACAGTCCGCTGACTGATTTTTCCGGCAACGGTCAGGTCAGCATTGAGATTAATCAGCAGGTTCCTTAATCAGGAACCGACGATCAAAAACAGGGAGATATCCATGAACTTACGCCTGACTGGGCTGGCGTTTGCGACAGTTTTACTGGTCGGTTGTGCCGGCACATCCGGATCATCGGACAGCGAACAGCAGGGACGTTCTGATCCGCTCGAAGGTTTCAACCGGGTGATGTTCGACTTCAACTATAACTATATGGATCCGTATCTTGTGCGCCCTGTCGCGGTGGCGTGGCGTGATTACGTGCCGCAACCGGCGCGTAACGGTACCAGCAACTTCCTGAGCAACCTGGATGAACCGGCCAGCATGGTTAACTCCTTGCTGAAAGGCGATCCGTACCGTGCAGCGATCCACTTTAACCGCTTCTTCCTGAACACCATTTTAGGGATGGGGGGACTGATCGACGTCGCCGGGATGGCGAACCCGAAACTGGCGCGTGAAGAGGCGCAGGGCTTTGGCAGCACGCTTGGCCATTACGGCGTGGGTTACGGCCCGTATGTGGTTCTGCCAGGTTACGGCAGCGCGACAATTCGTGATGAAGGTGGTGATCTGGTTGATGATTTGTATCCGATGCTCAGCTATCTGACATTCTGGATGTCAGCCGGTAAATGGGTACTGGAAGGGGTGGAAACCCGTGCAGAACTGCTCGATTCTGATGGCCTGATCCGTAACTCTTCTGATCCGTATCTGTTTATACGTGAGGCTTACTTCCAGCGTCATGATTTCCTGGCAAGAGGCGGTCAGCTGATGCCGCAGGAAAACCCGAACGCCGCACTGATTCAGGGCGACCTGAAAGATATCGACTCGGAATAACCGTTCCGGACACACAAAAAAAGCGCCTTCTGGCGCTTTTTTTATATCAGGCGTATCACTCAGTTCATCAGAAGCTGTAGTTAAAGTTCGCGCCGTACAGCATGGCGGTCCCTTTGGCCTGGTATTCGTAATTCGGTACACCATCAGCGACTTTCTCACTGATGTTCACCGTCTGGCCATGCATATAGGAGACACCGACGTCCACAGATGCGTCTTTATTGAAGGCGTAAGTGGTACCGGCTGAAATCCAGAAGCGATCCTGATCCGGGATAGAAATGGTGCGGTTATCTGCCGGAACCGGGCTGTCATCAAAGGCGATACCGGTACGGAACGTCCAGTTATCGTCGTAGTAGTAGGTGGTACCCAACGCGATGCGGTAAGCATCATGAAAGCCTTCATCTTTCTGGAACAGCGTCTGGCCGTTAGAACCGGTGGCTTTCAGCTCCTGGAACTGGCTCCAGCTGGTGTAAGCCAGGCTGTAGTGAATCGCCCATTTTGGTGCCACACGGTTATAACCGGACACTTCCCACATTTCTGGCAGGTTCAGGGTCAGGGAACCCGGAACAGTTTGACCGCCAGTCCCGCCTAAGGCTTTTGGAATGCCGTTGCGGTATTCGCCATCGAAGTCAATTTTGACTTCAGAACGGTAGGTGAAGCCGTAGCGGTTATTATCATCCACTTCATACAGGATACCGGCGTTCCAGCCGTAGCCCCACTCATTGCCTTTCAGCTTGGCGGCTTCCGTATCCGCAGGCAGCCGGCCACCGGTTTGAATTGGCACCAGTTCACCGGCGGTACGACGGAATTTAGCTTTCGCGTAAACGGCATCAAAGCCCAGGCCGAAGCTGAAATGCTGGTTCAAACGGTAAGCAACGCTTAAGTTAGTGTTGACGGTAGTGAGGTCAGTTTCGCCGCCGATCGGGCCTGCCGGATAATTATCGCTGAATTCTGTCGCCAGACCATAGTTTGACGTAGCTGATGCACCGACGGCCCATTGATCATTGAGCGGCATAATAAAGTGCAGGTTCGGTACCCACTGATTCGGTGCAATGTTATCCGCATCAGTGCTCTGACCTGTAACCGGCGAGTTGCCCGTCACTTTGACATCCGGGTCGATATAAATCGCGCCCGCGGAGAAGGAAGGACGATCAAACATGGTCATGGTTGCCGGGTTACGGCTCCCGGATGCCGCGGTGTCAGCGATGGCACCTTCACCCGAGAAAGAGCGACCTAAACCCGCAGCGGTATATTCATTTAACTGAAAACCTGCTGCATATACGTTGGAGGAAACAATTGCCACTGCAGCTGCCAGAGCTGATCTTTTAAACAGGTTTTTCTGGTTCATGACCAAAACCTCAATTTTATGTTTTTTATCAAACAATGTTACATGGAGTAACAATGAGCGCGGGATTGTAGGGTCCGTTATCAGTCTGACAAATCAGACCAGTGAGCGAAGTATAGGTCTGACCTGTGGTGAAGTTGCAATAATGTTTCGTTGATATTTCTTATTTGATGCAAGAAATTGGATCTGCTTAACAAAAAACAAACAATAAAAGTTCAATTAAGAAACGTTAAAGTGAGAACAATAACGCTGTAATCATCGATTACTTACATATACGTGATCTGGATCACCTGAAAGGCACATAATAAGTAAGTGCTAGTGTGTTGTCAGAGAGGTGGCGTAAAATACAGGCTGGAAATAAAACTTTATTCGCAAACAGGCCAGACGGTGGATGTTGCCGTTGGTGCCGGGGAGAAATTATGTCTGACGTAACCATGTCCTCTAAATCCACTCAACCTCTGCATTCCATCAACAAATGTGGTGCGGAAGAAACCGCAGCCTGCTGTTGTGTAGATGTGGGTACCATCATGGACAACACTGATTGCACTGCTTCTTACAGCCGCGTTTTCGAAACCGAAGCCCAGGCGAAAGAAACCCTGCAAGCCCTGACCGAACGTGCCCGCGGCGTAGAATCTGAGCCGTGCGAAATCACCAGCCGTATCGAAAAAGTGGCAGGCGGTGTTGAACTGAATATCGATTTTACTTTCAGCTGTCAGGCTGAAACGATGATCTTCCAGCTCGGGCTGCGTTAATCCCCGTCATACTTTGAGCCGCAGATGCGTTGGCTGCACTCAGTAACCCGAATCACTGACTTATGTCAGCTCATCGGGATTACTTCGATTGCCGCCTTCCTGCGACTCAAATTATTTAGGGGAAGTTGTAATACCGCTTAAATAAGCGGTATTTTTTTGTCTGCTATTTCTGCCTGCCGCCTTTCTTCTCATTCTTATTTCAGAAAAATTTGCTGTTGCTCGCACTTCATTGCCTTTCACTTTGCCAAATGTAAATACATAGTTAAAACTGAGTTATCAGGTCTGACCTCTTAGGACCCTATTTTTCTCAGGAGCTCGTATGAATAACGTTATTCCACTGGTGACGCGTGAGGGCGATCGCATTGCGATTGTCGACGGCTTGCGCACGCCGTTTGCCAAACAGGCCACCGCTTATCACGGCATTCCTGCTGTCGATCTCGGCAAAATTGTGGTCAGTGAGCTGCTGGCAAAAAGTGGGATAGACCCGAAGCACATCGATCAGCTGGTTTTCGGCCAGGTAGTCCAGATGCCGGAAGCGCCGAATATCGCCCGCGAAATTGTGCTCGGCACTGGCATGAATGTGTCGACCGATGCGTACAGCGTTTCACGTGCCTGCGCCACCAGTTTTCAGGCGGTCGCCAACGTGGCCGAAAGCATTATGAGCGGCATGGTGCAGGTCGGGATCGCAGGCGGAGCGGATTCTTCTTCAGTACTGCCGATTGGCGTCAGCAAACGTCTCGCCCGCGCCCTGGTGGATGTTAATAAAGCGCGCACTCTGTCGCAGCGCCTTTCCATTTTCAGCAAACTGAAACTGCGTGATTTATTGCCGGTGCCGCCGGCAGTAGCCGAATATTCTACCGGTCTGCGCATGGGGGATACCGCTGAGCAGATGGCGAAAAGCCACAATATCAGCCGTGCGCAGCAGGATGAGCTGGCGCACCGTTCCCATACGCTGGCTGCACAGGCGTGGGAGCAGGGTTATTTAAGCTCGCAGGTGATGGCAGCGCAGATTCCGCCTTACCGCGAAGTGCTGCAAAAAGACAACAACATCCGCCTGAATTCTGAAATCAGCCAGTACGCCAAATTACGTCCGGCGTTTGACCGCAAACACGGCACTGTTACCGCTGCCACCAGCACGCCGCTGACTGACGGTGCGGCGGCGGTATTAATGATGAGTGAATCCCGTGCGCGTGAACTGGGCCTTGAACCTCTCGGCTACCTGAAAAGTTTCGCATTTGCTGCCATCGACGTCTGGGAAGATATGCTTCTCGGGCCTGCTTATGCCACGCCGCTGGCGCTGGACCGCGCAGGGCTGACGCTGGGTGATTTGGATCTTATCGATATGCACGAAGCGTTTGCCGCGCAGACGCTGGCGAATATCAAAATGTTAGCCAGTGATGAATTCGCCCGCGAAAAACTCGGCCGCAGTCAGGCAGTTGGCGAAATAGACTGGGATAAATTCAATGTTCTGGGCGGTTCACTGGCCTACGGACATCCTTTTGCGGCCACCGGCGCACGCATGATTACGCAAACGCTGCACGAATTACGCCGTCGGGGAGGCCGTTACGGGCTGACGACGGCTTGCGCAGCGGGCGGCCTGGGTGCGGCAATGATTCTGGAGGCCGCGCAATGAGAGATAATATGGAAAATCTGAATCCGGCAGATACGGAAGCTGCCGAACCGGCTTCTGCTTTTTCTCTGATGTTTACTGCTGAACACGTGGGGATTATCACCCTCGATGTTCCCGGTGAAAAAGTGAATACCTTAAGGGCTGAATTTGCTCAGCAAATCTGTGCCATTTTGCAAAAAGCGCAGCAGTATCCCAATCTGAAAGGTCTGGTGCTGATTTCCGGCAAACCGGACTCGTTCATTGCCGGTGCGGATATCACGATGATTTCCGGTTGCCGGACCGCTGCCGAAGCCAGTGAACTGGCGCAAAAGGGCCAGACGGTGATGTCGCAGATTGCGTCCTTTTCCGTGCCGGTGGTGGCGGCCATTCATGGTAGCTGTCTCGGCGGTGGTCTGGAACTGGCGCTGGCGTGCCATGCCCGCGTGTGTTCGCTGGATGAAAAAACGCAACTCGGCCTGCCGGAAGTACAACTGGGTTTACTGCCGGGTTCCGGGGGTACGCAGCGGCTTCCGCGGCTTATCGGCGCGCCTAAAGCGCTGGAGTTGATGTTAACCGGTCGCAGTGTTCGCGCGAAGCAGGCGCTGAGAATGGGGCTGGTGGATGACGCAGTACCGTATTCTATTTTGCTGCAAACGGCGCTGGAACGTGTGGCAAAAGGACGTAAATCACGTCCGCCATTGCCGTGGCAGGCGCGTCTGGCCGGTGGTCCGTTGGGCAAAAGTTTGCTGTTCCATTTTGTACGCAAACAGACGCAGGCAAAAACGCACGGCAATTATCCTGCCACCGAAAAAATCATAGATGTGGTGAAAACCGGGCTGGATCAGGGCAGTGGTAGCGGCTATCAGGCGGAAGCTAAAGCCTTTGGGGAGCTGGTGATGACGCCGGAATCTGCGGCATTGCGCGGCCTGTTTTTCGCTTCCACCGCGCTGAAAAAAGAAAAGGGTGGCGATGCCGAACCCTTGCCGGTTCGCCGTGCAGGTATTCTCGGTGGTGGCCTGATGGGCGGCGGTATCGCGAATGTGACTGCCACCAAAGCCGGTCTGCCGGTGCGTATTAAAGACATTAATCACGAAGGCATCCGTCATGCCCTGAAATACAGCTGGGATTTGCTGGAGAAAAAGGTGCGAGGCCGCAGGCTGACCCGCAACGAACAGCAACGGCAGATGATGCTGATTTCCGGCACCACGGATTACAGCGGTTTTGCGCAGATTGATATCGTGGTGGAAGCGGTGTTTGAGGATTTATTGCTCAAGCAAGCCATGGTGGCAGAAATCGAGCAAAATGCTGCCCCCCATACGATTTTTGCCTCAAACACCTCTTCTCTGCCCATTCATAAGATTGCAGAGCAGGCTGACAGGCCGGAACAGGTGATCGGACTGCACTATTTCAGCCCGGTGGATAAAATGCCGCTGGTGGAAGTGATCCCGCATGCGGGCACCAGTGCGCAGACGATTTCGACAACGGTCTCGCTGGCCAGGAAACAGGGGAAAACGGCGATTGTGGTGGGCGACAGTGCCGGATTCTACGTAAACCGCATTCTTGCGCCTTACATCAATGAAGCGGCGCGTTGCTTACTGGCTGGTGAACCGGTCGATCACATCGACAAAGCGCTGGTGAATTTTGGTTTCCCGGTCGGGCCCATCCAGTTGCTGGATGAAGTGGGCATTGATGTCGGCACAAAAATTGGTCCGATTCTGGTGGACGCTTTTGGTGAGCGTTTTGCCGCACCCTCCGGTTTTGATGCAGTGCTGAAAGACGACCGAAAAGGGCGTAAGAACGGTAAAGGTTTCTACCTTTACGGGCAGAAAGGGCGGGCGACGAAGAAGAAACAGGTCGATCCGGCGATTTACCGTCTGCTGAATGTCACGCCAAAAGTGCAGCAATCAGAAGATGAGATCGCCCACCGTTGTGTGATGCTGATGCTCAACGAAGCCGTACGTTGTCTGGATGAAAACGTGATCCGCAGTGCGCGGGATGGCGATCTTGGTGCCGTGTTCGGAATTGGCTTCCCGCCATTCCTTGGGGGACCGTTCCGTTACATGGACCAGTTGGGCATCGCCAGTGTGGTGAAGACACTGGAGCGACTGGCGCATCAGTATGGTGAGCGCTTCACCCCATGCGAAGGGCTATTACGTCGGGCGCATCAGGGAGAACGGTTCTGTTCAGATAGCGGGACAGGCGATAAGGTCAGTAAAGTGTGATTGTGGTCACTGCTTATTGCTGAGTTTCGCGAGAATCTGGAACGGATCATGCTTCATGCTTGCAGTCAGACAAATGCCCGCGGGATCTTTTTTATGGTGGGAATGACTTTGTACAGAAACAATCCCAAGCGATTGATCTACAACCTGAGTGGTTAAAAAATCGCCTGAATAGTTTACAAGCGGTAAGGGTTGGTGTAAAAAACAGCGTTTTCTTTACGTGAAGTTTCAGGCAAAATGCCCGACCGCTGATGCTTACCATGCAAAGCATGTGGGCACAGCGCGTTAAGTGGATGTACTGCCTGACAGCTATCTTGTAATGAGAGACATCAATCAGACAGTGATTGAAATGCTGGGCAATGGGTAATACAGCACGCAAGGCGTTTCTGTATGGCGCTATTTTTGTTAACAAAAGCGGTGCAATATGCAAGTTGTAATCATGCGTCACGGTGATGCAGTTCTCGAAGCTGCAAGCGATTCAGTTCGCCCCTTAAGCGAATGCGGATGTGACGAATCAGTACATATGGCTGCCTGGCTGAATGGCCGTGGCGTCAAAATTGACCGCGTTCTGGTCAGTCCGTACCTGCGTGCGCAGCAGACGCTTGAAAAAGTGCGCCAGTGTCTGGCGCTGCCTGAAAACGTTGAGATTGATATTCTGAAAGAACTGACACCGGGCGGAGATCCTGCTGTGGTCGCCAGTGAACTGCAGCATCTGGCGCTGACCGGCGTCAGCGCGGTACTGGTGGTATCTCACCTGCCGCTGGTCGGTTATCTGGTGGCAGAGCTGTGTCCGGGTGTTTGCCCCCCGATGTTCGCCACTTCCGCGATGGCAAGTGTTGAACTGAACGGTGAAACCGGGCAGGGGACTTTCGACTGGCAGTTCAGCCCATGCCAGGTGATGGCTAAGGTTTAGTTTTCCGGGACGGAAAACTAAACAAAGAAAGGCACAGCTTCTGCTGTGCCTTTCTCGTTTCTGGATATCGGTGTTGAGTTCGCGGTCAGCTGATTTTGTCGTCCAGCTCCACCAGCACCAGCAAAGCGGCGTTGCCGCCGAACTCTTTTGGGGCCTGATGGAAGGCTTCGACATCAGGATGCTGTGCCAGCCACAGCGGAGTTTGCTGCTTGAGAATATGTTTGCCGTGACCGTGCATTACGCAGGCGCAATGCACATGCTCGCGGCGGCAGGCGGCGATCAGCGCGCCCAGTTCCTGCTTAGCTTCTTTCTGTGTTAAACCATGTAAATCCAGAAACAGTTCGGGCGAATAATCCCCGCGGCGCAATTTTTTCAATTCGAAATGACTGACGTCAGGCCGGATATGGCGAACCGGGCCTTCTTCCTGCAACATCGGCTGGAATTCATCGGAAAAATAATAACTCGCGTCCACCTGTTCCTGAATCAGCTTTTTAGGCGACAGTTCTGATACCTTTTTCCGTAGCGGGCGGTGAGTAATCGTATCGTTTTTCAGGCGCTTGATGCCCGGAACAGCCTCGCGGAATAACGCCGCTTCCTCGGGGCTGAGCAGGTGTTTTTTCTTCATTTTTTTATCGTCATTTTCGTTCAATACAGACAGTGTACCTTCCGTCCCCCTGCGGTTTAAAGAAAACTCAGGGTTAAATTCTTCGAGACATCGCGCAAGTGCGTTGACTAGCTGCTGATTTGTGGCAGGCTTCGTGGCAAACTATGCGGCAAATAATGGGTTAAACGTCTGTTAAAAACCCGTGCACTGCCTGGAGAATAAAATTGGACAAAATTTTCGTCGACGAAGCTGTCAGTGAACTGCATACCATTCAGGATATGCTGCGCTGGACCGTCAGCCGCCTGAACGCGGCCAATGTCTATTACGGTCACGGCACCGATAATCCGTGGGACGAAGCAGTGCAACTGGTCTTGCCAAGCGTGTTTTTGCCGCTGGACATTCCTGAAGATATGCACACCGCGCGCCTGACATCCAGTGAGCGCCACCGCATTGTTGAACGAGTCATCCGCCGCGTTAATGAGCGTGTTCCGGTTGCCTATCTGACTAACAAAGCCTGGTTCTGTGACATGGAATTCTATGTCGATGAACGCGTACTGGTGCCCCGTTCGCCAATTGGTGAGCTGATCAGCAACCGTTTTTCCGGCATTCTTAGCGAACAGCCCCAACACATTCTGGATATGTGTACCGGCAGCGGCTGCATTGCCATTGCCTGCGCTTACGCGTTCCCTGAAACCGAAGTCGATGCCGTCGACATTTCTGCCGACGCGCTGGCCGTGGCGGAGCGCAATATCGACACGCACGGTATCGAGAACTGGGTCACGCCAATCCGCTCTGACCTGTTCCGCGAATTGCCGCCGCTGCAATACGACCTGATTGTCACCAATCCGCCGTATGTGGACGAAGAAGACATGTCAGATTTGCCGCAGGAATACCGCCACGAACCGGTTCTGGGTCTGGCTTCCGGCAGCGACGGTCTGAAACTGACCCGCCGCATTCTGGCCTGCGCGCCGGATTACCTGACCGATAACGGCGTACTGATTTGCGAAGTGGGCAACAGCATGGTGCATCTGATGGAACAGTATCCTCAGATCCCGTTCACCTGGCTGGAATTTGAAAACGGCGGCGACGGTGTCTTTATGCTGACTAAACAGCAGCTCGTCGATTGTGCCGAAGAGTTCCGCGCATACCGCGACTGATATACCCGTCATCGATGACAATCATGACCGGTGTTGTGCCGGTCATTCAGAAAACAATCAACATAATGGTTAAGGAGCCGTGATGGCAGGGAACAGTATTGGGCAGTTTTTCCGCGTCACTACTTTTGGCGAATCCCACGGTGTGGCACTGGGCTGTATTATTGACGGCGTGCCGCCGGGCATTTCGCTGACCGAAGCAGACCTGCAACACGATCTCGACCGTCGTCGTCCGGGCACCTCGCGTTACACCACGCAGCGCCGCGAAGCCGACGAAGTGAAAATTCTTTCTGGCGTGTTTGAAGGCGTGACCACCGGCACCAGCATCGGTCTGATTATCCAGAATACCGATCAGCGTTCGCAGGATTACAGCGCGATCAAAGACGTGTTCCGTCCGGGACATGCCGATTACACCTACGAGCAAAAATACGGCGTGCGCGATTACCGTGGCGGCGGTCGTTCGTCTGCCCGTGAAACCGCGATGCGCGTGGCCGCAGGTGCGGTTGCCAAGAAATATCTGCTGGAAAAATTCGGCGTTAAAGTGCGCGGATATATGTCGCAAATGGGCGATATCACCTGCGAACTGAAAGACTGGGATCTGGTGGAAACCAACCCGTTCTTCTGCCCGGATGAAAGCAAGCTGGAAGCGCTGGATGAACTGATGCGCGCGCTGAAAAAGGAAGGCGATTCGATTGGTGCCAAAATCACCGTCGTGGCGGATCACGTGCCGGTCGGTCTTGGTGAACCGGTGTTTGACCGTCTGGATGCCGATCTGGCGCACGCGCTGATGAGCATTAATGCGGTGAAAGGCGTTGAAATTGGTGACGGTTTTGCGGTTGTCGCAAAACGCGGCAGCGAAAATCGTGACGAAATCACACCGAAGGGTTTCGAAAGCAACCACGCTGGCGGCATTCTTGGCGGGATCAGCAGCGGCCAGCCGGTTGTAGCGCATCTGGCGCTGAAACCGACTTCCAGCATTACCGTTCCCGGCCGTACGATTAACCGCGAAGGCGAGCAGGTCGAGATGATTACCAAAGGTCGCCATGACCCGTGTGTCGGTATCCGCGCTGTGCCGATTGCCGAAGCAATGATGGCGATTGTGCTGATGGATCATTTACTGCGTCAGCGTGCTCAGAACGGCGACGTCCACTCCACCGTGCCACGCTGGTAATTTATCTGATGAATCCTTTACGCACGCTACCTGCGTTTCGTGCTGTTTGCGTCAGTTTTCTGGCGCTTGCACTTTGCGCACCTGCCATAGCCGTAACGCCGTGGCAGAAAATCACCCAGCCCATTTCCGGCACGCCGCAAGCGATTGGCAGTTATGCCAATGGTTGTCAGGTTGGCGCACAGCCGCTGCCGCTGAACTCTCCGGCCTATCAGGTAATGCGTACCGATCAGCGTCGCTATTTCGGCCAGCCGGATTTACTGGCGTTCATCACCCGTCTGGGCACACAGGCTCAGCAAAAAGGGCTGGGCACCATGCTGGTCGGGGATATGGCGATGCCGGCTGGCGGGCGCTTTAGCAGTGGTCACGCCAGTCATCAGTCCGGGCTGGATGTGGACATCTGGCTGCAACTGCCGCGTCAGCGCTGGAGCGAACAGATGTTGCTCAAGCCGCAGCCTATCGATCTGGTCAGCGCCAACGGTAAATCCATTGTGCCAGCTCAGTGGCAGCCACGGATCGAAACGCTGATAAAAATGGCAGCGCAAGATAAAGACGTGGTACGGATCTTCGTCAATCCGGCCATCAAACAACAGCTTTGTCTGGATGCCGGAACGGATCGTGAATGGCTGCATAAGGTGCGTCCGTGGTTTGGTCATCGCGCGCACATGCACGTTCGTCTGCGTTGTCCGGTCGGTAACCTCGAATGTGAAAATCAGGCACCGCCGCCTCCGGGTGATGGCTGTGGCGCTGAGCTGCAAAGCTGGTTCCTGCCACCCAAGCCGGGCAGCGGAATCCCTGTGAAAAAAGAGCCGCCTCCGTTGCCGCCTTCGTGTCAGGCGCTGCTGGATAAACACGTTCTTTAATACGTTTTACTCACCCTTCGCCACGCATAGCGAGCTGACAGAAAAATGGACTGGTTGATTGTTGCCCCGTGGGTTTTGGTTGTTTTATTTTTCGTTGCACTGTTTGCCGGTTTCATTGATTCCATTGCAGGTGGCGGCGGGCTGATCAGCCTGCCAGCGCTGCTGGCGGCAGGTGTGTCACCGGCGCAGGCCATTGCCACCAATAAGCTGTCATCGATCGGCGGATCTTTCTCTGCCAGTCTTTACTTTGTGCGGCGTGGCGTGGTGGATCTCAACGATCAGAAGCTGAACATTGCCTGTACGTTTACCGGTTCGGTGATCGGCGCGATCCTTATCCAGCATCTGCGCGCCGACATATTGCGTCAGGTTTTACCGCTGCTGATCATCTGCATCGGTTTGTATTTTTTACTGACGCCGCGTCTGGGCGAAAGTGACCGGGCAAGGCGCTTAAATGCTCTGCCGTATGCGCTGGTAGGCGGCGGTTGCGTGGGTTTCTACGACGGCTTTTTCGGCCCCGGCGCAGGGTCTTTCTACGCACTGGCTTTTGTGACGTTATGCGGGTTTAATCTGGCAAAAGCCACGGCACATGCGAAAGTCCTGAATTTCACCTCAAACCTGGGCGGGCTGATCTTCTTTATACTGGGCGGCAAAGTGATCTGGGTGCTGGGATTTGTCATGGCCGCCGGACAGTTTATCGGCGCACGACTGGGCGCACGTATGGTGCTCAGTAAGGGGCAGAAGATGATCCGCCCGATGGTGGTTATCGTTTCCGTGGTGATGAGCTGCAAGCTGATTTACGACAATCATGGTGCTGAAATTCATCAGTGGTTAAGCCTGCATTTATAATGTCCGGAGCAGCAGAATGCTTGCCTGAAGTCATGAAAACACGCGTTTAAACAGGGGTATATTGTCGCCCCTGATCTTACTTTAACGAGTTTCACTGCAATTATGTCTGATTCGACTGCAACACATAACTATCATCAACTGATCGACATTTTTAATTCCTGCTTTTTTGAGGAATTCAACGTTCGCTTAGTGAAAGGCGACGACGAACCGATCTATCTGCCTGCTGATGAACAAGAACCGTTTAACCGTATTGTGTTCGCACACGGTTATTACGCCAGCGGCATGCATGAAATTTCCCACTGGTGCGTGGCCGGTGCTGAGCGCCGTAAACGGGTTGATTTCGGCTACTGGTATTGCCCGGATGGCCGCGATGCGCAAACACAAAGTGAATTCGAGAAAGTGGAAGTCAAACCACAATCTTACGAATGGTTGTTCTGTGCGGCGGCAGGTTTTCGTTTCAACGTTAGCTGTGACAATCTCAGCGGCGATTGCGAGCCGGACCGCGTGGGTTTCCAGAACAAAGTACGCGAAGAAGTGCTGCGTATGCTGGAGCAGGGTATCCCTGAAAGACCGGCGCGCTTTATTAAAGCGTTACAATCGTTTTACAATACGGCCCCGTTGACGCCTGCAGATTTCCCTGCATTGCAGCCGATCGAATAAGAACTGAACACGAGAGGAAGAGTAATGATCGCAGAATTTGAAACGCGAATTTTAACGCTAATCGACGATATGGTCGAAAGCGCCAGCGACGATGAGTTATTTGCCAGTGGCTATCTGCGAGGCCACCTGACCGTCGCGGTGGCGGAAGCGGAAGAGAACGGTGAACACACCGCCGAAGCGTTGAAACTCCGTGTTCAGGACGGTCTGGACAAGGCCATCAAAGCCGGTGAACTGTCGCCGCGCGATCAGCTTCTGGTGCAGGGGATGTGGGAAAATCTGTATCAGGCATCTCTCCCTCAGTAATCTCTTTTCAGTAAAAAAAAGCGCAGCGACGGATTAACCGGCTGCGCTTTTTTATTGCCTGAGAAGGGGCTGGTTAATGCGATTCGACCGGGCGGCCTTTCAGCAGTTTTCTGACCCACATCCGGTTCGGGTTCAGTGCTGCCAGCGTGTCACTGTCGAGCGGCAGCGGTTCACCGGCAATCTGCGCCGCCAGAATTTCCGCCCCCAGCGGCGCGGAACTCAGACCGCGTGAGCCGAGCGCGCCAAACAGAAACAGATTTTCATACACCGGCGCTTCTGCAACCGGGCGATGACGCTGAATATCCAGATCCAGTTTTTTATAGCTTTCCAGCAATGCGTCGTAATCTGACACCGAGCCGATCATCGGCAGATGATCCCGTGTCGCGCAACGCACGCCGTTTCGCGCTTCGCCTTCACTCACATCCACGTCATGCGGCCATTGCTGATCCGGCAAACAGCTGAGTAAACGCTGGCGGTTTTCCTGCTGATCGTCTTCACGGTAATCCGTGCATTTGTCGGCGCGGTGATAGCTTGCGCCAATACAATGATGCTGATTCTGCGGGCTGACCGGCGTCATATAGCCGTCGTAACACAGTACCTGTTTAAGCTTGCTCAGCGCCGGTGTGGTCGGAATATGCGAAACCTGACCGCTGACCGCGTAAACCGGCAGTTTTTCGGTCTGGCTGAAATCTGTAATGTCCGCACCGTTCGCCAGGACTACCGCCTGATGACGGGCAACATGGCCATCGGCAAAGGTCAGCGCCCACTGCGAATCTGCGTCAAAATTTAATGCGGTCGCGCGCTGGCGATAATGCACCGTTAAGCCCTGCGTTTCGGCCAGCGCAATCAGCGAAGCCGTCAGTTCTGCCGGACACAGCCACGCGCCGAGCGGATACGTCACGCCGCCGCTGCCGCATGGCAATCCGCACAACGCTTCCACATCTTCTTCACTCAGCCCTTTCGCCAGTGCTTCCGGCCAGCCGCCTGTGAGAATGCCGTCAATTTTGCCCTGACTTTTTTCGTCATAACCCAGTTGCGTGACGCCACTCCAGCCGTGATCGAAAGGCACATCCCGCTTTTCAAGCTGCGCATACTGGCGGCGGGCGAAGGTGAAGGCATGGGCAAAGAAGTTTTCCAGTGTGTCGCCGCGGCCATTGAGCAACGGATAAACCGCGCCCTGGCGGTTACCTGAAGCGCCGAGCGCCGGTTTTTCATCGGCGCAATACAGCGTGACCGCAAAGCCACGGCGAAGTAACGCCAGCGACAATACGGCGCTGGCGACGCCGCCGCCGAGAAGGGCGAATTCAGTGGCATTTTTCGCCGCCGGGCGCACATACCACGGTGCGGGATGAGGTACATCAATTTTTGCCGGCAGCACACCGGCTAACATATGCCGCTTTTCGCCGAATCCCGGCACCTTGCTGATGTCAAAACCTGCGTCCTGCAATCCGCGGCGGACAAAACCGGCCACGGTGAAAGTGGCGAATGTACCCTGCGGGCGGGTCATTTTCGCCATAGAACGGAATAACGCCTCCGTCCACATGTCCGGGTTTTTGGAAGGTGCAAATCCGTCGAGAAACCAGGCGTCGACCTGCTGATTCATACTGGTGTCACATGCCGGAAGCAGGGTAGTCACATCGCCGAACCACAGATCAAGCGTGATGCGCCCGTCCGCCAGCAGCAGCCGGTGACAGCCGGAAAAGGGCATCGGCCATTGTTCGCAAAGCTGCGCGGAATACGCGGCGAGTTCGGGCCATTGTGTGTGCGCTGTCGCCAGATCATGGGCAGACAGCGGGAATTTCTCGTAGCTGATGAAATGCAGGCGTTGCAGCACAGCGTCGGCGTGCGCCTCGCGGAACGCATCGAAGGCTTGCCACAGCGACAGAAAGTTCAGTCCGGTGCCAAAACCGGTCTCGGCGATGATGCACAACTGGCGGGGGTGAGCGGCAAAACGCGCCGGAAAATGATTGCCATTGAGAAAAACATGACGCGTTTCCAGCAGGCCGTTCTGATTGGAAAAATAGACGTCATCAAAATGTCGGGAAACAGGTGTACCCTGTTCGTTCCAGCTTAATTCAGCGGGCGTGATCGGGTTATGGCTCACGTGAAACTCTCTCAGTTCAAGGCGATGCCGGAGTTTAACGCTGCGTTTGCACCCGCGCAAATTTACCACGATTTACACAAGGAATTGCTGATCGGACTTGTTCGGCGTACAACTGTACGCTAGAGTGCGTGACGAAATCCCAAATGGTGAATAGTACAAGAGGTATTAAATGAAACGTGCAGTGATTACTGGCCTGGGTATCATCTCGAGCATCGGTAACAACAAGCAGGAAGTTCTTGCATCTCTGCAGGAAGGTCGCTCTGGGATCACCTTCTCGCAAGAGCTGAAAGATGCCGGGATGCGTAGTCACGTCTGGGGTGATGTCAAATTAGACACCGCAGGCCTCATCGATCGTAAGATTGTGCGTTTCATGAGTGATGCCTCGATCTACGCTTACCTTTCCATGCAACAGGCGATTGAAGACTCTGGTCTGACCCCTGAAATGGTTTCCAACGAACGTACCGGCCTGATTGCAGGTTCCGGCGGCGGTTCTCCGCGCAATCAGGTTGCGGGCTCCGACGGTATGCGTGCCAAAGGCCTGCGCGGCGTTGGCCCTTACATGGTGACCAAAGCGATGGCTTCCGGCGTTTCAGCCTGCCTTGCGACCCCATTCAAAATTCGTGGTGTTAACTATTCCATCAGTTCTGCCTGCGCCACCTCTGCACACTGCATCGGTAACGCGGTAGAAATGATTCAGCTGGGCAAACAGGACGTGGTGTTTGCCGGTGGCGGTGAAGAGCTGTGCTGGGAAATGGCGTGCGAATTCGACGCGATGGGCGCACTGTCCACCAGCTACAACGAAACACCAGACAAAGCTTCCCGTACCTACGACAAAGCGCGTGACGGTTTCGTTATCGCAGGCGGCGGCGGTATGGTTGTTGTCGAAGAGCTGGAACACGCTCTGGCACGTGGCGCGCACATCTACGCAGAAATCGTTGGCTACGGCGCAACGTCTGACGGCGCAGACATGGTGGCTCCATCTGGTGAAGGCGCAGTGCGTTGCATGAAAATGGCAATGAACGGCGTGGATACCCCAATCGACTACGTGAACGTGCACGGGACTTCTACCCCGGTCGGCGACGTGAAAGAACTGGGCGCTATCCGTGAAGTGTTCGGCGATAAAACCCCGGCACTGTCTTCTACCAAAGCCATGACCGGTCACTCGCTGGGTGCCGCAGGCGTTCAGGAAGCGATCTATACCTTGCTGATGGCTGAATACGGCTTCATCGCGCCAAGCATCAACATCGAGAATCTCGATGAGCAGGCCGAAGGCATGGACATCATCACTAAACCCACTCAGCGCGAGCTGACGACTGTGATGTCCAACAGCTTCGGCTTCGGTGGCACCAATGCCACGCTGGTCATGCGTAAGCTGAAAAACGACAAATAATCTGTCGCTAAGTCAGTCAATAAAAGCCTGCTTCCGAGCGGGCTTTTTTACATCCATCATCCTTCGGGTTGCCTCTGCGTTGGCTTCGTTCATTCACCTCAGTCACTTACTTTTGTAAGCTCCTGAGGATTCATTCTCTCGCCGCCTTGATGCAACTCGAATGATTTTGGATATGTTTATCAATAATTCAGGTACAATTTCGCCGCTTCTTATTTTCACCTTGTTGACATAATGCTCTCACTCAGACACATCCATCATCGACATCTGCATGTTCCGGCCTGGCTCGGGATAGTGGCGATCCTGATGTTGTTTATTGCGCCGGTGATTTCTAAATCGCTGGTGGCTGAGGGTGCGCAGCATATGATGATGTCCGGCATGGTGATGTCCGATATGGACATGGATATGCCGGATGCAGATATGGCTGACATGAATATGTCAGGCCATCACGCCTCATCGATGGAACATTGTCAGAAGCAAACCTGTAAATCAGCGCCGCAGGATGCGGTGAAAGCGATGCTTTCCGGTGAAATGAGCGATGCTGCCTGCGGTTATTGCGTGCTGCTGGTGCATTTACCGATGCTCGATTTACAGGCCATGCCGATGCTGTGGTCGCTGGATTTTTCCAGCCGTGCCCCTCCGCGCGCTGTTATACAACGTCTTATCCCTTCTCTGTTTTTCACGGATTCCCAACCCCGCGCACCGCCTGTTTTTCTGTAACTGCCTCTGAATCAATTTTTTCAAGTTAACTGCGATTGTTATCGCTGTTGACGGCGTGCTATTTGAAATTCAGGAAATCAGATTTATGAATCAACCTGCAAACCTGCCTGCCAGCGCGGGTAAAAAAATGCCTGCACAAGCGGCCTTTCTGGCGTTGCTGCGCCGTGTGCATTTTTACATTGGCCTGTTCGTCGGACCGTTTATTTTTGTCGCGGCACTCACCGGTACGTTGTATGTGCTGACCCCTCAGTTCGAAAATTATCTCTATTCTGATGCGCTCTTCACCTCCTCACACGGTGAACCGCAGCCGCTTTCGCGACAGATTGATGCGGCGCTAAACGTAACCGGCCAGGATAGACAGATTTATGCGGTCAGACCGGCTCCGTCTGCCGGTGAGACCACCCGGGTCATGTTTTCTGATCCGCAACTGGGCGCCTCCAAAAGCCGGGCGATTTTCATCGATCCGGTGACGCTGGCGGTGAAAGGGGACATGACGGTGTACGGCACCAGCGGCATTTTGCCGTTCCGCACCTGGCTGGATGATTTACATCGCGGCTTACTACTCGGTGATGCGGGGCGTATTTACAGCGAACTTGCCGCCTCCTGGTTGTGGGTAGCGGCATTGGGCGGCGTCGTGCTCTGGTTCACTGGCCGCCGTCAACCCCGCCAGTTGCGTAAGGTCAGCGGGAAAGCGGAAAAACAGCAGCACAGCCGCCGCTGGCACAGCTCGCTCGGCCTGTGTTTACTGGCTGGCTTACTGTTCTTCTCCGCTACCGGCCTGACGTGGTCGCAATGGGCGGGTGACAATATCGGTGTGCTGCGCGCGTATATGGGCTGGATGACGCCTGCCGTGAAAACCAGTCTGGATCCGCAGGCGGTCGCTGCACCTGCGGATGAACATGCGGAACATCATGCGCAGATGGCAGACATGCCTGATATGCCGGGAATGGATATGTCTGCGCATAAAATGCCTGCTGTGCCGCAAGCCGTCGCTGTTTCTGCACAGACTTTTGATGCAGTGGTACAGGCGGCGCGTGAGTCTGGCATTGCGGCGAACAAGATTGAAATCCGTCCAACGTATAGTGCGGAGAAAGCCTGGACGGTGACGGAAGTTGATCGCCGCTGGCCGACGCAGGTGGATGCGGTGTCCGTCGATCCCCGTTCAATGCAGATTGTCGATCACGTGCGTTTTGCTGATTTCCCGTTGCTCGCCAAACTCACCCGCTGGGGCGTGGATGCACATATGGGGATTCTGTTCGGCGTCTGGAATCAGGCCATCCTGGTGATTTTTGGTGTCGGACTTTGCGTGATGATTGCCTGGGGATATCGCCTGTGGTGGCTGCGAAGAACTGTCAGCAATGACGGTAGTCATCCGGTTGTTACTCTGCTGCAAACCTGGAAGTCGGTGCCGTTCAGCCTGCAATGCCCGATTTTGGTGATCACGCTCGGTCTGGCAATTTCATTACCCGTGATGGGCGCGAGTTTACTTATTTTTATGCTGATCGATGTTATCCGCTGGCAGCGGCGAAATTCTTCGGGTAACGTCAGCGCATTCTGATCAGAGAAGAAAAAAACATGTTGATGGCGGCATCTGGCTCTGTATTGAAGCCTTTTTTACGTGACAGATTTTTGCATCTGTTAATCCTGCTTGGCGTCATTCTGACCCTGTTCCAGCCGGAGAAAATCAGCCGGTTCCCGCAGTTTGTGGACTGGGACACGATCGTCACTTTGCTGGGTTTGCTGATGCTGACCAAGGGCGTTGAGGTCAGCGGTTATTTTGATTTTGTTGGCCGTAAGATGATTAACGCCATCGACAATGAGCGGCGGCTGGCGCTGTTTCTGGTCACTGCGGCGGCGCTGCTGTCCACGTTTATGACCAATGACGTCGCACTGTTCATCGTGATTCCGCTGACGATCACGCTGAAGAAACTGACGTCGTTGCCGGTGACGCGGCTGATTATATTTGAAGCGCTGGCGGTAAATGCCGGTTCGCTGCTTACGCCGATCGGTAATCCGCAAAATATCCTGCTATGGAATAAATCCGGTCAGTCGTTCCTGCATTTTATCGGGCAGATGACACCGCTGGCGCTGATAACCCTGGCTGCATTATTGCTGGTGACCTGGTTTTGTTTTCCGTCGCATAGCCTGAAAAAGATTGAAAACAATCAGGGATACCCTTTCCGCAAGCGTCTGCTGGTTAGCTGCGTCGTCCTTTACGTGGTGTTTATTGCCTGTGTCGATCTGGGGCTGGCGTTGTATGGGTTGCTGGCGGTGATCCTGTGCTTTTTATTGCTGGCGCGGAATGTTCTGCTGCGTATCGACTGGCCGCTGATCCTGGTGTTTATCGTGATGTTTATCGATGTGCGTTTACTGGTCGGGTTGAATGCCCTGCAGCCTGCGTTTACCCACATTCATAGCTTGCCAGATTACGGACATTATCTGCTGAGCATCGGGCTTTCTCAGGTGATCAGCAATGTGCCTGCGACGATCCTGATGATCAACTATTTACCTTCCGGGCCGCTGCTGGCTTATGCCGTCAATGCCGGCGGTTTCGGGCTGGCGATAGGCTCACTGGCCAATCTCATCGCGTTACGCATGGCGAATGACAAAAAGATCTGGCTGCGGTTTCACTATTACTCTTTCCCGTTCCTGCTGTTCAGCGGCATCACGGGCTGGCTATTGCTGACGCTGTTTGTTAAATGACAGGCACCTGCAGCGAAGCCAGACGGTTCACGGCGGCGGTGATTTCAGCGGGGGTTAATGCTGAAAACCCCAGCAGCCAGCCGTCCTGATGTTGTGTCACTACACCGGCGCTGGCGGTAAACAAAGGTGAAAGCCGTGGCGTTTCAACGCCAGCCTGTGCGGCAAGGGCGCTGAAATGCGGTTCCTGCCCGGCAGGCAGACGGGCAGCGAGCTGTAGCCCTCCGGCTGCCACCTGAGGTGTCAGCCATTCAATCTTTTGCTTAATTTGCGCCAGCAGATGATCACGGCGGCTATGGTAAAGCTGACGTGACAAGCGCAGATGTGAAGCGAAATGCCCGGCCTGCATAAATTCCGCCGTGACGGCCTGCATCAGTTGCGAAGAATGGCCGTCATTCACGGTGCGCATCATCACCATTGGCGCCACCAGCGCAGGCGGTAATACGGCATAGGCCAGCCGCAAAGACGGAAATAAAACTTTCGAGAACGTCCCCACATAAATAACCCGCTGATGTTTATCCAGCCCCTGCATGGCCGGAAGCGGTCGCCCGTCGTAATGCAGTTCGCTGTCATAATCATCTTCGATGATCCAGCTGTTGTGACGTTTCGCGTATTCGAGCAGGTGTAAACGGCGTGACAAACTCAGGCTGACACCGGTCGGGTAATGGTGTGATGGTGTCAGGTACATAAGGCGTGGCACGGGTGAATCAGCTTCCGGCGCCATTCCCTGCTCATCCACCGCAATGGCGCAAATGTCGGCTCCGGCACTGGCAAACGCGTTGCGGGCGCCCGGATATCCCGGCTGCTCAACCCAAACCCTATCCGCCGGATCAATCAGCAGCATCGCCAGCAGTTGTAATGCCTGCTGAGAACTGGTGGTGATCAGGATGTGTTCAGCGCTGCAAATGACCCCGCGTGACTGCTGAAGATAGCTGGCCAGCACCTCGCGCAACGGCAAATACCCTTGCGGGTCGCCATATCCCAGCAGACGTTCGCCCTGAGTCCGCAGTTGTCTGGCGGTAATTTGCTTCCAGATTTTCAGCGGGAAGGCGCGCAGATCAGGCGAACCGGCTGCAAAGGCGACGGGCGATTGCGGATCACGACAACCGCCGGTGGCGACAATTTTCTCTCCGCGCGCTGACAATCCCGCCAATCCCGGTGGGATGACTTTACTGTTTCGGGAGGACGGGGCGCGGGGCAGTGACTGGCTGACAAAGGTGCCTTTGCCGGTATGGCGCTGAAGATAACCCTCCGCTTCTGCCTGCGCGTAGGCGGCTTCCACGGTCACCCGTGAGAGTTTCAGATCACAGGCCAGAATGCGGGAAGAGGGCAAGCGTTCTCCACCAGCCAGCGCGCCGGAATTGATGGCCTGCCGCAACGCAGCACACAGCCGGTCACGCAAACCTGCCGCAGCGCCTGAACCGTTGGTCGCTGTGTTTTCGAAAAGCGTAATCAGTGCAGAGGGCTGAGACAGTGCTGGCATAATGGGTCTTATCATCGGCTTGAAATTGGCATTAATCATAAGACCAAAAACAGCGATGATGGAACTGTTTTCAGCCATATCACTTAATGAGGAAGCGTTTATGCAACAAGAGTCTTATGTTTTGGGATTCGCACCACCGTCACCTGAAATCAGTGCTGCGTATTTGTTGTCGAAACTGAGTTTTTATACTGATGCCGCCGATGTCGCGGCGGATTTACAAAACGGTGTGAGCGCAATTGTGGTTATTGATACCCGTTCTGCTGAACATTATGCACGCGGCCATGTGCCGGGCGCGGTCAGTTTTCCGCATAAACTGATGACAGCAGAAAGCACCCGCGAACTTAGCAAAGACGTGGTGTACGTGACGTATTGCGACGGAATCGGCTGCAACGGTTCAACGCAGGGCGCGTATAAACTGGCGAAACTTGGATTCAGGGTAAAGGAAATGATTGGCGGGCTGGATTTCTGGATCCGCGATCAGCACCCGGTTACGCCAGGTGAAGAACGCGGACAGTATTCACGGGAACAAATGCCGCCAGATTGCGGTTGTTGATAAGGCGTTATTGCAGGATTAAAACAGCAACCACAACAGCAGTACGACCACCACGAACGCGATAAACAACAGCGGCTTGCCGCCCATCGCCTGCATGGACGGCGGCAACATCGCGATAAACGGATTCATGATCGGTTGAGGATCGGTCCGTGTCACGGTGGTGAATGTATCGTCTGTATCATCGGCGCGTGGAGAACGGTCAACCCGCTGGCTGAACAGCACACCAATCAGATCACTGACCTGAACCTGCGTCAGCGGCGTGGAAAGCGTCGCACTGAAACGGTTTTCGGCGTATTCCGTTAGCTGATGAATTTCATGGGTGCTGGCCGGTTGCTTGAGCACGCTCAGCAATGTGGTCAGCGTTGGTGCGGTGGTCTGCTGGCTCAGTGACGCTTTCACCTGCATAAACTGGCTGAGCACCTGAAAATGCTTCGCCGGTATAGGTTCGCCCACTTTCACGCCAACCAGCGTAAACAGTTCCTGCCAGACTTTCACCGGGGCTTCGCCAGTGGCTGCACTGAGGCGGGTGACAAGCTGTTGCAGGCTGTTGTGTTCGGCAGGCAGCAACGGACGATCGGTGACCGGCGTCTGCTGGGGCTGCGGGATATTCATCTGACGGGTCTGGATCAGATCCAGCACCTGTTGCAACTGCGGATGCGTCAGCTGACTCAGCACGGTATGACCGAAATTCTGGCGGATAAAATCGCTCACCGCCTGCCGGTTATTACCCTGTGGCAGCAGCTCAGTCAGTTGCAGCATCAGCTGGCGCGAGGCATGGCTGTCCTGCGCCTGCGAGAGTTTTCCCTGCAACAGCGCTTCGGCCTGCGGGAATTGCTGTGAGGTGATTTCTGCACCGTGAGGCAACGCAAGATCGTGGCGCAAATTGGCCCAGATCTCAGCAGATTTGATTGGCGTCAGTGCCATCAGTTTGACGATCAGTTTTTCCAGCGTGGTGCGCTGTACCGGCGTTAATGGCAGCTCAGTACCTGCTTTAGCCGGAACGGTCTGACCCTGGGGTTGTGTTCTGTTGTCGCCAACCGGCATGCCCGGGCCGCTCAAAGGTTGCATATCACCGTCCTTCGCTGGAAATTTAAAACGTCGCTTAAACTCAATGATAAGTAAAAAGCACGGCGCAGAGCGCGGAAGCGCCTCATCATACCTGCAAAGTGTTTTAATCGACACAGTGAATAGCAGGCTGAGAAAGATTCTTCAGGATATTGTTTCCTAAAACAGCCGCTAAAAACGTCTGGCGGGGCGCGAAAGCAGAAAGTGGAGGGAAGGCGCCACCCTCTTCAGTGAGGATGGCATACGATTGAGAGAATTTATTTTTGTTTCGCGGACGCGCTACGGGTGAACAGCGGCTTTCGCAAACGCTGTGCCAGAATGACCCCGGCAAGCGTGATACCTCCGCCAATCAGATGGTAGCTGTGCAACTGTTCGTGCAGAAACAGTACGGCGATGACCGCAGTGAAAATCGGCGACAGATTCATGAAAATCGACGCTTTATTGGCACCCAAACGGATCACACCCTGGATCCACAAAAATGGCGCAATAATTGACGCCGGGATCCCCGCGAAAAGCACCAGCGGAATATTATGTGCCGTCAGGCTGACATCCTTCGCGAGCAGGAAGTTGGGCAGCAGCAATAAAACGCCGAAAATGATCTGCACATACAACGACTGCCAGTTCGGCAGCGGGATCGCCCAGCGTTTGGTGAGCACGCCATACAGCGCGTAGGAGGCCGAAGCCGCAAACATCATCAGTTCGCCCGTGCCGATGCCGTGTTGCAGCAACTGCGCCGGATCCCCGGCACTGACCAGCCAGACTAAACCGCCGAGGGAAATAATACTGCCCAGCGCCACACCTACTGTCGGGACCACACTGAGCACAAACAGGCCAATCAGCACGGTCAGCAGCGGGATGAGTGAATTCAGGATACCCATAAACAGTGCGCTGACGCTGTGTGCGGCGTAGTAAGCCAGACTCTGATACAGCACCATGCCCAACAGACCGAGGATCAGCAGTTTCCACCCGTATTGTTTCACCACCTGAAGGTTGCGCAGCATGCCGGGCAGAACGAAAGGCGTCAGCGTCAGCAATGCCAGAAGCCAGCGGTAGAACGAAATGGCGGCAGGATCAATCGCGCTGGCCGAGGCTTTGCTGACAACAGCATTCAGCGACCAGATCAGGACGGCGAGCAGGGGAAAGAGCACATTCATTGAATATTATTCCTGAGTAAATCGTCACGTCAGTGTACGGTTGTCTTATTTGTTATATATAACGATAATCAGACAACTGATCGCGTAATTCAGACAATCCTCGTGTTGCTCACAGACAAAAGGTATTTATGCCCGCGCCGCGTACTTCTTTGCCCCGATATTACCCGCCGTTACCGGAAAAGATGCCGGTGACCCTGCTTTTTCGCGGGGAAATTGTGGAGGGGAATTCTGAGTATGTTGAGCATTCACATCCGTGGAGCCAGATTATCTGCGTGAAATCCGGCGTTCTTGCCATGCGCGTAGCCGGACAGCGTTATCTGGCCCCGCGTGAATTCGCTATCTGGGTGCCCGCAGGGGTTGAGCATTCAAGCTATAACCGTAAAACCACGCGTTTTTGCGTCATTGATATCGCGCCTGAGCTGGATACCCATCTGCCCGCCGGGCCTTGTCTGCTGACGCCGACGGCCATTTTTAACGCCATTGCTGATGACTGTTTCTCACGGAATATGACCGAGCCGCAGAGTGAAACGGATCTGCGTATGTGCCGCGTTTTACTGGATCAAATCAGTCTGGCACCCCGTCAGAACACTTATTTACCCACATCGGAAAATAAATTACTGGCCCCCGTTCTGAGCGCACTGGAGAAAAACCCGGCGGATAATACGTCGCTGGCGCAATGGGCGAAGCAGGTGTATACCACCGAACGAACATTGTCGCGGCGTTGCCAGCAGGAACTGGGAATGAGTTTTGCCCAATGGCGTCAGCGGTTGCGTTTCCTGCATTCGGTCTCATTGCTGGAGCAGGGGAAAACGGTGCAGGAAGTCGCGCTTGATCTGGGCTACAGCTCGTCTTCGGCATTTATCGCCATGTTCCAGCAGGTTTCCGGCACCACGCCGCAGCGTTTTCGTAACGACAGGTAAACCTGTGCCCTGAAAGTTGGGATCTGGCCCGGTATCGTGGCAAAATCAATGCCCTCTTTATTTTCTATTCTTTCTTTAGGCCATGCTGCCGGAGACAAACGTGAAAATCCTGGTTGATGAAAATATGCCGTATGCCGTCGAGCTTTTTAGCCGGTTGGGGAACGTGCAGGCCGTACCTGGCCGTCCTATCCCGCAAGATGCCCTGAATGATGCCGATGCGTTGATGGTGCGGTCTGTGACCAAAGTGAACGAAAGTTTGCTGGCGGGAAAACCGGTGAAATTTGTGGGTACCGCCACGGCGGGCACCGATCACGTTGATGATGCATGGCTTGCCAGCGCAGGGATTGGTTTCTCGGCCGCGCCCGGCTGTAATGCCATTGCCGTGGTGGAATATGTTTTCTCATCCTTGCTGATCCTTGCTCAGCGCGACGGTTTCCATCTGCGCGATAAAACGGTCGGGATCATTGGTGTCGGTAACGTCGGTTCACGTCTGAATACCCGCCTTGAAGCGCTGGGTGTACGCACGTTATTGTGCGATCCGCCGCGAGCCGATCGGGGTGATGCCGGTGAATTCTGGCCGCTTGAGAAGCTGGTCGCTGAAGCCGATATCCTGACGTTCCATACGCCGCTGAATATGTCCGGCCCTTATGCCACACATCATCTGGTGGATGCGGATTTACTGGCGCGTCTGCCCGCTGACCGGATCCTCATTAACGCCTGTCGTGGTGAGGTGGTGGATAACGCCGCGCTGCTCGACGCACTGAATGGCAGCAAAAAACTGACGGCTGTGCTGGATGTCTGGGAACCGGAACCTGATTTGTCGTTAGCGTTGCTGGATAAAGTTGCTATCGGCACGGCACATATCGCCGGTTACAGCCTGGAAGGGAAAGCACGCGGCACCACACAGGTGTTCGAAGCATTCAGTCAGTTTATCGGTCAGCCACAAACGGTGCCGCCGGAATCATTACTCCCTGCGCCTGAATTTGCCGAAGTGACGCTGAGTGGCGCGCTGAGCGAAGCCAAACTGCTGCGTCTTATTCACTTAGTGTATGATGTGCGCCGCGATGACCGGCCTTTGCGCCGTGTCGCCGGAAAACCGGGCGAATTCGACAAGCTGCGTAAGTTCTATGAAGAACGTCGTGAGTGGTCATCTTTACGGGTGATTTGCGACGATGCGGCGACCGCCGGTGTGTTGAAAAAACTGGGCTTTAACAGCCAGTTAGCCACTGCTTAAAACGGCCTTAAGTTTTTTCGCCGCGAGTGGTGCGATAACACGTTTGCAAACAGGGCGGTGATCATCATCGCCCCTTGTATTTTGTACTTTTATTTTCTGGAGAATACCAACATGTCTGATGGCTGGAATATTGCGCTGCTTGGCGCAACGGGCGCAGTCGGTGATGCGTTACTGGAATTATTGGCTGATCGTCAGTTCCCGGTTGGTGAGCTCTTCCCGCTGGCAAGTGAACGCAGCGCCGGTAAGACCGTGCGTTTTAACGGCAAAAGTCTGCGCGTACAACAGGCATCTGAGTTCGACTGGTCGCAGGTTCAACTGGCGTTCTTTGTTGCGGGTTCTGAGGCTTCTGCCTTGTATGCCGAAGAAGCGGCAAATCAGGGCTGTCTGGTCATCGACAGCAGCGGCCTGTTCTCTCTTGAACACGATATTCCTCTGGTGGTGCCGGGCGTGAACCCTGACGCACTGTCTCATTACCGCAACCGCAATATCGTGGCCGTGGCCGACAGCCTGACCAGCCAACTGCTGACCGCCATCAAACCACTGACCGAACAGGCCGGTTTGTCGCGTCTGCATGTCACTTCTTTGCTTTCCGTTTCTGCGCTGGGCAAAGCCGCGGTTGACGATCTGGCCGGGCAAAGCGCCCGTCTGCTGAACGGCATTCCGGCAGAAGAAGGCATTTTCAGCAAACAACTGGCGTTTAACCTGTTACCGCTGGTCAGTGATGAAGAGGGCAGTGTGCGTCAGGAACGCCGTCTGGTGGATCAGGTTCGCAAAGTGTTGCAGGACGATGGGCTGCCGATTTCTGTCAGTTGCGTGCAGTCGCCGGTGTTTTACGGTCACGCGCAGGTGGTTCATATGGAAGGTTTGCGTCCGCTGTCAGCGGAAGAAGCGCGCGCTGAACTCGAACGCATTGATGATATTAATCTGAGCGATGAAGATGATTTCCCGACGCAGGTCAGTGATGCGTCCGGTAATGCCAATCTGAGCATCGGTTGTATCCGTAATGACTACGGCATTCCTGAGTTACTGCAATTCTGGTCAGTGGCTGACAACGTCCGTTTTGGCGGCGCACTGATGGCGGTGGAAACTGCCGAGAAGCTGATTAACGAGTACTGGTACTGATTATGTCCGATGAAGTGATCGCTGACGTCAGCACCGCACCGGTTGCCGGACGTGTGGCGTTAGGCATTGAATATGACGGCAGTGCCTATTTTGGCTGGCAGCGTCAGCAGGGCGTCGCCAGCGTGCAGGAGTGTCTGGAAAAAGCACTGAGCCGTGTGGCCAATGCACCGATCGTCGTGTTTTGCGCCGGGCGTACAGACGCAGGCGTCAGCGCAACGGGGCAGGTGGTGCATTTCGACACGCCGGTGCTGCGCAAAGACGCGGCATGGACGATGGGGGTGAATACCCATTTGCCCAAAGATATCGCTGTGCGCTGGTGTGCGAATGTGGGCGAGGATTTTCATGCCCGTTTCAGCGCCACCGCCCGCCGGTATCGATACGTTATTTATAACAACCGTTACCGTTCAGCGATTTTGCATGCCGGCGTGACCCATGTTCACATGCCGCTCGACGTCGAAAAAATGCAGCTTGCCGGTCAGGCGTTGCTGGGTGAGAACGATTTCACGTCTTTTCGTGCATCACAGTGCCAGTCGCGTACGCCGTGGCGTTATGTGATGCATGTGAATGTGAGCCGTCACGGCAGCTATGTGGTGGTCGATATCAAGGCTAATGCGTTTGTTCATCACATGGTGCGCAATATCGTGGGGAGCCTGGTGGAAATCGGTGCCGGTAATCAGCCTGTTGGCTGGATGGGAGAGCTACTGGCAGCGAAAGATCGCAATCTTGCGGCAGCTACGGGCAAGCCTGAAGGGTTATATCTGGTCTGCGTGGATTACCCTGAGAAATTTGCGCTGCCTCAGGTGAATATGGGACCCCTGTTCCTCGAAGATTAAGAAACGGATCAAGCGATTGTTTAAATGGGCTGTTAAACCGGAAAGAGGTGGAAAATCAAATGGGTTTTATTCACTTTGTCATTGATTTTATTTTGCATATTGATGTGCATTTAGCGGAGCTGGTTGCGCAGTATGGCATCTGGGTTTACGGCATTTTATTCCTGATTTTGTTCTGCGAAACCGGTCTGGTGGTGACACCTTTCCTGCCGGGTGACTCATTATTGTTCGTAGCAGGTGCGCTGGCGGCGTTGCCGGGCAACGACATGAACGTTCATCTGATGGCGTTCCTGATGGCGATTGCGGCGATACTCGGCGATGCGGTGAACTACACTATCGGACGGGTATTTGGTGAACGTCTGTTCAGTAATCCTGATTCAAAGATTTTCCGTCGCAGTTATTTGGACAAGACGCATAAGTTTTACGAGAAACATGGCGGCAAAACGATTATTCTTGCGCGCTTCGTGCCGATCGTCCGCACGTTTGCACCGTTTGTGGCCGGTATGGGGCAAATGTCTTACCGCCATTTCGCTGCGTATAACGTGATTGGTGCACTGGTTTGGGTGCTGTTATTTACCTATGCTGGCTACCTTTTCGGCGATCTGCCGATTGTTCAGGAAAATCTGAAATTACTGATCGTGGCAATCATTGTGGTTTCCATCCTGCCGGGTGTGATTGAAATCTGGCGGCACAAACGCGCAGCGGCCAAAGAAAAGCGTCAACAGGATTAATTCCGTACGTTTTTTACGCAAGCGCTTTAAAATTTAAGGCATTAAACCTGAGGGTAGGACCAGTTTTTTATCCACAGTGTCTGGCCGTTATGGTTTAATGAGCGACAATTTATGGTCTGTTCCTGCGAACAACCCTTCTGTGGCGCGGTGTGTGAGGTTTTTTATCACCCCGTACACAGGCGATTTTGGGTAGGTTTCAGGGGACTTGTTACAGCATGAACAGCGGACTGGCTTCGGCCGGGTTCAAACAGAAAGGTTATCGATGAGCTGGATTGAACGAATTCTTAGTAAGAGCACTGACTCGCAAACCCGTAAGGCAAGTATTCCTGAGGGCGTCTGGACTAAATGTGACAGCTGCGGGCAGGTCCTTTACCGCGCCGAGCTTGAGCGCAATCTCATGGTGTGCCCTAAGTGCGACCACCATATGCGCCTTACCGCGCGTATGCGTCTGTCCACTTTCATGGACGAGGGCAGTGAGATTGAGTTAGGCAGTGAGCTTGAGCCTAAAGATGTTCTGAAGTTTAAAGATTCCAAGAAATACAAAGATCGTCTGGTTGCAGCACAAAAAGAAACCAACGAAAAAGACGCCATGGTCGTCATGAAAGGTACGCTGTTTGGCATGCCAATCGTGGTCGCATCGTTTGAATTTGCTTTCATGGGCGGTTCAATGGCGTCCGTCGTGGGGGCACGTTTTGTGCGTGCCGTTGAGCAGGCACTGGAAGATAACTGCCCGCTGGTCTGTTTCTCTGCCAGTGGCGGCGCCCGTATGCAGGAAGCGCTGATGTCGCTGATGCAGATGGCGAAAACCAGTGCAGCACTGGCGAAGTTACAGGAACGTGGCCTGCCATACATTTCTGTACTGACTGACCCTACGATGGGCGGTGTTTCTGCCAGTCTGGCAATGCTGGGTGACATTAACGTCGCGGAGCCGAAGGCGCTGATCGGTTTTGCCGGTCCACGTGTTATCGAGCAAACCGTTCGTGAAAAACTGCCGCCGGGCTTCCAGCGCAGTGAATTCCTGATCGAAAAAGGTGCGATTGATATGATCGTACGTCGTCCGGAAATGCGCGCCAAACTGGGCAGCGTTCTGGCGAAACTGACCGGGCAACCGGAGCCGAAAGTGGCTGACGTCCATGTTGCTGTCAACGGTTCTGCCGCTGACAACCAGGATGCCTGATCGAACAGGGTAAACGCCGGTCAGTTATTCGGGCGGCCACCGCGTGTTGTGCCGCCCACACTGTTTTTCTGCAAAACAGACAGCCGTGCTTTTACTCTGTTGGTGTGATCTGACAAAGAGGGCATTGCCTGCTGTCACAGTCTGGTGATGTAGTGTCGAAGTGAACCTGACAAGGTTGAACGGGACTCATGCAAAATCAACTTATTCCCCAAGCCACGTCGCCTTTGGCCACGTGGCTTTATTATCTTGAACATCTCCACTCTCAGGCTATTGAGCTTGGCCTTGACCGGGTCAAAGCGGTTGCCGCCAAACTCGACTTACTGACGCCAGCGCCGCTGGTTTTCACCGTGGCCGGAACCAATGGTAAAGGCACCACCTGCGCGACGCTGGAATCCATCCTGATGGCGGCGGGTTACCGTGTGGGCGTTTACAGCTCCCCGCATCTGGTGCGCTACACTGAACGTGTCCGTATTCAGGGGGAAGAATTAGCGGAATCTGCGCATTGCGAATCTTTTGCGGGGCTGGAGGCTGGCCGTGGCGATATCTCGCTGACCTACTTTGAATACGGCACATTGTCGGCGTTGCAGCTGTTTAAACAGGCTAAGCTGGATGTGGTGATACTTGAAGTCGGGCTGGGCGGTCGTCTGGATGCGACTAATATTGTCGATGCCAGCGTGGCTGTCGTCACCAGTATTGCGCTGGATCATACCGACTGGCTGGGATCTGACCGCGAAAGTATTGGCCGCGAAAAAGCCGGTATTTTCCGCGCCGGTAAACCGGCCGTGGTGGGTGAGCCGGATATGCCACAATCCATTGCTGCGGTTGCGCAGGAAAAACATGCGGATTTACACCGCCGCGATGTGAACTGGCATTTTTCTGCGGATGCCGGACAGTGGCGCTGGGCAGCGCGGGAAGAAGGTAATGAGGTTAACGTGCTGGAAGGTTTACCGTTGCCGAATGTACCGCTGGCTAACGCCGCGACCGCGCTGGCTGCACTGCATTATTCAACACTGGATATCCCTGAAGCCGCGTTGCGCAGCGGTTTACAGCGCGCTGCTTTGCCGGGACGTTTCCAGACGGTGAGTGAATCGCCAAGGCTGATCCTGGATGTCGCGCACAATCCGCATGCGGCAGCGTATCTGGCCGGACGTCTGGCGGAACAGCCGCGAAAGGGTGGCAAAGTGCGTGCCGTCGTCGGAATGTTGAAAGACAAAGATATTGCCGGTACGCTGGCTTGCCTGTCGCCGCAGGTGGATGAATGGTATTGCGCGCCGCTGGAAGGCCCGCGCGGGGCCAGTGTCGAAGAACTGACCGTCCATCTGCCGCAGGCGCGCCAGTTTGATGATGTGGAGTCTGCCTGGAAACAGGCTATGCAGGAGGCGGCTCCTCAGGATATTGTGATTGTCTGCGGCTCGTTCCATACCGTAGCTCACGTAATGGATGCTATAGACACGGGGAAAACCAGTGGCAAGTAAGTTTCAAAATCGTCTGGTCGGGACGGTCATTCTGGTGGCACTGGGTGTCATCATTTTGCCTGGTTTACTCGACGGCAAGAAAAAGCATTACGAAGACGAATTTGCGTCTATTCCATTGGTGCCAAAACCGGGTGATGTTGAGGAACAGGACTCGGTGCCACCGGTCACGCAATCTTTGCCTGCTCAGCCGCCGGAAGGTGCCGATCAGATGATGAATGGTGAACAGGACGATACAAGTCCTGCCAATAACACCAACGCCGCCAATCATGGCAATGTGGCGCCGGGTAATACCACGATAGAAGCGCCGCCGGTCACCACACTGCCTGAGCAGAAAAAAACGGTGCAGCCTGCTCCTCAAAAACCCAAAGTGATCGAACCGAAACCGATGGTGGAAGCGAAGCCAACGGTGAAACCGAAGCCGGTCGAACAGCCAAAACCGGTTGAACAACCGAAGGCCGTTGCTGAACAGCCAAAACCGGTTGAACAGCCGAAGGCTGCGCCGGCAGAAAAAGCGCCGACAGGGCAGTCTTATGTGGTGCAGCTTGGCGCATTGAAAAATGCCGCCAAAGCCAATGAGATTGTGGCGAATCTGCGGTTGTCTGGTTTCCGTGCTTACACAGTGCCTGCAACACCGGTACAGGGGCAGATCACGCGCCTGTACGTCGGCCCGGATGCCTCGAAGCAGAAACTCGAAGCGTCACTTCCGCAACTGCAACAGCTGAGCGGATTGGGTGGGCAGGTTCGCGCTTACTCCGCACACTGACTTTGCTCCTCCCCCTGCGAAGGGGGAGGCGGGGAGGGGGTTTAGCGGGCAACGCCAGATTCAACGTTGCCATTAATACCCCACCCCAACCCTCCCCTTCGCAGGGGAGGGAGTCGTTAAAACATAAAAAATACCACGGAGGGCACAAGCGATTTGTGCCCTTTTTCTATAAGATCCTCTGGTTGGATTTTTATAGGTTTATGCTGCGATTAAGGTTTTTTTAATCGCTATTATTAATTTGTCTGACCGGCTGATTTCCCCTACGCAAACGTTTTCTTTTTCTGTTAGAATTCGCCGCGAACTGGATGCCGGGGCAGATGTGACTGGATTAGACACTGGAATAGTTAATGGTCTGGATTGATTACGTCATTATTGCGGTTATCGGATTTTCTGCTTTAGTCAGTTTGATCCGTGGCTTTGTTCGTGAGGCTTTATCGCTGGTAACCTGGGCTTGCGCCTTTTTTGTTGCCAGCCATTATTACCCTTACCTCGCCATCTACTTCACACGTTTCGAAGATGAGTTAGTTCGAAACGGGATCGCAATTGCCATCTTGTTCATCGCGACGTTGATCGTAGGTGCAATTGTCAACTATGTGATTGGTTCACTGGTTGAAAGAACCGGGTTGTCCGGCACTGACAGGGTGTTAGGTGTGTGCTTCGGCGCACTGCGCGGGGTGTTAATTGTCTCCGCGATGCTGTTCTTCCTCGATACTTTTACCGGTTTTTCGCAAAGTGAAGACTGGAAACAATCCCAGTTGATCCCACAGTTCAGTTATATCATCAGGTGGTTCTTTGACTACCTGCAGAGCACGTCGAGTTTCTTGCCAAAACATATTTAGTTTTGGCAGCGCTGAAGAGGAAAAGACAACATGTGCGGTATTGTCGGTATCGCCGGTTTCATGCCGGTAAACCAGTCGATTTATGACGCGTTAACGGTGTTACAACACCGTGGTCAGGATGCCGCAGGCATCACCACCATCGACGCGAATAATAACTTCCGTTTACGTAAAGCGAATGGCCTGGTGAAGGATGTTTTCGAAGCCCGCCATATGCAACGCTTACAGGGCAACATGGGTATCGGCCATGTGCGCTACCCAACGGCTGGCAGTTCCAGCGCTTCAGAAGCTCAACCCTTTTACGTCAACTCTCCGTTCGGCATTACCCTTGCCCATAACGGCAACCTGACCAATGCTCACGAATTGCGCAGCAACCTGTTCGAAGGCCAGCGCCGTCATGTGAACACCACGTCCGATTCTGAGATTCTGCTCAATATCCTGGCGAGTGAACTGGATCGTTTCCAGCATTACCCGCTGGAAGCTGACAACATTTTTGCTGCGGTTGCCGCAGTGAATCTGAAAATCCGTGGTGCCTACGCGTGTGTGGCGATGATTATCGGTCATGGCATGCTGGCGTTCCGTGACCCGCACGGTATCCGTCCGCTGGTTATCGGTAAACGTACGCTGGAAGATGGCCGTAATGAGTACATGGTGGCTTCTGAGAGTGTGGCACTCGATACGCTGGGCTTTGAGTTCCTGCGCGACGTTGCGCCGGGTGAAGCGGTGTATATCACCGAAAAAGGTCAGTTGTTCACCCGTATGTGTGCCGAGAACCCGCAGTACAATCCGTGCCTGTTCGAATACGTGTATTTCGCGCGTCCGGATTCCTTCATCGATAAAATTTCCGTCTACAGCGCCCGTGTTCGTATGGGTGAAAAGCTGGGCGCGAAAATTGCCCGTGAATGGGAAGACCTGGATATTGACGTGGTGATCCCGATCCCGGAAACCTCCTGCGATATCGCGCTGGAAATCGCCCGCATCCTGGATAAACCGTACCGTCAGGGATTTGTGAAAAACCGCTATGTCGGCCGTACCTTTATCATGCCGGGCCAGCAGGAACGCCGTAAATCTGTACGCCGTAAACTGAATGCTAACCGCGCTGAATTCCGTGATAAAAACGTGTTGCTGGTGGATGACTCCATCGTGCGTGGCACCACCTCTCAACAGATTGTTGAGATGGCGCGTGAAGCCGGAGCACGACGTGTTTATCTGGCGTCTGCGGCGCCGGAAATTCGTTTCCCGAACGTGTACGGTATCGATATGCCAAGCGCGAACGAGCTGATTGCCCATGGCCGTGAAGTCAGTGAAATCAACCAGATAATTGGTGCTGATGCCTTGATCTTCCAGGATCTGAGCGACCTGATCGCCGCAGTGAAAGAAGACAATATGGATATCGAGAAATTCGAATGTTCAGTTTTCGACGGTGTTTACGTCACCAAAGACGTTGACCAGAACTATCTGGAATACCTCGAAGCCCTGCGCAATGACGACGCTCAGGCGTTGCGTGGCCAGCAGGAAGCTGAAAACCTTGAGATGCACAACGAAGGCTGATTAGCCGGTTGCTGACATCCGCATAAACGCGCCCCTCCGGTGAACACCGGGCGGGCGCGTTTTTTTATGCCTGAATTTATGTCAGTATTGGCACCACCGGGTCCGGGTTCATTTTTCTAAGGCAGTGTTCATGAAACGACTTATCGTCGGTATTTCCGGCGCCAGCGGCGCAATCTATGGTGTCAGGCTCTTGCAGGTATTGCAGAGCGTACCTGATATCGAAACACATCTGGTGATGAGCAATGCGGCCCGCCAGACGATGACACTGGAAACCGATCTCACACTACGCGACGTTCAGGCGCTGGCCGATGTGGTGCATGATTCCCGCGATATCGCGGCCAGCATTTCTTCCGGTTCTTTTAAAACTGCCGGAATGGTGATTTTGCCCTGCTCGATCAAAACGCTTTCCGGCATCGTAAACAGTTACACCGACGGTCTGCTGACCCGTGCAGCCGACGTGGTGTTGAAAGAGCGCCGCCGTCTGGTGTTGTGTGTGCGTGAAACGCCGCTGCATCTCGGCCATTTACGGCTGATGACCCAGGCCGCTGAACTGGGTGCTGTCATTATGCCGCCGGTTCCGGCGTTTTATCATCGCCCGGCCTCGGTGGAAGATATCATCGATCAGACGGTAAACCGGGTGATTGATCAGTTTGATATCGAACTGCCGGAAGACTTATTTGTTCGATGGCAGGGCAGTCGTTAAACTTTCACGTCCCAATACGCACTCATTTCGCGCACTTCAGTTACATTGCACCAACAATGATCACAATTTGATTCATTGGGGTGCAGTGTTAAACCTCCCTTCAGCTATCCTTCCCTCAGACCTTTGAAAACTTTCATTATCCCGATGCTTTTTTGACCGGTTTTCACTCTCTCGCTGCGGAAAGTCGCGATGCGGAGAAACGGCACGAAAAGTGCATGAGAAAATCTGGCAAAAAGCCATTTGCATCGTTCAGCAAACTATAAAAAGACGTTCATTCACGCACACACAACCACAACAGATGAATAATCACTGAGGCTAATGTATGAAAAAGTTGTTCAAGGTTCTCCCGCTGGTTCTGGTCTTAGCCAGTGCAGGTAGTGCATTTGCTGCCGTGCCTAAAGCAATTAATATCGGTACTGATCCGACTTACGCCCCATTTGAATCAAAAGACTCCAGCGGCAAGCTGGTTGGTTTTGATATCGACCTGGCCAACGAGATGTGCAAACGTGCAGCCATTAAATGCACTTACGTTGAAAGTGATTTTGATGCGCTGATCCCGTCCCTGAAAGCGAAAAAGATTGATGCGATTATTTCCTCATTATCCATCACTGAAAAACGCCAGCAGGAAATTGATTTCACAGAGAAACTTTACGCCGCTAACGCCCGTCTGATCGCGCCTAAAGGTTCTAAAGTTCTGCCTACTCTGGATGCGCTGAAAGGTAAAAATGTCGGCGTTCTGCAGGGTTCCACTCAGGAAGCTTATGCCAACGCGATGTGGCAGCCAAAAGGCATCAACGTAGTCGCTTACCAGAACCAGGATCTGATTTATGCGGATCTGGCTTCCGGTCGTCTTGACGCGGCATTCCAGGATGAAGTGGCAGGCAGCGAAGGCTTCCTGAAACAGGCTGCAGGTAAAGATTACGCGTTTGCTGGCCCGTCAGTTAAAGACGATAAATTCTTCGGCGTGGGTACCGGCATGGGTCTGCGTAAGACGGATACTGACCTGAAAGACGCACTGAATAAGGCATTTGACAGCATGCGTAAAGACGGGACTTACGACAAACTGGCGAAAAAATACTTCGACTTTGATGTTTACGGCGGCTGATACGCGTCGTGAGATGTGCCAAAGGGGGCGGTGTGCCGCTCCCTGCGGTTCTGACGCTGGCCGTCTTTTTGTCTGCGCAGGGATCCACTAAAGACAGGAAAAAACCATGCTGTATGGGTATTCCCAGGTAATTATCCAGGGCACGTTAGTGACACTGGAGCTGGCGATTTCGTCAGTCATTCTGGCGCTGGTGATAGGGTTAATCGGCGCGGGCGGGAAACTGTCAAAGAACCGGATCGTGTCTGGTTTTTTTGGTTGCTACACCACGCTTATTCGCGGCGTACCTGATCTGGTATTAATGTTATTGATTTTCTACGGGTTGCAGATTGCGCTTAACAGCGTCACCGAATCACTGGGATTGACGCAAATTGATATCGATCCGATGAGCGCCGGTATTATCACGCTGGGCTTTATCTACGGGGCTTATTTCACTGAGACGTTCCGTGGTGCGTTTATGGCGGTCCCGCGTGGACAAATCGAAGCTGCGACGGCTTTCGGGTTCAGCGGTTCACAGATTTTCCGACGAATTTTATTTCCGGCCATGATGCGCTTTGCACTGCCGGGTATTGCCAACAACTGGCAGGTTATTCTCAAAGCCACCGCGCTGGTGTCATTGCTGGGTCTGAATGATGTGGTCAAAGCCACGCAACTGGCCGGGAAAGGCACTTATCAGCCGTTCTATTTTGCGATTGTGGCGGGAGTGGTTTATCTGATTTTCACCACGCTGTCGAACGGCGTGCTGGTATGGCTTGATCGCCGTTATTCGCTGGGTGTGAAGAGGGCTGATCTATGATCGAAATTTTACAACAGTACGGTATGTCTTTGCTCTACAGCGATGGCTACCGTTTTACCGGTCTGGCGATCACCCTGTGGTTACTGATCAGCTCCGTGGTGATAGGCGGATTACTGGCGGTACCGATGGCGGTGGGGCGCGTGTCTTCTAACAAATTCCTGCGTTATCCGATCTGGCTGTACACCTATATTTTCCGCGGAACGCCGCTGTATGTTCAGTTGCTGGTGTTTTATTCGGGGATGTACAGCCTGGAAATCGTGCGTGGTACCGACTTCCTCAATGCCTTCTTCCGCAGCGGGCTTAACTGTACGATTCTGGCGCTGACGCTCAACACCTGTGCCTACACCACCGAGATTTTTGCCGGTGCTATCCGCGCAGTACCGCACGGCGAAATCGAAGCGGCCAATGCCTACGGTTTCTCACGCTTTAAACTGTACACCTGCATTATTTTGCCGTCGGCATTACGTACGGCGCTGCCTGCTTACAGTAATGAAGTCATTCTGATGTTGCACTCCACCGCGCTGGCATTTACCGCCACGGTACCGGACGTGCTGAAAATAGCCCGCGACATCAACTCGGCGACGTATCAGCCGTTTTATGCTTTCGGGATTGCAGCAGTGATTTATCTTTGTGTTTCTTTTGTCCTGATCGGGCTGTTCCGCAAGGCGGAAAAACGCTGGCTGGCTCACGTAAAGCCCCAAGCTCATTAATAAGAATTATTTTTGCGGAATAACTTTATGCCAGAAAACAAATTAGCGGTTCTCGATCTCCACAAGCGCTATGGCGACCACGAAGTGCTGAAAGGTGTTTCGTTGTCGGCCAATGCGGGTGATGTGATCAGTATTATCGGTTCATCAGGTTCCGGAAAAAGTACCTTCCTGCGCTGCATTAACTTCCTCGAGAAACCAAGCGAAGGCTCGATCAGCGTTAATAATCAGGATATCCGCATGGTGCGCGACACCGACGGTCAGCTGAAAGTGTTTGATAAGAAGCAACTGCAACTGCTGCGTACCAAACTGACGATGGTGTTCCAGCATTTCAACCTGTGGAGCCACATGACGGTGCTGGAAAACGTCATGGAAGCGCCGGTGCAGGTGCTGGGGCTGAGCAAAGCCGAAGCGCGTGAACGTGCGGTGAAATACCTCGATAAAGTGGGCATCGACGCCCGCGCACAAGGTAAATATCCGGTGAACTTGTCAGGCGGTCAGCAACAGCGTGTGTCTATTGCCCGCGCGCTGGCGATGGAACCGGAAGTGCTGCTGTTTGATGAGCCGACTTCCGCGCTGGATCCTGAACTGGTCGGCGAGGTGCTGCGTATCATGCAAAAGCTGGCGGAAGAGGGGAAAACCATGGTGGTGGTAACGCATGAGATGGAGTTTGCCCGCCATGTCTCCAGCCACGTCATTTTCCTGCATCAGGGTGTGATTGAAGAGCAGGGCGATCCTGCTGAAGTCTTTGGCAATCCGAAAAGCGCCCGTCTGCAACAGTTCCTTTCCGGTGCGCTGAAGTAACATCTGTACGCGCCTTCCCCTCACATGAGGGGAAGGTTTAAAGCAAATCAACCTTTCGCGGCCAGCAGGCACAACTGAAGGGTCAGTTCATAGGACTTCACAAACGAATTCACCGGCAGGAACTCAAACTTCGAATGGAAATTGTGCGCGCCGGTAAAGTAGTTCGGCGTCAGTAATCCTTTGGCCGATAATGCTGCGCCGTCGGTGCCGCCACGCATCGGGATCACTTTCGGCTCCACGCCAATTTCTTTCAGGCCGGCAAAGATCAGGTCGATCGCCCGGCGATCTTCGCCGATGGCGCTGCTGATATTGCTGTAGGTATCGCTGATCTCAACTGAGACTTTTGCGGTCGGATACTGCGCGGCTATCTCTTTCGCCACATCCTGAATTTTCTGCTTACGGGCGGCAAAACTGGCGCTGTCGAAATCGCGAATAGAAGCTTTCAGTTCCGCGCCTTGCTGCGAAGCGCTCATGCCGTTGAACCAGATATAACCTTCCCGGCCTTCAGTGTTTTCAGGGGTTTCAGCGCGGTCAAAATGACTGATGAAATCCTGCGCCATCAGCAGCGGATTCACCAGCACGCCTTTGGCCGACATCGGATGCGCTGTCACGCCGGTGAAGGTAATTTCTGCCGCTGCCGCATTGAAGTTTTCATACACCACTTCGCCGAGTTCGCAGCAGTCGATGGTGTAAGCAAAATCGACATCAAAGCGGGCGAGATCCAACGCCTTGGCACCGCGCAGACCAATTTCTTCGTCAGGCACAAACGCCACCACGATATCGCCGTATTCCTGCTCAGCCGTCAGGTTTTCCAGCAATGTCATCACCACCGTCACTGCCGCTTTATTATCCGCACCCAGCACACTGGTGCCGTCGCTGAAAATAATATCCTCACCTTTGTAAGGCAAGATTTCCGGGCGTTCCGCAGGGCGCAGCCAGATATCCAGCGCCTTGTTCAGACACACATCCTCACCGGTAAAACGCAATGTCTGCGGATGAATATCCGGGCGCAGGCCGACATCCACGGTATCGATATGCGTGATAAAACCGATACGCGGCCCCCCTTTTTTGGTGCCGGATTTGACTGCCGTCACGGTGGCATATTCATCGATCTGAATATTTTCCAGACCCAGCTGATGCAGTTCTTCAGCCAGCAACCGCGCCATGTCGTGCTGGCCCGGCGTGCTGGGTAAGGTCGTCGCGCTGGCATCACTTTGTGATGTCACGGAGAGATAGCGGTAGAAGCGTTCGGTAAGCTGTGTTGCGATTGTTGTCGACATCTTAACCTCTGAATGTGCGCAAATATTGTTCCCTGTTATAAGATTTTCATATATAACAAAGTATTACTACGTGTTATCCAGATGTTAATCTGTTTTTGCTTTAGGTTCCACGATGAAGAAGATCTAAACACTCTCCGGACAGGGAAAATAGGGAAAAGAATGAAACACAACATCTTAAAAATAAGCACAGGTTTACTGGCGTTAACCATCACCAGCGGCGTTTGTGCTAAAACGCTGGTTTACTGCTCCGAAGGCTCGCCTGAGCAATTCAACCCGCAACTTTATACATCGGGCACTTCCGTGGATGCCAGCGCTGCGCCAATTTATAACCGTCTGGTGGATTTCAAAATCGGTACTACAGAACTGGTGCCGAGTCTGGCGGAAAGCTGGGAGGTCAGCGCAGACGGTAAAACCTATACCTTCCACCTGCGTAAAGGCGTGAAATTCCAGAGCAGCAAGTTGTTCAAACCCACCCGCGACTTCAACGCTGACGACGTGATCTTCTCGTTCATGCGCCAGAAAGACGAGAATAACCCTTATCATAAAATTTCCGGCGGCACTTACCTTAACTTCGACAGCCTGAAAATGGGCGATCTTATCGGCAGCATTGATAAGGTGGATGATTACACGGTGCGCTTTAACCTGACACGTCCCGAAGCGCCGTTCGTGGCCGATCTGGCGTGGTATTTTGCTTCCATCCTCTCGGCGGAATATGCCGATCAGATGCTTAAAGCCGGTACACCGGAAAAATTGGATCAGGATCCAATTGGGACCGGGCCGTTTGAGCTGGTGCAGTACCAGAAAGATACGCGCCTGCTGTACAAAGCGTTCCCGGACTACTGGCAGGGCAAATCTAAAATTGACCGTCTGGTGTATACCATTACGCCTGACGCCTCAATGCGCCTCGCCAAACTTGAGAAAAACGAATGCCAGGTGATGCCGTTCCCGAATCCGGCTGATCTGGATCGTATGCGCGCCAATAAAGACATCAACCTGATGAGCAAGGCTGGCCTGAACACCGGTTTCCTGTCGTTCAATACGCAGAAAGCGCCGCTGGATAATGTGAAAGTGCGTCAGGCGCTGACCATGGCCATTAACAAACCACAGATCATTGAAGCGGTGTTCCACGGTACGGGAACCGTCGCGAAAACGCTGCTGCCGACGGGGGTCTGGAGTTACAACGACAAACTGGTGGATTACGATTACTCACCGGAGAAAGCCAAAGCTCTTCTGGCCGAAGCCGGGATGCCGAACGGTTTTGATATCGATTTATGGGCGATGCCGGTACAGCGTCCGTATAACCCGAACGCCCGGCGTATGGCGGAAATGATCCAGGCGGACTGGGCAAAAATTGGCGTGAAAGCGCATATCGTCAGTTACGAATGGGGTGAATACCAGACCCGTATCCGTAACGGCGAACATATGGCAGCGCTGATGGGCTGGACAACGGCGAACGGTGACCCGGATAACTTCTTTGGTCCGCTGTTTACCTGTAATGCCGCGAAGGGCGGTTCGAACTCAGCGAAATGGTGTTACGCGCCGTTTGACCAGTTGATCACCGAAGCGAAAGAAACCACCGATCATGCGAAACGTGTGGCGCTTTACGAGCAGGCCCAGCAGATGATGCACGATCAGGCACCGGCGGTGATGATCGCCCACTCGACCATTTTCGAACCGGTACGCAAAGAAGTGAGCGGTTATGAAGTGGACCCGTTTGGGAAACATGTGTTTTATCAGGTGGATGTGAAGGAGTAGAACCTGAGGGGGGGAAATTGAATTGTGAAAGTTTCGGTTTCTCAATAACAGTTCTCACACGAGATATTTCGCCGAAACCGAGCAGAGGGGAAAGGCTTTTCCCCTCTGCACTCCCCTCGCTTTTTCACTGCGCGCTGTCGCTGGAACGAAGGACATGTTCTGATCGTTCTGAGTGTGGCGCAAAATGTCATCGCTCCGCGATTCCCTCATTTCAGGCTTCGAGCCATAGGTCTCGAACCGTTCATTCGGTGCCATTTTTGAGCACGCCAATCAACATTTCTAAAAGATAAAACCTCTCTGTTTTTGAATTTAAGAACGTGCGGGCGATTCAGAAATCTTGCTGAACGGAGCGGCCTGAAGACCAAGGCTTCAGGACCGAGAGAAGGCACCGCGCAGCGGCAAGATTTCCAGCCTGTCGCAGTGATAGCTGAAACATAGCCAGCGAGCGAAGCGCTTGTTGAAAAAGCGAGGAGGAATCCAAAGGAGGAAAAGCACTTTCCTCCTTTGGGCGGTTTCGGTGCAGAAAGTTAAGTAATCTCAGTTATTGAGAAACCGAAACATCCCCCCGATCAGTTTTTAAAAAGCGCCAGTACCGCGCCATTGTACCTATGAGACCCCAATCTGGTTGAGCAGGGTGAAGGGCTGCCAAACCCTTCATCCCAGCAAATCCTCCAGCGTTTCCTTTAACTCCTGATGCTTAAACACAAACCCTGCTGCTTCCAGCCGGCGCGGCACTGCCCGCTGACCACCCAGCACTAATACAGCTGATTCGCCCATCAGCAAGCGCACCACAGGCGCGGGTGCCCGCATAAACGCCGGGCGGTGCAATACTTCGCCGAGCAGGGCACTGAATTGCTCGTTGCGCGCCGGATACGGCGACACCATATTGAACGGGCCGGAAAGTGTTTCGTGTTCCAGCAAGAACAGAATCCCGTCAATCATGTCGTTGATGTGGATCCATGGCATGTATTGCTGACCATCACCGAGCGGGCCACCGAGACCGGCGCGGTAGGGCAGAACTATTTTGGCCAGCGCACCGCCTTTTTCAGCCAGTACGATGCCGGTGCGCAGCAAACAAACACGCGTCGCCGCGCTTTGTGCTGACATCGCCAGTGCTTCCCAGCGGGCACACAATTGCCAGGTAAACTGCTTGTTAGGCGGCTCATCTTCAGGCACCAGAGCCTGGCCCTGATCGCCGTAATAGCCGACCGCCGAACCGGAGATAAACACGGCAGGGGGCTTTTCACTGGCGTTAATCAGCGTTGCCAGCTTTTCTGTCAGCTTCCAGCGGCTCTCGCATAACAACGCTTTGTGTTCTTTGGTCCAGCGTTTGTCGGCAATGGGTTCACCGGCAAGGTTAATTACGGCATCGAAACCGTCGAGCGAGGTTTTTCCTTCCAGCGTTTCCCAGACGGAAACCTGCGACCCGAGTATTTTCGCCGCGCGTTCAGGGGCACGGCTCAGGGCGGTGATCTGATGAGATTGCTCAAGAAGCCGTTCGGTCAATTTTCTTCCGATGAGGCCGGTGGCGCCGGTAATCAAGATCTTCATATCGGGATCCTTAACTGTCTGAATACGCGGATGAACTGTCTTTAATCATAGATGAGTCATCGCAATTAACTCGCGATATGGAGCACAGTTAAGGGTTTTTTATTCTGAGATATTCAGAACGCCTCCGGCAGGCTGAAGGGGCTTACTGAACCTGCGCCAGCGCGTAGGCTTTTTGTGTCGCCGGGCGGCTTTTAACCCGTTCGAACCAGTTGCGTACGGCAGGGTATCCAGCCAGATCAATACGCTGGCGTTCATGAGCCGCGACCCACGGATAAGTGGCCATGTCGGCGATACTGTAATTCTCCCCGGCGATATAGGCATTTTTCTCTAACTGGCGGTTCAGCACGCCATACAGACGCTGAGTTTCCTGTAAATAACGCTCAATGGCGTAAGGCACCGGCTGCGGCGCATAATGCGTAAAATGGTGGTTCTGACCCAGCATCGGGCCAAATCCGGCAACCTGCCAGGTCAGCCATTCCAGTGTCACCGTGCGCTCACGCAACTCTTTGCTGAGAAATTTTCCGGTTTTTTCTGCCAGATATTGCAAAATTGCGCCAGACTCAAAAATACTGACCGGTGTGCCGCCGTCAACGGGCTGACTGTCGACAATGGCCGGGATTTTGTTGTTGGGTGAAATGGCGAGGAATTCAGGTTTGAATTGCTCCCCTGCGCTGATATCAATACGGTGGAGCCGGTATTGCAGGCCACTCTCTTCAAGAAAAAGAGAAACTTTATGGCCATTCGGTGTTGGTGCGTAATAAAGATCGATCATATTGCCTCCTGCGTTGTTTTAATCACTCTCCGCGAATGGCGGGGCGGGATGCGCTAATGTGGAACGGGTAATCACAAGCTTCTTATCCGATTGAGTAGGGTATCATAATGCAGATGTTTAGAAGTCTATGTCGGACTTGTCTGATGGCGAACTTTGCGGGGTAACATAGCTTTTAGGTTGCATCAACGCATCCATAGCTATTGAAGCCACCCAGCAGACCCAGATAGAATCTCCGGACATTATCGACGTGTTGCAAAATCACAGCGCACAGACTTATTGCGCACAGACCAGCGCTTAAAAGAGAAGGTTCCAGCGGATGTCAGAACAAGAGCAAAACATCAGTACGGATGAGTGGGTTGATATCGTCAACGAAGACAACGAGGTCATTGCCCAGGCCAGCCGACAACAAATGCGTGCTCAGGTCCTGCGTCATCGTGCCAGCTATATTGTGGTTCATGATGGAATGGGGAATATTTTGGTTCAGCGTCGGACTGAAACCAAAGATTTCTATCCGGGCTGGCTCGATGCAACGGCCGGTGGTGTGGTGCAAAGCGGTGAAAATATACTTGATTCAGCTCGCCGTGAAGCCGAGGAAGAGCTGGGTATTGCCGGTGTGCCGTTTGCAGAGCACGGTCAGTTCTACTTTGAAGAAGAGAACAAATGTCGCGTATGGGGGGCATTGTTTAGCTGTGTATCCCATGGCCCGTTTGCCCTGCAGGAAGAAGAAATTGATGCCGTCCGCTGGATGACACCGGAAGAAATCACTGCGCGTTGTGATGAATTTACGCCGGACTCCCTGAAAGCACTTTCTCTGTGGATGACGCGAAACAATGAGAAAGAACACGGTAAGCCGCTGACCCGTGAAGCCGTAGCCCCTGTGGCGGATGCGTCTGTCCCGGGTAATAAAGAAAACGATGAAGAAGAATCGTCAGCGAAAGATGATATCTGAATCACATCACGGGCGAACGCATATCGCCCGTTCTCTTTTTAGCAACTCTCCCGCTTGCACAACGACGAAGCGATCGTCACTTCTTCCCATTCCTCGTCATTAATCCTCGCCAGCAATGCCTGGGCAGCGCGCACCCCGATTTCTTTATGCGGAATAGCAATAGTGGTCAGCGGCGGCTGGCATACTTTACTGACATCGGCATTGCCGAAGCCGACCACGGCAAGTTCATCTGGCACTTTGATGCGTCTGCGCTGGCATTCATACAGTGCGCCACAGGCGAGATCGTCGGAAACACACACCAGCGCGTCAATTTCCGGCCAGGCAAGCAGGAACTCCGGCAGTTGCTGAGCGCCGGTGGAAAAGCTGGCAGGCTCGGCGGCGTTTATCACCCGGTGCGGGGACATGTGCGCTTTCAACATGGCCTTACGCCAACCCTGAAGGTGCTGCTGGAAAATCCACTGTTCCTGATTGGCACACAGCATGCCAATATTCTGATATCCCTTCGCCACCACCGTCTGGGTCAACTGAAACATCGCCTCGACATAATCAATGCCGATATTCATGTCGATTGGCGAAGTGGTCAGCGCACCGATTTCCAGCACCGGGATGGTCAGGTTATCCAGCCATTGACGTACATTGGCGGAGTGTTCAACGGACAGTAAAATCGCCGCCGCCAGATTGTAGGAAAGCAACGTTTCCAGCAGTTTTTCTTCCCGCTCAATACGATGTTGAGATTCCGCCAGCATGATCTGATAACCGGCCGGTTGCAGCACTTTCTGTAGCCCGGCAAACATCTCGGCGCAGCCCGCTTCGGAAAGGCTCGGCACAATCATCGCAATGGTATTTGAGGAGGCGGAAGCCAGGGAACTGGCGGCCTGGTTGGGCAGATATCCCAGCTGACTGACCGCTTCTTCGATCTTCTCCCGTAGCTTATCGGAGACCTGTTCGGGTGTGCGCAGCGCACGGGAAACAGTCATGCTGCCCACGCCCGCCAGTTGCGCGACATCAGCCAGCGTCACTCTTCCGGTACTGCGTCTTTTCTTGTTAATGGACATTCACGATCCTGACCTTAACTGCGCATCTTGCGCAAAATGTATACCCACAGGTATAGCGAAAAAAGCGGGCCGCAGCAGGACCGGTAAATCGGGAACCACGGCAGAATTCGGTAAATTATCGGCAATTTCCCGACAAAGTATACCGTTATTTATGCGATCCACGGGACGGCGATACCGCTGTGTGATTATTTTTGATAGCGCTATCACAGATCTCAATGATAGAAGTTTGGTAGCGCTATCTTTGAGATCTGTATCACAGATGTTAACGCTACCGCTGAAGTAGAGTCTGGATCGTTGGTGCGGTCTGGGGGAAATTTGACCGGCCATCTTTAAAAATAAAAACGGAGCATCACTATGCTGAATGATTGGCTGACATCTGAACGAATTCAGATCAGAACGGATATCACGGACTGGCGGCAGGCAGTGGAAGTGAGCGCTGAGCCACTGCTGAAAGAAGGGACAATTACCCCGGATTACCTGACGGCTATTTTTGCTCAACGGGAAAAACTGGGGCCGTATTTTGTTCTGGCGCCGGGCATTGCGATGCCACACGCCAGACCAGAAGAAGGGGCGAACGGGTTGGGACTCTCGTTGCTGACGCTGCCGCACGGCGTGGCGTTTAATTCAGAGGATAACGATCCGGTGTATACCGTGGTGATGTTATCGGCAGCAGATAAGCACAGCCATATTGAACTGATTTCTGAACTGGCAGAATTATTTTCCAGTGAAGAAGATATGCAGAAAATACATCAGGCAAAAACCATCAGAGAAATTCAGGACGTTATATCCCGCTATTAATTTGACTTAATATTGTAAAGGGAGTGCGACTTAAATCTAAGGGTATTCTGACCATTCATATGCATTAACATGTGCAGATGGAGTACGGTTCTACATATTTTAATCGTTTAAAAAACAGATAAAGGACAAGTGGATAATATGAAAATCATGGCGATTTGTGGTTCCGGTTTAGGCAGCAGCTTTATGGTTGAAATGAACATCAAGAAAGTCCTGAAGAAACTCAATATTCAGGCAGATGTTCAGCACTCTGATTTGTCCTCAGCCATTCCGGGTGAAGCCGACCTGTTCGTGATGGCAAAGGACATCGCTGCCAGTGCCAGCATTCCTGAAAACCAGTTAGTGGTGATTACCAACATCATTGATATTAATGAACTTGAAACAAAACTGATTGCTCACTTTGAAAAACATCCAGTGTCCTGACCGGCACTGAATAACCCTACAAATAAAACAAATAGACAAACGAGGTGGATATGTTTATCCAGGAAACGCTCAAGTTTGTGGTCGATATATTAAAAGTGCCTTCCATACTGGTGGGGCTCATCGCATTAATCGGTCTGGTGGCACAAAAGAAAAACTTTTCTGATGTGGTGAAAGGCACGGTTAAAACAATACTTGGCTTTTTAGTATTGGGCGGTGGTGCAACAGTATTAGTTGGCTCATTAAATCCTTTAGGCGGTATGTTTGAACACGCCTTTAATATCCAGGGTATTATTCCTAATAACGAAGCGATTGTTTCCATCGCGCTGGAGAAATTCGGTGCACCGACAGCGTTAATTATGGCGTTTGGTATGGTGGCAAACCTGATCGTGGCCCGTTTCACCCGTCTTAAATATGTGTTTCTGACCGGTCATCACACGTTTTATATGGCCTGTATGATCAGCGTTATTCTGACGGTGGCCGGTTTTGAAGGTGTTTCACTGGTGTTCACCGGTTCCCTGACGCTGGGCCTTATCATGGCGTTCTTCCCGGCGCTGGCGCAACGTTACATGCGTAAAATTACCGGCAGCGACGACGTGGCATTTGGTCATTTCGGCACCATTGGTTACGTCTTATCGGGCTGGATCGGCAGTAAAGTTGGCAAAGGTTCACGTTCTACGGAAGAAATGAATCTGCCGAAAAACCTCAGTTTCCTGCGCGACAGTTCCATCTCAATCTCACTCACCATGATTATTATTTATCTGATTATGGCGGTGTTCGCGGGTCAGGTCTTTGTTGAGGCGACCTACAGTGCAGGCCAGAACTACCTGGTGTACGCCATCATCATGGCAATTACCTTTGCGGCGGGTGTGTTCATCATTTTGCAGGGTGTGCGTCTGATCCTGGCGGAAATCGTTCCGGCATTCGTCGGCTTCTCCGAGAAACTGGTGCCTAATGCCCGTCCGGCGCTGGATTGTCCGGTGGTGTATCCGTACGCGCCGAATGCGGTGCTGATCGGTTTCCTGTTCAGCTTCCTTGGCGGTCTGGTGGGACTGTTCCTGTTAGGGCAAATGCATCTGGTGCTGATCCTGCCGGGCGTGGTGCCACACTTCTTCACTGGTGCGACGGCAGGTGTGTTCGGTAATGCGACCGGCGGGCGTCGCGGGGCAATGATCGGTGCGTTTGCCAACGGCGTGCTGATTACCTTCCTGCCGGTTCTGCTGTTGCCAGTACTGGGCGCGCTGGGCTTTGCTAATGCCACCTTCTCTGATGCGGACTTCGGCGTTATCGGCATCCTGCTGGGTAATCTGGCTCGCTTTATGTCGAAGGAAGGCATCATGGCGCTGATTGTCGGTATCTTCGCGGTACTGGTTGCCTGGAACTATCTCGGCAAAAAACCGGCGGCTGAGAAAGAAATCACTGAAAAGTAATTCCCTGCACCACTACGTTTTTTAACTCCATCCGGGAAACACTGTCCTGCCTGTTAGAAATAACAGGCCAGGATAAGTGCTCATTAAAATAAGGACCAATGAAGATGAAAGATGTCCAGGAGGTTCGTGATCTGGCCCGCCATATCCGTATCGAGACGCTAAAAATGCTGACCGGTTTAGGATTCGGGCACTATGGCGGCAGCATGTCCGTGGTGGAAACGCTGGCCGTGTTGTATGGCGATGTGATGCGCATCGACCCGAAAAAACCAGACTGGCAGGAGCGGGATTATTTCGTGCTGTCCAAAGGCCATGCTGGTCCGGTGTTGTATGCCACGCTGGCACTGAAAGGTTATTTCCCGGTCAGCGAATTACACACACTCAACCAGAATGGCACAAAGCTGCCGAGCCATCCGGACCGGCTGCGGACCACCGGCGTGGATGCCACCACCGGCTCGCTGGGACAAGGCGTTTCCATTGCGGCGGGCATGGCACTTTCGCATAAGCTGGCTGGTCGCAGCAACCGCGTCTTCTGCATTCTTGGCGACGGTGAGTTGAACGAGGGCCAGTGCTGGGAAGCCTTCCAGTTTATTGCGCACCACAATCTGCATAACCTGACACTGTTCATCGATTACAACAAACAGCAACTCGATGGCACGCTGGATGAAGTGATTAAGCCATTCGATCTGGCCGGAAAATTCAGTGCGTTCGGGTTTGATGTAGAGACCATTAAAGGCGATGACATTGTGGCTATCAGCGAGGCGGTCACGCCGGTTCGTCACGCCGAGCAGCGTCCTCTGGTGGTGATCCTCGACAGCATCAAAGGGCAGGGCGTGAAGTATCTCGAGCAACTGGCGAACTCACATCACCTGCGTTTAACGCCGGATGTGAAACTGGAAATCGAAAATGCTATCGCTGAGCTGGAGGCCACTCATGTTTGAAGTTTCTCTTGAATTGCAAAAAGACGCAGTGGAAATGCGCAAAGTTTACGCCAGCACTGTGCGTGAAAAAATTGTAGAGAACACGCCGATTATCGCGCTGGAAGCCGATCTGATGAGCTCGATGGCGATGGACGGCGTTCATAAAGATCATCCAGATCACGTGATTAACTGCGGCATCATGGAAGCGAATGTCATCGGTGTTGCCGCCGGGCTATCGCTGACCGGTCGCGTGCCGTTTGTGCATACTTTTACCGCCTTTGCCAGCCGCCGCTGTTTCGATCAGCTGTTTATGTCTCTGGATTACCAGAAGAATAACGTCAAAATCATTGCGTCAGATGCGGGCGTCAGCGCCTGTCATAACGGCGGCACGCATATGTCGTTCGAAGATATGGGCATTGTGCGCGGGCTGGCGAGTTCGGTGGTGATGGAAGTCACCGACGCCGTGATGTTCCGCAATATTTTGCTGCAACTGATGGATTTAAAAGGTTTCTACTGGGTGCGTACCATTCGCAAACAGGCTACGCAGGTTTACAAGGAAGGCTCGACGTTTACCATCGGCAAGGCTAATGTGCTGCGTGATGGCACAGACGTGACGCTGATTGCTAACGGGATTATGGTGGCGGAAGCGCTGAGAGCGGCGCAAATGCTGGAACGCGAAGGGGTCAGTGCGGCAGTCATCGACATGTTTACCCTCAAGCCGATTGATAAAGATGTCATCATCAAATACGCCACGAAAACCGGCAAAATTGTGACCTGTGAAAACCACAGTATTCATAACGGACTGGGATCGGCGGTGGCGGAAGTGCTGGTGGAAAACCAGCCGGTGCCGATGCGCCGGGTTGGTGTCAAAGAGCGTTACGGACAGGTGGGCACCCAGGAGTTTTTACAGCAGGAATATGGCCTGACGGCTGAACATATTCTGGAAGCAGCAAAAACACTGCTCTGAATCTTTATCGATCAGCCATGAAGCGCTCCGCAATAAAGACCAAAAAAAACGCCGGACTCAAAAAGCCCGGCGTCTTGCGTTCAGAGGGTTTGGCTTATTTGGCCGCAACCGCTGCTTCTGCCTGAGCAGACTGAATCGCAGTCAGTGCAACGGTGTAGACGATATCGTCAACCAGTGCGCCACGCGACAGGTCATTAACCGGTTTACGCATACCCTGCAGCATCGGCCCGATAGAGACCAGATCCGCAGAACGTTGTACCGCTTTGTACGTGGTGTTACCGGTATTCAGGTCAGGGAAGATGAACACGGTCGCTTTACCCGCAACCGGCGAGTTTGGCGCTTTAGATTGTGCAACATCAGCCATGATCGCAGCATCATATTGCAGCGGGCCATCGATGATGAGATCCGGACGTTTTTCCTGGGCCAGACGGGTCGCTTCACGCACTTTCTCAACGTCGCTACCGGCGCCGGAGTTACCGGTTGAGTAGGAGATCATGGCAACGCGGGGTTCGATACCGAAGGCTGCAGCGGAGTCCGCAGACTGGATCGCGATTTCAGACAGCTGTTCAGCAGTAGGATCCGGGTTGATCGCACAGTCGCCATAAACCAGAACCTGATCAGGCAGCAGCATGAAGAACACAGAGGAAACCAGTGAGCTGCCCGGCGCGGTTTTGATCAACTGTAATGGCGGGCGGATGGTGTTTGCGGTGGTGTGAACAGCACCGGAAACCAGACCGTCAACGTTACCTTGTTCCAGCATCAGGGTGCCGAGAACCACGTTGTCTTCCAGTTGTTCGCGCGCAACCACTTCGGTCATACCCTTGCTTTTACGCAGTTCAACCAGACGCGCCACGTATTCTTCACGGACAGCCACCGGATCAACGATTTCGATGCCTTTACCCAGCGTCACGCCCTGAGCTGCTGCAACGCGTTTGATCTCGTCAGGGTTACCCAACAGAACACATTCCGCGATACCACGTTCAGCACAAAGCGCTGCCGCTTTCACAGTGCGTGGCTCGTCGCCTTCCGGCAGAACGATACGTTTACCGGCTTTACGGGCCAGTTCGGTCAGCTGATAGCGGAATGCCGGAGGTGACAGACGGCGTGAACGTTCAGAGTGTGCGCTCAGGGAGTTGATCCAGTCAGCATTGATGTGAGAAGCCACGTACTGTTGCAGTTTCTCTACGCGCTGATGGTCATCTGCAGGCACTTCCAGATTGAAGCTTTGCAGGCTCAGGGAAGTCTGCCAGGTGTTGGTTTCTACCATGAAGACTGGCAGGCCTGTCTGGAATGCACGTTCGCACAGGCTGTTGATGCGGGCGTCGATTTCGTAGCCACCGGTCAGCAGGATAGCGCCGATTTCCACGCCATTCATGGCTGCCAGACAGGCTGAAACCAGCACGTCAGGACGGTCAGCGGAGGTCACCAGCAGGGAGCCAGGACGGAAATGCTCCAGCATATGCGGAATGCTGCGTGCGCAGAAAGTGACGGATTTCACGCGGCGGGTTTTGACGTCGCCTTCGTTGATGATACGTGCGTTCAGGTGCTTAGCCATGTCGATTGCGCGGGTGGCAATCAGCTCGAAGCTCCACGGAATGCAGCCCAGAACCGGCAGCGGGCTGTTAGCGAACAGCTGAGTCGGGTCGATATTTGCCACGCTGGCTTTGGTGGAATCATCAAAGATTTCAGACAGGTCAGGACGTGTACGCCCCTGCTCGTCAACCGGTGCATTCAGTTTGTTAATGATTACGCCGGTGATATTTTTGTTTTTGCTGCCACCGAAGCTGGAACGGGCCAGTTCGATACGTTCTTTGAGCTGCGCAGGAGAATCATTACCCAGCGCCAGAACGAAGACGATTTCTGCGTTCAGGGTTTTGGCAATTTCGTAGTTCAGCGCATTGGCGAACTGGTGTTTGCGGGTAGGCACTAAACCTTCAACCAGCACCACTTCGGCATCTTTGGTGTTTTCGTGATAACGCGCGATGATTTCTTCCATCAGCACGTCTTGCTGGTTTGAGCTCAGCAAGGTTTCAACGTGGCTCATTTTCAGCGGTTCGGCTGCAGTCACGGTGGAGTTAGCGCGAATAATGGTCGTGGTTTGGTCAGGAGCATCTCCGCCAGTACGCGGCTGGGCGATAGGTTTGAAGATACTCAGGCTGACGCCTTTTTGTTCCATGGCACGGATCACACCCAGGCTGACACTGGTCAGACCGACACTGGTGCCTGTAGGGATCAACATAATTGTACGGGACACGGCTAAACCTCTTTAACGGTTGCCAGGCAGGGACATTCGCAGGTTTGTGCAGAGGGGATAATGATCAGCATAAGCGCGATGATTATCCTGCGCGGTGCGTCCAAACGGGCGGCGTTTGCCTATAAGTGAAAAATTGCCCGCATTACGCGGGCAGTCTTGAATCGAATTATGCAGTCAGACGCGCGGCGTCTTGTGCAATCACCAGCTCTTCGTTGGTTGGGATAACCAGAGCGGCGCGAGTGCCTTCTTTGTTGATCGCCCCGGATTTACCGAAACGGGCAGCCAGGTTACGTTCGTGATCCACTTCAAAGCCCAGCAGGCCTAATTTAGCCAGAGACAATTCGCGAACCATTGCGGCGTTTTCGCCGATACCGCCTGTGAATACGACGGCGTCCAGGCGGCCTTCCATCAGTGAAGTGTACGCACCGATGTATTTCGCCAGGCGGTGGCAGAAGACGTCCATGGCACGTCTGGCATCAGCTTTAGTGGTGTAGTTGTCTTCAACATAACGGCAGTCGCTGGTGACTTCAGTCAGGCCCAGCAGACCCGATTCTTTAGTCAGCATTTTGTTGATTTGATCAACGCTCATGCCCAGAGAATCGTGCAGGTGGAAGATAATTGCCGGGTCGATGTCACCGCTGCGGGTACCCATCACCAGACCTTCCAGCGGGGTCAGCCCCATGGAAGTATCCACACATTTACCGTTACGGATGGCACTGACAGAACCGCCGTTACCCAGGTGGCAAGTGATCAGATTCACTTCTTCCACGGGTTTGTTCAGCATTTTTGCGGCTTCCTGAGTCACGTAGAAGTGACTGGTGCCGTGTGCGCCATAACGACGGACATGGTGATCTTTATACAGGCTGTACGGCAGGGCGTAGAGGTATGATTCTTCTGGCATTGTCTGATGGAAAGCGGTGTCGAAAACGGCAACGTTTTTATCAGCCAGTTTAGGGAAAGATTTCAGTGCTTCATCAATACCGATCAGGTGAGCCGGGTTATGCAGCGGCGCAAACGGGATAGACTCTTTGATACCCTCGATGACAGCGTCGTTGATCAGCATTGATTTGGTCAGCTTCTCGCCGCCATGAACGATGCGGTGGCCGATTGCAACCAGTTCTGCGGACAGCTCAGGTTTTTTGCTCAGAATGTTATTAACGATGAATTTCAACGCTTCACTGTGTGCGGCGCCCGCACCTAAAGCGGCTTCTTCTTTGCCACCGTCCATTTTCCATTTAATGCGCGCTTCTGGCAGATGGAAACATTCGGCTAAACCTGAAATGTGTTCTTCGCCATTTGCAGCATCAATGATGGCAAACTTTAGGGAAGAACTACCACAGTTAAGAACCAGTACAAGCTTACTCGACATGGAAGTACCTATTTATTGTTGGTGCTGTTTAAAAAAAACAATACACGTGGTTAATAAATCGTCAGTCTGACATCAAGCGTAGCGCATAATGGCGGCGACAATTATGATTAACATCATGCCAGAGAGCCAAAACAGGCATGACGATGAAAAAGCTGAAGAATTGCCGGGCTTTGGTTTTTTTAAGCGTCCGGATGACAGAAATAAAGCGGTTTACTGCACCGCATATTTCGGTTTACGTATCTTCAGGGTGTTACTAATCAGCAAAAACACTAACAAAAAATACAATAATTAATTACAAATCCTCTCAGACCGAGGCACTATGGTTATTATGGGGGCGAAAGATTGCAATTCACCGCGTTTGCCCCAAGTTTATATTGATCTCGTTGCCTGAGAGGGTTGCGAGGCTGCGATAGAATACCGACAGGTGCCAGCAAAAACAAAATATATTTTATCGTGATAAACTCCAGTTTGTGTTTTACAACTATTTTTTAAATTTTACACGTGAAGTTGAGGTGCAAAGATGACGAGTAAGCCAACAGGCTCGGTAGGCTGGTTCCAGGTATTCCAGCGCGGGCAGCACTATATGAAGACATGGCCGTCAGATAAGCGCCTGGCTCCGATGTTTCCGGAGAACCGGATTTCTACTGCTACACGCTTCGCGGTACGCATCATGCCACCGGTTGCGGTCTTTACCCTGACGTGGCAAATCGCGCTCGGCGGACAACTCGGGCTGGCCGTCGCCACGGCAATTTTTGCCTGTAGCTTGCCGATGCAGGGACTGTGGTGGCTGGGTCGCCGTTCTCTGACGCCACTGCCGCCGGGATTACTCGGCTGGTTCCACGATGTACGCAATAAACTCACTGAATCCGGACTGGCGCTGGCGCCAGTTGAAGGCACGCCGACGTATCAGTCACTGGCTGACGTCCTTAAGCGCGCGTTCAAACAACTGGACAAAACCTTTTTAGACGATCTGTAAGCCTGATTTCCCCGCTTACTGCGTCTGTCATCATCTATAGTCTTTCATAAGTCGCATTTCACCGGGGGAAAGTCTCCCCTGGTGATTATTTCAGATGAGATCCCGACCCAAATCAAAGAATGGTGTGCTTGCGATTTCGCAGAACTTTGCGCTATGCCATGCTTTGCTCATTATGCAGACATGAGGATTTTCACGATGGAAATGACGAACGCTCAACGCCTGATTTTGTCCAATCAATACAAGATGATGACCATGCTGGATCCCGATAACGCAGAACGCTATCGCCGGTTACAAACAGTGATCGAACGGGGTTTTGGTTTGCAAATGCGCGAGCTGGACAGAGATTTCGGCGAATTGCCGGAAGAAACCTGTCGCACAGTCATTAACATTATGGAAATGCATCATGCGATGCAGGTGTCGTGGACCAATTTAAAAGACACGCAAGACTTGGATCGCCGCCGAATTGATTTCCTGGGTTTTGATGCCGCAACGGAATCCCGTTATTTAAGCTATGTCCGCTTTATGGTGAACACCGAAGGACGTTACACTGATTTTGATGCAGGCACTCATGGGTTTAACTCGCAGACCAAAATGTGGGATAAATACCAGCGTATGTTGGCGGTCTGGCAGTCGTGCCCGCGTCAGTATCACCTGAGCGCGGTAGAGATCGCGCAAATTATCAATGCCTGATGTAAACACTTAAAGGAGTCGCCTGTGCTTTGTAAGGGTTTTTTGTTCGACCTTGATGGAACGTTAGTTGATTCATTACCTGCCGTTGAGCGTGCCTGGGTGAGCTGGGCGCTTAGCTGGGGTGTCAGCCCGCAGGATGTACTGGCGTTTATTCACGGTAAGCAGGCGATCACTTCTTTGCGTCATTTTATGGCGGGTGAAAGTGAAGAAACGATTCAAAAAGAGTTTCTCAAGCTGGAACAAATTGAAGCCACGGACACCGAGGGTGTCGCCGCTCTCCCGGGCGCACATTTGTTGTTAAGCGAACTCAATCGCCAGAATATTCCCTGGGCGATTGTGACTTCCGGATCAATGCCTGTTGCCAGTGCGCGCCATAAAGCGGCGCATTTGCCTGAACCCGAAGTGTTTATCACCGCTGAACAGGTCAAACACGGCAAGCCACAACCCGATGCCTATTTGCTGGGGGCAGAACGTTTAGGTCTGGCACCGGAAGATTGTGTGGTGGTTGAAGATGCCGCCGCCGGTGTGATGGCCGGGCTGGCTGCGGGCTGCAAGGTCATTGCCGTCAATGCGCCAGACGATACACCCGGGATTGAAAATGTTGATTTCGATCTGACTACGCTCGAAATTCTGCTGGTCAGCAGTTCCGACGAAGGTGTGAAAGTCAGCCTGCGTTAAGGACAGAAAAAATACAATTTCCCTGTATAAATTGATATAAACCTCGCCTGTGCGGGGTTTTTTTATGCCATTCTCATACCCAGTCATACTTCAAATTGTCTCTGCGTTGGCTGCGTTACCCGGCCCATCCATGGGCCTCGCCCCTGAAGGAGTCGCTGCAAGCAGCGTACCAGTCTGCTCCCGGCAGATTGGTACCGAACCCCGGTCACTTACTCATGTAAGCCCCGGGGATTCACGCAGTTGCCGCCTTGATACAATTTGAATTATTTAGGGTATATAGCTATTTATCCTCCTCTCTCAACGCAAATGGAGTGTGTTTTGACCGGTGAATTGCTTTGGGTAGTCACGTTACTGGTTATTGCTATGGTGCTGTTCGCGCGCAATACGCTGCGAATGGATATTGTGGCATTGCTGGTGATTATTTCTTTCGTCCTGAGCGGCACGCTGACCATCAATGAAGCGCTGGCCGGATTCAGTGACCCGAACGTCATTTTGATCGCGGCGCTATTTGTCGTCGGGCACGGGCTGGTCAGAACCGGTGTGGCGTATCAGGTCGGTGACTGGCTGATGAAGGTGGCGGGCAACAGTGAAACGCGGATGCTGGTTTTGCTGATGCTCACGGTTGCCGGTCTCGGTGCTTTTATGAGTTCCACCGGCGTAGTCGCGATCTTCATTCCTGTCGTGATCAGCGTTTCGGCGCGAATGAAAACCTCTCCCGCACGACTGATGATGCCACTAAGTTTCGCCGGGCTTATTAGTGGCATGATGACGCTGGTCGCCACACCGCCGAACATGGTGGTCAACAGCGAACTGTTGCGTGAAGGATTCGACGGTTTTGGTTTCTTCGGCGTCACCCCTGTCGGGCTCGTGGTGCTGATAATGGGTATCGGATACATGTTGATCGCCCGTCGCTGGCTGTCATCAGAAGATGCGTCACGAGGCCAGCAGCGCTGGAAGCGGCGAACGTTCCGGGATTTGATCCGCGATTATCACCTGACCGGCCGGGCGCGTCGCGTCACTATCCGTCCGGGTTCGCCTCTGGTCGGGCGTACACTTGATGATGTGCATCTGCGTTCCCGCTACGGCGCGAACGTGGTGGGCATTGAACGCTGGCGTAAATTTCGCCGCGTGATGGTCAGCGCAACGGGGAATACCGAACTGTTTGCGCGCGATGTGTTACTGCTTGATATGTCAGATCCAGACATCTCCATCAGGCAATTTTGCACTGACGAAATGCTCGAGCCTATGGTGCTACGCGGCGAGTATTTCTCTGAGCAATCGCGGGATGTCGGGATGGCCGAAGTCTCGCTGATCCCGGATTCGGAGCTCCTGGGGAAAACGCTGCGTGCCGTCGCCTTCCGTTCGACCTATGGGCTGAATGTCGTCGGGATCCGCCGTCAGGGTGAAGCGCTGGATGGAAAACTGGTGGATGAAGAATTACAGCTCGGCGATATGCTACTGGTCATTGGCGACTGGAAGCTGATCCGCCAGCTTCAGCAACAAATGCATGATTTCATTGTGCTTAATCTTCCTGCCGAAGTGGACGAAGTCGCGCCAGCCCTGAGTCAGGCACCGCATGCATTGTTTTGTCTGGCGCTGATGGTTGCGCTGATGCTGACCGATGATGTGCCTAATGCTATCGCCGCCATTATCGCCTGCATGCTGATGGGTAAATTCCGCTGTATCACGATGGAAGGGGCCTACAAAGCCATTCACTGGCCCAGTTTGCTGCTGATAGTCGGGATGATGCCTTTTGCGCTGGCGCTGCAAAAAACCGGCGGTGTGGCGCTGATTGTGAAGGGGTTAATGGAGGTAAGCGGCGGCTATGGGCCATATATGATGCTGCTGAGTTTATTCATTCTCTGTGCAGGTATCGGGCTGTTTATTTCCAATACGGCGACTGCGGTTTTGATGGCACCGATTGCTATCGCAGCAGCACACCAGATGGGGGTATCGCCATACCCGTTCACCATGATTATCGCTATTGCGGCTTCTGCCGCCTTTATGACACCGGTGTCTTCACCGGTAAACACGCTGGTTATGGTGCCGGGTAACTATAAATTTGGCGATTTCCTGCGCATCGGTGTGCCGTTCACTCTGCTGGTGATGCTGGTCAGCGTTTTTCTGGTGCCGGTGCTGTTCCCGTTTTGACCTTAATATCAGAGCGGGGAATCCAGGCTGATTTCATCCAATGACAGACTGAAGCTCGGAATGAACACTTCCATAAAGTAGTCCATTTCCGGGCTTTTTCTGTCTGCCAGCGTTTTCTCCAGACGGGCTTTCGCCAGTGTGAATTCGTTATTGCCTGCCGACAATTCCTCCAGACATTTCAGGTAAGCACATAACGCATCAGCCTGTTTGACGGTCAGTTTTTCTTCTTCAGTGTAATAATGCTCGTCAATCAGCGGTCGGAAATCTTCCTGTAATTCCTTTGGCAGCATTTCAATCAGTTTCTGCTGAGCAATTTTCTCAATCTTTTTGTACTCATGCGCGATTTGCGGATTGTAATACTTGATTGGCGTTGGCATATCACCGGTAATCACTTCGCTGGCATCGTGATACATGGCGAGCAGGGCAACGCGTTCTGCGCTCAGATTGCCGTTAAATTTACGGTTCTTGATCACGGCTAAAGCATGGGCGACAAAAGCGACTTGCAGACTGTGTTCCAACACGTTTTCGGTGCGGACATTGCGCATCAGCGGCCAGCGGCTGATCAGTTTGAGGCGGGAAAGATGGGCGAAAAAATGGCTCTGGTTCATAGCACTCTCAATAACTACGGTGAATGAGTGACTATTGTGAGCAGTGCGAAACAGTTATGCAAATGCGGAAACTGGCGGGAGAAAGAAAAGGGCGCCATTATCAGCGCCCTTACTGCATTACTGGCGATAGGTTTCGAGGAAACGTCCCAGTTTGTTAACGGCCATTTCCAACTCATCAACGCGTGGCAGCGTCACGATACGCACATGGTCCGGATACGGCCAGTTGAATGCAGAACCCTGAACCAGCAAGACTTTTTGCTGTAACAGCAAATCGAGCACCATTTTCTGATCGTCATGGATGTTAAAACGTTTGGCGTCAATGCGCGGGAACATATACAGCGCCCCTTTAGGTTTCACGCAGGAAACACCCGGGATTTCATTGATCAGTTCCCATGCACGATCACGCTGTTCGACCAGACGTCCGCCCGGCTGAATAAACTCGCTGATACTTTGATAGCCGCCCAGCGCGGTCTGAATGGCATGTTGCATCGGCACGTTGGCACAAAGGCGCATCGAGGCCAGCATTTCCAGACCTTCGATATAACCTTTCGCATGTTTCTTCGGTCCGTTCAGAACCATCCAGCCTTGACGGAAACCCGCCACGCGATAGGTTTTTGACAGACCGTTAAAAGTGACGGTCAGTAAATCCGGTGCCAGTGAAGCGATGGAAATGTGCTGGGCTTCGTCATACAGGATTTTGTCGTAAATTTCGTCGGCAAAAATAATCAGATTATGTTCCCGGGCGATGTCCACAATCTGCATCAGCAATTCTTTGCTGTATACCGCACCGGTCGGGTTGTTCGGGTTGATGATCACAATGCCGCGGGTGCGTGGTGTGATTTTGTCACGAATATCGGCAATGTCCGGGAACCAGTCAGCCCCTTCATCACACAGGTAATGCACCGCATTACCGCCTGATAACGAAACCGCCGCTGTCCACAAGGGGTAATCAGGTGCCGGGACTAACATTTCATCGCCGGTGTTAAGTAATGCCTGCATTGACTGAACAATCAGTTCGGAAACACCGTTGCCGATATAGATATCTTCGACCGTGATGTCGCGCATGTCGCGTGCCTGATAGTGCTGCATGATCGCTTTACGTGCAGAAAACAGACCTTTCGAATCACAATAACCCTGTGCGGTAGGAAGGTTGCGGATAACGTCGACCAGGATTTCATCAGGTGCATCAAAACCGAATGGCGCAGGGTTGCCGATGTTCAGCTTGAGGACTTTATTACCTTCTTCTTCAAGACGTTTTGCTTCTTTGAGCACCGGGCCGCGAATGTCATAACAGACGTTGTCCAGTTTGCGGGATTTTTCAATCGGGGACATGTAAATGAGAGCCTTTTGCAATAAAGCCTGTTCTTCCCTGGTGCGGAGCGACCGTAGAACAGTGCGAAGGGCTCAATTTACTCTCCCGCAGAGGGCATGAGAAGGGCTGCGCACCGTTTTGGTGAAAAACAGCAGTAAAGCGGGCTATGGTGGGTTATTACCTCAAAGTATGAGAAGCTTAATGGTTTATTATGCTGTGTTATTGTTATTTTGTGATTTTATATTTTGCAAATGAGTGCTTTGTGAACAATAAATTCACTGTTTTTGCTGCGTTACCTCTATTCCCGGCGATGTCAGTTTGTTGTCTTTAATGGGGTGAACATCATGAAATCTTACCAAAGCTCGACAAATTCTGAAAAAAGTTCAGGAGGCTTTGTTTTACCGCTGAAAAATTTTAACAGGAATTAGTTTTATTTATCTAATGATTAATAGCGAATGCTGGATGAATGATCATGTTCTAAGTAAAGTCTTAAACGTATTTTCCAGGATTAGATAAATGCTTTCAAAGGATATATTGCAACAGGCGGGCGTAAACAAAATTTGATGAAACAAGAAAAATCTTAATGTTACTTAAACAAAACACCTTGGGCATAAAATGGTTATTCGGGTGACTCAATGAATTTATTGAATTATATTTTTAATAATCACCTTTATTAGTTAATTTAGCTTATGTTTCTCTCACGATGATATTGCCGGAACTTAGCTTTATGGTTGCGGCAGGCGGCACTGTAAGGGATATGGAATGGTTTGCGGGGAAAGGCTATATTAAATAAGAGGTTCTAATCATTCAGCCTTTGTGAGGAATTATTGTGCACAGGTTTAATGACTGAACGCTCACAATGATGAAAACTTTCATGCACAAATATTTCTCAATTTAGGTTATCAAATGAGTGAGTATCCGACATATCTGGTATTCTGCTTTTTGCGGGTACTTTGACGCACCATCAGGGTAGCTTGTTATTAGATTCTATAAAGTGAAGAAAAACTATGACAATTGCAAATCGTCCAATCCTCAATCTCGATCTTGATCTGTTGAGGACATTTGTAGCTGTTGCTGATCTTAATACGTTCGCTGCGGCTGCTGCTGCGGTGTGTCGTACTCAGTCGGCGGTAAGCCAACAAATGCAACGTCTAGAACAACTCGTTGGAAAAGAACTGTTTGCCAGACATGGACGCAATAAATTATTAACTGAACACGGTATTCAGTTATTGGGATACGCACGCAAAATCCTTCGTTTTAATGATGAAGCCTGTACCTCTTTGATGTACAGCAATGTTCAAGGTGGGATAACAATTGGTGCATCAGATGATACTGCTGACACCATTTTACCTTTCCTGCTCAGCCGCGTGACATCCGTATATCCAAAGTTGTCTATTGATGTCCGCGTCAAGCGCAGTCCTTTCATGTTGTCGATGCTCGAAAGTGAAGAAGTGGATTTGGCCATCACCACGATGACAAACACTGATCACCCGCACATCGTATTGCGCACGTCGCCAACACTCTGGTATTGCTCGGCTGATTTTGCATACCCCTCCGGCGACAGTGTTCCGCTGGTGGTGCTCGATGAGCCAAGCCCTTACCGGATGATGGCGATAGAGCACCTCAGTCAGGCAGGTATTCCGTGGCGTATTGCTTATGTCGCGTCGACATTATCGGCAATTCGTGCGGCAGTGCGCGCGGGGCTGGGTGTGACGGCACGTCCCATCGAAATGATGAGTCCGGAGCTGCGTGTTCTGGGTGAACAGGACGGTTTACCACGTTTGCCGGATACGCAGTATGTGTTGTACAAAAATGCCCGTTGTGAAAATGAACTTGCAATGGCGATCTTCAATGCAGTTGAGCAAGGGAATGACCCCTATTCTCTCAGTGCCTATGGTCCTCGTCCGGTAGTGGATGACGATCATGAGTTACTGGCAGACTCTGAAAGTTAAGGTAATCCCCCGGCTTTACCTTCCGCCTCTGTCTAACGAGGCGGGGGTAAAGGCTTCTACCTATTAAGGGGCGGGAAAGTCATTCTTTTAGTGATTTTGTTTAATATCCTTCCTAAAGCCTCTGTTTTTGTTCGTTAGCCTTTCTTCTTCCCAGTAATGACTGCCATCCTTATCACCAATGACTACAGTAAATGGCGTAAAATGTTGACTTTTTTCAGGTTAAAAAAAAGCATCAAATTTTTCCGTAAATCGCTTGTCGTTTTTTGAAAATCAATAAAACTTGTTAAATGTGTGCCTTTTTTTCTATCAAAATTGACAGAACTCTGACATGGATCAAAAAAATAACCCCATTAAGAGAGTGGAAGCGCTGTCTATTCCTGCGACAATAGTAAAGTTCGAAAGATGTCATAACTCCCGTCACAGGCCCATGCTTTATCACAGAATTTAACTGACACGATTTAGCTTAAGTCCCGGCGCATGATATGTTAATTAAATGATAAGCATGTAAACTAATGTGGAGATACTTTTGTCAAAGTTGACAAAAGGTTATAGAAAAGGGTAAAAAGCCCACAACAAATCACTGGCTTAATCCCTTGTTGAGCCGTGAACTGTGTGGTTTTTAATCCTTCCCTTGAATCGATGTGGTGCGCAAACTGCCGACCTTACAGAGCAGATGCCAAAGTACCACTTTTGATGAGTAAGCAATGAGTATGTCAACAGCCACTGAAGTCATCGCTCAACACTGGGCGTTCGCCGTTTTTCTTGTCGTTGCAGTAGGCCTCTGCTGCCTGATGTTACTGGGCGCCGCGTTCCTTGGCGGGAGAGCCAGAGCACGCTACAAAAACACGCCTTTTGAGTCAGGTATCGCCTCTGTCGGCACTGCCCGGCTACGTCTTTCCGCCAAGTTCTATCTGGTCGCCATGTTCTTCGTCATCTTCGACGTTGAAGCCCTGTATCTCTATGCATGGTCAACGTCTATTCGCGAAAGCGGCTGGACCGGATTCGTGGAAGCTACCATTTTCATTTTGGTACTGCTGGCAGGTTTGTTCTATCTGGTGCGAATTGGCGCACTCGACTGGACACCAACACGTTCGAAAGGACCTGTTAAACCAAGCCCGGCGATTAATACCAACAGTCACCCTCAGTAAGCAGTCAAAGCGAGGCATTAAGATGGACTATACGCTCACCCGCATAGACCCGGACGGTGAGAACGACCGTTACCCCCTGCAGTCTCAGGAGGTCGTCGGCGATCCTCTTCAGGAACAGGTTAAACGCAGCGTCTTCATGGGAAATCTCCAGGAGTCGCTTCACGGAATGGTGAACTGGGGTCGTAAAAACTCCCTTTGGCCCTACAACTTCGGCCTTTCCTGCTGTTATGTCGAAATGGTGACGTCATTCACTGCGGTGCATGACGTTGCGCGTTTTGGTGCAGAAGTTCTGCGTGCTTCACCACGCCAGGCTGACTTTATGGTGGTGGCGGGAACCTGCTTCACCAAAATGGCTCCGGTTATCCAGCGTTTATACGATCAGATGCTGGAACCGAAATGGGTGATTTCGATGGGCGCCTGTGCGAACTCCGGCGGCATGTACGATATTTATTCTGTGGTGCAGGGCGTGGATAAATTCCTGCCTGTCGACGTGTACATCCCGGGATGTCCGCCGCGTCCGGAAGCCTATATGCAGGCTCTGCTGCTGTTGCAGGAGTCCATTGGTAAAGAACGTCGCCCATTGTCATGGGTTGTTGGCGACCAGGGTGTTTACCGCGCGAATATGCAGTCTGAAAAAGAGCGTAAACGTGCTGAGCGTATTGCCGTGACAAATCTGCGTTCGCCGGACGAGATTTAACACTGCGGTCTGAGAGTCAACCCTGAGGGGCGGTGTGTATGAATATCCCCCTTACGGCATAAATGACCATTTAGTGTGGTGAAAAAAATATGACAGATTTGACGACGCAAGATTCCGCCCTGCCAGCATGGCATACCCGTGATCATCTCGATGATCCGGTTATTGGCGAATTGCGTAACCGTTTTGGGCCAGAGGCCTTTACTGTTCAGGCAACCCGCACCGGAATTCCCGTGGTGTGGTTCAAGCGTGAACAGTTACTGGAAGCGATTACCTTTTTACGAAAACAGCCAAAACCTTATGTCATGCTTTTCGATTTGCATGGCTTTGATGAGCGTTTACGTACACACCGCGACGGTTTACCGGCCGCGGATTTTTCCGTTTTCTACCACCTGATCTCCGTCGAGCGTAACCGCGACATCATGATCAAAGTGGCATTGGCAGAAAACGATCTTCATGTTCCGACGATCACCAAAGTGTTCCCGAATGCTAACTGGTACGAGCGCGAAACATGGGAAATGTTCGGTATTACCTTCGACGGTCACCCGCACCTGACGCGCATTATGATGCCGCAGACCTGGGAAGGGCATCCGCTGCGTAAAGACTATCCGGCGCGCGCCACCGAGTTCGATCCTTACGAGCTGACTAAGCAGAAAGAAGAACTCGAGATGGAATCGCTGACCTTCAAGCCTGAAGACTGGGGCATGAAGCGTGGCACCGAAAATGAGGACTTTATGTTCCTCAACCTCGGTCCTAACCATCCGTCTGCGCACGGTGCATTCCGTATCATTCTGCAGCTTGATGGCGAAGAGATTGTCGACTGCGTGCCTGACGTCGGTTACCACCACCGTGGTGCTGAGAAAATGGGCGAGCGCCAGTCCTGGCACAGCTACATTCCTTACACCGACCGTATCGAATACCTCGGCGGTTGTGTAAACGAAATGCCGTACGTGCTGGCTGTTGAAAAACTCGCCGGTATCGTAACGCCGGATCGCGTTAACACCATTCGCGTCATGCTGTCCGAATTGTTCCGTATCAACAGCCATCTGCTGTACATCTCTACGTTTATTCAGGACGTGGGCGCGATGACTCCGGTGTTCTTCGCCTTTACCGATCGTCAGAAAATCTACGATCTGGTGGAAGCGATTACCGGTTTCCGTATGCACCCGGCCTGGTTCCGTATTGGTGGCGTAGCGCATGATCTGCCGAAAGGCTGGGATCGTCTCCTGCGTGAGTTCCTTGACTGGATGCCAGCCCGTCTGGACTCCTATGTCAAAGCGGCGCTGAAAAACACCATTCTGATTGGCCGTTCCAAAGGCGTGGCTGCTTACAACGCAGACGACGCTCTGGCCTGGGGTACCACCGGTGCTGGCCTGCGCGCAACGGGGATCCCGTTCGATGTGCGTAAATGGCGTCCATACTCTGGCTACGAAAACTTTGACTTTGAAGTGCCGACCGGTGATGGCGTCAGTGACTGTTATTCCCGCGTCATGCTCAAAGTAGAAGAACTGCGTCAGAGCCTGCGTATTCTGGAACAGTGTTACAAAAATATGCCGGAAGGCCCGTTCAAGGCGGATCACCCACTGACCACGCCGCCACCGAAAGAGCGCACACTGCAACACATCGAGACCCTGATCACGCACTTCCTGCAAGTGTCGTGGGGGCCGGTCATGCCTGCGCAAGAATCTTTCCAGATGGTTGAAGCAACCAAAGGGATCAACAGCTACTACCTGACCAGTGACGGCAGCACCATGAGCTACCGTACCCGTGTCCGTACACCAAGCTTCCCGCATTTGCAGCAGATCCCGTCCGTAATCCGTGGCAGCCTGGTATCCGACCTGATCGTGTATCTGGGCAGTATCGACTTTGTAATGTCAGATGTGGACCGCTAACGATGACAGATATCAATAAAGACTCTGAAGTTCAGTACATCAATATCAGCGAGCCTGTTGTACCGCCGGTGTTTGTGCTGAGTGACGCTGAACGTGAAGCGATTGAGCACGAAAAACATCACTATGAAGATGCCCGTGCGGCCTCTATCGAAGCGTTGAAAATCGTGCAGAAAGCGCGTGGTTGGGTGCCGGACGGTGCTATCTACGCGATCTCCGATGTTCTGGGCATTCCTGCCAGCGACGTCGAAGGTGTGGCGACATTCTACAGCCAGATCTTCCGTCAGCCGGTCGGCCGCCATGTGATCCGTTACTGTGACAGCGTGGTGTGCCACATCACCGGTTATCAGGGGATCCAGGCCGCGCTGGAACAACAGTTGCACATCAAGCCGGGTGAGACGACCGAAGACGGGCGCTTCACCCTGCTGCCGACCTGCTGCCTCGGTAACTGTGACAAAGGCCCGTCAATGATGATTGATGAGGACACGCACAGCCATCTGACGCCGGAAGCGATCGGCTCGCTACTGGAGCGCTACGCATGACATATACCCCAAGACACATTGAACGCACACCGGAGATGCATCCGCTGACCTGGCGTATGCGTGACGACAAACAACCTGTCTGGATCGATGAATACCGTAGCAAAAACGGTTACGTCGGTGCGGAAAAAGCCCTTAAAGGCATGGCCCAGGAAGAAATCGTCAATCTGGTAAAAGACGCTGGCCTGAAAGGGCGCGGTGGCGCAGGTTTCTCCACGGGTCTGAAGTGGAGCCTGATGCCGAAAGACGAAAGCATGAATATCCGCTATCTGCTGTGTAACGCCGATGAGATGGAACCAGGTACGTATAAAGACCGATTGCTGATGGAACAAATGCCGCACCTGCTGGTGGAAGGCATGCTGATCTCCGCATTCGCGCTGAAATCTTACCGTGGTTACATTTTCCTGCGTGGCGAATATATCGAAGCTGCGGTGAACCTGCGCCGTGCGATTGCTGAAGCGACTGAAGCAGGTCTGTTGGGTAAAAATATCCTCGGCACCGGGTTCGATTTCGAACTGATTGTTCACACCGGGGCAGGGCGTTACATCTGTGGTGAAGAAACCGCGCTGATCAACTCCCTTGAAGGCCGTCGTGCTAACCCGCGTTCCAAGCCACCGTTCCCGGCATCTGCCGGTGCATGGGGTAAACCGACGTGTGTCAACAACGTCGAAACCCTGTGCAACGTGCCAGCGATTCTTGAGCATGGTGTGGACTGGTACAAAGGTATTTCTGCGGGCAAAAGCGAAGATGCCGGCACCAAACTGATGGGTTTCTCCGGCCGGGTAAAAAATCCGGGCGTCTGGGAACTGCCGTTTGGGACTACCGCACGTGAAATTCTTGAAGAGTATGCCGGTGGCATGCGCGATGGCCTGAAATTCAAAGCCTGGCAGCCGGGCGGGGCGGGGACAGACTTCCTGACCGCCGATCATCTGGATTTGCCGATGGACTTTGCCAGTATTGGTAAAGCTGGTAGTCGTCTGGGGACTGCACTGGCGATGGCCGTTGACAATGAAATTGGCATGGTTCCGCTGGTGCGTAACCTGGAAGAATTCTTCGCCCGTGAGTCTTGTGGCTGGTGTACACCGTGCCGCGATGGTTTGCCGTGGAGTGTGAAGATCCTCCGTGCGCTGGAACGTGGTGAAGGCCAGCCAGGGGATATCGAAACTCTCGAACAGCTTTGCCGCCAGCTTGGCCCGGGCAAAACCTTCTGCGCACATGCGCCGGGTGCTGTGGAGCCATTGCAGAGTGCGATTAAATATTTCCGGGAAGAGTTTGAGGCGGGTATCGCCAAACAGCATTACAACAACGCGCGTGCGATTGCAGGCATTCAGCCAAACAATCTGCTGAAAGAGCGTTGGTAGTGAGGGCAACAGGCAGCGGACGTGAGCCCGCTGTGCGCGAATTCCCGGAACAAGGGACGCGCTGTCGAGTGATATACGCCAACCCGGCAAGAATTTTTGATTAACGCCCGCCGTCAGGCGGGCCACGTGGAAGCATGCTGACTATGGCTACGATTCATGTAGACGGCAAAGAATACGATGTAGACGGAGCGGACAACCTGTTACAGGCTTGCCTCTCTCTCGGCCTCGATATTCCTTATTTTTGCTGGCATCCGGCGCTGGGAAGCGTCGGCGCTTGCCGCCAATGTGCGGTTAAGCAATACCAAAATGCGGAAGACACGCGCGGTCGTCTGGTGATGTCATGTATGACACCAGCGTCTGATGGCACCTTCATTTCCATCGACGACGGAGAAGCGAAAGAATTCCGTGAAAGCGTCGTGGAATGGCTGATGACCAACCACCCGCACGATTGTCCGGTATGTGAGGAAGGCGGTAACTGTCACCTGCAGGATATGACAGTCATGACCGGCCACAGTATGCGCCGTTACCGCTTCACCAAACGTACCCACAACAACCAGGATCTCGGCCCGTTCATTTCACACGAAATGAACCGCTGTATCGCCTGTTATCGCTGTGTCCGTTACTACAAGGATTACGCGGACGGCACCGATCTGGGTGTTTATGGCGCACACGACAACGTCTATTTTGGCCGTCCGGAAGATGGTCCGCTGGAAAGCGAGTTCTCCGGTAACCTGGTCGAAGTGTGTCCGACCGGCGTATTCACCGATAAAACGCACTCTGAACGTTATAACCGTAAATGGGACATGCAGTTTGCGCCAAGCATCTGTCAGCAATGTTCTGTTGGTTGTAACACCAGCCCGGGTGAGCGTTACGGCGAATTGCGTCGTATCGAAAACCGTTATAACGGTACCGTAAACCATTACTTCCTGTGCGACCGCGGTCGTTTCGGTTATGGCTACGTGAACCTGAAAGATCGTCCGAAGAAACCATTGCAGCTGCGTGGTAACGACTGGATCGAACTTAACGCTGAACAGGCGATGCAGGGCGCGGCAGATATTATCCGTCAGGCTAAGAAAACCATCGGTATCGGTTCTCCGCGCGCCAGCCTTGAAAGCAACTTTGCTTTGCGTGAACTGGTCGGCGCCGAAAACTTCTACACCGGTATCAACGCGGCAGAGCAGGGCCGTCTGCAACTGATGCTGAACATTCTGCGCAACAGCGGTGTTCACACACCGGCGCTGCGTGAAATCGAAGAGTACGATGCGGTTCTGGTGCTGGGTGAAGACTTAACCCAGACCGGCGCGCGTATCGCACTGTCTGTGCGTCAGGCCGTTAAAGGCAAAGCCCGCGCGATGGCGGCGGCACAGCGTGTTGCCGACTGGCAGATCGCGGCAGTCCAGAATATCGGTCAGCATGCCAAACATCCGTTGTTTATCACCAACGTGGATAACACCAAACTCGACGACATCGCGGCTTACAATTACCGTGCACCGGTCGATGAGCAGGCTCGTTTCGGCTTTGCTATCGCCCATGCGCTGGATAATTCTGCGCCCGCGGTCAGCGATCTGGCTGATGGCCTGAACAAGAAAATCGACGTGATCGTGCAGGCACTGACCGGTGCGCGCAAGCCGCTGATCATTACCGGCACCAGCGCCGGTTCTGATGCCATTATCGAAGCGGCCGCCAATATCGCCAAAGCGCTGAAAGTAGCAGGCAGCGATGTCGGCATTACGTTCGTGGCCTCTGCGGCCAACAGCATCGGTCTTTCGATGATTGGCGGCGGTTCGCTGGATGAAGCGCTTGAGTTGCTAACCCGTGGTGATGCTGACAGCGCCATCGTGATGGAAAATGACCTTTACCGTCAGGCTCCGGAAGCCAAAGTGGATGCGGCATTAGCCAAGGTGCAGAATCTGCTGGTTGTTGACCATCAGCGTACGCGCATTATGGATAGAGCCAGCCTGATCCTGCCTGCAGCAAGTTTTGCCGAAAGCGACGGTACGCTGGTGAATCAGGAAGGTCGCGCACAGCGCTTCTTCCAGGTTTACGACCCGGCTTACTACGACACAACGGTTGCCATGCTGGAAAGCTGGCGCTGGATGCACTCGCTGCATTCCACCATCAACAGCCGTCATGTTGACTGGACTCAGTTGGATCACGTGATCGAAGCCTGTGTTGAAGCACTGCCACAGCTGAAGGGCATGGTAGAAGCTGCGCCAAACGCCAGCTTCCGTATTCGTGGTCAGAAACTGGCTCGTTCTCCGGCACGTTCAAGTGGTCGTACTGCCATGCGCGCGAACATCAGCGTGCATGAACCGCGTCAGCCACAAGATAAAGACACCATGTTTGCCTTCTCGATGGAAGGGAACAACAGCCCGACAGCTAACCGCAATCAGGTGCCATTCGCCTGGGCGCCGGGCTGGAACTCACCGCAAGCCTGGAACAAATTCCAGAGCGAAGTTGGCGGCAGTTTGCGCCACGGTGATCCGGGTGTGCGTCTGATTGAAGCCGGTGAGGGGACACTCGATTACTTCACCACTATTCCGGCTGCCTTTACTGCACAGCGCGATAACTGGCGTGTCGCGCCTTACTATCACCTGTTCGGCAGCGAAGAAATGACACAGCGCTCGAAGGTTATCCAGCAACGTATGCCAGAAGCCTACGTGATGGTTAACCCGGCAGATGCCGCGCAGTTAGGGGTGAACGCAGGTTCTCAGGTGGAATTCACCTGTGCCGGTCAGACACTGAAACTGCCGGTTCGTCTGAGCGAAACATTGAGTCAGGGCCAGGTTGGCCTGCCGCTGGGCTTACCGGGTATTCCTCCGGTGCTGGTTGGCGCAACGGTTGAAAATCTGCGGGAGGCAGCACAATGAGCTGGTTTACACCTGTAGTCATCGATTCGTTGATCGCCATTCTGAAAGCGGTGGTGATCCTGCTGGTTGTGGTGACCTGTGGGGCCTTCATGAGCTTCGGCGAGCGCCGTTTGCTGGGCCTGTTCCAGAACCGTTACGGGCCAAACCGTGTCGGCTGGGGCGGTTCCCTGCAACTGGTCGCTGACATGATCAAGATGTTCTTCAAGGAAGACTGGGTACCTAAATTCACCGACAAAGCCATCTTTACGCTGGCACCGATGATTGCGTTTACGTCCCTGCTGATTTCCTTTGCGATTGTTCCGGTCAGCCCGACCTGGTTCGCCGCCGATCTGAACATCGGTATTTTGTTCTTCCTGATGATGGCCGGTCTGACCGTCTATGCGGTGTTGTTCGCTGGCTGGTCCAGTAACAACAAATACTCGCTGTTGGGGGCGATGCGTGCATCCGCTCAGACGCTGAGCTACGAAGTATTCCTCGGTTTATCGCTGATGGGTGTTGTGGCGCAGGCGGGTTCTTTCAATCTGCAAGACATCGTCAATTCTCAGGCGCATGTGTGGAACATCATTCCGCAGTTCTTTGGCTTCGTGACCTTTGCGATTGCCGGCGTTGCTGTTTGCCACCGTCACCCGTTTGACCAGCCGGAAGCCGAGCAGGAACTGGCCGATGGTTACCACATTGAATATTCCGGTATGAAATTCGGTCTGTTCTTCGTGGGGGAATACATCGGTATCGTGACGGTCTCTGCGCTGATCGTCACCTTGTTCTTCGGTGGCTGGCAGGGGCCGTTCCTGCCGCCGTTTATCTGGTTTGCGTTGAAAACTGCTTTCTTCATGGTGATGTTCATTTTGATCCGTGCTGCTTTGCCGCGTCCCCGCTACGACCAGGTGATGTCATTTGGCTGGAAAGTTTGCCTGCCACTGACATTACTTAATCTGCTGGCGACCGCTGCGGTCATTTTGTACAACGCGCAATAAGGGGTGATGTAACCATGACATTGAAAGACATAGTGGTCGGGTTCGGTACCCAGGTTCGCAGCTTGTGGATGATAGGCATGCACGCCTTCGCCAAGCGCGAAACCCAGATGTACCCTGAAGTTCCGGTCAACCCACCTCCGCGTTACCGTGGCCGTATCGTGCTGACGCGCGATCCGGACGGTGAAGAGCGCTGCGTTGCCTGTAACCTGTGTGCAGTAGCTTGTCCGGTAGGCTGTATTTCTCTGCAAAAAGCAGAAATGAAAGATGGCCGCTGGTATCCGGAATTCTTCCGCATCAACTTCTCACGCTGCATTTTCTGCGGTCTGTGTGAAGAAGCTTGCCCGACAACAGCCATTCAGCTGACGCCGGACTTTGAGTTGGGCGAATTTAAACGCCAGGATCTGGTGTATGAAAAAGAAGATCTGTTGATTTCGGGGCCGGGTAAATATCCGGAATACAATTTCTACCGGATGGCCGGTATGGCGATTGACGGCAAGTCGAAAGGCGAAGCTGAAAACGAAGCCAAACCGATCAACGTCAAAGGTCTGATGCCTTAAGGAGCCGCAAGCATGGAATTTGCATTTTATATTGCAGCCCTGGTGGCCGTGTTGGCGACATTGCGTGTGATCACGCATACCAACCCGGTACACGCACTGCTGTATTTGATCGTCTCTTTACTGGCGATCGCTGCGGTCTTCTTCTCGCTCGGTGCGTATTTCGCCGGTGCCCTGGAGATCATCGTATACGCCGGTGCCATTATGGTGCTGTTCGTGTTCGTGGTGATGATGCTCAACCTTGGCAACGTCCAGGAGCAGGAACGCGCATGGCTTAAACCTGCCACCTGGATCGGGCCTTCGGTTCTGTCTGTCATCCTGCTGGTGGTGATGATCATGTCAATCCTCGGGTTACACGATCACGGCATCAAAGGTGACATGGTTGATGCGAAAGCCGTCGGTATCGCACTGTTCGGACCTTACGTTCTGGCGGTTGAACTGGCATCAATGTTGCTGCTGGCCGGTCTGGTCGTGGCATTCCATATTGGTCGTGAGCACAAACCCGGTGAAGTCTTTGGTGACGCACCGGTGACGACCGAAATGGCAACAAAAAGAAAAACGGAGGAGAGAGCATGATCCCTCTACAACATGGTCTTATTCTGGCCGCGATCCTCTTTATGTTGGGGCTTACCGGGCTGCTGGTTCGTCGTAACCTGTTGTTTATGCTGATCAGCCTCGAAGTGATGATCAACGCGGCAGCGCTGGCGTTCATCGTGGCGGGAAGCTACTGGGGTCAGGCGGACGGTCAGGTGATGTATATTCTGGCTATCAGCCTGGCTGCGGCGGAGGCCAGTATTGGTCTGGCGTTGTTGCTGCAACTGTATCGCCGTCGCCACACTCTCAATATTGATACTGTCAGTGAGATGCGCGGATGAACTTACTCTATTTAACAATTCTGTTCCCACTGATTGGCTTCCTGTTACTGGCCTTTTCACGCGGTCGCTGGTCTGAAAATACCTCCGCTACCATCGGTGTCGGGTCGATTGGTCTGGCAGCGCTGACCACTATTTATGTGGGTATCAATTTCCTCAGCCAGAAAGCGGCGGGTGTTGAAGTCTTTAACCAGCATTTGTGGAACTGGATGCAGGTCGGGGATTTCAATATTCCCGTCACACTCACGCTCGACGGTTTGTCGATGACCATGTTGTCTGTGGTCACCGGTGTCGGTTTCTTCATCCACATGTTCGCTTCCTGGTACATGCGCGGTGAAGAAGGCTATTCACGCTTCTTCGCGTACACCAACCTGTTTATCGCCAGCATGGTGATTCTGGTACTGGCAGACAACCTGTTGCTGATGTACCTCGGTTGGGAAGGTGTGGGCCTGTGCAGTTACCTGTTGATCGGTTTCTACTACACCCATCCGGCGAACGGTGCGGCTGCGATGAAAGCGTTCATCGTGACCCGTGTTGGTGATGTGTTCCTGGCTTTCGCGCTGTTCATCTTGTACCGCGAGCTGGGTACGCTGAACTTCCGTGAACTGATGATCCTGGCACCGCAGAAACTGGCAGTAGGCGATACGGCGATCACCTGGGCGACCCTGATGTTACTGGGTGGCGCAGTGGGTAAATCCGCACAGCTTCCGCTTCAGACCTGGCTGGCAGACGCCATGGCCGGTCCGACGCCGGTTTCTGCGCTAATCCACGCCGCGACCATGGTGACTGCCGGTGTTTATCTGATTGCCCGCACGCACGGCCTGTTCCTGATGGCGCCGGAAATTCTGCATCTGGTGGGTATTATTGGTGCGGTCACGCTGGTTCTGGCAGGTTTCGCTGCGCTGGTGCAAACCGACATCAAACGTGTTCTCGCGTACTCGACCATGAGCCAGATTGGTTACATGTTCCTGGCGCTGGGCGTTCAGGCGTGGGATGCCGCTATCTTCCACCTGATGACGCATGCGTTCTTCAAAGCACTGTTGTTCCTTTCTTCCGGTTCGGTCATTTTGGCCTGCCACCATGAGCAGAACATCTTCAAAATGGGTGGATTACGTAAATCCATTCCTCTTGTCTATCTCTGCTTCCTGGTCGGTGGCGCGGCGCTGTCCGCCTTGCCAATCATCACTGCGGGCTTCTTCAGTAAAGACGAAATCCTCGCGGGTGCGCTGGCTAACGGCCACCTGAATCTGATGGTTGCCGGTCTGGTCGGTGCGTTTATGACCTCGCTGTACACCTTCCGCATGATCTTCATCGTCTTCCACGGCGAAGAAAAAATTAAAGCCCATGCGGGTAAAGGCATCACTCACCACCTGCCGCTGCTGGTGTTACTGGTTCTGTCCACCTTCATTGGCGCAATGATTGTTCCGCCACTGAAAGGCGTACTGCCGGATACCACTGAGCTGGCGCACGGCAGCGTGCTGACGCTGGAAATCACATCAGGCGTGATTGCAATTGCTGGCATTCTGCTGGCGGCAGCCCTGTATCTGGGTAAACGCTCGCTGGTCAACAGCATTGCGAAAAGCGCACCGGGACGTTTCTTCACGACCTGGTGGTTCCATGCCTGGGGCTTCGACTGGCTGTACGACATGATTTTCGTCAAACCTTATCTGCTGGTTGCGAAACTCCTGCAACGTGATCCGCTGAACTCAATGATGAATCTGCCTGCGCTGTTTGCCCGTCTGGGTAACCGTGGTCTGACTCTCAGCGAAAACGGTCAGGTACGTTGGTACGTCGCGTCAATGGGGCTCGGTGCAGTCGTTGTTCTGACGCTGCTGCTGGTGATTTAAGCCTGCATTACAGGTGTAGTTATCAATGCTGGCCTGTTCCCGTAACGGGCCGGCAAGTGAAATAGCCTTCGGGCATAAAAGAAGGGAACGACACGCCATGCTATTACCTTGGCTAATATTTATCCCCTTTATCGGCGGGCTGCTGTGCTGGCAGACTGAGCGCTTTGGGAGCAAAGTACCGCGCTGGATCGCGTTGATTGCGATGGGGCTGACGCTGGCTCTTTCCGTGCAATTGTGGTTGCAGGGAGGATATTCATTAACGACGCCTGCGGGTATTCCACAGTGGCAATCCGAGTTTTCATTGCCATGGATCCCACGTTTTGGCATCAGCTTCCATCTGGCACTGGACGGTTTGTCCCTGCTGATGGTGGTGCTGACCGGTCTGCTGGGTGTTCTGGCGATCCTCTGTTCCTGGCGTGAAATCCAGAAGTATCAGGGATTCTTCCATCTGAACTTGCTGTGGATCCTCGGCGGTGTCATCGGTGTGTTCCTTGCCATCGACATGTTCCTGTTCTTCTTCTTCTGGGAAATGATGCTGGTGCCGATGTACTTCCTGATTGCCTTGTGGGGTCACAAAGCGTCAGACGGTAAAACGCGTATCAGCGCAGCAACCAAATTCTTCATCTATACACAGTCCAGCGGACTGGTGATGTTGATTGCTATCCTCGGCCTGGTGTTTGTGCACTACAATGCCACCGGCGTATGGACATTCAACTATGCCGACCTGCTGAAAACGCCAATGTCGCACGGTGTTGAATATCTGCTGATGCTTGGCTTCTTCATCGCCTTTGCGGTGAAAATGCCGGTTGTGCCATTGCATGGCTGGTTGCCGGATGCACACAGTCAGGCACCGACCGCAGGTTCCGTTGACTTAGCCGGTATCTTGCTGAAAACCGCGGCCTACGGGATGTTGCGTTTCTGTCTGCCTCTGTTCCCGGAAGCGTCTCACCAGTTCGCACCGATTGCCATGTGGCTGGGTGTCATTGGTATCTTCTACGGTGCGTGGATGGCGTTCTGCCAGACCGATATTAAACGTCTGATTGCGTACACCTCCGTTTCGCACATGGGCTTCGTACTGATTGCCATCTACACCGGCAGCCAACTGGCGTACCAGGGCGCGGTTATCCAGATGATTGCACACGGTCTTTCCGCAGCCGGTATGTTCATCATCTGTGGTCAGCTATACGAACGTCTGCATACCCGTGATATGCGCCAGATGGGCGGATTGTGGGGCCGGATTAAATACCTGCCAGCGTTGTCGCTGTTCTTCGCCGTCGCTACTTTGGGGATGCCGGGTACAGGTAATTTCGTCGGTGAAATCCAGATCCTGTTCGGCAGCTTCCCGGTTGTGCCGGTGATCACTGTCATCTCGACATTCGGTCTGGTGTTTGCCTCTGTGTATTCTCTGGCGATGATGCAGCGCGCTTACTACGGCAAAGCAAAATCTGACGAACCGCTGCCGGGCATGACCTCACGCGAACTGTCGATTATCCTGTTGCTGGTGGTATTGCTGGTGGCGCTGGGCTTCTACCCGCAGCCAATTCTGGATACATCAAGTGCAGCGATGACTAACATTCAGCACTGGTACGGGTCATCAGTTTCCACTATTTCAACGACAAGGCCGTAACTCGCCATGACATTTACACTTCAAAATCTGATCGCACTATTACCGCTGATGATCGTCGGATTGACGGTGGTGGTGGTGATGCTGTCCATTGCGTGGCGACGCGACCATTTTCTTAATGCCACACTGACAGTCATCGGGCTGAACGTTGCCTTACTTTCCCTTTACTACGTCGGGCAGGTCGGCCCGCAGGACGTCACACCGCTGCTGCGCGTTGACGGCTACTCGATGTTCTACATCGGGCTGGTGCTGCTGGCGAGTCTGGCCACCAGTACGTTTGCTTACCCTTGGCTGGCCGGTTATCCGGACAACCGCGAAGAGTTCTACCTGTTAGTTCTCATTGCGGCGATGGGCGGTATTCTGCTGGCATGCTCTAACCATCTGGCGTCAATGTTCCTCGGAATCGAACTGATTTCCCTGCCATTGTTCGGCCTGATTGGTTACGCCTACCGCCAGAAACGCTCGCTGGAAGCTGCCATCAAATACATGCTGCTGTCGGCTGCCGCATCATCCTTCCTGCTGTTTGGTATGGCGCTGCTGTACGCACAGTCCGGTGATTTGTCCTTTGCGTCACTGGGCAAAAACCTGGGCGACGGCGTGATGCTGCACCAGCCGCTGCTGATGGCCGGTCTGGGCATGATGATTGTAGGGCTGGGCTTCAAGCTGTCGCTGGTTCCGTTCCACCTGTGGACGCCAGATGTGTATCAGGGCGCACCTGCACCGGTCTCGACTTTCCTGGCAACCGCCAGCAAAATCGCGATCTTTGCTGTGGTGATGCGTTTGTTCCTGTATGCGCCGGTAGCTGACAGCGAATCCATCCGCATCGTGCTGGGCATTATTGCCTTCTGTTCGATTCTGGTGGGTAACCTGATGGCCATCAGTCAGAGCAACATCAAACGTCTGCTCGGTTATTCCTCCATCGCGCACCTGGGTTATCTGCTGGTGGCACTGATTGCGGTACAAACGCACCAGTTGTCGATGGAAACCGTGGGCGTATATCTGGCGGGTTATCTGTTCAGTAGCCTCGGCGCCTTCGGTGTGGTCAGCCTGATGTCCAGCCCGTACAAAGGGCCGGATGCTGAATCACTGTTCTCTTATCGTGGTCTGTTCTGGCATAAGCCAATTCTGTCTGCGGTGATGACCGTGATGATGCTGTCACTGGCCGGTATTCCGATGACGCTCGGCTTTATCGGTAAGTTCTACGTGATTGCGACCGGTGTGACCGCGCATCTGTGGTGGCTGACCGGTGCTGTGGTTGTCGGTTCTGCGATTGGTCTTTACTACTACCTGCGCGTAACGGTGAGCCTGTATCTGAGTGCGCCTGAAACGCTGGTACGTGATACGCCAAACAACTGGGCGCTCACGGCGGGTGGGGTAGTCGTACTGATTTCCGCGATTCTGGTGCTGCTGCTGGGTATCTTCCCGCAACCGTTGATTTCGCTGGTACAGATGGCGCAACCGCTGCTCTGATAAAGTCTGCAAACGCAGTCTGAAAGCTGACGAAGCCGCTCGCATGAGCGGCTTTTTTAATCGTATTGGTTAGATATTGTGATGCAAATCACATTTATATGTACGTTCAATAAATTATTACATTGGTTTTGTGATCTCTCCCATTTCATTATTCCTGCCAATGCGTACACTGCGCGCTTGTTCAGATTCGTACAGGTTCACACCATGAATGTTTTAGTGATGATCGCCATTACCACCGGTATCCTCTCCGGTATCTGGGGCTGGGTTGCGATTAGCTTTGGGCTGATAAGCTGGGCGGGTTTTCTTGGATGCACGGCATATTTTGCGTGTCCGCAGGGCGGATTACGCGGATTGCTGATCAGCACGCTGACCTGTCTCAGCGGTGTATTCTGGGCTGTCGTGATCATCGCGGGAAGCGCAATGCGTCCGGAATGGAGCATTCTTGGTTATCTGCTGACCGGCATCGTCGCATTCCTGATGTGTATTCAGGCGCGTCAGCAGTGGCTGGCCTTTGTACCGGGTACCTTTATTGGTGCCTGCGCGACCTTCGCCGCACAAGGTGACTGGCGTCAGGTGGTGGTATCTTTGCTGGTCGGGCTGGTATTCGGTTATGCAATGAAAAACAGCGGATTATGGCTGGCAAAACAGCGTGAAAAGCAGCAAAGCGACGCCAGGAAAGGGGCGGTTTTCACTGAAACGAAAGGGTCAGAAGGTTCTTAATTCCTCGGTTTTTCTGCAGTTTAGGGCGGATCCTTCAGGCAATTACTCCTGATATACGCTAGGGTTAAAAGCAGTCTATGCTTTTACACGAACACATCATAAGGAGATAACCATGGCTGACCAATTTGAGACACAGCAAAATTCGCTGGACGACGATTTACGCATGCTGACTGAAACGCTGGAAGAAGTACTGAAGTCCTCTGGTGACAAAGCGGATGAGAAGTACATTCAGGTCAAAGCACGCGCAGAAAATGCGCTGAAAGACATCAAATCACGTATTGACCCGGCTGCACGCTCTTACTGCAAGAAAGCCCGCCTGGTAGCGGAAAGAACTGACGACTATGTGCATGAAAACCCATGGCATGGTGTGGGTGTCGGTGCTGCCGTAGGTCTGGTTGTCGGCCTGCTTCTGCGTCGTTAATCTGACTGAACAGGGGCAGCGTGGGCTGCTCCTGTTTTGTTTCTCCCGGTTTGCTTACTCCTTTCTCCCTGCCTATACTCCTTCTTAGCTAATGGCACTCACTTCAGCTTGATCTGTCGCATATTTTCATTTTTCGTATCGCCGCATAATTCATCCGTAATTGATCCAACCCGTTTTTTGATCCAGAAGGGTATTTCTGCCCGTCACTAAACATCCGGTATGGCCTGAGGTAGCGGTGAAACAAATATCAGCAATCATTGAGCAGCTTGATACGACGCTGGCAGGCGAATGGCCTGATGCAGCGGGGATCCGGCAGTTCAGTTATTCCCTGCAAAAACAGCCTGACACCGGCCTGCTGGAATGGTTGTCTGCGCAACCCTGCTACCCGAAATTCTACTGGCAACATCGTGATGGCAATGAAGAAGCCGCTGTTTGTGGTGATGCCTACTCATTTTGCGATACCGCCCGGGCACAGGCGTTCATCCGCGAGCACCAGGATGAACCCGATTTGCATATCTGGGGGTTGAATGCGTTTAACGGGGCTGACGGGGCTGCAATAGCTGCCAACGCACTGTTTCTTCCGCGCATCGAACTTTGCCGTCAGGGAAACAGTTACTGGCTGCGGTGTACCGTTTTCAGCCCACATTCTTTACGCGATGAGGCACGTCGCACCCGCTTATTTTTACGTTCACTGGTCGTCAGTCGCGCCTTACCGTCGATCGCTTCCCGTGTATTGCAACATCATCATTTACCGGACGAGCCTCAGTGGAAACAGTTGATAGACCGCGCGCTGTCGGGTATTGAGCAGCATCAGTTCGACAAAGTGGTGCTGGCGCGAAAAACCACCTTAACGCTCAGCCAGCCGCTGAATGCCTGCGCATTTCTTGCCGCCAGCCGCGACGTTAATCATCACTGTTACCATTTCATGCTGGCTTTTACCCCGCAACAGGCGTTTCTGGGCTCCAGCCCGGAACGTTTATTCTTGCGTGATCACACCGAACTCTATACCGAAGCGCTGGCGGGAACCGTGGCCAATCATCCCGATGACCGGGAAGCGCGGGCGCTGGGGGACTGGCTGCTCAGCGATGGCAAAAACCAACGCGAAAATTTACTGGTCGTCGACGATATCTGCCAGCGCTTACAGGGCGGGGCGCATTCGCTGGATGTGACGCCAGCGGAGATTTTACGTCTGCGCAAGGTGCAGCATTTACGCCGCAATATTCACGGTGAGCTGACCGACCCCGATGACGCTGCTTGCCTGCAACGTCTGCAACCGACCGCAGCAGTGGCCGGATTACCCCGTCAGGCCGCGCGTGAATTTATCGCCGAATTTGAGCCTTTTGACCGCGAGTGGTATGCCGGTTCCGCCGGGTATCTCAGTGCTGAACAAAGTGAATTTACCGTCGCGTTACGTTCGGCGACGGTGAAAGGACATCATCTTGAACTCTACGCAGGCGCGGGGATTGTCGCCGGTTCTGACGCTGCACAGGAATGGCAGGAAATCGAAAACAAAGCCGCTGGTTTGCGCACTTTGTTGGAAGAGCATTACACCCCTGCCGTTCAGGCCGGATAACCCCTTGCCGGAGTGAATTGAACATGTCTGTTGCCGTCTTTAACCGCCGCTGGGCGACGCTTATCCTCGAAGCGTTAACCCGACATCAGGTGCAGCATGTGTGCATCGCGCCCGGTTCCCGCTCTACACCGCTAACCCTTGCCGCCGCCGCGCATCCGCACCTTATCTGCCACACCCATTTTGATGAACGCGGCCTTGGCCATCTGGCTCTCGGGCTGGCAAAAGCCAGCGGGCAGCGGGTGGCGATCATCGTCACCTCCGGCACGGCGGTGGCAAATTTATATCCGGCGCTGATCGAAGCCGGGCTGACCGGCGAAAAGCTGGTGTTGCTCACGGCTGATCGTCCGCCGGAACTCATCGATTGCGGTGCGAATCAGGCTATCCGCCAGACCGGCATGTTTGCCAGTCACCCCGTCGGGACGCTGGATTTACCGCGTCCGACGCCTGAAATCAGTGCGCGCTGGCTGGTTTCTGCGCTGGATAATACGCTGGCGCAGCAGACGCACGGTGCCGTGCACATTAACTGTCCGTTCGCCGAACCGTTGTATGGCGAGGACAACGGCGAGCATCAGGACTGGTTGCTGGCGCTGGGCGACTGGTGGCAGGGCCATGAACCGTGGCTGAATTATTCTCAGGTTTTACCTGCAATCGCGCAGCCGGACTGGTTTTCCTGGCGGCAAAAGCGCGGCGTCATTATCGCTGGCCGTCTTTCTGCCTGCGAAAGTGAACAGGTGGCGCAGTGGGCGGCGCAACTGGGCTGGCCGTTGATCAGTGATGTGCAGGCATCAACCGGCAATCCGCTTCCCTGCGCAGATTTGTGGCTGGCATCGCCGCAGGCGCAGGCGATACTGGCGCACGTCCAGTTGGTTATCCAGTTCGGTGGCGGTCTGACCGGTAAGCGCCTGCTGCAATGGCAGGCGACCTGTCAACCCGATGAATACTGGCTGGTTGACCCGCTGTCAGGCCGTCAGGATCCGGCGCAGCATCGCGGTCGTCGTCTACAGGCCCGCGTCAGTGAATGGTTACAGTCTCACCCGGCACAGCCTCAGCCTGACTGGGCAGAAGCCCTTGAGCATTGCTCGCAGCGGGCGTTACATGCGGTTGAAACCCGTCTCGACGGTGTATTTGGCGAGGCCGCCGCAGCGTGGCAGCTTCCGGCTTTATTACCTGAGCACGGCCAGTTATTTCTTGGCAACAGTCTGATTGTTCGTCTGGTGGATGCCTTTGCCCAACTCCCCGCCGGTTATCCTGTTTTCGCCAATCGCGGGGCAAGCGGTATTGACGGGCTGCTGTCCACCGCCGCAGGTGTGCAGCGCGCGACCTGCAAACCGACGCTGGTGCTGCTGGGTGATATCTCTGCACTTTATGATTTAAACGCGCTGGCGCTGATGCGTCAGTGTTCCGCGCCGACGGTGATTATTGTGGTGAATAACAATGGTGGACAAATTTTCTCGTTGTTGCCAACGCCCGAAGCCGAGCGGCAGCGTTTTTACTGCATGCCGCAGAACGTCAGCTTCAGCCATGCGGCAGCGATGTTTGGTCTGGATTATGCCTGTCCGGCATCGATGTCTGAGCTTCATCATGCCGTCAGACAATGCTGGCAGCATGGTGGCGTGAAACTGATCGAGTTGAAAGTCAGTGAGACAGAAGGGGCAGAATGCCTGCGTTCGCTGGTGAAGGAGATGAGCGCATCATGACGCTGGCCTGTCACACACTCAACCCAGAGGTTAAAGATCGTCCGTGGCTGGTGTTTCTCCACGGCCTGCTGGGCAGTGCAGATGACTGGCAACCCTTACTTCCTGCGCTTGAAGGCTGGCCTTGTCTGTTTGTGGATTTACCGGGACATGGTCGTTCCGCGTCGCTGACAGCTGCCGGATTTGCGGATGTCAGCCAGCTGTTAACCGATACCCTGCACGAAAATAACGTCACTGCGTACTGGCTGATCGGCTACTCGCTGGGGGGGCGCATCAGTCTGTATCACGCCTGTCAGGGTGATCGCAGCGGATTGCAGGGGCTGCTGGTGGAAGGCGCACATCCGGGGCTGACCTGTCAGGCTGAACGCGCACAACGCCGCCATCATGATCAGCAATGGGCGGCTCGCTTTTTGCAAGTACCGTGGAAACAGGCGCTGGAAAGCTGGTATCGCCAGCCGGTGTTTTCCAGCCTGACCGATGCGCAACGCCAGCAAATGATCGTGCTGCGTGAGAACAACAACCCGCACACTGTCTCTGCCATGCTGGCGGCCACGTCGCTTTCGGTACAGCCTGATTTACGCGCACAATTGCTGCGGCTTTCCCTGCCGGTTGTGTGGTTGTGTGGCAGTCAGGACGCCAAGTTTATTCATCTTGCGCAGCAATCCGGTTTCGGGCTACGCACTGTCGCTAATGCCGGGCATAACGCCCACCGTGATAACCCGGCGGAGTTTGCCCGTCAGGCGCTGGCATTTATTACTTCACCTGTCTTAAAGGAAGTTGAACATGATTTATCCTGATGAAAAAGAACTGTACGCGCCAGTCGAATGGCGTGATTGTACCGGCGAGTTTGAAGATATTCGTTACCACAAATCTACCGACGGCATCGCTAAAATCACCATCAACCGTCCGCAGGTTCGCAATGCATTTCGTCCGCTGACCGTCAAAGAAATGATCCGCGCACTCGACGATGCCCGTAACGACGAAGGCATCGGCGTGATCGTGCTGACCGGTGAAGGCGAAAAAGCCTTCTGTGCGGGCGGCGATCAGAAAGTGCGTGGCGATTACGGTGGTTATCAGGATGCCAGCGGTGTGCATCATCTCAACGTGCTGGATTTCCAGCGCCAGATCCGCACCTGTCCGAAACCAGTCGTGGCGATGGTTGCTGGTTATTCCATTGGCGGCGGCCATGTTCTGCATATGATGTGTGACCTGACCATTGCGGCAGATAACGCCATCTTCGGGCAGACCGGCCCGAAAGTTGGTTCTTTCGACGGCGGCTGGGGCGCATCCTATATGGCGCGTATCGTCGGTCAGAAAAAGGCCCGTGAAATCTGGTTCCTGTGCCGTCAGTACGATGCTAAAGCGGCGCTGGATATGGGGCTGGTCAACACCGTAGTTCCTCTGGCCGATCTGGAAAAAGAAACGGTGCGCTGGTGTCGTGAAATGCTGGAAAACAGTCCGATGGCACTGCGTTGCCTGAAAGCCGCACTGAACGCCGATTGCGACGGTCAGGCAGGGCTTCAGGAACTGGCAGGGAACGCCACAATGTTGTTCTACATGACCGATGAAGGTCAGGAAGGTCGCAACGCGTTTAATGAAAAACGCCAGCCGGACTTCAGCAAATTTAAGCGTAATCCATAATGCGTCGCGCCACGGTGTATCGGTACAGCGTGCCGATGGAGGCTGGGGTGGTGCTGCGCAATCAGCGCCTGAAAACCCGCGACGGTTTTTTGGTGTCACTGTGGCAGGACGAAGCAACGGGTTGGGGCGAAGTTGCGCCGCTGCCCGGTTTTAGTGTGGAAGATGTGTCTCAGGCGCAGGATGCCGTTCAGCATGGCCTGAGCCAGTGGGTGCAGGGGGCCTCGCTGGCTGCCGTTGCCTCTGCGTTCAGTGCTTTACCTTCGGTGGCTTTCGGGCTGAGTTGTGCGGACGCCGAATTACGCGGCGAATTGCCCGAAGTGCTGAGCACGCGCTGTGCGCCGTTGTGTCATGGCGATCCGAATGAGCTTTATGCGCGTCTGGGTGCGCTGCCGGGCGATTTTCGCGGCAGGAAAGTGGCTAAGGTGAAAGTGGGATTGTACGAATCCGTCGGCGATGGTCTGAATGTCAGTATGTTGCTGGAAGCCTTGCCGGAACTGCATTTGCGCCTTGATGCCAACCGCAGCTGGACGCCGGTCAAAGCCGAAGGGTTTGCCCGTCATGTGGCGCCCGAACTGCGTTCACGCATCGCGTTTATCGAAGAACCGTGCCTGACCCGCGAGCAGTCCCGCGATTTCGCCCGTCTGACCGGTATTGCGATCGCCTGGGATGAAAGCGTGCGCGAAACCGGTTTTACCGTGAAGGCCGAACCCGGGCTGGCGGCGATCATCATCAAACCCACGCTGACCGGCAGTCTGATGCGTTGCCGTCAGCTGATCGCGCAGGCGCATGCCGCAGGGCTGGAAGCTGTGATCAGTTCCTCCATCGAGTCGAGTCTCGGGCTGACACAACTGGCGCGCATTGCCCAATGGCTGACGCCGGACGCCATTCCGGGGCTGGATACGCTGGATCTCATGCGGACGCAGTTGATCCGTCGCTGGCCGGGCTCTGAATTACCGCTAACGGATGTGTCTGATCTGGAGATTGTGTGGCAGAGCAAATGATCAACGACTGGCCATGGCGCGAAAGGGCAAACCTTTCACCTTTTGCCGTAGCGCTGAAAGCGGGAGATATCACCTGGTGCTGGCGTGATTTACAGCACCGCATCGACACGCTGGCAGCCGGTTTTATTGCGCAGGGTGTAGGCGAGGGTGCGGGTGTGGTTTTGCGCAGTAAAAACACCCTTGATGCCGTACTCAGCTATCTGGCGTTATTACAAACCGGCGCGCGCCTGTTACCGCTTAATCCGCAACTGCCGTGGGTATTATGTGATGAACTGCTTTCGCAACTCGATATCGCTTTCGTACTCGATCTGGCGGAGCCGGAACTGCCGCTGAATATTCCCGCGCTGACCATGCAGAATGCCTGTTGGCTCAGTTCTGCCGGATGGCAACCGCAGCGTATTGCCACGCTGACGCTGACATCGGGTTCCAGCGGTTTGCCGAAAGCCGCAGCACATACGGTTGCCGCCCATCTCGCCAGTGCGGCGGGTGTGCTGAACCTGATCCCTTTCACCCGTAACGATAGCTGGTTACTTTCTCTGCCACTGTTTCATGTTTCCGGGCAAGGCATCGTCTGGCGCTGGCTGCTGGCCGGCGCTACGCTGATGCTGTCCGAAGACCAACCGCTCGATGCAGCGCTGGCAGAATGCAGCCACGCTTCGCTGGTACCGACGCAACTCTGGCGTCTGCTGCAAGGCACGCCGGTGCCTGAAAAGCTGACAGACGTTTTGCTTGGTGGGGCGCAAATTCCTCTGGCGCTGACTGAACAGGCAGAAAAAGCAGGAATACGCTGCTGGTGCGGATATGGGCTGACGGAAACTGCGTCCACAGTGACGGCGAAACGAGCCGATGGCAGCGCCGGTATCGGTCAGGTATTGGCGGGGAAGGAAGTCAAAATCGTTGATCAGGAGATCCTGATCCGTACCGACAGTATGGCCAGTGGTTACTGGAAAAACGGTCAGCTATCACCGGTGACTGATGCGCAAGGGTGGTTGCATACCCGCGACCGTGGCACGTGGATTGACGATGAACTGCAGGTGGCCGGGCGGATGGATAATTTGTTTTTCAGCGGCGGAGAAGGGATCCAACCTGAAGATATCGAGAAAGTGCTGGTCAGCCACCCGCAGGTTTCGCAGGCATTTGTGGTTCCGATGGAAGATGAGCAATTTGGTCAGCGACCGGTCGCCGTGCTCGAAGCACAAGCCGGGCTGGTGTATGAGGAACTCAATCGCTGGCTGAGCGATAAGATACCGCGTTTCCAGTTGCCGGTGGCCTATCATCCGCTGCCCGGGGCTTTGTCGCAGGGGGGGATTAAAATCTCGCGGGCGAGCGTCCGGCAATGGGTAGAAATGCTTTCGTAAAACAATAGCCCGGAATAAACAATAAAGGCCGCATAATGCGGCCTTTATGATTTCTGATGGTAAAAAGTCAGTCTTTCAGTGCTTTCTCAACCCCTGCGCCATAAGCCGGATCGACTTTATAGAACAGTGCCAGTTGGCGTGCCTGTGTTTCCGGCGAAGCATGTTTCAGCTCACCCGCAATGCGTGCAAACATACGATGATGCTCAGCCTCAGACAGCAGGTTGAATAGCAAACGTGGCTGAGTGAAGTAATCATCATCTTCCCGGTGATTCCAGTGGTCTGCCGCGCCTTCAATACTCAGTGGCGGTTCGCTGAAATCGGGCTGTTGCTGGAACAAGCCCGCGCTGTTGGGTTCGTAAGTCACGCCGTTGCCGCTGTTACCGTCCACACGCATTGCGCCGTCACGGTGATAATTATGGAACGGGCATTTTGGCGCGTTGACCGGGATCTGATGATGATTTACGCCCAGACGGTAACGGTGCGCATCGCCGTAAGAGAACAGACGCCCCTGCAGCATACGGTCAGGTGAGAAACCGATGCCAGGTACTACATTGGCCGGGCTCATGGCGACTTGTTCTACTTCGGCAAAGTAGTTTTCCGGATTGCGGTTCAGTTCGAATTCACCCACTTCAATCAGCGGATAATCGCTGTGCAGCCAGACTTTGGTCAGGTCAAACGGGTTGTACGGCAGTTTTGCAGCGTCCGCTTCCGGCATGATTTGCACAAACAGTTTCCAGCGCGGGAAATCGCCGCGTTCAATCGCTTCATACAAATCACGCTGCGAACTCTCGCGGTCGGTGCCCACCAGTTTTTCGGCTTCATCGTCCATCAGGTTTTCAATACCCTGCTGGCAGCGGAAGTGGAATTTCACCCAGAAGCGTTCATTTTCAGTATTGATAAAGCTGAAGGTATGGCTGCCGAAACCGTGGATATGACGGTAAGACGTTGGCAGACCACGGTCGCTGACATCAATGGTCAGCTGATGCAGGGCTTCCGGAAGATGAGAGAAGAAGTCCCATTTGTATGCCGGATTACGCAGGTTAGTGCGCGGGTCACGTTTGACGACGTGGTTCAGATCCGGGAATTTCAGCGGGTCACGCAGATAAAACACCGGCGTATTATTGCCGACTAAATCCCAGTTTCCTTCTTCGGTGTAGAACTTCATCGAGAAACCGCGAATATCACGTTCGGCATCCGCTGCACCGCGTTCACCGGCAACCGTCGAGAAACGGATAAACATGTCAGTTTGTTTGCCGATTGCGGAGAAGATCTTCGCGCGGGTGAAAGCGGTAATATCGTGCGTCACGGTGAAAGTACCATAAGCGCCGGAGCCTTTAGCGTGCATACGACGCTCCGGGATCACTTCGCGGTCGAAATGCGCTAATTTCTCAAGAAACCAGACATCCTGCAAAAGCAACGGACCACGGCGGCCAGCGGTAATCACGTTGTTATTATCGACGACTGGCGCGCCAGCGGCGGTGGTTAAACCTTTCTTGGTCATAAAAATTCCTTCCGGTAATTGCGTGTGTATGTAAGTAAAAACGTTGGGGTGGTTCCTTTAATCTTACTTAAGTCAAATTAACTCTACCGATTAGAAATAAACCCTATATTGATCAGAGGCAAATAGGTGGGAGTTATCATTTCGATGGGAAACGTTCGTTTCATCAATGAAAACGATGTTTCTTACAATTTTCACAACCCCGGTGAATGCATTCACGTTCCAAAAAGTTGTTACGACTGAGTGAATTGCTTTAGACTTCCCGTGGAAGATTTATTGTCGTTTGACTGTTATTTAGGATAAATAATGAAAAAGTTACTTGTCGCTGGTGCCGCTGCCAGTCTGATGTTTGTCGCGGCATCTGCCAGCGCAATCAGTGTCAATGGTGAAGTCGGTGAGCATTACACGCATCTGGGTGTGGGCTTCGGCACCACATCTCCGGGTCTGGCATTGAGCGGTGATTACACCCATAACGATGACGACGGTGATGTGGCAGGCTTGGGTTTGGGATACAACATTCCTTTGGGTCCGTTCATCGCGACCGTCGGCGGTAAGGGCCTGTACACCAATCCTAAAGACGGTGACGAAGGTTACGCGGCGGCCGTCGGCGGTGGTCTGCAACTGCCAATCGCGAAAATGTTCACCCTGTACGGCGACTATTATTATTCCCCGGATTCCCTGTCCAGCGGCATTGCTAACTATGAAGAAGCGAACGCAGGTATTCGTCTGACGGCCATCCCGCTGGTTACCGTGAGCGTGGGTTACCGCTACATGGCGATGGATGGCAAAGATGGCAACCGCGATAACGTGGTGGCAGACGGTGCTTATTTAGGTGGCGCTGTTAATTTCTGATTTTGTCTGAAGCAAAATCTGAAGGCTCGCATTCGTGCGGGCCTTTTTGTTTTCTGCCGAACGGAGATTGTTTTTCTGTCCCAGCCTTTCTACAGTGGAGTAACAAAAAGACAGAAGGAGAACGGGATGCTTAGGGTTGAGATGCTGAGTACGGGTGATGAAGTGCTGCACGGCCAGATTGTGGATACCAATTCGGCATGGCTGGCGAATTATCTGTTTGAGCAAGGTTTACCGATGACCAGTCGTGAAACCGTGGGCGACAGTCTGGACGCGCTGGTGGCTGTTCTCAAAGAACGCAGCCACATCGCTGATGTGCTTATCGTGAACGGCGGCCTGGGGCCAACGACCGATGATTTAAGTGCGCTGGCGGCGGCTAAAGCCTGTGATGTGGAACTGGTGGAAGATGCTGGCTGGATTGAAACCATGCAGGCGTTCTTCAATGAACGTGGCCGTCCGATGGCCGAATCCAACCGCAAACAGGCACAAATCCCGGCCAATGCCGAGCTGCTGGATAATCCGGTGGGCACCGCCTGCGGCTTCAGCGTGAAGCTCAACCGCTGTCAGATTTTCTTCACGCCCGGCGTACCGTCCGAATTTAAAGTGATGGTGGAACAACAAATCGTTCCACGTCTGCACAAACAATTTCCGGCGCTGGAAGCGCCGTTATGTTTGCGTCTGACCACGTTCGGACGTGGCGAAAGTGACCTTGCCACCGAGTTGGATCAACTTGAGCTGCCGGAAGGCGTGGTGATGGGTTACCGTTCGTCATCGCCGATTATCGAGCTGAAAGTCACCGGCCCGCGCTCTCAGGAGGCTGCAATGCACAAAGCGTTTGAACGCGTGCGTGAAGTCGCAGGGGAGAGCACGATTTTTGAAGGGCTGGGTAGCCTGCCGGATCGTCTGGCAGAACGCCTGCTGGCGCAGGATTTACGTCTGGCGGTCAGTGAAAGTTTCACCGGCGGCCTGCTGAACTGGCGTCTGCAAAGCGCCGGCGTTCCGCTGGTCAACGGCGAGTTATTGCCGCAAGGCGACGAACCCTCACCTGAAAAATCCCTCGAATGCTTACTGGCGCGTGCGCAGACGTTGGCCGAAACCACCGGCGCACAACTGGCGCTGGCTGTGGGCGCGCTGTCAGGTGCAGAATTAAGTCTGGCACTGCATACCCCAACCGGCACCAGCGGCCTGACAATCCGCTATACCGCCACGCGTCACGGACTGGCATTACGTCAGGAGACCATGGCGATGGTGGCGATGAATATGCTGCGGCGCTATCTGAATGGCTGGGAGCCGGTGGCGGATTACCCGTGGTTGGATCGGGTTGAGAAGGTTTAGCTTTAGCTCCCTCCCCTGCGAAGGGGAGGGCTGGGGTGGGGTATTAAAGCGAAATCAAAGAGTTGAGGTTGGCTTTGATGAGATGTTAGCCCTTAAAACCCCCTCCCGTCCTCCCCCTTCGCAGGGGGAGGAGTAAAGTCTAAAACGCGATCTCAATATCCCCAACCGGCATGCAACAACACGGCAAAATCTCGCCGTCTGAGATAAAGGCCAGGGGTTTCTCGCTGTAGGCGACCTCACCGTTAATCAACCGCATCCGGCACGATCCGCAATAACCTTCGCGACACTGGTATTCCACTTCAACCTGATGATGTTCAAACACCTCCAGCAAATTCCGGTGCTCTGACTTACACGCCAGTTGCTGTCCGTTTGCTGAAAGTGTGATGGTTCTGTCGGCCATTTAAAGCTCGAAATCACTCAGGTCATCGGCGTGAACTTCAGAATCAATCTGACCTACCAGATAGGAGCTGACTTCCACTTCCTGTGGCGCAACCTGCACGTTATCAGACACCAGCCAGGCGTTGATCCACGGGATCGGGTTCGAGCGGGTTTTGAACGGAGCATCCAGCCCGACAGCCTGCATACGGATATTGGTGATGTATTCGACGTACTGACACAGAATGTCTTTGTTCAGGCCGATCATCGAACCGTCTTTGAACAGGTATTCTGCCCAGTCCTTTTCCTGCTGTGCCGCCAGCACGAACAGGTCATGGCACTCCTGCTGACATTCCAGCGCGATTTCTGCCATTTCAGGGTCGTCCTGACCTGAGCGCAGCAGGTTCAGCGCGTGCTGAGTGCCGGTCAGATGCAGCGCTTCATCACGGGCGATCATCTTGATGATTTTCGCGTTGCCTTCCATCAGTTCACGTTCGGCGAACGCAAATGAACAGGCAAAGCTGACGTAGAAACGTACGGCTTCCAGCGCGTTGACGCTCATCAGACAGATGTAGAGTTTCTTCTTAAGTTCATGCAGGTTAACTACAACGGTTTTGCCGTTGACCTGATGCGTGCCTTCGCCCAGCAGATGGTAGTAGCTGGTCATCTCGATCAGCGTGTCGTAGTAACCGGAGATGTCTTTCGCGCGCTTGAGGATTTCTTCATTGGTCACGATATCGTCAAACACAATCGCCGGATCATTCACGATGTTACGGATAATATGCGTGTAAGAGCGCGAGTGAATAGTTTCCGAAAACGCCCAAGTTTCGACCCAGGTTTCCAGCTCAGGAATAGAAATCAGCGGTAACAGCGCGACGTTCGGGCTGCGGCCCTGAATGGAATCCAGCAGCGTCTGGTATTTCAGGTTGCTCAGGAAAATGTGTTTCTCGTGATCCGGCAACGCCTGAAAATCGATACGGTCGCGGGAAACATCAATCTCTTCCGGACGCCAGAAGAAGGACAGTTGCTTTTCGATCAGTTTTTCAAAGATTTCATGCTTCTGCTGGTCGAAACGGGCAACGTTAACCGACTGACCAAAGAACATTGGCTCAAGAAGCTGATCGTTTTTATTCTGGGAAAAAGTACTGTAGGCCATAACTTCCTCGAAATTCTCGGCAAAAACCCCCTGACGGGGGTTTTGAATAATATTCTTAGTTAAAACAAAAGATTAGATTTTGCAGGCGCCGCTTTCACAGTCATCAGCCACATCGGCTTTCATGTCTTCCTGTACATCATCAGCACCGTCACGGGTGTTCTGATAGTACAGCGTTTTCACGCCAAATTTGTAGGCGGTCAGCAAGTCTTTCAACAACTGTTTCATTGGCACTTTGCTGTTCGGGAAGCGCGACGGGTCGTAGTTGGTGTTTGACGAAATCGCCTGGTCGATGAATTTCTGCATTACGCCAACCAGTTGCAGGTAGCCGTCGTTGTTCGGCATATCCCACAGCAGTTCGTACTGATCTTTCAGACGCTCGTACTCCGGCACAACCTGACGCAGAATCCCGTCTTTCGACGCTTTGATACTGATGTGGCCGCGAGGTGGCTCGATACCGTTGGTGGCGTTGGAGATCTGCGAAGAGGTCTCGGACGGCATCAGCGCGGACAGCGTGGAGTTACGCAGGCCGTATGTTTTGATGTTTTCACGCAGCGTATCCCAGTCCAGATGCAGCGGTTCATCGCAGATGGCATCCAGATCTTTCTTATAGGTATCCACCGGCATGATGCCTTGTGAATAGGTGGTTTCGTTGAACCACTGGCACGCGCCTTGTTCTTTCGCCAGTTCGTTGGAGGCTTTCAGCAGGTAATACTGAATGGCTTCGAACGTTTTGTGGGTCAGGTTGTTAGCGCTGCCATCGGAATAACGCACACCGTTTTTCGCCAGATAATACGCGTAGTTAATCACGCCGATACCCAGCGTACGTCGGCCCATCGCACCGCGTTTTGCGGCTTTGATCGGGTAATCCTGATAATCGAGCAGGGCGTCCAGAGCGCGAACTGCCAGAACAGCCAGTTCTTCCAGATCGTCGAGGCTTTCGATCGCACCGAGGTTGAAAGCAGACAGCGTACACAGCGCGATTTCGCCGTTTTCGTCATTAACGTCATCCAGCGGTTTGGTTGGCAGCGCAATTTCCAGACACAGGTTGGACTGGCGAACAGGCGCGATAGCCGGATCAAACGGGCTGTGGGTGTTGCAGTGGTCAACGTGCTGAATGTAGATACGGCCTGTAGAGGCGCGTTCCTGCATCATCAGGGAGAACAGTTCCACCGCTTTCACTTTCTGCTTACGGATGCTGGCATCCTGCTCGTACTTCTCGTACAGACGCTCGAACTCGTCCTGATCGGCAAAGAATGCATCGTACAGGCCAGGTACGTCAGACGGGCTGAACAGGGTAATGTCGCCGCCTTTCACCAGACGCTGATACATCAGTTTGTTGATCTGCACGCCGTAGTCCATATGACGGACGCGGTTGCCTTCAACACCACGGTTGTTTTTCAGTACCAGCAGGCTTTCGACTTCCAGATGCCACATCGGGTAGAAGAGTGTCGCTGCGCCGCCACGAACACCGCCCTGAGAACAGGATTTCACCGCAGTCTGGAAATGTTTGTAGAACGGGATACAACCGGTGTGGAATGCTTCACCGCCACGGATCGGGCTGCCCAGCGCACGAATGCGACCGGCGTTGATGCCGATACCGGCGCGTTGTGAAACGTATTTCACGATGGCGCTGGAGGTCGCGTTAATGGAATCCAGACTGTCGCCACATTCGATCAGCACGCATGAGCTGAACTGACGGGTCGGAGTGCGCACGCCGGACATAATTGGCGTAGGCAGGGAAATTTTGAAGGTTGAAATCGCGTCGTAGAAACGTTTGATGTAATCCAGACGGGTTTCGCGCGGGTAGCCGGAGAACAGGCAGGCCGCGACCAGAATGTATAGGAACTGAGCACTTTCGTAGATATCGCCGGTCACACGGTTCTGTGCCAGATATTTCCCTTCCAGTTGCTTAACCGCAGCGTAAGAGAAATTCATGTCGCGCCAGTGGTCAATAAAACTGTCCATCTGCTCGAACTCTTCAGCCGTGTAGTCTTCCAGCAGATGTTTGTCGTATTTACCCATTTCAACCATGCGGGTCACCTGGTCGATCAGTTTTGGTGGTTCAAACTGGCCGTAGGCTTTTTTACGCAGGTGGAAGATCGCCAGACGCGCGGCCAGATATTGGTAATCCGGTGCATCTTTAGAGATCAGATCAGCCGCCGCTTTGATGATGGTTTCGTGAATATCAGCGGTTTTGATGCCGTCATAGAACTGGATGTGTGAACGGAGTTCTACTTGAGAAACTGATACGTTTTGAAGACCTTCCGCTGCCCAGTCAATGACACGGTGGATTTTATCAAGGTTGATGCGTTCTGTGCGGCCATCACGTTTAGTAACAAGCAGACTTTGGTTCATTGGGTGCGATACCTTAAAGGTTTATAAAGGGTCTGACCTGACCGCGTAAAACATGCGCGGCAGCACAAGAGGTTCCTAGTGTGCTGGTCAGGATATAAACACAATATATTGTGGGTTTGTTATTTTCTGATGACAAGATAGTGATTGAATGTCCCTTTTGCAAGTGAACAAAACGGGCAGATTTGTGGATAAGTTGGGGAGAAATTTTGACGTCAAGCCTGAGAAGTCCGTCATTGCTGGCGCGACAAACCTGTCAATATCTCAGATACGATTTTCTTATATTTTTATGAAAGGTGATCAACTGCCGGTTTATTAAACGTTAGAAAAAAACGCTATATTGATCTGGATAACTATTCTAAAAAATCATGTTGCGGTGTTCACGCCAACCAACGTCCTAAAAACTAAGGTTTTAACCCCGGCATACCCCGTCTCTTAACGTAAATTCTACTGGATTAGCGGAAAAAATGACTTGCAACCGATGACGATTTGGCGTCGCCGTACAGCCGTTAAGCCGCTTCGGGGCAACCTTGCCAGCAGGTTTTTGTTCACTTTCTGAAAAGTGCGTTTTTGAGAAAAATGAGCCTTATTATAAATACATATGATGAATGAATGATGTTGTTTATATATTCTAAATTTATCATTAAGTGGTCTCCCGGCACTGTGCATATTACTTTCGCTCCTCTTTCATCAGGTGCGGGATTAGAACTTCAATGGTCTTCAATAAAATCACGGCGTGTTTATTTTTAGTCTTTAATTTATTGCCTTTTTCAGAGGCGGCTTTTGCAGAAACTCTCCCGACCTGTTCAGGGTTGCAAATTACTGAAAGTTGCAACGCCACGGCCACCACGCTTGAAAATAAAACCCTCAATACCTATACCGTGGCTGATGGCGCTGAGATGCAGTTCTCCGGCCTGAACGGTTCAGGTTCCTCGGGTGGTGCCTTCCACCTGGGAAACAGCACCACACTGGAGATTATTCCTGAGAGCACCACCGGTTACAGCGTATTTACCGGAAACAGCAGTTCGGGAAACGGTGGCGCGATCTTTGCGAAAGAAAACTCGACGGTATATTTAGAAAATACCCTGTTCATTGATAACGTCGCCCATGATTACGGCGGTGCAATATATATGAATGGCACCAATGATGAAGGTGATACTGATCTTGCCATTACTAATGCCGTGTTTTCAGGGAATATTTCCAGTGAGGGGAAAGGCGGCGCTATTTATTCTCTTAATAATAAAGTCCAGCTGACAAATGTTTTATTTGAGGATAATCAGGCAAAGACCAACAAAAGTGCCAGTTCAGGTAATGGTAGCGGTGGTGCGATTGATGCCACGGACAATACGTCTGACTCCCACGGCAGCATGTTTATCACTAACAGTGAATTCACCGGCAATCAGGCCGAAGGACAGGGAGGCGCAATCTACACCAGCAGCGCGTCTACGCCATTCCTGATCAACATCAACATTGATGAAAACTATCAAGAAAATGATGGTGTTGCCTATTACCACGATAACGTCGCTGGCAATTATGGCGATGCACCCGATGCCGCTGGCGGCGGGTTCATGTATCTCGGCCACAGCGAAGCCGATTTTGATATTGCTGCAGATAAAACGCTGATCATCGGCAATACCGCCAACGACGGCGCTTATGACTCGATCGCCGGTTATGGCGCGATTTTCAAACGCGGTGCTGGTGAACTGGTACTTAATGCTGATAACAGCGGTTTTACCGGCGTATTCGACATTTTAGAGGGCACGGTCACGCTGGGACGTGATGACACGCTGATCAATGTCGGCGACACCAACTGTCAGGCTGCGGCAGATACCTGTCACGGTATTGTGTTAGGTAACGATAATTATGTGAATGACACGGCAATACTGAATGTTGGCAGCACGCAGCAAACCTTTAAAAATGCCTTTATGGGGCATGAGAACAGTACATTGAATATTGATGCTGGCGGTAATGTCATTGTTAACAGCGGCTACATGGCGGGGACAACCACCGGAGCAGGCGATCTGACCGTGGCAGAAAATGGCAGTTTCACCCTGACCGGCGCGCAGTCTATGGGGCTGGATGGCGACATTGTGGTGGAACAAAACGCTGTACTCAGCGTTCAGGGCGATGCTGAAGATTTAGCGATATTGCAGGCCGATCCGCAGTCTGTTGTGCTCGACGGCGGTGTGCTGGATTTGTCGGACATGTCCACCTTCAACGGTGAAGCGAATCAGACTAACGACGGCCTGACGATTACAGGGTCCGGCGGTACGGTAATCGGTAATGCTGATCTGGTGACGCTGGGGACGGGCAGCGACTATCACGTTGATGGCGGCGTGTATGCGGTGATTGATGCCGGTGCCGGACGTGTCACGCTGGCGGATAACAATACTTATCTGGGCACGACGCAGATCGCTTCCGGGACATTGCAGGTCACCGGTAACTCTCAGTTGGGCGATGAAGCCTATAACCGTCAGGTCATTTTTACTGATCCGGCACAGGCCAGTACGCTGGAGATTTCTGCGCCGGGCGATACCAGCGGGCAGGTCGATACCACATCAGCACAAACCGGTAAGGCACGAGATATTGAAATGCGGGCCTCAGGGACGATGCAGGTGGACGACGGCGTGACCACGCAATGGGGCGGTTTAACCGCTGACAGTACCGGCGGGCAGGCAGACGTTGACAGCACGTTCACCAAAACCGGTAACGGTACGTTGATTCTGAAAGATTCGGGCAACAGCCATTCCGCTGTCCGGGTCGAACAGGGTACTTTGCAGGGAGGCGCGGAAAACATCATCGCAGACGCCTCTTCATTGTACGTCGGCGAAAATGCCACGTTTGCCACCGGCATGGATCAGCAGGTGCGCAGCATCGATGCGGATTCCACCGGTACACTGTTGATTTCCGACAACACTCAGCTGGTCCTGACAAATCAGGACACTTCCTCGGCGCTGGATGCCAGCCTGTTTACCGGCACGGGCGGCACGCTGGTGAATGCTACGTCCGGTATGGCGCTTAAAGGCACGCTGAACACGAATCTTTCCCTGGATGCATTGACCTATTTAGCCGGTGTGACGGTCAACGGCAGCCTTGATAACAGCGCAGGAACCGCCAGTCTGGAGAATGGCAAGGCCGGGGATACGCTGACGGTCAACGGTGATTACACCGGCGGCGGCACGCTGGTGCTGGAAACTGAAATGAATGGTGATACCTCGGCGACCGACCAGCTGATTCTTAACGGCAATACTTCCGGTGATACCGCGCTGGCGGTTGTGCCGGTCAGCGGCATCGGGCAGGCGACACAAACCGGTATCAAAGTTGTCGATTTTGTTGCCGACCCGCAAAGCTTCCAGAACGCGGCAGATTTCCATCTGGCCGGTGGTCAGCAATATATCAATATGGGCGCCTACGACTATTCTCTGGTGCAGGATAATCAGGACTGGTATCTGCGCTCGCAGGTGGTGACGCCGGAGCCTCAGCCCGATCCTGACGTCCAGCCGCAACCTGATCCCGATGTTCAACCGCAGCCGCAACCTGTGCCAGCCTCTGGCGGGGAAGATTTTACACCGGTGCTGAACCCTAAAATGGGCGGCTATATGAGCAACCTGCGCATCGCCAATAATGCCTTCAGTATGACGGCGCAGGATCATGCTGGTGCCGGTCATGACAATATTAAGCTGCGGGTGGATTCATCGCGCGACAGCTCAACCTTTGCCAGCCAGATTGACAGTCACAATGACACGTCAGTGGTTCAGATCAGCGGCAATTTCCTGCGCAATAATGCAGGTGACGGGGAAATCCTGGCGGGTGTGGTGGGCGGTTACAGTAACAGCCACGGCGATAGCACCAGCGTACTGACCGGGCGCAAATCAGATAATGACAGTCAGGGATACGCCGTCGGACTGACCGCTTCCTGGTATCAGAACGCACAGGATCATCAGGGCGCGTATCTCGACAGCTGGATGCAATATGCCTGGTTTGATAACAGCGTCAGCGAAGACGGTACAGGTGATGATAATTATCACTCTTCCGGCCTTTCCGCCTCACTGGAAGGTGGTTACCGTTTTACCCTGATGCAGGGAAACCAGTGGAACTGGACGGTGCAACCCCAGGCGCAGGTGATTTATCAGGGCGTGAAGCAGAAAGATTTTACCGCGTCGAATCAGTCGAAAGTGGCACAACAGGGGGATAATAACGTTCAGACGCGCTTAGGCTTGCGCAGTGAATGGGATATTCATCCGTCGCCGACGCTGCATCTCAGACCTTTTGTAGAGGCGAATTACCGCCATAACAGTGCGGAAACTTCCCTGAATGTGGATGGCGTGAATTTCACCGATAACACCGCCAAAGACAGTGCGGAACTGAGTACCGGGATCAGTGGCAATTTGGGCGAAAATACCACGCTCTGGGGCAAGGTTGGACAGCAAGAAGGGTCAGATGATTTTTCGCAAACCGAAGCGTCAGTTGGGGTGAGTATTCGCTGGTAAGTCAGTCAGTTAGCCGTGAAATTAAAAGGGTGCAGCGCAGGCTGTACCCTTTTTTGCAGTCAGAATATTACAGCGCCTGGGTGTGGATCATGTAGTTCACATCAACATTTGGCCCGAGTTTGAAATGGTCGGTCAGCGGGTTGTAGTGCAGTCCCATAATGTGACGCTCAAACAGCGATGTGCGGTCAATCATGCCCAGCAATTCAGACGGCTTGATGAATTTTTTGATGTCGTGCGTGCCTTTCGGCACCATTTTCAGCACATATTCAGCGCCGAAAATGGCCATCAGCCAGGCTTTATTGTTGCGGTTGATGGTGGAAAAGAACACATGGCCGCCAGGTTTCACCAGACGTGCGCAGGCAGCAACGACAGAAGCCGGATCCGGTACGTGTTCCAGCATTTCCATGCAAGTCACCACGTCATATTGCTGCGGATGCGCGTCGGCGTGCGCTTCCACGGTTTCCTGCACGTACTCCACCTTCACGCCGCTTTCCAGCGCATGCAAACGTGCTACCTGCAAGGGTTCGCCGCCCATGTCCAGTCCGGTGACTGTCGCCCCCGCCACTGCCATGCTTTCACTCAAAATGCCGCCACCGCAGCCGACATCGAGAACATTTTTTCCAAACAGGCCATCAGCGCGTTCGAGAATGTAGTTCAGACGCAGCGGATTGATGCGATGCAGCGGTTTGAATTCGCCTTCCAGATCCCACCAGCGCGAGGCGACGGCTTCAAATTTGGCGATTTCTGCATGGTCGATGTTTTGCGGTGTTGCGGAGGGTGTGGTTGTCATGAGCGTGATGAACTCCTTATAACTTGATTAGCGGATTATACATATTCCATCTGCTTTGGCTCAGTTTTGTGGTTTTGGTTAATGTTTATACGAAATGAAGCCCTGCGTGCAAAGGTTTGAAACGCGTTGGATAATAGTAGGCAAAAGGGGGCGGTTGTTTTCCACGTTTGGCTGGTTTGTGGTATAGTTTTACACCTTTGCGCTATATATGCCTACGTGGGCAGCGGCCATGAATAATCAGTAGAGGGATAGCAGCTCCATGAGCGACCTTGCCAGAGAAATCACACCGATTAACATCGAAGAAGAGCTTAAAAACTCTTATTTGGATTATGCGATGTCCGTTATTGTCGGACGTGCGTTACCAGATGTGCGCGATGGTTTGAAACCGGTGCACCGCCGCGTACTTTTCGCAATGAATGTCCTCGGTAACGACTGGAATAAAGCCTATAAAAAATCGGCCCGTGTGGTCGGTGACGTTATCGGTAAATATCACCCACACGGTGATACCGCGGTTTATGACACCATCGTTCGTATGGCTCAGCCTTTCTCACTTCGCTATATGCTGGTGGACGGGCAGGGTAACTTCGGGTCAGTGGATGGCGACTCCGCAGCAGCCATGCGTTATACCGAAATCCGCATGTCAAAAATTGCACACGAATTGCTGGCAGATTTAGAAAAAGAAACTGTCGATTTCGTGCCAAACTATGACGGCACAGAACAAATTCCTTCTGTTATGCCAACGCGCATTCCCAACCTGCTGGTTAACGGCTCGTCGGGTATCGCTGTGGGTATGGCAACCAACATTCCGCCGCATAACCTCACCGAGGTGATCAACGGCTGTCTGGCGTATATTGAAGATGAAAACATCAGCATTGAAGGGCTGATGGAACACATCCCGGGGCCAGACTTCCCGACGGCTGCGATCATCAACGGTCGCCGTGGTATCGAAGAAGCTTACCGTACCGGCCGTGGCAAAATTTATATCCGTGCCCGAGCTGAAGTAGAAGCCGATGCGAAAACCGGTCGCGAAACCATCATTGTTCACGAGATCCCGTATCAGGTGAACAAAGCCCGTCTGATCGAAAAGATCGCCGAGCTGGTGAAAGAAAAACGCGTCGAAGGTATCAGTGCGCTGCGCGATGAGTCTGATAAAGACGGCATGCGTATCGTGATTGAAATTAAACGCGATGCTGTCGGTGAAGTGGTTCTGAACAACCTGTATTCCCTGACGCAACTGCAGACGTCTTTCGGCATCAACATGGTGGCATTGCACCAGGGTCAGCCGAAGATTCTCGGTCTGAAAGAAATTTTGTCAGCGTTCGTCCGCCACCGCCGTGAAGTGGTGACGCGTCGTACCATTTTCGAACTGCGTAAAGCCCGCGACCGTGCTCATATCCTCGAAGCACTGGCTATCGCGCTGGCGAACATCGACCCGATCATTGAACTGATCCGTGCGGCACCGACGCCGGCTGAAGCGAAAGCTGGCCTGGTCGCGCGTTCATGGGATCTGGGCAACGTGTCAGCAATGCTGGCAAGTGCGGGTGACGATGCAGCCCGTCCTGAATGGCTGGAGCCGCAGTTTGGTATTCATGATGGAAAATACTTCCTGACTGAGCAACAGGCACAGGCCATTCTGGATCTGCGTCTGCAGAAACTGACCGGTCTTGAGCACGAAAAACTGCTGGATGAATACAAAGAGCTGCTGGTGCAAATCGCTGAGCTGCTGTTCATCCTGTCCAACCCTGACCGTCTGATGGAAGTCATTCGTGAAGAACTGGAAGCGATCCGTGATCAATACAACGATCCGCGTCGTACCGAAATTACGGCAAATACCTCTGACATCAACATCGAAGACCTGATCAATCAGGAAGACGTTGTGGTGACCTTGTCGCATCAGGGCTACGTGAAATATCAGCCTCTGACTGATTACGAAGCGCAGCGTCGCGGCGGTAAAGGGAAGTCAGCAGCACGCATTAAAGAAGAAGACTTTATCGATCGTCTGCTGGTGGCCAACACCCACGACACTATTCTGATGTTCTCAAGTCGCGGGCGTCTGTACTGGATGAAAGTCTATCAGTTGCCGGAAGCCAGCCGCGGTGCCCGTGGCCGTCCTATCGTCAACCTGTTGCCGCTTGAGCCGAACGAACGCATTACCGCCATTCTGCCAGTACGTGAGTACGAAGAAGGTCGTCATGTGTTCATGGCAACTGCCAGCGGTACCGTGAAGAAAACCGCGCTGACCGATTTCAGCCGTCCACGCAGCGCTGGCATTATCGCCATCAACCTCAACGAGGGTGATGAGCTGATTGGTGTTGACCTCACTGACGGTAAAGACGAAGTCATGCTGTTCTCTGCGGCCGGTAAAGTCGTGCGCTTCTCTGAAGAAGCCGTCCGCTCAATGGGCCGTACGGCGACGGGGGTTCGCGGTATCCGTCTGGGCGAAGGCGACAGCGTTGTATCGCTTATCATCCCACGCGGTGACGGTTGTATCCTGACTGTGACGCAGAACGGTTTCGGTAAACGTACTGAATCGACCGAGTACCCAACTAAATCCCGTGCAACGCAGGGCGTTATCTCAATCAAAGTGAGTGAGCGTAACGGACCGGTTATTGGTGCGATTCAGGTTGACGAAGCGGATCAAATCATGATGATCACCGATGCCGGTACGCTGGTGCGTACCCGTGTTTCCGAAGTGAGTACTGTTGGTCGTAACACTCAGGGTGTGACGCTTATCCGTACCGCAGACGATGAGAATGTGGTTGGCTTGCAACGTGTTGCAGAACCGGTTGAAGACGAAGAACTGGATGGCGTAGCCACCGAAGCGGGCGAACTGGAAGCGGCACAAGCAGCCGATCTGCCAGACGACGCGGAAAGTGAAGACGATCAGCCAGCTGATGACGAAGAAGAATAAGTTTTCTTAGTCAGCAGACAAAAGGGCATAACAATAGTTATGCCCTTTTTTATTGGATTCGTCTTAAAACAAATCTTTCACCTACACTGCATTATGCGGCGCTTTTTAGAAAGTCTGGCAATAGTGTATCCTGATCCCCATTCCGCTCGCTGAGCCGTTTTGCTAATGGTTAATCCTTGAAATATCTTGCTTCGTTTCGCACAACGCTAAAAATCTCCCGTTATCTTTTCCGGGTGCTGGCGCTTATGTTGTGGACACTGGGTGTGCTGCTGACCACCTTTTATGTGCTGAATATTTTCCATAACAAAGAATCCGAGATCCGCGATGAGGACAATCTCAATTACGATCTGGCGCAGAGTTACATCAAAAATTCCAATGATGTGATGCACAGCATTAAGTTTATGGCTGAGAATCGCCTGAGCGCTTCAGTGAACGGGCTGGATATCATCAACGGCATAATCAGCACTAAAAACACGGCGCCGTCTTATCTCTCATTGTTCCCTGAGTCCGACTGCTCGCAGATTAATGATAGCTACCGTAATTCGCTGGCTTCGCTGGGTAACATGATCCATTACTGGAAAGACAACTTTTCCGATGCCTACGATCTCAATCGCGTGTTCCTCATCAGTGGCGAGAGTTTGTGTCTGGTTGATTTTGGTATCAGCAGCGAACCGTTCGAGCGCGAAAGCCAGGAACAGTTGAAATCATTGCATGAAAAAATTATGCAATATCGCAACAGTAAGAGCACAGATAAAGAAAACAGCCTGTACTGGGTGTCGCAGTCCGGCAGTAAAGACTCCGGAAATTTGTATGTGCTGACCCCGATTTATGTCGGCAATAAACTCGAAGCGCTGATGGGTATTCAGCAAAATCTGCGCGCCGAAGATTTGTTGAATCCGAATTCACAGCACACCGCCGTGACGTTGCTGGATGAAGACGATCAGCCGCTGCTGGGGATTTCCGAGGACGGGCACTACAGCGCCGCGCCGGGCGATTATCCGCAGGCCAGTTCATTCTTCGGGTATGTAAATGGTTATAAAGATTTGGTCTACAAAAAGCCGCTGACACCGTCCTCGCTGAGTGTGGTGTATTCCATGCCGTTTAATACGGTGATCGAGCGATTTAAGATCCTGATTTTTAATGCGGTTTTACTGAATATATTCTCCGGCCTGTTATTGTTTATTCTGGCCTGGGTTTTTGAGCGCAAAATGTTTTTACCGGCCGAGGAAAACGCATTCCGGCTTGAAGAACATGAACAGTTCAACCATAAAATCGTGGCCTCAGCGCCGGTCGGCATTTCCATTTTGCGTATCAGCGATGGCGTTAACATTCTGAGTAATGAACTGGCGCATAATTATATCAGCATGCTGACGCAGGAAGACCGGCAGCGTATTACGCGGATCATCTGCGATCAGCAGACCAATTTCGTCGATGTCATCACCAAGAACAATAACAACATCCAGCTAAGTTTCGTGCATTCACGCTACCGTAATGAAGACGTGGCGATTTGTGTGCTGATCGACGTCAGTGCGCGCGTGAAAATGGAAGAGTCTTTGCAGGAAATGGCTAATGCGGCCGAGCAGGCCAGCCAGTCGAAATCAATGTTCCTGGCAACCGTCAGCCATGAATTGCGCACGCCGCTTTACGGTATCATCGGCAACCTGGATTTACTGCAAACGCAAGGGTTGCCTCAGGGCGTTGACCGTCTGGTGACGGCAATGAATAACTCGTCGGCACTGCTGCTGAAAATCATCAGCGACATTCTCGACTTCTCCAAAATAGAATCCGAGCAGCTGAAAATCGAGCCGCAGGAATTCTCCTGTCGCGAAGTGATCACTCACATTGCCGGTAACTATTTGCCGCTGGTGGTGAAAAAGCGTCTGGGACTTTACTGCTTTATCGAACACAACGTGCCGTTGTCATTCAATGGCGATCCGGTGCGTCTGCAACAGGTCATCTCCAACATCCTGAACAATGCGATTAAATTTACCGACACCGGCTGCATTGTTCTGAATGTCAGAACCTGCGGAAACTATCTTGAGTTTCAGGTGCGCGATACCGGCGTCGGGATCCCTGAGCGCGAAATCACCCGCCTGTTTGATCCGTTCTTCCAGGTCGGAACCGGCGTGCAGCGCCATTTCCAGGGCACCGGTCTGGGGCTGGCTATCTGTGAAAAGCTGATTAACCTGATGGATGGCGATATTGAGGTGGAATCGGAACCGGGGTTGGGCAGTTCGTTTACGGTGCGTATTCCGCTCTACAACGCCACTTTCCCGTCGGGTGAGCCGCTGGACAACTGGCAGGACAAAACGGTCTGGCTGGATGTGCGCAATGCTTATCTGGAAAGTTACCTGATGCAACTGATGCGTTATCACGGCGCGAATGTTCAGCGCTGCGAGCCGGAACTGCAAAGCCAGCGGGAAGATGTACTGATTACTGACACGCCGCTGATCCATAAGGGCGAACTGGCCGCACAGATTGAATTTTCCATCGGCCATATCGGGCCGCCAGTCGAAACGCGTCCGGGTTACTGGATCCATAGTACGTCCACACCACTGGAAATCACTGCGCTGCTCAACCGGATTTACCGTCTCGAGACGACAGCGGAAGAGGGCGGCTCAGCGACGCCGGAATCCGCTGTGGCGCAGGATTACAGCGATATTACCTTGCTGGTGGTGGATGATCATCCGATTAACCGCCGTCTCCTGGCGGATCAACTGGGCACGATGGGCTATATCGTGGTGACGGCGAACGACGGGATTGACGCACTGGATGCCATGCGCGCGCATGAAATTGATATTGTGCTCAGCGACGTCAACATGCCGCGCCTCGACGGTTACGGGCTGACGGCAAAACTGCGCGAACTCGGCCATACCTTACCGGTGATCGGCGTCACCGCTAACGCGCTGGCGGAACAACGGCAGCGTTGTCTGGAAGCGGGTATGGATAACTGTTTATCCAAGCCAGTCACACTGGAAACCCTGCGCGATACGCTGCGTTATTACAGTGCGCTGGTTCGCAGAAAGCGACAATCCTGACGGACGACGTCGGAAAATACAAAAGGCACCGTTAGGTGCCTTTTTCACGTCTGAACCTACATAACGCCCTGAAGCGTTAGTCTTTATCTACCGGCTGGGAGCTGACGGAAGACAGATAGTTCAGCAGGGCGATATCGTTTTCCACGCCCAGTTTCAGCATCGCAGATTTCTTCTGGCTGCTGATGGTTTTAATGCTGCGGTTCAGCTTTTTGGCAATCTCAGTCACCAGGAAACCTTCTGCGAACAGGCGCAGAACTTCGCTTTCTTTCGGAGACAGGCGTTTGTCGCCGTAACCGTTGGCGCTGATTTTTTCCAGCAGTTTTGCCACGCTGTCCGGCGTGAACTTTTTGCCTTTCTGCAATGCGGCCAGCGCTTTTGGCAGGTCAGTTGGCGCGCCTTGCTTGAGCACAATCCCCTCGATATCCAGATCCAGTACAGAACTCAGGATCGCCGGATTATTGTTCATGGTCAGAACAATGATGGATAACTGCGGGTAGTGGCGCTTGATGTATTTGATCAGGGTGATGCCATCGCCGAATTTATCGCCCGGCATGGACAGGTCAGTGATCAGCACATGAGCATCAAGTTTGCTTAAGCTGTTAACCAGTGCAGTTGAGTCTTCGAACTCGCCTACAACATTCACCCATTCAATTTGTTCAAGGGACTTACGAATACCAAACAGGACGATAGGATGGTCATCAGCAATAATTACGTTCATATTATTCATGTGATTAGCTACCTTGCTGGAGCAGTCTGGAGACAAAAGAATCAATGTGGTTGATGGTTTCAGTAATCTGTAACGCATCGCCATCTGCGATGTATTGTTCTAACGATTCACACATTTGCTTGCCTGGGGTCAGGTTCAGCATAGCGAACACTCCCTTGAGACGATGTGCTGTTTGGGAAAGTGATGTGAAATCACGACGTTGGTTTTCATTATACAGTTTCTCAAGATCTTCCGGTACTGTCTCGACGAAAAGCTGATAGTAATCGCTTGATTTTAGCTGCTTTTCATAAAGGTCGAGAGAGTCTTCGCCGGGCTCTTCGGGTGAAACACTGTCATCGGATACAGAAAATTGCTGTTCGATTAACAGTAAGGTTGCGTCTATCAGCGCATTGCTGATGTTGTAATTGACGCGAATATAATGCTTTTCAAGCTGCTGGAATCCCGACTCATCGTCAGTCAGCAGCAGGGTAAATTTGTCACTGTTTTGCGGGTTATCTGTCAGTAAAACATCATATTCCCGCGCGACCTGACGATCGTCAGCCACGATGCACACCGCGCCGTAAGCGTTCATGGTCCGGGTCACAATACCGCGAACTTCCTCTGATGTGATATCGAGTAATACCGTCACATCATTGAGTAATTTCTCGTCTTCCGCTTCGATTTCCTGCGCTTCCTGACGTTGTTTAACACGTACAGTATAGCGTGTGCCGATGTTGAGCTTGCTGCGGATTTCCAGCTGACCGCCCAGTTTTTTGCACAGCTGATTACACAGGAAAAATGTCAGCCCGGAACCGTGGTTAAAGCGATCGACTAACGTCTGGCTAAGGAAAGGATAATTCAGATTACTCAATTCTTCTTTGGAAATTCCGCTACCCGTATCGTTTATGTGGAAAATCAGCTGATCCGGGCGATCTTCGTCCTGTTCGCTGGTCAGGGTCACCTTGCCCAGCGATGTGGTAACAATGGCATAATCGAGCAGCAGGGACAGAATTTTCTTCACTGCCTGCATATCGCCGACAAAGGCCGCTTCAGGGGCAATCTGGAAATGATTCAGCAACCCGAGGCCTTTCTGATTCAGGCGGGGCAGGGCCTCAAGCAACAGCTCATCTACCAGGGTTGAAAGCACGTACTTATCGTTCGCCGGTTGCCAGTCCTGAGTTTCCAGACGGGTCAGCAGCGTAATGTTATCAACCAGCGTCAGCGCGTTACGCGACTCACTCAGGAGTTTGCTTTCCAGCGCCTGACGTTCTTCCGGTTTCTGTTCTTCCACTAACGCCACGGCCAGCCCGTTCAGTTCCTGCAATGGCTGATTCAGCTCAATGCCCAGATTATGCAGCATCAGTTTGCGTGCCTGCAGGTTCTTCTCAAACTCACGTTTGGCCTGTTGCAGCGTGCGGTTCACCATCACTTCTTTATCCTGATCGTGGAGCATAAACAGGTAAGTTTCCGGCGAAATCTGGCTGCGGATCATGCGGATTTCATAAACTTCGTTATTGACGGTCGCCTGTATCGTGCCGTGATGCTGCTCGGCCATATTGGCAATTTTGTTCAGACTCAGATGCGGTAATAACTGGTCAGCAATTTTATTACTGAGGATCACGCTGTGGTTGCTGAAGTTATACACCAGTAAACCGAGCGGCAGACCCGAAATGATTTCCTGATTCAGCGCCTGCTGCATCTGTAATTGTGCCGCCATATTCTCGCTCGGGCGGATGTACTGATGGCGAATGAAATAGATACTGGTCATCGCCAGCCCGATCAGGAACAGGTTAATCAGGATCAGCCAGAAGTTATTACGTGAAAGATCAACCACAAGGCTGAACAGCGGAACGTGGTAGGTGAGTGACAGCGGTGAATTTCTCAGCGGCACATCAAACACCAGCGACCATCCCTGCATCACGATGCTGCTGGCCGCCGGATTATCATCGGCCGGATCACCTTCATTGACCGCCGTGGTGTTGCCATTAAGCTGGAAATTATCTCTCGACATACTGTAAGGGATAAGATCACTCATCGGTAAATCGAAGGCAATCACGGTCGCCAGATGTCCCGGATTATTAAAGGTGGTGCGCAGGGAGAAGGAATAGTCGTTACTCTGGCGCGATTTGCGCAGAGGAGAATAACTTTCGCGTTCGTCCAGCGTGTTCGCCTGCTGCAACATTTCGGCACGGCGTGATTGCAACGTGCTGGTGAAATAGTTTTCCTTCAGGCGGGAGTCTTGCAACTGCAGCGGCACCGTGGTGATCAACAACATGCTGTTATCCTGACCGTTCAGGTAATACAGCGAATAAGGGTGAGTTGTTGAGCCCCACTGGTCATCCAGGAAGGATGAAATTTTCAGGGTTAAATCCAGCGTGGAACTGTCGTGTGCACCGAAAATCAGCGCATCAGTTTTCTTGTGAGGCTTGGAGACAAAATACATATCCTGACGCAGGCGGATTTCCTGCGCACTGACGGCATCCGCCGCCATCGGCTGGCCGGTGAAATTGTCGTAAATCTGGTAGGTCATGTAGCGATACTTATCGATGCGCTTTTGCAGCAAGTCAGCGGTATTTTGCACCGTGCGCAGTTTGTCGTTCAGATAAGCATTGGTGTAGTTATACCCGTAAAGGCCGAGCCCCATAGCCAGCAACAAAATGAACAACCAAAAGAATCGCGTGATATTGGTTGATGTCAGCGATAAATATTTACCAGCCATGATGATGAGTTTTTTCCTTCATTCTTGTAATGACGCTTTTAGCGGACGACGGTTTTTGCACAAACAGTGGTACACAACATCGTTGCCGCAACGCAACCTGATGCAACAGATAAACTGCTGACCTGCGCGATAAACCGGTCAGCGCAGAACCCGCTAAAGCCAGGTTGCGAAATATGTTCAGCGAACATTTCCTGTGAGGGCGGTGCAGTTATCGGGCCGTGAGGCATGTTGTGAAAATCCCTTTGCGTTTAAAAAATTAAGCCTTTATCCGCCCACAGACGCACTGGGCGGACACTTTATCAGAAAGCATAAGTGCTGTGATTGCGCATAGTCCTAATTATGTGTTTGCCAAATACCCTTTTGCCATAAAATCTACAAGGCGATCACACAATTGATAAGTTAATTTGATCGATTATCTGACTGTCTGTTGCTTAATTTTGTTAACAATAACACCATGTATATTGTGTGGGTAATTTATTAATTTGTTGTTTTTTATAATAATAAAATTATCTGCATAGCGTTAAACCAAAATTTAACATCTGTCAAACTGATGATTTGACTTTTTTTAATGAATTATTTCAATCTTAATGATTATGTCTTTTTATGGCGATTAACTCAAATCATGCATATAACTTATGGAGTTTCGGGAAAAAATACCGAAATGATGGTTAACCAAAGCCCCTAAAAAATATATAAATTTAATAACAGCCGTTTTTGTTTGTTTTGTAGCCTGTGGCAATACCTCACACCAGTTGGAAGTTTATCCATTTTTCTTAATGGTCTTCATTACCCGCTGAACCGCTTTTTACCTGAAAAGGAAGAGCGGTATTTAGCGTGTATGGACAACAACTGGCGTAACAGGGGTACAACATGGCTCAGAACGGTAGCGTTGTTATTGATATTCTTTCTCGTACTAATGGTGCAGTAATCTCACAGGTTTCAAACGCCAGTCAGGACGTAACTCTTAATCAAATCAGCATAGTACGCGTACACGCGACCCGTGACGTGGTCACCCGCTATGAGCGTGTGGGGAATGATCTTGTTATTCACATGAAAGACGGACGCACCGTCCGCTATCACAGTTTCTTCGATACAGATGGCAAGGGGAATCACAGCGAACTGATTTTTGATGATGGTACCCACCCGATCGAACATGCCGCGTTTGTCGATACCGGCGCAACAGCGGGGGCAACCCCGATCGTTCCCGCTTATGAAACCATTCCTGATGCCGGGGCGCTGGTACTCGACTCCTCTAATTTTGATCCCGCTGTTTTAGGTGCCGTGCTGGGCGTTGTCGCACTGGGTGCCGGGATCGCAATTGCCGCAGGTGGCGGCGGTGGTGGTGGCGGTGGCAGCAGCAGTAATAACGGTGGCAGCGATGGCGGCGGAAACACTGACGGTGGGAATACCGGTGGCGGGAATACTGGTGGCGGAAACACCGGTGGCGGAAACACCGGCCAGACCGCAACGTTATCGCTGGGCGCATTTGCCGGTGACAACACCCTTAACGCCACGGAATCGCGTTTAGCACAAATCTTTTCAGGCACCGCAAGTAACGTGGCCGCAGGCGAGACCATTACCCTGACCATCAACGGTAAAACCTACACCAGTACCGTAGGCGCTGACGGCAAATGGAACATCAATCTGCCGACGGTAGATTTACAAAATCTGGCAGATGGTACTTACGTGGTGTCCGTCACTGTCACCGGCACTGATGGCAAATCGGTTACTCAGGGGATCACCGTTGTCGTGGATAAAACCCCGCCGGTGGTCTCGCTCGATCCTGTCGCCAGTGACAACATTCTTGACGCCGTTGAGCATCAGCAACCGCTGACAGTGACCGGCACAGCTTCTGTCTCTGAAGCCGGGCGCACACTGGTCGTTACCCTCAATGGCACGCAATACAACACGACGGTCGGTGCTGATGGCACCTGGTCGGTGACAATACCCGCCAGCACGGTTTCCGCGCTTGCTGAAGGCAATTATACGCTGACCGCGTCACTGACCGATGCCGCAGGAAACTCGACCACTACACCGGAAAGTTTCGTTATCAGCGACAGCGCCGGTATTTTGATGGTCAACCCGATCTCAGGTGATGGTCAGCTCAATGCCAGTGAAGCGCAAAGCGCGCTGGTGATCACCGGTACCACATCCAATGTCCCTGCGGGCACGCAGATCACGGTGACAATCGGCGGCGTGGCATATCAGACCACAACAACAGCGGAGGGGGGCTGGAACCTGAGTCTTTCTCCTGCCCGGTTGCAGGCGCTGACTGATGGCCCGACGACCGTAACCGTCAGCCTGGTCGATAGTCAGGGCAATACCATCAGTCAGACGACAGATCTGAATGTTGCTATCCATGGCGTTCCGCCGACGCTTGATCCGGCTTTCGGCGGTGACAATACGCTCAATGGCAGTGAATCCATCACCAGCCAGACATTGACGGGGAACACGGGTCTCACCGGCGATGGTCAGACCGTGACTGTCACCCTTGGTGGCCAGCAAATTACCGGCACGGTTACGCCAGACGGTATCTTCACCGTGACGGTTCCGCCTTCAGTACTCGGTAACCTGCCGCAGGGCAGCAATAATATCGTGGTCACCGTGACGGACCCGGCGGGCAATCACAACACCATTACCACGCCAGTCAGCATCGATACTGTCGCCCCAACCCTTGCTATCAATCCGCTGGCGGGCGACGGCCAAATCAGTCTGGCCGAAGCTGCAGGCGCACTGACCCTGTCAGGTACCGCCTCGGCAGCAGATGCAGGCAGAACGGTTACCATCACCATTGACGGCCAGACATTTACCGCCGTTGTCGGTGATGACGGCGCATGGAGCACACAAATCCCGGCTGGCACGCTGACCGGTCTGAACGGTGATTTCCCGATCAGCGCCACCCTGACGGATGCGGCGGGCAACACCACCACCAGCACCAGCCCGCTGCATGTTGCTGCCGATTCCACTCTTCAGCCGGGCATTTCAGTGAATGCATTTGGCGGCGATGACGCCGTTGACGGCGCGGAAGTCCAGACGGCGCAGGTGCTGAGCGGGACCACTACCCGCGTCGAAGCGGGTCAGATCGTCACCATTACGCTCAACGGCAATACCTATGAAGCCACGGTGCAGGCCAGCGGCAACTGGAGTGTGATCATTCCGGCAGCCGATATGGTCACGCTGACCGACGGTACCCAAACCCTCAATGTCAGCGTGTCTGATAAAGCCGGTAACCCGGCGACCGGCACTGATACTTTCGAGGTTGATACCTCTCAGAACGGTATTGCGATTGACCCGGTAACGGGTGATAACGTCATCAACGCAGTGGAAACTGCAAACGGCATTGAAATCAGTGGTACCACTCTGGGGGTAGCGGAAAACGCCATAGTCACCGTGCAGTTCGGCTCGCTGTTTAAAACAGCCACGGTAGGGGCGAATGGCAGATGGTTCATGCTGTTAAGCACGGGCGAGATCGAGGACATTCAAGGAAGCAATCCAGATCTCAACAGCATTTCTGCCACTGTCGAAGGGCCTGGTGGAATAATTTTATCGAACAGTATTAATATCGGTATCGATAACACCAATCCTCTTCCCACTCTCAATACCCCGTTTGGCGATAGTCTGCTCAATGCGACTGAAGCCGCCGCCGGGCAGACTCTCAGCGGTACCACTGGAAAATCGGGTGATGGTCAAACCGTCACCGTCACATTAGGCGGGAAAACCTATAACGCGACTGTGGCCGCAGACGGCAACTGGTCAGTTCAGGTTCCGGCAGCAGATTTGCAGGCGTTGCCACAGGGCAATGTGGCGATTGCCGTCACTGCCACTGACGGCGCTGGCAATACCGCCACGTTAAACAGTAACGCTACGGCTGATTTCACCGCGCCGCTTCTGACTGTTAACCCGGTTTCCGGCGACGGATACATCAACGCCTCTGAAGCGGCTGAGGGGGTGACGATCACCGGAACTGCCTCGATTTCGGAAGCCGGACGCACCGTCACCGTCACCCTCAACGGTGAAACCTATACCGGCATTGTGCAGCCAAACGGCCAGTGGAATGTTGCCGTGCCAGCCACCGCATTCAATGGTGTGGCAGACGGCAGCTATCCGGTGAGCGTCCAGTTGTCCGATGCGGCGGGCAACAGCACAACGGTTAACTCCGGCGTGCAGCTTGCAGCCGATGCGGCGAACGGCCCGACCATCACCGTTAATACCTTTGCGGGTAATAATGTGCTGGATGGAGCAGAACAACAAACCGCGCAGCAGCTCAGCGGTTCAACCTCCCGTGTTGAAGCGGGTCAGACAGTCCTGATCCTGCTGAATGGCCATTCTTATACGGCAGTGGTGCAGCCAAGCGGAAGCTGGAGCGTCAGCGTTCCGGCGGCGGATCTGGCGACCATCGCCAACGGCACCACACAAATTAGCGTGTCAGTGGCGGATAAAGCGGGAAATGTGGCGACAGGCAGCGAAACCCTGATCGTCAACAACCTGCTCAGCGGGCTGGCGGTGAATCCGGTGGCGGGCGATAACCAGCTCAATGCCGGTGAAGCCGCCGCAGGAATTACCCTCAGCGGCACCTCCAGCAACGTGCCGGTAAATGGCGTGGTGACCATCACGCTGAACGGTAAAATTTATACGGCAACCGTCGGCACGGGCGGTGCCTGGAGTGCGCAGATCCCGGCAGCCGATCTGGCGCTGCTCAGTGACGGCACTAACACCGTGAAAGTCAGCGCGACTGATGCGGCAGGCAATCCGGTGTCCGGCAGCAGTGACTTCGGTGTGATCATCCATTCCCTCCCTGACGCGACGCTCAACACGCCGTTTGGCGATACGCAGCTCAATGCCAGTGAAGCGGCAGCAGGTCAGACGCTGACCGGCAGCACCGGGGTCAGCGGCGACGGACAGACTGTCATCGTTACCGTCGGCGGGACAGATTACACCGCCACGGTGGATGCCAGCGGGAACTGGAGCGCCACCGTCCCTGCCGGAGATTTGCAAACCCTTCCTCAGGGACCCGGGGCGGTGCTGGTGGCCGTCACGGATGCGGCAGGCAATACCAGCAATCTCAGTACGCCGGTAACTATTGATACCGTCGCGCCAGTAGTCACCATCACCACACCGGTCGCGGGCGACGGCACCATCAATGCCGCAGAAGCCGGGGCGATTATTCCGGTCAGCGGCACGGCGGGCGCGGGTGAGGCGGGCGATACCGTCACCATCAGCATTGGCGGATACACTTATACCGGCACTGTGGCAGCAGGCGGCGGCTGGACAGTCAACATTCCGGCCGATGCGCTGGCAAACGTGGCGAACGGCACCTATACCCTGACCGCCACGGTGACCGATGCCGCCGGTAACGCAGGCACCGCAACCGCACCGGTCACTGTGACAGCGGATCCGGCATTGCTGCCGACAATCGACATTGACCTCTTTGCCGGAGACGGCACCCTTGACGGCGCGGAACGTATGAACCCGCAAACCGTCAGCGGAACGACCACCCATGTGGAAGCCGGACAAATCGTCACCGTGACCATCGGCGGCATTGATTATCAGGCTACAGTGCTGGCCAGCGGTGCATGGAGCGTCAGCGTACCGGCTGCCACCTTGCAGACCCTGCAAAATGGCGCGGCAACCATTGAGGTTTCTGTCGCCGATAAAGCCGGTAATCCGGCGAACAACAGCGAAGACTTCACCGTTAACAGCGCGCTGGGCGGTGTGACCATCAATCCGATCACCGGCGATAACAAAATCGACGCTACGGAAGCGGCTGCGGGTTTTGATATCAGCGGTAAAACCGCCAACGTGCCGGAAGGAACGCCGGTAACCGTTAAACTGGGTACGGTGACCTACACCACGCAGACCGATGCTGACGGTAACTGGACAGTTAACGTTCCGGCGTCTGACGTTGCCAGTCTGGCGGATGGCACCAGTCACGTAATTGCCTCGACTGTCACCACGGATCAGGGGCCGGTGACCACCACCCAGGATTTGGGCATCTACGCCACATTGCCGGAGCCAACGCTCAACACCCCGTTTGGCGATGGTTTGCTGAGCAGCGCGGAAGCCGCCACCGATCAGACACTGACCGGTAAAACCGGACTGACCGGCGACGGTCAGACGGTGACGGTTACCCTTGACGGCGTCCCTTATACCGGCACGGTTGCCACTGACGGTAGCTGGACCGTGACCATTCCTGCCGCGGATTTGCAGGGCCTCGGTGAAGGCACGAAGACCATCACTGTTGATGTGACAGACGCGGCGGGTAACACCGCAACCTTACCGGGTTCCGTGAATGTGGACTTCACACCGCCTCCGCTGACGCTGGATAACGTGGCGACGGACAATGTGATTAACGCTGCCGAAGCTGGCGCACCGATCACCCTCAGCGGGACCAGTGATCCGGCCGATGCAGGACAGTCAGTGACACTGACCTTTAACGGACAAACCTATACCGCAGAGGTGCAACCAGACGGTAGCTGGAGCACCACCATTCCGGCGAATACCCTCAACGGTCTGGCGGATGGCAGCTATCCGCTGACCACCACACTGACGGATGCAGCGGGTAATACCACCACTTTGCCACCGGTCAATATCGGGATCGCGACCAATAACGTCCCTGTGCCGGACATTGATACACCGTTTGGCGATACCTATCTCAACCTGACCGAGTCCGGCCAGTCGCAAACCATCACCGGCAGCATTGGTGCGACGGCTGACGGCCAGACGGTCGTGGTTTCCTTAGGCGGTGAAGACTATCCGGCGACGCTGAACCCGAACGGCACCTGGAGTGTCACGATTCCGGCGGCTGATTTAGGGGCGCTGGACAATGGCAGTCTGCCGCTGAGCGTGACGGTCACGGACGCCGCCGGTAACACTGGCACCACCAGCTCGCAAATCACGGTTGACCGCACGGCGCCAGTTCTCAGTATTAATGACGTGGCGACCGACAACATCATCAACGCGGCTGAGTCCCTGCAACCGGTGGTGATCAGCGGTACGGCCGGTCTGGACGATACCGGACGTACGGTGTCTGTAGTGCTGAGTTTCAACAACGTCAGCTACACGGCAACCGTGCAGCCCGATGGCACCTGGAGCTTCACGCTGCCAAGTACCGTCGTGCAGTCGCTGACGGATACCACTTATACGCTGACCGCCACGATCACCGATGCGGCAGGCAACAGCACGACAGCCACGCAGACCTTCAGTGTGGATGCGAATGTCGCTAATTTGCCGACGCTGACGATTACAGCCGTGTCCGGCGATGATTACATTAATGCGGCGGAGAAAGGCGCGGATATTCCGATCACCGGGACATCCACCAATCTTGAAGTCGGGCAGACGGTGGTGGTGAGCTTTAACGGCAAAAACTACAACGCCGTCGTCGGTGCGAATGGCGACTGGACGGCAACCGTGCCGCTGGCTGATCTGGGCACCTTGTCTGACGGACCGGTTACCGTTACAGCGACCGCCAGCGATGTGGCGGGTAACCCGGCATCCGCATCGCACAACGCCACTGTTATCACCCAGCCGGGCGACCTGCCAACCCTGACCATCAACGCCATTTCCGGCGATGATTACATCAATAGCACTGAACACAATCAGGGCATGATCGTGAGCGGAACCTCCACGCATGTGCCCGTGGGCGGTACGGTGACCGTGGTCATTACCGGCGAAAACTACACGGCGACCTATACCGCTACCGTGCAGGCTGACGGGAGCTGGAGCTTCCCGATGACGGCGGCGCAGGTTCAGGCGATGCCCGCCGGGAACAATACCTTCACAGCAACAGCGGATGATGTGGCGCAAAACGTAGCAACCAGCACGCATGATGTCACGGTTGATACAACTCCTCCGCTGCTGACTGTCGAGGTGGATACCGGCGGTGACGGCATCATCAATCTGGCAGAAGCCGCGCTGGGTGTGCCGGTGAGCGGGACGACGGATCCTAATCTGACGGTCAAAGTGACCTTCAATGGTAAGGATTACCTGACCACGGCCAACGATCAGGGAGTCTGGTCGCTGACCCTACCGGGCGTTGATGTGCAGGCACTCGCCACCGATGGCAGCAAAACCCTCGGCGTGAGCGTCAGTGATGCGGCCGGTAACATTGTGACTGCTTCAGGCAGTTTCACGCTGGCAACCCATTCGCTGCCAACCCTGACCGTCGGTGCTATTGCAGGCGACGGCGTGCTGAATATTGCTGAAGCCGCCGCAGGGTTTACCCTGAGCGGTACCAGTACCGGGCTGGTTGCGGGCACCACGGTGCTGGTCACTATTCCGGGGCTGGCGGATCCGATCACCGGTACCGTGAACGGCCTCGGAACAGGCTGGACAGCCGTCGTGGCACCGGGTCTGCTTAGCGGGCTGGACAACGGGCCGGTTCAGGTCAGCGTCTCCGCGACGGATACCGCGCTTAACCCGGCGTCTTCCAGTGCCAGTCTGAATGTGGTGCTGACCCAACCGGGTGTGCCAACCATTAATACGCCGTTTACCGACGGCGTGCTGAATGCCGCTGAAGCGGGCGCAACGCAGCTGATTACCGGCACCACCGGCATTACCGGCGCAGGTCAGACCGTGACGGTGACGATAGATGGCACGACGGTCACCGCGACCGTCGGCGCGGATGGTAACTGGACCGCCACCGTCCCTGCTTCTGTCTTGCAGGGGCTGACGGATGACACACACACTATTTCGGTGACGGCAACCGACAGTGCAGGTAACCCGAGCAGCGCAGCCGGTACCCTTGATTTCACGTCGGTAACGCAAATCCTGCCGCAGGCCGGAATCAATACACCGTTCGGTGATGGTGTACTGAATCTGGATGAAGCGACGGCGGGTGGCACCATTACCGGGACGACCGGTATCACCTCGCCGGGTCAGACGGTTACCGTCGTGATTAACGGTAATGCGGTGCCGGTGGTGGTGGATTCTGCTGCCGGAACCTGGAGTGTCACTCTGACACCCGCGCAGTTGCTGGGTTTACAGGATGGCACCTGGCCTGTTGTGGTGACGGTCACGGACAGCGCGGGTAACATCTCGCCGCTGACGACGTCGGTTGACGTACAAATCAACAACGTCCCGGCACCGGCAATCAATCTGCCGTTTGGTGACGGTACGCTAAATATTGCCGAATCCATTGACGTTAACGGGCAAACCCTTACCGGTACCACCGGCGTAACCGGAGCCGGGCAAACCGTCAGCGTGGCGATCGCGGGCATGACCGGCAGCCCGTTTACGGCAACGGTCGACCCGGACACCGGCAACTGGAGCCTTAACCTGACATCAGCGCAGCTCACTTCCCTTGGCACCGCGACGGCGTCACATCTGATTACCGTCACGGCCACCGACAGCGCGGGTAACCATACTGATGCGACACTGGCCTTCACCTCCTATCTGTCTGCCCCTGTGCCGGTTATCGACCCGCCATTTGGCGACGGCAATCTGAATATCACGGAAGCGGCTGATGTGAACGTGATTACCGGTAATACCGGCATCACCGGCAACAACCAGAACGTTAAACTGACCATTGATGTGAACGGCATTACCTATAACGCGACCGTCGATCCGCTGACCGGCGACTGGTCGGTAAGTCTGCCTGCAGGCGTGCTGAACTCTCTGGGCAGTGGTTTGCATGACATTAACGTCACCGTGACCGATGCCGCAGGCAACAGTACGCCTGCGACGTTGCCATTCACCAGCTATCTCACCGCGCCGGATGTCACCATCAACACGCCGTTTGGCGATGGTTATCTGAGCGCTGCGGAAGCCGCCACACCGCTAACCCTGAGCGGGACGACGGGGATTACAGGGGCGGGGCAAACCGTGGTGGTCACTATTGCCGGAATACCTCTTCCGGGTGTCACGGTGGATGCGGACGGTAACTGGACGGTGCCTGTGACGGCGGGCGAAATCGCCGATCTGCCGCAGGGCGCACAGCAAATCTCCGTGACGGTCACGGACGGCGGCGGCAACACCGGTTCGGCCTCGGCTGACGTTGGCATTGCCGTGACCCAACTGCCAGCCGTAGCAGTAACGTCCTTTGCCGGTGCCGGTTTTGATCTGACCTACGCCGAGAGCCAGAGCACGCAAACCATCACCGGTACGACGGTGAATGTGCAGGCGGGACAGCAGGTGACGGTCACTGTCGGCAGCATCAGCCATCAGGCAACGGTGCTGGGCGATGGCTCATGGAGTGTGACGCTGACACCGGCTGAGCTGGCTACGCTGAACAGCGCGGACACCATCACCGCTTCTGTCAATGATCTGGCGGGTAACACGGCAAACCTGCTGGCACCACAGGCCATCACGGTCAACCTGACGCCGCCAACATTCGCCATCACCATTGATCCGGTCACCGGTGACAACATCATTAACGTGGCGGATGGCAATCCGGCGAACATTACCCTTTCCGGTAAAACAGTGAATGTGCCGGATGGCACATTGGTCAACATCACCGTGGGAGGTGTTCCGCATCTGGCGACTGTCACTGCGGGAACCTGGTCTGTGGCTGTCTCTGCCACTGAATTTGTGAATGGCACGACCACCACGGTGACCGCATCAACGCTTATTCCGTTGACCAATGCCACACAAAGCGTGCTGGTGGATACCACCGCACCGACCCTGACTATCAGCGCCTTTACCGGCGACGATATTCTGAATAATACCGAGTCGAAATCCGCGCAACTGATTTCAGGGACGGCGGATACCAGCGAGGTGGGCCGGGTGGTTACGGTCACGCTGAATGGCAAAACTTACAGCGGCACCGTGCAGACAGGCGGTACCTGGTCTGTCAGCGTGCCCGCCGCCGATTTGCAGGCATTGCCGCAAGGGAATGGTGCGACCAACGTGATCTCCGCCACCCTGACGGATGCGGCAGGCAACGTGGGGACGGCGGTTCCGCATACGGTGAACGTCGATACGTCTGCGCCGTTGCTGGCGCTGGATGCGGTGGCCGGTAACAACGTCATCAATCTGGCGGAATCACTGCTCAACGTACTGGTGGGCGGGACCTCCAGCGGCGCGGACGGTCAGACCGTCAACGTCACACTGGGCGGTGCATCAATCGGTACGGCGGTTATCCAGCCGGGCGGGGCATGGTCGCTCAACCTGACACCTGAACAACTGATTTTACTCAACGATGGCACTCTGACACTGGCGGCCTCCGTGACCGATGCGGCGGGTAACACCACCAGCGTCAGCACCGGTCTGGATATCTTCTTTAACAAACTGCTTAATCTGAATGTCACCAGCGGGCTGGGGCTGACAGATGGATTCCTCAATCTGGCGGAATCGCAGGTAGCGCAAACCCTCAGCGGAACGGCGATTGGTGCGGGCGTGGGTTCAGTGGTGTCGACGGTTATCAACGGCACGCCGCTCTCGGCGATTGTCGGGGCTAACGGTGCGTGGTCACTGAACATTCCGGCGGCCTTGCTCGGTGCGCTGGGTGAAGGTCAGCAGGTGCTCAACCTGAACCTCACCGATGCGGCAGGGAATGTGAAAGCATCTGTGCTCAATCTGGACGTCATTAAAACGCTTCCGGTTCTGGGCGATCTGGATCCTCTGTTTGGTGGCAACGGTCTGCTGAATGCGGCGGAATCTCTGCTGGCACAAACCATTGGCGGCGTCGCGACAGCGGTTGACGGCACTCTGGTGACCGTGACGCTTGGCGGTAAAACCTACAACACTACCGTGACGGCGGGTACCTGGGATCTGCAGATCCAGCCGGGTGATCTGGGCGCGTTGCTGGATGGCAACCTGAATCTGGGCATCACCCTGACTGACCCGGCAGGCAACTCGTCTGCAACGAATATTCCGGTGGGGATTGCGATCCACAATCTGCCGCAGGTGGTGCTCGACACCGTGTTTGGCGACGGCGTGCTGAATATCGCCGATCTGCTGGTGAATCAGACCATCAGCGGCACGGTCTCTAACGTGGCTGCGGGGACAGCAATCGCAGTGCAGGTCGGAACGCAAACCATTGATGGCGTGGTCGATGCGACCGGGCATTTCCTGGTCACCGTCCCGCCGTCTGTTCTTGGTTTGCTGAGCGGCACGACCGCTGCGGTCAGCGTGACGGTAGCAGATGCTGCCGGTAACGTTGGCAGCGCGGCCGTGAACGCGGTGCTGGATCTGGTCAGGCCGGTCATTAACCTGACCTCAGTTCTGGGCGACGGCTTGCTGAACGCGGCTGACGCGCTGACGACCCAGGTGATTGGCGGTACGGTCACCGGTGTGGCGACGGGTACGCAGGTACAGGTCACGCTGGGCGGGAAAACCTTCCTCGGGGCGACCGATGCCAGCGGTGCATTCAGCATCACCCTGCAACCGGGTGACCTGAACGCGCTGGGGGATGGCACCTTCACGGTCGGGGTTTCTGTGACCGACAGTGTAGGCAATACCGCCACTACCAGCGGAACGCTGAACGCTATTATCAATGCGGTACCGAAAATTGTGCTGGATCCGGTCTTTGGTGCTGACGGTATTCTTAACGCCGCTGAAGCGCTGCTGACTCAAACCATCAGCGGTACGGTCACCAACGGCCAGGTCGGGGAAATCGTCAATATCAATGTCGGCGGCGGTCTGATTAACCTGACCGCTACCGTAGACAGCGACGGCAAATTCTCAGCGTCGCTGACGCCGCTGCAATTATCCGGCCTGCTTGACGGGAACCTCACCCTCGTCGCCTCAGTCACCGATGCGGTGGGTAACACGACCTCAAGTACCGTGGGCCTGAATGTCGGTATTAACAATCTGCCGTCGATTGTGCTTAACCCGCTGTTTGGCGATGGCGTGCTGAATGTGGTTGACCTGCTGACCGGACAAACCATCAGCGGTGTCGCGACCAACGTGGCGCAGGGCACGCAGGTGCAGGTTTCCCTGAATGGCAAAAATTATCTGGCGACGGTCGGTGCGGGCGGTGTCTTCAGTGTCACCGTGCCGGTGACCGATCTGACCGCCATCCTCAACGGCACGCAGTCGGTGGTCGCCAGCCTGACGGACGGATCCGGTAACGCGGCGTCGGTCACCGGCCTGCTGAGTGTGGTATCGCAGTCACTGCCAACCATCACGCTGAATCCGCTGTTTGGCGATGGTCTGCTGAACGCGGCAGATGCGCTGCTGACCCAAACCATCAGCGGTACCACGACTAACGCGCAGGGCTCAACGGTGACCCTGAACGTGGGCGGAAATACCCTGACGGCGCTGGTGAAAGCCGACGGCACCTTCAGTGTGGCGATTCCGCAGCTCACTCTGGCGGGCTTGCTCGACGGTACGCTGAACGTCGGTGCCTCAGTGACCAACGCCGCCGGTAACGCCGTCAGCGGCAGTGCTACAGCAACGGTGGGGATCCATACCTTGCCGACGCTGCTGGTCAATACCTTGTTTGGCGGAGACCAGTATCTCAATGCTGCAGAAGCCGGTGCGAATACCAATATTACCGGTACATCTAATCTGCTCAACGGCACGGTATCTGTAACGGTCGGCACCGTTACACACACCGGTACTGTCACTAATGGCGTCTGGAGCGTGCCGTTCACCTCTGCTGAATTGCAAGGACTGGCGGACGGTTCCACACAGGTCTCCGTGGTGGTGAGAGACAGTGTGGGTAACACCGCGACGTCTTCCAACCTGCTGAACGTCCTGACACATGATCTGCCGCTGGTGGCGCTGAATCCGGTTCTCGGGCTGACGCTCGGTCTGGTGAGCAATATCCTCGGGGGTCAGGGGCTGACGCTGAGCGGCACCAGCCGCAATATCGCGCAGGGCGGTCTGGTCAGCGTAACCCTGCTGGGGAATACGCTGGCGGGTACCGTGCAGGCAGACGGTTCGTGGACGGTGAAATTCAGCAGTGCGCTGCTGAGCAGCTACGGACTGGTGGGCCTGCTGTCGGCATTACTGGGATCGATTGTTGAACTGAAAGCCGTTGATGCCGCCGGTAACGGATTTGATGCCCATGTCGGGCTGACCGTCGGTTCATCATTACCGCCAGAAACCGCCACGCTGATGGCGACCTCTCTGTCTGCCGAGGATACCGACACGCATACACTGGCCGCCAGTGTGGTAGCCGATTCTACGACCACTTCTACATCGGAACCCACAGACACCACGCACGCCACCAGCACACTGGTCTCGTCGCTGGCGACTACGGAGTCTACTGCCACCACGACATCAGAAACCACCGCGCATGCTGATACTGCCTTCTCGATTGGCGGAGTCACTATCGATCTGACGGCAACGGACGGTGTCGCACTGGGTGGCACCGGCGATGACGTGATTGCAGTTCACACGCTGGACTTCGGTCTGATCGACGGCGGTACCGGTGTCGATACCTTGCTGCTGGCGGGCACCAATCAGCATCTGGATCTGACCCTGCTCGGGCTGAAAGTTGAGCATATCGACATCTTCGATTTGGGCAATTCCGGCACCAACAGTATCTCGCTGAACCTGCATGAGGCGCTGAGCGTGAAGGATAACCCGACCGATGAAGTGATCATCAAAGGCGGCGAGGGCAGTCTGGTGAATCTGCACATCGGCACTGACGGTGCGTGGAACGAAACCGGGCAACGCACGGTGGATGGCCTGACGTTCGACGTTTACCACAATACCTCAATAGAAGCCTCGAATACGCTGGGAGACGTTCTGGTGCAGCACGGTCTGCACGTTCAGCAAAGTTGATGTAGTGCGCCTCCCCCTGCGAAGGGGGAGGCGGAGAGGGGGTTTGCAAACGACTGCGCCCACCCAACCCTCCCCTTTGCAGGGGAGGGAGCAGTACCAAAAATATAAATCGGCGTAATTAAGTGGTGTCGGTAATGAAAAATAAGAGAGTGATGCGGTCACTGACCGTGATGTTGGGCACCTTGTGCCTGACCGGTTTAACAGGGAATACGGGGGTGACGGCGGCGGTTAAACAGCCGGAATTTAACTGGCAGGCTGCGCCGACCGAGGAGATGCGTGCCAGCCTGACGTTGCAGGATGCCATCCTGCGGGCATTTGCGCGTAATCCGCAAATTTCAGAAGCGGCGGCGCAAATTCGCGTCGGCAAAGGCAACCTTGATGAGGCAAAAAGCGCCTGGTATCCGCAGATTTCCTTACAGGGAACTGCCGGAAAATCACATCAGACTGACTCGGCAGGTAGCCTGAGTAATAACGCATCGGCGGGCGTCCAGCTCAGCCAGCTGCTGTATGACTTTGGTCGTACCGGCGGCAGCATCAGTCAGCAGGAATACCTGTCTGATGCCTATCGTTATTCGCTTTACAGCACAATGACTGATGTGGCGCTCAGTACCCTGCAGGCCTATCTCTCGGTCAAACGCTATCAGGCGCTGAGCCTGGCGGCGCGCGACAATATCGCTTCTCTCGAACGTGTGAGGGACACCGCCAGACTGCGGGCAGACGCCGGACTGAGTTCACAGTCTGACGTGTTGCAGGCAGAAACGCGTATCGCCGGAATGAGAGCCACCGTTGAGCAATACCGCGCGCAGCAACGTTCTGCACAGGCACAACTGACGGTGCTGACCGGCGTGGTGTCCGATAATTTGCCGGATCTGCCGCAAAGTCTGCTGGACCAGAAAGTGACCCTCGACAAAATCCCTTACGAAAACAGCACGCTGGTGCGTGCCGCGCAGGCTAAACAGCAGGCGGCGATTGAAGAAGTCAATCAGACCGAAGCTCAGCACTGGCCGACCCTGAAAGTGCAGGCAGGACGTACGCGCTATGAAAACAGCGGCGGTGGCGGTTCTTACTGGGACGATCAGGTACAGCTGGCGGTGGATGCGCCGGTGTATCAGGGCGGGGCGGTCAGCGCCAAAGTCCGCGCGGCAGAAGGCCAGCGGCAGGCGGCACAGGCCGAAGTCGAAAAAGCCAAGCTGGACATCAACCAGAAAGCGTCGGCAGCTTATGCCGATATGATCGGCGGTCAGCAGCGGCAACTGGCGGGTGAGGAACAGTTCGGCAGCGCGACGCATACCCGCAGCGTTTATCAGGATGAATACAAACTCAGCAAGCGCAGCCTGAACGATTTGCTCAGCGTTGAGCAGGACGTTTTTCAGGCCGATACGTCGCGCATTGGCGCGCTGTATGACGGCTGGGATGCGACGGTGCGCTACGCCGCCGCCGTGGACAATCTGGTCGATATGTTAGGCATCGACAGACACAAACAAACAGGTGACACCATCCCGATGCTGTAAGGCGCGGACAGGACGGGAATAAACCAGAAGCATTCGATATCGAGGTTGAAATGAGTAATGAAGCAACAACACCTTTGTCGATCGACGTCTGGATAAGCGCCATGGGGCGCGTGGCCGAAACATTCGGTAAACCAGCAGATCCGCTTTATCTTCGCCAGCAAATGCGCTGGTTCGAACATCAGCCGTTGCGGCGTCAGCTCGACCGGCTCAGCGGTCTGATGGGGCTTCAGGTGGGTATGGTCAGCTGGAATCAGGTGCGCTGGCGTCAGGAAGTGTTACCTGCCGTCATTACGCTGCAACAGGGTGGCATTGCGGTACTGGAAAATCTGCACGATGACGGCATGGTGGACTACTGGCTGAGCGATGGCGGCAACTTAGTGCGTTCGGCTGAACTGGTGGTGTTGCTTGAGCAAAGCACCGGTCCGGTCTTTCTGGTTGGTGTGGCACCGCGCGGGCGCGATCAGCGTATCGACCCGTTCGTTCAGCCGCATAAAAAACACTGGTTCTGGGATAACTTCCGGGGTTCCGGGCGCAAAATCGCGGAAATCTCGCTGGCCTCTATTCTCGGTAACGTGCTGGCGCTGGCGGGAATTTTGTTCTCAATGCAGGTGTATGACCGCGTTATTCCGGCGCAATCTTACCCGACCTTGTGGGTGCTGTTTTTCGGCGTGGTGCTGGCGGCGGGGATGGAATATGTCATCCGCCTGATGCGTACGCTGGTGTCGGATCTGATGGGCAAGAAAGTCGATCTGAAAGTCTCCTCGCTGTTTTTCGTGCGGGCGATGAATATCAAAAACGACGACCGGCCGAAATCCACCGGTTCCTTTATCTCTCAGTTGCGTGAAATCGATCAGGTGCGCGAACTGCTGACCTCGACCACCATCAGCGCGGCGGCGGATATGCCTTTCGTGTTGCTGTTCCTTGGCATCATGTTTTTCATCGGTGGCCCGCTGGTGATTATCCCGCTGCTGGCGATCCCGCTGATTGTCATTCCCGGCATTCTGATCCAGTGGCCGATGGCCAAACTGGCGAAAGAAGGTATGCGCGAAAGCGCACTGCGCAACGCCGTGCTGGTGGAAACCATCGAAGGCATCGAAGACATCAAAGCCTTGCAGGCGGAAGCCTATTTCCAGCGTCAGTGGGAACAGACGCACGAAGTGAGCGCGGCGGTCGGCATGAAGCAACGCGTGTGGGGCGCGCGCCTGACAGGCTGGGCCTCCACCGTGCAGCAACTGACTTACGGCGGCATGCTGGTTTTCGGCGTGTATCTGGTGCTCAGCGGCGACATCACCACCGGTACGCTGGTCGCCAGCAGCATGTTGTCATCGCGCACCATCGCACCGCTGATGCAACTGACGATGGTGTTTTCCCGCTGGCAGCATGCGAAAAGCGCCATGCGCGGGCTGGATGAACTGCTGAAAAAACCTGTTGACCGGCCAGCGGATGCGCAGTTGTCACATTGCCCGACGCTCAGCGGTCATTTCAATGTGCGTAATCTGCAATACACCTACGACAAAGAAAATGCGCCGAATGTGCTCGGTATCGGGCAACTGGAGATCAAGCCGGGCGAACGCGTGGCAATCCTCGGGAAAGTCGGTGCGGGTAAATCCACATTGCTCAAACTGCTGGCGGGGCAGGCCAGTCCGTCGCAGGGGAAAATTCTCATCGACGGCGTCGACATGACTAAAGTTGAACCGGCGGATATCCGCCGCCAGCTCGGTTATCTGTCGCAGGATTCGCGGCTGTTTTTCGGCACCTTGCGTCAGAACCTGATGCTGGGTTATCCGCACGCGACTGACCAGGAAATGCTGCAGGCGTTACGTATCAGTGGCGCGTTGTCGATGGTGCAGGCCGACGCGTCGAGCCTGGATAAAATCATTAACGAAGGCGGGCGCGGGTTGTCCGGCGGTCAGCGGCAGATGGTGATGCTGAGCCGCATGATCCTGCGTAACCCGCAGGTGGTGCTGATGGACGAACCGACCGCGTCGATGGATGAACAACTGGAAGAATACGTCATCCGTCAGTTACATGGCTGGCTGGTGGGGCGGACGCTGATTGTGGTGACGCACCGTCCGGCGCTGCTCAGGCTGGTGGACAGGATCGTCGTGATGGATAACGGGCGCGTGGTGGCTGACGGACCGCGGGATCAGATCCTCGCCAAAGTAGCCAGCACCACGCCCGCTCCGGCAGCGGCGGTCATGGACGATAAAAAACAAGGCGCAGCCTGAGCTGCTAAGGACACCGCATGGCACATCTGACATTGCATGATGAACTGGAAGCCGAAAGCCGCAAAGTCTCGTGGATTATCTGGGGCACGCTGGCCAGTTTGCTGGTGTTTTTTGTCTGGGCACGTTTTGCTGTGCTGGACGAAGTAACGGTCGGTACCGGCAAAGTGACGCCATCGAGCAAAGCACAGCAAATTGACTCGCTCGATGGTGGCGTAATTTTAAAACTGATGGTGCAGGAAGGATCAGTGGTGAATCGCGGACAGCTTCTGGCGCAGCTTGACCCGACACGTTCTCAGTCAAACTATGGCGAGGCCGCCTCCCGTGTGCGGACATTACGTGCTTCTTCTGAACGTCTGAGCGCTGAACTGACCGGCGCACCGCTGAAATTCAGCCCCGAAACCATGAAATCACCGGAACTGGTGGCGCGTGAACGCCAGTTATATTTATCACGTAAGCAGAACCGTGATGAAACGGTGACTAACCTGCAACAGTCGCTCAGACTGGTGAACGATGAAATCAACATGACGCAACCCCTGGTGGCCAAAGGCGCGGCAGGGCAGGTCGAAGTCATTCGCCTCAAACGTCAGGCCAGCGAACTGCGCGGAAAAATCGACGATGCCACTAACCAGTACGCGGTACGTGCGCGTGAGGAGCAGGTGAAAAATAACGCCGATCTGGACGCTGAATTGCAGGTGTTGGCCGGTAAAGAAGATCAGGTGACGCGCTCTGAGCTGTATTCGCCGGTTCACGGCATTGTTAAAGACATTCAGGTTTCCACTGTCGGCGGTGTTCTGCAACCGGGTGGCAAGCTGATGGAAATCGTGCCGATTGAAGATCAGCTGCTGATCGAAACCCGCATTAACCCGCGCGACATCGCCTATATCCGCCCCGGACTGCCTGCCACGGTAAAAATCTCGGCGTACGATTCATCAATCTATGGCGATCTGGACGGTAAAGTTGAAGGTGTCTCACCGGATACGTTGCAGGATGAAGTGAAGCGCGACCAGTACTATTACCGTGTGTATGTCCGCACCGACAAAGCTTTCCTGACCAACAAAGCCGGGCGCCAGTTCCCGATCGTGCCGGGGATGGTGGCGAATGTGGATATCAAAACCGGTCAGAAAAGCGTGCTGGATTATCTGATTAAACCGTTGAATAAGGTGAAAGAATCCCTGAGGGAGAGGTAAGCAGGAGGGCGCTGCTGCTGAGGCTTTAAAGTCAACACCTTGGGCTCGCCGCCCAAACTGGCCCAGAGGACGCGTAAGCGCGCGCCCTCTGGACTCCGGCGGTATTTTAACTGCGCGCTCTGCTCGCTGACTATGTTTCAGCTGCCGCAGTGATAGCCATAAAGCTCCCTCCCCTGCGAAGGGGAGGGTTGGGGTGGGGTATTAAAGAAAAATCAGAGAGTTAAAGTAAGCTTTGACTAAGTGTTAGCCCGTAAAACCCCCTCCCAACCTCCCCCTTCGCAGGGGGAGGAGGAAAGATAAAACATTCTGTCGTTGAATTTAAGATCGTGCGGGCGATTCAGAAATCTTGCTGAACGGAGCGGCTTCGAGACCTGTGGCTCGAAGACCGAGTGAAGGCACCGCGCAGCGGCAAGATTTCCAGCCTGTCTCTGCGGCAACTGAAACATAGCCAGCACGCGATAGCGCTTGTTGAAAAGCGAAGGGAGATCCAAGAGGGAAAAAGCACTTTTCCCTCTTGGTCGGTTTCGGCGCGAAAGGCTCTGCGATAACAGTTATTGAGAAACCAAAATATTCCCGCTCAAGCCTTCACGGCCAGTGAAAACCCAAAATTTGCACCTTTATAAAAGGGGTTCAAGCCGCTATTGCAGCGGCTCCTGCAATCTAAACCCGGCGATAGGATCTTCAATCTCAGTCTTGCGCTTGTCCTGCCACAAATTCATCCTCGCCCGCAGCGAGCCGCTGAGTTCATCGTGAACCTGCTTCGCCGCCTCGGATTCCGGGTTCAGCTCAAGCACGAATTCCATAAATTTATCCGCGATATAACGGTTTTTCTTCACGCCGGTACCGGTCAGCCAGGCCATGCCAAGGGTATAAGCGGCTTCGGCGCGATCCGGGTGTGCGGCGTTATGCAGAATTTCCGGCAGCCAGACTTCTGCTGCCTGACGTTTCTCGGCATCTGAGCCATTATCCAGCGCGCAACTGGCGCGATAGTAGGCGGCGGACAGGTGCCCGGCGTCTATCGCACGCTGATACCACTGCATCGCCTGTTCATAATCCGGTTCGCCGCTCAGCCCGTCGCGCAGCGCGTTAGCGCAGGTAAACATAGCCGGAACCATGCCAGAGCGGGCGGCGCTGAGCACACAATCCATCGCATTACTGTCATTGTGATAATGCTCAGGCACATCATGGTGCCAGCCGTTGCGGTAGAAGAAATACAGCTCGTAGCAGTGAATGGCACTGCCGTGGCGCGCCATGCCGGTCATCAGAAAATGAGCGGCATCGATGTCGTCATTGATTGCCATATCATGCGCCAGCGTGACCAGATCGCTGACCGGTTGTTCATCCCCCGATTGCTGGATAAGCGACCATGCGTGTTCCATCAGCCCTTCACTTAACTCTGGCCGGGCTGGCAGTCCGTACAATCCGAATTGCAGCGCCGTCGCGGCAAACGCGACCAGCACCGGATCATTGGCCTGGCTCAGGCCGCGGGTCAGTAACTGAGTGAGTACCGGCAAACCTTCTTCATGACCGTTTGCCAGCACGGCGCGGGAAATAAACATGCGGGCAGAATGGCCCGGCATCGCCTGCGGTGAAACGGCGAACAATGCGTCATAAACGGTCAGGCCGGCCTGATCATCATCCTGCCAGTAAGCGGTACAAATCCCGGCGAGATCCAGCAGGCGGACGCGGGTTTCAGGCGTGAGGGGCTGAGCCAGTAAAGTCGCCAAACGCTGCTGGAGTTCCTGCGCCCGCGGTGATTCCCGTTCTGCAATATCGCCGGATAGCGCATCGCACAGCGCGTTCGCACGAAACTGGTTACGTTCTTCATCGCTGAATTCCGCACACAGCGGGCTGTCGATAATCAGCATCTGTTGCTCGTCGCTGCCGCCCCAGAACGCGGAATGGAATAACAGGTAGGATTCCATCGTGCCGACGTCGGCGTGACGCACGGACATCGCCATGCGCAGCCAGTAATCCAGCGCTTCTTCACCGGTTTTTCGGGTTTGCTGTAACGCGGCAGGTAACATTTGCGGCCAGTGTGTGGCAGGTTCGAACCCGAGGGCGTGGATATGCGCCACCCCGGCTTGCCAGATTTCACTGTCCTGAATCGAAAACTTCTCATGCAGGGGCTTGGGGATTTCGCCAGCGAAAAGAGATTTCAGCCAGTAAGGCTCACCGAAACCCCCGCTGAGATTCATCAGATGGCGGAACGCATGAGTCGGGCGCGGGTGTAATTCGATGGCGCGTAAAAACGCCAGCACGGCGTAATCGCAACACAACTGGGCACCGAGCCACTGGTGATCTTCAATTTCATTTTCGCCCTGAGACTGGCGGATCAACCAGGCATTTTCATGCCAGACCATGCCCAGCAATACGTGAGCGTGGTAGCTCTGCGGGCATTGCTGCGCCCAGTCACTGAGAACTTCCAGCGGATTAAGTGCAGGCGATTCCGTACCGGTAAACAGAGTGGCCGGATGCATCAGCAGGCCGTAATCGCTTTGGCCTTCGCCCTGATTCTGCCAGCCACGCATCAGTGACAACAGCCACTCGTCGAGTTTTAGAAAACGGCGGGTTGCCAGAAGCATTCTGGCTTTGGATATGTTGTCTAGCTGATCCTGTTGTGGCATGAGGTTCCCTGAACGGTTGAATAAAGAAGCTGTTGCGTGGCACCGCAGTTTATCGGTCTTCCCGGCGGTGATCAGCGGGATTGGTCTGACTTTGGCTATAGTAACGGATCTGAAGTGTCGCTGACCAACAAAGCCTCTCCACAATATCGATTAATAATTTTCCGAAAATACCTTATTAATTTAATGGATTAGATATCGAATATTAAGAAAATCGAAATTCAAAAGATGGAGATAATGTGAAGTAATTATGGAGAAATACAGTCAACGGGCGCGATATAATCAATGATGAATATCACAGAGTGATATTATATCTTTGTAAATCAAAAAAAACCGGCCACAAAGGGCCGGCTGTTGTTTCCACAAAACGGGGAATGAGGGTAATTGAATAACAAATAATGATGATAGCGAGAGAGAGTATATATTATTGCTGAATGTATGATTTATCACTTAGTGCGGTAACGGGTTTAATTAATTAATTGATATATATCATTTTTTTATTAAATTAGCTTTGCGTGCTTTATTTTAACAAAAATAAACAGACGTAAATTTACGCAAAATTAATATATTGTTACATATTCTAATATATACGTAATGTCTTCACTAATTTCGTATCATTTTCTTTCTGGATTAAAAGAATCTATATCATGAGAATGGAACTGCCATGTCGGGCCAACATTTATACAGATACAAAAAACGTTATGCAGATTTAAAGCGGTAAAAAAAACTGTACTTTACATTTAGTGGCACGGTCCGACACCTATCGAGGACAAAAAAATGAAAATCCGTGTTCTTTCACTCATGATCCCTGCTTTAGTGGTGGCGGGATCAGCAAGTGCGGCAGAAGTTTATAATAAAGATGGTAATAAACTGGACCTGTACGGTTTAGTGGATGGCTTGCACTACTTCTCTAACGACAAAGGTTCTGATGGCGATCAGAGCTACATCCGCCTTGGTTTCAAAGGCGAAACCCAGATTACTGATCAACTGACGGGTTACGGCCAATGGGAATATCAGGTTCAGGCTAATCAGGCTGAAAGCTCTGATGACGGTGACCGCGCATTTACCCGTTATGGTTTTGCAGGTCTGAAATTTGGCGACATGGGTTCATTCGACTACGGTCGTAACAACGGCGTGATGTATGACGTTGCCGCCTGGACCGACATGCAGCCTGAGTTCGATGGTTCCACTTATGGTGCTGACCAGTTCCTTTATCAGCGTACCAACGGCGTGGCAACTTACCGCAACGACAATTTCTTTGGTCTGGTCGATGGCCTGCACTTTGCCCTGCAATATCAGGGTAAAAACGACAGCGGCGGCGGCGAACCAGGTACCCGTGATGTGCTGACACAGAACGGCGACGGTTACGGTATGTCGCTGAGCTACGATATTGGCGCGGGCGTCAGCGTAGCGGGTGCCTTCTTCAACTCTGACCGTACTGACGAGCAGAACTCTGCACCGGGTATCATGGGCGACGGTAAAAAAGCCGAAGGTTACACCGGTGGTCTGAAATATGACGCGAATAACGTCTATCTGGCTGCGATGTTTACCCAGGCTTACAACGCTTCCCGCTTCGGTTCCACCGATTCAGAAGCTTACGGTTATGCTAACGAATCCCAGGCATTTGAAGCCTATGCAAGTTATCAGTTCGATTTCGGTTTGCGTCCGTTCGTAGCTTATAACCAAACCCGCGGTAAAGATTTAGGTTCAGACCGTCTGGGTAATAACTACCAGGATCAGGATCTGGTTAAATTTGTTGACCTCGGTGCGACTTACTACTTCAACAAAAACATGTCAGCCTACGTTGACTATAAAATTAACCTGATCGACAGCAGCACCTTCACCGACAACGCTGGCATCAATACCGATGACGTGACGGCGGTAGGTCTGGTGTATCAGTTCTAAGCGTGCCTTTCTCAGACACAGAATAGCGCTTAGCAGTAAAGAATAAGCAGTAAAAGAACGCGGCCTCTGATGGCCGCGTTTTTTGTGAGTTTCTGACAGCTTCAGGCAGATTTCTGATGGATGAGATGCAGCGGGGGAGAGACATCAAGTTTGATGTCAGGGTTCTGGCGGAATTCATGTGGCGTTATGTTGAAACGCTTGCGGAACATGTAGGTGAAATGCGATTGCGAACCAAAACCGAAATCCATAGCAATGTCAAAAATCGGGGTTTCACTGCTGCTCAGCTGATAAACAGCACTCGCCAGACGGCGTTCCCTGATGTACTTCCCCAGAGAAATGCCTGTCGATTCTTTGAACAGTTTTTGCATGTGCCAGAGCGAATAGCCTGAATACTCAGCCAGTTCTTCAAGATGGATCACACGACCAAGATGGCCTTCAATCCATTTGCTGAGTGCGCAGACGATAGCGATATGAATGTCTTGAGCCATAACCAGTCTGTATTAAGGTTGAATATCGCTATTATACACGAGTTCGCCAGGTTGGCGTGGCAGCTGTTGCTCAGAGATGTTCAGGGGGGGGCAGACAATAATGGCCCGGTGGGCAGGACTGTAATGACAGCCGCGCGGGCCATGTTTTAACGTAACAGGATCCAGTGGATCAAACGGGCGATGCCATCGTCCACCACGACTATCCCGACGAGAATAAGAACAATCAAAACCACAAAGTTCTTACCGGTTGGCAAAATGATGTCTCCCTTTATCCCTTTTCAGGGAACGGAACTCAGTTACCAGGGGCTGCTGCCCTGCATATTCAGTGCAATCACACCCAGACAAACCGCAACAAAGATCAAAAATACGATAAGAAGCCGTTTCATTCTTTTTTTACAGAGCCTGCGCTCTTCCTCCACAGTGAGTCAGCCAGCAATTTCTTTAGCCACAAACACTGCGAACGTTAACCGCTTATTTCTGCGAGATCCAGTCTGTCAGAAATTTTTCATCTTTTTGCTCGCGTTTGATTAACCGTCTGTGGCCGGGCGACGTACCAGATCGGTTTTCTGCCCGCCATTAATCACCGTCGTTGGTGGCGTTTCCGGCACCAGCGCATCCGGCGCAATGTTCATATGGTTAAGGATTTCGCCCATAATCTGCCCGAAAATCGGGCCTGCAACCGAACCACCGAAGTGCTTGCCCGCTTGCGGATTATTGACCATCACCACCAGTGCAACACGCGGATTACTGGCAGGCGCAACACCGGCGGTGTAGTTGATGTAACCGCCGTCGTATTTGCCACTGGCTCCCATTTTTTCCGCCGTACCGGTTTTAATCGCCAGACGGTATCCCGGCACCGCAGCGCTGAGGCCGGAGCCGCCGGGCAGGGCGTCACTTTCCATCATATGAATCACGGTTCTGACCACGTCAGCCGACATCACACGGGTACCAAGCACCGGCGGCGTGACTTTGGTTATCGACAGCGGGCGGTAAATACCTTCGGCACCAATCGTGGCGTATTCACGGGCGATTTGCAGTGGCGTGACGCGCAGGCCGTAGCCAAAGGAGAAGGTAGCGCGCTCGATATCAGCCCAGCGGTCACGGTGGAGCGGGAAATAACCACTGCTTTCGCCACCGATACCCAGATCTGTCGGTTTGCCCAAACCAAAGGACTGATAAAGCTGAACCAGTACACTGGCAGGCATCGCCAGCGCAATGTGCGACACCGCAATGTCACTGGATTTTTGCAAGATACCGGTGATGGTCAGCGCTGGCCAATGACCAACGTCGCGGATCAGGTGGCCGTTAACGGTATACGGATGGGTATCGAGAACGGAATCCGGACGGATCATATGGCGGTTCAGACCCGCCATCACCACCAGCGGTTTGACCGTCGAACCCGGTTCGAAACTGTCGCTGATCGCCACATTTCGCATGTCTTTTGCCTGAACACCGGCATAGTTATTGGGATTATAGGACGGATAGGACGCCATCCCTAAAATCTCACCGGTATTCACATCCACCAGAACAGCAGCACCGGATTCAGCCTGGTTAAGCGTAACGCCATCGCGCAGCCGCGAGTACAAAACGTACTGCATAAAACTGTCGATACTCAGGTTGATGGTGGGCGGCTGTTGTGGCGCGACTTCTTTCAGGATGCCGATCACATTGCCATGGCGATCCTGACGGTATTCGCGCATGCCCGGTTTGCCCTGCAGCAGAGCATTAAAGCCTTTTTCAACGCCAGTCAGGCCTTCATTATCTGTCCCGACGACGCCGACCAGATTTGCTGCGGCTTCACTCATCGGGTAATAACGGCTGTCATCGAGCTGACTGCTGATGCCGCCGAGGTGCAGCTGGCTGATATCTGCGGCGATGCCTTCTTCTATTTTGCGGCCGAGATAGACGAAGCGGCGTTGAGGATCACTGGTGATGGTTTGCTGGAGCTGCGAAAGTGGCATATTCAGCGCGGAAGCCAGATATTGCCACTTCGGACTGTTCAGGTCGCTGTGCAATTCCAGCACACGGAACGGATCGGCGATAATGTCTTTTGAGGCGACGCTCAGCGCCAGCGGATGGCCGTTACGATCAACAATAGTGCCGCGCCCGGCAGGGATGACAGTGGAACGCAACGAGCGGGAGTCGGCTTCTTTTTCCAGCATTGGCTGGTTGAGCAATTGCAGGTAGCCCACCCGGCCGAGCAGAAGCGCCAGACAACAGACAATACCGAGACAAATCAGCGCAAAGCGCTTGGTGTAGAAATTAGGTTGGGCGCTGGATTTTTTTAGGCTCGGTGGCATGGCGGTTTCGCAAAGTCATTGGCGCGTGTGAAGCGAAAAGCGAAGGTGCGGGAACAATGTACCGGATGAAATCACCCAGGTCTGTACCTCATTCTGTGCAACTCATCGCTCTGATTGATAATGAATTTCGTATAACCCGCACATCTTATATTAAGCCATAGCGATGGATTGTTTATTTCAATTGCTCTTTGTAAGTAAGTGCAACGGCAAGGTGGATTTTTACTCCACAGCGAGCCACTCATCGGCTTCTTCGAACATTTCCTCTAACATTTGGTTTAACTGCGAACGTTCCTGCTTGCTGGCACCGTGGGTATTCAGCCCGTTAGCCTGCATCGGTTTTACTTTTACTTCCGCGTCAGGAAACAGACGGTGTACCCGTTTAACCAGTTCCGCTTCAATCTTTTCACTGGCATTGGGGATGCCGGAGACATTCCGTTTGTCAAAAATCAGTTCGACCCGCATAACTTTCCTCATAAAAGACAGGGAGAAATAACTGTTGAAATATACAGTCTTATTTGTGCGGGTCCAAGTGATTTTTAGTCTGTTCTCTGCATAACGCCGCGCCCGATGAGACGCTGACGATCGTGAGGGCGGCGCAGATCAAGCTGCGGACCTACCGGAACGATACCTGTCGGATTCAGCCATAAAATACCGTAGTAACCTTGTTTGATATGCGCCAGGTTTACCGTGTCGCTGACCCCCGGCCACTGATAGAGTTCACGCAAATAATTTGAAAGATTTCGATAGTCTTCAATACGGCGAATATTACATTTGAAGGCACCGTGATACGCGCTGTCGAAACGCACCAGAGTGACGAACAGACGCCAGTCGGCTTCGGTAATATATTCACCGGCCATGTACCGGTGGGTGTTTAAATGCGCCTCAAGGGTATCGAGCGTGCCGAACAGTTGGGTCACGGCGTCGTTATAGCTTGCCTGAGTCTTCGCAAAGCCTGTCTTGTACACACCGTTGTTGACGTCGTGATAAATCACTTCATTCCAGCGGTCGATGTCTTCGCGCAGGGCAGCAGGATAAAAGTTATCCCGATTTCCGGTCAGTGCATCAAACGTATGGTTAAGAATGCGGATAATGTCAGCCGATTCATTATTGATGATACGTCCTTCGCGACGGTCCCACAGTACGGGCACGGATACTTTGCCGGTATAGTGTGCATCGCTGGCGGTATAGAGCTGATGGATGTAACGCACCTGCTCAATCTTTTCGCCTGCATCCTGCGGCGTGTCGAACGTCCAGCCATTTTCACCAATCACTGGCTGAGCAACGGATACCTGAATGAATTTTTCCAGCCCTTTCAGATGGCGGAAAATTAACGTGCGCGAGGCCCACGGACACAAATAAGAGACGAAAAGCTGATACCGTCCGGCTTCCGGCTCAAGATGTGTCTGGCGAAAGGCAGTTTCCTCACGATGAAATGCCCCGTTTTTTATTTCTTCTTTCGCGACGTCGCCGCTTACCCATTTTCCGTTGACCAGTCCCGCCACGATGGTTGCACTCCGCTCATTTTTTAGAAAGTTATCAGAATATAGGGTCCACCGTAACGGTTTCAAGCTGCGCTATAAACGACATTATTTTCAAGAAGAAGGTCAAATAATTTGATAGGGGAAAATGGGCGTGGCCCAATAAAAAAGCCAACCGGTCAGGGTTGGCTTTCATTTTTGCGCTAACGGCGAATGTCAGTTTGCCAGGAAGCGTTTTTCATCTGTCAGCACCTGAAGCAGCAAGCCAAGCTCGGGTTTCTGATCTTTAATCCGCTTGCCGTTAATGTCAAAAGCGCGGTAATCCCCGTTATTTTCCAGTTCCAGCGTCTGGTCCGGGGTGGTGATCACCAGCGTACCGTCGTCGCTGGTCGTGACCCAGTTATGACGACGCTTCGCAGCGAACAAATCTTCGCCCTGCGAGTAATCCGCCGGGGCCGTAGTGACGTGCAACAGGCGCTGCATCAGCGTGGTCATCACATCGGCATGATCCGTCAGCTTATCGATATTCTGCGCCGGTGTGCCCGGCCAGTGAATGATCAGCGGAACCTGCAACTGGCGGCGGTTCATCGAGTTACCTGACCCCCAGGTGCCATTCTCGTTGAATTCAATACCGTGTGAGGCGGTAATGACCACCACGGTTTTATCCAGCTCTCCGCGGTCTTTTAACGATTGCAGGATGGCCTTGATTTGATCATCCACGCCCAGTGCACCGTTCTGATAGCGACGAATAAAGGTGTTACCGGTTGGCACACTGGCCCCGTCCTGACGCAATGCACTGCTGATGCCGTTCAGGTTCACGTAGGAGAACCACGGTCCGTTGCCAAGGCCATTCAGCCATTGTTGCCATTGATAAACGGTTTGCTGGTCAGTCTGTTTGACTGGCGGCGGCAAGGTGAAATCGGTCAGTAATGCCTGGCGATACAGCGGGCTGTTAAAACCGTCTGAGGCAAATAAACCAAATTCGTAACCTTGTTGCTCCAGCGATGTCACCAGCGCAGAAGGTTTACGCGCCGCCAGAATCCCCTGCATATAGCTTGGCGAAATCCCGTAGAACAGGCCGAACTGCCCGGTGTCATTACGGTTTCCGGAACTGAAATGCTGATCAAAACGAATGTTATGTTTGGCAAAATCACTCAGTGCTGGCATGTCTTTATCCAGCGTGGCGGTATGGACACCGTCGAGTACCACCATCAGCAAATTATACTTCGACCCGGTTTTCGCGAAGCTGAGGGTATTCAGCGGATATTCCACTGCCAGCGCTTCAGGGTTGCCTTGTTCGATCAGCCGTTTCTGGTATTCACCGGCATTCAGCAAGCCGTGTTTTTCAAGGAATTTGCGTGCCGTCATCGGATACGACAGCGGAAGATTCGCGCGCTGCATAGTGATCGGGCGATAGAAGTTGGCATCCGCCCAGATATACATCAGATGCGAAGCAAAGAAACTGGCAATGAACAGCACGACAATCGGTTTGGCGAAATTACGGCGGTTCAGGCTGCGCAGCTTTTGCCACGCCCAGGTACCAAACAGCATTTCGAGCAGGAATATCACCGGCACAGCAATAAACATCAGCTGCCAGTCGCGGGCCATCTCGCCCTGAACGGGATTGACCACCAGTTCCCACACAACCGGATTAATATGCAGGTGGAAACGGGTAAAGACTTCGGTATCGACCAGGAGCAGGGTCAGCCCGGCAGTAGCCAGAATAGCGGATAAGAACCGCAGCAGGCGTTGTGACATCACCACGAAGGTGAGCGGGAAGATGATCAGTAAATATGCCGAGAAACCGATAAAACTGAAATGCCCAAGCCAGCTGACCAGCGCGTAAATACGCCCCTGCAATGAAGAAGGCCAGTCAGAAACAAACAGGTAGCGGCTGCCGATCCCAAGAATGAGCAGGATATTAAACAGGGCGAACCAGTGGCCCCAGCTGATCATCTGGGATACTTTTTCGCGATAGCGCTGACGATTTGTCACCATGAGAGGGTTTGGGCAAGTTGTGAATTAATGGGCTTTATCTTCTCTTATCGACGCTTGCAACGCTTTCGCAAAGGACTGCGACAAGGCTTTGCGCTGTGCAGGAGCGACGCTGGTATTAATAAGGTTTGTCACCATATTGCCCAGAACCATCAGAGCCAGGTCTGTCGGGGCGCGGTGTTTTTCCAGAACTGTCGCCAGCTCGGAAAGGAGCTGTTCAACGTGTTCGTCACTGTAACGGGATGATTGTGCCATAGAGTATTGTGCTTCTTGATCCGACAAAGTCCAATATCTTAGCGTATCACGCCTCTGTTTTCCGCATTTTTATAACCCCTTCACACTTCGGGTTGCAGATGCGTTGACTGCACTCAGTCACCCGAATCACTTACCGGCGTAAGCTCATCGGGATTTCTTCGTTTGCCGCCTTCCTGCAACACGAATTATTTTGGGTTTTTTCTCGCATCAAACTCTTATTTCTAAGGCATGAGCGGTTGCGGCTTTGACGCTTCGGTGTTTGAATACGCCCCGCAGACAAACCCTTCTTACACGGCTGCAATTCTTACAGGAGAAAATCCCCATGAGTCTGGATCTCGAGCAGATCGCTCTGCACCAGTTGAACAAACGTGATGAGCAAACGCTGGATGTTGTGCTGCGTGATACGCTTCTGACGCCCAATGCTGCCGTTGATGAAATGATGGCAGAACTGCACCGCGTCTACAGTGCAAAAAGCAAAGCGTACGGTCTGTTCAATGAAGACAGCGAGCTGGCAGTCGCATTACGCAGTTGCCGCAAAGGGGACGACGATTTCCTGTCATTCAGCCGCGCTGCCACTGGCCGTCTGCGTGACGAACTGGCGAAATACCCGTTTGCCGAAGGCGGCGTGGTGCTTTTCTGTCATTACCGCTTCCTGGCAGTCGAATATTTACTGGTTGCCGTGCTGAACAGCCGCAGCAGTATGCGCGTCAATGAACAGCTGGATGTCAGCAGCATTCATTATCTCGACATCAATCATGCGGATATTGTGGCGCGTATTGATCTGACGGAATGGGAAACCAATCCGGAATCGACCCGTTACCTCACCTTCCTGAAAGGCCGGGTAGGGCGCAAAGTCTCTGACTTCTTTATGGATTTCCTCGGCGCATCCGAAGGTCTGGATACCAAGGCGCAGAACCGTGGCCTGCTGCAGGCGGTTGATGATTTCTGTACCGAAGCGCAGCTCGATAAAAACGAGCGTCAGAATTACCGTCAGCAGGTTTATACCTACTGCAACGAGCAACTGCAGGCGGGCGAGGAGATCGCGCTGGATGATCTGTCCGAAGAACTGCCGCCGTGGAATGACAAGAAATTTAAAGAATTTACCCAGGAGCAGGGCTATCAGCTGGAAGAAACCTTCCCGGCCGACCGCAGCACCTTGCGTCAGCTGACCAAATTCGCTGGCAGCGGCGGCGGTCTGAGCATCAATTTTGATGCCATGCTGATGGGCGAACGCATTTTCTGGGATCCGGCGACCGATACGCTGACCATTAAAGGCACACCGCCGAATCTGCGGGATCAATTGCAGCGCAAAGCGGGCAATAAATAATCGCACCCTCCCCTGCGAAGGGGAGGGTTGGGGTGGGGTATTAAAGCAAAATCAAGATGTTGAAGTGTGCTTTAGAAAAGGGTATTAGCCCTTAAAACCCCCACCCAACCTCCCCCTTCGCAGGGGGAGGAGCAAATCAGAATAGCGCCCAATAAAAAACGCCGCATAAGCGGCGTTTTTTATTTGTTCTCGCACGGCGTCCCGATGCGCAACAACTCAGTCAGCGATTAAACGCGAACGAAGTCGATGTGAGCCAGTTTTGGCTTGAACGGGTGACGCTGTACAGCCTGAACTTTAACTTTGGTTTCTTTACCGTCGATAACCAGAGTAATTGCTTCAGAGTAGAACTCCGCTTTAACTTCCAGATTCTTGACAGAATCGTGGTCCAGTTTGATAGAAACCGGAGCAGCTGAGCCACCGTAAACGATAGCTGGGAATTTGTTTGCTGTACGCAGGCGGCGGCTCGCACCTTTGCCCTGCTCGTCCTGTGGACGTACTTCTACATTGATAGTGATCATTGTATGTTTCTCGATTAGAACTACTTCTAAAATGTGCCCCGCCACCTGCGACCGAGTGACGAGTTGAGTACTGCGGCTTTCACACAAGGCGAAAGCGGGCGGTATGATACCGGAGTCGGCGCGCAGCAACAATGAATAATTACCGATTTGGTCATCCCTGTTACCCGCGCAGTTCGTTAGCGCGCCGGTAGCGGCCTTCATAATCAAACATTTTTTCCCGCACCTGCCAGAACTGGCCTTTCATGCGCGCCACCACAAAATCCGGATGACGCAATAAAATCTGCTGCGCGACGATATCCGCGGCGGTATTCCATTCCAGCGGTACGCCCGGCGCGCGCTGGTGCGGACGCAGGAAGTTATGCAGAAACGCCATGCGCTGGGCAGGCGTCGTCAGGCGAAAGCGCTCGGAAACGTCAGCACCGTCTTCATCGTAATAAGTAATCTTCAGCCATTCGCCTTTGTCGTCGCGCCCGTTTTGCAGATTCATACCACCACAGCGCAGCACCAGCGCATCTTTCAGGCGCAGCGCGGCTTTCAGCATATCATCGGGATCGACCAGAATTTCCTGACACTGATGACAACGCCGTGCGGCGATATCGTTCTCGGCGCCACAGTGCGGACAGCTTTTAAAGCGAAAGCGGAAATCACATTGCTCGCGGTTGCCTTCATCGTCTTCCAGCACGCCCTGACAGCGACGGCCAAAATGCTCGATGACTGTGCCGTCTTCGGTGGTTTTTCCCCAGAAAATATTGGCGAAACCGCAGGCCGGGCAGAACACCTGCACCGGTTTGTTATCGCCCGCCGGTTTATGGCTGCCGACTTCCGGCGTAAACAGGTCATGCGGGTTTCCGGCGTAATCGAGGATCAGGCAATTCGTTTTGCCCGGTGCGAGCCGCAGCCCGCGTCCGACAATTTGCTGATACAGACTGACGGATTCGGTCGGGCGCAGGATGGCGATAAGATCCACATGCGGTGCGTCAAAGCCGGTGGTCAGCACCGATACATTCACCAGATAGCGTAACTGCTGCGCTTTAAACGCGGTAATCAGCCTGTCCCGTTCCACCGCGTGTGTTTGTGCGCTGATCAGCGCCGCTTCGCCTTTCGGCAGCAGACCGAAAATTTCACCGGCATGTTCCACCGTCGAGGCAAAAATCATCACCCCTTTGCGGTCCTGTGCGAACTCAATAATCTGGCTGATGATGTGCGGCGTGATGCGCTTTTGCTGGCGCAATTCGTCATTCAGATCGGCTTCACTGAACAGACCATTACTGCTGGCCTGCAGGCGGCTGAAATCGTAACTGACTACCGGCATATCGAGCCGTTCCGGCGGTACCAGAAAGCCGTTTTTAATCATGTAACGCAATGGCAGTTCATAGATGCAGTCGCGGAACAGGCTGTTGGCATCGCCGCGCACAATGCCCTGATGGTGATACTGATAAATCCAGCCCTTGCCCAAACGGTAGGGCGTGGCGGTCAGGCCGAGCAGCCGCAGGCGCGGGTTTTGTGCTTTGAGGTGGCCGATGATTTGCTGATACTGACTGTTGTCATCGTCGGAGATACGGTGACATTCATCGACAATCAGCAGGGAAAACTCACCGCTGAACTCCGACAGGTTAGGCGCGACGGACTGCACGCTGCCAAATACCACTTTGCCGCTGCTTTGCTTGAGATTCAGACCGGCTGCGAAGATATCGGCTTCCAGCCCGTAAGAAAGGTATTTGCTGTGGTTTTGCGCCACCAGTTCTTTGACGTGGGCGAGCACCAGCACACGCCCGCGGGCAACGCGCGCCAGTTCGGCAATCACCAGACTTTTTCCCGCGCCGGTCGGCAGCACAATCACAGCCGGTTCGTCGTGCTGGCGAAAATGACGCAGCGTGGCATCCACGGCATCTTGCTGGTAAGGGCGGAGGGTAAAAACAGTCACGCGATGATCACCTGTTCGTTATTGAGTTAACTTACCTGTTTATAAAAACAGTAATGCAGTATGCCAAGAAATCCGGCTGATGGCGATGAGCAAAGAAATCGCCCGCTGTGAATGTTTAGCCTGCTTATTTTCCTTCTTCCTTGCAGGATGCACGGCTATACTAATGCGCTCAATGCGGCAGTATTTCTGCCCCCCCGAAGTAATAATAACTCTTTGCAATTATTACGAACCGAACAACCCTGAACCCTGTCAGTTGCTGTATTGCGACGGCGGGGTCTTGTGTTTTATCAGTAACGCGATCACTCAGATCGCCATGAAGGCAAGTCGATCCAATGCGTCTGGACAAGTTTCTCTCTCAGCAATTAGGCGTAAGCCGCGCGCTGGTTTTGCGCGAACTGCGTAACAAACGTGTCACCGTAGACGGTGAAATCGTCAAAACCGGCTCAATGAAAATCAGCCCTGAACAACGCGTCGAGTTTGATGGCAATGTGCTGGATCAAATCACCGGCCCGCGTTATTTCATGCTCAACAAACCGCAGGGATACGTGTGTTCTACCGATGATCCGGATCACCCGACCGTGCTGTATTTCCTCGAAGAACCCGTTGCCTACAAACTGCATGCCGCGGGGCGTCTGGATATCGACACCACCGGTCTGGTGCTGATGACCGACGACGGTCAGTGGTCACACCGCATCACCTCGCCGCGCCACCACTGCGAAAAAACCTATCTGGTGACGCTCGAACATCCGCTGGCTGATGACACCGCCGCGCAGTTTGAGGCCGGTGTGCAGTTGCATAACGAAGATTCCCTGACCAAACCAGCACAGCTCGAAAAAATCGAAGACTGTCTGGTGCGTCTCACCCTCAGCGAAGGCCGTTACCATCAGGTAAAACGCATGTTTGCCGCCGTCGGTAACCGTGTGGTTGCGTTGCACCGTGAACGTATCGGCGAGATTGTGATGGATGAAGATTTAGAACCGGGTCAGTACCGTCCGTTAACTGAGCAGGAAGTGGCCAGCGTTGGCGTTCCTTCGCGATAGTTTTTTCGATAACTGGAGCAGCTGAAAGTGCAAGAAAAACCGGTCTCCCACGTCGGACTGATTTTCATCCTGGGATTGATATCGATGCTGATGCCTCTGGCCATCGATATGTATCTGCCAAGTATGCCCGTGATCGCACAGGAATATGGCGTTCCGGCGGGCAGCGTGCAAATGACGCTCAGCGCTTACGTGCTGGGTTTTGCAATAGGGCAGCTGTTTTACGGACCGATGGCGGACAGCCTCGGGCGTAAGCCGGTTATCTTCTGGGGCGTGATGATCTTTGCCGTCGCGGCCGGTGCCTGTGCGCTGGCGCAGTCGGTCGAGCAACTGGTCTGGATGCGTTTCCTGCACGGTCTGGCAGCCGCTGCCGCAAGTGTGGTCATCAATGCGCTGATGCGCGATATGTTCACCAAAGATGAATTCTCGCGAATGATGTCTTTCGTGGTGCTGGTGATGACGGTTGCGCCGCTGCTGGCACCGATGCTCGGTGGTTTGCTGATGGCCATATTCAGCTGGCACGCGATTTTCTGGGCAATGGCCATCGCCGCGCTGATTGCCGCGACGCTGGTGGGCGTCTATATCAAAGAGACACTGCCCAAGGAACGACGGCAGAAATTTCATCTGCGTACCAGCGTCGGTAACTTTGCGTCCCTGTTCCGTCACAAACGTGTGCTCAGTTATATGCTGGCGAGTGGTTTCTCATTTGCCGGGATGTTCTCTTTCCTCAGCGCCGGTCCGTTTGTTTACATCGAACTTAATGGCGTTTCGCCGCAGAACTTCGGCTTTTACTTTGCGCTGAACATCGTCGCACTGGTCATTCTGACACTCATCAACAGCCGTAATGTGCGCCGTACGGGCGCGGTGAAAATGTTCCGCTTCGGGTTGTTTGTGCAACTGACGATGGGGATGTGGCTGGTGATTGTGTGTACCTTCGGATTGCCATTCTGGGCGATGGTGATCGGTGTGGCGGGGTATGTCGGTGTGATTGCGATGGTGACGTCTAACGCCATGGCCGTCATTATGGATGACTTCCCGCACATGGCCGGTACAGCCGCTTCACTGGCGGGGACGATTCGTTTCGGAACCGGTGCGGCGATTGGTTCTGTGCTGTCACTGTTTACGGCGAAAAGCGCCTGGCCGATGGTCGGTTCAATGGCGTTTTGCATACTGGCGGCGACGCTTTTGTATCTCTACGCCAGCCGTCCGGTGAAAGTGTCTGCGGAAACGGCATAACTCAGACTGCTCTTTCCCCTCGTAAGAGGGGAAAGAGCTTAAGCATTAAATCACCTCTGCTTTCACTCCCTGAACCCGGCGCGCCGCTTTGGCACGGGCATATTCGTCGGCCATGGCTTTGGCCTTCGCCCCCGGTACCAGCGCCATATCGCACTCTTTTGGCAGCAACGTGGTGACTGCCGCGGCAATCAGTAATGAGGCCACCAGGGCATAAATCGCGGTGCTCTGGCCGTAGAGACTGACCAGCACGCCGACCAGATACGGACCGCAGAAACCGCCCAGATTCCCCAGACCGTTGATCACACCCCGTGCGCTGCCTGCCACTTCCGGCGTGGTGACTTTACCCGGAATGGTCCAGAAGGCGCTGGTGGCGGCTTGCAGGAAGAAACCGGCACCGACCAGGAAACCGTAGGCCGCCATGATGTTATGGCCAAATGCGACAGAGGCCGCCAGACAAGCTGCGAAACCACACAGCGGCAGGGCGATAAACATACGACGCTTACCGGTTTTATCCGACAGCACCGACATCGCCAGGATCCCCAGCATGGTGCCGACGTAAGGGATAATCGCCAGCATACCCACCGAACTCATGTCACCGCCGGTCAGGTTTTTCAGGATGGTCGGCAGCCACAAGGTATAGCCGTAAATCCCGGTCTGATAGAAGAAGTTAATGATGATCAGTTTGACGATAGACTTGTTACGGAACACCTCTTTCAGCGGCGCATTGTTTACCGGCGCCAGGGCTTTCAGGGCTTCGCGTTCGCGGTTCAGTTCCGTCACCAGATAGTCGCGTTCACGCTCTGACAGCCATTTCGCTTCTTCCGGACGGTCGCTGATGGTGAACCACCAGAAAAGCATCACCACGAAAGATAATGCCCCTTCGATGATGAACAACCAGCGCCAGTCGAGCGTATCAAGAATCAAACCGGACAACGGCGCGGTGATCATCCCGCCGAGCGGCGCGAACATCAGCACGTAAGCATTGGCGCGGCCACGTTCTTTATCAGGGAACCAGTTGCTGACCATCGTCAGCACCACCGGCAGCATCCCGCCTTCTGCCACACCCAGCGCAAAGCGCAGGAACAACAGCTGATACTGATTGGTGATAAAGCCGGTCAGGATGGAGATCACCGCCCAGGCAATCAATGAGCAGGCAATGAATTTCCGTCCGCTGCCGTGTACCGCCAGGCTGCCGCCCGGCACCTGCAGGAATAAATAGCCGATAAAGAAGATACCGGCGGCCAGACCGGCCATTGAAGCGGTAATCCCTAACTCCGCGTCCATCCCGCCGGGCATGGCGAAACTAATATTGACCCTGTCCATGAAGGAAATAATGCAAGCGATAAGGATTGGCGTTATTACTCGAAGCCAGCGAGCCTTAGGAATCTTATTATCCATATTCTTTCCTCTGTGTGCCTGTAACCGGTGATGGCTTAATAAAAGCATTTTGAGGAAAGTATTTCGTGACAGGAGTCACGTTGAATTATGTTAAGAAAAGGTGTTACCACTTACGTGATCCTGCACCGGAGTTGGCGTGCAGGACGAAGGGGGAGAAATGGACGGGAAAGGAGGATTAAATGGTGCCGCCGAGGGAAATACGGTAATGCAAATCCACCCTTTCGATCGTCGGCAGGTTCCTGATTTTTTTGAGCAATATCTCTGCCACCACTTTCCCCATCTCAAAGCGCGGGGTGATCACGCTGGCTAATAATGGTGTAGTGGCGAGGCCGATATCCAGTCCGTGGAAACCGGAAATTGCCATATCCTGCGGGACGCGGATCCCTTGTTTGATACATTCTTGTAACACGCCGACGGCAATATCGTCATTGGTACACAAAATAGCGTTGGTCTGCGGATATAACTGACGCGCCATGGCCAGCATGCCCGCACCGATAGATACCGACGACACTTTATTAGGCGTGATATGCACCGGCGTCAGCCCGCGTTCATCCATTGCGCGGCTGTAACCCTGATAACGCTTCTGGTCGCGGGCATCTGACATCGAACCGAAATACACCACATGTTCTTTGCCGCTGGCGAGCAACGTATTCGCCATATCGTAACCGGCCTGCTGGTTATCAAAACCGACGGCAATCCGCCCGTGCGGATCGTCGAGATCCATCACCTGCGCAACAGGAATTTCTGCGGCATTCAGATACTTATCGGCTTTCAGGGTATGCACGGAATCCGTGAGGATCAGTCCGGCAAGCTGATAACCGAGCAGATTAATGATGTGTTCTTCCTCGCGCTCTTTGCTGTAATCGTAATTGACGACCAGCGTCTGAAAGCCCTGCGCGGAAGTGACCGACTCAATGCCCGCCAGTAAGTCGGAGAAAATCTGGTTGTTAAATGACGGCACTAAAATGCCGATACGCGGCGCTTTGGCCGGTCCGCGGGCTTCTTCCAGCGGATATCCCACTTCTTCCATCACCTTCGTGATGCGTTCGCGGGTTTCAGGAGACACCTTTTCCGGCGTGCGCAGAAAACGGCTCACCGTCATCTTCGTGACATCCGCCAGTTGGGCGATGTCCTGTAGTGTCACGCGCTGGTTTCTCATGCGGAGTTTTCCTGATTGGGCCTGCAAATATACCTTGTTATTGAAACAGAAAGCGCCGGAGATTGTTATCAAAATGATGATGATCACACCCGGAGTAACAGGGTTTTTTAACATTCCGTCAGGTGATCTGCATCACAGTTTAGCGCGGGGTAAACCGGTGTAGTGAAGCTAACTTTTTAAATCAGCGTTCAATAAGGCCAACGTCATGACAAATCTCTTCTCACTGGACAATAAAAAGATTCTGATTACCGGCTCGACGCGCGGTCTGGGTTTCCTGCTGGCGAAAGGGCTGGCGCAGCATGGCGCGGAAATTATCGTTAACGGTACACAACAGGAATCCACGCAAAAAGCGGCCGAAGCCCTGCGTGCTGAAGGCTTTATCGCCCATGCCGTCTCATTTGATGTCACCAGCAGTCAGGCGGTGAATCAGGCGATTGATCATATCGAAAGCACCATCGGGCCGATTGATGTGCTGGTGAATAACGCCGGTATTCAGCGCCGCCATAAATTCACCGAGTTTCCGGAAAAAGACTGGGACGACGTGATTGCCGTAAACCAGAAATCTGTGTTCCTGGTATCGCAGGCGGTGGCGCGTTACATGATCCAACGCGAGCGCGGCAAAATCATTAATATCGGTTCGATGCAAAGCGAGCTGGGTCGCGACACCATCACGCCATACGCCGCTTCAAAGGGCGCGGTAAAAATGCTGACCCGTGGCATGTGCGTTGAACTGGCACGCTACAATATTCAGGTGAACGGCATCGCGCCGGGCTATTTCAAAACTGACATGACCCAGGCGCTGGTCGATAACAAAGAGTTCTCCGAATGGCTGTGTAAACGCACGCCGGCTGCACGCTGGGGCAATCCTGAAGAGCTGGTGGGCGGCGCGGTTTATCTGTCCTCTAGGGCCTCAGATTTCGTGAATGGTCATTTACTCTTTATTGATGGCGGCATGCTGGCTGCAGTATAGGAGGCCCAATGAACAAAATCGCATTAATCACTGGCGGGGGCAGCGGTATCGGCCTGAGCGCCGCGAAAGCGCTGGAAGCGATCGGATTTAAAGTGATTCTGGCCGGGCGTAATAAGGCAAAACTCGACCAGGCGGTCGCGTTGTTTACACCGGGGCAGGCGGTGGCACGTCAGCTGGATGTGACCAGCCCGCAATCGGTGGCCGCGCTGTTTCAGGATATTCAGGAAACCTGCGGGAGGCTGGATTTGCTGTTCAATAACGCCGGTAATAACGTGAAGGATGTGCCGATCGAACAACTGCCGGTGGAAGACTGGCTGTCGGTGATCAATACCAATCTCACCGGCGCTTTTTTGTGTACGCAGGCGGCGGTAAAACTGATGAAACAACAAACGCCGCAAGGCGGACGTATCATCAACAACGGTTCGATTTCGGCGCAGTCGCCGCGCCCGAATTCTGCGCCGTACACCGCCAGCAAGCACGCGATTACCGGACTGACCAAATCCACCGCGCTCGATGGTCGCGCGTTCAACATTGCCTGCGGGCAAATCGATGTCGGCAATGCGGCGACGGATATGGGCAATAAAGCGCTGGCAGGCAGAATGCAGGCGGACGGACATATCGCTGAGGAACCGGTGATCCCGGTGGAGCGCGTCGGTGAGGCGGTGGCGTTTATGGCCGGTTTACCGCTCGACACTAACGTGCTGACCATGACCGTAATGGCCAGCGCCATGCCGCTGGTCGGGCGCGGTTAGCTTTCAGATCCGCATATAAAAAACGGCCCAAACAGGGCCGTTTTGCATTTCAGTGTACGGATTACGCTGCTTTGGTTTTGCGTTTCCGGCCAAGCCAGAAAATCAGCACCAGCAGAACAATCACGCCAGCCACCATTGCAGGAGCCATAAACGGTTGCAGTTTCGCCAGTAATGTCACCGGACCGCCTGCGCGTAACACCGCGACATCATGTGCGCTGACCTGAATGGTCGCATTGCCGTAGTTTTTCAGCACGTAGTTGGAGATGTCAGCAATCTGCTGATCATCTAACTGACCGACATACGAGCCCACGCCAAATTTCGGCATCAGTACGTGATGGTCGCCGACCTGTCGATCCACGCCGTAAAGAATGGCGGAAATCAGGTTAGACGCATTACCCATGCCGGTGGCGGTATTGTTGAACAGCGACGGATATGCCTGATTTTCGCTGCCAGAACCGTCCGGCTGGTGGCAACTGGCGCAATAACCGCTGAACAGTGCCGCACCGTTGTCGATGGTTTTGTTCGCATTAAACGGGTGCGCGCCGCGTAAACCTTCTTCCACGTTCACCGGTTTACCGAAGGTGTCCGCCGCCTGCGTATCACGCGGGTCACGCACCGGCGTGCTGTTTTTCAGGTAGAAAGCAATCGCGTTCAGGTCACTGTCAGACATGTATTGCAGACTGTTTTGAACCGCTTCCGCCATACCGCCCGCTGCCTGGTTTTTCCCGGCGGTGCGGCCCGTTTTCAGGTATTCCACCAGCTGAGGTTGCGACCAGTTACCAATACCACTGACCGGATCCGAGCTGATATTCGGGGCATACCACGGGCCGACCATGCCGCCTGCCAGCGGTTTATCGGTCACAGAACCCATCATCAGGTTACGTGGCGTATGACAGGTATCACAGTGACCGGCACCGTTGACCAGATACGCACCGCGGTTCCATTGTTCACTTTTCGACGGATCCGGCTTAAACGGCGTGCTGTCGAGATACATCATGTTCCAGCCCGCCATCGCAATACGCATGTTGAACGGGAACGGCAGGGCAGTTTCAACATTCGGTTGTTCGACCGGCTTCACACCCTCTTTGAAATAGACATACAGCGCATGCATGTCGGCATCGCTCATATGACTATAGGAAGTGTAAGGCATGGCCGGATACAGATTGGCACCGTCAGGGCGAACGCCTTCCCGCACCGCGCGGGTGAACTGTGCTTCGGTGTAATTACCGATACCGAACTGTTTCGACGGTGTGATGTTGGTGGTGTAAATCGTGCCCATCGGTGAATGGATTTCATAGCCACCGGCAAACGTTTTACCGCCTTCCGGGGCAGTATGGCAGGCCTGACAGTCAGCGGCTGTCGCCACTTCTTGCCCCTGACGGATCAGTTCAGCCTGATTGTCCGCAGCGAAGGCGAATCCGCTTAGCGATGCGCTCAGCAGGCAGGCGGTGAGAAGTTTCTTCATGCGGCACCTGCCAGTTTTTTCGCCATATCATCGGCGGCTTTCAGGCCGAGTGCGGCCATAGTCAGCGTACTGTTCACCACGCTGGAGGACGGGATCGCGCCGCCGCCCGGCAACCACAGGTTAGCGTGGTCGTGTGCGCGGCATTCGCCGTTGACTACAGAATCTTTCGGATCACTGCCCATGATGGTGCCGCCCATGATGTGGTTGTTGGCGTTCAGGCTGGTGGTGATATTGAATTCTTCTGCCATGAACAGGGAACCGATGTGCTCAAGCTGCTTGTGAGCCGCTTCCGCGCCTTTGCGCACGTAATCCCCGACATCGTAGTGAATATCCGGGCACGGCAAACCGTGTGGATCTTTACGGGTGGTGCTGAGTGTCAGGCGGTTATTTGGATCCGGCAGCGGTTCCAGGCTGATGGACAAATCCACGCCAAAGATGGAACGGCGGCGGATTTCCTCATCCAGCTCTTTGCCCACCAGCCCCATCTGCAACGCTTTAGAGGTCGCAGGGATCACGCGGCTGATGTTGTTGAGGATCATTTTGTTGGCAGAATAGTCTTTGCGGAAATCGCCATCGCGCGGGCCGACCAGACAACTGCTCTGCGCCGGACCACGGCCGATCCACAGCGGCTCTTTGGCGATAAACGTGCAGTGGAAACCGGAGTGATCCATCATGTTACGACCAACATGATCAGACGAATTGGCGATACCGTTTGGATTTTTTTCGTTCGCGGCCATCAGCAACAGGCGTGGCGTCTCGATGCCGTTACAGGCCAGCGCGAACACTTTACCGGTCGCTTTATGCGATTTCTTCTGATTATCCAGCCAGTGAACGGCGGTCACATTGTTGTTTTCATCCGTGTCAATTTTGTAGACCACCGCTTCAGCCAGTACCACGGCACCTTTGTTCTCAGCGCGTTCGACGTGCGCAATTCCGTTATACATCGCACCAATCGGGCAGATTGGCTGGCAGTTGTTGTTGCCACAACAGGTCGGGCGGCCATTCCACGGACGCGTACTGCGACCCTGCGGAATTGGCACGGAACGGTAACCGTGCGGGTTAACGATTTCAGCAAAACGGGTGTCGCCGTAACCGTAAGGCACCTGTTCCATCGGATAGGGTTTGCTGCGCTCAGAAGGCGACTGCAACTCAGGGTCATTGGGACCGGCTACGCCGATTTCTTCTTCAGCACGGCAGTAATAAGGTTCGAGTTCATCATAGGAAATTGGCCAGTCGCGGCCCACGCCGTACAACGTTTTCATTTTGAAATCGTTGGGAACGTGACGCCAGCAGGATGCTGCCCAGTGCCAGGTGGTGCCGCCGACGGTGCGCAGATAACCTTGTTTGAAGCTGCTGGCGCTCGGCCCGGTCAGATGGACGTAGTTATTTTCCGGGAAGTACAGCGGTGCGGGGGCTTTTTCAGACTGCGGGTAAAGCCCCTGGAAGTCAGAGCCAGCGCGGTTTTCGAAAGGCATGTTGCGCCAGTTTTCAACGGCCTGCGCGCGCTCAATGCGCAAACCTGCTTCCAGCACCAGAACGGAATATCCCTGGCTGACCAGCTGATCGGCAATCATGCCGCCCACGATACCGGAACCGACAACAATCACATCAGCAGACGCATCGCCGTCTGCCGTAAATTCTGGTTTTTTCATCAGGCTTTGCTCACAACATGTGTTTCAGAAGGATTAGTAAAACGATCAGCATTCATGGATTCAGGCATCGCAGCGGCGGGAGGTGCGGCGGTGAAGTACAGCGGACCGTTTCCGCAGTAAGTGGGCACAATCAGGCCGTCACTGACCGGGCGATACATCAGCGCATCTTTGTATGCAATTAAAATGGAATCGGTTCCATGTCCAACCGTGCCAGTATACCAGGCGGTGACGATGCGGGTCACCAGTTCACCCAAACCGTTTTGCTTTGCCACTTCCTGCAAATCCTTCGCTGCCTGACCGGGTTTCACCAGCGCGTGTAGTTTGCTGACCTGCGCAGGGAAGTCGGGTTGTGAGCGATAGAATGCGTTGAAAATCTGTGCGGAAGAGCCTTCGCTGATATTTTTATGTTCAGTGATAGCCTGCGATACCAGGTAGAACTGGCCGAAGATAACCGGATCCTGCGTGGCGGTTTCTTTCTCCGCCTGGCTCAGGAACGGGAAACCGAGCAGGGTAGTTGCCACCATCGCAGACGTCAGGCCTTTGAGGAGTTCACGACGACTGAAACCGGTTCCATTTTCGGGTGTGTTGCTTCCAATGATTGAAGGATCGTTTTCCATCTCTTTCTCTCTGGGAATGGGTTTTTGCCAAAAGGCAGGGAGTTCGCTGTCTGATTCTTATTATAATTTGCGTAATACGAGATTTATCAGCGGGTTAGTTTTGCCGATGTCTGTCCCGATAGGGTATACCACTTATAACGATGCGGATGATAAGCCAGAGAAGAGGGATTTGTGCAAACAAATTGTGCGGATTTATTAACATTAGATCCAGATTTTAACGTATGATGCGCGACGATAAAAAATGTAACCAACAGGTTCATTTCAAAATGAAATTAACCGATACCGCATCATTCTTAACTCCTCTGACTTAACTATCCTGTTGATATTAATCATTTTAGTGCGGAATTAGTCATGTTTACGTAGTTTGATTTGTATATTAAATGTAAAAAATAAGGATCAAAAGGTAGCGGCAATTGATTAAAGTGGTTGTTAATAAAGGCGTAAAAGGTTACAAATAAGCCAAAATGAGATCTGCCTCTCAATATGGTCGGGAGCAGACATAAAGTTAGCAACAGTCTGTCAATTTGTATCCTATTGCGTTAATTCAATGTTAATAATTTGAACGAGGAGTAGGCAAAGAGCAGCCTGTCGGCTATAACTTAAGCAGTGTGGTTGTAGCTATTTTGTAAAAACAGCGTGTAAATAATTTGCATGTATCATTGTCTGGGGAACGACGTGAATAATATCCAACTTTCGGTAGTACATCGTTTGCCGCAAAGTTATCGCTGGTTGTCAGGTTTTGCGGGTATCAAAGTTGAACCGATTCCGCTGCCTGGTAATGATGAAGATAACAATCTGATCGGCCTGAAACTGCTCAGCCATGAGGGCGAATTCGCCTGGCAGGTGATGCATCAGCTCACTGATGCATTAGAAGATATTCAGGTAAAAGCGGCGATTGTTGAAATCGACGGCGAGCCGTGTTTATTCGTTCATCGTGAAGATGAAAGTGCCACGCTCTGCTGCCTGAAAAATATCGGCGCAGCGATCGCGGAATCTGTAACCGCACTTTATCCTTTCTGACACGCCGCAATCCCGAGGCATTCCGGCGTGTTTTGCCTGCGTCTCAGCGCTGGTGGGTGTCGAAAGCCTCTGACGCGGCCAGTAATTCGCGGGTATAAGCCTGCTGCGGTGCAGTAAAAATCTGCTCACACTCTCCCTGTTCGACCACTTCTCCGTTTCGCAACACCATCAGCTGATGGCACAAAGCCCGCACCACGTGTAAATCATGACTGATAAACAGATATGTCAGGCCGTGACGTTGCTGTAACTCACTTAAAATGGTCAGAATCTGCGCCTGAACCGATTTATCCAGCGACGACGTAGGTTCATCCAGGATCAGCATTTCCGGTTGTAAAATTAACGCACGGGCGATCGCGATACGCTGGCGCTGGCCGCCAGAAAACTCCGTCGGGTAGCGGTGGCGGGATTGCGGATCCAACCCCACTTCCTGCATTGCGCGGATCACTGCTTTATCGCGCGCCTGTTCACTGACGTTGCGATGCACCAGCAGACCTTCAGCGATGATTTGCCCGACGGTAAAGCGCGGATTTAACGCAGAGAAAGGATCCTGAAACACCACCTGAATCCGGCTGCGGAACGGCAGCATTTTCTTGCGCGAGAAAGCATGCAGTGGCTGGCCGTCAAACCAGATTTCCCCTTGCGATTTGAGCAAACGCAGCAATGCCAGCCCGGTGGTGCTTTTGCCTGAACCGGACTCGCCCACCACACCGAGACTTTCTCCCCGGCGAAGCTGGAAACTGACCTGGTTCACCGCGTGTTTGATGCCGACCGTGCGACGCAGCAGGCCGCGTTTGACGGGAAAACCGACATCCAGATTTTTCACATCCAGCAGAACAGGCGGTTTACCGGTCAGCGGCTGCGGGCGACCCTGTGGTTCGGCTTGTAACAGCTGGCGGGTATAAGGGTGCTGAGGCTGACTGAAAAGTGCGGTACGTGATTGCTGCTCCACGACGCGCCCGTGTTGCATGACTGCTACGGTGTCTGCCAGACGGCGCACTATGCGCAGGTTATGGGTGATAAACAGCATCGCCATCCCCATTTCCTGCTTGAGCTCGTCGAGCAGCGATAAAATCTGCGCCTGCACGGAGACGTCCAGCGCGGTGGTTGGTTCATCGGCAATCAGCAGCTTTGGCCTGGTTAGCACCGCCATGGCAATCATCACGCGCTGGCGTTCACCGCCGGAAAGCTGGTGCGGAAAATCCCGCAGGCGCGAGGCTGCCTGACGAATACCCACGCGATCCAGACAGCGCAGAATTTCAGTGCGTGCTGCATCACCGTGAAGATTACGGTGCAGCGTCAGCACTTCAGTCAGCTGTTTTTCGATGGTATGCAGCGGATTTAGCGACACCATCGGTTCCTGAAATATCATCGAAATCTGGTTGCCACGGATCTGGCGCAATGTGCTGGCATCTGCGTTCAGTAAGGATTGGCCAGCAAACAGAATGTCGCCTTGCGGATAGACCACGGAAGAGGGCAGCAGACGCAACACTGACAGCGCAGTGACGCTTTTGCCGGAGCCGGATTCACCCACCAGCGCCAGGGTTTCACCGGCACGGATATCGAGCGATACATTGCTGACCACTTCACGTTGCTGTTTTCCCTGACGGAATGCGACGCTGAGATTTTTGATTTGCAGTAACGGGGCGGATAACGCAGCGTCTGTCATTTCAGAGCACCTCATTATGGTGTGCGGACGGATTGAAGGCATCGCGAACGGCTTCACCAATGAAAATCAATAATGACAGCAGCGCGGCCAGCACCACGAAAGCGCTGATCCCCAGCCACGGCGCCTGCAAATTATTCTTCCCTTCCATCAGCAGTGTACCCAGCGATGGCGAGCCCAGCGGCAGGCCGAAACCGAGAAAATCCAGTGACGTCAGTGTGGTGATCGAGCCGCATAGGATAAACGGCAGATAGGTCAGCGTGGCGACCATCGCATTAGGCAGCATATGACGCCACATGATAGCGCGGTCGCTGACGCCCATCGCCTGCGCGGCGCGGATATAATCAAAGTTACGGGTACGCAGGAATTCGGCGCGCACCACGCTGACCAGCATCATCCAGCCGGAAAGTACGGTGATCAACAGCAGCCACCAGAAGTTGGGTTGCACCACGCTGGCCAGAATAATAATCAGGAACAGCGTGGGAATGCTCGACCACACTTCGATAAAGCGCTGCCCGAGCAAATCGATTAATCCGCCGTAATAGCCCTGCGTGGCACCGACAATCATGCCAATCACCGAGGTCATCGCCGTCAGCAGAACGCCGAAGAACAGCGAAATCCGCAACCCGTAAAGGATTTGCGCCAGCACATCATGCCCGTTACTGTCGGTGCCCAGCCAGTTTTGAGAAGAAGGCGGTGAAGGGAAGGGCTGCGCGGTAGAAAAGTTAATGGAGTTATAACTGCTGCGGATCGGTGCCCAAATCGCCCAGCCGTGGTCTTCAATCTGGCGCACAACAAACGGATCCTGATAATCGGTTGGCGTTTCCAGCTCACCACCAAACGTCGTTTCGCTGTAATTGACCAGAAACGGCACATAGAGATGTCCCTGATAACGTGCCAGCAGCGGTTTGTCGTTGGCGAGGACGTTGGATAACAGCACCAGGATCAGCATCACCATGAAAATCCACAGCGACCAGTAACCACGGCGGTTCTGGCAAAAACGCGCCCAGCGCGCCTGACTGACGGAGTTCAGTTTAAAAAGGCTCATTACTGGCGGCCCTCAAAATCGATACGCGGGTCAACCAGCGTGTAAGTGATGTCGCTGACGATATTGAGCAGCAATCCAATCAGCGTGAAAACATACAGCGTGCCGAAAATCACCGGGAAATCGCGCTGTACGATGGCGTCGTAGCCCAGCAATCCCAACCCCTGTAAGGAGAACATCACTTCAATCAGCAACGAGCCGGTGAAAAACATGCTGATAAAAGTGGCAGGGAAACCGGCGATCACCAGCAGCATCGCGTTGCGAAATACATGCCGGTACAAAATCTGTTTTTCGTTCAGCCCTTTGGCGCGCGCGGTCACCACATATTGCTTGCCTACTTCATCCATAAACGAGTTTTTAGTCAGCATGGTCAACGTGGCAAATCCGCCAATCACCGTCGCCAGCACCGGCAATGTGATGTGCCAGAGATAATCGGTCACTTTGCCGTACCACGGCAGGGTATCGAAATTCGGCGACGTCAGGCCGCGCAGCGGGAACCAGTCGAGATAACTGCCGCCGGTGAATAGCACAATCAATAAGATGGCAAACAGGAAAGAGGGAACGGCATAACCGACAATAATGACGGAGCTGCTCCAGGTATCGAATTTCGTGCCGTTACGCACCGCTTTGCGGATCCCGAGCGGGATCGACACCAGGTAGATAATCAGCGTGCTCCACAGGCCGATGGTAACGGAAACCGGGAGCGCGCTTTTCACCAGTCCCATAACGGATGAGCCGCGGAACAGACTGTCGCCAAAATTAAAGCGAACATAGTTGGATAACATCTCGAAATAACGCACATGCAGCGGTTTATCGAAGCCGAAGCGGTGGGTGATTTCGGCAATGACTTCCGGATCCAGGCCCCGTGCGCCGCGATACTGACCTTCACCAAACTGCGCTAAACCCGGCGACGCTTTGCCATTTCCGCTGCCCGCGCTGGCACCCGGTAAACCGCCTGACTGCCCCATTTCAATAGCGGCAATCGCCTGATCAACCGGACCGCCGGGAGCAATCTGCACAATAAAAAAGTTAATGGTGATGATCGCCCACAACGTGGGGATCACCAGAAGCAGTCGTCTTAAAAGATAGGCGGCCACAGTATGCTCCTCAGCGGCGTTGCGCAGGTAAACGGGCTGCGCGGTTAACGTCGTACCACCATGTGTCGAGTTCCATTCCGTTGGATGGGGTGACGGCTGGCATCGAGAATTTATCCCAGTAAGCGTAGCGCTCGTGATGGGTATACCACATTGGGATCATCAGCATATTCCACGTCAGCACACGGTCGAGCGCATGGCCCAGCGACAACAGGGCATCAGGTTTGCCCTGATTGGCGGCGATTTCGTCGGTCAGCTTGTCAATGGCCGGATCGCTGACACCTGATTTGTTATAGGTGGAATCGAGATATTTACTGTTCCAGTAAATCTGCAAATCGCTGCTCGGATACGACGTGGCGGGATAAACCGTCGGCAGCATATCGTAATCACGCTGGCGCATACGGCGCACGAACTGCGAATTATCCACTTCACGGATCGACATCTTAATGCCCAGTCGCTGTAAATTATGCTGGAACGGCAAGACGTACTGTGAATTCCCGCCGCCAGGTAACAGCAGCTCGAAGGTAAACGGCTTACCGGTTTTGCCATTCACCAGCACCTGATTTTTCACTTCCCAGCCCGCTTCTTTCAGTAATGCGGTGGCTTTCAGCAGATTTGCGCGGTCATTACCGGTGCCGTCAGAGCCGGGTGGCTGATACAGCGCGCTAAAGACTTCAGGCGGCACTTGGCCTTTCAGCGGCCCCAGCCACGCCAGTTCTGCGGAGTTCGGATAATCTTTTGCCGCGTAGTCGGTATTCTGGAAGTAACTGTTCACCCGCTGATACGCCCCGAAATACAGCGCCTTGTTCATCCAGTCAAAATCAAAAGCCAAAGTGATGGCTTCGCGCACCTTGCGGTCGGCGAATTGCGGGCGATGGATATTGAATGCCAGCCAGCGGGTATCCTGCGCTGCCTGATTTTCCACATCAGCTTTAACGATAAAGTTTTTGCTGAAATTACCGCCCTGATATTGCGTCGCCCAATTTTTCGGCGAGGTTTCCATGCGGAAATCAAACGCGCCGGACTTAAACGCCTCCAGCGCCACATTGTCGTCGAGGTAATAGTCGTAGCGGATGGTGTCAAAATTATAGCGGCCCCGGTTGACGGGCAAATTGGCCGCCCAGTAATCCGGCACGCGGGAATAGGTGATGTACTGACCGAGTTTGTAATCGCTGATGCGGTAAGGCCCGCTGCCCGGCGGCGGTGTACTCAGCGGTTCATTGAATTTATGCTTTTCCCAGAATGTCTGCGGCAAAATCGGCAAACCGAGCAGGCCGAGCATCATGTCTTTATCCGCTTTCGGCAACACCATGCGTACTGTCAGGCGCGAAATGGCTTTTACTTCCACACCTTTATACACCACGCGAAATTGCGGTACGCCTTCGGTCATGAATTTTCGGAAGCTGAAGGCCACATCACTGGCGGTAATCGGGGTATTGTCGTTGAAACGGGCGCGCGGATTGATATCCACTTCGACCCAACGGTACTGGCTGTCATAACGGGCAGAATCGGCGATCAGCGGATAATAACTGCCAGTCTCATCGCTGGAGGTGGTAAACAGGCTGTCGTAAAGCGAGCCGCTGCGCGCAGCCGGATTACCGCGAGACGCGAAGCGGTTGAAGTTGTCGTAAGTACCAATGGCCGCCAGTGTGATCTGACCGCCTTTCGGGGCGGCAGGATTGACGTAGTCAAAACTGGTGAAGTTTGAGACATACTTGGGCTCGCCTAATATGGCGAACGCGTAACTGTCCTGTATGACTTCAGCTTGTGCGCTGAGACTCAGCAGGCACAGCACACCGGCAAAAACGCGAGAAAACATCCTGAATCTGCACTCCTGTGATGACGACAGCATAATGCGGCATTACCGCGGGCTATTTCGATATTAATCAATTGAAAGCAAAGATTTTGTCACGCACGACTCTTCGGTTTCGTCCCTGATTTTGGCCTTTTTATCACAACCGGATGCAGACGCCTAAAAGAAAAATGGAACAAAAGATGCGGGACTGATGCAGGTCAAATCTGCCAGGTGGCTTCTTTCTCATTGAAATCACGTATAAAGTCCAGCAGCTCAGGAACACCGAGCGATTTGCTGTACAGATATCCCTGTAAATAGGTCACGCCGTGATTGCGCAGATACTCCGCCTGCATCTGGGTTTCGACGCCTTCGGCTACGGTTTTGATCTTCAGTTCTTCCGTGAGTTTAAGGACGGTATCCAGCACCGGGGCGATCAGGGTGTTCTGATCAATCGACATGACAAAGCCGCGGTCAATTTTCAGATAATCCAGCGTGAACTTCTCAAGATAGATCAGCGCGCTATGGCCGGTGCCAAAATCGTCAATGGCTATTTCAATCTTATGGCGGCGCAGCCAGTTAAATTCCCGTAATGCACCTTGTGTATCAATCATTCCACGTTCTGTAATTTCGAATACCACCTGGAAAGCATTCTCAGGTAACGCTTCAATAAAATTCATCACATCGTCATGAAAGCTGATTTTGTTCATGTGGTGAGGAGAAATGTTGATACTGAGTTTGCCCGGACCGGGAAAAGCGTGCTGCAAGGTATGGGCGTCCGCTGCCACCAGAGCCATCATATGTTGAGTCAGGTCGACGATAAGCCCCTGATTTTCAGCATAGCTGATAAAAACATCGGGCGGAATGGGCCCCTCAATGGGGTGCTGCCAGCGCAGCAGGGCTTCAACGCCAGTCACCTTCAGGCTCTTTGAGTCGATAACCGGCTGATATTCAACAAAGAATTCTTTATTTTTCAGCCCGCGCAGAACCTCACGCTCAACGTTATGGCGGTTCAGCAGGCTGTGGTAAATCAGCGCGCAAACCAGCAGGCTAAGCAGCAGGCCGCCTGAGAACGTAAAGAGTATGTTATCGCGGGTCAGGGAAGGAGAGTAGAGACGAATGCTGAAAGGATAATTATCTATTTTGACTTGAGTAAAATGGCTGCGGGGCAAATCACTGATCTTGATCAGACCGGCCTGAGAAGAAATCAGTGCGCTCTTTCCCACCAGCAGTGCAAAACCCCGGTAGCCGGAACCTGGCTGCGCAAAAAGCATATACGGCGACAACGTCAGTTCCAGCGTTGCTATCACGCCATCGTCCGTTGCACCGGGGTTACGCTGCCATATAAGGATCACCGCGCGGTTCGGGACGGCAGGGGTGCCCATCTGCAGTCCGATACTCATGTTGTTATCAAATTCGAGGTCATGCAGGGTACTGTTTACAGGAATGTGCTGATTACCGGAAGCCGAGGAACAAAAAACGATGCCATTACGCACCAGCTGAAAATCACGAACACCCATGCTGAATGCGACGTCACGGCTTAATTCCCCGGCAATGGAATGGCAGGGTTCTGTCGTGAGCAGTCCGATTCTGTGCATCGTGTCGGTTAACTGGCGCAGATAATCAGCAGTAAATTGTGCCGTTCGTTGCGCGATTTCATTTTGTTCGCGGAGATTGTTGGTTTTAATAACGGTGAGGGTAACTGCGATAAATAAAATGAAAAACAGGGCTGAAAAAAGCAGGCTTCTCTTTAAATACAGATGTTTGGGCAATACGGTGTGTGTTAACGCCGTTTTTAAACCCATATGTTTTGCCCTTTTCGCGCAGAGGAAATAAAAGAATAACGTCGTCAAAAAATCAACAGACACTTCATACACTTTATTACAGGCATAAAAAAACGCCATCCAAAGATGACGTTTTTTTATTCGCTTGGCATAGGACAACAAGAACTAAATCATAAGGTAACGGGATCAGCCGTTAGCTAAAACTCGTCTTGCTTCACGATAACGTGCATTCCAGTAGGACTCTTTCAGATTTGAAATCATCACACCGTTGCTGGTGGATGCATGTACAAACTGATCGTTACCTAAATAAATGCCGACGTGACGGCCTGTTGAACCCGCACGGAACAGAACCAGATCACCCGGACGCAGTTTCGTGCGCTGGATTTTCTTGCCTTTCTCTTCCTGTTCATAGGTTGAACGAGGTAAATCCATACCAAATTGTTCGCGGAATGTTACCTGAACGAACGCTGAGCAATCGATACCACGCTTGCTGTCACCGCCCAACCGATAACGAACGCCTTTCCAGCCAGCGTACTGATCCATAATTTTGGATTTAACGTTGACGTTGCGAACCATTGCTTCGAATTCATCCTGAGAGGCTTGCAGTAGAAGGCCATCATTGCCATTTACTGCACGCATATCAGTTTGCGCGTTTTCTGTGTTCGAAGAATGTGTACCACTACATGCAGAAAGAATAATTGCTGCACCAATCGCGGGAATTATCCGCGTGATATATCTCAGAAACGGTTGAGACTTGACCATTATTGTTGTTATCCCTTGCTGTCCTTAACGATGAAATCGTTATTAAAATTGCCAAACGAAGCGAGATTACCTGCCATATATCTGTGGGACAAATACCAGGGGGAGGAAATGTGCGTCGCAGCACGTTTTTTTCCTGAACCGGGGTGTTTTTAACACAATTCTATACAGGCGAATTGGAGATTACCGTAATGAACAGGTGATTGCGAGAGGTATTATGAGATTTTTTATAAGAAATTGTGATGTAAGGTGATGTAAGTAAACATGTTAAAAATGCTGGGTGATCTTTACGCGAATTTGGGTTAAAACCGCATCAATAGCGCGTTCAGGGGACATAATACAGCGCAGAGGCGTTGAGAAACATCCTTTAAAAAGGCCCGGCAAATCATAAAGATCTGCCGGGCCATAAATATTATGTATGCATCCAAAATTATGCGTGTGTCTTAGGATTTTTTTTACCGGGTAATTTTTGATCAAGCCAGTTAATCAGCGTATCGCTGGCTGGTGTCATCAGCCACCAGCTGGCACCGACCAGCACGACGGACATTGAGCCGACCGCGATATCAGTAAACCAGTGTGCACCAATCATCACGCGTGGGAGTGAGAAGATGAGGGTGATGATCAAGGCGACAGCGAATGCTGACTTACTCAGGTAGCGCAGCATAAAGCATGAAAAAATAATCAGCATCATGCCATGGTCGCCGGGGAAGCTGTCGCTGGAAGCATCTTTGGTGGGAATGCCGGTCAGTTCGCTCACGCGGTTTACGCCCGGGAAGCTGAGTGACGGGCTTTTATGGCTGACAGGCAATAAATGTCCGAGCTGGTTGAGCACAACGGCAGTCAGCAGCATCACGACACCAATAATGATGTACCGGCGACGCCCGTCGCTATCCTGCTTCAGGAAATAGCTCAGATACAGGATTCCCATCGCCAGCAATGAAATCAGATCAAAGGCACGATTATTGGTCACGGCGACCAGGTGCAGGAACCACGCATCAGTGGCCAGATGTTGATTAAAAAAGAAGAAAATCGATTTATCAATCGGGAACCAGAAACCATGGTTTGCTGGCAAATAGAAAGATAAAAATAAGGCAACACCCAATACATTGAGTATCAGGATTGCGGGAATATTGCGGCGCCACATAAAGGAAGACCTATTCTTAGCAAAGTAAGGAATAACTTAGTTAGCGTTAACTTAATCTGATCAACTTAAACGAATCTTCAACAAGGAGGATTGTATTGCATTCCACTGCACTTCATTTTGCGTAATAAGCTCAATTCTGCTGTCTAACGGCGCCACCGCTTTTGTTTCAATGTGTAAGTCATTGCCCTGACGGTTAATCAGTAATGTGCCTTCTTTAATGCGTATAACCCCTTTGACGCGATCAACCTGCACCGCGCGCGCCCAGTCGAGAATGCCTGCGGTCTCAAACTGCGTTTCGCCATCAAATATCCACCCGCAACTGGTATAACCGTCTGCCTGATTCAGTGCGCGACGCCAGCGCTGTTTTCCCGGCAGGCTCAGTGCAGCCAGTCCTTGTTTAGCGGCGTGAGCGTGATGATGTTTACCTTGCGGTAACTCAACCAGATTCTGGCGCGGAAAATCAAGTAATGTCAGGTCGATCTCACCTTGCGAAGCCGTCACCAGAAGTCTCTCGTGACCATTCTGCTGATACCATTCGTCCAGCTTCTGCGTGTCCTGCGCCTGCGTCACATCAGACTTATTTGCCACGATAATGTCTGCTGCGGCTAACTGATCGCGAAAGTTTTCATTATCAGTCACCCGCTGATCGCTTAACTGACGCGGATCCAGCAGGCAAAGCGTGGCATTGAGTGTCAGCCAGTTGCTGTAAACGTCAGACGTCAGTAAAGAAAGAATCTGTTTCGGATGCCCCAGCCCGGTGGGTTCTATCAGCAAGCGGTCAGGTTTAGTCTGCTGCAATAACATATTCAGACCGACCTGCATTGGCAATCCGTTCACACAGCACATGCAACCACCGGGGATTTCCTTCAAAACCGCACCACTGCCAGCCAGTAATGCACCATCAATGCCGACTTCGCCGAATTCATTCACCAGCACGGCCCACTTTTCACCTTCAGGCTTCTGAGCCAGAAGGTGGCGCAGCGTGGTGGTTTTTCCGCTTCCCAGAAAGCCGGTGATCAGGTTGGTTTTGGTCATGGTTGCACATCCTTTTTGAAAAATTCCCCGCCAATGTGCAGCGACTCCTTAAGAAAATCCAGCGTTGCGCCGATGTAAGACATGGATTGCTTATTTTTGCCGGCAGGCAAGCAAGATTTATTTTGCCTCCAGACGTGTAAATTCAATTAGATGTATTAATGTTAAATTGTGGTTACGGGAACTTTAAAATTAATAGTTATGATGAGGTGTCACCATGAACAGAATTACCTGTGTACTGTTTTTGGGAGTCATGGCCTCAGGGACGATTCAGTTTGCCAGTGCCGCTGCAACAGGCGGAATTATTCATATTACCGGGTCAATTGTTGACGGAGGATGTCACGTCAGTGCCGCACGTAATGCGGTGATCAGCGACTGTGAACGTGGCGGAAAACAGGTGAGGCAAGTTCATACGCTGAATGCGCAAAATCCTTCTTCTTTCGCCTTGCCTTTGTCTCTCGGGCAGGTCACCACGCGGCATATTAATAATGATCCTCGCCTTGCGGTGATGACGGTGAGTTATAACTAAGTAGCTGTAAATAGTTAGTATCGTTAATATGTTTCGCTCCGGTCATTGAGCGCGGTAATGCAATGTATCGTTATGTGGCCGGACAACTTTATGAACTGGCTGGCCCAATCTTGATCGGGCCGTCAGTTTTCTATTCCTGTCCTTTCCCTTTCTGCTGACATGTTATAATTTTCTCTCTTATTTCAGGCATCAGAACGATTAATCAGATGTCAGACCAATTGAGCTTGTGTCAGTGAAAGGGGCAAAACATGCGACTTTATCAGGAGATAGGCGGTCATTTACGTCGCGATATCCATGCCGGAAAATATGCCCCTGGCGATCGCCTCCCTCCGGAGCGTGACATTGCGGAATCTTATTCCGTCAGCCGAAGTGTAGTGCGTGAAGCGCTGATCATGCTGGAGCTGGAAAAAGTGGTCGAAGTGCGTAAAGGTTCCGGCGTCTATGTATTGCATCAACCGGAAGATAGCCAGCCGGAAAGCGCTGACAGCGGATATGGCCCGTTCGAGTTATTACAGGCGCGGCAATTGCTGGAAAGCGAAGTCGCGGCTTTTGCGGCGATGCAGGCCACTAAGACGGATATTCTGCAAATGCGCGATGCCATTGATGCACAGCGAGAATGCATTGCACGTGGCGTCTCCGATGATGCTGAAGATCAGCGGTTTCATGCCTTGCTGGCGCAGGCTTCCCAGAACAGTGTGCTGGTTAAACTGGTGGATGATCTGTGGCTGATCCGCCAGCGCAGCTCCATGTGGCAGGGGATCCATCAGCATGTCGGCGATAAAAACTACAGTCAGATTTGGTTGCAGGACCATCAGACAATCTTGCAGGCAGTACTTCGCAGGGATCCGAAAGCCGCGAAGCAGGCGATGTGGCAGCATCTGGAAAATGTCAAAGATATGCTGTTACAGGTTTCGGATGCTGATGATCCGTCTTTTGACGGATTCCTTTTTTCCTCAGTCCCCTCAGAACTGAACGACTGATACCGCCGTACAAATAAGAACGGCTGCCGCAGCAGCCGTTCTTAGCTTCAGTTGCCGGGCTTAACCTACGTATTTTGCCACGGTTTTCTTCGCGCCAATTCTTTGCAGATCGGCATACGCGCTCAGTATGGCCGCTACGACTTTCTCTTCATGAGGCAATTGCTCACCGAATACGCCCGTCAGGGCCAGCAGGGCTTTCACCCGCTGTTCGCCATCTTCGGTTGATGCCACAATTTTAGCGACGGTTTCAGCCATCGGATCTTTAATCTCAATGGACTGCCCGGCATCATCAGTACCACCGACATAACGCATCCAGCCTGCCACGCCCAGCGCCAGTAATTCATAGGAACCACCATTTTTAACATGCCAGCGGATGGAATCGAGCATACGTTGTGGCAGTTTCTGGGTGCCGTCCATCGCGATTTGCCAGGTTCGGTGTTTCAGCGCCGGGTTGCTGTAACGTGCAATCAGGCTGTCAGCATACGCACCGAGATCGACACCCTCGACGCTCAGCGTCGGAGCTTGTTCATGCAGCATCAGATGATGGGCAGCGGCCTTATAGTTGGCATCTTCCATGCAATCGTTGATGTGCTGATAACCGGCCAGATAGCCGAGATAGGCGAGGAAAGAGTGGCTGCCGTTCAGCATGCGCAGCTTCATCTGTTCGAAAGGCAAAACGTCGGCAACCATCTGTGCGCCAGCTTTTTCCCAGTCCGGACGGCCCGCCACGAAATGGTCTTCCACGACCCACTGAATGAAGGGTTCACAGGCGATACCGCAAGGATCGGTCACACCTCCGAGGGCTTCGGTGATTTCTTCCAGCGTATTTTCCGTCGCGGCAGGAACAATACGGTCAACCATGGTGCTTGGGAAAGAGACGTTTCCGGCGATCCATTCAGCCAGTTCTGCGGAACGTGCTTTCGCCATGCCCAGTACGGCGTTTTTTACCACCAGACCGTTTTCAGGAATGTTATCGCAGCATAAAACGGTGAAGCCTGGTAAGCCGCGCTCATGACGTAAACGCAGGGCTTCGACTAAAACGCCCGGAGCGGTACCCGGCGCCTGACCGCCCGCCAGATCCTGCTGAATTTTTGGATTTTGCAGATCCAGTTCGCCGGTGCCCGGCTCAATGCAATAACCTTTTTCAGTGATGGTCAGGGAAACAATCGCGATCTGTGGCTCAGTGAGTTTTTCAAGTACTGCTTCCAGCCCGTCAATCCCGCCGTGCACAGATTCATGTGCAGAGCCGATGATAATCGCCTGATTGCCGTCCGCGCCTTTTTCCAGCACGGTAAACAGATGATTTTGCTGACGCAAACTCTGGATCAGCGTTTCATTGCCGAACAGGCTAATTTCGCAAATGCCCCAGTCGCCCCCCTGGAGGTTCAGCACGCGGTTGGTCAGTAGCGCCTGGTGAGCGCGATGGAAGGCACCAAATCCGAGATGAACAATACGGCTTTTTAACACATCGCGATCATAAGCAGGCAATGACACTGCTGCAGGCAGGGACGCTGTGGCAATAGTTTTCATGCAATACTCCAGGCAAGTCAGAAATAAATAATTGGTCAGGCCAAATTGGGGCTATTTACCCGTCAGTTGAATTTTATGCTGGATAAAGCGACGATTTAAGCCGAAATCAGGGCTTAGAGTGTAAAGTCATATGATAGAAAGGGGAATTGGTAAGTCCAGATAGCCACTCATTTTGTGATGCAGATCCACAGTCTGAAGGATTAATCGCAAAATGCAGACAATAAAAAAGGAACGCCGCAGCGTTCCTTTCAGCAGAGAGCGGGGCGCTGATTAATCCGCGCGCCCCATATAACGACGTTCTGCGATATGAATACGGATTTTGTCGCCAGAACTCAGATATTCAGGAACCTGAATGTTCAGACCGGTGCTCATGACCGCAGGTTTGGTGCGGGAACTGGCGGAAGCGCCTTTGATGCCCGGTGCCGTTTCCACGATTTCCAGATCCACCGTCTGCGGCATTTCAAGCGCCAGCAGCTGGCTGTCCAGCGTCAGAACCTGCATGCCCTGCAAACCTTCTTCAGGGATGAACTGCAGTTCGTCTTCAATCTGCGCCTTATTAAAGGTGTAGGGCGTGAAGTCTTCGTCATCCATAAAGATGTATTCGTCACCATCAACGTAAGAGAAGTTCACTTTACGACGGGTCAGGGTAACGGTATCCAGGATATCGTCGCCTTTGAAGCGCTCTTCCACTTTGCCACCAGTACGAACGTCAGCAAAACGCATTTTGTACAAGGTGCTGGCACCACGGGCGCTCGGGCTCTGAACATCAATATCTTTTACCAGCAGCAATTTGCCGTCGTAGTTCACAACGAAGCCGCGTTTAATTTCGTTAGCACGTGCCATATAAATAACCTGTCAGGAGAGAGATAAATAATTTGCGACACGTTACCCGCGCCGCTGATTTCAGGCAAGCAGATAGCGTAAAAAGAGTCGCGAAAATCCGCTTTATGACGCATATTTTGCGCTTCGCCTGCCGGTATGAAAAATGTTCGGGTTATCGTGTTAAAGAGTCGTAAATATTTCGCTGGTGGCGCATTACGCTGCCTGCTATTGTCGCGGCTCAAAATGAGGCCTGAGGAGGCTGTTGATGGACTGTCGTACTGATTGCGGAGCCTGTTGCATAGCGCCTTCAATTTCCAGCCCGATCCCGGGAATGCCAGACGGTAAGCCTGCCAATACGCGCTGTGTTCAGCTGGCTGATAACTTTCTGTGTAAGATTTTCACCTCACCACTGCGTCCGAAAGTTTGCGCCAGCCTGCAGGCCAGCCGCGAAATGTGCTTTACACATCGCGACCAGGCGCTGACTTATCTGATTCAGCTTGAGGCAGATACCGCGCCTTAAACCACCGCTGCGGGCACGTCTTCCGCCGGTTTATCGACGTTTTTCACATTCCAGATACATAACACCGAACCAATCACCATCGCCAGTGCGGCATAAAATACCGCATGGTATGTCCAGAACTGGGCGATCACCCCGGCCAGCGAACCGGCCAGGATCCAGCCCGCCCGCGTTGAATTGGTAAATAACGTGGTGGCCGCGCCTGCCTGACCCGGCATCAGATCCTGGAAATACAGCATGCCGATCCCGGCCAGAATGCCGATGAAAATTGCGTTCAGCAACTGTAAAGCAATCAGCATTGCCGCACCGGTAGTAAACAGAATGCCGCCGTAGAAAATCACCCCCGCCAGCACAGCGAAACGCATCAGGAAGCGTTTCCCCAACTGTTTAGCCAGATATCCGGCGATCAGCATGGTCGGAATTTCCAGACAGGCTGCACTGCCCATCAGTACCCCTGCCAGTTTTTCCGGCAGACCCAGTTCACGCACCACATACAGCGGCATATTGATCAGATAAATGCTGTTTGCTGCCCACATCAGTGAACAGGCGATGAACAGCATCAGCGTATCACGGCGGTTACGGCGTGGTGCTTCCAGCGTGGCGGTGGTCTTGATGTGCGCCTTGGGCATCGAAGGCAGGAACATCCACACCATTACGCCGCACAGCAAGAAAGCCAGCGTGGCAGCGCAGTACATAAAGGTAAAACCAAAGCCCATCGACAGGGCAAAGGCCAGCGGCGGTCCGACGACCCATGCCAGCGAAACCTGTGCGCGCAAAATGGAGCTGAACATCACGGCTTCGCGACCAGTTTTTTCGGAATGCTCCCGTGCTAACGCGAACATCTGCGGGTTAGCTGTGGAACCAAAGCTCGACAGCAAAACGCCGATGAACAGCAGGATAAAGTAATTACGGTTAAAGGCGAAAAGCACACAAGCCAGCGCACCCAGAATGCAGCAATACAAAATCAGCGTTTTGCGGTCACCGCGTTGATCAGACCAGGTCGCCAGCAACTGGCTGACGAAGATGCCAATCACGGCACTGCCGGTAAAGAAGATACCCACCATAAACGGGCTGACGTGAACCTGAGAAGTGAGGAACAGGCTGAGCGTCGGGGTCTGTAACGCGCCTGCAATGCCGGTAAGGAAGGCGATGATCAGAAAAGCAGTTGACGTCATGTCGGGTAAACGGCGGGCTGACGTTGTAGAAATTCGCATTAGCTAAGTGAACCAGAAGTAGAGGAGGGGACGAAATTTGCGCGAATGTTACGACAGTTTAAAAAAAACAAAAACAGGTTTTGATCATCAAAAATGTAAACCACAGTGAATTTGCCATACTGAATAATAAAACCGCACTTTGTGTCAAAAATGACCGGGTGAGGCGTCGCTTCTTCACCGCAATATTGTCCGCAGAGAAGGGGACAGCTTGCGTCAGCATTTTTCGTCAGCCTGACTTCAGCATTTGCGTTAAGTTATCCGTTTCGGAAAGCTCTCAGAAAGGAAACTGTGCGTAACATCAAAAAATCGTTACGCAAAATCAGGGAAAGCTTGATTTAAATACAGGCCGGATTGAGACTTCTTGAAACGTTTCAGCGTTGTCGGTTTTTCTTCTGAAATCTGATGACGCTCCTTTTTTCTCAGTAAAGCTGAAACGATTCAATTTCAGCAGGAGAGGAGAATTATGTTCCAACTGTCACAGCAAGATATTCATCTCGGTGCGGCTGCCAGCGATAAGCAGGACGCTATTCGCCAGGTTGCAGCAGCACTGACTCAGGCCGGTCGCGTCAGCGCAGGTTATGTAGACGGCATGCTGGCGCGTGAGTTGCAAACCTCTACTTACCTTGGCAACGGCATCGCAATCCCGCATGGCACCACAGATACCCGTGATCTGGTGCTTGATACCGGTGTGCAGGTTTTCCAGTTTCCGCAAGGGATTACCTGGGGCGAAGGCCAGACGGCATATGTCGTGATCGGCATCGCAGCTCGTTCTGATGAACACCTCGGTTTGCTGCGTCAGCTGACGCACGTCTTAAGTGACGACAGCGTGGCTGATCGCCTGGCAAAAACAGATTCCGCTGAAGAATTACGCACCCTGCTGATGGGCGAAAAAAATACGGCTGAATTCCTGTTTGATAGCCAGTTGATCGCAGTCGATGTGGCCGCAGAAAACCTGATCACGTTACAGGCGCTGAACGCTGGCCGCCTGAAAGAGATTGGCGCTGTCGATACCGCTTTTGTCAGTGATGTGATCAGCCGTAAACCGCTGAACCTCGGGCAGGGCATCTGGCTGAGCGACAGTACCGAAGGCAACCTGAAAAGTGCTGCAACGGTAAGCCGTGCACAGCAGGCATTTGATCTGGATGGCGAAAAAGTCTCCATGCTGCTGACGATTTCCGTTGCTGACGATCAGCCGCTCGATGTGCTGAACTACCTCAGTGATTTGCTGATTGCCAACAAAGCTGAACGCTTGCTGACGGCAGATTCCGTCGGTGTGCTGGCATTGCTGACCAGCGAAGTCGAAGAACAAGCCAACGTGCTGACCGCTGAATACGTTATCCGTAACGAACACGGCTTGCACGCCCGTCCGGGTACCGCACTGGTGAACGTTATTAAACAGTTCAGCAGCGAAATCACGGTAACGAATCTTGATGGCAGCGGTAAACCTGCCAACGGCCGCAGCCTGATGAAAGTCGTGGCGCTGGGCGTGAAAAAAGGTCACCACCTGCGTTTTACCGCGAGTGGTGAGGATGCAGAGCTGGCATTAAAAACCATCGGTGAAGCGATTGCTGAAGGTCTTGGGGAGGGCGCATGAGCCGTCGGGTCGCCACTATTACCTTAAACCCGGCCTATGATCTGGTCGGATACTGCCCCGAAATCGAACGGGGTGAAGTCAACCTGGTACAAACCACCGGCCTGCACGCGGCAGGTAAAGGGATTAACGTTGCCAAAGTGCTGAAAGATCTCGGCATCGATGTCACCGTTGGCGGTTTCCTCGGTAAAGAAAATCAGGATGGCTTCCAGCTGTTATTCAGCGATCTGGGTATTGCGAACCGCTTCCAGGTGGTTAATGGCCGCACCCGTATCAATGTCAAACTGACTGAAAAAGATGGTGAAGTCAGTGATTTCAATTTCTCCGGCTTCAACGTCACGCCTGCTGACTGGGAACGTTTCGTAACGGATTCCCTGTCATGGCTGGGCCAGTTCGACATGGTTGCCGTCAGCGGCAGTCTGCCAGCGGGTGTTGATCCTGACGCTTTCACCGACTGGATGAAACGTCTGCGCGCACAGTGCCCGTGCATCATCTTCGACAGCAGCCGTGAAGCGCTGGTTGCCGGTCTGAAAGCCGCGCCCTGGCTGGTGAAACCTAACCGCCGTGAACTGGAAATCTGGGCTGGCCGTAAATTGCCGGAACTGAGCGACGTGGTAGAAGCCGCGCATGCCTTACGTGATCAGGGGATCGCCCATGTGGTGATTTCTCTGGGTGCTGAAGGTGCATTGTGGGTTAACGCCTCCGGTGCGTGGATCGCCAAACCGCCAGCCTGTGAAGTCGTCAGCACCGTGGGTGCAGGTGATTCCATGGTCGGTGGTCTGATCTACGGTTTGCTGATGCGTGAATCCAGTGAACATACGCTACGACTGGCCACTGCTGTTGCTGCCCTGGCTGTCAGCCAGAGTAATGTCGGTGTCACCGATCGTCCGCAACTCGCGGCGATGATGGCCCGTGTTGATCTGAAACCCTTTTAATCCGCAGGAGTCAGAATGAAAATGCTGCTGATGATAGACAGTTCGCTGGGACAGGCTCGCAGCCAACTGGCAAAAAATTTGCTCGCTGCTGCTGCGGCGAAAGCAGGCCACTCGTTGACCGAACAGGCCGCTGACGCTGATGTAGTGATTGTGGCCGGTGAAACCGTGCCAAACGAACCTGCGCTGGCTGGCAAAAATATTTATACCGGTAATGTGGCTGATGCAGTCCGTGATCCGGAGGCTTTCCTGCAACGCGCTGTGGCTGAAGCTAAACCTTATGTCGCACCTGTTGCGGCAGCCGTTGCCGCTCCGGCAGCCAGCGGCCCGAAACGTATCGTCGCCATCACTGCCTGCCCGACCGGTGTTGCACACACCTTTATGGCTGCAGAAGCGATTGAAACTGAAGCCAAAAAACGTGGCTGGTGGGTAAAAGTTGAAACCCGCGGTTCTGTAGGTGCAGGCAATGCTATTACACCGGAAGAAGTTGCAGCGGCCGATCTGGTGATTGTCGCGGCTGACATCGAAGTGGATCTGGCGAAGTTTGCCGGTAAGCCGATGTACCGCACGTCTACCGGTCTGGCACTGAAAAAGACCAAACAGGAACTGGACAAAGCGCTGGTTGAAGCTGAGGTGTTTGAGCCGAAATCTCAGGGCGCAGCGACGGGCACCAGGAAGAAAGAAGCGGGCGGCGCAGGCCCATACCGTCACCTGCTGACCGGCGTGTCTTACATGCTGCCAATGGTGGTTGCGGGTGGTCTGTGTATCGCACTGTCATTTGTCTTCGGTATCAAAGCCTTTGAAGTGAAAGGCACGCTGGCGGCGGCATTGATGCAAATCGGTGGCGCTTCTGCCTTCGCGCTGATGGTGCCGGTTCTGGCCGGTTTCATTGCCTTCTCTATCGCTGACCGTCCGGGCCTGACGCCGGGTCTTATCGGCGGCATGCTGGCTGTCAGCACCGGTGCTGGCTTCCTCGGCGGTATCATCGCAGGTTTCCTGGCGGGTTATGTGGCGAAAGCCATCAGCGGCAAGCTGAAATTACCGCAAAGTATGGAAGCGCTGAAACCTATCCTGATTATTCCGCTGGTGGCGAGTCTGATTACCGGTCTGGTGATGATTTACGTGGTCGGTACGCCGGTTGCTAAAATCATGGCGGGTCTGACTGCCTGGCTGCAATCTTTGGGTACAGCCAATGCGGTACTGCTGGGCGCAATTCTCGGTGCGATGATGTGTACCGACATGGGTGGCCCGGTGAACAAAGCTGCTTACGCGTTCGGTGTGGCACTGCTGAGTTCTTCCGTCTACGCACCAATGGCCGCCATCATGGCTGCCGGTATGGTGCCACCTCTGGCGATGGGGCTGGCGACATTGCTGGCGCGTCATAAGTTCGAGCAAAGCGAACGTGAAGGCGGTAAAGCGGCGCTGGTATTGGGCTTGTGCTTTATCTCTGAAGGTGCGATTCCGTTTGCAGCCCGTGACCCGATGCGTGTTCTGCCATGCTGTATCGCAGGTGGTGCACTGACCGGTGCGCTGTCGATGGCATTCCACGCACAACTGATGGCACCACATGGCGGTCTGTTCGTACTGCTGATCCCAGGTGCAATCACGCCGGTTCTCGGTTATCTGGTGGCGATTATCGCCGGTACGGTTCTGGCGGGTGGCGCATACGCGATTCTGAAACGTTCAGATGCTGCGGTAGCCGCGAAAGCTGCTGCATAACAGTAAATCGTTAAAAAACAAAAAGGCGCGACATGTGAATGTCGCGCCTTTTTTATTGCGCCTTCCCTTCGCAGGGGAGGGCGCCGACCGGAATTTACGGTAAAAACTACGCCGCGGCTTCGTCATTCTCGGCAGTCTGCTGCGCTTTCAGCCAGGCGATTTCATCTTTCCAGATATCCGGATTGACAGTTTCGAGGATCATCGGGATGCCGTCGAAACGTGCATCTTTCATGATCCAGCTGAATACGGTATTGCCGATATTGCCTTCGCCAAGGCTGTGGTGGCGGTCAACGCGGCTGTTGAACTCGCTTTTCGCGTCGTTGAGGTGCATACCACGCAGGTATTGAAAACCAACCACCTCTTCAAAGTGCTTAAAGGTTTTCTCGCATTCTTCTGCCGTGCGCAGGTCATAACCTGCAGCAAAGGCATGGCAGGTATCGATACAGACGCCAACGCGGCTTTTGTCTTCCACGCCTTCAATAATTTTGGCCAGATGCTCGAAGCGGAAGCCAAGATTGCTGCCCTGACCGGCGGTGTTTTCGATAACCGCAGTCACGCCTTTGGTTTTATCCAGCGCAATGTTCAGGGATTCAGAAATCAGCGCCAGGCATTTATCTTCTTCGATTTGCATCAGGTGGCTGCCCGGATGGAAATTCAGCAGCGACAGGCCCAGCTGTTCACAACGTTGCAGCTCATCTAGAAACGCCTCGCGGGATTTCTCCAGCGCCTCAGTCACCGGGTGCCCGAGGTTAATCAGGTAGCTGTCGTGCGGCAAAATCTGATTGCTTTGGTAACCGTATTTTTCACAGGCCACTTTGAATTTTTCGATGACGTCTTCCGGCAACGGTGCGGCTTTCCACTGACGCTGATTCTTGGTGAAAAGCGCAAAAGCCGTGGCTTCCAGCTCGTGTGCCCTCAGAACCGCCTGATCGACACCCCCGGCCGCACTCACGTGTGCTCCCACAAACTTCATTTTTGCTCCTCAGTTATTCATCGCGTTTATGGACAAATGATAGCGCCTCCGGGCAGGAGGCGCAGCACTGAAGTGTTAAAAGCAGCAATATCAGCCAAAAAGATGCTGAACCACTTGGTTGATACCGGCACCGCCGACAATCAGCCAGATAAACAGCAACGCCGCCAGCAGCATCGGTTTAAGCCCCGCCTGACGCAGTGCGCTCATGTGGGTGGTCAGCCCGAGCGCCGCCATCGCCATCGCCAGCAGCACGGTATCGAGCGTAATCAGCGCCGGGATCCAGTTGTGTGGCAAAATATTCAGCGAGTTGAATGCTGCCACCAGAATAAACAGCAGGGCAAACCATGGGATAGTTATATTGCGCATGCCCGCATTCTGGCCACCTTGTTGTACCTCTTTACGTGACTTCCAGCCAGAGAGCAGCAGCAGGAATGGTGCCAGCATCATGACGCGGATCATCTTGGCGATCACTGCCGCGTTTTCCGCATCCGGGCTGACACCCTGACCGGCCGCCACGACCTGCGCCACTTCGTGCACCGTTGAACCGGTGTAAATGCCGAACTGAGCAGCGGTAAAACTCAGCCAGTGATACTGCGCATTCAGATGCCATAACCACGGATACAGAAAGATGGCGGCTGTCCCGAAGATAACGACAGTGGCGACTGCAACCGTCACTTTCTCTGCTTTGGCATTCAGCACCGGTTCCGTCGCCATCACCGCCGCTGCGCCACAGATGCTGCTGCCTGCGCCAATCAGCATCGCGGTATCGCGATCCAGTTTAAACACCCGCTGTCCAAGCCAGCAGGCGAGGGCGAAAGTGGAACACAACATCAGCGCGTCGATCACAATACCGGTCGCGCCGACATCGGCGATTTGTGCGAAGGTCAGCCGCAAGCCGTAAAGGATAATCCCCAGACGCAACAGACGTTGTTTCGCCAGCGTCACGCCGTCTTCGCACCAGGGTTTTGCCGCCGGATATACCGTATTGCCGACCACCATGCCGATGACAATCGCCAGCGTCAGCGCGCTCAGGCCGAGATGACTCAGTGCAGGAATATCGCTCAGCCAGAGCGCGAGTGCAGTGATCACACCGGTCAGCGCCAGCCCGGGTAACACGCGGCCAAAGCCCGACAAATGGGGTAAAGGGTGTTTATCCGCCGTCTTTTTATTTTCATTTTTAAGCGCAAGTGTACTCATTGTCCGTTCCTCGTTCAGGAGTGATGAAACAAGGCTACGCCGCGCTTATATAAAAATGAAATAGATTATTACTTTATAACCTAGCTGTAAAACTGGTATAAAACCTTCATTCAAAAGAGGCCTGCAAGGCAAGGGTCTATACTTAAAGCACAGCGTGCTGTCAGGCGCGTGAGAATAGCGGGACATTTATGCACATAACATTGCGACAACTTGAAGTTTTCGCCGAGGTGCTGAAAAGCGGTTCGACCACGCAGGCGTCGGTTGTGCTTTCATTATCACAATCGGCGGTCAGTGCGGCGCTGGCCGATATCGAAGGGCAGCTTGGCGTGCAGTTATTTGACCGTGTCGGGAAGCGGCTGGTAATTAATGAGCATGGGCGTTTACTGTATCCGAAAGCGCTGGCGTTGCTCGAACAGGCGGGCGAAATCGAGCGACTGTTCAATCACGATAACGGTTCGCTGCGCATCGGCGCGAGCAGCACCATCGGCAACTATATGCTGCCGGCGATGATCGCGGATTACCGCCTGGATTTCCCCAATACGCCGCTGGAGCTGAATGTCGGTAATACCAATGATGTTATTAACGCGGTGGCGGATTTTCGTGTCGATCTCGGTCTGATCGAAGGCCCGTGTCAGATGCCGGAACTGATCACTCAGCCCTGGCTGGATGATGAACTGGTGGTGTTTGTCGCGCCGGAAAATCCGCTGGCAGGGCGGGTCGTTTCGCTGGAATCGCTGGCGCGTGAACCCTGGATCCTGCGCGAGCGCGGTTCCGGTACCCGTGAGGTGTTAGATCATCTGCTGTTGCCTCAGTTGCCGGATTTTAACCTGGTGATGGAACTGGGGAATTCCGAGGCCATTAAGCACACTGTAAGGCATGGCATCGGGATCAGTTGCCTCTCGCGGCGGGTGATTTCTGAGCAGCTGAGCAGCGGTTCGCTGGTGGAAATCCGGCTGCCCGTCGCGCCGCTGGTGCGTAAGCTTTACCTGATTCATCACCGGCAAAAACATATCTCCGGCGCATTATCACGTTTTCTAACCTATTGTCGCGAAGCCCAATAACGGTCTTTCACTAATGATCTGCGGCCAGTTATGAAGGTGTCTTATAACAGGTCGTTCCTGCTATTCAGAGCGGCAGGTTTTGCTACAATCCGCGCTTAAATTTGCACATGACGAGCGGATATAGGGAAAAAATGGCTCAACAACCTACAAAAAATACGCAGGTGGCTCCCACACTGCGTCGCGAGCTGAAGGCACGTCACTTAACGATGATCGCCATAGGCGGTTCAATTGGTACGGGGTTATTCGTTGCATCAGGTGCGACAGTTTCCCAGGCAGGCCCGGGTGGGGCACTGCTTTCCTACGCATTAATCGGCATCATGGTTTACTTCCTGATGACCAGCCTCGGTGAGCTGGCGGCGTTCATGCCGGTTTCCGGTTCATTCTCCACTTACGGCTCCCGTTATGTTGAAGAAGGCTTCGGTTTCGCACTGGGCTGGAACTACTGGTACAACTGGGCAGTCACCATCGCGGTTGACCTGGTGGCCTCACAACTGGTGATGAATTACTGGTTCCCGGACACACCGGGCTGGATCTGGAGCGCCTTGTTCCTTGGTCTGATTTTCCTGCTCAACTACATTTCCGTGCGCGGTTTTGGCGAGGCGGAATACTGGTTCTCGCTGATCAAAGTGGTTACCGTCATCATCTTTATCGCCGTTGGCGTCCTGATGATCACCGGCATTATGCGCGGTGCTGAAACGGCGGGCTGGCATAACTGGGCCATCGGGGATGCGCCGTTTGCAGGCGGATTTGCCTCGATGATAGGCGTGGCGATGATTGTCGGTTTCTCCTTCCAGGGCACTGAACTGATCGGGGTGGCGGCGGGCGAATCTGAGAATCCGGGCAAGAATATTCCGCGCGCGGTGCGTCAGGTTTTCTGGCGTATTCTGCTGTTCTATATTCTGGCGATTCTGGTGATCAGCCTGATCATTCCTTATACCGATCCGAACCTGCTGCGTAATGAAGTCGGCGATATCTCGGTAAGTCCGTTCACGCTGGTATTCCGTAATGCGGGTCTGTTATCAGCGGCGGCGGTAATGAATGCTGTGATCCTGACGGCGGTACTGTCAGCCGGTAACTCCGGAATGTACGCCTCAACCCGCATGCTGTTTACCCTGGCGAGCGAAGGCAAAGCGCCGCGCATATTCGCTAAGCTGTCGAAAGGGGGTGTGCCGCGTAACGCGCTGTATGCCACCACTATCGTGGCGGCGTTGTGTTTCCTGAGCTCAATGTTTGGTAATCAGACCGTTTACCTGTGGCTGCTGAACACGTCGGGCATGACCGGTTTCATCGCCTGGCTGGGGATTGCGGTCAGCCATTACCGCTTCCGTCGCGGTTATGTCTTACAGGGCCGTGATCTGAAGAGACTGCCTTATCTGTCAGGTTTCTTCCCGTTCGGCCCGGTTTTCGCCTTTGTGTTGTGTCTGATCATTACGCTGGGCCAGAACTATCAGGCATTCCTGAAAGACACCATTGACTGGGGTGGCGTAGCGGCGACTTACATTGGCTTGCCACTGTTCCTGATCATCTGGTTCGGCTACAAGCTGAGCAAAGGCACTAAAGTGGTGAAATACAGCGAAATGGAATTCCCGGATCACGTCGATAAGTAACAGACCCCGATTTCCATGGCATTGAAAAGCGGAGCTCAGGCTCCGCTTTTTCATGCCTGCGATTCAAGCCAGGAGACCCATTACGTCATGCTTTGTTACGCCCTTGTTTACTTTGAATGTCTGATAGGTTTTGCAAAACACATTGATAATTATTATCATTTATTTCCTTCCTACGGGAACCCCAGAACATGTTCTCCCGCCGTAAGTTTTAACTTAATGAGATTGAAGCGAAAATGAGTGCAACTACCGAACCCACCCTGAGGGTGAACGTCAACGCCGAAGACAGCGTTATGGGGCGATACCAGAATATCGTGCGCCGCCGTCTGTTAGTTATGCTGATCCTGGTACTGGCGATTGTCGTTTCACTGGTGATTGATTTCATTATGGGGCCTTCGGGGTTATCGCTCGGCACATTGTGGAAAACGCTGTTTGACGCCGCAGCGGCGGATCCGGGCACGCGGGTGATTGTCTGGGATATTCGTCTGCCTTACGCGCTGATGGCGGTGGCGGTTGGTATGTCACTGGGCCTTGCCGGTGCTGAAATGCAGACCATCCTCAATAACCCGCTGGCCAGTCCGTTTACGCTGGGCGTGTCTTCTGCTGCGGCGTTTGGTGCGGCGCTGGCGATTGTGCTTGGCATTGGGATTCCCGGCGTGCCGGATCAATGGTTTATCTCCGCCAACGCCTTCATTTTTGCCTTATTTGCCGCACTGATGCTCGACGGTATCACCCGCTGGACGCGCGTTGCCAGCTCCGGTGTGGTGCTGTTTGGTATCGCGCTGGTCTTTACCTTCAACGCACTGGTTTCGCTGATGCAGTTTATCGCCACCGAAGACACCTTACAGGGGCTGGTTTTCTGGACGATGGGCAGCCTGGCGAGGGCGTCGTGGGTTAAACTCGGCGTGATGGTGCTGGCATTCCTGATTTTATTGCCGTGGTCGATGATGAGCGCGTGGAAACTCACCGCGCTGCGTCTGGGTGAAGATCGTGCCGTCAGTTTTGGTATCGACGTGCGTCGCCTGCGCCTCGGTACGTTACTGCGCATCAGTATTCTTTCCGCACTGGCGGTGGCTTTCGTCGGGCCCATCGGTTTTATCGGGCTGGTGGCGCCGCATATCGCCCGCCTGATGTTTGGTGAAGATCACCGTTTTTATCTGCCCGCCAGTGCGCTGATTGGCGCGCTGGTGTTGTCGATGGCGTCGGTAGCCTCTAAAAATCTGGTGCCGGGCGTCATTATTCCTGTCGGTATCGTGACGTCTCTGGTTGGCGTGCCGTTCTTCCTGAGTATTATTCTGCGCCACCGGGGGAACATCTGATGTCTGCGATGTTAGAAACGCGTCCTGAAGATTTACTGAATGCTGCTACGCAGGGCCTGCAAATCCGCGATTTCAACGCCGGATATCCGAAGCGCCGCGTGATCCGCAATCTGAATGTACCGATGTTGCCACGCGGGAAAATTACCGTTCTGCTCGGGCCAAATGGCAGCGGTAAGTCGACGTTGCTGCGTTCTCTCGCCGGGCTTAACCGTGCGGAAGGGCAGCTGATGCTCGACGGACACGATTTAATGCCGATGCCGTTTGCACGACGTGCAGAGCAGGTGGTGTATCTGCCGCAAACTCTGCCTGCGGGCGTACATCTGCATGTGCTGGAATCCATTATCGTGGCGCAGCGCGCGTCCGGCGGCGGTAAAGGCAAGAATGCGGAAGGTACCGATACAGTGATGGCGCTTTTGCGTCAGTTGGGTATCGAACATCTGGCGCTGAGTTATCTCGATCAGCTTTCCGGTGGTCAGAAGCAACTGGTTGGCCTGGCGCAATCGCTGATCCGTCAGCCGTCATTACTCCTGCTGGACGAACCGCTCAGCGCACTCGATCTCAACTACCAGTTCCATGTCATGGATCTGGTGCGCAAGGAAACGCAGAAACGCAATATCGTGACAGTGGTTGTGGTGCATGACATCAATATCGCCCTGCGTCATGGCGACCGCGTGCTGATGCTTAAAGACGGCAATCTGATTGCCGATGGCGAGCCGGAAGACGTGATCACTGCCGACAGTCTGGCGCGGGTCTACGGTGTACGCGGCAGAATTGAGCGCTGCTCGCAGGGGACACCGCAGATATTGATCGATGGGTTAGTGGGGAATCCGGAGATTTAACGCGATGTCCTGACAAAAGGCAGACATTACTCAGGCGTTCACCGTTCCGCTCCCTCCCCTGCGAAGGGGAGGGCTGGGGTGGGGTATTAAAGCAAAAACGTTGGGTGAAGTTTCCGCTCAGGCAATTGATTTACAGTCTAAAACCCCCTCCCAACCTCCCCCTTCGCAGGGGGAGGAGCAAACCGCAACGGGCTTATTTCCCGCTCCACGTCTTCAAATTCTGCTCCCGCGCTGACAGTTTCTGCTCAGGCGTCAGCTTGTTGTAATCCTTCGCCAGACCACTTTCCCAGTCACCGTACAGCGGATTTGGCAGCACGATATATTGTGTACCGAAGTGCTGATGGTTCTGATTCACAAACGCCCGACGCTGCTCGTTGCCCTGATGGTAGGTGGCAGAACCAAAGTCATTCAGGTTGTCGCCGATGTAAATCACCACGTGATAACCCGCGGCTTTGATGGAATCAAAACGTGCCTGCTTGTTGGAGGTATCAGAACTCAGCAGCATGGTTTTTTCATTGGCGCCGGTAAAGCCCAGACGGTTCATATTATCCAGTGTCGCGGCGTATTCGCTGGTTTTGCGATTGGACACGTAGAACATCGTGCCGCCGTGAGTGTTGACATAATTAGCGAATTCAACCGCACCGGGAACGGCTGTTGCCTGGCGGGCTGCTGTCCACTGAGACCAGGTCTTGCTGTCGAATGGCTTGTTCGCTTTGACCTGCCACGCACTGTATGCGCTGTTATCGAGCATGGTTTCATCGAGGTCAACGACAACGGCTTTCTTCTGACCAGCCAGAGGCTGCGCCTGATCGAAAGCCATTTTGGCCGTGTTAAATGCCTGATAAGCCAGCGCCTGATATTCACCGGATTGCTGGAACCAGTTCAGTGCCATGACGGACTGATCGTTCAGCTTCTGCTGGGCATCGGTTTTTTGCTGCGCACAGCCACTGAGGGCCAGCATGATTAAAGCACTGGTGGTGCAAAGCGAAATTTTATTCATTGGTTGTCCCTATGCTTGTTACGAAGGATTCGCATTCATGAAAATCGTTAAAACTTTAGCAGATTCAGCGGGGTGTGAAAGAATAAATGATGAGTTACGCGAGATGTGCCGGAAAATGACAGAAATGAAAAAGGCCGGAGGGTGAGTCCGGCCAAAAAAATCAAAGACAGAGAAATAACAATGAGGGGGTAAAACGCTTAAATTTAGAACTGATAAACCAGGCCAACGGCAGTGATATCGTCGTTGTTCAGAGCCAGTTTATTGTCGTCAGACAGTTGGTTGATTTTATAATCAACATACGCAGACATATTTTTGTTGAAATAATAGGTCGCGGCTACGTCAACGTATTTAACCAGGTCGGCATCACCGATATTCTCAATATCTTTTGCTTTAGTCTGGACATAACCCAGTGAAGGGCGCAGGCCATTTTCAAACTGATATTGTGCAACGGCTTCGAAGGTTTGTGTTTTATTCGCAAAACCGCTGCCAGCCGGTGCGCCTGCAATTCCGCCAGGGACGGTGATTGCCACCATATTACGGGTTTCAGCATACATTGCGGCTAAATAAACGCCATTTGCGTCATATTTCATGCCGCCAGTCCATGCGTCTGCTTTATCACCTTTGCCGTAAGTGGAATTACTCTGAGCAGTTGTGCGGTCAGAAGAAGCATAGGCACCACCCAGGCTCACGCCGCTGTCACCCAGTGCGTAAGTGGTGGAAAGTGCATAACCGTCGCCGTTAGCTGTGCTGCTGCCGCGACCGTCGTTTTCATTTTTGCCCTGGTACTGAACGGCAACGTTCAGACCGTCAACCAGGCCGAAGAAGCCACGGTTACGGTAGGTGGCTACGCCGTTGGTACGGCCAGTCATGAAGCGGTCAGCCTTGGTATAACCGTCGCCGCCGAATTCAGGGAACATATCGGTCCAGGCTTCAACGTCGTACAGCGCACCGTAGTTACGGCCATAGTCGACGGAACCGTATTGACCGAATTTCAGGCCAGCGAAGGCCAGACGGGTTTTGGTGCCGGTGGTGCTTGGCGTTTTGCTGTCAGATTCAGCATGGTTAGCCATGACGTTGTATTCCCACTGGCCGTAGCCGGTGATCAGGTCATTAATTTGTGTCTGGCCTTTAAAACCGAAACGAATATAACTCTGGTCGCCGTCATTGCTGGCAGCGTCAGAGAAGTAATGCAGACCTTTCACTTTACCGTACAGGTCCAGTTTATTGCCGTCTTTATTATAAACTTCCGCTGCGTGTGCGCCTGATGCAATCAATAAACCAGGAATTAAAAGTGCCAGAATATTACGTTTCATGAATTTTTACCCTGCATTTTCTATTAAAAGCTTTTTGGGAAAGCTTTATATGAAGTCTTATGGAAAGACGCTAATCACCATTTTTTGCTGTGCATTCCGTGTGGACTCGGATTTTTCTCAGCGAGAGTTTTTTACCGTATTTTTGTGATCAATTTATGACAGTCAGAAATGAACTTTTTCTTTTTTTACACATCCTCCGTTTTTTCTGCACAATTTTCGTTCACCCGTAAGGAGGAGGAATTGAGATTTCGGGCTGCGCCGGAAGCGGGTCTGTGTGACAATAGCCCCCGACATTCCTGTCTCACTTCCAACAAAAAAGAGATGCATGGCGCTTTCCCCCGCAGTAAAAAATCAGATAAGCCAGTGGTACAAAGCCCTGCAACAGCAAATCCCGGACTTCATTTCCCGCGCTCCGCAACGTCAGATGATTGCAGAGGTGGCGAAAGCGTTCTCGGGGGATTCTGCACGGCATCTGGCCATTGAGGCGCCAACTGGCGTCGGGAAAACGCTGTCCTATCTGATCCCCGGCATTGCCGTCAGCCGCGAGGAAGAAAAACCGCTGATTGTCAGCACCGCCAACGTGGCGTTGCAGGATCAGATTTTTAGTAAAGATCTCCCGCTGCTGAAAAAAATTATTCCGGATCTGAAATTCACCGGCGCATTCGGGCGTGGCCGTTATGTCTGCCCGCGTAATCTGGCGGCGATGAGTAACGAGAATGCGCAGGGCGACCTCGGGTTGTTCCTCGGCGATGAACTGGCGCCTTCCAGCGGCGAAGAACAGAAACTCTGTAAAACGCTGGAAACCGCGTTGTCCCGCTACGAGTGGGACGGATTGCGCGATCATTACCAGAAAACCATCGACGATCCGCTGTGGATAAAAATCAGCACCGACAAAGCCAACTGCCTCAGCCGTAACTGCCACTATTTCCGCGAATGCCCGTATTTTGTGGCGCGCAAAGAGATTGAAAGTGCCGATGTGGTGGTGACTAACCACGCGCTGGTGATGGCTGCGCTGGAATCGGAATCGGTGCTGCCGCCGGCGAAAGATCTGCTGCTGGTGCTTGATGAAGGCCATCATTTGCCGGAAGTGGCGCGTGATGCGCTGGAAGTCGAAGCCGAAATCACTGCGGTGTGGAATAACCTGCAACTGGACAACTTTGTGCGGCAGATTGAGCAATGTCTGGCGCTGTTCACCCCGAAAAATCCGCCGCCGCTGACCCATGCTGAACGCCTGCATAACCACTGTGCCGAAATGCGCGAACTGCTGCTGCTGATCGAGCAAGCGGTCAGCCAGCATCTGCCGCCTGCAGAACCGGAAGCCGAATACCGTTTCGAGCTGGGCGTCTTACCCCCTGAACTGACCGAACAGTGCAGCCGCCTGTTTAAACTCACCGATGGCCTGCGCAGCCTGGCAGAATACATGGTGAATGACCTCAGCGAGAAAACCGGCAAGCACGATATTATCCGTTTACACCGCGCGATTCTGCATATGAGCCGCATGCAGGGGTATCTCGAAACCATGAGCAAACTGTGGCGGCTGGCGGCGCTGGACAAGGCCTCGAATGCCCCGATTGGCAAATGGGTGACGCGTTCGTATTTCGATAACCAGACACATCTGGTGTTTCATTGCGCGGGGATCCGCGTCAGCGAACAGCTGGAAAAAATGCTGTGGCGCAAAGTGCCGCATGTGGTGATCACTTCCGCGACATTGCGCTCGCTGAACAGTTTTTCCCGGCTTCAGGAAATGAGCGGGCTGACGGAAAAAGCCGGTGACCGGTTTGTCAGCCTGGATTCGCCGTTTAATCACGTCGAGCAGGGCAAGCTGGTCATTCCGCAAATGACCCTCGAACCGGTGATGGCCAATGAGGCCGCGCATATTCAGGAAATGGCAGATTTCTTCCGCGCTGAACTGGCGAAAGGGGGGCATACCGGTCAACTGGTATTGTTTGCCAGCAACCGTGCGTTACAGCAGTTTGTGGCGCTGTTACCGGATTTACGCCTGATGTTACTGGTGCAGGGCGATCAGCCGCGCTACCGGCTGGTCGAGGAGCACCGTAAACGCGTCGCTGCGGGCACCACCAGCGTGTTGATTGGCCTGCAATCGTTCGCCGAAGGGCTGGACCTGAAAGGGGAACTGCTGACGCAGGTACATATCCATAAGATCGCTTTCCCCCCTATCGACAGTCCGGTTATTCTGACGGAAGGTGAATGGCTGAAAACGCTGAAACGCTATCCGTTTGAAGTGCAGAGTTTGCCCAGCGCGTCATTCAATCTGATCCAGCAGGTCGGGCGACTGATCCGCAGCCATGAATGTACGGGCGAAATCGTGATTTACGATAAGCGCCTGCTGACAAAAAGTTACGGTGCACGCCTGCTGGCGGCATTGCCGGTATTCCCGATTGAACAGCGCGAAATGCCAGCGCCCGGTTCAGTGAAGCGTCCCGATATTCTCAAGACCGCGAAGAAAGACCCGGTTCGTCGCCGTGCGCGCAGACGATAACTTCTTTCCACTGACACATGATTGCACAGACAAGGTAAGGCTACGATGGATTACACCAAACTCATCAAAGAAGTGGGACGGGGCAAAAATCACGCCCGCGATTTGAACCGTGAGCAGTCGCATGTGTTGTATCGCCACATGCTGGCGGGCGAGGTGCCGGATCTGCAACTCGGTGCGCTGCTGATTGCGTTTCGTATCAAAGGCGAAGCGGAAGAAGAAATGCTCGGTTTTTATCAGGCGATGGACGAGTGCGTGATGCGCCTTCAGGCACCGGCTGATCGTCCGCTGCCGGTCGTGATCCCAACCTATAACGGTGCACGTAAACAGGCGAATCTGACGCCGCTGCTGGCTATCCTGCTCAGCCGTCTCGGCTTGCCGGTGCTGGTGCATGGTGTGGATGAAGATCCTACCCGCATCACCAGTGCTGAGATTTTTCGCGCGCTCGGCATCCGCGCAGCACAAAGCCAGCAGGACGCACAACAGCTTTCAGATGCGGCTGACGCACCGGTATTTGTGCCAATCTCCGTACTTTGCCCGCCAGTCGAAAAACAGCTCGCGTTGCGCTGGCAGATGGGGGTGCGAAACAGCAGCCATACCCTGGCGAAACTTATCACGCCGTTTACCGGTCAGGATTCCCTGCGTTTATCGAGTGTTTCGCACCCTGAATACGTGCAGCGTGTTTCCTCGTTCTTCCGCCAGATTGATGGCCGTGCGCTCCTGACGCAAGGCACTGAAGGGGAAGTGTACGCGAACCCTTCACGCTTTCCGCAGACGCACTTTATCGCCGGTGGCGAACAGCGCGTACTGGCCGAAAAAGAAGAGATTTTCGGTGCGGACGTGCCGGCAAGCAAAGATGTCGCCACTACCGTTGCCTACATTCAGGAATGCCTGAAGGGCGAACGCGCTATTCCGCAGGCGATCATCACGCAACTGGCGTGTTGTCTGGTGGCCGCAGAGGTTTGTGCCGATATGGTTGAGGCCAGAATGATTGTGGATCAGATTTTTTAACCGAACTCGATCCGCTCCCTCCCTGCGAAGGGGAGGGTTGGGGTGGGGTATTAAGGTCAAAATCAGGCGTTTACGTGTGCATAAGCATGGGTTTCGCCTTTAATACCCCCTCCCGGCCTCCCTCTTCGCAGGAGGAGGAGTTAAAAAACTGCCTGTATTCCTCTATAAATCCTGCGTTTAAGTCCGGCTCAGCTCCCCAAAAACTCCGTTACCCTGTTCAAAAGTGTGGTTAACCGCTAAAATAGAGAAACTACGAAATTTATTTCATGATTTTATTCGTTTTTTTATAAAATTTTATGGGGATTTAAATATGGAAACTTTACCAGCTTGCCCGACGTGTCAATCCGAATTCACCTGGCAGGACGGCGAAATGCTTAACTGCCCTGAATGCGGTCATGTCTGGTCGATGAACAGTGATGCTGCGGCAGATGATGATGTACTGAAAGTGGTGGATGCCAACGGCAATCTGCTGGCGGATGGCGATTCTGTCACCGTGATCAAAGACCTGAAAGTGAAAGGCAGTTCTTCGATGCTGAAAATCGGCACCAAAGTGAAAGGCATTCGTTTAGTCGAAGGCGATCACAACATCGATTGCAAAATTGATGGTTTCGGCCAGATGAAACTCAAATCTGAGTTTGTTAAGAAAAACTGATCTCCGCACCTTCCTGCCTGACGTTCAAAAGCGGTTTTGCCATATCGACATAACCGCTTTGCGAACATACACTCAATGCATAATCTCGTTAACTTTCAGCAGAGAAGAATGCATGAAACAGGCTCAGGACTACTTTAACGCCCTCAATCGCGATTACCTCAAAGTTCATCAGGACAAAGAAAATTTGTTCTGGCAACACTATATGGGCACCGGTGATGACACTGTTTCTGCGGCTTTCTCCGCTGCTGAAACGGCGTACAAACGTTTTATCGCCCAACCTTCCCGCCCGCAGGAATTACGTGATGCGATTGCCCGCGTCGAAAAAGAATCCGCCAGCGAGGCGCGTGATGCCTTACTGCACGGTCTGCGTGGCTGGCTGAATTTCTTTGACTGTAACGTGATTGAAGACCCTAAAGCACAGGCGCTGCTGGATGAAATTATTCAGGCGGAATCGGCGCTGTTCGGCAAACGTAAGCAGTACCGCATGACGCACATCAACAGCAAAGGCGAGCGCGTTAATGCCTCCCTTGGCGAGCTGCTGACCAATCAGGCGAATAACGAAAATGAAGTCTACCGCCGGAGTTCGCAAAATGCATTGCGCGAACTGGAGGACTGGCTGCTGCATAACGGATTGCCTGAGCTGATCGGCTTGCGTAACCGTTTTGCGCGTCAGCTCGGTTACCGCAACTACTTCGATTATAAAGTGAATAAAACCGAGCGCATGTCGCCGGAACAGTTATTCGCCATCCTCGATCGTTTCGAAGAGCAAACCCGCGAAAGCAACACCCGCAGCCTCAATGAACTGGTCGCGCGTGAAGGCGACGCCGCACTATTGCCATGGAATATCCGCTTCGCCAGCGCCGGTGACGTCACCCGTCAGCTCGATCCTTACTTCCCGTTCGCTGATTCCCTGCGTCGCTGGATAGACAGCTTCAAGCGCCTGAATATCGGTTTTAATGGTGCAGAAATGCAGCTGGATTTGCTGGTACGCGAAGGCAAGTTTGAAAATGGTTTTATGCACGGGCCGGTGCCGCCGTTCTATGACAACGGCAAATGGGTGCCAGCGGTGATTAACTTCACCAGCCTGGCGAAACCTGATCAGATTGGCAGTGGCGCGAATGGCCTGAATACGCTGTTCCATGAAGGCGGCCATGCGGCGCACTTCGCCAATATCCGCCAGAATGCGCCATGCTTCTCGCAGGAATTCCCGCCGACGTCCATGGCCTATGCGGAAACGCAATCCATGTTTTGCGACAGCCTGCTGGAAGATGCTGACTGGCTGAAACGTTATGCGAAAAATACCGCAGGTGAACCGGTGCCGGATGAACTGATCCGCGCCAGTATTGAAGCCCGTCAGCCGATGCGTTCCTTCAATGAACGTCACATTCTGCTGGTGCCGTATTTCGAGTGGCAGCTTTATCAGTGGCCGGATGAGAAACGCACGCCGGAAGCGATGACCGCGCTGGCGCGTGATGTCGAAACCCATATTCTGGGCGTCACCGGCAGTCCGCGTCCGACGCTCGCTATCCCGCATCTGCTTTCCATGGAATCCGCCTGTTCGTATCAGGGCTATCTGCTGGCGATGATGGCCGTGGAACAGACCCGCGCTTTCTTCCTGAAACGCGATGGTTATCTGACCGACAATCCGGCCATCGGCCCGGATCTGGCGAAGCATTACTGGACGCCGGGTAACAGCGTCAGTCACGACGATACCTTGCGCAGCCTGACCGGCGAGGGGTTCAATCCGGATTATCTGGCGCAGGCCTGTAATCAGACCGTGGATGCGGCGTGGCAGGAAGCGCAGCAGACCATTGAAAAGGCATCAAAACGTGAGCAACCTGAAGCGGATTTCGATCTGAATGTGCATATCCGCGTGGTGGATGGTGCGTTGATCCTCGCTGACAGTGCCGACGGTGATGACGCGATGTGTCAGGATTTTGCGGATTTCGTTGAACAGAACTACGGTAGAAAATAGTTACAGCAAAAAATAAAGATCATGCGTAAAAAAGCCACCGGCAGGGTCAACGTGCGGTGGCTTTTTTTTGTCTTACGCCTCAGGTCAACGGGCGTCGGGGCGTATCAGGTCAAAGCGTAAATCTTCTGAAATACCGTAGTAGGCGGAAGGGCCACCGGCGCGTAATACCGGTTCGGCAAGCGCAGTCTGATAAATGCCGTCAATCAGCAGATGTGGCGCGATATGCACGGCAACCACTTCGCCCAGCACCAGCCAGGTATCGATATCGCTACCGGCGGCCGTTTTAAGCTGAATACACTGCGTCAGTTTGCACTCAAAGTTCACCGGGCTTTCCAGCACGCGATCCGCGGCAACCAGTGTTCCCGGTTGCGGCGTCAGACCGGCGAAATCAAACTCATCCGCGCCATGTTCCAGCGAGGCCGAACTTTCATTCATTTTCACCGCCAGCGGTCGGGTGGTCAGATTCCAGACGAATTCACCGGTTTCGACAATATTCGCCACGCTGTCTTTCCAGCCACTGCTGGCAAAACCAATGATCGGCGGACGGTAATTGAAACAGTTGAAGAAGCTGTACGGCGCCAGGTTGCGTTGTCCGGCGGCATTGCGTGATGAAATCCAGCCAATCGGACGCGGGCCGACAATGGCGTTTAACGGATCATGGGGCAGGCCGTGGCCTTTAGCGGGCTCGTAGTAGTAACGTTCATCAGTGTTCATGATTTTCCTCAGCAAATAATTCATAAAGACTATGATTTGTACATTACCCGAATTAATCAGACGTTGACCGTTTTTATGTGCCCGCCCGAGTCAGCATGCATCCGGCAGGCGGCGGCGCTTTGTGGTATCTTGTGCGCCATTCATAAATATCCAACGCCCCATCGCATATTTCATGCGTCGCGCACACCTTTCGGAGAGTCACTCAGGTGGAAAAAAAGAAAGTCTTCCCTCAGGAAAAAAGCGGTCTTCACCCGCGAAATCGTCATCGCAGCCGCTATGATTTCCCGGCCCTGATTGCCAGCAGCCCGGAACTTGCACCGTTCGTCGTCGAAAATAAATGGGGCGATTTGTCGGTTGATTTCGCCAACGCTCAGGCGGTAAAAGCCCTGAACCGTGCTTTGCTGCGCGATTGCTATCAGATTGAAAACTGGGATATTCCGGCTGATTACCTGTGCCCGCCAATTCCCGGGCGTGCAGATTATATTCACCATCTGGCAGATCTTCTGGCGGGCAGCAACAACGGCAATATCCCGCAAGGCAAAGACATTTCCGTGCTGGATATCGGTGTGGGCGCGAACTGTATTTACCCGATTATTGGTTTACGTGAATACGGCTGGCGCTTCACCGCCAGTGAGATTGATCCGATATCAATGGCGGCGGCTAAAAAAATCGTCGCCACCAATCCGCAACTGACCAATCAGGTGCGTTTCCGTTTACAGGCGAAACCGCAGCGTATTCTCGACACCATTATCCGCCATGATGAGCGATACGACGCGGTGCTGTGTAATCCGCCGTTCCACGCTTCAGCGGCAGATGCGGCATCCGGCAGCCAGCGTAAACGTCAAAACCTGGGTCTGGACAGACGTGCGGGCACCGCAGAGCTTAACTTCGGTGGTCAGCACAACGAATTGTGGTGTGAAGGTGGTGAAGAAGCCTTTGTGGTCCGTATGGCAGAAGAGAGCGCCGGTAAAGCGCAGAACTGTTTCTGGTACACCGTGCTGATTTCCAAAAAAACGACGCTGCCGTTACTGTATGACGCACTTCGTGAAGAGGAAGCGACGGATGTCCGCACTGTCGAAATGGTGCATGGCAACAAGATCAGCCGTTTTGTCGCCTGGACTTTCCTGACGCCTTCGCAGCAAAAAAGTTGGGCAATCAAACGCTGGTCAGTCTGATCACGTTGTGAATTCCTGTATTCCAGCGTGTTTATCTGACGGTGAATATGCTGGAAAAAATACTCCTGCCAGCCCCTTTCTTTTTTGGTGAATTAAATTAAGCTTAATTGACTATAATAAAGTTTGTTAATTATCAGAGTAATGATTTTGCTGGTGAGCTTATTTTTCACTGCGCTATTTAAATTTTCACGCACCTGCCTAAACCCACCCAGGGGTCAGACTAATCTTTCGCATGATGATGAGTAACTTTACTCATCATTTGTGGGAATTAGCACGTGTATTTTTATAAATTAACTGTGATTACACATTAATTCACGTTATCAGCCACAGGGTGTCTGTCCTATGCAATTATTTTCTCATCAGTTTAGTACGATATGGCGTGATAAATTCGCTGCGATCCAGCAGGCGGTTCCGATGATCGCTTTCGCGCCGGAAGGCGTGGTGCTTGAGGTTAACGACCTGTTTCTCAGCAGCATGGGGTACAGCAGAAACGAGGTGATTGGTCAGCCTCACCGGATTTTCTGCACCCCGGAGTTTGTTGCCAGCGATGCGTATCGTCTTCACTGGGAAGGTTTGCGGCAGGGAAAGTCGGTCAGCGGAAATATTAAACGTGTACACAAAAACGGGAATATAATCTGGCTTGAGGCAAATTATGTTCCGGTGAAAAATAAACAAGGCAAAGTGACCGAAATAATTAAAATTGCCAGTGATGTATCTGAAAGAATTAATGAATCCCACGAGCATCAGGGAATTTTACAAGCACTTGACCGTTCAATGGCGCTGATTACCTTTACACCTGAAGGTCATGTGATTTCTGCGAACAATAACTTCCTGAAAGTCATGGGTTATTCTTTGCAGCAAATTAAGGGCCATTCCCACACGATGTTTTGTGTCCCGCAATACTGTGATTCCCACGAGTACCGCAATCACTGGCAGCGTCTGAGAAACGGTGAATTTATCCTTGGCCGTTTTGAGCGCATCACTGGCCACAGTCAGTCTGTCTGGCTGGAGGCGAGCTATAACCCGGTGATCGATGATGACGGCAAAGTGATAAAAATCGTCAAAATCGCGCATGACATTACGGATCAGATGGATCAGCAGCGTCAGCAGGAAAGCATGATGACGCACGTGCATGAACTGTCGCTGACTACTGACAAAACCGCGGCAGAGGGCGTGACCATCGTCCGGCAGGCAGTGGAAGATATGCAGGAAGTCGAAGCGCTGGCGCGGCGGACTTCCGACATCATCGGGCAGCTCGGTCAGACATCTGAACGTATTGGCGAAATGGTTGATACCATCCGCCGTATTTCGTCTCAAACCAACCTGTTAGCCATCAACGCCACCATCGAAGCCGCGCATGCGGGCGAGCAGGGCAGGGGATTTGCAGTGGTGGCGGGTGAGGTTCGCTCACTGGCCGATCAGTCCCGCAAGGCTGCCGTCGAAATTGACCAGCTTACGCAAAGCATCCGTGATGGTGTGATGGCCGCGATTGATGGTATGGGGAATTGCGTCAACCGCGCAGGCGGTGGCGTGGTGCTGAGCCGCAATGCCGGTGATGTGATCAATCAGGTTAACCTCGGTATGCAGGATCTGGTGCGGATGATGGCGGAGTTTTCGGTCGTGGCGAGGGAAAAGGAACAGACCAGGCATTAGTTGCAGGAGGCCGCTGCAACGGGGAGGCTTTCAACCCCTTTGATCGAGAATATTTCGGTTTCTCAATAACGGTTATCACGCGGCCTCTCGCGCCGAAACTGCCCAAAGGAGGGAAGTGCTTTCCCTCCTTTGGATTCCTCCCCGCCTTTACAACAAGTGCTTCGCTCGCAGGCTATGTTTCAGGTACCACCGTGACAGGCTGGAAATCTTGCCGCTGCGCGGTGCCTTCGTTTCGGGATTGCAGCCTATGGTCTGCAACCTCTCACTCAGCAAGCTTTCTGAACCGCCCTCACGATCATAAACATGAGATCTGCTCCTCCCTGCGAAGGGGGAGGAGCATTAAGGTCAAAAGTAGAAGAATACGCCGGTATTGTACTCAATCGCTTTATTTATTTGAGACACCAATACTTCAGCACTGGTACAATCTGATGGAGAAACTTGCCCCAGAATACTCTTAGCCAATCTTAAATCACGAATGCCGACAATTTTCTCATCTTCGAATTCGTCTATGTTAATTTCGATGAACTGGTTCAATCGACTGATAACACCTGTATCGATAAGAGACTGAAATTGTTCATCAGTTATCGTAACTTCGATCAAATCATCCTCAAGAGATACATCAAGATCAAGACGTTGCATGGCATCTTGGCTGGTTGGTACAGAGATACATTTCATGTTATTTACGTCCTGGAATGTTAAAATGAGTGACTTCATTATATTCACTCTGAGTCCTTCCTATCTGCTTACCCCCTTCGAGTATTTTGTTATTTGGAACAATACCGTCAAGATCTAAATAGGTTCTTTTGCCTGGCAGGGAGGGGTTATTGATGCGGAAATAGTCGCCGCTTAAGTCTTCAACGACTTGTACACCAGTCTCAGGGTGAGCGTAAATTCGTTTTCCTGAGTTCGTCGTTGTAACCAAAGGATGATTTCCGGCAAATTTTTTCAATGCTGCATCCAGATCCGCAGTCCGCCAATTTCCCGAAAATTTCTTAGCGCGGACAGCCCCTGCTGCTGATGTGCTCTGTCTTGGAGCTAGTTTTTCTAACTGAGAAATTTCACTGACAGCCCCTAACCCACTGAGCCCGAGCCCGGCAACCACTGACGTGATTGCAATAGCAGAACCCACAGTTGTCTCATTTAATACCTGATCATAACCGGCCTGAACATCACCGCCGAGTTGCTGCGCTGTTTTGGCATAACCTTCAATGTTTCCATTGTAAATACCCCCGGCGGCCAACAAACGGCCTGCCGCTTTGCTGTTGATCTCCCTTGCCACCTGAGCATATTGTTTTGGTTCTGCGCTGGAACTGCCATAAGGGATCCGCTGAGTCGGTGAAGCCTTCACGCCGTTTCGTCTGGCAACGGCGTTGTTATAACCGTCAATAATTTCGCGAAGATACCATTCGTCATACCCGTTCGGGTTTTCACATACCAGATCGCCATTTCCATCTACATAGAAAGGATTATTAAATGAACACCAATCCTCCCAATGATCAATGCCAATCAGCCAGCCTATTCGAAGAGAGTCTTTGACGGTATCGTAAACCTCATCGGCATATCCACTTTGCGCACGTCGCCACGTTTGCGGGCATGAAGACAAACGCTCAGGTAACTCGAAATACCCAAAACGGTTGTAATGACTTTGATCAAGGTCATAATGCTTTTTTACCTGATCCATTGCTCTGTCTGGTGATAAAACGAGGGGGTAATCTTCGGGGGTTAGCTGCCATTCAATATCACTATGTCTATAGAGAGTAAACATGTTCCACCTGCTAATCCTTGCGGGTTGAGTTGATCAAGTTTTAATCATACCTCTTTTCCTGAATTAACCTAAATCTCCCTCATATAAGCCAAATTTAAAAGGTTTACTCATGCATTTAACCCTTAATAGGCTATTTAATATTGTCTGGCGGGGAAGAATTACGTGAACGTCGTCATCCACTACATGACCACGAAATGAGCAGGATAGGGAAGTGAAGTTTTGGGTAATAAAGTGTGGTGACTCCCTCCCCTGCGACTGCCTCTTGATGGAGAGATCTGATAAAGAGGCAGTTCGCAGGGGGAGGAGCAAGTAGCATCAGGAAACGTGTTGCAGGAACTCGCGCAGACGTTCGCTCGGCGGGTTGTTCACCAGATCAGCCGGTTTACCGTCTTCAGCAATACGGCCTTTGTCGATAAAGATTAAGCGTGAAGCCACTTTCTCGGCAAAGCCGACTTCGTGGGTCACGATAACCATTGTCATGCCTTCTTCTGCCAGCTGCTTCATGACGGTCAGCACTTCGTGACGCAGTTCAGGATCCAGCGCCGAGGTTGGCTCATCAAACAGCATCAGTTTTGGCTTAACCGCCAGTGCACGGGCAATCGCCACGCGCTGCTGCTGGCCACCGGAAAGCTCTGACGGATAGTGGTTGGCGCGTTCAGACAGACCCACTTTTGCCAGCAGTTCTTTCGCCAGTTTATTGGCTTCATCTTTCGACGCACCACGAACGCGGATCGGGCCGAAAGCCACGTTTTCCAGCGCTGTCATGTGCGGGAACAGGTAGAACTGCTGGAACACCATACCGGCTTCCTGGCGGATCAGACGTTCATCGACTTTCGGGTCGTTCACTTTCAGGCCATCAACAATCAGCTCACCGGACGTGATTTCTTCCAGCTTGTTGATGCAGCGCAGCAGTGTGGATTTACCGGAGCCGGATGGCCCGATGATAACCACGACTTCACCCTGAGAAATGTTCAGATCGATGTCGTGGAGCACCTGGGTTTTACCAAAGTGTTTTGAGACGTTCTTGAATTCAATCATATAATTTTCAGTTTGCGTTCTAAGCGGCGCAGAACAAAGCTCAGAGCCAGCGTGATGATCAGATAGATAACAGCAACCGCACTCCAGATTTCCATGGCGCGGAAGTTGCCGGCGATGATTTCCTGGCCCTGACGGGTCAGCTCGGCGACACCGATAACGATAAACAGCGAGGTATCTTTGATACTCACAATCCACTGGTTACCCAACGGTGGCAGCATGCGGCGCAATGCCAGCGGCATGATGATGTAACGCAGCGTTGCACGGCGCGACAGACCCAGCGCCAGACCCGCTTCACGGAAACCGTTGTGAATCGACAACACCGCGCCGCGCGTAATTTCAGCAATATAAGCACCGGAGTTGATGATGATCGTCACCACCGCCGCGCTGAACGGGTCGATCCGCAGATCGGGCACCATCATCGGCAGGGCGAAATAAATGAACATTACCTGTACGACGATAGGCGTACCGCGAATGAGCTCGATAAAGACCAGTGCGACGTTGCTGCTAAACCAGCCACCAAACGCGCGGGCAAAACCCGCAATCACACCAATAATCAGACCGCCAACCAGACCGAGGACCGAAATCCACAATGTCATTTTGGCGCCTTCGAGCAGGATAGGCAGAGCGGGCCAAATTACGTTCCAGTCAAACTGCATGGATTATCTCCTGGTAAAACCACAAACTGCGCCTGTGCAGATTTGCATCTGACAGGCGCTTCTTATCAAGTGCTCTTTCTGAAAAGGAACGACTTAAATGAAAAGGACTTATTTAGGTTCGGTATCAAACCATTTTTTGTAGATTGCTGCGTAAGTACCATTCTCTTTGATGGTTTTCAGCGCGGCGTTGGCTTTCTCACGCAGGTCACTGCCTTGCGGGAATGCGATACCGTATTGCTGGCCAGCCAGTGAATCGCCGACCGCTTTGAACTGACCTTTACCGGCCGTTTTGATGAAGTACAGAATGTTTGGCGTGTCGTGCATGACCGCATCAGCACGGCCCGTGCCCAGTTCCATGTAAGCGCTGTCGATGTTCGGGAACTGACGCAGATCTTTGGTCTGCACGTTGGCTTTCATGTAATCAACGGAGCTGGTACCGCTTTTCACTGCAACGGTTTTACCTTTCAGATCAGCAACGCTTTTGATGGCGTCGTTATTGCTCTTAACCATCACCATCAGGCCGCTGTTGTAATAGCCGTCAGAGAAGTCGATGGCTTTTTTACGTTCAGGCGTGATGGTGATACCCGCCAGCGCCAGATCGATGTTGTGTGTTTGCAGGGCAGGAATGATGCCGCCGAAGTCCATTGGTTTCAGTTCATAGGAGACTTTCATCTCTTTAGCGACCGCGTCCCACAGGTCAATGTCGAAGCCGACGTACTTATCGCCTTGTTTGAATTCAAACGGTACAAACGCAGTGTCGGTAGCTACGATCAGTTTTTTATCTGCTGCGTGGGAGCTAACGGCAAAGGCCAGAGTTAACGCGGCCAGGGAAACTTTTAAGAGTGACTTCATCAGTGAATTTCCTTTGTACATATTATGGGAACGACTTTATATTACGGCGCTTTGATGCAATATTCATGCCAAATGACAGGTATATTAAAATTCAATGGCTTATCGCTTTGCTGAACCGATCAGGCAGTGATTAAAAATCAGATTGCACCAGTTTGACGCATTACTGCACGTCGCCATGTTCTCTCATGGTGCACAGCTTCATCATTAACCATATGATGTATTTTAAACAATCATTAATTAACAAACGCGCTGCTCAAATGATAACTTGCTCTAACTTTATTGGTACATGAGCAAAACCTGTGCTCAGTTTTGAAGCAAATGTAAAGAGAAAAACGGGGGTAATAACGGGGGGAATGACTTGCGTTGAACCATAATGGTGCGTCAAGGTATAAGGTAAAGTTCTAGCGCAACTGGCTGTCTTTACTGCCACGACGATTGTAGCCCGCGTGATCTTGCTGCTTTTTATCCAGGGCGGCCTGACAGGTGACGCAATACTGTACGCCCTGAAGGGCTTTCCGGCGCGCCTCCGGAATGGGTTCGCCACACTCCTTACAATAATGCGCACTTTCGCCATGCCCGAGAGACTGACGTGCGCGATCAACGGCATCATTGATCGTTGAATCAATCTGATCCTGCACTGCGCCATCTTGCGCCCATCCGCTTGCCATAGTGACCTCTTTTCCTAAGAGTTATCCGATAGAGTTTGTGTTATTTCGAGCTCTATGTTAAAAAAACCCATGAATTGAATGAATGTATTTCAGACATAAATAGATTGTGTGAATTTGTTGCTTTTCGCATATTCGTGACCTCATGATCTGCCCGCGGAGCCTTGTTCCTGGCAGGTCTTAGCGACTTCTCATTCAGTTCCCCTCGCTGCCTCGCAGCTACGACCGGCCAGACCAGGAAATGGATTTCGTCAGACACATGTGCTTGCTTGGCTAACCATGATAAGTGCCCACTCTTAAGTGTAGTCCTAAACACGATGAAGATTTCGCACCGTGATCCATTGGCTGGGGATATCAACGCAGTTTCACGGTACTTTTAATAAAGCACGATAATAAAAACGTGCAGTTTGTCATGATGATAATAAATGTTTATTGAAAAAATGAAGTCAGCATGGCCCGGGGAACATATCGCCCGGGTTCGTCGGTCTCCGTATTTTAGTATGGCAACGCTGAACCGCAATTTGGGTAAAATTGTCATTGGCCTGCCGATGGCGTTACTGATCATCTATCTGGTGATTTTCAGTCGTCCGCGTTATCTCAGTGAATCCACCGTTGCGATCAAAAGTTCTAACGACATCAGCGGCACCAGCCTGAATGTCGGCTTACTGTTGGGGGCAGGAAACCCGGGCACAGCCCAGGATGCGATGTATTTAAAAGAATACATCAACTCACCTGACATGCTGACCGCGCTGGATAAGCAACTCGATTTCCATTCCGTGTTCGGCAGGAGCGGCTTAGATTTCCTCTATCATTTGCCCAAAGATGCCAGCCGCGAGCAGTTTTTAAATTATTATCGCGATCGTATTGCCGTCACGTATGACGATAAATCTGGCCTGCTGACTATCGGCACACAGGGCTTCACCCCGCAGTTCGCTGAGCAGTTTAACAAAGCCGTTCTCAAAGAATCTGAACGCTTCATCAATGAAATTTCTCATAAGATCGCCCGCGATCAGCAGGCATTTGCTGAAAACGAAATGCTTGAGGCCCGTGCACGTCTCAATGCGAGTAAAGCGCAGTTGCTGGCGTATCAGAACCACAACAATATTCTCGACCCTGAAGCGCAGGCGATTGCCGCCACCACGCTGGTGAACACGCTCGTCGGGCAAAAAATTCAGATGGAAGCGGAGTTACGCAATCTGCTGACTTACCTGCGTGACGATGCGCCACAGGTGATCAGTGCGCAAAATGCGATTACGTCTCTGGGCAAACAGATTGATCAGGAAAAAAGTAAAATTACTGCGCCTGATGGCCGTCAGCTCAATACCATGGCCGTGGATTTCGAAGAGATTAAGTCGAAAGTGCAGTTTGATACTGAACTCTACAAACTCACCCTGACATCCATTGAAAAGACGCGTGTTGAAGCTGCCCGCAAACTGAAAGTGCTGTCGGTGATCAGTTCGCCTCAGTTACCGCAAGAAACCACCTTCCCGAATGTCCCTTATATGATCGCCAGCTGGTTGCTGGTGTGCTGTCTGCTGTTCGGAACGATTAAATTACTGCTGGCCGTTATCGATGACCATAAAGACTGATGTGGTCTGTATCGCTTTCCCTTTTTGCCTGAAGAATCGCCTACAGAGTTTGTTATGAAATTATTGAAGTCCGTTGTTATCTTGCTGGCCTTCCAGCTGACCCAGGCCAATGCCGTGGGGATCAATGCCGATCCGAATATGACCGGCGCGGCACCGTTGCCGACATTTTTAACCGGCCAGACGCAACAGACGAGTCCGGATACCGGCTTTGATGATTCCCCACCGCCTCCGGTTCCGGCAGTGATGAGCCGCATGTTCGGTGCGCAGTTATTTACCGGCGGTGCGGCTGCCGATAACGCGGCCAGTATCGGTTTCAACCCGAATTACATTGTCGGCCTCGGCGATCAGGTACAAATCCGTTTGTGGGGCGCGTTCAATTTTGACGGCGCGCTGACCGTTGACCCGAAAGGTAATATCTTCCTGCCAAACGTCGGCCCGCTGAAAGTCGCAGGCGTCTCGAACAGCCAGCTGAACAGCGTGATCACCACCAAGGTAAAACAGGTTTATCAGGCCAACGTCAACGTGTATGCCTCCCTGCTTCAGGCACAGCCGGTCAAAGTGTTTGTCACCGGCTATGTGACCAATCCCGGTTTATACGGCGGTGTGGCGTCTGACTCCCTGCTTTCCTATCTGAGTAAAGCCGGCGGCGTCGATACTGAACGCGGCAGTTATGTCGACATTGTGGTGAAACACAATGACCGCGTGCGTTCGCGCATTAACCTGTATGACTTCCTGCTCAACGGCGATTTGCGTCTGTCGCAATTCTCTGACGGCGATACCATCGTGGTCGGGCCGCGTCAGCACACGTTCAGCGTGGAAGGCGATGTCTTTAACAGCTACGACTTTGAATTCCGCGACAGCACCATTCCGGTCAGCGAAGCCCTGAGCTGGGCACGCCCGAAACCGGGCGCGACGCACATGACCATTATCCGCCAGCAGGGCAGCATGAAACGCAGCGAGTATTACCCGCTGGGGTCCGCACCGGGGCGCTCATTGCAGGATGGCGACAAACTGATTGTCAGTTCCGACCGTTATGCAGGCACCATTCAGGTTCGCATCGAAGGCGCGCATTCCGGTGAACACGCCGTGGTGCTGCCGTATGGCGCCACCATGAGCCAGCTGTTGCCAAAAATCCGCACCAACAGCATGTCGCAGATTAACGCCATCCAGCTTTACCGTCGTTCTGTCGCGCTTCGCCAGAAAGAGATGCTGGATCTGACCTTGCAGAAACTCGAAGAAGCATCACTTTCCGCACAGTCCTCGACACAGGAAGAAGGGCGTTTGCGTGCGCAGGAAGCCCAGTTAGTCAGCCGTTTCGTGGCGAAGGCGCGTCAGGTGGTGCCGAAAGGCGAAGTGGTCCTGAGCGAAAATAATCTGAATGAAGTGATCCTGGAAGACGGCGATGTCATCAACATTCCGGAGAAAACCTCACTCGTGATGATCCACGGCGAAGTGCTGTTCCCGAATGCGGTGAGCTGGCAGAAAGGTCTGAGCCCGGATGATTACATTGAGAAAGTCGGTGGCTACACGCAAAAAGCCGGGAACTCGAAAGTCATCCTGATTAAACAAAACGGCGAAGCGATTAACGCGGAAGACGTGAAGACGTTGCAGCCGGGGGATGAACTGATGGTTCTGCCGAAATACGAATCGAAAAATATCGAAATCACCCGTGGCATCTCGACGATCCTGTATCAGCTGGCCGTCGCCGCGAAAGTGGTGCTGACCATTTAATGATTGGGATCTTTTCAGCGGGCATACAACGTATCCCGCATCTGGAAGCGTTTCTCGGCGAACCCTGTCGCAAGCTTTCGCTGCTGCGACCGGTGCCGGATGGCATCACCCGCATCGCGGTGTGGGGTTACCGGCCAACCGGCGGGAAAGCCGTCGCGCGGGCAGAACAGTCAGGCTTGCCGGTGCTGCGGCTGGAAGACGGGTTTATCCGCTCCCTGGGGCTGGGTGTGTCGGGATGTCCGCCGCTCTCAATGGTTTTAGAGACGCAGGGAATGTATTACGACGCCTCGAAACCCAGCACGCTTGAAATACTGATCCGCCAGCGTGAAGAGAATCAGCCGCTGCAGGATACGGCGCGGCAGGCCATGCAGATCATCGTGGAAGGTGATCTGTCGAAATACAACCAGGCACCGGCCTGCACAAAGGCAAAACCCGAGTGTGGCGCGGTGCTGGTGGTCGATCAGACTTTCGGTGATATGGCGGTGGTTTATGGCAATGCAGGCGCGGAGCAGTTCGAACAGATGTTGCAGGCCGCCATGGCAGAAAATCCGACGTCTGAGATTTGGGTAAAGATCCACCCGGATGTTTTGCTGGGCAAAAAAGCCGGCTATTTCACGCAGATTACCGAACTGGCGCAGCAGGATCCACGCATCAAACTGCTGGCTGAAAACGTCAGCCCGCAATCTCTGTTGCGCGTTGTCAGCCGGGTTTACGTGGTGACGTCTAACTACGGATTTGAAGCGCTGATCGCCGGAAAACCGGTCAGCGTGTTTGGTCAGCCGTGGTACGCAGGCTGGGGACTGACGGATGACCGTCATCCTCAGTTCGCATCGCTCCGGGCACGCCGGGGTACCGCCAGCGTGGAAGAGTTGTTCAGCGCGGCCTGTTTGCGTTACAGCCGGTACATCAATCCGGCGAATGGCAAAAGCGGCACATTGTTTGATGTGCTCAGCTGGCTGCTGATGCAGCGAAAGCATCAGCAACAGCGGGCGGGGCGCCTCTGGTCGCCGGGACTGACCCTCTGGAAGCGCAGCATTCTCGGGCCTTTCCTGCGAACTAAAAGCAACAAAGTGAATTTCAGTAAACGCTATGCCGGTGAAGTGGCCTGTGTCGTGTGGGGCATCAAAGGCGAGGCCCGCTGGGGTGCTCAGGCGCAGCAGCGTCAGATCCCGCAATGGCGAATGGAAGATGGTTTCCTGCGTTCGGCCGGGCTGGGGTCTGATCTGCATCCGCCGCTGTCGCTGGTGCTGGATAAAACCGGTATCTATTACGATGCGACGCGCCCGAGCGATCTGGAACTGTTGCTGAGTCACAGCAATCTGGCGCCATGCCAGCAGCAGCGGGCTGCCACGTTACGGCAGAGACTGGTTGCCAGCAAAGTCAGTAAATACAACCTGGGTGCGGCGTTTACCTTGCCCGCTGAAGCGACGAATAAAACGGTGATTCTGGTGCCGGGGCAGGTTGAGGACGATGCCTCTATCCTGACCGGCACGATATCCCTGCGTACCAACAGCGCGCTTTTACGCACTGTCCGGGAACGTAACCCCGGCGCTTACATTATTTATAAGCCTCATCCGGATGTTCTGGTGGGGAACCGGCAGGGGCACATTCCCGCCGAAGATGTCAGCCGCTGGGCGGACAGTCAGGCGCTGGATGCAGACATTATTCAATGTATTCAGGCTGCCGACGAACTGCACACGCTGACGTCGCTGTCAGGTTTTGAAGCGTTGTTACACGGTAAAAAAGTGGTGTGTTACGGCATGCCATTTTATGCCGGATGGGGACTGACGCAGGATGAGCATGCCTGTTCACGCCGGCTGCGCAGCCTCACCTTAGACGATGTGGTTTACCAGGCGCTGATTGCCTACCCGTCGTATATCAACCCGCAAAGTCGGGAGCCCATTTTGGCAGAGCAGGCGGTTGAACTTCTTGCTGCGACGCCCCGGGCACAAATGCAATTCACCAGAGTTAAAGCGGGCAGGATAGTCCGGTATTACAGAAAACTGCTCATGCTGGTCCGGGTGACGTTGACGACCTGAACCGGCTTCTTACTACAAGCTTATTGCATTAATGGAAACGGACTGAAATGGACAGTAAGGCGCTTACGACATTACTTTCTGGGAAAAAATATTTGCTGTTGCAGGGGCCGATGGGGCCTTTCTTCAGCGATTTAGCTCAGTGGCTGGAGTCTCTGGGGCGTGAGGCGGTGAATGTCGTCTTTAACGGCGGTGACAGGGTGTATTCGCGAAAGCGTGAATACCGCTTGTACCAGCAAACGCCAAAAGAGTTTCCGACCTGGCTGAAAGCCACCTGGCAGGATTACGACTTCGATACCATCGTGTGTTTCGGGGATTGTCGTCCGCTGCATCAGGCGGCAAAACGCTGGGCACAGGCTAAAGGCATACGCTTCCTCGCGTTTGAGGAGGGGTATCTGCGCCCGCATTACATCACGCTGGAGCAGAATGGCGTGAATGCCTATTCCGGCCTGCCACGCGATGCGGAGTTCTACCGCAGCCTGCCTGAAATGACCATGCCGGAAGTTGAACAGCTGAAACCTTCAGGCTGGCAGCGCGTGCGTCATGCGGCCGTGTATTACCTGGCGGGCTGGCGCTACCGGCACGACTTCCCAAAATATCGCCATCACAAATCCTTCTCGCCGTGGTATGAGGCGCGCTGCTGGACCCGTGCTGCCTGGCGTAAAAAGCTGTACGCCTTCCGCCAGCGCAACATTTTGCAGCAACTGCAGACGGATCTGGATCAGCGATATTATCTGGCCATTTTGCAGGTGTATAACGACAGTCAGATCCGCAATCACAGCCCGTATCAGGATGTGCGTGATTACATCAATGAAGTGATGCACTCGTTTGCCAAAAAAGCCCCTTCCGCTGAGTATCTGGTGATCAAACATCACCCGATGGACAGAGGGCACCGCTTATACGGGCCGCTGATCCGCCAGCTTGGTAAAAAATACGGCATTAATCATCGCGTAATCTACGTGCATGACCTGCCGATGCCTGAGTTGCTGACGCATTCCAAAGCGGTTGTTACCATTAACAGCACCGCGGGTCTCTCTGCGCTTATTCATAACAAGCCGCTGAAAGTGATGGGCAACGCGCTGTATGACATTAAAGGCATTACGTATCAGGGACATCTGAACCAGTTCTGGCAGTCAGGGTTTAAACCCGATGCGAAGCTGTTTAAGCAGTTCCGGCTATACTTGCTGAAGAATACGCAGATTAACGCCGTATTTTATGGTGGCAATAAAGTGGATATCGCCACAGCGACTGATAACCCATATCACCCGGTATTTATCAGTCAGAAACTGATTATGAATTACACCAAACATCAGCCTTCATAACGATTAACCTTCAAAAACAGGCAGAGGAATATGCACAGATGCAAAAACGTTTATCAGTTCCACCCTGTGCATATTTCTCATTAGCTGTTCTTCTGCCTTTATTTCTTTCTGCCTGTGCCGGTGCAGTTCCCTCGATGCACTCTCATGAGTGCGAATTGCCTGAGGTGCGCGGCAACACCACGCTGTCCCCTCACTGCGTTTATAAAGAAGCGGTCATCATCACCAGCAGCAACACCACGTTAGATTGCCGGGGAGCGGTGCTGGAGGGGGACAATGAACGCCCTTTTGGCATACTGATCAACAGCAAGGGTAAGCCATTATCCGATGTCACCGTCCGTAACTGCAAAGTGCGACACTTCACCCGCAGCGGCATCCGTATCACTTCAGACATCGCAGCCAATAAACTCAGCCCGAACCACGAAGAGAACTACCGCCGGACACCGACACGGATAACTCTTGAGAATGTTGAAGTGACCGGCAGCGGACGCGTAGGAATTTACTTTGACGATTACGTGACTCATTCAACGTTAAGCCACTCGATTGTCCGCGACTCGTATATGTCCGGTATCTACCTGGAGCATTCCTCGCGTAATAATAAAGTCGTGGATAACCAGATCATCGACAACGGCCATGAGCGTTTCGGCAAGGGGAAGCGTGAAGGATTAGCCGTCGATTCGTCTGCTTACAACCTGATTGAAGGCAACCGTTTTGAATCCAACGGGGCAGGGGGTGTGTTTCTGTATAAGAACTGCGGCGAGCATTTCAGCACAGGAAAATCTGTGATCCGCTGGCAGCACAGCGACTACAACGTTATTCGCAACAATACCTTTGTGAATGAACCCGTAGGCATCTGGCTGGCATCCCGGCAGAACCGGGACTTATCAGGATTTGATTGCGGGGATAAACCGAGGGACAGTTCCGGTAAATACTTTAACGATTATGCGGATAATAATGTGGTGGAGGGGAATAAGTTTGAGAAGATAAAAAATAATATTCAGAATGAAGGGGACGATAATATCATCAAATCACACATGCATACTTCATTAAATTTTTAAGGCATTTGTTATAATGATGAGTAGTAAAATCATTCTCGCATGGCTAATAATTTTAATTGCTTTGCTCTTGAGAGGTAAAAAGTATTGTTATAGTGATAAGGATGCGCGCCCCATAAGTGATTTGAATCACAGAAAGAAATGTAATAGGGTGAGTCTAATTGAGTAACACCGCTATGATTGATTTTAATATGATCGTAAATATATTCTACGAAACTATTATATTCATCAATTGTGTATTTGACTTTGTCAAATTTTATGAATTTCTCCCCGTCAAAATAATGTGAGCACATAAATACCTTATTAATGATTATGTTCTTTGAGGGGATTATTTCTGAGGCTAGTGATATCAAATTTGAAATGGCATTAATAGATATCTCAAGTTTTTCTTTAGAGTTAAAATTTAAAGTTGTCTCTGCTTTTAATTCATTTTTAGCTTCAGTGCTTCGAAAGCTCCATGAGTTTGTAATTACACTGTCATTGTAAATTAATAAATCAAATCTTTCATCCATCAAGTCAATAATAAATAAAGACTCTTTTTGAAGGGATTTTATTGTTTGCTCTAATGTAGTTTTATCGAGATCATGTTTGACGCACTGAGTTAGAAATTCACTTTTTATATTAATCTTCTTTTCGTTGTAGTCTATTTTTTGAGCCAATAAAGATGCAATGCTATTATTTGATATGTATGAATTTATCTTGAAGGTGTTCTTCTTGTAAGTGTCTTTATATACTCGTAGTATATCTCTTGAATCACAACTTCCCAAAATAGTTGTATCAATTTGTAGTTCTAAAGAGTTACTTGCCAATATTTTGGTGACTGAGTTTAGCGATGTGTTTACTCGCATAACATTATTTATTTTAGTAGGTAAAAAATTATTGCCTAGCAATTCTACATGATCGATGCTTTCTATTATATCAATGTTTACATGCTCTGGAATTAGATTGATGAATTCTAAAGTTTTTTCTTTTTGTTTGCAATTTAACTTACTCCCAATATTACCAATAAAAGAAATATATACATTTGTTATATTTGTTATATTTGTTAAAAATGTTGCAAAGCTAAAATAAAAAGAATCATCAACCGCTAAGGAGAGAACTTTATCTTCAGTTAAAAAATCGATCAAAGAACCAAGCTCGATGTAATTGACTTCTTCCTTGCTAATAAACATATCTTCAGGAGGTGCATCGTAACCAAAGTAATAATTTTCTGACATTTAATTTTCCTCAATTAAATCTAGGATTCTTTTACTATTTAAATTATCTTTGTATTTAAAGAATATTTTTGATTTATCATGGTCTGCCTTTTCCATTAGGCAATTGTTCTTGATCATTTTTTCCAGATTAAAATACAAGTCATTTATATCTTTAGATATTGTCCCAGGCATATCCGTTAATGGATTGATTAATGGTCCGCCGCGGGCGGCAAAAAATTTTTCTTGATCAAACCAATAATATAAGACGGGCTTGTTCTGGTAAAGCATATCGAAAGAAGCCGATGAGTAGTCAGTTATCATCATGTCAGAATTTATTATAAGTGATTGAACATCAACGTCGTTCATACTATGTATTTTATAACCGGATAAATGGGTGGTAGTACGCAAATATTTATGCAATTTGTGATGTAAACAAGCTTCTAGCGTGTATCCATAATTTTGTAAAAGTTTATTGATTAGAGGGTTGGATAATAGTTCTATCAATTTTTTATAATAAGAGGATTGCTGAAATTGCTCTGTAGACATTCGACTTAAGTTATCTCTCCAGGTAAACATAATAAATATTTTTTTCGTTGGGGAATTTTTTTTCTTTGGTAGAAAATCAAATCTTGAAAGTCCAGTAACTGCAACTTGATTTTTTTCAAACCCAAAGTTTTTACAAACTAGATTACGTTCATGCTCTGAACTAACAATGAATTTATGTGGTAATTCTAGACGCTTTTCCATTGAGTTTTGATCATAGTAACCAGTTGCTCTGTTTAAAGCAAAAATTCCATGCTGAAGAAAATATCGTGGTTTGGTAATGTGCTGAGAAGCAACATCTTTCCATCGGAAAAATATGTCTCTCATACTATCGCTGAAGATGTATTTTTTTGCTGCGTGGAATATTATAAAATGTTTTAAAGAGCCATAATAAACAACATTAGAGTTATTGATTATATTTATAGCTGTAGGTGCATCTTTCTTTATGACATAAAAATATTCGAATTTTAATAGTTTGTTTTTACGAGGAAATGAATTTTGAGCGTATTTAAATAAATGGTAGCTGGAGTCATTTGCTGTATTACCTAGACGCTCACCAATCAAGCAAATATTTCTTTTTCTATAGAATGTTCTGGCAACAAGTGATGCAGTTTTATATTGAATGTTCCAAGATAATTTTTTGTGTGATTTGATTATTTTCTTTACTTTGAAGGAGATTCTTGATCTAAGGCTATTCTTCGATTTTAATAGTAAATAGTCTTCAATAATGAGATTGTCTTTAACGATTGCAGCATGTTTAAGACAACTTTTTTGATACTTCTTATTTAAAATTCTGTGGGCTTCAGAGTAATAACCATGATAAATCAGAATCATGGGTAAGCGTCGGGAGGGTGTAAAAACTTTTAAAATATCGTATCCAATAGATTTTTTGAGGAACGTATTCAACTCTTGATATATTTTTTTGCATGCTAAGAAATTATTGTCAGCTGAAAATTTTGTTAATCTATAAAGTATTCCACGCAAGATAAATAATTTAGCCAGCCATGTTTGTCTTGGTGGTAGTTTGAACTGATTTGTTAGTGCATAAACTTTAATTAAATCCTCAAACACTTTTTCATTAACGATTTGTGTACATGACGGATTATCCTCATCATCTCTTCCACGATATAAATAGGTTACTGCTGGTGTGGAAGAAATATGGTTTGCCTTATACATTGCACTAATAACGAAAATCCAATCCTCTGCCAGTTTAATCCCCACTGGGAATTTTATATCGTTTCTAGTTAATAAATTCTTACTATATAATTTCCCCCAAGGTGGAGGAGTATTCATTAGTATAGACTTATGAAAGAATTTTACTTTTCGTAACGATGCTGATGCCACTTCAGAGTGAGCCTCGATATACCAAGATCGTCGGCTATTAAATGCTTTACTATGAGAAACAATAACCTCTGACTTAGTTTCTTCTGCAATTGCTATGAGTGATGAAATTGCATCTTGTGGAAGAAGGTCATCGGAGTCCAGGAACATAATATATTTACCTTTCGCAATACCTAGGGCATTGTTTCTTGCAACTGATTGACCTGAATTTTGTTGCTCTAATAATATAATATTAGAGTGGTCAGCCATGTACTTTAGTAAAATATTTTTTGAATTATCAGGCGAACCATCATTAACACAAATTATTTCAATATAATATTTTGTGTGTTTTTTACTTAACTTTTGAATAATAACTGAATCTATACATTCAGCAAGATATTTTTCAGTTTTGTAAACCGGTATGATGACAGAAACTAATGCTTGTTTTTCTCGAATATCCATGAGAATGCCTTGAATTTATTGTGTTGAAATATTAGCAATACAGTTTTTATAGTGATCATTTTTGTCTATTAATGCTAGGCCGATTAATAAGCTTAACTTTCCTGTTGATTTTATAATATTTATCCCTTCCGCTTCGTATCTATATTCCCCTCCCTTTATAACCTTACTTATATCTATTTCTGTGACTGTTTTTTTCCTAAAACCTTTTCCATTCCAGTTATATAATTTAATGGTATTATTTGGAGATCCCGTTAACGCGTATATTGAACCGGCATCTAATGCAAGTCCCTGCATTACTTCATTTTGTGGGAAGTTAATTTTAGTTGGCATTAAGTGAATAATGTTTTCTTCAACATCTAAATCACCCATATATATGACTTTTTTACGACTTTCACTCGAGGCCCAAACAATTACTTTGAGAGGGCTGTTTCTATCCATGGCAATTATTTGATTTCCATATATTTTTTGAGAGTAAGTGTATTTTTTTATGATTTTGTTTTTATGTAATAATATTACAGATGGGGACTTGTAAGAGTTGGTCGTTGTAATTACCGAGTTTTTAACGAATAGCCCATCAAGGTGTCCGATTGAATCTGTATTGGAAAATATCATTTGAGATATTAATTTTTTACTGTTGTCATACTCTTCTAGTAGTTGGCTGTCGTGTTCTTTATTGTCAAAACTTAACCAAATAGTATTTTCATTGTCGTCAAAAAAGAACGATTGCATTATTTTTTTTGTGCTGGATGGAAAGCAAGTAAATTTTTCTGCGAAAAGTTTTTTTGAGTTAATTATGTTATTGTTATTTTTTGAAACTATATCAGCAAGGTTTTGAGCATGCACAATACTGGAATATATTAATATAAAAAAAATAATAATCTTCATTTTTTATTCCGATGTTATTTTTTTCTAGAAGAGGAATTGAATTGATCTTCAAGTGCTTCTTTAAGATGCTCTTTATAATTATCTAAATTTGCCGTTTCGGAGTTAAAGTCATTTGCACAAAATGAATGAGGTTGTTCGCCAGTTATTTTTTTTATCTTCAGAGATTTATAATAGCTGCGGGCAGCTTTAGAGCGAATGTTGAAATAATGGCATACGTCTCTTTCTAAAGTTGCTTTGCCTTTGATATACGCTAACCATGGCACAAAAAAAGTTGCCATATTGATATCATTATTGGTTCGAAACTTGTTTGACAGAAAAAGTGTTATCTCAGTTTCATATTCTTTCCATGCCAGCTCAAAAAAACTTTTTTGCAACGGTACATATGTATGCACTAACGGAGTGTCAATATTTATATTGAAATCTTCATCGAATATTTTCGCCGACTTTGTAGATGCAGATAACGTCGGCGTCTCAGTGCCTTTTAAGGACATATTTTTTAGGCTTTTTCGAGAGATAAATAATGAAGAAAGGCCATTGCTTTTGAAAAAATGTCCCGGCGGCAGTGGTCTTGCGACGAAGACATCATCATTAAAATAGATGAAATGCTCAGCAAGATTAGGCACTTTGTGTAAGTGCGCCTCAATGACATGTGAGTTAAAGGTTGGGAGATATTTATCATCAATGATTTCTTTATGATCAATAATTTTTATTTTCTTGTTTGATTCACATCGCAAAGGATTTTGATTATCTGTGATAATAAAAATATTTCTTACCCAAGGCAAATAAAGCTCAATGCTTTTAATTGAATAACGCAGTTCATCATGATTGTTAAAACGCGCATTATCAGTGGAGAAATTACCTAACTTTTCAATATCAACTTCAGACTTATAGTTTTTATACTTCTCTTTCCACTTAATGTCTGAATCATCAACCCATGTAAATACCACATCGATAGGGAAATTAATAGGCAACAGGTTTTCAATAGCAAGGTTATGCTTGATTAATACGTTTTCTTCTAATTCAGGACACTGAATCTCATTCCTAACTATCGGGTATCTCTTGTTAAAATAATCCCTAAAGAAAACTCCAGGACTTTTGATAAATTTTTTTAGTTTTTTCATGTGATAAAAAACCTACAGTGAAAAACGATGACACTTCTCTTTAAGTAAGATACTGAACAACTTCGCTCACATGGGGACTATGACATTGCAATGAGAAGCACTATTATTCATATCCCTTCATCATTTTTATAAGTGGTAATAGCTTCATCAACCGATTCGAAGTACTTCACTTTATTATCCCTTCCAATAAACAAAGCCACATCGCAAAACTCTTTCAGTGATCCGAGGCTATGTGAAACCATCAGAAAGCTGGCTTCCTCATGTCGCGCTTTGAATAAGTCTGCGCATTTTTGTTTAAATCTGGCATCGCCGACTGCGGTGACTTCATCGACAAGATAGTAATCAAATTTAAATGCCATGCTCAGGCCAAAACCCAGACGGGATTTCATACCGGAAGAATAGGTTTTAATCGGCATATCAAAGTATTTGCCCAGTTCGGCAAACTCTTCGACAAAGGCGACTTTTTCACGTAACTGATCTGGTGTGGAATAGAGGCGGGCGACGAATTTTACATTTTCACGTCCGGTCAGGCTTCCCTGAAATCCGCCGGCCAGGCCAACCGGCCAGGAAATGGTTTTCTCCGTGTGAATTTTGCCGGAATCCGGGCGGTCAATGCCGCCGATGACGCGTAATAATGTTGATTTACCCGCGCCGTTGCGGCCAATCAACGCCACGCTTTTACCTGAAGGCAGCTCAACATTGAGATCTTTAAAAACGTAATGGCGGCCTTTCGGTGTGCGGTAGGATTTTGTCAGGTTTTCGATTTTTATCATGATGTCAGCATCGCCTCTTCACGATTCCGGTAGAGGGCCAGGCCGATAAACAATACAACCAGAGTACAGGCAGCCAGATAATTCAGGCTGACGCCTTCACTGATATAACCCGGTACGACTGATTCGCGGCAAAGCTCAACCACGTGGACGATAGGGTTCCACAGCAGGTAAGGCCAGTATTCCTTCGGTATGTTATGCAAAGAAAACATAATGCAGGAAATGAAATAGAGAGGCTTAATCAAAATAGGCAGGAACTTTTCGGTCTCCGGGAATGACTTTCCGACCACCATAAATATTAAGCCCATACCGCAGGAGAACAGCACTAAAAGTACCCAGACCAGAATCAGAGTAATAAGCTTTGTGACTTCAAACTCTTCGCCCAGCAGGCCGACAATGGCCATAAGTAACACGTACACGACCGCGTATATCAGCGCTTCCAGCATTGCTCTGGCGATGATGGTATCCACAGGGCGAACCGGGCGGTAATTAAACAAACCCTGGTTGGCTTCAATCGCGCCAATAGAACGGTTGGTAATATTGCTAAATACAAAGAAAGGGATAATGCCGTTGATCAGGAAAACCGGAAACGAAATATCCGGCATAGTGCGGTGCATCACGTAGCCAAAAATGGCCAGCATAATCAACATATGTGCCATCGGCTCCAGCGCTGCCCACAGATACCCTAACCGGTACTTACCAAAACGGGTTTTGATTTCCCTTAAAAACAGCGCTTTCACCGCCGCTTTTTGTACTTCTAAGCCACTACGTGCCATCAGATTATTCCAGTTTTTTACATTTTCCACGCTACCGCCCCTGGCTTACAGCAGCCAATGCGCTCGGAATCGGGTCGGATTGTGGGAGGCGGCACATCTTTGATGCTGCCGCAGCAGGGGAGTCACTTTTCCGTAAGTTGCATTTAGGGGGATAATGCGTTGTCACATCCCTGTAAATTATCTTTAATTTTTATCAGGTTAGGTTGGCAGGTGTTTTTCACAAAAATGCAAAGGTTGCGAAAAAATATTTCAGCAAGTTTCAGGTGTGATCACGGTTATGTAAAATTGCTTTGAGCTATTAATTTGTATTAAATCATTCACACCGCCTATTGGTTTAAGAATTCTCTTAGGAGGAAAATAAACATTAAGTTTATCAGTGGGATAATGAAACCGGTTCCAGGGGGTGAAGTTGAGAATGTAGTTGAAAATGTAACTATTTATCAGCGGGATTATTAAATGTAGATGTAAAGTTACAGCGTAAGAGGGGTTTTAAGTGCAATTCGCCAGAAGAGGATACAGGTATTTGTTATCGAAAATGAAAAGGCCAGTGACTTTCGTCACCGGCCTTTTCTTGTTAATCGCTCATTTTACCGCCGTATGATCCCGCGGTCAGAGCACATTGTTACTCAATATTTGATTCGATGAACCACAGGAATTTATCCAGGTCGCGCGATGCAGCGGTGAAAATATCTGCGGTGTCTTCATCTTCCACTTCGCCGATAGCCTTACGGGTATCGTTCGCGACAACACCATAACGTTCCGCCAGGGCTTTCAGATGTTCCTGCACGGTATGGATGTTGGTCGGGTAACTTTTCAGCGGGGTTTTATCGTTAACAACCTGCACGGTACCCAGCGCCACACCACCTAACTGCACCACACGTTCTGCGATGGTGTCCTGATGGTCAATAATCGCGGTACGGAAACCATCAAGCATTTCGTGTACGGCAATAAAGTTTGCGCCACGCATGTTCCAGTGAGCTTGTTTGGTGATCAGCGACAGATCGATGTATTCAGTCACCAGACGGTTCAGCACCTTGATAGTATTGAGTTTGACGCTTTCATCTAAATCATTGCGTGTGTAGATAAGCTCAGAAGATTTCGTTTTGACCAGTTTAGCGGTACTCATACACATATCTCCTTGTTTCATTAAAATTAATTGCTACTAATGTATTTCGTAACTGCATTCAGTATAGCAATAAATTGAAAATTTGCAGGGCGTACATTCCTATCGTTCTGATAGCGTGTGTCTTATAAGCTCTGCTGTGATTTCACTTCCAGCTTATCATGCTGATTTATAAGGTGGATAGGATTCCTCCTGAACTTCCACTTCTATTAATCTGCTAAAATAAACTAAGACTGATAATTATTTTCATTACGTGGGGAAAGATATTTTTAAATGTAAGTGACAGTGTGCGGATATATTTTTACCGGGACTTTGTTCTGGTATGGAATATGACCAGTCGGCATAACAGTTTGCCGTATTTAATATTGAAATATAACGGCGGGATAATACCCGCCGTTAATCACTGTCTGCTGTCCTTTAAAGCGCCATCGCACCGCTATACAAAACGGCACCCGTCGGTTGCCCGGTCGGCGAACCGCCGTGAGGCTCGAGGCTTATTGCCAGCGTAAAACCTGCATCCGGCATTTTCGCTGCCAGCGCCAGTTGCGTCGGTTGTTGCGTATTCAGCAAGCCGAGGGAATGCGGCTTGCCTCCCGGCGGAATGGCCCACAGTTCAAGGCTGTGATCTGCGGCGATATTCTGCGCATTGATCGGCGTCAGCAACAGGCTGCGGGTGCTTCTGTCCGCGCTGACCACCCACTGTCCGCTTTGCGTACCGGCGCTGCTGGCCAGTATCGCCACCGGCATTGGCGCTTCTGGCTGAACCAGCAGGCGGGGGATCAGCAACAATGCGGCAAGCCCGGCGGCCAGCGCCCAGCCCATATAAGCCCGCACCGGTCGTGTCGCCGGAGCCGGAAGTCTGGCCGGTTGCAGCGCAAGGTTATGCTGAATGCGTTTCCACACCGATGCAGGTGGGATGACCGGGGTTATCTGATTATCCAGTTGCGTGAAAGCTTCCTGCCAGCGTGCCACTTCGGCCGCCAGTTCAGGGTCTTCCTGCATTTTTTGCTCAAACTGAATCCGGGCCGCGCCGCGCAAGGTGCCGAGCGCATATTCAGCCGCCAGGGCGGCATGATAATGGCTTCTGCTTTTCATAGTCCTACGCAGCTCTTTAAGTGATCCAGGGCGCGACGTATCCAGCTTTTGATCGTCCCCAGAGGTTGTTGAAGATGCGATGAGACCTCACCGTGCGACAGGCCCTGATAATAGGCAAGGATCAGGCTTTGTCTTTGTTCGGCGGGCAGATGTGCGAGGCAGGTGGCCAGAATTTTGGCGTCACTGTCCTGTTGCAGCCGTTGCAAGGGGTCATCATAGTCGCTGGCATCTCCGTCATGCATTGTCTCGTCCAGTTCATCTAACTGGTTATCGCTCCCGCGCATCCAGTCGATAGCGCGGTTGCGGACAATATGGGTAAGCCAGGTCATCGGGGAACTGAGCGCCGGATTATACGAGGCAGCCCGGTTCCACGCGGTGATATAGCTGTCGTGCAACACTTCTTCTGCCCAGGCATGTCGCCGCAACATGCGTAATGCGACGGCGAATAGCCGGGGGGACGTCAGACGATATAACTGCTCAAATGCCTGACGATCGCCAACGGCCATGGCGCTCATCAGTTCGCGCTGTACTTCCGGCGCATTCTCTGGTGTTGGCTTAACGAAAAAATTGTCATGCATTCGCGCGTCCTGACTTACTGAGGTGCTGTTTCATAAGAGAAATCATGCCCTCAGTATAGCCGGTATTATTTTGGCATCAGGACGGTATCAATGACGTCGATCACACCGTTCTTCTGCTGGACGTCATAAGTACTGATGTTGGCGATATTCCCCTTGCCATCTTTGAGCTGAATATTGTGAGGTCCGTTGTTCAGGATCCACAGTGGCTGGCCGTTAACGGTTTTCAGTTCCGCCGTGCCGTTGCCTTTTTTCAGCAGTTTTTCCAAATCTTTCATTTCATATTTACCGGCCACCACGTGATACGTGAGGATGCTGGTCAGGGTGGCTTTGTTTTCTGGTTTCACCAGATTATCCACGGTACCCGCCGGTAATTTGGCAAACGCGGCGTTGGTTGGCGCAAACACGGTGAACGGGCCTTTGCCCTGCAGCGTATCCACCAGTCCTGCTGCTTTTACCGCCGCCACCAGCGTGGTGTGGTCTTTCGAATTCAGGGCATTTTCTACGATATTTTTGGACGGATACATTTCAGCGCCACCGACCATGGTGGTGCTTTGAGACATCATTGCAGCCATTGACGCGGTGCTGAGCAGCAGAGAAGCACAGATTGCGGTACGGAGTAATGTTTTCATGATGGTGTCCTTCGTCAGTTAGGAGGTGAGGTCTTGCCTCACATCTATACATACGAATGACCCTCTGCTTTTGGATGCAGGAAAAATGAAATAAATGAAAATAATTTTCAACCTGCTGATAGAAAAGAAAAAGCCACATCGGGATGACGTGGCTTTTTTATGCGATGCGGTGCAATTACTTCCCGGAAGGGGTATTTCCGGCAATATCCACCGTCTCGATTTTGGTTTTGCGCTGCAGGGTAAGTGTTGAACCGGCGGAAGCCGCGATAATCGCCGCCAGCCCGATCCACTGCGTCGCGGTCAGGAATTCACCGAGGAAGATAATGCCGGAAAGCGCGGCCATCGCCGGTTCCATGCTCATCAGCGTACCGAAGGTTTTGGCTGGCAGTTTGGTCAGCGCCATCATTTCCAGTGAATAAGGAATGGCGGAAGTGAGCAGGGCGATCAGCAAGCCGAGCGGTAAAATATCCCAACTGAAAATAGAGGTGTGTGCCTGGATTGCGCCAATCGGGAAGAAGATTAACGCCGCAATCAGTGACCCCATCGCGGCGGTGCCCGGTCCGTAACTGCTGCCAGCACGTTGTCCGGCGAGGATATAAACCGCCCAGCAGCCACCGGCGATCAGCGCAAAGCACGCACCTTTGAGGTCAACACCGCCGGCACTTTGTCCCAGGGGTAACAGGAAGAGTAACCCGATTACGGCCAGCACGACCCAGATGAAATCCACCGGACGGCGTGAGGAGAACATCGCGACCGCCAGCGGGCCGGTAAATTCCAGTGCAACGGCAATGCCCAGCGGCACGGTACGCAGGGCCAGATAAAACGAATAGTTCATGCAGCCCAGCGCCAGGCCATACATCATCAGTGCACGCAAATTACCGCCGCGCATTTTCAGGCGCCACGGACGAAAATAGAGCAGCAACAGAATAGAGCCGATACCAAGACGCAGAGCCGTGACACCCTGCGGGCCGACCACCGGGAAAAGCGTTTTTGCCAGCGACGCGCCGCCTTGTAATGACAACATGGCGATCAGTAGCAACAGAATCGCCACCAGCGGTGAGGTTTTTTTCGGTAACGCAGGGACGGGCGGGCTGTTGTTATGCGTCGCTGCCTGCAGAGCGATCTGCGGATCCTGCGGCTGATTTTGTCCTGACTGTGTCATCCATTGCGCCTTTTGAGGTGATCCCATGAATCCGGAAACTTCAGATTTATAGTTTTGAAAAGAAAGGTAAAGCGCTGTCAGTGTAGAGGGAAAAGTGGCGAGAAAAAATCCTCACGAAAAAGTTTTTTTCGGAACGTGTTTGTTAAAAAACTTCCTAAAATAGTTTGTTTTTTGAGCAAATTTTTAGGAATTATCTGCTAATCTCAAAAAGTTCAATAAGTTTACCTTATAGTTTGTGTGACTAAAATCCCAATAAAATTAAATGGATAGCGTGTGCTGGAAACTTCCTGTTACACCATATGATGCTTTGGACATCTTAATTGAGGCAGAGTTTCACACTAGTTTTTGTTATATTTTCAAACGTGAAGGTTACTTTGGTTTCTCTTTTTGAGGTGGTTTATGAAAAAAATTGCATGTCTTTCCGCATTAGCTTGCGTAGTTGCACTGGGCGTTTCTTCAAGCGCTTTCGCTGACACCAGCACCGTAACTGCTGGCTACGCTCAGGGTGACGCACAAGGCGTTGCTAACAAAGCAAACGGCTTCAACTTAAAATACCGCTGGGAACAAGATAGCAACCCACTGGGCGCTATCGGTTCTTTCACTTACATCGAAGATGACAGCTCTCCTGCATCTGGCGACTACCGTAAAGCACAATACTACGGTCTGACTGCGGGTCCTGCTTACCGTCTGGCTGACTGGGTTTCCATCTACGGTGTTGTGGGTGTTGGCTACGGCAAATTCCAGTACAACGAAGCGGCAGCATCTACTGCTAACCGTGAAAAAAATGACACCAGCGATTACGGTTTCTCTTACGGTGCTGGTCTGCAGTTCAACCCAATCCAGAACGTTGCTCTGGACGTGTCTTACGAACAGTCCCGCATCCGCAGTGTTGATGTTGGTACCTGGATCGCAGGCGTGGGTTACAGCTTCTAATTCTTCGCCGCAGCGTAACGCTTTGCCGTTACCCTCCCGCGAAAACAAAAACCGCTCAGCTGAGCGGTTTTTTTATGCCTGTCAGATCCCGCTGAACCAGTTATAACCCTGATCTTCCCAGTAGCCGCCGGGATATTCATTGGTGACGAAAATCGCGCCAATATGTTTGGCGTTTTTAAAGCCGAGTTTGGTTGGCATCCGCAGGCGTAACGGGTAACCAAAATCGGGGGGTAAGGGTTTGCCGCCAAAATCCAGAGCCAGAATGGTTTGCGGATGCAGTGCCGTCGCCATATCAATACTGGAATAATAGCGGTCGTCACATTTGAATCCGACATATTTGGCTGTCAGATCCGCGCCGACGTGTTGCAGAAACGTTTTCAGCGGTACGCCTTTCCACTGGCCGATGGCGCTCCAGCCCTCAATGCATATCAGCCGGGTGATCTGGCTTTCCTGCGGCAGGCGCTGCAATTGTTCCAGTGTCCACGGCGCTTTCTTTTGCACCAAACCGGAGACTTCCAGCCGGTAATTGGGGATGTCGATTTCCGGCACGTTGTATTCGGGGTAATACGCGTTGAAACGAAACGGTGTGGTGATTTGATCGGCGCGATAGGTTTGCGCCAGTTTCTGGCCGCTGAACAGCCAGCTTTGTACCCGGTCGTTCCAGCGGGACATCGCCCACAGCACTTTATCGACCTGATCGCCGTCCTGCAGATTACAGCCGGTAAGCATCGAAACCGCGCCCAGCGTAAGGCCGGAGCGCAATAACATACGGCGTTGAATATTAACCAGTTGCTTGCGCTGATCGGGTTCAAGAATAATTTTTGGCCGCTGTGTTTTATCACTCATCGGCTCGGTCCTCCGTGCTAATTTTTTTGCCGCCGGTCAGCATCGCCACGAAGGTTTTCGGCACCAGCAGAACCATCAGTACGTGAATAATGACGAACAGCAGTACGCCGCTCATCGCAAAGAAATGCACATAACGGGCGATATCAAAACCGCCAAACAACCAGACCAGACCGCTGAACTGCGCGGGTTTCCAGATCGACAAACCCGACAGCACCAGCAGCGCGCCCAGCAACAGAACACCGCTGTACATCAGTTTTTGCACCGCGTTGTACTGACCCAGCTTGTGCGGGAGTTTGAATGTCAGTGCGCGAACGGTATCGCGCCAGACCGTACGGGGCGAAAAGGGGAAAAAGTCGCGTCTGAAATGACCGCTGAAAATGCCCCACAGCAGATAGAACAGGGCATTGGCCGCCAGCAGCCACATTACCGCCAGATGCCAGGCAATATTGCCACCCAGCCAGCCGCCGAGGGTGGTGTTCTGCGGGAAAGTGAAAGCGAAAAGCGGGTCGGCGTTATAAATCCCCCAGCCGCTCATCACCATGCCGATCATTGCCAGCAGATTGATCCAATGACAAATGCGAACCGGCCAGGAATGAATCCGGCGCTTCCGGGGCGATGAGAGCTGAGGTTTCACGCTTAATCTCCTGTTGTTCGGCCGGATTACATCGGCGGCGCGATGCCGTCTTTACCGGCAGCAATACCACGGGCAACCAGTGCACCTTTGTCATCTTTTATGGCAAACAATACGATTTTAGTGCCCGGTTTCAGCAGGCTGCGGTCGCCCGGCGCCAGCAGTACAACCGGTACGTCGTCAGGCACAATGACCGTTTTCTCGGCATCGTGATATTTCACGGTCAGGGTGCGGCCATTGCTGTTCACCAGCTTGCCGACGGTGCCGTTGGTCATGGTATTGATTTTGCCATCGGCGGATTCAAACGGATTGAAGCCTTCACCGCTGCCGCGCAGGCTGGGGGCGAATACGTGCACTTCCAGTGCTTTCAGCGTGCCATTAGCCTGCGGAACGGCGGCCGTCCCGATGAAGCTGTCCGCTTTGATATCGCTGATCTGCCCTTTGGTGACGGCATTGATCTTGGTCTGGTCGGTCAGCTTAACGTCGAGTTTTTCGCCCTGACGTGTGGTGATTTGTACCGATGAGTCATTAACTGAGTCAATGGTTCCGCGTGTAGGTTTAATCACATTATCGGCGGCAAATGCCGATGTCATCCCGCTGCACATCAGCAGGGAACCCAGTAACAGACCAGCGAGACGTGTTGGTGCATTCATGATTAATTCTCCATTTTCCAGCGTTTTTTCATTCTGTTAGATGAATCACTGAACCTGCCAGTGATGAATAACTTTCTTAAGAGTGGACGATAAACCGGTATTGGCTGATGACAAATTGATGACAAAATTGTCATCAAAGGTGTCTGACGAAACTGATAAACTTTCGGGTGAATCATTCTCTAGGTGAATGGTCATGCGGCGCTGAGGGCCTGAATGCGAATACTGGTGATTGAAGACGATGTCAGTACAGGCGATTACCTGAAAAAAGGGCTGACAGAAGCAGGTTACAGCGTAGATCTGGCGCGCAACGGTGCCGACGGCCTGTTTCTGGCGCTGGAAGAGGGGTACGACGCGGTGATCCTCGACGTCATGCTGCCGGGGCTGAACGGCTGGCAGGTGATGGAAGTCCTGCGCAAAAAGAGCGACGTGCCGGTGCTGTTTCTCACCGCCCGCGATGAAGTACAGGATCGCATTCACGGGCTGGAGCTGGGGGCTGACGACTATCTCATCAAACCGTTCTCCTTCACCGAACTGGTGTTGCGTATCCGCACCTTGCTGCGCCGCCCGGCCGCCCGTGAGCCGGATGCGTATTCGGTGGCGGATCTGAATCTTGATGTGCTGCGCCGCCGCGTGACCCGTCAGGATCAGACCATCGCACTGACCAATAAGGAATTCATGTTGCTGCAGTTGCTGATGCGCCGTGAGGGTGAGGTTCTGTCGCGAACCATGATCGCCTCGCAGGTCTGGGATATGAATTTCGACAGCGATACCAATGTAGTGGATGTCGCCATTAAGCGTCTGCGTGCCAAGGTTGACCGCAGCTTTGAGGTGAAACTGATCCATACCGTGCGTGGCATTGGTTACGTGTGCGAAGTGCGACATGAGTGATCGTCAATTGACTCACCTCCCGACACGCGCCATGTCGCTGACGCTTCGCGCCACCTTACTTTTCGCGCTGATCGCCTCGATGGTGGTCAGTGCCGTCGGTTTCTATCTCTATTACTCGATGGATAAAGAACTGGTACGCCGCGCGGATTACCAGGTCAGCGGGCGTGTGCAGTATTTCCGTCATCTGCTTGCCAACGAATTCCCGCTGTCGCAACTCAGCCGTAATCCCGGCCTGTTTGAAAATATGCTTGGCAATGAGCGCGATATCCTGACGTTTCGTCTGTCCGGTGAGAAGCTATTGATCAACGTCAATCCGTCGCGGCTGGCATTGCCGCCGGTAGCGGCGGTGCCTGATGGCCAGCCGCTGACGCTGAATACGGTGCATCATCTCACCGCACCCGATGGTACGCCGGTACGCTTTGCCCGTGCGGCGGTACAGATTCAGGACGGGCGGACAGTTGAAATCACCGGCGCGCATTTCATGACCGAGGAGTCGCGTCTGTTGCAGACTTTCCGCTGGGAAATTATTGGCGCGGTGTTATTCGCTTATTTGCTGATTGCCGCACTGGGTTATCTGGTGATCCGCCGCGGATTGCGGCCGCTGCGCAATATGGCGCATGAAGCGGCGCAGATCCATCCGGCCAGTCTGTCTACGCGCCTGTCTTCGGAAAATGCGCCGCAGGAATTGCAGCAATTAATTTATTCTTTCAATGACATGCTGGACCGGCTCGCCGAGGGGTATCAGCGGCTGACGCAATTTTCCGCCGATCTGGCGCATGAAATCCGCACCCCGGTGGGGGCACTGATGGGGCATTGTCAGGTGGCGTTATATCAGCCCCGGACGGTGGAAGAATACGAAACGCTGCTGGCGAACAATATAGAAGAGCTGGAACGCATTTCACGTATGGTGGAAAACATTCTGTTCCTGGCGCGCGCTTCCGATGCGCGCTCGGTTCTGACCATCACCAGTATTGATGTTTCATCTGAAATTACCCGTATCCAGGAATATTTCGAAGGGCTGGCCGAAGAGCGTGAAATGACGCTTCACGGGCAAGGTGAGGGAACCTTGCATGCGGATGCGATCCTTTTCCAACGTGCGCTGAGTAATCTGGTCGCTAATGCGGTGCGTTATGGCCGCGAGGGAAGTGCCATCGTGCTGCGCGCCGAACCCCATGCAAAAGGCATGAATATCCGGGTGATCAGTCAGGGTGAGCCTGTTCCGCCGGAAAAACTCGGAAAACTTTTCGACCGCTTCTATCGCGCGGATGCTTCACGTAGCGAAGGTGGCAGTTCCAGCGGCCTTGGATTGTCGATTGTTCAGGCCATTATGGCCCTGCATCAGGGAAGTGTCAGCGTAACCAGTTCCGCGCAGGGAGAAACGTGTTTTACCCTTTATTTTCCCGCATCCGACCGCAAGCTTTCTCAATAGTTTCTCAATGAAAGGGAAAAATTGCGTAAAAAAAGCCGGAATATTTCTTTTTCATGTAATTGAAATAAAAAGGATTCGTTAATTTTGTTACATTATCACATTGGAAGTCACCATTCAGTTTGAACGAAAATGCTCAGCCCGGAGTCTATATGTCCTAAGGAGTGGGTTCCAACCTCCGGTATGAGCGGTTAGTACAACGCAGCCAGACTCACAAAAGAGCCAGTTATTGCCAATGCATAAAATTCGTACACTTTCGCAACAGAGCATTTCTTTGTTCGTTGCACTTTACCTGGGGCTTCTGCTAAACCTTCCGATTTTCATCCGTCGTTATCAGCAACTGCATTATGACAATGCCTTGTCGATTGCTGTCGAAATGGTTGCCTGTTTTGCCCTGGTCTATTTCCTTTGTATGTTGCTGTCGTATACCGGAAAAACCGTTTTCCGTGTCCTGATGACCGCTATCGTGATTTCCTCTGCCGCCGCCAGTTACTACATGATTCTGTTTAACGTTGATATCGGTTACGGAATTTTAGCGGCAGCGCTGGCGTCTGATTCCATTGATTTGTCGAAAGAATCTATCGGAACACATTTCATCGCCTGGACCGTGCTGGTGAGTTTGTTGCCGGTACTGTTGCTGTGGCTGAGCAAAATGCCGGGTGCGGCTCTCAAACAAACGACGTTTAAAAAACTGGCGGTCAGAACCCTGCTGCTCGCGGCCTCCGGCCTGCTTTGTTACATGCCGCTGCAACTGATGGGCAAAGTGCAGGATCGCCACGACATCGTAAACAACCGCATGATGGCGAGTTATGGCGGTGTGGTTGCCGGCACGTATTCGCCGTCAAACTGGCTTTCGGCGCTGGGTTTGTATACTTACAGCAGTTACAGCCAGGCGGAAGACACCAAAAATCTGTACGATCCGGCTAAACATTTCACGTATACCGCACCGGCAGATGCCAAAGATATGTACGTGGTGTTTGTGATCGGCGAGAGCGCCCGCCGCGACCATATGGGGCTGTACGGCTACGACCGTGACAACACGCCAAATCTCGACAAAGAGAAAAATTTGGTCGCCCTGCAGGGCTATTCCTGTGATACCGCCACCAAGCTTTCCTTGCGCTGTATGTTTGTCCGCGAAGGCGGGGCATCCGAAGAGCCACAGCGCACGCTGAAAGAAATGAACGTCTTTTCCGTGCTGAAAAGTAATGGCTGGAGTTCAGAGTTATATTCCATGCAGAGTGAAGCCTGGTTCTATAACAAAACCCGTGCGGATGATTATTCACTGCGTGAAAACATCGCGTCTGAAAAGCGCAACGCCGGTAAGCCGGTGGATGACATGCTGCTCATCGATGAAATGAAAGACTCGATGAATAACCATCCTAAAGGTAAGCATCTGATTATCCTGCATACCAAGGGTTCTCATTATCTGTATTCAGACCGTTATCCGCGTTCTTTCGCTAAATATAAGCCGGAATGTATGGGCATCGATGATTCCTGTTCCACCGGGGAAATGATTAACGCTTACGATAATTCACTGCTGTATACCGATTACTTCCTGTCGCAGGTCTTTGACCAGTTACGCGATAAGAATGCGATCGTGTTCTACGCCTCCGATCACGGTGAGTCGATTTCGAAAAGCATGCATTTCCACGGTACACCGCGTGATCATGCGCCAGCCGAGCAACGTACGGTGCCGATCATGGTCTGGGCGTCGGACAAATTCCTGTCGAACGATCAGAACAAGGCCAGTTTCCAACAACTGCAAAAAATGGCTGCCGAGAAGAAACCGGCGTTCCATGAAAAACTGTATGACACCATTCTGGGCTGTATCGGTTATACCTCGCCAAATGGCGGGATTGTCGAGCAGCACAACTGGTGCCATGTGCCTGATCAGGCCGCCGCCACAAAATAATCTTTGCTGAATCTGCCGCCTTTTTCTGATGATGGGAGAAGGCGGCGACATATCCCTCTTTTTCAGTCACAATCGGTTAACAACAAAATACCCGTCATATTGAGGGTATTATTTTTGCTTTTTTATCAGGGCCGATAACCGATGCAAGCATTACGAATAACCATTTGCGTACTGACGGTCATTATGACCCTGCTGACGCTTCTTCCTGTGTCGCGCAATCAGCGCTGGTGGGTGCGTATCTGGGATTTCCCGCGTTTACAGATGGCCTCGCTGTGCCTGTTTTTTCTGCTGACTGAACTGGCGATCATGCCGTTCGGTGATGCGATCACCACCACGGTGATCATCCTGACCGTTGCCTGCATGGCGTATCAGAGTTGGTGGATTTTGCCTTATACCCGCCTGTATCCGGTACAGGTGAAGAAAACGGTGCCCAACGGTCATTCGCGCATCAAAATCATGAACAGCAATGTGCTGACCACTAACCGTGAGCCGGAAAAATTACTCGCGCAGGTCAGGCATTATCAACCGGATATTCTGGTGCTGCTGGAAACCGATCAGTGGTGGGAAGATCAGATGGCAGAACTGGATGCCGATTATCCGCACAGCCTGCGCTGTCCGCTGGAAAATCTGTACGGTATGCATGTGTATTCGCGCCTGCCGATGCAGGCGGCGAAGATTCAGTATCTGGTGGCTGATGATATTCCTTCTATGCATTTTCGCGCTGAACTGCCGTCCGGCGAGCAGGTGATTTTGCACTGTCTGCACCCGATGCCGCCCAGCCCGACAGAAGCGGATGAATCCACCAGTCGTGACGGGGAACTGGTTGCTGTCGGACACACGGCAGCGAAAGCGCGTTACCCGACCATTGTCACCGGCGACCTGAATGACGTGGCCTGGTCGCGCACCACGCGGCTGTTCATGAAAATCAGCGGCCTGCTGGATCCGCGCCGCGGTCGTGGCATGTACAACACCTTCCATGCCAGTTATCCGTTCCTGCGCTGGCCGCTGGATCACGTTTTCCACAGCAAAGATTTCACCCTGATTGATCTGAAACGTCTTGATTTTATGGGTTCAGATCACTTCCCGATCCTGGTGGAACTGGCGCTGACGCCTTCTCAGGGTATCGATCAGGAATCATTGGAAATCGACAATGAAGACATTGAGGAAGCGGAAGAAAAACTGTCCGGTGCCGGGGTGAAAAGCAGTGATGTGCACAAGGCTGACAAGCTTAACCAGCCGGTTTACGGACGTTAATCATGAGCAGTGAACGTGAGCGTTTGCCGCTGGCTGAAGACTTACAGGTCTTCCTGGCGGTAGTGAATAAGCAAAGTTTTGCCGCTGCCGCTATCGAACTGGGGCAGTCACCGGCGTATGTCAGCAAGCGTATTCAGATCCTCGAAGAGTCGCTCAACTGTCGTTTGCTGCACAGGTCAACAAAGGGGGTGCGGCTGACAGAAGACGGCGAGCGCACGCAGCGATGGGCGTTACAAATTCTCGATACCTTTGATCAGTTCATCGGTGACCTGTCAGATTCGCGCAGTGAAGCGCGTGGCAACGTGCATATTTGCAGCTCGTTTGGTTTCGGACGTTGCCATGTGGCTCCGGCGATAGCGGAACTGGCGGCACGTTATCCGCAACTCAATCTGCGCCTTGATCTTTTCGACCGCGTGGTGGATTTGGTCGCGGAAGGTATTGATCTGGAAATTCTGGTCGGCGATGACGTACCTGAGCAGTACATCGGCAAAAAACTGGCGCAGCACCAGCGGATCCTCTGCGCATCAAAGGAATATCTGGCTGCTCACGGCACGCCTGACTCACCGCAAGCGCTGGCGCAGCATCAGTGTCTGGTGATCAAAGAGCGCGACAATCCTTTTGGCATCTGGTCGCTTACGGGAGAAGGCAAGGAACACCGCCTCAGGGTGAAAGGGGCGCTCTCGTCGAACAGTGGCGAAGTGGTATTACAGTGGGCGCTGAAACACCATGGCATCATTTTGCGTTCACAGTGGGATGTTCAGCCTTATCTTTCCCGTGGTGAACTGGTGCGGGTGCTGCCGCAATATTCCCAACCCGCCAGCGTCTGGGCAGTTTATCCCACGCGGCTGGCGGATTCGGCAAAATTGCGGGTCTGTGTTGAGTTTCTGCAACAGCGATTCAGCCAGTTACCGGGCTGACGCTTATTACGCCAGCCACGGATTACGCTGCAAATGCGCCTGCTGAAACTGACTGATTTCATCGCGAAATTGCAGTGTTGTACCGATGGCATCCAGCCCGTTAAGTAGCGCAATTTTACTCAGTTCATCGATAGCAAAATCAATCCGTTCGCCATTTTGCAGGATAATTTTTTGCGCGGATAAATCGACAGTCATTTCATTTTTATCACCATGGATCACCGCCTGCGCCATTTGCACCCACTGCGCGGGATCCAGTTGCACTGTAAGCACGCCGTTGCGCTGACAGTTATCGAAGAAAATTCCCGCGAACGTGGTGCCGATCAGCGCCCGGATACCGAGCTGTTTCAGCCCCCATACCGCATGTTCACGGCTGGAACCGCAGCCAAAATTCGGGCCGACCAGCAGGAATTTCGTCCCCTGCCATTCGGGCTGATTGAGGATAAACGCCGGATCGGGCGAGCCGTCCGCCAGAAAACGCAGATCGAAAAACACCCCGCGATCTAACCCGTTGCGGTCGATGCCTTTGAGAAACTGTTTTGGCATGATCACATCGGTGTCCACATTCGCCGCAGGCAACGGCGCGGCAATACCGGTCAGTGTAGTAAATGCTTCCATGATGACTCCTTACAGGTTACGGACATCGGTCAGATGGCCGCAGATAGCCGCTGCCGCAACCATCGCCGGGCTCATCAGATGGGTGCGTGCGCCCGCACCCTGACGGCCTTCAAAATTACGGTTGGTGCTGGATGCACAGCGGTCGCCGGGCGACAGCACGTCGTCGTTCATTGCCAGACACATTGAGCAACCCGATTGTCGCCATTCGAAACCGGCCTGGATAAATATCTCCGCCAGACCTTCCTGCTCAGCCTGTGCCCGAACCTGACTGGAGCCTGGAACAATTATCGCCCGCACTGTGGCGGCGACGCTTTTACCGCGCACGACGTCTGCCGCTGCCCGTAAATCTTCAATACGCGCGTTGGTGCACGAGCCGATAAACGCGTGGCTGACAGGAATGCTGTTAAGCGACTGACCGGCACGCAATCCCATATAGCGGAGTGCACGTTGCAGATCCTGGCGGCGTGAGGCATCCGGTTCGGCTTGCGGATCAGGCACCTGACCGTTTATCGCCAGTGCCTGATCGGGGCTGGTCCCCCAGCTGACCATCGGCGCGATCTCTTCCGCACACAGTGTCACTTCACGATCAAAAACGGCATCCGGATCACTGCGTAATTCGCGCCAGACCTCCACGGCATCCCGCCACTGCTGGCCTTTTGGCGCGCGTGGTTTGTCTTGCAGATAGGCAAACACTTTATCGTCGGGTGCCATGAACGCGCCACGCGCACCGGCTTCCACGGCCATATTACAAATGGTCATACGACCTTCAACGCTCAGCATGTCGATACCCGGTCCGCAGAATTCGATGGCATAACCGGTCGCGCCCGCCGCCCCGATTTTTGCCACCAGCGCCATCACCAGGTCTTTGGCCGTGATACCTGCCGCCAGTGTGCCAGTGACGGTAACCCGCATGGTTTTCAGGCGCTTATACACCAGTGTTTGCGTCGCCAGAAGATGTTCAATTTCCGAGGTGCCGATACCAAAACCAAACGCCCCTAATGCGCCGTATGTGGTGGTGTGGCTGTCTCCGGCGGCAATGACCATACCGGGCAGGATAAAGCCCTGTTCCGGTGCAACAACATGTTCGATCCCCTGACGTTTATCGAGAATATCGAACAACTCAATGCCAAATTCGGCGCAGTTCTCAGCCAGATATGACACCTGACGCGCGCCACCGGCATCCGGCATCTGACGGGTGCGTAGCGGTGCCGTCGGGTTGACGTGATCGACCACCGCCAGTGAGGTTTCCGGCCGCCATACGCGACGGCTGGCTTCACGCAAACCGCTAAACGCCTGCGGGCTGGTGTACTCGTTAATCACCTGCCGGTCGATGTAAAGCAACACGTGGCCCTTGTCATCCAGCGTACGAACGCTGTGGCTGTCGATATGTTTTTCATACAGCGTTTTTGGCTTCATTTCATTGCCCTGATAAACGTAACGGATAATGCCAGCGTCGCAACTTCACGCTTATCGGGCAACGGCCTGAGTGTGATGAGTCAAAACACAGATCGTGAATCAGCGATCTTCACTTGTGGCCTTGTTGCCAACCGGCGAGCGACTAAGATGGGTAAAAAAGGAGAAAACCCATGTTTGAACATTTTACCCAAGGCCGGATGGTGGTCAGCGGAACGGAGATTGCTTACCGGATTGCCGGGCAGGGCGAGCCGCTGTTATTGCTGCACGGACACCCGCAGACGCAGGCGATCTGGCATAAAGTCGCACCCTACCTCACTTCTCAGTTCACCGTGGTGCTTGCCGATTTACGCGGTTACGGTGACAGCGGTAAACCCGAGCCGGACGCGGATCACCTGCGGTACAGCAAGCGCGAAATGGCGCAGGATCAGCTCGAACTGATGGCCGCGCTCGGTTTCAGCCAGTTCAGTGTGATCGCGCATGACCGGGGTGCCCGCGTGGCACACCGGCTGGCGCTTGATCACCCGCAGGCAGTGAAACGGATGGTGCTGATGGATATTGCGCCGACGCTTTCCATGTATCAGCAAACCAGTGAAGCTTTTGCGCGCGCTTACTGGCACTGGTTTTTCCTCATCCGCCCGGCACCGCTACCGGAAACACTGATCAAGGCTGATCCTGATCTTTACCTGCGCAGCGTAATGGGCAGCCGCAGCGCCGGTATGCAACCTTTCACCGACGAAGCTTACGCAGATTATTTGCGTTGTCTGCAACTTGATGGAACGGCGCGCGGGATTTGCGAGGATTACCGGGCTTCCGCTGCTGTTGACCTGCAACACGATCAGACTGACGTGAATGCATCTCGCAAAGTGCGGTGTCCGCTGTTGATCCTGTGGGGCGAAAAGGGCATTGTCGGCACCTGTTTTACGCCGCTGGAGGAATGGGCAAAGGTGGCGGAAGACGTTCAGGGCGAGGCGTTGCCGTGCGGGCATTATCTTGCTGAAGAACAACCGGAATTATTGCTGGAGAAAGTGCTGCCGTTTCTTCGCTGAGAGGGGGAAGCCTATAAAAAAACCCGCATGGCGCGGGTTTTTTGTGGGCACCTGTCAGACTGGCTGTTCGGGGAAGGTGAGGGTGTTGCCCGGCGCTTCACGGTTGATATGCAGGAAGTTCAGATGACGTTCGTACTGATCCAGAATGTCATTGATCACCTGATGTTTGGTGAAGTCCATCAGGTCATTACCCTGAGTCCCTTCAAGAAGGAAGGTTTCCAGACGGTAATAATGCGATTTACCGGCGCGTGCGCGATAGGTAAAGGCAGGAACCGCATAACGTACCGGCCAGATCTGATAGACAAAGTTTTGCTCTTCGCCCAACGCGACCTGCAATTCCAGCGGCCCGATTTTCTCGTCTTCCTGTGGCGCGTGCTCGTTAAAGGTCACTTTTGCCCCGCGTAGTTCCAGTTCCTGGGCCACTTCCTGCATCGCAGGGCGGCAAACAGTGTCCATCATTTTCTGGGTGTGGCGTGTGCCCGGATAATTCATGACCCGCGACAGACGCTGTTTCCAGTTCAGCGCCGCGTCGCTGGTGGCAGGCAGCGGAGCCAGAGTCTGCTGGGTGCTGGCGCGGCGGTAATCTTCCAGACGCAGTGATTTATACAATCCGGCCATGATGAAGAAAATCACAAAGCTGAACGGCAGACCCATAATTACCGTGGTGTTTTGCAGTGCAGAAACGCCGTCGGTCATCAGCATACCCAGTGTCAGTACGCCGATGGTGACCGACCAGAAAATCCGCAGCCAGTTTGGCGCATCGTTATTGATGTCTGCCAGTTTTGAGGTGAAGTTACCCAACACCAGCGAGCCGGAATCCGCCGAGGTGACATAAAACAGCAGGCCGGTAATCGTCGCGACGGACGCGCTCAGCGTAAAGCCGGGATACTGTGCCAGCAGGCTGTAAACGCCGCGTTCAGGGTGTGAGATCACCTCGTTGGCGAAATCCAGATTGCCATGCAGGATCTGGTACAGCGCACTGTTACCGAAAATTGACAGCCACAGCAGGGTGAAGACGAACGGAATAATCAGGGTGCCGAACACGAACTGACGGATGGTACGACCGCGTGAGATACGCGCCAGGAACAGGCCGACAAACGGCGACCACGCTACCCACCACGCCCAGAAGAACAGGGTCCAGCTGTTCATCCATTCGGTCGGGCGGTCAAAGGCAAAGGTATTAAGCGTCATGCCCATAAAGCGATTGATGTAATCGCCAATATTGAGCACCAGCGCATTGAGCAGGAATTCGGTATTGCCGAAGAACAGCAGGAACAGAATCAGCCCCAGCGCCAGCAGCACGTTGAGTTCCGACAGAATACGGATACCTTTGTTAACGCCGGAGGTCACCGACACCGTCGCCATAATCACAGAAAGCAGGATCAGCGCGGCCTGAACGGTCAGGTTTTCCGGAATATGGAACAGCACTTTCAGGCCGTAGTTAAGCTGCACCACACCAATGCCGAGCGTGGTGGCGATACCAAAAATAGTCCCGACCACGGCAGCGATATCCACGCTATGACCGATCGGGCCGTTAATGCGCTTACCAAAAATCGGGTACAGCGCCGAACGGATGGTCAGCGGCAGGTTATAGCGGTAGCTGAAATAGCCCAGTGCAATGCCCATCAGCGCGTACATCGCCCAGCCGGTCAGGCCGTAGTGGAACAGCGTCCAGGTCATGGCCTGCCGCGCGGCTTCCAGCGTTTGCCCGTTGCCTTCCGGTGGCAACATGTATTGTGTCACCGGTTCGGCGACCGAGAAGAACATCAGGTCGATGCCGATCCCGGCAGCAAACAGCATTGCAGCCCAGCTCATCATGCTGAATTCGGGTTTGGATTGTTCAGGGCCCAGTTTGATCGAACCAAAACGTGAACAGGCTATGAACACTACAAACACGATGTACAGCGTAGCCGCCAGCATGTAATACCAGCCGAAGGTGGCGGACACCCAGTTAAGGGTCAGGCTGATCCATTTTCCTGATAAATCGGTGAAGAAAATGGTCATTAATGTGAAGGCTAAAATCAGCCCGGCGGAGGTGAAGAACACAACCTTGTTCAGCTGGTCGCGAGGTTTTTCGCTTTTTCTCTCTGTCGTATCGGCAATCGCCATCTTTTCCCCTGTTATGTCAATTAATCGCTATTTTTCAATAAATTGGATTCATTTAAATCCCAAAATTCATACAAATTACTAACGTATTGGTAATAAAATATATGCATTTTTAATTGAACGTTCAATCAAAAAAAAGTTAAATAGGGGGAGTGAGAGCGTTTTAACAAGGCTGAGCGGGAGCGTAAAAAGAGTTTTTTAAGCGCATTGCAACCCGCTCATTTTCAGGAGCCGGAACCATGCCCAAAGTAGGAATGCAGCCCATCAGACGGCAGCAATTAATTGAGGCAACGCTGGCTGCGGTGAACGAAGTCGGTATGCACGATGCTTCGATTTCGCAAATTGCCCGACGCGCTGGCGTCTCCAACGGCATCATCAGTCACTACTTTCGTGACAAGAACGGGCTGCTGGAAGCCACTATGCGTTATTTGCTCAGTCATCTGGGAGAAGGTGTGCAGTTGCGCTTATCACAGATGACGGATACCGCACCGACGGCGCGGCTGCATGCGATTGCAGAAGCCAATTTTGACGACAGTCAGACTAACAGCGCGGCGATGAAAACCTGGCTGGCCTTCTGGGCGAGCAGCATGCATCACCCGCAGTTGTACCGGCTGCAACAGGTTAACAGCCGCCGGCTCTATTCCAATTTATGTTCTGAATTCAGACGTTTTCTGCCTAAAAACGAGGCGCGTCTCGCAGCGCAAAGCACGGCGGCATTGATTGATGGCCTGTGGCTGCGCGGCGCACTCAGCGGTAAAGCGTTTAACCGCGACGAGGCGATGCAGATAACACATCGCCATATTGAATCGCAGTTCGCACCGCGCGTTGTCGGGCAGTAAACGGCGCAGAAAATTTTCAGACCGCACAGACCGAGGAGAGATGTATGTCCCGCTACGGCAAGCAAAAACTTTATATCAACGGGCGTTTTCAGGACAGCACCGGTGATGAAACCTTCGACGCCGTTAATCCGGCCAACGGCGAAGTGATTGCCACGGTGCAATCCGCCACACATGCAGATGTCGATCTGGCGGTGAAATCCGCGCAGAAAGGCCAGAAAGTCTGGGCCGCGATGACCGCCATGAGCCGCGCCCGTATTCTGCGCCGCGCGGTGGATATTCTGCGTGAGCGCAACGACGAACTGGCCGCCATTGAAACGGCAGACACCGGTAAACCGCTGTCTGAAACGCTGGCCGTGGATATCGTCACCGGCGCGGATGTGCTGGAGTACTACGCCGGGTTAATCCCGGCGATTGAAGGCCAGCAAATTCCGCTGCGTGATTCTTCTTTCGTTTATACCCGCCGCGAGCCGCTGGGTGTGGTCGCCGGTATCGGCGCGTGGAACTATCCGATTCAGATTGCCTTGTGGAAATCTGCTCCTGCGCTGGCGGCCGGTAATGCGATGGTGTTCAAACCGAGTGAAAACACGTCGCTGACTGCCCTGAAACTGGCAGAAATCTACACCCAAGCCGGTGTGCCGGACGGCGTTTTCAGCGTGGTGACGGGCGCGGCCAGCGTCGGTCAGGCGTTAACCGATCATCCGGATATCGCCAAAGTCTCCTTCACTGGCGGTATCAAAACCGGCAAGAAAGTCATGGCCAGCGCCTCGGCCTCCACGCTGAAAGAAGTCACCATGGAACTGGGCGGTAAATCGCCATTGATTATTTTTGATGATGCCGATCTTGATAAAGCCGCCGACATCGCGATGATGGCGAATTTCTACAGCGCCGGACAGGTGTGCACCAACGGCACCCGGGTGTTTATCCCCAAAGCATTGCATAAAGCGTTCGAAGCCAAAGTGCTGGAACGGGTGAAACGCATTCGCTCAGGCGATCCGACAGATGAAAATGTCAACTTCGGCCCGCTGGTCAGCTTCGCGCACATGGAATCCGTGCTGCGTTACATCGAAAGCGGCAAACGTGAAGGCGCGACCTTGCTGACCGGTGGCGAACGTATGACTTCCGGTGAATTCGCCAAAGGCGCTTACGTCGCCCCGACGGTATTTACCGACTGCCGTGATGACATGCTGATCGTCCGTGAAGAAATCTTCGGACCGGTGATGAGCATTCTGACTTATGAAAGCGAAGAAGAAGTGATCCGCCGCGCCAATGATACTGAATATGGTCTGGCCGCCGGACTGGTGACGCAGGATCTCAACCGCGCCCACCGCGTGATCCACAAACTCGAAGCCGGGATTTGCTGGATCAACACCTGGGGCGAATCTGCCGCAGAAATGCCGGTCGGCGGTTACAAACATTCCGGTGTCGGGCGCGAAAACGGCATCACCACACTTGAGCATTACACCCAAATCAAATCCGTGCAGGTCGAACTGGGCGAATTCAGCTCAGTATTTTGATCCGCTGCAACAGAGGAGATTCAATGGATTACGATTACATCATTATCGGAGCCGGTTCTGCCGGCAACGTACTCGCCACCCGTCTGACTGAAGACAGCAGTGTCAGTGTGTTACTGCTCGAAGCCGGTGGCCCGGATTATCGTCTGGATTTTCGCACGCAGATGCCTGCGGCGCTGGCATTTCCGTTACAGGGTCGTCGTTACAACTGGGCGTACGAAACCGACCCGGAGCCGCATATGAATAACCGCCGCATGGAGTGCGGGCGCGGTAAAGGGCTGGGAGGCTCGTCGCTGATTAACGGCATGTGTTACATCCGCGGTAACGCGATGGATTTCGATAACTGGGCGAAAGCACCGGGTCTGGAAGACTGGAGTTATCTGGACTGCCTGCCTTATTTCCGTAAAGCAGAAACCCGCGACATCGGCCCGAATGACTTCCACGGCGGCGAAGGGCCGGTGAGCGTGGCGACGCCTAAAAACGGCAATAATCCGCTGTTCGGCGCGATGATTGAAGCCGGTGTGCAGGCGGGGTATTCGCGCACGGATGACCTGAATGGGTTCAAACAGGAAGGTTTTGGCCCGATGGAAAGAACCGTGACGCCGAAGGGGCGTCGTGCGAGCACTGCCCGCGGGTATCTGGATCAGGCCAAACCGCGCGCCAATCTGACCATTGTGACGCATGCCCTGACCGACAGGATCCTGTTCGATGGCAAGCGCGCGGTGGGTGTCAGCTATTTCCACGGTGATGAATACAACGCCAAAACGGCGAAGGCGAAACGCGAAGTGTTGCTGTGCAGCGGCGCGATTGCCTCTCCGCAAATTCTGCAACGTTCCGGTGTCGGTGCGGCTGAACTGCTGAACCGTCTGGATATCCCGCTGGTGCATGACTTGCCGGGCGTCGGGGAGAACCTGCAGGATCATCTGGAAATGTACCTGCAATACAGTTGTACGCAGCCGGTCTCGTTGTATCCGGCATTGCAGATGCACAACCAGCCAGCGATTGGTGCCGAGTGGCTGCTTAAAGGCACCGGCGTGGGTGCCAGCAATCAGTTTGAAGCGGGCGGTTTTATCCGCAGCCGTGAAGAATTTGCCTGGCCGAATATTCAGTATCACTTCCTGCCGGTGGCGATTAATTACAACGGCAGTAATGCGGTAAAAGAGCACGGTTTCCAGGCGCATGTCGGTTCAATGCGTTCACCCAGCCGTGGCCGCGTTCAGGTGAAATCGAAAGATCCGCGCCAGCATCCGAGCATTCTGTTTAATTACATGGCGACGGAGCAGGACTGGCAGGAGTTCCGTGACGCCATCCGCATCACGCGTGAAATCATGAATCAGCCAGCGCTGGATCCTTACCGTGGTCGTGAAATCAGCCCGGGTGAAAACGTACAGACTGACGAAGAGCTGGATGCGTTTATCCGTGAACATGCGGAAACGGCTTTCCATCCGTCATGCACCTGTAAAATGGGCACGGATGAGATGGCGGTGGTAGACGGAGAAGGGCGGGTTCACGGTATGGAAGGGCTGCGCGTGGTTGATGCCTCCATCATGCCGCAGATCATTACCGGTAACCTGAATGCGACAACTATTATGATCGCCGAAAAAATTGCCGATAAAATCCGTGGCCGCCAGCCATTACCGCGCAGTACGGCGGCGTATTACACCGCGGGCGACGCACCGGTTCGCACGCAGCCGCTGAAGAAATCTGCCTGATAAATTGGCTGTAAAATCTGTGTTAAAAAGAGATATTCTCAGGAATATCTCTTTTTTTTGGCTTTCAGAAAACAGGCAGGGCATTCACTCATGACGGAATCATCATCGCTTCACTGGCAGGATTATCATCACAGTGAACTGAACGCGGCGCAGCTTTACGCCATTCTTGCACTGCGAAGTGAAGTATTTGTGGTGGAACAAACCTGTGTTTATCAGGATATCGACGGACAGGATCTGACCGGCGAAAACCGTCATATCGTCGCCTGGCTGGATGGCAAGATTGCTGCCTACGCGCGTATTCTGCGTTTTGAAGATGACGTGGCAATCGGACGGGTGATTGTCGCGCCCTCTGCACGCGGCCTGAAACTGGGTTATCAGCTGATGGAACAGGCACTGGCTGCCTGCCAGAAACACTGGCCGGGTGCGCGCGTCGCGATTTCCGCACAGGCGCATTTGCAGGGATTCTACGGCAGGCTGGGGTTTGTGGCGTATACCGAAATTTATGACGAAGATGGGATCCCGCATGTGGGGATGGAGTTGAATTCCTGATATTGGGCGAAGCGCAAGCTTCAGCATTGTTTTTGTCATTAATACCCCACCCCCAACCCTCCCCTTCGCAGGGGAGGGAGCCGATCGAGCCCTTTGCATGGGATATCGCCGATCGGGTTTTACTCCTCCCCCTGCGAAGGGGGAGGCGGGGAGGGGGTATTAATGGCAACTCAGAAGACGGATATGTTTACCTTTCCCAGTACGGCGGACTGCCAAATTTCTCCAGCAGAAAATCAATCACAGCCCTGACTTTGATCGACGGGCGGCGGCTGTTCGGATACAGCGCGCTGATGGTCTGCGGCTCCGGTGACGTCGATACCTGATAATTTTCCAGTACGCTGACCAGCCGACCGTCGCGCAGGGCATCGCCAATCAGCCAGGTGGGGAACACCACCAGCCCCATGCCGTCGATCCCGGCCTGCGTCAGGGTTTCCGCATTATTGCTGGTCAGTAATCCCCGCAGGGTCATCGAATGCCATTCCTGTTCCGGCTGACGAAAGTACCAGCGTTGCGGACCGGCAAATCCTTTGAACACCAGGCAACTGTGACTGGCTAAATCCTCCGGTGTTTCCGGCTTTCCTGCGCGGGCCAGATAAGCAGGGCTGGCGGCAAGGCGAAAATTCTGGTGGCCGAGCGTGCGCGCCTGCAGGGTGGAGTCCGCCATCACGCCAATACGGATGAGCAAGTCAACGCTGTCCTGCAACGGGTCGATAAAATCGTCGGTCTGCATCAGCTCGATATTCAGGCGCGGATAACGTGTACTCAGCTCATGCAACCACGGCGCAAGATGGCGCTGACCAAAAACTACCGGCGCATTGATGCGCACCAGTCCGCCGGGTTCGCTGTCCTGCTCCTGCAAATCCAGCGTGGCGAGATCCAGCTGTGTCAGCACCTGTCGCGCATGACCGGCGAGCAGTTTGCCGGATTCTGTCGGGCTGACGGCGCGTGTGTTGCGATACAGCAGTTGCGTCTGTAATGCCTGTTCAAGCTGGGAAATCACCCGCGATACGGTTGACGGCGACATCGCCTCACGCCGCGCCACCTCAGAGAAACTGCCCTGATCCAGTACCGCGACATACAGCCGTAATGCCTGAATATTGATCTGATTAAAACCTTTCATCTGTGCGTATCCCGCAAAGGTATTTTCCTGATTGTGCTGTTTTTCGCATAGTTCTGTCACGTTATAGTCGCCGCTTCGAAAAAAACAGAAAGCAGGGCAATGATGAATCTGATGTTAATTCCGCTGGTCGTTCTGGCGGGGATGGGGCTTTCACTGGAGGCCGGGCTGATTGGTCCGCTGGGAACGGAGGTTGGCCATCTGTGGGCCACGCTGAGTATTTTTGGTGTGGGTGCGGTGCTCACCGGCCTGCTGGTGCTGTTTTTCAGCCCGCGTAATGCGCCGTCATTCAATGAACAACCGGGCTGGACATTGCTGGGTGGCGTGCTCGGCCCGGTCTATGTCGTGGTGCTGACGCTCGCGACGCCGGTCATTGGTATCGGCATGACCATGATTGCGATTTTGTCAGGGCAGGTGGCGAAAAGCGTGCTGATCGACCATTACGGCTGGTTTGGTACACCGCACAAGAAAGTCGGCGGCGAACGCCTGCTGGCGCTGCTGTTTATCGTTGCTGCACTTGTTTTGATTGCCTGGGACTGAACTGATGATGATAATACTGGCCATTGTAGCCGGTGCCGCGCTGAGTATGCAGGCGGCGGTGAACGGGCAGTTAGGCGGGAAAGTGGGCGTACTGAAAAGCGCATTCCTGACGTTCAGCGTCGGGGCTGCCATTACCGCAGTGCTGGTGCTGTTTTTGCAAACACCACAGCCGCAAACCTTGCTCACCGTACCGAAGTGGCAACTCGCGGGCGCATTATTTGGCGTGCCTTACATCATTGTGATGGTGACAGCGGTACCCCGTGTCGGAACGGCGGTGGCAACGGTCGCGGTAATCCTCGGACAACTGGCAATGGGTATGCTGATTGATAATTTCGGCTGGCTGGATAATCCGCAGATCGCGCTGTCATGGCACCGGATTGCGGCTATTCCCTGCCTGATCATCGCACTGGCACTCATTTATCGCAGCAACCGGAAAGCAGAGTGATTTCCTGACAGAGAGCAGACCCGCGCTTTATTGCAGGCGCGGGTCAAACATCATGGGCTCGCGTTCTACTGAACTCAGTAAATCGGCAAAAGCCGGGTGTAGCGGATTAAGTAATACGTTGTATTCCGACGGCACAATCACTGACGGCACTTTCAGCCCGACATATTCACCTTCTGCAAGCCAGACGTCACCCTGACGTTGAGTGCTGTCAGGCACTGATGCGCTTCGCCAGTCGGCGGCAAGCTCTGAAACTTCCAGCGTATCCAGCAGTTCCTCTGGCACCTCAATACTCAGCAAGGTATAGGAACGCATCAACATGCTGTTTTGCAAATGCACCAGAATTTCCAGGATAGCCAGTGAGATGCTGGTGGTGACATAGACGACCGGCCTGCCTGGCGGATTCCAGCGACCGCCATAAAGTTGCGCGCCGGCTCCCGACCAGGCTGTCGCCAGATGACGGGTCTGCACGATACGAAACAGCTTCAACTGAAAACACCGTGCTGGAGACGACCAATCAGGCGGCTGACTTCCACAGCACCCGCTTCAGAAGACAGCAGTTCCAGCGGACGTGAACCATCCAGTGCCGGAGCAGGGCGGGTGAACCATTCGAGCGCCGAGACACGATCCCCTTCGAACAAATCAGTTGCGGCATCCACGATGCGAACCAGTCGCGCCACACGTTCACTCTCTTCACTTTTTAGCAATCCGTTCCCGGCTTTACGCCGGGCATAGTTGCGTTCGTTAATGCCCATGATTTCCAGTAACACCATTTTTGGCCATCCCAGCTCAGTATTAAGACGGCTGATACTATCAACAGGAAATCCCTTTTGTATGGCATTTATCAAACTGATTCCGCTGCTTGCGGGAAGGCCCGCAGATTGCCAAAGCGGCGTTGCAGAATCTTGCACAGAGCTGGAAGACAGCCCGGTAATTTTTGAATTCATGATGTGTGCCTCCGCACCGTTATTTGTCATGATTATAGCATGACAAATAACGAATGGTCATTTTATCAACGATAACTTTTTGCATCAGTCCGTACTGAATAAAAGCGCACGGAAAGATAAATGTGATGAATGTCACATTGGAGATGTATCGGAATGAAACAGAAATTGACAAACCTTGACCAAATCTATTTATTAGCTAAGAAAAGTCGACTCTTGTAGGAAGTAACTGGTAATTGCAGGTTTTTTGCACTATGTGCAGCAATCGGTTGCGGATCACAGTTTTAGGGTTTGTTTTATGCAACGTCTGAAAGTGGCAAGGCGTTGTTCCACCCCCCGCTTCTGGTAAAAATATGAAAAATAAAATTATTGCAGCAGGCGCTTTGATGGCTTTGTCCTACAGCGCGACCGTGCTCGCTGATGATAGCAAGGGCGAATTTGTTTCTGACTGGTGGCACCAAAGTGTCAACGTTGTAGGTAGCGCCGATACCCGTTTCGGGCCTACGCTGCGTAACGATGTTTACCTTGAATATGAAGCGTTTGCGCACAAAGACTGGTTTGATTTCTACGGTTATATCGATATTCCTAAAACCTTCGGCGCCGGTAATGGTAATGACACCGGTATCTGGGATAAAAACGGTTCTCCGTTGTTTATGGAAATCGAACCGCGTTTCTCTATTGATAAGCTGACCGGTACTGATCTGAGCTTCGGTCCGTTCAAAGAATGGTACTTCGCGAACAACTATATCTACGACATGGGTCCGGATAGCGATAACCGTCAAAATACCTGGTACATGGGGCTGGGCACCGACATCGACACCGGTTTGCCGATGAGCCTGTCTCTGAACGTGTATGCGAAATACCAGTGGGAAAACTACGGCGCAGCGAATGAAAACAGCTGGGACGGTTACCGTTTCAAAGTGAAATATTTCGTTCCTCTGACGCAACTGTGGGGTGGCAACCTGAGCTATATCGGGTTCACCAACTTCGACTGGGGCTCCTCACTGGGTGATGACGATTTCCGTGATCTGAACGGCAACAAAGCGCGTTCTAACAACTCTATCGCCTCCAGCCATATCCTGTCGCTGAACTACACACACTGGCATTACTCGTTCGTGGCGCGTTACTTCCACAACGGCGGCCAGTGGGCTGACGGCGCTGAGCTGAACTTCGGTAACGGTAACTTCGATGTGAAGTCCACCGGCTGGGGTTACTACGGCGTGATTGGCTACAACTTCTGATTTCAGCGGTTGTACGACAAACCCGGCTCCGGCCGGGTTTTTTGTTTTTGTTGCTTTCTGAAAAGTCGCACATCAGGCATTTTTTTTAGCTGTTGAGTGAAAAATGACCACAACTACAGGCGATCCTGACGCGCTGTTGTGGCATAATGCGCGCCAAATCACATTTCCCAATTAAGAGCGAGCGTTGTGCTAAGTACTTACAACATCACCATGCAATTCGGCAGCAAGCCGTTATTTGAAAATATTAACGTGAAATTTGGCGGCGGTAACCGTTACGGCCTGATTGGCGCGAACGGTTGTGGCAAGTCCACTTTCATGAAGATCCTCGGTGGCGACTTAGTGCCTTCTGGCGGTAACGTTGTGCTGGACCCGAACGAGCGTCTGGGTAAATTGCGCCAGGATCAGTTCGCCTTCGAACAGTTCAGTGTGCTGGACACCGTTATCATGGGCCACACCGAATTGTGGGAAGTGAAGGAAGAGCGCGACCGTATTTACGCGATGGCGGAAATGAGCGAAGAAGACGGCTACAAAGTGGCTGATCTGGAAGTCGCTTACGGCGAAATGGACGGCTACAGCGCAGAATCCCGTGCGGGTGAATTGCTGCTGGGCGTGGGGATCCCTGTCGAGCAACATTATGGCCCGATGAGCGAAATCGCCCCGGGCTTTAAACTGCGTGTTTTGCTGGCGCAGGCGCTGTTCTCCGATCCGGAAATCCTGCTGCTCGACGAACCGACGAACAACCTGGACATCGATACTATTCGCTGGCTGGAGCAGGTGCTGAACGAACGTAACAGCACCATGATCATCATTTCCCATGACCGTCACTTCCTGAACATGGTGTGTACGCACATGGCGGATCTCGACTATGGCGAACTGCGTGTTTATCCGGGCAACTACGATGAATACATGACGGCGGCGACGCAGGCTCGTGAACTTCTCAGCGCCAATAACGCCAAGAAGAAAGCACAGATTGCTGAACTGCAATCGTTCGTCAGCCGCTTCAGCGCGAACGCCTCCAAATCTAAACAGGCGACTTCCCGTGCCCGTCAGATTGATAAAATTCAGCTTGATGAAATCAAAGCATCCAGCCGTCAGAACCCTTACATGCGCTTCGAGCAGGACAAGAAATTGTTCCGTAATGCGCTGGAAGTGGAAAAAATCACCAAAGGTTTCGACAACGGTCCGCTGTTTAAAAATCTCGGCCTGATGCTTGAAGTGGGCGAGAAAGTCGCGATTCTGGGTGCCAACGGTATCGGTAAATCAACGCTGCTGAAAACGCTGGTCGGTGAGCATGAACCGGAAAGCGGTTCAGTAAAATGGTCTGAAAACGCCAAGATCGGTTATTACGCGCAGGATCACGAATATGAATTCGATGACACCCTGAACGTGTTTGACTGGATGAGCCAGTGGAAATCCGAGAAAGACGACGAGCAGGCCGTACGCGGTGTGTTAGGCCGTCTGCTGTTCGGTCAGGACGATATCAAGAAGAAAGTGAAAGTACTTTCCGGTGGTGAAAAAGGTCGTATGTTATTCGGGAAACTGATGATGCAACGTCCGAACATCCTGATTATGGATGAACCAACCAACCACCTTGATATGGAATCCATCGAGTCACTGAACATGGCGCTGGAAATGTATGAAGGTACGCTGATCTTCGTTTCCCACGACCGTGAGTTTGTCAGCTCGCTGGCAACCCGTATTCTGGAAATGACGCCGACCCGCGTGATTGATTTCTCGGGTAATTACGAAGATTATCTGCGTAGCCAGGGCATCAATAGTTAATTCGCTGCATCCTTCACGTTGTCTCGGCGTTGGCTGCCTTTACTCACCCCGGTCACTTACCGATGTAAGCTCCCGGGGATTCGTGCAGTTGCCGCCTTGATACAACGCGAATGATTTTGCGAATTGTTTTGGGTGTCATAAAAAATAGAAAACCGCCGATAAAGGCGGTTTTTTTGTGTCTGAATTTACTGATTCAACAATCCCCACACACTTCACAATGCGGGTCTTTCATCAGTTTCATTTCGCGGAACTGCAACGTCATGGCGTCGAACATCAGCAGTTTTCCGCGCGGGGTTTCACCAAATTTTGTCAGCAGTTTGATGGTTTCCATCGCCTGCAAACTGCCGATGGTGCCGACTAAAGGTGCCATCACACCGGCTTCCACACAGGTCAGGGCGTTTTCACCGAATAACCGGCTCAGGCAGCGGTAGCAGGGTTCCTGCGGCTGATAAGTGAACACGCTGAGCTGGCCTTCCATGCGGATGGCGGCCCCGGAAACCAGCGGTTTTTTCTGCGCGTAACATTCACCGTTCAGCTGATTGCGCGTGGTGACGTTGTCGGTGCAATCGACCACCACGTCGCAGGCGGCGATCAGGTCACGCAGCATGTCGTCGCTGGCCTGTGTATTAATCTGATGAATGACGATGTGCGGATTGATTGCCGCCAGCGCCATTGCGGCGGATTCCACTTTCGACATGCCGATCCGGGCGTCAGTATGCAGCGTCTGGCGTTGCAGGTTTGACAGCGAGACCGTGTCGAAATCCAGTAGCGTTAACGTACCGGTGCCAGCCGCCGCCAGATATTGCGCAGCGGCACAGCCTAAACCGCCCAGTCCGACAATCAGCGCATGACTGGCTTTCAGTTGTTCCTGGCCGTCAAAATCAAACCCTTTCAGAACGATCTGGCGGTTATAACGCAGGGTTTCAGCGTCCGTCAGTTCCGGCAGTTGAGGCATGTTCAGCTCCGCAGCAGGGCGTTAAACGGTTCGATTTCAACGATTTCGCCTGCGGCCACGTTACCGCGCCCGCGTTCAAGCACGATAAAACAGTTGGCCTGGCTGAATGAGCTGAATACGTGCGAACCCTGATGGCCGGTGGTGCGCACTTCCAGTTGTCCTTCGGCGCTGGTGCTGAAAATACCGCGCTGGAAATCGAGACGTCCGGGGGATTTTTTCAAGGGTGTCACCGCTTTTGCCTTCAGGCGTGGCGGGAACTGCCAGGCCGTATGGCCGGACAACTGTGCAATAAATGGCTGAACCAGCTGATAAAACGTCAGTGCTGCCGACACCGGATTCCCCGGCAAACCGCAGAACCAGCTGCTTTCCAGTTTACCGAAAGCAAAAGGTTTGCCCGGTTTCATGGCAAGCTTCCAGAAACCAATTTCACCCAGTTCATCCAGAATCTGTTTAGTGTAATCGGCTTCACCGACCGATACGCCGCCGCTGGAAATCACCAGATCGGCAAACGCATTGGCTTCTTCGAAGGCTTTACGCAGCGCCAGGGGATTATCGCGAATAATGCCTAAATCCAGGACGGTACAGCCCAGTTGTTCCAGCATCAGGCGCACAGCGAAACGGTTGGTATCGTAAATCTGCCCCTCCTGCAAAGGCGTTCCCACCGGTTGCAGTTCATCGCCGGTGGAGAATACGGCGACTTTCAGCGGTTTCCACACCTTGACGTGGGTGACGCCCAGTGAGGCCAGCAGCGGTAATTCTGCCGCACCGAGCCGTACACCGGCAGGCAGCACGCTGTCGCCCTGTTTAATGTCGTCTCCGGTCAGGCGGATATTCTGGCCTTTTTGCGCTGTTGCAGTGAAACGTACTCCTGCATCTGAAACTTCAGCCTGTTCCTGCATGATTACTGCATCGGCACCGGCGGGAACTGGCGCACCGGTCATGATGCGGATACAGGTTCCGGCAGGCCATTCGCCATGAAAAGGCGCACCGGCAAAGGCTTTGCCCGCGACCGGGAACACCGCGCCGTCGTGCAAGTCTGTGCAACGTACGGCATAGCCATCCATCGCGGAGTTATCAAAAGGTGGCACAAAAACCGGTGAAAGCACCGGTGCGGCGGTTATGCGGCCCGCGGCGCCAGCAAGTGGCAGGGATTCGGCCTCCTGACTTGTTTTAGGCGGTACACAGTCGCGCATTTTATCCAGCGCTTCGTCAAGTGAGATCAGACCGGCAGTATTGAATTCCATAAAAAATCCTTAGTCATTCGTCCCGGCGTAGCAGGTATTTTCAGCGGTGCCGGGCAGGGAAATGGAGCATGCGCATAGTATGACAGAGAAACGCAGCGAACCAAAAAGCGCCGAAGGCGTAAAAATTCTGCGCGGATTCCTGAAAAATTGAGATCGATCCCAAAATTAACAATGTAACGCAGGTATTATAGTTACCGTTATTTGTGACCTTCGTCACATAACTGTCATATAAACAGGAATAACCGGTGCTTAAAAAAAATCGCCATCAGGCCATCCTTCAGTTGGTTGAACAACATGAAGTGCTACAGGTAAGCGAACTGGCACAATCGCTGGATGTAAGTCTCGAAACGATCAGACGCGATCTGAGTGAAATGCAGGACAAAGGATTGATTTTGCGCCGCCACGGACGTGCGCGTCGTCTGGCCGCTCAGCCTGAAACATCCTGGCTAAACAGTTTGCAGCGTTGCCCGCAGCTTTAAACGCAGCAACGAAATAAGAAAAGGGAAGGCTTTGATGCCTTCCCTTTTTTATGCGTGTGATTCAGAGACCTGAATTAAAAACGCCCCTGGATCCCAATATGGCCGACGTAGCCTTCCATATCGCCGTCAAACCCTTTGACGTATTTCACATCAGCATACACCGAGGTATTCGGTGCGAGTTGCGCCGTCATGCCCGCGCCGGTCTGCCAGTATTGATCGGAAAAATCCGTTGTACTGACATCGATTCCGCCGACATTGATATCCGGTGAATCCGAGAAATTACTCAGTACGTCGGCGGTCAGGTAAGGTTTGAATTTTTCACTGGCTTTATCTTCTGCCTGGTCGCGTAACAAACGCAACCCGGCACGCGCTGTGCCCTGATTGACAGAAACGCCAGAGATATCAGAAATTTCATCGCTGAAATCTTCTGAATTCAGATACTGATAAATGATCTGCCCCTGAGGTTCGATTTTCCAGTTGGTGCTGACGGCATAGGGTTGACCTGCTTCAGCAGAAAGCAATACGCCGTAGCTGTCCTGTTTCGTATCATGCAGGCTCTCATACTGGTTACGATACCAGGTGAACTGGCCGACAAGGTCAACGTAAGCGCCATCTTGTGCATATCGGGTGTAATAGCTGCCAACGCTGTAGGCATCACTGCGCACTGAGCCAGCATCCGCACTTTTCCCCGCCAACGTGCGCACCTGATCCTGCGTGTCGGTACTCTGGTTGCCCAATGTCGCCATGATGCCAGCGTGGACGCGTGTGCCGTTTTTCAGTTCATCCTGATATAAGTCGGTTCCGAATTGCGCGAACCAGTAATCACTGTCGTACCCAAAACGTCCCGCATCGAAGGAAGTGTGTTCTCCGCCGGTTCTCGCCCATGCGCGATTGTTGTAGCCTTTGCCATAGGTTTCTGTATCGCCCATACGCTCGTGCAGCGTGCCAGCAATACGCATGCCATAATACAAGTTCAGATAAGGTGCTGCGATATAACTGGGGATTTCGCCACGGTAAGTGTCTGGTGTAGCCGGGGCAGGCGCAGGAACATCCGGTGTCGGATTATCTGGCGTTGGGACATCAGGAACCGGCGCGTCAGGTGTTGGGATTTCAGCGCGCAGATACCAGTCATTCATATCGCCGGTGGCATCCTTGCTCCCTTCAAAAAGATAATAGTCGTAAGCGCCGATACTGACGCTGTTTTCCAGACTGAACAGGCCATTATGACGGCTGGCATCATCAATCTGAGCGACACGTATTCCGTCGTTAATTGTCTGTGCTGCCTTACCCGACGCAGAGATATGTAATCCGAACTGCCCGGACGCGTTGCCCGTAACATGAATGAGATCGCCAGTGCTGTTTCCCTGCGCATCCTGCTCCAGCGACGTATTCATAAAGAACGTACCCTTGCCTGACAGATTGTGCGTTTCCAGCGTTTTATAATCACCTTGTCCGGAAAACTGAACGCTGGCGTTATTCATGTTGAGTGAGTCGATGCGCGAGGAATCGGTCATCAGCCACTGACTGTCCTGAGCATCAATATTAATCGTACCGGCAGAAGCAGAAGAAAATTCCGTGCCATTCATCGCGCTGCCTTGCCAGGTTGAGTTAAGCAAATTGAGCGTCAGCTGGCTGGCGATCGGGTCTTCATCTGCGCTTAGCGCAATAAGGTTACCGTTAATGATGCTGCCGTTGCTGGCGTTGACCGAAAGGTCGGCAATCTGGTTGCTGTTGCTTCCGGCAACGACAAAGGCATCGGCGGCATTCAGGGAACTGTTATCCAGTGTGACGGCCCATTCGCCTTCGGTGGCGTGTACGCCCTGGGTTTTACCCGCAAGCCGGGAGTTTTTGACGTCCAGTGTGCCACCGTAGGCATAATCAGGTGTGGCGTAGGAAGTGATCAGGTCAACCAGCGGTTGGTCCGACAGTGCATTTTCCATCACGACCTGGTTAAGGTTAACGTTGCCCTGATGACTGATTTCTATGCCGCTGGTGGTATTGCCGCTGCTGATATTGCCATTGAATACCGAGATAACAGAGTTGTCGTTTGAGCTTATCGCCGTGCCTGCGGAATGGATGTCAGTGTTCACTAAGGTGACGTAGCTGTTTTGATTACTTTCGATCGCCGTACTGCCTGCATATTCTGTATTAGCAGAACCTCCATTCATTAATACACCGGCATTACGGGTGGAATAAATCGCCCGCGAGTCCTCGCCCGTCGTGGTAATTATCGCGTCATTAGAAAACAGAATAAATCCGTTATCTTCTGCATATAAGGCATTGGTATGCTTACCGTGGGTGGTCACTGTGCTACCACTTCCCGTGATAAGAACGTCGTTCCTCTTGTGCAGACTGGAATTGATGTTGTTTAAAATAATGCCTTCTGAATAATCACCCGCAGTAGTGATATTGACTTTATTGATTGTGCCCTTTGCCCCATTCTGGATAACCAGACCATCAGAGCCGTTCTGCATTGAATTAATATACAGAGTGCCGGCAATCGTCGCGGTGGCATTATTATTCACCGTGAATCCGGGGGTGCTGTTATTATAGGTATTTATGGTAACATCATTTTTAGAAAGGAAAGAGGTTCCTATTCCTTCCATCATAATGCCTTTACTTTGGCCGTAAGTGTTGATAATAAGCGGTCCGAGTAAATCAACGCTTCCGCCACGGTTAATGAGCATCGCATCAGTTAAAGAGCCCTGAGTGGTGATCGTCACCGGTGCCGCAACTGACTGTGTCAGTGCGCCACCATCATGAATATAAAAGGCAGGAATACTGGAAGTGATGCCTTCCGACCAGGTGGTTGCATTTACGCCATCCAGATACCCTTCGGTGGAAAGGTCAAAGGGGACCATTCCGCTGATATCTAACACGGGTAAATTTGTCACATTGCCAAATTCATCTTTATCACTAATATCTGTTGCAAGCGCGTAATTAGCCAGAGAGATAGATATCGCCAGAGGGGTCAGCTTTATTAATCTAAGTGCTACAGTTTTCCATTTTTCCGGATTATTTCCCATTTTATATTTCGTCCCGTCAGAATTTTTTAAAGAGTCTGGCGGACATTTTACGCATATTTATTTTTTAAGTTATTAATTGTATATTAAGGTATGCTTAATTTAAGATGTTTATGAATGTGTAATATGTGGGCGTTAACGTAATGAATAATGGGGATTAAATAATAGGGGGTGATAATATTGTTTCGAGGTGTGTATATATTATCGAACGGATGGAGACAAAAAATCCGACCGCAAAAATGAGGTCGGATTTTTATTACTCAAACAACGTTTTCAGTGTGCACTGACTTCGTGGTTAATTCTCTCTGCTTTGCTCTTCAGGCCGGCAAGTACCACCATCAGCACCAGCAACGCATAGGAAATGGTCGCGATATTCAGCGCCCAGAACAAACCGTATTCGTTGTAGATGAAAGACGAGAAGGACGCGAAAATCAGCGTGCCGACGGAACTGGTGGTCAGCAGCGCAGAGGTCAGCGTTGGCGGGGAGTTTTTCACCTGCAGGCTGCCGTAGCTCATCAGACCGGAGAACATTCCTGAGTTACAGAAACCGAACAGACCCACCGCGACGAGCACCAGCGTCGGCGAATTGCTGGTGGTCAGCACCGCCAGGCTTGCCATGCCGACAATCACGGAAATCAGCAGGAAAGTACGCAGTTTCACGAAACGCACGGTGAACTGGTTCAGGAACAGGCCAATCGCTTTCACCATCCAGTAGGTGGTGATGTAAATCGCGGCACGGTCCGTTTCCATATTGAAGTGCTCATGCAGCCAGCTTGGCATCCACAGCGTGAAGACCAGCTCGGTAAAGACAAAAGCAAACAGCGCAATACACAGGAAGAATACCGCGATGCCCCATGGCTCTTTCACCACGTTGTGCGTCGATTCGTTTTTAACCGGTTGCGGAACATTCGGGAATTTCTGACCCGCGCACAGTAAAATCATCAGCAGGCTCAGGACACCCATGATGCCGTACATCGCCAGCCAGCTTGCGCCATGTTTGAACAGGAAACCCAGCACCAGCGACAGCGTCATACCGGAAAGCGCGAAGAAGAAGTCGGTAAAGATCAGGTTCGCGGAACGTTTTTTCGGATCGTCATTAATACGTACGACCAGATAGCTGCCGATAGACATCATCAGGCCCGCCGTGGCGCCGATCAGGAACACACCCACGCCGAACAGTGTAATAGACGGCATGATAAACAGCGCGATACACACCAGCACGGAAATGAAAGAGCCGGTCATCAGTTGTTTGCCCAGATCAAACTTACGCATCAGAATGCCGCTGATCATAATGGGCAGGAACAGGCCAATGTTCATTAAGGAAAACATTTGACCGATAAAGCCCGGATCTTTGTTAAATGCCGTAGCCACCGGCCCGATAACAATGCCCAGAGTGGAAACCAGTCCACCGGTAAAGAAATAGCTGAGCCATGAGATCACATTAATCCGACGGCGGTTATAAACAGTTTCCATAAACTGATTTCCTAAAAAGAGAAAATAAAAAAGCGGCGGAAAGCTTATCCAGAGATGCTTTTATCCGTAGTTAAGACGTTTATTATTGCTGTTCTTTGGTCATTTGTCCCGCAGGTATATTCAATTGCAGCATTTGTTTTTCCTAAACAATCTAAGCAATTAGCGACTTTTTGATGGTGCGACATTTCCGCTTTACATACTGTTGCGGGCTAAATATAGTCAAAAACAGCTCAACATTTTCCTATACATAAATACAACATCGAAAGGTGCAGCGCTAATGAGTTTTTCTACTGATAATTCAGCGGCTTCCGTTTCGGACAAGAAGCGGCCGGTTATTGCGATCCACGGTGGTGCAGGGGCGATTACCCGCGCGGCAATGAGCGCTGAAAAAGAACGACTTTATTTAGCCGAACTGGAGAGAATAGTCACTTGCGGACAGGCTATTCTGGCCTCCGGCGGCAGTGCACTGGATGCGGTCACCGAGGCGGTGCGTCTGCTCGAAGAGTGTCCGTTATTTAATGCGGGAAAAGGGGCTGTTTTTACCCATCAGGGCACGCATGAGTTAGACGCCTGCATTATGGATGGCCGGACGCTCGATGCCGGAGCCATCAGTGGCGTGAATCATATCCGTAATCCGATCCTGACCGCCCGCAAAATTTTGGAAGTCAGTCCGCATGTGATGTTCACCGGGGCGGGGGCGGAAGCCTTTGCCTGCGAGCACGGCCAGGAAATGGTCGGGGCGGACTATTTTTTCACCCAGGAACGTTACGATCAGTTGCAGCGGGCCATCGCCTCTGATCAGGGTGTCATGCTCGATCACGACGGCGCTTCGCTTAACGACGCTGACCCGCTGGATCCTGAACATAAATTCGGTACCGTCGGTGCGGTGGCGATGGATGCGCTGGGCAATCTGGCGGCAGCCACATCCACTGGCGGTATGACCAACAAACAGGCCGGACGCGTCGGCGATTCGCCGATTATTGGCGCAGGTTGTTACGCCAGCAATAATACGGTGGCGATTTCCAGCACCGGTACCGGCGAAGTGTTTATGCGTACGGTGGCGGCCTATGATGTGGCCGCGCTTATCGAATACGCCGGCCTTTCACTGGAAGAGGCCACACATAAAGTTGTGCAGGAAAAACTGCTGCCCCTGGGGGGAAGCGGCGGGATGATTGCGGTGGATAAATTTGGCAATGTGGTGCTGCCTTTCAACAGCGAAGGCATGTACCGTGGATTCGCCCGTGTGGGCGATGCGCCCGTCGTCAGCATTTACCGTTCATGAACAGCCCGATGAACGGTCCTCTTATTCTGCCGCCCGAACACGTGCTTGCCGTCAGCCAGCTTAGCGTGCAGTTTGCCCACGAAAGGCAGGTCATTCAGGCGGTCAGTCATCTCAGTTTTCAGGTAAAACGCGGTGAAACGCTGGCGATTGTTGGCGAATCGGGTTCCGGAAAATCAGTGACCTCACTGGCGCTGATGCGGCTGGTGGAACAGGGCGGCGGGAAGATTTCACAAGGTGAAATGCAGTTGCGCCGCCGTAACGGTGAGATAGTCGATCTGATGAACGCCACGCAGCCCGCCATGCGTAACCTGCGCGGCGCGGATATGGCGATGATTTTTCAGGAGCCGATGACGTCGCTCAATCCGGTCTTCCCGGTGGGGGAGCAAATCGCCGAATCGATCCGCTTGCACCAAAATAAAGATCACCGGGCAGCCCGTGCGGAAGCATTACGGATGCTGGATCTGGTGCGGATTCCCGAAGCCAGAAATATTCTCGACAGTTACCCGCATCAGCTTTCCGGCGGTATGCGCCAGCGGGTGATGATTGCGATGGCACTCTCCTGTAAACCTGCGTTGCTAATTGCCGACGAACCGACCACGGCGCTGGATGTCACCATTCAGGCGCAAATTCTGCAACTGATCCGGGTGCTGCAAAAAGAGATGCAGATGGGGGTGATTTTTATCACGCATGACATGGGGGTGGTGGCCGAAATTGCTGATCGTGTGCTGGTGATGCATCAGGGCAACAGTGTGGAAACGGGGGAAGTGAACGCGATATTCCGTTCTCCGCAGGCGCCTTATACCCAGACGTTGCTGGCGGCGGTGCCAAAACTCGGTTCGATGGCGGGTAAACCGCTGCCCGCACGCTTCCCGGCACCCACACAACAGGAAAGCGATCCGGAACTGATTCAAAACACCCTGACGCCAGGCGTGCCCCCGATATTACAGGTGCGTGATCTGGTTACGCGGTTCGACCTGCGCAGCGGCATTTTCAATCGCGTGACCCGCCGGGTTCATGCCGTGGAAAAAGTCAGTTTTGATTTGCATCCCGGTGAAACGCTGGCGCTGGTGGGGGAGTCAGGCTGTGGTAAATCCACCACCGGCCGTTCGCTGCTAAAACTGGTGAAGAGTCAGGGGGGCACCATCACCTTTAACGGCCAGACGCTGACTGATATCGGCGGCAGTGAACTGCAACATCTGCGCCGTGATATCCAGTTTATTTTTCAGGATCCCTACGCCTCGCTCGATCCGCGCCTGACGGTAGGATATTCCATTATGGAACCGCTGCTGGTTCACAATCTGGCAAAAGGCGCAGAAGCCGAAGCCCGTGTGGCGTGGTTGCTGGAAAAAGTCGGACTGCTGCCGGAACACGCGCAGCGCTATCCTCATGAGTTTTCCGGCGGCCAGCGGCAGCGAATTTGCATTGCGCGTGCGCTGGCCCTTAATCCAAAAGTGGTGATTGCCGATGAATCGGTTTCGGCGCTGGATGTGTCTATCCGCGCGCAAATCATCAATCTGCTGATGGATTTGCAGAAAGAGTTTGGTCTGGCATTTTTGTTTATTTCTCACGATATGGCCGTTGTTGAACGCATCAGCCACCGCGTGGCGGTGATGTATCTCGGGCAGATAGTGGAAATCGGCTCGCGCCGTGCGGTATTTGAAACACCCCAACATGCGTATACCCGCAAACTGATGGCGGCTGTACCGGTCGCCGATCCGGCGCACAAGCGAAAAGACCAGGCGCTGCTGGTGGATGAAATCCCCAGCCCGATCCGCGGGCTGCACGATGACCCGGTGGTGATGCCATTGGTGAAGGTGGGCGAAGGCCATTTCGTCGCCAGACATACGATTGCGGGTATTTACTGATTTTTGTGGCGGCTTATTTTGAGTCGTCAATTCTTAGTAAGACAAACGGGTAAGACAGGAAAAGGAACTGACATGAATCAGCAGAAATCTAAAGGTAAGAACGTTGTCCGTCAGGCCGTGCTCGCTGCCGCTGTTTTCGGTTCGCTGGCGTCGGCTTCTGCATGGGCGGCAAAAGACGTGGTTATCGCCGTAGGTTCTAACTTCACCTCGCTTGATCCGTATGACGCTAACGACACCTTATCGCAGGCGGTCGCCAAATCTTTCTATCAGGGGCTGTTTGGCTTTGATAAAGATATGAAACTGGAAAACGTTCTGGCGGACAGCTATACCGTCAGTAAAGACGGTCTGGTTTACACCATCAAACTGCATCCGGGCATCAAATTCCAGGACGGTACTGACTTCAATGCGGCGGCGGTGAAGGTCAACTTTGATCGTGCCAGTAACCCGGACAGTCACCTCAAGCGTTATAACCTGTTTAAAAATATCGCCAGCACTGAAGCCGTTGATGACACCACGGTGAAAATCACGCTGAAAGCGCCGTTCTCCGCCTTTATCAACATTCTGGCGCACCCGTCTGCGGTGATTATTTCCCCGGCGGCGCTGACCAAATACGGCAAAGACATCGGTTTCCATCCGGTCGGTACCGGCCCGTATACGCTTGAACAATGGAACCAGACTGACTTTGTGAAAGTGAAGAAGTTCGACGGTTACTGGAAAAAAGGTGAGCCGAAACTCGATACCATTACCTGGCGTCCGGTGGCTGATAACAACACCCGGGCAGCCATGCTGCAAACCGGCGAAGCGGATCTGGCGTTCCCGGTGCCTTACGAACAGGCAGCCTTATTGGAGAAAAATGCCAAACTGGATCTGGTGACGGCGCCGTCGATTCTGCATCGCTACATCAGTTTCAATGTCACGCAAAAACCGTTCGATAATGTGAAAGTGCGTGAGGCGATTAACTACGCGATTAACAAGCAGGCGCTGATCAAAGTGGCGTTTGCCGGTTATGCTGTGCCGTCTGAAGGGCCATTGCCGCAGGGCATCGAATACGCCGCGAAATTTAAACCGTGGCCGTATGATCCGGCAAAAGCCAAAGCATTGCTGAAAGAAGCCGGTTACCCGGATGGTTTCACCACTACGCTGTGGTCCTCACACAACAACAGTACCGCGCAAAAAGTGTTGCAGTTCACCCAGCAACAACTGGCACAGGTCGGTATCAAAGTGACGGTCACCGCCATGGACGCCGCACAGCGTGCTGCGCAGGTTGAGAATGTGGGGCAGAAAGAGGCGGGCATCCGCATGTTCTACACCGGCTGGTCGGCGTCTACCGGTGAAGCAGACTGGGCGTTGTCTCCGCTGTTCTCCACACAGGCCGCGCCACCGAAGCAGTTCAATACCGCGTTCTACAGCAATGCGCAGGTGGATAAAGATTTGACCGATGCGCTGAAAACGACTGACAAAGCTGAGAAAGCTAAACTGTACGCTGATGCCCAGAAGCAAATCTGGAGCGATGCGCCGTGGGCGTTCCTGGTCACTGAACGTCTGGTTTCAGCCAAAAACAAACGTCTGACCGGCTTCTATGTGATGCCCGATACGGCGTTCAGTTTTGATGATGCAGATGTGAAATAACAGGCGGTGAGGCTTTCAGGGCGCGTGGCGCACAGCGTGCGTGCCCTGAACTCGTGTGTTCCGGGTCCGGAACATGGATGTCTACCGTGAAATCACAGACAGCGAATCATGCTTAATTATTTTTTAAAACGATTACTCGGACTGATCCCGACACTGCTGATTGTGGCCGTGCTGGTGTTTTTATTTGTGCATCTGCTGCCGGGCGATCCGGCGCGGCTGATGGCCGGGCAGGATGCCGATGCCAGCGTAGTGGCGCTGGTGCGTCAGGATTTGGGGCTGGATAAACCGCTTTATCAGCAATTCTTCACTTTCTTTGGCAATGCGCTGACCGGTGATTTCGGCCACTCAATGGTCTCAAAACGCCCGGTCATTGATGAAATCAGTTCGCGCTTTATGCCGACCTTTTGGCTGACGCTGACCAGCATGGTGTGGTCGGTGATTTTCGGGCTGGTGATTGGCGTGGTATCCGCCGTGTGGCGTAACCGCTGGCCGGACAGACTGGGCATGGCGCTCGCCGTTTCCGGTATTTCCTTCCCGGCCTTCGCGCTGGGCATGCTGCTGATGCAAATCTTTTCTGTTGAACTGGGCTGGTTGCCGACGGTGGGCGCTGACAGCTGGCAGCACTATATTCTCCCTTCTGTCACACTCGGTGCAGCGGTGGCGGCGATCATGGCCCGCTTTACCCGCGCCTCTTTTGTCGAAGTGATGCAGGAAGATTATATGCGTACTGCGCGTGCCAAAGGCGTGCACGAAGCGGTGGTCGTGGTCAAACATGGCCTGCGTAACGCGATGATCCCCGTCGTGACTATGATGGGACTGCAATTTGGCTTCCTGCTCGGCGGTTCGATTGTCGTGGAGAAAGTGTTCAACTGGCCGGGGTTAGGGCGGTTGCTGGTCGATTCGGTTGAGATGCGCGATTATCCGGTGATTCAGGCAGAAGTGCTGTTGTTCTCGCTGGAATTTATCCTCATCAATCTGCTGGTGGACATGCTGTACGCCGTCATCAACCCTTCCATCCGATACAAGTGAGTAAGCGCATGAAAAACTGGCGGCGAAATGCCGTACTCGCGGGTTTACCGGTAATCACGCCGGGAACTGTGCAACCACAGGCGGGAAGGACACCGTGGAAAGCGTTCTGGCGTCGTTTTCGACGGCAGCACATTGCGATGATTGCGGGAGTTTTTATCCTGCTGCTGATTGCTGCGGCCATTCTTGCGCCGTGGCTGGTGCCCTTTGACCCGGAAAATTATTTTGATTACGACCGTCTGAACGAAGGCCCGTCGCTGATCCACTGGCTGGGTGTGGATTCGCTGGGGCGTGATATTTTCAGCCGTATTCTGATGGGTGCGCGGATTTCACTGACGGCTGGTGTCCTTTCTGTGGTGCTCGGCGCGGCAATCGGCACGGTATTCGGCTTGCTGGCGGGATATTACGAAGGCTGGTGGGATCGCATCACCATGCGCGTCTGTGACGTCCTGTTTGCTTTCCCCGGTATTTTGCTGGCGATTGCCGTCGTGGCGGTGATGGGCAATGGCATGTCGAACGTGATTATTGCCGTGGCGATTTTCAGCATTCCTGCCTTTGCGCGACTGGTGCGCGGCAACACGCTGGTACTCAAACAGCAAACCTATATTGAATCGGCGCGCAGCATTGGCGCCTCTGACGCCACGATTTTATTCCGCCACATCCTGCCGGGCACGTTGTCATCGATAGTGGTGTATTTCACCATGCGTATCGGTACCTCGATCATCACCGCCGCCAGTCTGTCGTTCCTGGGCATGGGCGCACAGCCGCCAACGCCGGAGTGGGGAGCGATGCTCAACGAAGCCCGCGCCGACATGGTGATGGCACCGCACGTCGCCATATTCCCGAGCCTGGCAATCTTTCTGACCGTACTGGCGTTTAATTTGCTGGGGGATGGATTACGGGATGCGTTGGATCCGAAATTGAAGAATTGAGATTTTTGCTTCTCCCCCTTCGCAGGGGAGAAGCAGATGGCTTCTATTTTTAGGAACCTGCACTCATGAAGGGGAGTGCAAAAACTCCGCATGGAATTTCAGGTGATCTTCCACAAATGACGCAATCGTAAAGTAACTGTGATCGTACCCCGGCTGAACCCGCAGTTGTAACGGCCAGCCGCGTTGTCGGGCGATCTCCGCCAGTTTTGCCGGTTGTAGCTGATCCGCCAGGAACTGATCGCTATCGCCCTGATCGACTAAAATCGGGAACGGTTTTTGATCCGCTGGCAATGAACTCAGCAGGTGGCAACTGTCGTATTGTAGCCACTGACTTTCGTCATCCCCCAGATACGCGCTGAACGCTTTACGTCCCCACGGCACCTGAGCCGGATTCACGATGGGCGCAAACGCTGACACCGAACAGAAACGCTGCGGATTACGCAGCGCCAGCATCAGCGCACCGTGGCCGCCCATTGAGTGGCCGAAAATCGACTGACGTTCGCTGACCTTGAAATGGTCGCTGATCAGCGCAGGCAGTTCATCAAGCAGGTAATCGTACATCCGGTAATGCGCTGCCCATGGCGCCTGCGTGGCATTCAGGTAAAAACCGGCGCCCTGACCGAGATCGTAACCGTCGTCGTTGGCGACACCTTCACCGCGCGGGCTGGTATCCGGCATCACCAGAATCACACCGAGTTCTGCCGCGACGCGCTGCGCCCCGGCTTTGATCGTGAAGTTTTCATCATTACAGGTCAGGCCCGACAGCCAGTACAGCACCGGCGGCGGCGCGTCGTGTTGCGCCGGAGGCAGATAAATGCTGAACGTCATGCTGCAATTCAGGCTCTCAGAGGTATGGCGGTAGCGCTGCTGCCAGCCGCCAAACATCCGGTGTTCTTCGAGTAGTTCAATCGAGCTGCTCATTGACACATTCCTTACTTATTAAAATGAATAACCGTACGGATAGATTTCCCTTCGTGCATCAGGTCAAAGGCTTGGTTGATTTCTTCCAGCGGCAGGGTGTGGGTAATGAAATCGTTCAGGGCGAATTCGCCGTCCAGATAACGTTGCACAAGGCCCGGCAACTGGCTGCGACCTTTCACACCGCCGAAAGCAGAACCACGCCATACGCGGCCTGTCACCAACTGGAAGGGGCGGGTGGAGATTTCTTCGCCTGCACCGGCCACGCCGATGATGACAGATTCGCCCCAGCCTTTGTGGCAGCATTCCAGTGCGGAACGCATCACATTGACGTTACCGATACATTCGAAGGAGAAGTCCACGCCGCCGTCGGTCATTTCGACGATAACGTCCTGAATCGGCTTGTCGAAATCTTTCGGGTTGATCAGATCAGTTGCGCCGAGTTTACGCGCCAGATCGAATTTGCTGGTGTTCAGATCGATACCGATGATGCGGCCTGCGCCAGCCATCACCGCGCCGATAATCGCAGAAAGACCAATCCCGCCGAGACCGAAGATCGCCACGGTGTCGCCTTTTTTCACTTTAGCGGTGTTGATGACCGCGCCCATCCCGGTGGTCACGCCACAACCGAGCAGACACACTTCTTCCAGCGGCGCTTCTTTATTGATTTTCGCCAGGGAGATTTCAGGCACCACAGTGTATTCGGAGAAGGTCGAAGTGCCCATGTAATGGAAAATCGGCTTGCCGTCTTTAAAGAAACGGGTGGTGCCGTCCGGCATCAGGCCTTTGCCTTGTGTGGTGCGGATCGCCTGACACAGGTTGGTCTTGCCGGATTTACAGAACTTACACTCGCCACATTCCGGTGTGTACAGCGGGATCACGTGGTCGCCCACGGCCACGCTGGTGACACCTTCGCCGACGGCTTCGACGACACCGCCGCCTTCATGGCCGAGGATCGCCGGGAAAACGCCTTCCGGATCTTTGCCGGACAGCGTGTAAGCATCAGTATGACAAACACCGGTGGCGACAATACGCACCAGCACTTCGCCTTTTTGCGGCGGCATCAAATCCACTTCTTCGATGGACAGAGGTTGATTCGGGCCCCAGGCGACGGCCGCACGTGTTTTGATCATTTGCATTTTTTAGCTCCAGTCAGGTGTTTTTACTTATTCGGATTTTAAGTTAATAAGTCGGATGCAACGCCGGATCGTGTTCTGCGGCGAGCGGATGTTTCAGTAACGGGATCACCCCGTCATTCTGTTCGATGATCAGTTCTTTCAGCGCCCGGACATTCGGACTGAACGCATCCCGGCGCCAGATAAGCCAGGTGGCGGTATCGGCGAATTCATCCGGCATTTCGTGAATTTCTACCCGCTCGTGGCCGGGCAACTGTTCCAGCACAGAACGCGGGATCATGGCGATACCCGCACCGCTGGCGACACAGGCCATCATGGAATGATAGGACTGAATCTCCAGGGTGTTAGCGACCGGCACATTCATGTGTTTGATCCAGCCCTGTAAACGCTGGCGGTAGGAACAACTGGGGCGGAATGCAAAAACGGTGTGGCCGCTGCGACCCGCAGGCACTTCCAGCGGCGACTCGCCCGGCGGGGTAATCACCACCATGCGCTCGCGAAAAGAAATACAGCCATTGATATCGTCAAAATCGATCGGGCCATCAACCAGGGCTGCGGCGAGACGTCCGGCACGCACGCTGTCGATGATTTCTCCGGAAGTCGCCGTCACCAGCGACAGCGCCACTTGCGGAAACTTCTGATGATAAGCGGCGAGCAAAGAAGGCAGGCGTGTTGCCGCCGTGCTTTCCATCGACCCCAGCGCGAAATTCCCGGCCGGTTCACCGGCATGCATGATGCTCATCGCTTCGTCGCTCAGCGCCAGAATGCGCTCGGCGTAGTTGAGGAAGTTATGGCCCATGGCGGACAGGCGGATGCGTTGCTTCTCGCGGATAAACAGATCGGTGCCCAGTTCGAGTTCGAGCTGGCGCAGGCGGGTGGTCAGGTTCGACGGGACACGATGCAGTTGCTCTGCCGCACGCGCCAGCGAACCGGTTTCCGCTACGCAGCAAAACATCCGTAACTGAGTGAGATCCATGATGGGTTCCTGTGTTCTCTAATCGTAAACAAGTTGGTTTGTATTATTCAGTTTCCGTGATTGTACTCATAAGGCATCATAGCGACAACTTCCAATTAACTTTCTTTTAAGAAATCTGCTGTTTTCGGCGACAGGTTTGAGTATGTTTACTCACTGTTTCTAATATGTTGCATTGCGGTTTCTTTTGACGGAGCAGTTATGGCTTTTCGTATTGCGCTAAGTGGTTTTCTGGCTTTTGTCGTCGCGATGGGTATCGGGCGTTTTGCCTTTACGCCGCAGGTTCCTTTAATGATAGCTGAACATCAGTTCAGCCTGACCGGCGCGGGGCTGGTCGCCGCGTTCAACTATCTCGGTTATCTGTGTGGCGCGTTTGATGGCATGCGTGCCAGCAAACATCTTGAACGCCGTTTGTGGCTGGGCGTGTGGGGCGGCGTGATCCTGACATTGCTGTCGGCGGTAATTTCCGGCGAAGTGCTGCACAGTATTGTGCGCTTCCTGATCGGCTGGACCAGCGGCTGGGCGATGGTCATGGTATCAGCGTGGTGTAACGAACGGCTGGCGCATTATGGCCGTCCGGCAATGAGTGCCGCGGTGTTTGCCGGGCCGGGCGCGGGGATTTTCCTCAGCGGCATGCTAGCGGTGGGTATTCACAGTTTGCAGCTCACCTCTGCGCAGGCCTGGTGTGTTTACGGCGTGCTGGCGCTGATTTTCGTGGCAATTATCACGCCGAATCTGCCGCGCAAAGGCGACCTGCACCGTTCGCACATGGCGACTGAGCCGCTGATAATGACGCCTGCGCTGAAACGTCTGGTGTGGAGTTACAGTCTGGCGGGCTTTGGCTATATCCTGCCCGCGACGTTTTTATCTCAGATGGCGAGTGCACGTTTTCCTGACAGTCTGTTCGCGCAGTTTGTCTGGCCGGTGTTTGGCGGCGCTGCGGTTATCGGCATCATCATCGGTATTCTTACCCGCCATTGTCTGACTACGCATACCCGCCTGGCGCTGACACTATGGATTCAGGGGCTGGGGATTTTGTGCGCGGAAGTGGTGCCGGGCGTCAGTGGTCTGGTGCTTGGCGCGCTACTGACCGGCGGTGGTTTCCTCAGCGTGGTGCAATTGGCCTTACAATACAGCCGCGAGCTTGCACCCAATCACAGCCGTTATATGGCCGGGTTGCTGACGACCGGTTACGCTGTTGGCCAGTTATTCGGACCGGTTCTGTCGGCGATTTCTACCGCGCTGACCCATCGTCTGGAGCCTGCGCTGTATGTCGCGCTGGCCGGTTTTATTATTGCCGGGGCGCTGGTCTTCCGGCATAAACGATAAGTTGCAGCTATTTCATCCATCATGAAGCACATTCACTGGATTCTGAACCGGCTCTCTACTACAGTAAGCCACCTCATTTTAGCGTGATCTGCGTCAAAGTGATTACATCTGCCGGAGAAGAAAGAATGCCAATCCTGAGTAAAGAAGCCATTTTGGTTCACGAGGCCCTGTTAGCCCGTGGTCTGGAAACCCCTCTGCGTGAAGCTTTGCCGATCGACAATGAAACGCGCAAGCAGCGGATCCAGGAACATATGACCGGCATCATGCAGCTTCTCAATCTGGATCTTTCCGATGACAGTCTGGCGGAAACGCCGCACCGCATCGCCAAGATGTATGTGGATGAAATCTTCTCCGGACTTGATTACGCCAACTTCCCGAAAATCACCGTCATCGAAAATAAGATGAAAGTGGATGAAATGGTCACCGTGCGCGATATCACCCTGACCAGCACCTGCGAACACCATTTCGTGACCATCGACGGCAAAGCGACCGTGGCGTATATCCCGAAAGACACCGTAATCGGCCTGTCGAAAATCAACCGCATTGTGCAGTTCTTCTCACAGCGCCCGCAGGTTCAGGAGCGTCTGACCCAGCAGATACTGGTTGCCCTGCAAACCCTGCTCGGCACCACCAATGTCGCGGTTTCCATTGATGCGGTGCATTACTGCGTGAAAGCGCGTGGTGTGCGTGACGCGACCAGCGCAACGACGACGACTTCGCTCGGTGGTCTTTTCAAATCCAGCCAGAATACGCGACAAGAATTTTTAAGAACCGTCCGCCATCCGTCGTAACTAAAGCCGCAGCGGTGTTCGCTGCGTTCGGAGACCCGAATCACTGACATCAGTCAGCTCATCGGGTTCTTCTCGCTGGCTGCCATGCTGCAACTTCATTTACTTGGATGGTAGCCACCCTGATTTTCTTCCCTTATTCTTAAATATCTCAATAATCTTCAAAAGGAATGTCAGGGTGCGCTCACGTATTGCCACGCTCGACTTTGCCCGTGGTCTCGCCATTTTTGGCATTCTTCTGCTCAATATCAGCGCCTTCGGTTTACCGAAAGCCGCTTACCTGAATCCGGCATTTGCCGGAACGCCTTCAGCTTCTGATACCTGGACCTGGGCGGTGCTCGACGCGCTGGCGCAAGGCAAATTCCTGATGATGTTCGCCATGCTGTTTGGCGGCGGTCTGTTTTTATTGCTGCCGCGCGGCAAACACTGGATCCAGGCCCGGCTGTCGATTTTATTACTGTGCGGTTTTCTTCATGCCACCCTGATGTGGGACGGTGATATTTTGCTGTCATACGGGCTGATTGGTCTGGTGTGCTGGAGGATGGTGCGGGAAGGGCGCAGCAGTCAGTCGCTGATTTCAACGGGCATCATTTTGTATCTGATCGGTGTGGCGGTGCTGGCGATGCTGGGGTTTATTACCTCGCCAAAGCCCGGTAGTTTCTGGCTTCCGGGACCGGCGGAAATTCAGTATGAACAATACTGGCGGCTGAAAGGGGGTTGGGAAGCTATCCGCAACCGGCTCGATTTACTGTCATCCAGTTTGCTGGCGATTGGCGCGCAATACGGCTGGGAACTGGCGGGCGCCATGCTGATTGGCTCCGGCCTGATGCGCAGCGGATGGCTCAAAGGTGCGTTTCGCGTCTCGCATTACCGCAAGGTCGCCGCCGTACTGTTACCGCTTTCATTGCTGATTCAGATCCCGGCGATTTATCTGCAATACCGTACCGGCTGGGACTACCGCTGGAGCGGTTTTCTGTTGCAGGTGCCGCGTGAAATTGGCTCGCTGATGCAGGCGGTGAGCTATCTGGCGCTGTGCTACGGCTTCTGGCCGCTGATTTCCCGCTGGCGCATAACGCACTGGATTTCGCAGACTGGCCGCATGGCACTGACCAATTACCTGTTACAGACGCTCATCTGCATCACCTTCTTCAATGTTTTCGGCTTCTATCAGCACTTTGACCGCCTGCAGCTGGTCGCACTGGTGCCGCTGGTCTGGGTGTGCAATGTGCTGGTGACATTGCTGTGGCTGCGTCATTTCCGCCAGGGGCCGGTGGAGTGGCTCTGGCGTCAACTGACGGCGAAAGCAGCGGGTGAAGAACTAAAAGCTGCCTGAACCTGACGTTGATATATCATCCTAAATGATGGATTTGGGATGAAGGTTGCATATTTGTATGTAAACGTTTTCTTTCCTGTGACGAGATTCACGCAGGCGTTTTCGCAAAATGTTTAGGATAGCGGTCGTGCCTCTCCGATGACCACTACACTAAAAAAGGAAACGCCATGCGCACTTCACCTCGCTTCTCTTTGTCTGGTTTCTTTACCTCCTGGGTCAAAAATTTCCGTATTCCTCCGTACCATTCCCTGACTGATCACGGAGCGACGCATGGTCACAATTCGTGATGTCGCCCGGCTGGCGGGGGTTTCTGTCGCCACCGTGTCACGTGTTCTGAACAATCCGTCTATTGCCAGCAAAGAAGCGCGCGAGCAGGTGTTACAGGCCGTCGCCACGCTGGGATACCGGCCCAATGCCAATGCGCAGGCACTGGCGACGCAAAGCAGCGATACCATCGGCGTGGTGGTGATGGATGTTTCAGACCCGTTCTTTGGCGCGCTGGTGAAAGCCGTTGATACCGTCGCGCAGCAGCATCAGAAATACGTCCTGATAGGCAACAGCTATCATATTGCTGAAAAAGAAAGGTACGCCATTGAAGTTCTGATTCGTCAGCGCTGTAACGCACTCATTGTGCATTCCAAGGCGCTGGGGGATGACGAGCTTTCGCGATTTATGGATCAGGTGTCGGGCATGGTGCTGATTAACCGTGTCATTCCGGGCTACGAGCACCGCTGTGTCTGGCTTAACAACGTCAGTGGCGCGGAAATGGCAACCCGCCTGTTGCTGTCCCAGGGGCACCAGCGCATTGGTTACATCGGTTCAAGTCATGGTATCGAAGACGATTTGCAGCGCTACCAGGGCTATTCGCAGGCAATGACGCAGGCACATCAGAGCGGAGATGCGCCACCTGCTGCATGGCGGGCGCAAAGTTCGCCGGATCTGCAGGGCGGGGAAGCGGCGATGGTGGAACTGCTCGGGCGTAATCTGCACCTCAGCGCGGTGTTCGCCTACAACGATTCGATGGCTGCGGGGGCGATGGCCGTGTTGAAAGAAAACGGAATTAACATTCCCGATGACTTTTCGCTGATCGGTTTTGATGACATTCCGATTGCCCGCTATACCAGCCCGAAAATGACCACTGTGCGTTATCCGATCGTTTCCATGGCGACGCTTGCCACTGAACTGGCTTTAAAAGGTGCGGCAGAACAGTTAGCTGCGGGCATTTCGCATTGCTTCATGCCTACGCTGGTCAGACGCCACTCGGTAGCTCCCTGGCAAAATGTGGCACCCGTCACTTATTGATCAAATAACGCGATGTAACCGTTTTCAATCTGTGAGAACTTTCACAGTTTATTAACATCGGGCGCATTATGATTCATTCGTTTTCAATATGATTCAATTTGGGTCCGGTTTACCGGACTTGTTTCACAGCGAGTCAGGACGTTATAAGTCAAGGATGGCAGGCACCCACAATCGTGACGTGGAGCTGTACTGCTCCCGCAGGGATTTCCGGTGCCAAATTCTGTAACACCCTACATAACCGGAGATACAAATGAATAAGAAGGTCTTCACCCTGGCGACTCTGGCTGCAAGCATGATGTTTGGTTTTGCCGCACATGCTGCTGATACTAAAATCGGTGTCACCATCTACAAATATGACGACAACTTCATGTCCGAAGTTCGTAAAGCCATTGAGAAAGATGCGAAAGCCACTCCAGATGTGCAACTGCTGATGAATGACTCGCAAAACAGCCAGTCTACCCAGAACGACCAGGTTGACGTTATGCTGGCGAAGGGTGTTAAAGCGTTGGCCATTAACCTGGTTGACCCGGCTGCTGCCCCGGTCATCATTGAAAAAGCCCGCGGTGCTGGCATTCCTGTCGTTTTCTATAACAAAGAACCTTCGCGTAAAGATTTAGACAGCTACGACAAAGCCTATTATGTCGGGACTGATTCTAAAGAATCCGGCGTGATCCAGGGTGAGCTGATTGCTAAACACTGGAAAGCTAACCCGGCCTGGGATCTGAACAAAGACGGCGTGATTCAATACGTGCTGATCAAAGGCGAGCCGGGCCATCCGGATGCTGAAGCGCGTACTAAGTACGTCATCAGCACCCTGAATGGCAAAGAAGGCCTGAAAACTCAACAACTGCAGCTTGATACCGCCATGTGGGATACCGCACAGGCGAAAGACAAGATGGATGCGTGGTTATCCGGTCCTAACGCTAACAAAATCGAAGTGGTTATCGCCAACAACGATGCGATGGCAATGGGTGCTGTAGAAGCGCTGAAATCTCATAACAAAACCAGCATTCCGGTATTTGGTGTGGATGCCCTGTCAGAAGCGCTGGCACTGGTGAAATCTGGCGCAATGGCCGGTACCGTGTTGAACGATGCAAACAACCAGGCGAAAGCCACGTTTGATCTGGCGAGAAATCTGGCTGACGGTAAACCAGCGGCCGAAGGGACTAACTGGAAAATCGAAAACAAAGTCGTGCGTATTCCTTACGTCGCTGTGGATAAAGACAACCTGTCTTCCTTCGTGAAATAAGAATGCAACGGTAGCAGTAAAGACAGACAGCAATAAAAAACAAAGCTAAGCAGTGGCAAAAATAATTGCGGTTAAGCCGTAAATAAAGACTAAGTATGATTAGACGTTAATGCTTATCTGACAGGACGTCATGTCGCTCTGCGTGTGGTGCGTATACCGGCCATACGCAGGGCTGACATCAGGTATTAATACACCCGTTTATTTTTATCTTTAGCCAGGTATAACTATGGCCGATAATACGTTATCTGACACAACATCAAAACCGGACGAATTCCTTCTGGAAATGAGTGGTATCAATAAATCATTTCCTGGCGTCAGGGCGTTAGATAATGTGAATTTAAAAGTGCGTCCTCATTCTATTCACGCCCTGATGGGTGAAAATGGCGCCGGTAAATCCACATTATTAAAATGCCTTTTCGGGATATACAGCAAAGATTCCGGTACCATTCTTTTTCAGGGACAGGAAGTTAATTTTAAAAGTTCGAAAGAAGCGCTGGAACAAGGCGTGTCGATGGTCCATCAGGAATTAAACCTGGTGTTGCAACGTACGGTCATGGACAACATGTGGCTGGGACGTTATCCGACCAAAGGACTATTTGTCGATCAGGACAAAATGTACAAAGACACCAAGGCGATTTTCGACGAACTGGACATTGATATCGACCCGCGCGACAAGGTCGGTAAGTTGTCCGTTTCGCAGATGCAGATGATCGAAATCGCTAAGGCGTTTTCCTACAATGCAAAAATCGTCATTATGGACGAACCGACGTCCTCGCTGACGGAAAAGGAAGTGAACCATCTGTTCACCATCATCCGTAAGCTGAAAGATCGTGGCTGCGGCATTGTGTATATCTCGCATAAGATGGAAGAAATCTTCCAGCTGTGCGATGAGATAACCATTCTGCGCGACGGTCAGTGGATTATTACTCAGCCGCTGGAAGGCCTGGACATGGATAAAATCATTTCCATGATGGTCGGCCGCTCACTGAGCCAGCGTTTCCCTGACCGCCAGAACGTACCGGGTGAAGTTATCCTCGAAGTCCGTAATCTGACCTCGCTGCGCCAGCCTTCCATTCGTGATATTTCCTTTGATTTACACAAAGGGGAAATCCTCGGAATTGCCGGTTTAGTCGGTGCAAAACGTACAGATATCGTCGAGACGTTATTTGGTATCCGCGAGAAAGTCGCCGGAACCATTAAATTACACGGCAAAAAAATTAATAATCACAGTGCCAATGAAGCCATTAACCATGGTTTTGCACTGGTGACGGAAGAACGTCGTTCCACCGGTATTTATGCATATCTGGACATCGGCTTTAACTCGCTGATTTCTAATATTCGTCAATATAAAAATAGAGCCGGTTTACTCGACACTGCCCGGATGAAAAGCGATACCCAATGGGTTATCGATTCCATGCGGGTGAAAACGCCGGGACATAAAACCAGCATTGGTTCATTGTCGGGCGGTAATCAGCAAAAAGTTATTATCGGGCGCTGGTTATTAACCAACCCTGAGATATTAATGCTGGACGAACCGACGCGCGGCATTGATGTTGGCGCTAAGTTTGAAATTTACCAGTTAATCACCGAGTTGGCGAAAAAAGAGAAGGGGATCATTATTATCTCCTCTGAAATGCCGGAGTTGCTGGGTATTACTGACAGAATATTGGTTATGAGTAATGGACAGGTTGCGGGTATTGTTGAAACTAAAAATACCTCGCAGAACGAAATATTACGCCTGGCTTCCTTGCATCTCTAATTTTTAAGGGTTCTTATTATGAAAGCATTAAATAAGAAAAGTGTGCTCACTTATTTAAAAGAGGGCGGGATTTATGTGGTCCTGCTGGTCTTACTGGCCATTATTATCATCCAGGATCCGAGCTTCCTCAGTCTCGTCAACTTAAGTAACATTCTGACTCAGTCATCCGTGCGCGTTATTATCGCACTGGGCGTGGCAGGGCTTATCGTCACCCAGGGTACTGACCTGTCAGCCGGGCGTCAGGTCGGGTTAGCAGCGGTTGTTGCGGCCACCATGTTGCAGGCGATGGACAACGTCAACAAAGTATTCCCGAATCTGGAAGTGGTGCCCATTCCGCTGGTTATTCTGACCGTGTGTATTGTTGGTGCATTAATTGGTTTGCTGAACGGTATTATTATCGCTTACCTGAACGTAACGCCGTTTATTACCACGCTGGGCACGATGATTATCGTCTACGGGATTAACTCCCTGTATTACGATTATGTTGGTTCTTCACCGGTCGCAGGCTTTGACCCGGGCTTCTCCCAGTTTGCACAAGGCTTTATCCATTTAGGTGGTCTGAAGCTTTCCTACATTACGTTCTACGCGCTGATTGCGATCGCCTTTGTCTGGGTGTTGTGGAACAAAACCCGCTTCGGTAAAAACATCTTTGCTATCGGTGGTAACCCTGAAGCCGCGAAAGTTTCCGGCGTTAACGTCCCGTTAAACCTGATTATGATTTATGCATTGTCTGGTGTGTTCTACGCGTTCGGCGGTTTGCTCGAAGCGGGGCGTATCGGCAGTGCGACCAACAACCTCGGCTTTATGTATGAACTCGATGCCATCGCAGCCTGTGTGGTCGGCGGCGTGTCATTCGCCGGTGGTGTGGGTTCTGTGGCAGGGGTGGTGACAGGGGTGCTGATTTTCACCGTCATCAACTACGGCCTGACCTACATCGGCGTGAACCCTTACTGGCAGTACATTATCAAGGGCAGCATCATCATCTTTGCGGTGGCGCTGGACTCTTTGAAATACGCCAAGAAGAAATAAGTGATCGGGCAGTAAAAACAAAAGGCCGCATACGCGGCCTTTTTGCTGTCGTAAATTCGGAACCGGACTGCTCCCTCCCCTTTCGCAGGGTGAGGCGCTAAAGGCCAAACCCTTTCGAAGGGGAGGCGCAGTCCGGTTCTTACTGCTGGAAAGGATTTCTGCCCACCGGTTTCGGTGGTTCAGGTTGCGGTGCCGGTGCGGCATCCTCGGTTTCATCCTGAGCGGCGTCATTGGCTTCCTGCTCCGCTTTGACTCTGGCCGCTTCGTCTGCGGCCGCTTTTTCCGCAGCAGCTTTATCCGCTGCTGCCTTATCTGCCGCGGCTTTGGCGATAGCGGCTTTCTTCTCGGCTTCAAGTTGCTGTTGTAATGCCAGCAGTTGTTCCGGTGTTACCGCCGGGTAGCCCTGGGCATCGTCCGGAATGGTGTGTACCGCAGGAATAGGGATTAGCGGGCCAAGGAAGCGGGGTTCGCGTTTAAGCAGATACAAATCCGTCAGCGCGCCGAGGCGGGCGAAGATCTCGCGGCTGCGCACGCTGAGCATATTTTTTGGCGATGGTACGGCGAAACATTGTGCCTGAATGCCCATGTGCAGCGCGATAAACAGCGCGCGTTCGCAGTGGAAACGCTGGGTGATAATGATGAAATCGTTAGTGTCGAAGACTTTACGGGTACGCACGATGGAGTCGAGCGTACGGAATCCGGCGTAGTCGAGCACGATATCGCTGGCGGGAATACCGGCGGCAATCAGATCGCGGCGCATGGTGCTCGGCTCGTTATAACTTTGCTGTGCATTGTCACCGCTCAGCAGCAGATATTTTACCTTGCCGCTGTTGTAGGCATTAATCGCGCCCTGAATCCGGTACAGGTAATACTGATTAATGACGCCGGTGCGGTAATACTTCGCCGTTCCGAGCACCACGCCGACCTGACGGTGCGGCAGGGTTTGTACTTCGTCATAAATGTAGGGCTGGGTACGTAAGCTTATCCACTGATCAAGCCCAATAGCGACAGCCAGCATCAGAATAATGATGCCGAAAACGCCAGCTATAAGTCGCTTAATCATAGGTATCCCTGTTATGACCGGATGGAAATCGGATCCAAGGCTACTTTACCTGTTCGGGGTTCGCAATACGTTGGACTCTGCATCCACAGGCTTCGCAGCTTTTTTCAGCACTTTTCAGTGAATTACTTCTTAATCTGCGCGACGTGCTGCAATTTGGACGAAAAAAAAGACCAATGCTTAAGGCATTGGTCTGGATCATAGCCGGACTTCTTTTACTACCGTCGGATCAGAAAGACGTGCGCTTATAACTTCGGTACTGCGGTGCCCAGAAGTTGTGCTCAATGGCTTTCGACAGAGAATCTTCTGACGTTACCATCGCCACGCCCTGCAACTGCGCGGCCTTACCGACGGCCATCGCGATGCATTTAGACACGCCCTGAATATCGTCAACGTCCGGCAGCAGCGAGCCTGTGCCTTCTGTGGCCAGCGGCGAACACTCTGCCAGTGTTCTGCTGGCGGCCATCAGCATCCCGTCGGTAACGCGGGTGGCGCCCGAGGCAATCACACCCAGCCCGATCCCCGGGAAGATGAAGGAGTTGTTGCACTGTGCGATAGGGTAGAGCTTGCCTTTGTGGCTCACCGGTGCAAACGGGCTGCCGGTGGCGACCAGCGCGGCGCCGTCTGTCCAGTTCAGGATATCGGCAGGTGTGGCTTCCACGCGGGACGTCGGATTGCTCAGGGGCATCACCACCGGACGTGCACAGTGTTTGTGCATTTCGCGGATGATTTCTTCGGTGAACAGCCCCGGCTGGCCGGAAACGCCGATCAGCACGGTTGGCCTGGCGTTACGCACCACATCCAGCAGGGAAACGCTGTCGCTTTCCATGCCCCAGCTGGCCAGTGCGCTGCTTTTCTGCACCAGTTTGCTCTGGAAATCCAGCAGGTTAGGCAGTTTATCGGTGAGCAAACCAAAGCGGTCGACCATAAAGACTTTGGCGCGGGCTTCTTCTTCACTCAGACCTTCAGATTTCATCTGCGCAACGATTTGTTCTGCGATACCACAACCGGCAGAACCGGCACCGAGGAAGGCGACTGTCTGATCGCTCAGTTTGCCCCCGGCGGCTTTACTGGCGGCAATCAGGCTACCCAGCGCCACGGACGCTGTGCCCTGAATATCGTCGTTAAAGCAGCACAGTTCATCACGGTAGCGTTCGAGGATCGGCATGGCATTCTTCTGCGCGAAATCTTCAAACTGCAGCAGCACGTTTGGCCAGCGGATTTTTACGGCCTGAATGAACTGATCAACAAACGCTTCATATTCTTCACCCGTAATGCGCGGATGACGCCAGCCCATGTACAGCGGGTCGTTGAGTAACTGCGGATTGTTGGTGCCGGCGTCCAGAACCACCGGCAAGGTATACGCCGGGCTGATGCCACCACAGGCGGTATACAGGGAAAGCTTACCGATCGGAATGCCCATGCCGCCGATGCCCTGGTCGCCCAGGCCGAGAATGCGTTCGCCGTCAGTCACCACCACCACTTTTACGTGTTGTTTGGTGGCGTTCTGCAACATGTCATCGATGTGGGCGCGGTTGGGATAAGAGATGAACAGGCCACGGGCGCGGCGGTAGATATCTGAAAAGTGTTCGCAGGCCTCGCCGACTGTCGGGGTATAAATCACCGGCATCATTTCGCTGAGATGGTTGTCCAGCAGACGGTAGAACAGCGTCTCATTGGTGTCCTGAATGTTTCTCAAATAGATGTGTTTATCGATGTCGGTTTTGAAATTCTGAAACTGGCGGTAGGCACGGTCAGCCTGTTCTTCGATGGTTTCCACCGCTTCCGGCAGTAAACCGTGAAGGTTAAAGTTGCTGCGCTCTTCTTCAGTAAAAGCGCTGCCTTTATTCAGTAACGGAAACTCTAACAGGATCGGGCCAGCGTGGGGAATGTACAGGGGGCGTTTACTTTCGTATTCAAGTTCCATCGTTTTACTCTTCCGGTTTTCAGAATGTTGTTTTTTATATTTCGGAGCGGTGAGGGTAACAGAGAGGAAATAAGGATTTCAAATGACAAATGTAATGACAATGTTATGTAACTAAAGACTCCGGAAACAGAGTCTTTAGTGTTAACCGGCTCACACTATCAGCAGGTCAGCGTGGTGATATCTTTGCAGCCCAGTGCTTTTAACGTGGCACGCGTGGCATCGTTTTGCGTGATCAACGCATCTTTTTGCTCGACCAGTACTGCACGGCGAACTTTCAGGCAATCTTCACCTGACATATTCAGCAGGATTAACGCGGCCTGCAAAGGAGGCAGGCTCGGATTGAATGCGGCGTTTTCGGCGTAACGGCCACCGAACTGTTTGCCGTTATGGGTTTCCAGCGCCACACCACTGTGCGACTTACTGTAAGGCGCATGACTTTGATTGCAGGCATCCAGTGCCATGAGTGCCAGGGAGTCGGTGCTTTCCAGTGTGTAACCGTGATTCACTTGGTCCATCAGCAGGGTGGTGATGTCCAGATCCTTCGGGCCGAAGGAGTGCGGCAGATAATCGCCAAGTGTTGCTACATCACGATCGGGCAGATGGATATCCAGCGCTGTGCCGCTGGTCAGCTCATTCATAAACTGACGACAATGCCCGCAAGGGGTGTAATTCACGGTGATGGAGGCCAGACGGGTTTCACCACGCAGCCAGGCGTGCGTGACTGCGGATTGCTCAGCGTGAACCGTTTGTTGCATCGGCGCACCGGCGAATTCCATGTTGGCACCGAAATACAAATTGCCTGAAATTCCGCGTGCAACCGCACCGACATTGAAATGAGAGATAGGCGTAACGGAACAGGCTGCGGCCAGAGGCAGCAGGGCAAATGCCAGCGCGTCATCGTCCAGTCCGGTCGCCTGTTTTATCTGCGCAACATCAGCCGCAGTGAGCATTGCCGGGAAGTCATCATGACGCAAAAACGGCTCAAGCGCGGAGGATAAATTTTCAGGGAGTGCCGCAAAGGCGGTGTGAAAACGTGCGTGCATAAACATTCGATCTCGCAGTGATTACGGTTGAACAGTGTAAAAGTCATTCCATGAATGTAGTGTGATGAATGTCACTTTTTCGATGTAATAAGTTCTGCTTCGTTGCATATTTGGGAGATGTTACGCAGAACAGCCGCCTTTTCAGACGGCTGTTAAAAAAGGATGACGGGGAATCAGTGAGCCGGGAACCACTTGTCATTGATCTTTTTAAATTCGCCGTTAGCTTTGATCCCTTCCAGCGCTGTGTTCAGCTTCGCCAGCAGTTCCTTATTATCAGGACGCACCGCCATGCCGACGCCGGTACCAAAGTATTGCGGATCTTTAATCAGCTCGCCGACTTCACCCAGATTCGGGTTGGATTTCAGCCAGCCGTTCAGCACGGCGGTGTCGCCTAACAGCCCGTCCAGACGACCACTTTTCAGATCCAGAATCGCATTCTGATAGCTGTCGTAACCGACGGTAGTGATTTCAGGATGCTTTTCCATCAGGTATTTCTGGTGCGTGGTGCCATTTTCCAGGCCAACACGCTTACCTTTCAGGTCCGCAATAGAAGCAAACTTGCCTTTCGGCCCGATAATCATCGCCGTGTTAGCGTAGTAAGGCTGGGTGAACGTCACCTGTTTACTGCGCTCTTCCGTGATATCCATACCGGAAATAATCACATCGAAACGACGGAATTTCAGTGCCGGGATCAGACCATCAAACGGCTGATTGGTGAAGGTACAGGTTTCCTGCATTTGCTTACACAGCGCGTTCGCCAGGTCGATATCAAAACCAATAATCTGGTTGTCAGCGCCGATAGATTCAAACGGCGGATACGTGGCGGAAGTACCGAAACGAATGGTGTCCGCAGCGGTGGCAGTGAAAACCGTGGCAGACAAGAGGGCGGCGAGGATCAGCTTTTTCATGCAATACATTCCTGTTCAAAAAATGACATTCCCTTCATGGTACAGTTTACTGATTTTATTAATCTAATCGGGTAACTGGCAGGAAGTGAAACCTGAGAATAAAGTGCCACTAAATGAATTTATATGCAATAAATTTGATTAAAAAATTATAAATTGAAACAAGGGGATGTTTTTTCCGGCACAAAAAAAGGGACGATTTCTCGTCCCTTCAGATTCTTCTCTGGCTATCAGTTACGGCGTTCAAATGCCAGTGCACGACGCTCAATCAGGCGCATCATCAGGGTCAGCAACCCGTTCACGCACAGATAAACCACACCGGCCGCACCGAATACCATCACGTCATACGTACGACCGTACATCAGCTGGCTGTGACCCATCACATCCATCAGAGTAATGGTGTAGGCCAGCGAGGTACTTTTAAACACCAGCACCACTTCGTTGGAATACGATGACAGCGCGCGTTTAAAGGCGTACGGCAACAGAATGCGCAAGGTTTGCGGCTTCGACATGCCAAGTGCTTCGCACGACTGCCACTGGCCGGACGGAATAGCGCGTACCGCACCGGTAAACAACTGTGTGGTATATGCCGCGCTGTTCAGCGCCAATGCAAACATCGCGCAAAGCCACGGCTGCGACAGGACTTCCCATAACCACGGAATTTCGCGGATCGACGGAAACTGGCCCGGTCCGTAGTAAATCAGGAAGATTTGCACCAGCAACGGTGTGCCGGTAAACAGCGTGATGTAACCTTTAACGATCTGGCTGGCAACCGGCACTTTCAGCGTCAGAATGACGGTGAAAATCATCGCCAGCAACAGTGCAACAATCAGTGCCGCCACGGTCAGCGTCAGGCTGGTGTGCAATCCTTTCAGGACTTCAGGTAAATATTCCCACATCAGGATGCACTCCGTTCAAAGCGTGTGGTACGCAATTCGATACGTTTAATCACGAACTGGCTGAACAGGGTAACAAGCAGATAGATACACGCCGCAATCACATACCAGGTAAATGGCTCCTGCGTACGGGTCGCAATGCTTTTGGTTTGCAGCATCAGGTCGTTCACGCTGATAAGGGATACCAGTGCGGTATCTTTCAGCAGCACCAGCCACTGATTACTCAGTCCCGGCAACGCATGACGCCACATCTGCGGCATGATCAGGCGGAAGAAAATCGCCGACTTTTTCATGCCCAACACCTGACCGGACTCCCATTGCCCTTGCGGCACGGCTTTCAGTGCGCCGCGCAATGTCTGCGATGCATAAGCCGAATACAGCAGGGAAAGGGCGATCACACCACACACAAACGGGCTGACTTCGAAGTTCTCAATCGGCAACTTGATCGGTATGGCGAACAGGCCAAGGTTGATGCTGAAGCCATCGGCCAGCACCATCAGCAGTTGTGAGGAACCAAAATAGATGAACAGTACCACCAGGATTTCCGGCAGACCGCGCAGCACGGTAACCCACGCGGTGCCCAGCCAGCTAAGCGGCTTCCACGGCGCGGATTCCCAGACTGCGAAAATCATCGCCAGCACCAGGCCGAGGATCAGCGCACAAACGGCAAGGCCGACGGTCATCCCGGCGGCGCTTGCTAAAGGTTGGAATTCAGTCATTGATAGGCAAACTTATTGCTGGAACCATTTTGAATACAGTGTTTTGTAAGTGCCGTCTGCTTTCACTTTTGCCAGAGCATCATTCAGTTTAGTCAGCAATTCGGTATTGTTCTGACGAACCGCAACACCCAGGCCGGTACCGAAGTAAGTCGGGTCAGTGATTTTGTCACCCACAGCGGCCAGATTTTTGTTCTGTTTCAGCCATTCATTCACCACGGCGGTGTCACCGAATACGGCATCCAGACGACCGTTTTTCAGGTCCAGTACGGCATTCTGATAGCTGTCGTAAGGTACGGCGGTGATTTCAGGGTGCTTATCCATCAGGTATTTCTGATGAGTCGTGCCGTTTTGCATACCGACACGTTTGCCTTTGAGCGCAGCAACGTCAGTGAACTGACCAGAATGGGCGATGAAAATAGCAGAGTTATCGTAGTACGGGTTGGTGAATGCCACTTGTTTCTGACGTTCAGGCGTGATGTCCATACCGGAAATCACCGCGTCAAAACGGCGGAATTTCAGGCTCGGGATCAGGCTGTCGAACGCCTGATTGGTGAACGTACAGGTTGCCTGCATCTCTTTACACATGGCGTTCGCCAGATCGACGTCAAAGCCCTGGATCTGATTGCTGGAGTCTACAAACTCAAACGGAGGATAAGACGCTTCCATCGCGAAACGGATGGTATCAGCAGCGCTGGCAGACAAACTGACGGTAGCCAGAACCGCGGCAATTACTAATTTTTTCATCGCAAACTCCGTAGAAACATCAATCAATGTATTGATAGAAATACAGTTTAGTGGGAAAGGTAGCTGGCAAACTCTTTGGTTTGCGGCTGTGCGAAAACGGAGGCATCGCCTTGCTCGACAATGCGGCCATTTTCCATGTACACCACGCGGCTGGCGGTCTTACGCGCAACTTCAACTTCGTGGGTCACGATAACCTGAGTAATGCCGGTGCCTGCCAGTTCGCGAATAATGCTGACGATCTGGGCGGTGATTTCCGGGTCAAGCGCGGCGGTAGGTTCATCAAACAGCAGAACCTGAGGCTCCATCATCAGCGCACGGGCAATCGCCACACGCTGTTGCTGGCCACCGGAAAGATGCAACGGAAAACGATCGGCGTAATCGGTCAGACGCAGACGGGTCAGCAATTTCTGGGCACGCGCGAGCGCAACGTCTTTGGTCAGCCCCAGCACTCGCATAGGCGCTTCCAGTAAGTTGTCGAGCACCGTGCGGTGCGGCCACAGATTGTATTGCTGGAAAACCATGCCGACGTTCTGACGCAATTCGCGAACGGCTTTTTCATCCGGTTTGCGGGTGAAATCGAAGGTATTACCGGCGATCTGCAAAGTGCCTGAACGCGGCATTTCCAGCAGGTTCAGAACACGTAACAGGGAGCTTTTGCCTGCACCACTTGGGCCGAGTAAAACCAGAGTTTCACCGGCAGGGCAGTCGAGCTGAATGTCAAAAAGCGCCTGATGCACGCCGTAGAAGCAGTTGATGCTATTAAGTTGAATACTCATGCGCAAATAGTGAATAGCCATTGATGCCGCAGATGGTAACTTCCGCAGCATAGTTATGCAACGATCGCGGCTTAAAAATTATGTGTTACCGCAGGAATGCCAAAGTGTAGCACATCATATTGTTAAACCGCTGTGACGGGGATGTTGGTCAATGACGATATTCATCACTGACCCACATTATGCAACCGCTATTTTAGAGAAAGGAATGGCTTACTGGTGTTCTAAAACCTGGCGCAGTGTGCCACTTGAAGCGAAATCGAGGTTTGCCATATAACGCACATCATCAACCGTCCAGCATTGGCCTTCACGCACCATCAGCACTTCATCTTTCCAGCTTGTCGATGCGCCTTTGTCTTTCTCATGTGTGAAGGTGACACGCAGGGGAATGTTACGGGCGTCGGTGTTCGGTATGGTGGAGGCGCTGTCTACGGAGGCAGACGTCGGTCCATCAAACAGGCTGGAGAAAATGTCACCATCGCCTGAACCAGCACCCGTTTTCTCGTTCGGTGAGGCGGCGATATCGACTTTCGGATGTGACTGCGCTTTCAGCAGCGCATCATACAATGCGGTGCTCAGATAAGGTCGGTATGCGGCCAGTTGGCTGGAATTGGGTAATCCGCTGCCGCCTTGTTTAATGCGAAAATCATAGAATTGCTGAGCAACGCTGTCAGGGCCGCCATCGACACAGGGTGCGGTGCGGCTGCCAATGTCCTTATATGCAGGTTCTACCGTGGTGCAGGCACTTAACATCAGTACCAGCGGGATGGCGGCGACAAGGGTTTTCTTTTTCATTGTATTCCTTACTGAAAGATTGAACATTTTCACCATGACGTTCTTTACCATACAGTATAAAACCGATTTGGCTTAATGCATGACGAAGAGAAATCAGTCAAAGGTAATACCTTGATCTCTCACGCAGGGTTTATGCTATTAATGGCATTATTGCCAGGATTTGGACGACAACTGATAAGGAATACGCATGCAAATTTCAACCACTCCGACCCTCGAAGGTTTCACCATCGCTGAATATTGCGGCGTAGTGACGGGCGAAGCGATTTTAGGGGCAAATATTTTTCGTGATTTCTTTGCTGGTGTGCGCGATATCGTCGGTGGGCGTTCCGGCGCTTATGAAAAAGAGCTGCGCAAGGCGCGTGAAATTGCTTTCCGTGAACTGGAAGAACAGGCGAAAGAGCGCGGTGCGAACGCGGTTGTCGGTATTGATATCGATTATGAAACCGTGGGCAAAGACAGCAGCATGCTGATGGTCAGTGTGTCCGGCACCGCAGTGATTGTGCATCGCAAATGATCTGTCAGCGTGTGAAACGGGGTCTGTTCACTGTCGCATTACTCATGCTGGCCGGTTGTCAGCACGCCAGCCAGCAGGGCGCGGATGCGCCATTCCGGCTGGAAACGGCGCGACAGGCGCAGGGCGCAGATCAGCGGATCCGTTTTCTGGTGATCCATTACACCGCTGAAGATTTCAACAACGCATTAAATACGCTTACAGATGAGCACGTCAGCGCACATTATCTGATCCCGGCGCAACCGCCACTTGAAGCGGGTAAACCGGTGGCGTGGCAACTGGTGCCTGAAAATATGCGCGCCTGGCATGCCGGTGCCAGCAGCTGGCGCGGGCGTACCAATCTTAACGATACGTCGGTGGGCATCGAACTGGAGAACAAAGGCTACAGCAACTATTTGCTCGGCAAAAAATTCTATCCGTTCCCGCCTGCGCAAATAGATTTACTGGCTAATCTGAGCCAGGAGATTGTCGCGCGTTATCAGATAGAACCGCGCAATGTGGTGGCGCACAGCGATATCGCGCCGCAGCGCAAAGATGACCCCGGTCCGCTGTTCCCCTGGCAGGAAATGGCAGAACGTGGGATTGGCGCGTGGCCGGATGCGGCGCGGGTGAATCAGTATCTGGCGGGACGTAATCCGCAACAGCCTGTCGATCAGGCGCAGTTGCTGGTGTTGCTGAAAGCGTACGGATATTCAGTGGAAGATAATATGACGCCGCGTCAGCAGCGTCGGGTGATTGCGGCATTCCAGATGCATTTCCGCCAGAGTGATTATCGCGGCCATGCGGATGCTGAAACCGAAGCGATCGTCCGGGCGCTGTTACAGCAGTTTCCGGATAAGAACGACTGAAACCAGCGACTGACTTTTACGGTCAGTCGCGTTTCGGGCCGATGCCGTGCAGCCCCTGAAGTTTACCGTGATCGCGCAACCAGTCGGCGGTGCGGATAATCCCCTGATCGAGTGAAATTACCGGCACATAACCGAGTTCTTTCTGCGCACGCTGTGTGTCGAGCGTGAGATCGAAATTGAGTTTTGCCACGCTGTAATGCGTCAGCACCGGTTCTTTCTGCGAGCTTTTGCTGATGCGCTCCATGCCCCGCGCCATCATATCCAGCAGCGGATACGGCACCGAACGGATGCGATATTTGATATCCAGATTTTCCATCAGTTGTTTCACCAGCGTACACAGCGGACGCGGTTGCTGATTCGTAATATTGAACGCGCGACCTGATTCTGTTGCCTGCGACTGCGTCGCCAGCCACATTGCATGCACGGCATTCTCAACGTAGGTCATGTCCACCAGCGCTTCTCCGCCGCGTGGCAGCATCAGTGTTCCGCCATATTTCAGCATTTGCAGCAAACGCGGCATCATGACGTTGTCGTGCGGGCCGAAAATGCCCTGCGGTCGCAAAATGGTGAAATGCGTTTGTGGATTCGACAATGCCAGCGTGTGGATCACCTGTTCACCGGCGGCTTTGCTGCGTGCAAAGGAGTTGGCGAAACGGTGCGGGCGAAAGTCTTCCTGAATATCACGGTGATGGTGAAAATCGAAGTAGATCGCCGGTGACGAAATATGCACGAAGTTTTCCACACCATATGCCGCGGACCATTCGCCCAGACGCCGTGTGGCGCGCACATTCGCCAGCTCGAATTCCTGTTCACTGCCCCACGGCGACATCAGCCCTGAGCAGTGCCAGACGGTATCGATATCTGCCAGCAGGGCTTTGGCCTGAGCAGACACCAGCGTGGTGAGATCGGCGTGAATAAATTCTGCGCCCATTTTCTGCAAAAGCGATCCCATGGCGGCATTCCGTCCCGTCGCCCTGACTTTGATGCCTTTATTTCGCAGAAACTCAACGGCATTTCTTCCAAGACCGCCGCTCGCACCGGTAACCAAAACCTTCATATACAGGCCAATGCCTTCATAAATAGAGAAAAATTGTTGTCAGCGTCGGGGTTCTGACACCCCTCAGCAATAAGGGTGCCATTCTTTCGTGAAATTGTGCGGGTTGCAATGGGAAAGGGGGAAAGCTGTGTCTGAAAGCAGATTAAATGACCCTCTTTAGCGTCCGCAACGGTCTTTCTGCCGGGCAAGGCTGGCGATGCGTTTTGCCATGCCACGAAAAATAAACTGATGAGCGGGCATCATACTGAACCAGTAAAGCAGGCCGCTGAACCCTGCCGGATGCCACCAGGCGCGTACATCCAGGCTGCGGCTTTCACCGTGGTCGGTAATCGTGAACGTTAAACGACCCAGCCCCGGCGCTTTCATGCCGAATAACAGCGCCAGTTCGCGCTGAGGTTTCAGGCCGATCACTTTCCAGCCATCAATTTTATCGCCAGGTTTCAGGAAATCACGATCCGGACGGCCGTATTTCACGCCGCCGCCGAGTAAATCGTCGATCCGTGCCCGCGTTTTCCACAAACCGTTGGCATAGAAATACCCTTCAGCGCCCCCAAGCTGCTGAATGACTTTCCATAATGCGGCTTTTGACGCCGACGTTTCCAACGTGAAACCCGCCTGTTTCGGATAATAACCGTAGCCTGGACGCCAGCGCGCGCGGGCGTCAGGATCGTATCCCCAGTCCGGTGAATCCATGATCTGTTGCTGTTCTTTTTCCAGCGTACTGCGGATCGCCTCATCAATGGGGATCAGTGTCTGCGGGATCAGCTTTTGCAGTTTCTCACTGTCGGCCGGTAAATCGTGGTTCAGCCCCTGGATCAGCGCTTTTGCCAGTGACGTCGGCACGGAGGTGATCAGGCTGAGAAAATATACCGAAACAAAAGATGTTGGCAGGGGAACGGGAAGCAGCCAGCGGCGTTTACCGCTCATCGCGATAAAGCGTTTAAACAGCGTCTGATAGCTGATGTATTCCGGCCCCGCCGCCTCCAGAATCTGATTTTCTGTGGCAGGCAGTGTCACCAGCCCCTGTAAATAATTAAGCAGATTTTCCAGTGCAATGGGCGATGACTTTGAGCGCACCCAGCGCGGCGGCGTCAGCACCGGCAGGTTGTACACCATGTCACGCATCACTTCGAACGCGGCAGAACCGGCACCAATCACGATGCCGGTGCGCATTTCCGTCACCGGAATGGTACTCATGCGCAGCAAATCGCCGGTGAGTTTTCTCGCCTGCAAATGCGCTGAATGATTGCCTTCCGGCTGCATTGAGCCGAGATAAACAATGTGCTTAATGGAGGAATCTTTCAGTGCCAGCAGAGTGTGCTGCGCCGCCTGCCGTTCTTTTTCCAGTAAATCATCATCTTCTGCCATGGCGTGAACCAGATACACCAGCACGTCAGCGCCTTCAAAGGCGGCAGCCAACGTTTTACTCTGATAGACATCCGCGAAGCAGCAGCGGACGTTTGGCCATTTTTGCTGTTGCAGCCATTCGATACGGCGTGCGGCGGCCGTGACCTTGAAACCTTGCTGGCTCAGATGCGCCGTCAGATGTTGTCCGATATACCCGCTGGCACCGAGAACGACGATCCGGCCAGTGTGTGTCGTGATTGGCATTTCCATTTGCTCGGTCAGTGTAAGGGAGATAAAGCAGAAAGTACGGCGATACCCGCGCAGGCTATCGCCGTCAACCGGATTGTCAGGCGTGCTGATGCAGGAATTCCTGCCACAGCGCCACGACTTTTTGCAGATCTTCACGACTGATATTGATATGCGTCAGCACGCGTGTGACCGGCCCCGCACTGATGATCACACCGCGCTCCTGCATCCACGGCCCCATTTTGGCCGCCAGTTCCGCGCTTTGTTTAATGTACAGCACATTGGTTTGGGCACCGGGTTCAGCGATTTCTACGCCGATTTTGCGCAGTTCCTGTGCCAGCCACTGTGCATTGTCGTGGTCATCTTGCAGACGTGAAACGTTATTTTCCAGCGCGTAAATTGCTGCTGCGGCCAGAATACCGGACTGGCGCATACCGCCACCGGTCATTTTGCGCCAGCGGTTAGCACGCTGGATGTACTCTTTGCTGCCGACCAGAAGGGAACCAATCGGTGCGCCCAGACCTTTCGACAGGCAGATGGTCAGCGTGTCGCAATACTGAGTGATCTCACGTAATTCCACGTTCAGTGCCACTGCCGCATTCATGATACGCGCGCCATCAATGTGCAGTGCCAGCCCTTTTTCACGGGTGAAGGCGAACGCCTTTTGCAGATAATCCAGCGGAAGCACTTTGCCACTGTGGGTGTTTTCCAGGCTCAGCAGACGGGTCCGGGCAAAATGGATATCATCGGGCTTGATGGCTGCCGCGATCTTATCCAGCGGGATAGAACCGTCAGCATCCATGTCCAGCGGCTGAGGCTGGATACTGCCGAGCACCGCGGCTCCACCTGCTTCATACATATAATTGTGAGCTTTCTGACCAACAATATATTCTTCGCCACGCTGGCAGTGCGTCAGCAACGCCACCAGATTGGCCTGCGTACCGGTTGGTAAAAACAGCGCCGCGTCTTTGCCACACAACTTTGCCGCCATGTCCTGTAAAGCATTTACCGTTGGGTCATCGCCGTAGACATCATCGCCGACTTCAGCGCGGGCCATGGCCTGACGCATAGCTTCACTGGGGCGGGTTACGGTATCACTGCGTAAGTCGATCAACGTGGCTTCCTTCTGGGTGAATGCCCCTTAAGGGGGCAGGTATGATTATTTAATCATGCACTATAGCCCTGTCGGGGTTATCGCAGCCAGTTGGTTTTTGCCAGTTCGACCACTTCGTCGCCCCGGCCGCTGATCACCGCGCGCAGCATGTACAGGCTGAAGCCTTTTGCCTGTTCGAATTTTATCTGCGGTGGCATCGCCAGTTCTTCAGTGGCGGTGATCACATCGATCAACACCGGCCCCTCGTAGGCGAACGCATCCTGCAAGGCGGTGTCGATATCGGAGGATTTTTCAACCCGAATGCCTTTGATGCCTGCAGCTTCAGCGATAGCGGCGAAATCCGGGTTTTTCAGCTCGGTGCCATCTGTCAGATAACCGCCGGATTTCATTTCCATTGCGACAAAGCCCAGTACGCTGTTATTGAAAATAATGATTTTCACCGGCAGCTTTTGCTGCGCCAGCGTCAGGAAATCCCCCATCAGCATGGCAAATCCGCCGTCGCCGCACAGCGCCACAACCTGACGTGAGCGGTCAATGGCCTGCGCACCAATCGCCTGCGGCATGGCGTTGGCCATCGAGCCGTGGTTGAACGAGCCGAGCAAACGGCGCTGGCCGTTCATTTGCAGATAACGACACGCCCAGACGGTCGGCGTGCCGACGTCGCAGGTGAAAATCGCATCGGCAGCGGCAAAGCGGCTAATCTGCTGCGCCAGATATTGCGGGTGGATCGGTTGCTTGTCGTTCGGCGTCGCCAGCCCGTCGAGATCTTTGCGCGCTTCCTCGTAATGCTTCAGCGCCTTGTCGAGGAACTTGCGTTCATTTTTTACCTGCAACTGCGGCAGAAGGGCGGTCAGGGTGGATTTGATGTCGCCGACCAGCGCCATATCCACATGGCAATGTGCACCGATGCTGCCCGGATTGATATCAATCTGAATGATTTTGGCATCGGTCGGATAAAACGCGCGATACGGGAATTGCGTGCCGAGCAGGATCAGCGTGTCGGCATTGAGCATGGCATGATAACCGGAAGAGAAGCCGATCAGCCCGGTCATACCGACGCTGTACGGGTTATCCCATTCGATATGTTCTTTGCCGCGAAGTGCATGCACCACCGGCGCTTTCAGGGTTTCAGCCAGTCTGATCACTTCATCGTGCGCACCCGCGCAGCCGCTGCCACACATCATCGTAATGTTGGTCGCGCCGTTCAGCAGTTCCGCCAGCTTTTCCAGTTCTGTAGGCTGTGGCGTGACTTTTGGCAGCACAGGCGGATACCAGCTGACTTTAGCATCTTCCGGCGCAGGCTTGAGCGCCACATCGCCCGGCAGCACAATCACCGACACGCCACGGTTGAGAATGGCTTTGCGCATGGCGATCGCCAGCACCTGCGGCAGTTGCTCGGGATTGCTGATCAGTTCGCAGTAATGGCTGCATTCGCGGAATAATTCGGTCGGGTGGGTTTCCTGAAAGTAACCGCTGCCGATTTCACTCGACGGGATATGCGCGGCAATCGCGACAACCGGCACGTGATTGCGATGGCAATCGAACAGGCCGTTGATCAGATGCAGGTTGCCCGGGCCACAAGAACCTGCGCACACCGCCAGTTCGCCGGTGATTTGTGCTTCGGCTCCGGCGGCGAATGCGGCCACTTCCTCATGGCGCGTACCCAGCCATTCGATGGTGCCCATGCGGTTCAGGCTGTCGCTTAACCCGTTCAGGGAGTCGCCGGTGACGCCCCAGATCCTTTTTACGCCTGCTGCCTCGAGAGTTTTCGCCAGGTATGCTGCTACGCTTTGTTTCATAGTCCCTCCGGTGCGCCCGTCATCCTTCGAGCTGCCTCTGCGTTGGCTGCTTTCGCGAACCCGGTCACATACTTATGTATGCTCCCGGCGATTCACTCAGTTGCCGCCTTGATCCAACTCGAATGATTTAGGGCTAATTTTCAAATAAGTGGATTAAGCATAGTCCACTGATTACATCCTTGAATGTTCAGCCTTAAACCATACAAAAATATGCGGAGGAGGGAGGTGAAGAATTGTAAATCTGCCCGCGCAGACTGTAAAAAGTCATGAGCGGGCAGTGAGTTACTGCGGGGGATCAGGCGAGGGTGACATCGCCCTGGAGCTGACAGCTACAGGCCAGTACATAACCCTGAGCGACCTCTTCGTCGGTCAGCGTCATGCGGCTGGTGGTCTGGTAATCACCGGAAAGTATCCGGGTTTTACAACTGCCGCAGACGCCTGCACGGCAGGCTGCGGTGACCGGCAAACTGTGCTGTTCCATGGCTGCCAGCAATGTCGTTCCCACCGGTACGCGGTAATTCTGTAACGGTGTCAGGCGGGTCAGCGTCAGTTGCTGGTCGGCAGACACTTCAGTTTGCTGTGCCTGAAACTGCTCTTTGACGATATTCTCTGCCACTGCGCCCAGTTGTTTCACCCATTCTCCGGCCAGTTGCATATAAGGCGCAGGGCCGCAAATCATTACCCGACGTTCACGGATATCCGGCACCTGACTTTGCAGTAGATCCTGGCTCAGGCGACCGGCGATTTGGCCGGGTTTTGCATCCTGTTCCACAAGAAGAGTCAGATTAAGCTGCGGATACGCTGCGGCCAGTTGCTGCCATTCTTCGGCAAAAATGATGTCCTGCGGGCTGCGCACGCTGTAAAACACCTGCACGCTTTGCGCCGGATGATGCGCCAGAATATCGCGCGTGATCGACATAACCGGCGTCACGCCACAGCCAGCCGCCAGCAGCAACAAAGGCTGTGGCGTATCGCAGGTGAATTCCCCCTGCGCATCGCTCAGCCAGAGATAATCACCGGCTTTAACCTGCTGCGTCAGCCATGGCGAACCTACGCCGTCCCCGATGCGGCGCACCGTCAGCTGAATAAAGCGACTATTGCCCGGTGTGGAAGACAGTGTATAGGCACGCTGTACGTCACCACGCTGGCCAATATTCACCAGAGCAAACTGGCCGGGACGGTACGAATACACATCGTGATTAATCAGCGACAGTGTGCGGACATCCGGCGTTTCCTGTGTGACGGAATACACCTGCATGCGGTTCTGGCACAACGCGGTCGGCTGATCGGGAAATAAAGGAAATTTCATGTCAGCTTACTCCGGCAGCATGGTTTTCAGATCCTGCTCAACCGAGGTGATTGCGCGCAGGCCAAATTTTTCATTCAGGATCGCCAGCAGGTTATCGGTGAGGAAGGCCGGTGCCGTCGGGCCGGTGGCGATATTTTTTACGCCGAGCGACAGCAGGGTCAGCAGGATCACGATCGCTTTCTGTTCAAACCACGACAGCACCAGACTCAGCGGTAAATCATTCACACCACAGCCTAATTTCTCGGCCAGATTCACGGCCAGAATAATGGCGGAATAGGCATCGTTACACTGGCCGACGTCCAGCAGACGAGGCAGGCCTTCAAGCGTACCGAAATCCAGTTTGTTGAAGCGGTATTTGCCGCAGGCCAGCGTCATGATCAGGCAGTCCTGCGGTACGCTAAGCGCCAGATCGGTGAAGTAGCTGCGTTCTCCGCGACTGCCGTCACACCCGCCGATCAGGAAGATGTGGCGCAGTTTTTTTGCGGCAACCAGATCGATGACGGTGTCTGCTGCGCTGAGTAAGGTCTGGCGGCCGAATCCGACGGTAATTTCCTGTTCAATCTCGCTGTAACGGAAGCCCGGAAGCTGCAATGCCTGCGCAATGACCGGCGCAAAATCTTCGCCTTCCAGATGCTGCACGCCCGGCCAGCCGACAATGCTGCGGGTCCAGATGCGGTCACCATAATTGCCGACATTCGGGTCAATAATACAGTTCGAGGTCATGACGACAGGGCCGGGGAATTTGGCGAACTCCACCTGCTGATTTTGCCAGCCGCTGCCATAGTTACCGGCCAGATGCGGGAATTTTTTCAGTTCGGGATAACCGTGCGCCGGCAGCATTTCGCCGTGGGTGTAAATATTGATACCGGTGCCGACAGTTTGCTCGAGCAGCATCTGTAAATCTTTCAGGTCATGACCGGAAATCAGAATCGCTTTACCTGCCAGCGGACGGACATTGACCGCCGTCGGTTGCGGATGACCATAAGCGTCGGTTTCACCTTTGTCCAGAATGGCCATCACGCCAAAGTTCATTTTGCCGATTGCCATCGCGTTCGCGAGCAGCTCGCCCATGTCGGACGGTTGCGTGCCCAGCCACGCCATCAGGCGATGATATTCGGCGTAAATGGCGCTATCAGACTGGCCCAGAACATGCGCGTGCTCCATATACGCCGCTGCACCTTTCAGGCCATACAGGCACAGCATACGCAGGCCGTGAATGTCATCACCGATCTGCGCTTTGTCACCGTTGAGCGCAAATTGCTGTGCCTGCTGTTGCAGCTCGCTGAGATTATCGCTCACCAGTTCCAGTGCGGCCAGCGGATGGTTAATGGTGATTTCCGCATCCATCAGACGGCAGCGGGTAGCCAGCGATTCGCGATAAAGAACGGCTTCACGGGCATAGCCGACGATACGCTCAGAATCGAAGTTTACGTTGGTCAGCGTGGAGAAAAAGGCGCGGGGCGCGAAGCTGTCGATCTCTTCATCAATGATGCCATAGCCGCGTGCGGTCAGTGCCCAGGCAGATAAACCTTCTAACACCGCAACCAGTAAGTCTTGTAAATCAGAAGTTTCGGCTGTTTTGCCACACATACCTTGCGCATACGCGCAACCATTGCCCGCCGGGGTACGGACTGTTTGTTCACATTGCACACAAAACATAATGAGGTCCTTTTAAAGTTGCATTTGAAATGCTTGTTTTGATGCAAGCCTAGAGCTGGCTGAGACAGAAATGAAGGGATTTTTAAGACAAAGTGACGCGGAGTTGATTTACCGCAAGTTTTGCCGGGCGGTTCCCGCTGCGGGATGGCAGCGGGACGGGCAGGGATCAGGCAGAAAAAAAGGCCATTAAGACCGGGGCAATCAGGCTGAGGATAAAGCCGTGCACCACGGCCGGAGGCACCATATCCAGTCCGCCGCTGCGCTGTAACACCGGCAGGGTAAAGTCCATGGATGTCGCGCCGCACAGGCCGAGTGCCGTCGAACGGCTGCTGCGCACCAGTGTCGGAATCAGCATGATGGCGCAGAGTTCGCGGGCAAGATCGTTAAAGAAGGCCGCGCTGCCAATCACCGGTCCGAAAGAATCTGTCAGAACGATGCCTGAAAGCGAATACCAGCCATAACCGGAGGCGATGGCCAGCCCGGTTTTCAGCGGTAAACCCAGCAGCAGTGCGGCAAGTGCACCGCCAATCAGGGCGCTGAGGGCCACCACGATTGCTACCATCATGCCGCGACGGTTCAGGATAATCTGGCGCAGGGTCATGCTGCTGTTGCGCAGTTGCAGACCGACCAGCGCCAGCAGGAATAACAACGCGATTTCGCTGGCCTGCGACGCGAAGGTAAGCCAGTGCCATTGTGTCAGACCCAGCGCAAAACCCCCGACCACCACGCCGCACAGTTTCAGTGATTCCAGTGCCATGTGAATGCGGGACGGCAATTTTTCCTGTTTATACTGCGTTTTCCAGGGCTTGCGGCGTTCCAGCAACCACAGCGCGGCGTAGTTCATCACGAAGATGCACAGGAAACAGACGGCGGCATATTTGAAAATCAGCAGCAAATTGGTGCTGAGATTGTCCAGGAAAGCCAGACTGATGCCCATAATGAACAGGATGACGTACACCATCCAGCTCAGTAACTGGTTAACAAGATGCAACAGGGCACGGTTTTTGAGCGGAATAAGGTAGCCGGCAATCAGCGGCAAAAGAATAATTAACAGCCCGGAGTACATGATGCAAAAGTCCCTGAAAAGTAAGATCCCATGAGTGGCGCGCAGCACATAAAATGCCGCCCGCCACGCTAACGAAAAGTTATCTGACTGTAAAGCAGCTTCGGCACGCAGAGATATCTCTGCGTGCTTGACCTGAACCGATTTTTAACGCCATGCTCAGGAAAGTTTTGAGCACACAGGAGGCGTCTGATGTATCTGGAACGTGTTGATATTGTCGGTTTTCGCGGGATTAACCGCCTGTCTTTGACGCTGACGCAGCCCGCGCAACGTGGCGCATCGATTACCGGTTCTGCCCATCAGGGGCAGGCCGAATCCTTTCTGACCAACACCGTGTTAATCGGCGAGAACGCCTGGGGGAAATCCAGCCTGCTCGATGCGTTAACTCTGCTGCTTTCCCCCGAATCTAAATTGTACTGCTTTAAAGAGGAGGATTTCTATTTCCCGGCAGGCGAAGAGGAGGCCAAATCACAGTACCTGCACGTGGTGTTTACATTTTGCGAGAACCAGGCCGGTCATCATATGTCGCCGCGCTTTAATCCGCTCTCACCGCTTTGGGTGAAATGTGCCGATAAACTGAACCGTATCTATTATCGTCTTGAAGGAGAGCTGGACGACGATGGCAGCGTGATGACGCTGCGCAGTTTTCTGTCGTCTAACGGTCAGCCTTTAAATCTGACGACGATTGATCCGCTTGCGCAGGCGTTGATCCGCCTGAACCCGGTATTACGCTTACGCGATGCGCGCTTTATTCGCCGTCTGCGCAGCGAAACACTGGCGCCGCGGCTGGCAGTCAATAATGAAGAGCTGGCAAAACAGCTTGATGAACTGACGCGCGAATTGGTTCACAGCCCGCAGACGCTGAAAAACAGTGAACTGCGCAGTGGCCTGTCGGCGATGCGACAGTTGCTGGAACACTATTTTGCCGAGCAGGGGACGTCCAGCAGCGCACCCTGGCAGCAAAAGCGTCATGGCCGGGCGGAGAGCCGCCGCGCATGGCGTTCGCTGGATAACATCAATCGCATGATTGCCGAACCCAACAGCCGCAGTATGCGGGTGATGCTGCTTGGCATGTTCTCGACATTGTTACAGGCGAAAGGCTCGGTGGTGCTGCATCCGGATGCCCGGCCACTGTTACTCATTGAAGACCCCGAAACCCGTTTGCATCCGATCATGCTATCGGTGGCCTGGGGATTACTGGATCAGTTGCCGTTGCAGCGTATCACCACCACCAACTCCGGCGATTTGTTGTCGCTGGTGCCCGTTGAGCAAATATGCAGACTGGTGCGTGAGTCCGGCCGCGTCGCGGCTTACGCCATCGGTCCTGAAGGGCTGAGTATGGAAGACAGCCGCCGCATCGCTTTCCATATCCGTTTTAACCGTCCCTCGTCTTTATTCGCCCGCTGCTGGCTGCTGGTGGAAGGCGAGACCGAAGTCTGGTTGCTGAACCAGCTGGCGCGTCAGTGTGGTTATCATTTTGAATCGGAAGGGATAAAGGTTATTGAGTTTGCACAATGTGGCCTGAAGCCTCTGCTGCGTTTTGCGCGGCAAATGGGCATCGAATGGCATGCGCTGGTCGACGGTGACGAAGCCGGTCGCAAATATGCTGCGACAGTGATTGCGAACGTGGAAAACCACAACGATACGCTGCGATATCGCCTGACGGCGTTGCCGTCGCAGGATATCGAACACTTCCTGTATCGCGAGGGTTTCGAAGACGTTTACCGCAAGAATGCGGCGATACCGGACAATGTGCCGATGTCGCCGAGAAGAATTATCGATAAAGCCATTCACCGCAGTTCGAAGCCAGATCTGGCGATTGATGTGGCACTTGCGGCCTCGTTGCGGGGAACCTCGTCTATTCCTGCGCTGCTGCGGCAAATGTTTTCCCGCGTGGCATGGCTGGCACGCGGCAGGGCGGATTAAGCGGCGTGGCTGTTTTCGGTTATCACGGGGTTGCCATGTCCGCTGGAAAAAGTGCGACGGATCTGCGTTTCCAGATCGTCTAACAGCTGGTAACGGCGACGGTATTCCGAGCGTCGTTTACTGGCGATTTCTTCCAGCGGGCGATGGGCAATCTGTGAAGGTAAATGGAAATAACCGTCATCGCCCGGTTTAGCATCCAGCGTTTCCCAAAAACTGTCGTAATCGGCAAACACCATGCCTTTGCGTTTTTTGTAGCGCGGGTTTTCATAAATATGGGTGTGATTTCCCACCGCCACGATTTGCTGCATGCCGGTGACGTCTGCGAGTGTGGTCAGCGCTTCAATCACCAGACGTTTAGGGAATAAACCGTGGCAGGCTTTGGTCGCTGTTTGTATTTCCAGATGATCCACGTGCGCGCGTGGCCCCTGTAACGCGCCGATAAACAGCGTCGGACGCCCCTGATATTCAATAAACGAAAACGTCACGATCGCAATCGGTTCACCCTGCGGAGTATTAAATGTCAGGGTGGCTTCGCCTTCTTTATCGAGACGGCTGATGGCATTAAAGGCGACAAAAAAATGTTGCCCCTCTTTGCCTGTCAGCGTGGCGATCGCCATCGGCTTTTTATTCAGATAACCGTGATTAATCGCGTCGGGCAGGCAATGACCAATCATATCGTAGTGATCACTGATGCGTTTCATCGCCTGTTGCGGCGTGATATTTGCCGACTGATACGCCCGGTGCAGCTTACAAGGCAGGCTGGGCATGGCGGTCAGGATTTCGTCGCGCTGCGGATGCTGTGCCAGATAATCAAGCATCCCAAACGTTCTGCGCGGGTGCGCCAGCGTGCGGAAGAGGAATTTGAGGCGATAGCGTGGTAATTCCCATGATGGCCCCGGCGTTATCTGACGGGTGAGCAATGCCTTCATTAACTGAAGGCCGGTAAGTGGCGCCTTTTCTACAGAAGGGTAGCTGAAAGTAGTCATGGAAATACCTGTTGTCGTGAGCCAGAGTTTTGTGGTGGCTATTTCATCAGGCCAAGAATAAACAGGTATACAACGGTGGGAATTATGGAGAAATTGCATGTAATTTGTTGAGATGATGTTTAGATTTACATCCTCATATGATGTGTCTTAGCAATTTGTGTCTAAAAAATGTACTTTTTTTCACGCTCAGGACTTGAAGCCGGAAGCATTCTCCCCCATAAATAAAAATGCCAGTCAGTAAGTGACCGGCATTTGCAGTTGAAGCGTTATCTGATGCGTGATGCTGAACCGGTCAGGCGACCACTTCACTTTCCACTGGAATAATGAGACTGGCATGATTCCCCTTTGGGCCTTCATGAACGTCGAAATTGACCTGCTGGCCGGCTTTCAGAGTCCGGTAACCCTCCATCTGGATTGTGGAGTAGTGAGCGAAGATGTCTTCACCGCCATTTTGCGGGCAAATGAAGCCAAAGCCTTTAGCATTATTGAACCATTTAACAGTACCCGTCTGCATGCTTCTACATCCCTCTCATGACTAGTCTGGTAGTAAATAGATAAAGCCAGTTGAGTGAGCCCGAAGGCCGGAACACGGCGGATAAGCGTCTGTTCAGGCCGGTTTAAACTCCGTTCAGCTCACGAATTTACACTCTAGTGGAATAGAGTTAGACGTCAAGGAAACGGCATTTGTCGCGGGGGAGCAGATAACCAAAGTTTGAAGCAGGTAACGCTATTGACATATTTTGTTAAGTTTTGCCCGGCGTTGTCTGACGTACGTAGACATTTTGTGCAGCGGCAAGGTGAGGCCAGAGATGGTAAAATACGGTAATAACAGCGCGAGGCTCTGCAGAAAGTCTTCCCGTTTGTGTATTTGGCTTCCAATACGATCTTCACAGGTGATGAACTGGCAATGGGTAATAATCAAGACTGGCTAAATTTTGAACATTTGGCGGCGGATAAGCAAAAGGATGAGGTAAAACCGCCATCTATGTATAAAGTTATATTAAACAACGACGATTACACTCCAATGGAATTTGTGATTGACGTTCTGCAAAAGTTCTTTTCTTATGATATTGAACGTGCAACGCAACTGATGCTCCAGGTGCACTACAGAGGTAAAGCGATATGCGGCGTTTATACTGCCGAAGTCGCGGAAACCAAGGTCGCACACGTAAATGAGTACGCCAAGGAGAATGAGCATCCGTTGCTGTGTACGCTGGAAAAAGCCTGATTAAGGCAATCTATTTGGGAGGTGCCTATGCTCAATCAAGAACTTGAACTCAGTCTCAACATGGCTTTCGCAAGAGCCCGTGAGCACCGGCATGAGTTTATGACCGTGGAGCACCTGTTGCTGGCGTTGCTCAGCAACCCTGCTGCCCGTGAAGCGCTCGAAGCTTGTACAGTTGATTTAGTGGCCCTGCGCCAGGAACTGGAAGCCTTCATCGAGCAAACCACACCCACCTTACCTGCCAGTGAAGAGGAACGTGACACCCAGCCTACGCTGAGTTTCCAGCGCGTTCTGCAACGTGCGGTATTCCACGTGCAATCTTCTGGCCGCAGTGAAGTGTCCGGCGCCAACGTTCTGGTCGCGATTTTCAGCGAACAGGAATCTCAGGCTGCCTACTTACTGCGTAAACATGATGTCAGCCGCCTTGATGTGGTGAACTTTATCTCGCACGGCACCCGTAAAGATGAATCGGGTAGCCAGGCGCAAAACAATGCGGAAAACCCAGTTAACGAAGAACAGTCGGCGGGGGAAGATCGTATGGAGAACTTCACCACTAATCTTAACCAGTTAGCGCGCGTAGGTGGTATCGATCCGCTGATTGGCCGTGACAAAGAACTGGAGCGCGCCATTCAGGTGCTCTGCCGTCGCCGTAAAAACAACCCGCTGTTGGTGGGCGAATCCGGCGTAGGTAAAACGGCCATTGCCGAAGGGCTGGCATGGCGAATCGAGCAGGGCGATGTGCCGGAAGTGATGGCAGAATGCACCCTGTATTCTCTGGATATTGGTTCGTTGCTGGCGGGTACCAAATACCGCGGTGATTTCGAGAAACGTTTCAAATCTCTGCTGAAACAGCTGGAGCAGGATAAAAACAGCATTCTGTTTATTGATGAAATCCACACGATTATCGGTGCCGGTGCGGCGTCAGGTGGTCAGGTGGACGCGGCAAACCTTATCAAACCGTTGCTGTCGAGCGGCAAAATCCGCGTGATCGGTTCGACTACCTATCAGGAATTCAGCAATATCTTTGAGAAAGATCGCGCTCTGGCACGGCGTTTCCAGAAAATTGATATTACTGAGCCAAGCGTTGAAGAAACCGTCCAGATTATTAACGGCCTGAAAACCAAATACGAAGCGCATCACGATGTGCGCTACACCGCAAAAGCGGTGCGTGCGGCGGTCGAGCTGTCGGTCAAATACATTAATGACCGTCATCTGCCGGACAAAGCCATCGACGTGATTGACGAAGCGGGCGCACGTAGCCGGTTAATGCCGGTCAGCAAACGCAAGAAAACCGTGAATGTCAGCGATATCGAAAGTGTCGTAGCGCGTATTGCCCGCATTCCGGAAAAAACTGTGTCTGCGACAGACCGTGATGTCCTGAAAAGTCTGGGCGACCGCCTGAAAATGCTGGTCTTCGGACAAGATCCGGCTATTGAAGCACTGACCGAAGCGATCAAGATGAGCCGCGCCGGTCTGGGTCAGGATCACAAGCCTGTCGGTTCGTTCCTGTTCGCCGGTCCAACCGGGGTGGGGAAAACCGAAGTGACGGTTCAGTTGGCGAAAGCGATGGATATCGAACTGCTGCGTTTTGATATGTCGGAATACATGGAACGTCATACGGTCAGCCGTCTGATCGGTGCGCCTCCGGGATATGTCGGTTTTGATCAGGGCGGTTTGCTGACGGATGCGGTGATTAAACATCCGCACGCCGTCGTGCTGCTTGATGAAATAGAGAAGGCGCATCCGGATGTCTTCAACCTGCTGCTGCAGGTGATGGACAACGGTACGCTGACCGATAACAACGGTCGCAAAGCAGATTTCCGTAACGTGATTTTGGTGATGACCACTAACGCCGGTGTGCGTGAAACGGAACGTAAATCGATTGGTCTGGTGCATCAGGATAACAGCCCGGATGCGATGGAAGAGATCAAACGGACCTTTACGCCGGAATTCCGTAACCGTCTGGACAACGTTATCTGGTTCAACCATTTGTCTACGGAAGTTATCCAGCAGGTTGTCGACAAGTTTATCGTCGAACTGCAGGCGCAACTGGATGCGAAAGGCGTTTCTCTGGAAGTCAGCGACGAGGCTCGCGACTGGCTGACAGTGAAAGGCTATGACCGTGCGATGGGTGCGCGTCCGATGACCCGTACCGTTCAGGAAAACCTGAAAAAACCACTCGCTAACGAGCTGCTGTTTGGTTCACTGGTGGATGGCGGTTCCGTCTCTGTGGCACTGGATAAGGCGGCTGACAAGCTCACTTATCACTTTATGAGTGCGCAGAAGAAAAAACCGGAAGGTGCGGTGCATTAATTTTTCATAAAGCATGAAAAAACAAAAGGCGATGTGAAAACATCGCCTTTTTTCTTTCTGAAATTCTTTATTTAATTGCAGTAATTAGTGAGGGATTTCAGAAAGGATAATGGAACAAAACGCCGGATTGCGGATACCACAAAACGCCCTTGCAACAGCAGGAAGGGCGAAAAGGGTATCCTCAGGTATCGCCGGAAAATCAGCGATGAGTGAGCCGCTTATTAACGGCTACGGAAGACAATGCGGCCTTTGCTCAGGTCGTACGGGGTCAGCTCTACAGTGACTTTGTCGCCCGTCAGGATGCGGATGTAGTTCTTACGCATTTTACCGGAGATGTGAGCGGTAACTACGTGTCCGTTTTCTAATTCTACACGGAACATAGTGTTTGGCAGCGTATCAAGTACGGTGCCTTGCATTTCAATGTTGTCTTCTTTGGCCATCGAATCCTCTAGGTCTAACTACCATAGTTTTTAACCGGCAAGATAATGCCGAAAAACCCACATTATGTAAAGAAGTATGGTCCATGACCGCACCTATTCCCTATCCTTCGGGAACACCGGCAGGTCTTCATCATGTGGGGATAAGTCTTGTGGCAACCAGCAATCCGGTGCTAACGCGCGTTGCGAAAGTGCGGATAACTGCTGCAAAAATTGGCGGCGGGGGATCTCTCTCGCACCCAGCGACGCAGTGTGAGGGTTGAGCACCTGACAGTCAATCAGTTCTCCTCCATTGCGGGAAAAATGTTGGCAAAAAAGCATAAGCGCGCACTTAGAGGCATTCTCCCGCCGGCTGAACATCGACTCACCGCAAAATAATCCGCCGACAGAAACGCCGTACAAACCGCCAACCAGTTCTTCACCTTCCCAGACTTCAACCGAGTGCGCGCGTCCGGCTTCATGCAATTCCTGATAACCACGCTGCACCAGCGGCCCGATCCAGGTGCCATCTTCACGCTGCATGGCGCACGCATGGATCACCTGCTCAAATTGCTGGTTGAGGGTGAAACGAAACGGCATCTTGCGCATAAAACGTTTCAGACTGCGGCTGGCGTGGCGTTCTCCCGGGACCAAAATTGCGCGGGGGTCAGGTGACCACCAGAGGATCATTTCCCCCGGCTCGAACCAGGGGAAAATGCCATGCTGGTACGCGGAAAGCAGGCGGGGAGCGGTAAGATCGCCCCCGATAGCCAGCAGGCCATTCGGCTCCTGCAATGCGGTTTCAGGTTCCGGGAAATTCAATGAATTGGCCTCAAGCTTAACTAACCGCATAGATCTCCTTATCCGGCGGACACGTCCGCCGTAAAACCACAAACAACCCCGTCAGGCGCGGGCAAGGAACCTTGCATAACGACTTTGTGCCGCGGTTAACGTCTGGTGATCGCCTTGTTCCACAATCTGCCCCTCTTCCATAACACATATCCTGTCGAGGGCTTCCAGACCGTGCAAACGGTGCGTCACTAAGAGTAGCGTCTTATTCTGACAATGCTTGTGCAGCAGTGCCAAAATGTGTTGTTCCGTTTCTGCATCCAGCCCTTCCGTGGGTTCATCCAGCAACCACAGTGGCGCGTCATGTAACAAAGCTCGCGCCAGCCCGATACGACGCTGTTCGCCGCCGGAAAGCTGACGTCCGCCTTCACCGAGCCAGGCATTCAGGCCTTCGTTTTCCAGCAGGACATGTAAATCAACTTGTTTCAGAGCATCGGCGATTTGTTCGTCGGTGCTCTGCGGCGATGCCATGCGCAGGTTTTCGCGCAGCGTGGTGTTAAAGACGTGCGCACGCTGGCTGACGACGGTGATCATTTTGCGCAGTGTCGCTTCATCATAATCAGCAACCGGATGACCGTTGATTTCCAACGCACCGTTGCTGATATCCCAGGCGCGAGTCAGCAGTTGCAGCAGGGTGGATTTGCCACAACCGGTCTGACCAAGCAGGGCGATGTGCTCACCGGCACGGACATCCAGATTGATATTTTTCAGCACCGGCAACGGTTGCCCCGGATAGGTGAAATTCACATTTTTCAGCGACAGACTAACCCGTTCACCGGCCAGCGGGCCCTGAGACGGGAAGGTCACATCTGCGGGCTGGTCGATGATCTGGCTGACGCGCTGAGCTGAGGCGATAACCTGCCCGAGATGCTGGAATGCGGCGGCTACAGGTCCCAGCGCTTCGAATGCCGCCAGCGGGGTGAAGACAAACAGTGCGATCAGTGCGCCCGGTTGCGGGAACTGGTTGATACCACCGGCAGCCAGCCATAGCATCAGTGTGACGGTCAGACCGGCCGCCGCGATCACCATTGCCTGAGACAGGCCCGTGAGTTTTGCCTGCTGCTGCTGGCGCAACATCCAACGCTGTTCGATATCATTGAGTTGCTGGCGGAACCGCGACTGAGCGCCGAAAACCACCAGTTCAGACTGCCCCTGTAACCACGATGTCAGTTGCATCCGGTAGTTACTGCGCAGCGCCGTCAGTTCACGTCCGGCAGGTTTTCCCGCGCGGTAGAAAATCACCGGCAGGAGCAGCATCAGCACCAGCATAATCGCGCCCAGCGTCAGCGCCAGTTTCACGTCGAGGAAGCTCAGGCCGAAGGTCACCAGAATGATCACCACCAGCGCACTCACCAGCGGAGAAATGACCCGCAGATATAAGTGATCGAGCGTATCGACATCGGCGACCAGGCGGTTAAGCAGGTCAGCCTGACGGAAATGTGCAATTCCCCCCGGTGACAGCGGCAGAATTTTTGTGAATGTAAACACCCGCAAATGCGCCAGCACACGGAAGGTCGCGTCGTGGCTGACCAGACGTTCAGCATAGCGGCCTGCGGTACGAAATATCGCAGCACCGCGCACACCGGCTGCGGGCAGCATATAGTTGAAGCTGTATAAACCGGCGACACCGGCCACTGCCGAGGCTGCCAGGAACCAGCCAGAGAGCGTCAGCAGACCGATGCTCGCCAGTAAGGTGACGATGGCCAGAATAACACCCAGTGACAGACGGAACCCGTGGCGGCGGTACAGAGCAAGATAAGGCAGAAGGGTTTTCATCATTAAAGCTCCTTATTCCGCCGGGAAAGCAGACTGGCGAATAAACCGTTCTGAGTCACCAGTTGCGCGAAGGTGCCACGCTCAGCGATCAGGCCTTTCTCCATCACCCAGATTTCGTCATAGTCACGGGTATCTTCCAGTTGATGCGTTACAAGCAGTGAAGTCTGTGCTTTAGAGGCTTCGCTCAGCGCGCTCATCACACGTTTTTCGCTGTGCGCATCCAGGCTGGCGGTCGGCTCATCGAGCAGTAACAAACTGCATGGTGAGAGCAGGGCGCGGGCAACGGCGACGCGTTGCGCCTGTCCGATAGATAACCGCGCAGCACTGTCACCCAGTTCAGTTTCCAGCCCCAGCGGTAACAAGGGTAGAAATTCATTCACATACGCACGTTCAATGGCGGACTGAAGCTGTTCGTCACTGACCTCCGGCTGATTAAGCAGAATGTTGGCGCGCAGGGTAAGTTCGGGCAGATACGGGTTCTGGCCCACCCAGCTCAGCTGTTTACGCCATTCGTCACTACGCAATGATTTCAGTTCAATACCGCTGGCAGTAAGGGAACCCTGGTAAGGCAGGAAGCCCAGCAGGGCGTTGAGCAGGGAGCTTTTCCCCGCGCCGCTCAGGCCGACAATCGCGATACGTTGTCCGGTCTGAATGCTAAACGTTAACGGACCGGCCAGCGTTTTGCCTTGCGGTGACTGAATAATGACGTCGCGGGCTGCCAGTGCCACTGTCTGCCCGGCTGGCCAGGGTTGCTCGCCGTCACCCATATCGGCACTTTCTGCGCTCAGAAACGTGACTAAACTTTCTGCTGCGCCGATGGCTTGCGCTTTGGCGTGGTAAAACGCGCCCAGATCACGCAGAGGCTGGAAAAACTCAGGGGCAAGTATCAGTACCAGAAAGCCGGCGAACAAGGTCACAGGCGTGCCGTAACTGCCAAAATTGAGTTCACCGAGATAGGAGAAGCCGAAGTAAACCGCGACAACCGCGATAGAAATAGAGGCGAAGAATTCGAGTACAGCGGAAGATAAAAAGGCCAGACGCAGAACGTCCATCGTGCGGGCGCGGAAGTTTTCAGTTGAACGCTTAATCTGGTCGATTTCCGCTGTGCCGCGATGGAAAAGGCGAAGCGTATCAAGACCGCGCAGGCTGTCGAGAAAATTCCCACTCAGACGCGCCAGCGCGACAAAGTTACGACGGTTCGCATCAGCGGCCCCCATACCGACCAGTGCCATAAACAGCGGGATCAGCGGCGCTGTCACCAGCAAAATAAGCCCGGCGGCCCAGTTAATCGGGAAAATACTGACCAGAATGAGGAGGGGAATAATACCTGCGAGAGCGATCTGCGGCAGATAACGGGAATAGTAATCCTGCATATCTTCGATTTGTTCAAGAATAATGCTGGCCCAACTGCCAGCCGGTTTTCCCTGGATCCAGGCAGGTCCCAGCTTCTCGAGACGATCCAGCACCAGCTTGCGCATTTCCTGACGGATAACACGTCCGCAAATAAAGCCCACCTGTTCACGCAGCCAGGTGACCACAGCGCGCAGAACAAACGTCAGCGCCATTAACAGGAAACTTTGCAGCAGGGCATCACGCGGTGTGTGGTCAATGATCAGGCTGTGCAGTAATCCGGCCATCAGCCAGGCTTGCGCGAGGATCAGCAAACCGGAAAGTAAACCCAGCATCATAGACAGACGGATCCAGCCTTTGGCGCGTGAGCTTTGTTGTTTTAACCAGCGGATAAGTTCTTGTTGTCGTGTTTTATTCATCAGGCATCAGTCTGTGCAGCAATCCGGATGGGAGGGCGCTCATGTTACATGCTTGGCTCAACACTGAAAACAATAAGGCGGCAATTAAGCCGCCTTATTCGTTACTCTTTGTATGGACTCTTGGTCCGATAACTAGCCGCAGGCGTAATTATAAATCCGGGGCTTGAGATAAACCGTCCAGATAGCGTTCTGCATCCAGTGCGGCCATACAACCGGTTCCGGCAGAAGTGATCGCCTGACGGTAGATATGATCCATAACATCGCCCGCTGCGAAGACGCCCGGAATACTGGTCTGGGTGGCGTTGCCATGAGAGCCGGACTGCACTTTGATGTAGCCATCTTTCAGTTCCAGCTGGCCTTCAAAAATGCCGGTATTCGGGCTGTGGCCGATAGCAATGAACACGCCCGCCACATCCACTTGCGATTTCTCATCAGTGCGCACGTCGAGCAGGCTCGCGCCTGTCACACCCATCTGATCGCCGACCACTTCATTCAGGGTCTTATGGGTATGCAGAACGATATTGCCGCTGGCCACTTTGTCATTCAGACGATCCACCAGAATTTTTTCTGCACGGAAGTTGTCACGACGGTGAATCAGATGCACTTCAGAGGCAATATTGGCCAGATAAAGAGCTTCTTCAACAGCGGTGTTGCCACCGCCGACAACCGCGACTTTCTGGTTGCGATAGAAGAAGCCATCACAGGTTGCGCAGGCTGACACGCCGCGACCTTTAAAAGCTTCTTCAGAAGGCAGACCGATATAACGTGCTGAAGCGCCGGTTGCGATGATCAGCGCGTCACAGGTGTATTCACCGCTGTCACCGGTCAGGCGGAACGGACGGTTCTGCAAATCGACTTTGTTGATGTGGTCGAAAATGATCTCAGTATTAAATTTGGTGGCATGCTCATGCATACGTTCCATTAAGCCCGGACCGGTCAGACCCTCCGGATCGCCTGGCCAGTTTTCCACTTCGGTAGTGGTGGTCAGCTGACCGCCTTTTTCCACACCGGTAATTAATACCGGATTGAGGTTTGCACGCGCAGCATAAACCGCTGCGGTATAACCCGCCGGACCGGAACCCAAGATCAATAACTTACTGTGTTTAACCGTACTCATGCGTAATTCATCTCCGCGATGGCGACAAGCGATAAACCGATTGTAGGGAAAACGGCGCAGTAAAAAAAGTAAACTCAGATGTTGTTAACGATTTGTCTGATAGTTTTTACTGCGTAACCCGCGTAAAAAGGATTTCGCCAATATTGATGAGGCAGATAACTGTTTGATGGATAGGATGAAAAACCAGCATTCCGGCGACCGATCGTTGTGAACGTTGTTCATCAGAACGCGTTAATTTAGCCACAATTCAGGATTGTTTGTAGGGATTTGGCCGAAATAATGGGTGAGATGCGTTGTTATTGTTCATAGATAAAAGACAGCTAAAAAGGGGGCGTCCGCTTTTCAATCTGGCACGTTCTTCTGATTTTGCTTCTTTTACTTTGACAATCCGCTGTGCATTTGCGAAAACATCAGGGGAAGAAGAAATTAACTGCCTGTCTGTGACTTGAATTTATGCAATTGGCTGCTACGGACCCGTCCTGGTATTGCTTTTTGGTTTTTATGTCGCAGCAGGGTTTAGTGAATCAGGTTGGTGGTTTTCAATCTATTAATTTCACAAGGTTATTTCTTTTGAGTATCCGTTTTATGGCCGTGTTCCTTTTGACAGGGGATCAACGCGGCTTTTGGATGCGTAAACCTTAATCATCGGGTCTTCGCTTGGGACAACCCTTAGACATTGAAGTTGGCTGGGGTATGGCAGGTGCAGGGAAGGACAGCAGAGAGACAATAATAATGGTAGACAACAAAAAACGTCCGGGAAAAGATCTCGACCGTATTGACCGTAACATCCTCAACGAATTGCAAAAGGATGGCCGGATTTCAAACGTCGAGCTTTCCAAACGTGTGGGATTATCTCCAACTCCATGTCTGGAGCGCGTTCGTCGTCTTGAACGTCAGGGCTTCATCAATGGTTATACTGCATTGCTCAACCCGCATTATCTGGACGCATCGTTGCTGGTATTTGTTGAGATTACCCTCAATCGCAGCGCCCCGGATGTGTTTGAACAGTTCAATGCGGCAGTACAAAAACTCGAAGATATTCAGGAGTGTCATCTGGTTTCAGGGGACTTCGACTACCTGTTGAAAACCCGCGTACCTGATATGTCTGCTTACCGTAAGCTGTTAGGTGAGACTTTACTTCGTCTGCCAGGTGTTAACGACACCCGCACCTACGTGGTGATGGAAGAAGTGAAACAGACAAATCGCCTGGTCATTAAGACCCGGTAATTGTTCTGGTGCAAAACCTTGTCATTTTAGCTACACTCCTGTGTATCTATACAGCTATGGCGCCGGGGAGTCTCGGCGCTGTTGCTTTTTCTCAGTTCACAGGAACCTGGAGAGCCTTTCTTGAGCCAGGAATATACAGAAGATAAAGAAGTTACCCTGAAAAAACTGAGCAATGGCCGCCGTCTTCTGGAGGCTTTGCTGGTTGTGGTAGCGATTTTTGCTGCTTATTTAATGGCGGCATTGGTGAGTTTTAACCCCTCTGATCCAAGCTGGTCTCAGACAGCCTGGCATGGGCCAATTCATAACTGGGGCGGTGGTGTAGGTGCATGGATGGCCGACACGCTGTTCTTCATCTTTGGCGTATTTGGTTACGCTATTCCACCTATTATTCTGTGTCTCTGCTGGGCGGCTTTCCGTCAGCGGGATAAACAGGATTTCGTCGATTATTTTGCCCTTTCGCTGCGCCTTATTGGCACGCTGGCGCTCATTGTCACGTCTTGTGGTCTTGCAGCCGTCAACGTTGATGACCTGTATTACTTCGCTTCCGGCGGTGTAATCGGCAGTTTGCTCAGTACCGCGATGACACCTTACTTTAATAATGTGGGGGCGACTCTGGTGCTGTTATGCGTCTGGGCTGCTGGCCTGACCTTATTTACCGGCTGGTCCTGGTTGACGATCGCCGAAAAGATCGGTGGTGCCGTGCTGGGTGTAACAAATATCGTGACCAACCGGTCCCGTCGTGACGATGATTATGATTACGACGAGGAGGACGATCCGCTACTGGAAGACGATGACGCAAAACCGGCTGCTAAAGTCGCGCCGGCCGTCGCTGCTGCAGCGGCTCCTGCAACTGCCGAAGCTTCCGAAGCTGATGAAGATGACGTGCTGTTCTCTGCGCCTTCGGTGAATGAACCTGTAGCGCAGGCATCTTCTGAGGCTACCGCACCTGCTGCGAGCGCGGCTGTTGCTGAACCGGTACAGGCAGCGGATCCTTATGCTGCTGAGCCGCCGGTTGCTAATATTTCACCGCAGCCAGCACCGGCAACGGCCATTCCGCCGTTATACAATTTCGAGATCCCGGAAGAAACATCAGTTCCGCGCCATCCGCAGCCCGTTCAGCAATCGCCTTCACCAGCACCAGTTGAGCGCAGAGAGGAAGATGGTCCAAGTCTGGGCAACTGGCAAACTGCCGTGGAGCATTCCCGTTCTCCGTTTGATTTCAGTTCAGCAGTGCCTGATGCCGCTCAGGCGGCCAGCGTGGCGGCCACCGCAGCACTGGCGACCGGCCTTGCACAGGCAGGGCAGTCCACGGCATCTTCCGCTGGTAACACCTTTATGCCGGCCTTCAGTGCTGTGAGCGATGAAAATCCACAGGTGAAAAAAGGCTTTGGCCCTGAGTTGCCGCGTCCTAATCCGGTGCGTATACCTACACGCCGTGAGCTGGCCTCGTATGGCATCAAGCTGCCTTCTCAGCGTATGGCAGAACAGCAGGAACAGGCACAGTCTGCGACGCATAGCGATCCACAGATCCAGGCAGACGTAGAAGCGCTACAGGAAGCAGCATTGCAGCAGGCGTTTGCCGCTCAGCAACAAGAGCGCTATGGCGATGCGGTCACTGAAAATGAACCTGATGAAGAAACTGCCTTGCAGGAAGCCGAATTGCGCAATGCGTTTGCTGCGCGTGAGCAGGCCCGCTATCAGCAGGATGTCGAACCGCTAAGCGGCGTGGTACAGCATCATCATTCACAAAATCAGCAGACTGAATTACCGGCTGTTGCTGATGATTTTGCCGCTGCGGCCATGAAACTCAGCCAGCATGATGCATTCAGCTTCTCACCAATGGCTGACCTGGTGGACGATACGCCTTCTGAACCGCTGTTTACATTGCCGGCACAAGCGGAAGAAGAACCGCAGCCTGCAACGTTTGCACAACAACCTTATCAGCGCGCTACGTCTTCTGAGCCCGTACAGCATGCGCAGGAATATGAGGCTCCACGACAGTCTTCGCCATCGGCGCAGCCTGATATGGATAGCCTGATCCATCCGTTCCTTATGCGTAATGAACAGCCGCTGGTGAAACCGACCACACCGCTGCCATCACTGGATTTGCTGACCTCACCGCCGGCTGAAGCTGAGCCTGTGGATGAGTTCGCGCTGGAACAGATGGGAAATCTGATCGAAGCGCGTCTGAATGATTACCGCATTAAAGCCGATGTCGTGGGGAAATTGCCGGGGCCGGTGATTACCCGTTTCGAACTGGATCTGGCGCCGGGCGTGAAAGCTGCACGTATTTCTAACCTTTCGCGTGACCTTGCCCGTTCATTGTCTGCGGTTGCGGTGCGTGTTGTGGAAGTGATCCCGGGCAAACCGTATGTCGGCCTGGAATTACCAAACAAGAAGCGCCAGACGGTATATCTGCGCGAAGTGCTGGACTGTGCGAAATTTAAAGAAAGTACGTCGCCGCTGACAATTGTGCTGGGTAAAGATATTTCAGGTGAGCCGGTTATCGCCGATCTGGCGAAAATGCCTCACTTGCTGGTGGCCGGTACGACCGGTTCCGGTAAGTCCGTCGGCGTTAACGCCATGATTCTGAGTATGCTGTACAAGTCTAAACCTGAAGATGTGCGCTTCATTATGATCGACCCGAAAATGCTCGAATTGTCGGTGTATGAAGGTATTCCACATCTGCTGACCGAAGTCGTTACTGACATGAAAGATGCAGCCAATGCGCTGCGCTGGTGTGTCGGTGAAATGGAACGTCGCTATAAACTGATGTCGGCGCTGGGTGTGCGTAACCTTGCCGGTTACAATGAACGTGTTCTGGAAGCGGAGGCGATGGGACGTCCCATTCCTGATCCGTTCTGGAAGCCGGGCGATGGCATGGCTGCTGAGCCGCCGTATCTGCAGAAAGAACCGTTTATCGTGGTGCTGGTCGATGAGTTTGCTGACCTGATGATGACCGTCGGTAAAAAAGTTGAAGAGCTGATTGCGCGCCTGGCCCAGAAAGCCCGTGCGGCAGGTATTCACCTGGTTCTGGCGACTCAGCGTCCTTCTGTCGATGTTATTACCGGTCTGATTAAAGCCAACATTCCGACCCGAATTGCCTTTACAGTTTCGAGTAAAATTGACTCCCGCACCATTCTGGATCAGGGCGGCGCAGAATCACTGCTGGGGATGGGGGACATGCTGTATATGGCACCAAACTCCTCGATTCCGGTGCGTGTTCACGGTGCTTTTGTCCGTGATCAGGAAGTGCATGCGGTGGTTCAGGACTGGAAAGCGCGCGGTCGTCCAAAATACATCGAAAGCATTGTTTCCGGTGGTGAAGATGGTGAGGGTGGCGGTTTAGGGCTGGACGGTGATGAAGAGCTCGATGCGCTGTTTGATCAGGCGGTTGCGTTCGTAGTCGATAAACGCCGTGCGTCGATTTCGGGTGTTCAGCGTCAGTTCCGTATCGGTTACAACCGTGCGGCGCGCATTGTTGAGCAAATGGAAGCGCAGGGCATTGTCAGTACTCCGGGTCATAACGGTAACCGCGAAGTGTTGGCACCACCGTCACACGAGTAAACCCAGCCGGTTTGCCTGCATTTGTTAAGAAGGGTCGCGAATGCGACCCTTGTGCAAAGATGCGTAAAACTATTGTTTTTCAGATGAATGAGCTACCGCCGGGGCGCTGCCTCGGATAGAGTTCGCACCATACGTCTTTTGCCTGTGTAAAAGGCATCGTCTGAAGTTTATGGATTTCTGAGGTAAGTATAAGAATGAAAAAATTGTTAATGGTAGGGTGTTTACTGACCGCATTTACCTCTGCTTCCGTTTTAGCGGATGCCAGCAGTGATCTCAAATCTCGTCTGGGTAAGCTCAATACTTTCCATGCCAGCTTCACGCAGACGGTAACCAGCGATGATGGTGCAGCCGTTCAGCAGGGCGAAGGTCAGTTGTGGGTGAAACGTCCAAACCTGTTTAACTGGCATATGACTACGCCGGATGAGAGCATTTTAGTTTCCGACGGTAAAACCCTATGGTTCTATAACCCGTTCGTTGAACAAGTCACGGCAACCTGGCTTAAAAATGCCACCGGCAACACGCCGTTCATGCTGATCACGCGTAATGATAGCAGTGACTGGGCAAAATATAACGTGAAACAGAAAGGCGATGACTTTGAATTAACGCCGAAAGCTGCGACCGGTAATCTGAAACAATTTGCGATCAATGTGACCCCTTCAGGCACTATCAAAAGCTTCACTGCCGTTGAACAGGACGGGCAGAAAAGTGCTTATACCCTGAAAGGTGAGCAAAATGCGTCTGTTGATGATGCCAAGTTTAAATTTACTCCGCCGCAGGGTGTGACGGTGGACGACCAGCGTCAGTGAGGTTAGTTTGAGTAATCTGTCACTCGATTTTTCCCAAAATGAATTCCAGCCACTGGCCGCCAGAATGCGGCCAGTCACTCTTGCAGAATATATTGGACAGCAGCATCTGTTAGCGCCGGGCAAACCTCTGCCGCGGGCCATTGAAACAGGGCAATTGCATTCGATGATTTTGTGGGGGCCGCCGGGTACCGGGAAAACGACGCTGGCAGAACTGATTGGCCGGTATGCAAACGCCGATGTTGAGCGTATATCTGCGGTCACATCCGGTGTTAAAGATATTCGGGAAGCGATTGAGCGAGCCCGGCAGAATCGCGATGCCGGGCGTCGTACCATTTTGTTCGTTGATGAAGTCCATCGATTTAACAAAAGTCAGCAGGACGCTTTCCTGCCGCACATTGAAGATGGCACCATTACATTTATTGGTGCGACCACCGAAAACCCTTCTTTCGAACTCAATTCCGCATTGCTGTCTCGCGCTCGTGTGTATTTACTTAAATCACTGACGGCTGAAGATATCGAGAAAGTGATTGATCAGGCGCTGAGCAATTCTGAGCGCGGTTACGCCAATGAGAAAATCCGTGTTCCGCCGGAAACCCGCCGGATGCTTTCGGAGCTGGTGAATGGCGACGCGCGCCGGGCGCTGAACAGTATTGAAATGATGGCCGATATGGCGGAAATCGACGCCAATGGTTACAGGACACTCACGCCGGAATTACTCACTGAGATTGCCGGTGAACGCAGTGCGCGCTTCGACAATAAAGGCGATCGTTTTTACGATTTAATCTCTGCATTGCATAAATCAGTGCGGGGTTCTTCGCCTGATGCGGCGCTTTACTGGTATGCCCGAATCATCACCGCCGGTGGTGATCCGTTGTATGTCGCCCGACGTTTGTTGGCGATTGCTTCAGAAGATGTCGGGAATGCCGATCCACGGGGCATGCAGGTGGCGCTCGCTGCCTGGGATTGTTTTACCCGTGTTGGCCCGGCTGAAGGTGAGCGTGCGATTGCCCAGGCGATTGTGTATCTGGCCTGTGCACCGAAAAGTAATGCTGTATACACCGCATTCAAATCTGCCATGCGTGATGCACGCGAAATGGCAGATTTTGATGTGCCGGAACATTTGCGTAATGCGCCTACCAAACTGATGAAAGAAATGGGGCTTGGTGCTGAGTATCGTTATGCGCATGACGAACCGAATGCATATGCGGCGGGAGAGGATTATTTCCCGCCTGAAATGGCCCGTACGCAGTATTATTACCCGACATCACGCGGGCTTGAAGGCAAGATCGGCGAAAAGTTGGCATGGCTTGCCGAACAAGATCAAAATAGCCCGACAAAACGCTACCGCTAATTTTATCGTTGCGGTAAGGTTACCGTGATAACTCTTTGACACGCTGCCATTTCAGACAGCGTGCATCATCAAATTAACATTCAATAACGACACGTACAGGATTAGCATGCTGGATCCCAATCTGCTGCGTAATGAGCTAGACGCAGTTGCAGAAAAACTCGCTCGCAGAGGTTTTAAACTCGATGTGGAAACGCTGCGTTCTCAGGAAGAACGCCGCAAAGTCTTGCAGGTAGAAACGGAAACTCTACAGGCTGAACGTAACTCCCGATCGAAATCTATCGGTCAGGCAAAAGCCCGTGGCGAAGACATCGAACCCCTGCGTCTGGAAGTGAATACGCTGGGTGAGAAGCTGGATGCAGCGAAAGCTGAACTGGATGCATTGCAAAATGACATCCGCGATATCGCTTCTGCTATTCCAAACATGCCTGATGACTCCGTGCCTGCCGGTAAAGATGAGAACGATAACCAGGAAGTGAGCCGCTGGGGCACGCCGCGTCAGTACGATTTCACCGTGCGCGATCACGTATCGCTGGGCGAAATGGCTGGCGGCCTGGATTTTGCCGCTGCCGTTAAACTGACGGGTGCGCGTTTTGTCGTGATGAAAGGGCAAATCGCCCGTATGCATCGCGCGCTGTCGCAGTTCATGCTCGATCTGCACACAGAGCAACACGGTTATCTGGAAACCTATGTTCCCTATCTGGTCAATCAGGAAACGTTGTACGGTACCGGTCAGTTGCCTAAGTTTGGCGAAGACCTGTTCCATACCAAACCCCTGGATGAAGAGGCGGGCAGCAGTAACTATGCGCTGATCCCGACGGCGGAAGTGCCGCTGACCAACCTGACCCGTGATGAAATTCTTGAAGAAGAATCTCTGCCACTGAAGATGACAGCGCATACGCCATGTTTCCGTTCAGAAGCCGGTTCGTATGGTCGTGATACCCGTGGTCTGATCCGCATGCACCAGTTTGACAAAGTTGAGATGGTGCAAATCGTTCGTCCTGAAGATTCAATGGATGCACTGGAAGAACTGACCGGCCATGCAGAAAAGGTGCTTCAGCTGCTGAATTTGCCATACCGCAAAGTTTTGTTGTGTACCGGCGATATGGGCTTTGGCTCTTGCAAAACCTACGATCTGGAAGTTTGGTTGCCAGCGCAGGATACATACCGTGAAATCTCCTCATGCTCCAACATGGGTGATTTCCAGGCCCGTCGTATGCAGGCGCGTTGCCGCAACAAAACCGATAAAAAACCACGTCTGGTTCATACCCTGAATGGTTCTGGTTTGGCTGTAGGCCGTACACTGGTCGCCGTGCTGGAAAACTACCAACAAGCTGATGGCCGTATCGAAGTGCCGGAAGTATTACGTCCGTACATGGGCGGTTTAGAATATATCGGTTAATCCCGTTATATCTGCACTAACATAGCGAAAAGCGCCTTAGGGCGCTTTTTTTTATGCATGAAATCATGCGTTACGTTACGAATTCCGTATTTCTTTCTCTTCAACCCCGCCTTTTTTGATAGCAGACAAGGTTTCGTACCCCCTAATAAGTAGTATCCATGCTGTTTGAGTGGGTATTGCCTCATTACCGGAGCGAAAAATGTCGGAAATCAAACCAGAAATCACCACGCTAAAAAGTGGTATCAGCCGCCGGACACTGATCAAAACATCAACGCTGGCAGGGCTGGCCGTGGCTGCGGATGGCGTATCCCTTCCTTTTAGCCGTAAAGCACTGGCCCAGGGAGTGGGTGAGGCGAAGCATTTAGTCTCCGAAGATAAAGTGGTGTGGGGCGCCTGTTCAGTCAACTGCGGTAGCCGTTGTGCGTTACGTTTGCATGTACGTGATGATGAGGTGTACTGGGTCGAAACAGACAATACCGGGCAGGATATTTACGGTGATCATCAGGTGCGCGCCTGCCTGCGCGGGCGTTCTATCCGCCGCCGCATGAATCATCCGGAGCGCCTGAATTATCCGATGAAGCGCGTCGGCAAGCGCGGTGAAGGTAAGTTTAAACGCATTAGCTGGGAAGAGGCGTTCGATGAAATTGCCAATAACCTGAAGCGTATTGTCGCGAAATACGGCAATGAAGCGGTATATATCAATTACACGTCCGGCATTGTAGGCGGCAACATCACCCGTTCTTCCCCTTACGCTTCGCTGGTTGCCCGCCTGATGAACTGCTATGGCGGTTTTCTCAGTCATTACGGCACTTACAGTACCGCGCAAATCGCCTGCGCCATGCCATACACGTATGGCAGTAACGAGGGCAACAGTACGTCAGATATTGAAAACAGCAAGCTGGTCGTCCTGTTCGGTAACAATCCGGCTGAAACGCGCATGAGTGGTGGCGGCATCACCTATTACCTCGAACAGGCACGCCAGCGTTCCAATGCCCGTATGATCGTGATCGACCCGCGTTATACGGATACTGCTGCAGGTCGGGAAGACGAGTGGATCCCTATCCGCCCGGGGACGGATGCCGCACTGGTGGCTGGCCTTGCGCATGTGCTGATCACTGAGAACATGGTCGACCAACCTTTCCTTGATTCGTATTGTGTGGGCTACGACGAAAAAACCCTGCCTGCGGATGCACCGGCCAACAGTCATTACAAAGCCTATATTCTCGGCCAGGGCGAAGATGCGACGGCAAAGACACCTGAATGGGCGTCCCGCATTACCGGTATTCCGGCCAATCGTATTGTCAAACTGGCCCGCGAAATCGGTCAGGCAAAACCCACCTATATTTCTCAGGGCTGGGGCCCACAGCGTCAGGCCAACGGTGAACTGACGTCCAGAGCCATCGCTATGTTGCCGATTTTAACCGGCAATGTTGGCATTAATGGCGGCAATAGTGGCGCACGTGAATCCACCTATACCATCACCATTGAACGCATGCCCGTGCTGGAAAATCCGGTCAACACACAGATTTCCTGTTTTAGCTGGACTGATGCTATTGCCCGTGGCCCGCAGATGACTGCCACGAAAGATGGCGTGCGCGGCAAAGACAAACTGGATGTGCCGATCAAATTCATCTGGAACTATGCCGGTAATACCATCACCAACCAGCATTCCGACATCAATAAAACCCACGATATTCTGCAGGATGACACGCAGTGCGAGATGATCGTCGTGCTGGAAAACTTCATGACCTCCTCGGCGAAGTACGCCGACATCCTGCTGCCTGACCTTATGACCGTCGAGCAGGAAGATATTATTCCAAATGACTACGCCGGAAATATGGGGTATCTGATTTTCATCCAGCCCGCAACGTCCGCTAAGTTCGAACGTAAAGGCATCTACGAGATGATGAGCGAAGTCGCGCGTCGTCTTGGCCCGGATGTTTATAACAAGTTCACCGAAGGCCGTACCCAGCGGGAGTGGTTGCAATATCTGTATGCCAAAATGCTGGCGAAAGACCCGGCATTGCCTGCTTATGAAGAACTACGGCTAATGGGGATATATAAGCGTAAGGATCCTGCCGGGCATTTTGTGGCTTATAAAAAATTCCGTCAGGATCCCCAGGCCAATCCGCTGAAAACACCTTCCGGTAAAATCGAAATTTACTCCTCTGCTCTGGCGAAAATTGCCGGCGAATGGGAGCTGCAAAAAGATGAAACCATTAGTCCGCTGCCGGTATATGCCTCAACCTTTGAAGGCTGGGACGATCCGAAACGTAGCCAGTTTCCGTTGCAGATGTTCGGCTTCCACTACAAAGCCCGCACCCATTCCACATACGGCAATATCGATGTTTTGCAGGCGTCCTGCCGGCAGGAAGTCTGGATTAACCCGATCGATGCCAAAACCCGTGGCATTGAAAACGGTGACAAAGTGAAAGTCTTTAATGACCGCGGTGAAGTGCGTGTAGCGGCAAAAGTCACCCCGCGCATCATACCCGGCGTTGTGGCTATGGGGCAGGGCGCATGGCATCAGGCCAATATGAGTGGTGACCGTATTGACCATGGTGCCTGTATGAACACGCTGACAACCCAACGCCCCTCACCGTTAGCGAAGGGTAATCCTCAGCATACAAATTTGATTCAAATAGAAAAAGTCTAAAGAAGCCACGAGCCACGAGCCAGGGCCCGATGACAGGGTTGTTAAATTTTCGTCCTTCAGATAAGGGCGTTACGGAGTAAGCAATGTCAGATTCAAACAGTAATAAAACCGATTCAGGCGGTGGGATCAGCCGCCGTGACCTGGTTAAGGGAACCACACTCGCCGGTATAGCAGCCGCAGTTGGCGGCATATCGTTGCCGTTCAAATCAATACGTGCGGAAAAGCTACAGGCTCCTGCCAAAGCTACAGATGAGAAAATCGTCTGGAGTGCCTGTACTGTTAACTGCGGCAGCCGCTGTCCGTTGCGAATGCACGTCGTTGATAACGAGATCCGCTATGTCGAGACCGACAATACCGGTAATGACAATTATGAAGGACTGCATCAGGTTCGTGCCTGTCTGCGCGGGCGCTCAATGCGTCGTCGTGTTTATAACCCGGACCGTCTGAAGTATCCGATGAAACGCGTGGGCAAACGTGGTGAAGGGAAATTCAAGCCTATCAGCTGGGACGAAGCCTTTGACACCCTGGCGGGCAGCCTTAAAGACATTATTCATCGCTATGGCAATGAAGCGATTTATCTGAATTACGGCACAGGTACGCTGGGTGGCACGATGACGCGTTCATGGCCGCCAGGCAAGACACTGATCGCTCGTCTGATGAACTGCTGCGGTGGTTATCTGAATCATTATGGCGACTACAGTTCAGCGCAAATTGCAGCGGGTCTTAATTATACCTATGGCGGCTGGGCGGACGGCAACAGCCCGTCTGATATCGAAAACAGCAAACTGGTGGTGCTGTTCGGCAATAACCCGGGTGAAACCCGTATGAGCGGTGGCGGGGTGACATATTACCTCGAACAGGCTCGCCAGCGTTCGAACGCCCGTATGATCATTGTGGATCCGCGCTATACCGATACCGGTGCCGGACGCGAAGACGAATGGGTGCCGATCCGTCCGGGTACTGATGGCGCGCTGGCAGCGGCGCTGGCGCACGTCATGATCACTGAAAATCTGGTTGATCAGCCATTCCTCGATAAGTATTGCGTCGGGTATGACGAAAAGACCTTACCGGCGGGTGTGCCTGAGAATGCGCATTACAAGGCTTATATTCTCGGCAAAGGGCCAGACGGTGTAGCGAAAACGCCTGAATGGGCGGCAAAAATCACGGGCATCTCCGTGGATAAAATCGTCAAGCTGGGACGTGAAATCGGACAGGCAAAACCAGCATTTATCACGCAGGGTTGGGGCCCGCAGCGTCACGCTAACGGAGAAATTGCAACCCGTGCAATTGCGATGCTGGCGATCCTTACTGGCAACGTGGGCGTTAACGGTGGCAATTCCGGTGCCCGCGAAGGTTCCTACGAGATCCCGTTTGTACGTATGCCGACGCTGGAAAATCCGGTTCAGACCAGTATTTCTATGTTCCTGTGGACGGATGCGATTGTGCGTGGCCCGCAGATGACCGCCATGAAAGATGGCGTGCGCGGCAAGGATAAACTTGATGTGCCCATTAAGTTTATCTGGAACTACGCTGGTAACTGTTTGATCAATCAGCATTCAGATATTAACCGCACCCATGACATTCTGCAGGATGACAAACAGTGTGAAATGATTGTGGTGATTGATAACCACATGACCTCGTCAGCAAAATACGCAGATATTATCCTGCCAGACTGCACGGCCTCTGAGCAGATGGATTTCTGTCTCGATGCCTCGTGCGGCAACATGGATTATGTGATTTTTGCCGATCAGGCGATTACGCCACGTTTCCAGTGCAAGAACATCTATGAAATGACCAGCGAGCTTTCCCGCCGCATGGGGGTAGAGCAGCAGTTCACCGAAGGCCGTACGCAGGAAGAATGGTTGCGTCATCTGTATCAGCAGTCACGTGAAGCGCTGCCAGAACTGCCAGATTTCGAGACCTTCCGCAAACAGGGCATATTCAAAAAACGTGACCCCGACCAGCATCATGTGGCTTACAAAGCATTCCGTGAAAATCCTGCGGCCAATCCGCTGAGTACGCCGTCCGGTAAAATCGAAATTTACTCTGCTGAACTGGCCAAGATTGCGGCTGAATGGGAACTCTCTAAAGAGGACGTTATTGATCCATTACCGGTGTATGCCGCCGGTTTCGAAAACTATGACGACCCGCTGGCCAGTAAATATCCGTTACAGCTGACAGGTTTCCACTACAAAGCGCGTACCCACTCCACTTACGGCAATGTTGATGTACTGAAAGCAGCCTGTCGCCAGGAAATGTGGATCAATCCGATGGATGCCGCACAGCGTGGTATCACCAACGGCGACATGATCCGCATCTTTAACGATCGCGGGGAAGTGCATATAGCCGCCAAAGTGACACCGCGCATGATGCCGGGCGTTGTCGCACTTGGCGAAGGTGCCTGGTATTCCCCTGACAGTAAAAAAATAGATCGTGCGGGCAGCATTAATGTACTGACTTCTCAAAGACCTTCACCGCTGGCGAAAGGTAACCCCTCTCATACCAACCTTGTGCAAGTGGCTAAGGTTTAACGGAGTAAATCATGACAACTCAATATGGCTTTTATATTGACTCAAGCCGCTGCACAGGGTGCAAAACCTGTGAACTGGCATGCAAGGACTTCAAAAATTTAACCCCGGACGTGAGTTTCCGCCGTATCTATGAATATGCTGGCGGCGACTGGCAAAAAGACGGAGATGGCTGGCATCAGAATGTCTTCGCCTATTATTTGTCAATTTCCTGTAACCATTGTGCGGATCCCGCCTGCACCAAGGTCTGTCCGAGTGGCGCGATGCATAAGCGTGAAGACGGTTTTGTGGTCGTAAACGAAGATATCTGTATTGGCTGTCGTTATTGCCATATGGCGTGTCCGTATGGCGCGCCGCAATACAATGAAGCCAAAGGTCACATGACCAAATGTGACGGATGCTACGAACGCATTGCTGAAGGTAAAAAACCGATTTGTGTTGAATCCTGCCCGCTGCGTGCGTTGGATATGGCGCCAATCGAAGAACTGCGTGCGAAATACGGTGAACTGGCTGAAGTGGCACCGTTGCCTGCTTCACATTTCACTCACCCAAATATCGTCATTAAACCCAATGCGAATTGCCGTCCTGTAGGCGATACCACGGGTTATCTGGCTAACCCGAAGGAGGTTTGAGATGGGAAACGGATGGCATGAATGGCCTTTGATGGTCTTTACGGTTCTGGGGCAATGTGTCGTTGGCGCATTTATTGTGCTTGCCATTGCGTTGCTGACTCAGCGCAGTAGGGAAGAATACCGCCAGATCCATCTCTCGATGTTCTTTTTGTGGGTGTTGATGGCGATCGCTTTCATCGCCTCGGTTCTGCATCTGGGGTCACCGCTGCGGGCATTCAATTCGCTTAACCGGCTGGGCGCGTCGCCGCTGAGCAACGAAATTGGCAGCGGCTCGCTCTTCTTTGCGCTGGGCGGGATTTACTGGCTGCTGGCGATGATCAACAAGATGCCACGCGTGCTCGCTAAAATCTGGTTAATCGTGACCATGCTGGCAGGTGTTGGATTCGTCTTCGCGATGTGTCGTGTGTATGCAATCAATACTGTGCCAACCTGGGACAATGCGTATACCGCGTTTCATTTTGGCCTGACGGTACTGATTGGCGGACCGGTTCTGGGCTACCTGCTGCTGCGTGGTGCTAATATTAATGGTTGTGCGCTACGTCTGCTGCCGGTCATCAGCTTTGTGTCACTGGTCGTGAGTATGGCTGTTGTTGTTATGCAAAGCGCCAGTCTGGCAGGCATCAGCAGTTCCGTTCAGGCTGCGTCAGCGCTTATCCCACAATACGGTGTGTTGTCGGTGTGGCGGCTGGTGCTGGTTGTTCTTGGACTGGGCTGCTGGTTCTGTCCGCTTATACTGCGTAAACGACCTGCACTGGCCTCAATGATACTGGCCTTTGTGCTGGTGTTTGCCGGAGAACTGATTGGTCGGGCGATTTTCTACGGTCTGCATATGACAGTGGGAATGGCAGTGGGCGGCTAATTTCAGGTAGTCAGGTTTATCAGGAGGCACGTCGCCAGTAAGGATGTGCCTCTGCAAAATGAGTTAATTATGTCAGCAGAATCAATTAGTTTAACCGGTAAAGTATTAGGCGCGATGCTGTTTTATCCGCCGAGCTCTCCTGAAGTTAGCGTCTTAATTACGTTACTTGAAAGCAGCGTCTGGACGGAGTCATGGCCATGTGCGAGTGACGAGGCTAAAACTCAGGCGGGAGAAACATTCAGCCAGATTACGGCCGCGTCTGAAAGTCTGGATGACGCGTATCAGCGTCTTTTTATCGGCCCTTATTCGTTACCCGCGCCACCTTGGGGCTCGGTGTATCTGGACAAAGAATCAGTGCTGTTTGGCGATTCAACGCTGGCATTGCGCCAGTGGATGCGTGAAAACGGTATTGAACCCCATCTGGAGCAGGCAGAGCCGGAAGATCACATCGGTTTGCTGCTGATGATGTCTGCATGGTTAGCCGAGAATTCACCTTCTTTGCTGGATGAATTTCTGACAGAGCATTTATTCCCGTGGGCCGGACGCTATTTCGAATTACTCCGTCAGAAAGCAGAACACCCGTTTTATCTCGGAGTGGCCGTACTGGCAGAATCCACACTACAGGGCTGGAAACAACAACGTAGTCTGGAAGCGCCCGTCGTGGATCTGTATTTCTGATGAGCGATTCCCGCGACGCCAGATACTATCGTGCCTGGATGAGCAGCAGAACGGTCAGCCGCCGTGGGTTATTCCGCGGCTTGCTGTCACCGGGCAAACAGGCAATTGAACAGGCGGCACAGCCTTCTGCGAACTTGCTGGCGCGCGTGATTGCCCGTCCGCCTCAGGCCATTGCCGAACCGATGTTTCAGCAACAATGTGATGGATGCGGACGTTGCGCACAGGCGTGCCCGGTCGGCATTATAAGCATCCAGGGAGGAAAGGCTTCGCTGGCTATCGATTATGCTGAATGTGACTTTTGCGGTGCCTGTACTCAGGCTTGCGAAAGAGAGGCGCTGGATCAGTGTGTGCCAATGGATACTGGTTTGCGTCCGGTTATTTTGTCCCAGTGTCTGGGACGGCTGGATGACTTGTGCCGAATGTGCGAAATTGCCTGTCCGCGCACGGCAATATTTTTTAATCAACAGAATCAACCTTCTGTTGATGACGCAAAATGTAATGGCTGCGGGAAATGCAAACTTGTTTGTTATCATGGTGATATTAACCTGTCTTTAAAGTGTCATTCATCTTAATCATTAAGCTTGATTAGTGTTTTCAATCATTCTTCTCCACTTTGTGCTCAGGTCAATTTTTGCCAGATTGACTTTTAAACCGCCGGTGGCATGATGCGCGCAATTTCTTCCTCTTTGTGGTCATCACCGCCCTATGTCCGCCTATTCCCGTCCTGTTTCTCTGCTCCTGTGCGGACTTCTGTTGTTGACGATTTCTATCGCCGTTTTAAACACATTGGTCCCTTTGTGGCTCAGTCATGAGCAACTTCCAACCTGGCAGGTCGGACTCGTCAGTTCGTCTTATTTTACCGGTAATCTGCTGGGTACTTTGCTTGCGGGCGGACTGATTAAACGTGTTGGTTTTAACCGCAGTTACTACCTTTCCTGCATCCTGTTTGCTGTCGCGACCGCAGGTCTGGCACTTTCAATAAGTTTCTGGAGTTGGGTGACGGCGCGATTCGTTGCAGGCATCGGCTGCGCATTGATCTGGGTGGTGGTGGAAAGTGCGTTGCTACGCAGCGGAACCGTCAGAAACCGCGGCCAGTTACTGGCAGCGTATATGATCATGTATTACATCGGCACGGTGGTTGGGCAGCTTTTGGTAGGTACGGTGCCGACGGCAATTTTAAGTGTACTGCCGTGGGTGACAGCGCTGATTGTCATTGCAATGCTGCCATTGTTATTAACGCATATTGAGAACCAGGAAAGCGGGCAGCCGCGTCATGCGGTAATGCCGATGTTCAGACGCCGTAATGCACGGCTGGGGATTAACGGCTGTATTATTTCCGGCATCGTTCTGGGATCTTTATACGGCCTGATGCCTTTGTTCCTGACGCATCAGGGAATGAGCGATGCAGATGTAGGTTACTGGATGGCATTGCTGGTCAGCGCCGGGATTATCGGGCAATGGCCGGTAGGGCGTTTGGCTGACCGTTATGGCCGTCTGATGGTTCTGCGCATTCAGATCTTCGCCGTTATCCTTGGCAGCATTGCGATGCTCAGTGGCTATGCGATGGCTCCGACGCTGTTTATTCTGGGCTGTGCTGGTTTCACGCTGTATCCGGTCGCTATGTCCTGGGCTTGCGAAAAAGTCAACGCAGAGGAGTTGGTGGCGATGAACCAGGCATTACTGATGAGTTACACCATCGGTAGCCTCGCCGGGCCGACAATGACCGCGATGCTAATGCAGAGTTATTCCGACCGTCTGTTGTTCGTGATGATTGCGGTGGTTTCGCTGGTGTATCTGGTGATGCTGATGCGCAAAGCGGATCATACGCATAATCCTGTAGCGACTGCTTAATCCTTTTTCATAATTAAAGCCGCAACCCCAATGATTTTGGGTATGTTCTGAGCCATAAAGCAAAAAAGACGCCATTTGGCGTCTTTTTTATGAGCATATCAGACTGTTAATAAATAACTTTATGCCCGTAACTGGCAAGAATATTTTTCACTCTTTCCATGATCTCTTTGGTGGGTGGATTTACGCCATCCAGACCGTATTTCTCACCCATTGCCGTCCATTTGTGTTTGCCCAACTCATGGTATGGCAGCAGTTCGATCTTCTCGATGTTGGTCATATCTTTGGTGAACTCACCCAGCTTATGCGCGGAGTCATCATCATCAGACCAGCCCGGCACCACGACATAACGGATCCAGGTGCGCTGATTACGTTTTGCCAGATAGCGGGCAAAGTCCAGAGTGCGGTGGTTGGACACGCCCACCAGATTCTGGTGAATGTCATCATTCATCTGCTTGAGATCAAGCATGACCAGATCAGAGACATCCAATAATTCGTCGATCACCGGATCATAACGGCGGACAAAACCGTTGGTGTCCAGGCAAGTGTTGATCCCTTCTTTCTGGCAGGCGCGGAACCAGTCACGCACAAACTCTGCCTGAAGAATGGCTTCGCCACCAGAGGCTGTTACACCACCGCCGGAAGCATTCATGAAGTGACGATACGTCACGACTTCTTTCATTAAATCATCAACATTGATCTCTTTTCCGCCATGTGTATCCCAGGTATCGCGGTTGTGGCAATACATGCAACGCATCAGGCAACCCTGGAAGAAAACAATGAAACGGATACCTGGGCCGTCAACGGTGCCACAGGATTCATATGAGTGGATGCGACCTTGAACTGACATTGCGGGTTGTTCTCCATAGTGACCAATAAATAGCAGTCTACATGTGCGGATGCTGGCCTGGCAGAGATAAACTGGAAACCACAGGTTTATGATACCAGACAATCAATAAGGTTGATTGTCAGCAATGGCGGTACTGCTTTGCCAGAAGTCCACAACGTATAGCGCTCTGGCAAAACAGACTGTCGTACAGACAGTGCGGGCAGGGAGGGATGAAACAAAGGCTCCACGTTGTGGAGCCTTTTTATCAGACCAGATTACAAGGTTGAATTATTACAGGGACTTAGTGAAAGTACGGGTAATAACGTCTTGTTGCTGTTCTTTAGTCAGTGAGTTGAAACGCACTGCGTAGCCAGAAACACGAATGGTCAGCTGAGGATAGTTTTCAGGATGTTCCATCGCATCTAACAGCATTTCACGGTTCATGACGTTCACGTTCAGGTGTTGACCACCTTCGATGGACGCTTCGTGGTGGAAGTAACCATCCATCAGACCCGCAAGGTTGGCTTTACGCACATCATCGTCTTTACCCAGCGCATTTGGCACGATAGAGAAGGTATAAGAAATACCATCTTTCGCGTAAGCAAACGGCAGTTTAGCAACGGAGGTCAGAGAGGCAACCGCACCTTTCTGGTCACGACCGTGCATTGGGTTAGCACCCGGCCCAAACGGAGCACCAGCACGACGACCATCTGGAGTGTTACCTGTTTTCTTACCATAAACCACGTTAGAGGTGATGGTCAGAACAGACTGAGTTGCTACAGCGCCACGGTAGGTACGCAGTTTCTGAATTTTCTTCATGAAACGTTCTACCAGGTCACAAGCGATGTCATCTACGCGAGAATCGTTGTTACCGAACTGTGGATACTCACCTTCAATTTTGAAGTCTACAGCCAGGCCGTCTTCGTCACGGATGGTGCTAACTTTTGCATATTTGATAGCAGACAGGGAGTCAGCAGCAACAGACAATCCTGCGATACCACATGCCATGGTGCGATAAACATCGCGGTCATGCAGAGCCATCAGCGATGCTTCGTAGCTGTATTTGTCATGCATGTAGTGAATGATGTTCAGCGCAGTCACGTACTGTTTAGCCAACCAGTCCATGAAGTGATCCATGCGTTCCATGACTTTATCAAAGGTCAGCACTTCATCCATCATTGGTGCTTCTTTAGGACCAACCTGGATTTTCATTTTTTCATCAACGCCGCCGTTGATTGCGTACAACATGGTTTTCGCCAGGTTTGCACGAGCGCCGAAGAACTGCATTTGTTTACCCACAACCATTGGGCTCACACAACAAGCGATAGCATAGTCATCGTTGTTGAAATCAGGACGCATCAGATCATCGTTCTCATACTGTACAGATGAGGTATCGATAGACACTTTCGCTGCGTACTTTTTGAAGTTCATTGGCAGCTTTTCTGACCACAGAATGGTCATATTTGGCTCTGGTGAAGGTCCCATGGTGTACAGGGTATTCAGGAAGCGGAAGCTGTTTTTGGTAACCAGAGTACGACCATCAACACCCATACCTGCCAGGGATTCTGTCGCCCAGATTGGGTCACCGGAGAACAATTCATCATATTCAGGGGTCCGCAGGAAACGCACCATACGCAGTTTCATAACCAGGTGGTCAATCAGTTCCTGAGCTTGTTCTTCGTTCAGTTTGCCTGCTTTGATATCACGTTCGATGTACACGTCAAGGAAAGTAGAGACGCGGCCAAAGGACATCGCAGCACCGTTCTGAGATTTAACGGCAGCCAGGTAACCGAAGTAAGTCCACTGAACAGCTTCTTGTGCAGTTGTTGCAGGACCAGAGATATCGCAGCCATATTTAGCAGCCATTTCTTTAATCTGACCCAGAGCACGGTGTTGTTCTGAGATTTCTTCACGCAACTGGATGGTCATTTCCAGGTTTACGCCATTTTCCAGGTCGTCTTGCAGAGACTGGAATTGTGCGTATTTGTCGGCCATCAGGAAGTCGATACCATACAGCGCGACGCGACGGTAGTCACCGATGATACGGCCACGACCATAGGCATCTGGCAGACCGGTCAGCACACCAGATTTGCGGCAGTTCAGGATGTCTTTAGTGTAAACATCGAAAACACCCTGGTTGTGGGTTTTGCGGTAATCAGTGAAGACTTTTTTCAGTGCCGGATCCAGTTCACGACCGTAAACTTTACATGAACCTTCCACCATTTTGATGCCGCCGAAAGGGATCAGGGCACGTTTCAATGGCGCGTCAGTTTGCAGACCAACGATGGTTTCCAATGATTTGTTGATGTAGCCGGCATCGTGAGAGGTGATGGTAGAGGCAACGTCGGTATCGAAATCTACTGGAGCCTTAGTACGGTTCTCCAGTTTGATACCATCCATTACTTTATCCCACAGGGTGGTTGTCGCTTGGGTAGCGCCAGCCAGGAAGGACTCATCACCTTCATACGGTGTGTAGTTCTTCTGAATGAAGTCACGGACGTTTACGCCATTCTGCCATTCACCAGCACTAAAACCCTGCCATGCGTTGGTCAATTTTTCATTGAGCTTGGACATTTTGCACCTACCTTCTAATTTGGATTTCTTTAAAAATCACGTGTAAAACTGTCGTAACAAGACTGCCACATTGTTTCAGTGGTGTTTCTCATCGCGAAGATATATGACCCAGTACGTTAACCCTACCAGCAAACCACCCCCAATGATGTTACCGATGGTCACAGGGATGAGATTGTCTATGATAAAGTTAGGGATATTCAGCTCTGCGAATTGTGCCGGTGTTGCCCCGACAGCCTGCCAGAATTCTGGTGTCGCAAAATTTTTCACTACGATGCCTAAAGGGATCATGAACATGTTAGCAATGCTGTGTTCAAAGCCGCTGGCGACAAACATGCCGACCGGTAAAATCATAGCGAACATTTTATCCATCAGACTGCGGCCGGAGTAACTCATCCATACCGCCAGGCAAACCATCAGGTTTGCGAGGATCCCCAGACATACGGCTTCGATAAATGTATGATGCATTTTATGATCAGCAGTTTGCAGAACGTTCAGTCCCCACAAACCGTTATCAACCATGTATTCACCGGAGAACCAAATCAGAGCCACAAAGAATAAGCAGCCGACCAGGTTACCAATATAGACATTGACCCAGTTGCACGCCAATTGCCCCCAGGTGATTCGACCGCTGGCTTTCGCAATGACGATAAGTACAGTGGACGTGAACAGGTCCGCACCACATACGACAACCAGCATAAGACCCAGAGAGAAGCAGATGCCCCCAACCAGTTTTGCAAGGCCATAAGGGACGGTACCGGTGCCTGTAGTGGCGGTGATATAAAAAGCAAAAGCAATAGAAATAAAGACGCCAGCAGTAATGGCTAAAAAGAATGTTTTTAACGGCTGTTTGGTGGCTTTATAAACGCCAGCATCTTCAGCAATTTTCGCTGTCGCGGCGGGTAAAATGAGATCGAAGGGGTTGTCAGCTTTCACATTAACTCTCTTATTCAGGGCTATGCACTGCGCAACGAGATACTAGCAAAGCAGTATAACGTAAAAATTGACGTGGATCATATGAGGGGGTTTTTGGTGGTTTTTAATGGACTGCCAAAGGGGTGGTTTTATGGGTAATTAATTGAAAATAAACGAATAAAAAGATTTTAATTTTTGCAAATAAAGTTGAGAAAGCAAGCGTTTTTTTTCAGATTTCAGTTAATACAAAGGATTCAGTGTTAATAAATATCGTTATTTTGATTTTATAAATTTCACTTTCAATTAACTTATAAAATAATTGCTATATTTTTCTCGCAAAAATGACAAGCGGGTATTATTTCGCGCGGAATTACACGTCATTTTGATGGTCGAGTCAAACTTTTGCGGACAAATACAGCAGCAGAAGCTTAGGATTTATAGTGAACTGATAGCGAATTTATAAACAAAAAAACCGACAGGAAATCCCGTCGGTTTTAATCGCTTCAAAGTGTCAGTGAATCAGGCTTTCGACCAGTGACGACGTTTGGCGACTTGCAGCTTTTCGTATGCACCAAGCAGCGCCTGATGGGCTGGCAAGGCCTTCAGCTCAGGGTCGACTGCAAACAGACTGTGGAAACGGACTTCTCCACTGATGGCCGCCGAAGCATCCTCAACTGCTTTCTGACCATACATTTTCACGAAAGCGTTGTAGTACTGGGCTGGCTCGCGATCTTCTTCCAGAGACAACTGGAGCAGGGTTTGCAGGCAGCGGTAATAGTTGTTGCGCTCATCGCTGTACACCGAGGAATTGAACTCATGCGCCCATTCAGCCCAGGTCAGCGCCTGATCCAAATCACCACCGGCAAGAGCCAGCATAGATTTCAGCTCACCGACACGCAGCGTGTACCAGCCGTTGTCTTTGCCGCTGGCGATCCCCAGCAGTTCGCGAACGCGGGTAAAGTCATCCAGACCTTCATCGTCGAGTTGAGTGATCATCTCAAGATAGGTTTCTTTTGGCAGATCGCTGCCCGGCAACGCCAGCAGTTGATCACGCAAATGCGCGCCCATGCTGTTATTCGCCAGCAATAAATCTTCGGCAGGATAAATGTCAGACATGCCCGGAACGATAATGCGGCAGGCGTATACATCCAGATGTTCGTAATCGGCGATATACACTTCAGCATCTTCTTTATCAAAGATAGCCATCAGTGTCGCAAATTCTTCTTCAGTGGTACCGCTGAAACTCCAGTCTGCAAACGGATAGTCTGCGTCTTGTTTGAACATATCCCATGAAATCAGACCGCTTGAGTCGATGAAATGGGTTTCAAGGTTAGCGTGTTCAGCCACTTCTTCGTCGTCAAAAGTAGGCGCCGTGAAGACATCCAGGTCTTTCAGACTGCGGCCTTGCAACAGTTCCGTCACGGTACGTTCCAGTGCGACGCCAAAATCAGGGTGTGCACCAAAGGACGCGAAACAGGTCCCGTTCGCCGGGTTGAACAGAACCACGCAAATGACCGGATAATTGCCGCCCAGCGAGGCGTCATAAGAAAGAATAGGGAAACCTTCTTCTTCCAGTTTGGCAATGGCTTCAACCACTCCAGGATAGCGTGCCAGAACCTCAACAGGGATTTCAGGCAGGCTGATGGATTCTGCAATGATGCGGTTTTTGACATAACGCTCGAAGACTTCTGACAGCCCCTGAACCCGCGCTTCATTGGCGGTGTTACCCGCGGACATCCCGTTGGAAACGTACAGGTTGCCGATGATGTTCATCGGAATATAGACGGTTTGCAGATCGGACTGACGGGTAAATGGCAGAGCGCAGATACCACGATCAGGATTGCCTGATTGCAGGTCGATCAGATCACGGGCAACCAGTTCTTTATCGGCATCATAAAATGCGTGCAGGCGCTCATCCAGGATCCCGGCGGGCAGACTGTCGTCTTCCGGAAGCGGGAACCACTTCTCATTCGGATAATGAACGAAATCGCCATTAGCGATTTCTTTGCCCAGATAGAAATCAGCGAAGAAATAGTTAGTCGACAGGCGCTCAAAATATTCACCCAAAGCAGAAGCCAGTGCGGCTTTTTTGCTGGCGCCTTTACCGTTGGTGAAGCACAGCGGGCAGTCGCGATCGCGAATGTGCACTGACCAGACGTGGGGAACCGGATTCAGCCACGAAGCTTCTTCGATATTAAAGCCGAGATCGGTGAGTTTTTGTTGGAAGCGGGAAATGGAGTCTTCCAGCGCCGCGTCTTTACCAGGAATAAAAGTTTGGGTCATTGAGTTCACTTTTGAGCGTGCTAAAAACGTGCAATGATACGGGGTTTTGCACATTAGCTCCATGTATTCGTGTTAAGAATGTAATCGCTGTGTGAAGTCAAAGGCTTGAGTTTGAACACGCTGTTATACCGTGTGAAATTTGACGGTGCTTACACATATTATTCCGAAAAATCAGGGTTAAAAGGAGGAATGAACCTTGTGATCAACATCTCATCGCTGTTTATCAGGTCGTCATCAATAACCGTTGCAGACTGCTTGTCTCGGATGATAAAACCGTTAAATTAGTGACTACTATGTGACTGTCTCAGAGAAGTGGTGAGGGGAAATGACTCAGGTTTATAATTTTAGTGCAGGTCCGGCAATGATCCCGGCTGAAGTATTGCGTCGTGCGGAACAGGAACTTTGTAACTGGCACGGACTGGGTACATCGGTGATGGAAATCAGTCACCGTAGTAAGGAATTTATCCAGGTTGCTGAAGAATCCGAAAAGGATATCCGTGACCTGCTCAATATTCCCTCGAACTATAAAGTGCTGTTCTGCCATGGCGGCGCCCGTGCGCAATTTGCTGCTGTGCCAATGAACCTTTTGGGTGAAAAATCCTCCGCTGATTATATTGATGGTGGCTATTGGGCACACAGCGCAGTTAAAGAAGCCCAAAAATATTGCACGCCAAACGTGATTGATGTCACCACTACGATTGATGGTAAGCGTGGCATTCTGCCGATGAGCGAATGGAAACTGAGTGCAGATTCTGCCTACGTTCATTATTGCCCGAATGAAACTATCGATGGTATCGCTATTGATGAAATGCCTGATTTTGGCGACAAAATCGTGGTAGCAGATTATTCATCCTGCATTCTTTCCCGCCCGATTGACGTCAGCCGTTTTGGGGTGATTTATGCTGGCGCGCAGAAAAATATCGGTCCTGCGGGTCTGACCCTGGTTATCGTTCGTGATGATCTGCTGGGCAAAGCGCGCACTGAATTGCCTTCTATCCTCGATTATACCGTGCTGGCTGAGAACGACTCTATGTTCAATACCCCGCCGACCTTTGCATGGTATCTGTCAGGTATGGTATTCAAGTGGCTGAAAGAGCAGGGCGGTCTGCGCGAAATGGAAAAGCGCAATCGTGCAAAAGCCGAACTTTTGTATGGCGCAATCGATCGCACCGGCTTCTATCGTAACCCTGTGGTGGCGGCTAACCGTTCGTGGATGAACGTTCCTTTCCAGATGGCAGATGCCTCGCTGGATAAACTGTTCCTTGATCAGGCACAGGAAGCCGGTCTGCATGCACTAAAAGGCCACCGCGTGGCTGGCGGTATGCGCGCATCTATTTATAATGCAATGCCGATTGAAGGCGTAAAAGCCCTGACCGACTTTATGGCGGAGTTCGAAAAACGTCACGGTTAAGTGTGCTGGCTTTCAGGCTCGCAGAATGCTTCATTGAGAAGCCTTAAAAATGACCCCGGCTCAATGTCCGGGGTCATTTTATGAAAAGAAGAATTGGAGAAAGAGTGGAATCCCTGACATTACAACCCGTTGCGCTGGTTAACGGCAGCATCAATTTACCTGGCTCAAAAAGTGTTTCTAACCGCGCACTTTTACTGGCTGCTTTTGCACAGGGTACTACCCGCCTGACTAACCTGCTCGACAGCGATGATGTGCGTCATATGTTGACAGCACTCACTCAACTGGGTGTCACGCATCGTTTATCTGCATCCCGCACCGAGTGTGAAATCGATGGTCTGGGCACGGCTTTTTCCAATGCTAAAGGTCTGGAACTGTTTCTTGGGAATGCAGGAACCGCAATGCGTCCGCTGGCGGCAGCATTATGCCTGGGCGAACAGGATGTTGTACTGACCGGAGAGCCGCGCATGAAAGAGCGCCCGATCGGGCATCTGGTTGATGCGCTTCGTCAGGGCGGTGCGCAGATTGATTATCTGGAGCAGGAAAACTATCCGCCTTTGCGCCTGCAGGGTGGATTTAGTGGCGGTGACGTCAGTGTTGATGGCAGTGTTTCCAGCCAGTTTCTGACAGCGTTATTGATGACAGCTCCGCTGGCAGATAACGATACAACCATTCAGATTAAAGGTGATCTGGTTTCCAAACCTTATATCGATATCACGCTGAACCTGATGAAAACCTTTGGTATTGAAGTGGAAAACCACGAGTACCAGAGATTTAGCATCCAAGGACGTCAGCATTATGTGTCTCCGGGGGCATATCTGGTCGAAGGTGATGCCTCTTCAGCGTCCTACTTCCTGGCCGCTGCGGCGATCAAGGGCGGTACGGTTCGTGTGACCGGAATCGGCAAAAACAGCATGCAGGGCGATATTCGTTTTGCAGACGTGCTGGAAAAAATGGGTGCTACTATTCACTGGGCTGATGATTATATCGAATGTACCCGCGGTGAACTGAACGGCATTGACATGGACATGAACCATATTCCTGATGCAGCAATGACCATTGCTACCGCTGCCTTGTTTGCTGAAGGCCCGACAACGTTGCGTAATATTTACAACTGGCGTGTTAAAGAGACCGATCGCCTGACGGCGATGGCGACTGAGCTGCGTAAAGTCGGTGCAACAGTGGAAGAGGGCGAAGATTACATTCGTATTGATCCGCCTCAATCGCTGAAATTTGCCGAAATTGGCACCTATAATGATCACCGCATGGCGATGTGTTTCTCGCTGGTGGCGTTATCCGATACGCCGGTGACCATTCTTGATCCGAAGTGTACCGCAAAAACGTTCCCGGACTATTTTGACCGTCTGGCGGCAATCAGCACACTGGCATAGTTTTTCACTTGGTTGCCCGTGTATGAACGGACATCCCTGATGTCCGTTTTTTTGTTTTCAGGCTCAGAACCGTCCGCTTTTTAGCCAACTGAAAAATGTGGGGTAACAGTTGCAGTGAAGGCAGCGTATAATGCCGCTCCTGAATTAGTCCTGTGAGGCTAATGAAGCGGGCATACCCCACCGAAAGGAGACAAAAATGACGGCTTTAGCCCCGGTAATCACCGTTGATGGGCCAAGTGGTGCAGGTAAAGGTACGTTGTGTAAAGCGTTGGCCGAAGCCTTTAACTGGCATCTGTTGGATTCCGGCGCGATTTACCGCGTTTTGGCGCTGGCGGCTTTGCATCACCAGGTTGATATTGTCTCAGAAGAGGCGCTAGTTCCGCTTGCCGCACATCTCGACGTTCGTTTTGTGGCTCAGGATGGGCAGTTGCACGTTATTTTAGAAGGTGAGGATGTTACCCATGAAATCCGCACCGAAACGGTAGGCAATACTGCGTCTCAGGCGGCGGCATTTCCCCGCGTTCGTGAAGCATTATTGCGCCGGCAGCGCGCATTCCGTGATGCACCGGGCCTGATTGCGGATGGTCGTGACATGGGGACGGTGGTTTTCCCTGATGCACCGGTGAAGATATTTCTGGATGCCAGTTCGGAAGAACGTGCAAACAGAAGAATGCTACAGTTGCAGGAAAAAGGCTTTAGTGTTAACTTTGAACGGCTTTTAGCCGAGATCAAAGAGCGCGATGACCGTGATCGTAACAGGCCCGTCGCGCCTCTAGTGGCTGCTTCCGATGCGTTGTTGCTGGATTCAACCAGCATGTCCATCGACGAAGTCATCGAAAAAGCACTGGCTTATGCCACAGAAATTCTAGGATTGCCGCAAAAACAAACCCGGTAATCGAGCCTCACTCTGGTGCTGAAGAATATTCAGTGCCAGTTTTGGCTATAGTTTTTTTTAACCTCGCCGCAAGGATCTGTAGCGGGGCATTTGAAACAACCCCATCCAGCAGGAAGCCAGATGGACGTTAAACTTAAGAACCTAAAGATTATCAACATGACTGAATCTTTTGCTCAACTCTTTGAAGAATCCTTAAAAACAATCGAAACCCGTCCTGGTTCCATCGTTCGTGGTGTTGTTGTGTCTATCGACAAAGATATCGTACTGGTTGACGCCGGTCTGAAATCTGAGTCTGCAATCCCGGCAGAACAATTCAAAAACGCACAGGGCGAACTGGAAATCCAGGTTGGCGACGAAGTTGATGTTGCGCTGGACGCTGTTGAAGACGGCTTCGGTGAAACTCTGCTGTCCCGTGAAAAAGCTAAACGTCATGAAGCTTGGATCACGCTGGAAAAAGCTTACGAAGAATCTGCAACTGTTACCGGTGTTATCAACGGTAAAGTTAAAGGCGGTTTCACTGTTGAGCTGAACGGTATTCGTGCGTTCCTGCCAGGCTCACTGGTAGACGTTCGTCCTGTTCGCGACACGCTGCATCTCGAAGGCAAAGATCTTGAGTTCAAAGTCATCAAACTGGACCAGAAACGCAACAACGTTGTTGTTTCCCGTCGTGCAGTAATTGAGTCTGAGAACAGCGCAGAGCGCGATCAACTGCTGGAAAACCTGCAGGAAGGCATGGAAGTTAAAGGTATCGTTAAGAACCTCACTGACTACGGTGCATTCGTTGATCTGGGCGGCGTTGACGGCCTGCTGCACATCACTGACATGGCTTGGAAACGTGTTAAACACCCAAGCGAAATCGTTAATGTTGGCGATGAAATCACTGTTAAAGTTCTTAAATTTGACCGTGAGCGTACCCGTGTATCACTGGGTCTGAAACAACTGGGCGAAGATCCTTGGGTCGCTATCGCTAAACGTTACCCAGAAGGTACTAAACTGACTGGTCGCGTTACCAACCTGACTGATTACGGCTGCTTCGTAGAAATCGAAGAAGGCGTTGAAGGTCTGGTTCACGTTTCTGAAATGGATTGGACTAATAAAAACATCCACCCATCTAAAGTTGTTAACGTGGGCGATGTTGTTGAAGTTATGGTTCTGGATATCGACGAAGAACGTCGTCGTATCTCCCTGGGCCTGAAACAATGCAAAAACAACCCATGGCAGCAATTCGCAGAAACCCACAACAAGAACGACCGCGTTGAAGGTAAAATCAAGTCAATCACTGACTTCGGTATCTTCATTGGTCTGGACGGCGGCATCGACGGCCTGGTTCACCTGTCTGACATCTCCTGGAACGTTGCAGGCGAAGAAGCAGTACGTGAATACAAAAAAGGCGACGAAATCGCAGCTGTGGTTCTGCAAGTTGATGCAGAACGTGAACGTATCTCCCTGGGCGTGAAGCAACTGGCTGAAGATCCATTCAATAACTACCTGTCTGTTAACAAGAAAGGTACTATTGTTACTGGTAAAGTTACAGCAGTTGACGCCAAAGGTGCTACAGTTGAATTAGCTGGCGGCGTAGAAGGTTACCTGCGCGCTTCAGAAGCTTCTCGCGACCGTATTGAAGACGCAACTCTGGTTCTGAGCGTTGGTGATGAAGTAGAAGCTAAATTCACCGGTGTTGATCGTAAGAACCGCGTAGTAAGCCTGTCCGTCCGTGCTAAGGACGAAGCTGACGAGAAAGATGCAATCGCTGTTGTTAACAACAAACCAGACGAAAGCAACTTCTCTAGTGCTATGGCTGAAGCGTTCAAAGCGGCAAAAGGCGAGTAATGACGGGGGGCGGCTCAGTCGCCCCGAAACGGTAGTTTAGCTGCAAAGCTTGGAGGTACTATGACCAAGTCTGAACTTATTGAAAGACTTGCTGGCCAGCACTCTCATATCCCGGCGAAAGCTGTTGAGGATGCAGTGAAAGAGATGCTTGAGCATATGGCTGCAACCTTGGCTGATGGTGAACGCATCGAAATCCGTGGGTTTGGCAGTTTTTCTCTTCACTACCGTGCTCCGCGTGTTGGGCGCAACCCTAAAACTGGCGATAAAGTCGAGCTGGACGGCAAGTACGTTCCTCACTTTAAGCCAGGGAAAGAGTTGCGTGATCGCGCGAATATTTACGGCTGAGGCTTTCGCCTGAACGTAAATGTCTGCCTATAGCGAACGTAAAGCGGCACCTCTCGGGGTGCCGTTTTTTTTTGCTTTATGACGAATAAGTTCCCCCCCCTCTTTCAGTTGCGATCATAAAATTTTTGCGTAACGTCACGCAGCGTTTTGCTTTCCTGGTTGCTCCTTCTTTGCATGAAAATCATACTCCGGCACGAAAACATGTCTGATGAACGTGAAGGGAGTAAAACATCAAAATTTCACTGGACGAGGCTGCTTTAGCGGTTATTGCAGGGATGTTGCCACTGCTTATTTTTTCCCAACTTCCTTCGGCTATTCATCTGGTCACGCTGTGTCTTTGCGCCTCATGCTGCTTCAGATTTCATCACAAAATATTCAGCCTGATAGCGATCGGCCTGCTGAGTTTCAGTTGGGCCTCGTTTCAGGGCGGTATTCAGCTCGATCAGATTTCAGCGCTTCAGGGCACAAAGCGTCATGTTATCGCCGTGGTAGAGAGTATTAATCTCGGGAGCACCAGTACATCTTCTGTACTCTTCAAAATAGAAAAAGCAGAAGGAAAAATAATTTTCCCGCCGGTCATGTTCCGCACTAAATGGGACAAGACAGAGGGAGAACTGTTAGCGGGCCAGCGCTGGGATATGATCGTCAGTATGCGGCCCGTCCACAGCTTGCTGAATGAAGGCGGATTTGATGCCCAGCGTTGGGCGTTGGCTCAGCATGCACCTCTGACAGCAACTGTCCGTAACAGGCAGCTATTAGATGCCAGAAGTTCGCTTCGTCAGCAATTTATTCAGCGGTTGCAGCAGAAGATGCCACCGATGGAAAATACGCCCGTACTGATTGCACTGGCTTTTGGCGAAAAAGGATTAATACAGGCTGCAGACAAGCTAATGTTACAACAGACTGGCATCGCGCATCTGGTGGCGATATCAGGCCTACATATCGGAATTGCGGCGTTATTTGGATGGTGGCTGGCGCGTGGATTGCAGTATCTGCTGCCGGTAAAACTGATTGACTACCGCTTTCCGTTATTCGTGAGCGGCGTTTTTCTGCTGTTCTATACCTGGCTTTCCGGAGGCAATGCACCTGCGCTGCGTGCAACGTTTGCGGTGTTGATGTGGATCCTGCTGCGTCTGTTCCGTGTCCGCTGTCATCCGTGCCAGATATGGCTTTGGGTGGTGGCTATGCTTCTGCTGGTCGACCCTATGAATTTATTGTCCGACAGCTTCTGGTTGTCATGCTTCGCGGTGGGGGCTCTGGTTTTCTGGTTCCAGTAGGTGCCTCTTCCTGCAATGTTTCAGCAGGCATGGTATTGGGCATTGTTTCGCTGGGGGCATCTGCAGGTGGGAATGACACTTCTTCTGTTGCCCTTACAGGTCTGGATTTTCCACGGCGTAAACGTCTTCTCGTTTCCGGCCAATATGTGGGCAGTTCCGGTTGTTTCATTGATCACAGTCCCGCTGGTATTACTGGCCTTGTTGACGAACGTCGCGCCCTGCGCATTGATGGATAACGCACAAGCTCTGCTTTGGCAACTGGCGGATGCCACATTGAGATTGGCTTTGTGGGGGGTAAAAGCATTACCGGGCGGTTGGATCCCATTGGGTGAGTCATTTCTGGCCGTGAGCCTGATGGGATGGCTGGTGCTTCTGTGCTGGCGGATTTGCCCGTTGAGATATTGTCTTTCACTGTTGCTGTCTCTTTTTGCGATCTCTTCTGTCTGGCTGAACAGAAATCCATCGGAGCGCTGGCGGGTTGATATGCTTGATATCGGACATGGCTTGTCTGTTCTTATCAGCAAAAACGGCCGGGGCATTCTTTATGATACCGGCAACCGTTGGGAAGGGGGCTCAGCCGCTGAACAAAATATTATCCCTTATTTAAATTGGAAGAATATTCAGCTGGAACAGATAATTATCAGTCATAATGACATGGATCACCGGGGCGGTTTGGCCCCGTTACAAAACCGTTATCCTGCCGCCAGCGTTCGTGAAAGTGCTTTGTCGGATCAGCATCATCTGAAATGCATAGCAGGCGAGCAATGGCGCTGGCAGGGGCTGGATTTTAACGTTTTGTGGCCGGATAAAATGTCAGAGGATGCAGGGAATAACGACAGCTGCGTTATCCGCATTGATGACGGTTCATTCAGTTTGCTCCTGACCGGAGATATTGAAACTGAAACAGAAAAAGCGTTAGTCAGGAAGTGGCGGAGCGAACTGCAAGCCACTGTACTTCAGGTTCCTCATCATGGCAGCAATACGTCATCGACACCTCCATTTTTGCGGGCAGTTAAGCCGGTTATCGCACTGGCGTCCGCATCCCGTTTTAATAAATGGCATCTGCCGGCACATAAAGTTGTTAGCAGATACAACAAAGCGCACTATGACTGGCATTCAACGTCTGAATCGGGTCAACTCAGCCTCTTCGTTTTTGATGATTATTGGACAATTAAAGGCTTACGTGAGCAATTAATCCCCCGTTGGTATCACCGCCAGTTTGGAGTATCTACAGATAATGAGTAGAATAGACCGCTATTTCTTTCGATGCTGGTTGATATTGCATGATGAACGATAAAGATCTCTCCACATGGCAGACATTTCGTCGCCTTTGGCCGATGATCACACCTTTTAAAGCCGGGCTGATCGCTGCGGCTATTGCGCTGGTCGCAAACGCCGCCAGTGATACTTTCATGCTGTCTTTGCTGAAGCCTCTGTTAGATGACGGTTTTGGTAAAGCTGACCGCTCGATCCTACTCTGGATGCCATTGGTCGTTATCGGTCTGATGGTTGTGCGTGGGGTCAGTGGCTACATTTCGAGTTACTGCATTTCATGGGTTTCGGGCAAAGTGGTGATGCATATGCGTCGTCGTCTGTTTGGTCACATGATGAGAATGCCCGTAGCATTCTTTGACCAGCAATCTACCGGTACTTTACTTTCCCGTATCACCTATGATTCCGAGCAGGTGGCGTCTTCATCATCCAGTGCGCTCGTGACCGTCGTACGTGAAGGTGCGTCAATCATTGGTCTGTTTGTCATGATGTTCTATTACAGCTGGCAGCTTTCTGTAATCCTGTTGGTGATTGCGCCGATTGTTTCTGTTGTTATCCGTGTGGTGTCTAAGCGCTTCCGTAATATCAGTAAAACAATGCAAAACACCATGGGACAGGTGACGACCAGCGCGGAACAGATGCTCAAAGGTCATAAAGAAGTGTTGATCTTCGGTGGCCAGAAAGTTGAAACCGCGCGTTTTGATAAAGTGAGTAACCGTATGCGCCAGCAGGGTATGCGTATGGTTTCCGCTTCTTCAATTTCAGACCCGATTATTCAGTTGATCGCCTCTCTGGCATTGGCATTCGTGTTGTATGCGGCAAGCTTCCCGTCCGTGATGGAAACGCTCAGCGCGGGTACTATCACCGTTGTGTTCTCTTCTATGATTGCCCTGATGCGTCCGCTGAAGTCCCTGACTAACGTGAACTCCCAGTTCCAGCGCGGTATGGCCGCTTGTCAGACGCTGTTCTCAATCCTGGATATGGAACAGGAAAAAGACGAAGGGAAACTGGAAGTCAAACGCGTTAACGGAAATGTCGAATTCAAAAACGTGACCTTCACTTATCCGGGGCGCGATATTCCTGCTTTGCGTGATATTTCCTTTAACCTGCCGGAAGGTAAAACCGTTGCACTGGTTGGCCGCTCAGGTTCCGGTAAATCGACTATCGCGAATTTGCTGACCCGTTTCTATGATATTCAGGAAGGTAAAATCCTGATGGATGGTCATGATCTGCGGGAATATACCCTGTCGTCATTACGTGATCAGGTGGCACTCGTTTCTCAGAACGTCCACCTGTTCAATGATACCATTGCCAATAACATCGCTTACGCCCGTACGGATATGTACTCCCGCGAAGAAATCGAAAAAGCGGCGACGATGGCTTACGCGATGGACTTTATCAGCAAAATGGATCAAGGGCTGGATACGGTCATTGGTGAAAATGGCGTTCTGCTCTCTGGTGGCCAGCGTCAGCGTATCGCAATTGCGCGTGCCTTGCTGCGTGACTCGCCGGTTCTGATCCTTGATGAAGCGACATCTGCCCTTGATACTGAATCTGAGCGTGCTATTCAGGCTGCACTCGACGAACTACAGAAAAACCGCACATCCCTGGTGATCGCACACCGTTTATCCACTATTGAAAAGGCCGATGAGATTCTGGTCATTGAAGATGGTTGCGTGGTGGAACGTGGTTCACATACGAGCCTGCTCGAAGAGCGTGGTGTTTACTCACAGCTGTACCGGATGCAGTTTGGCCAATGATTGAGCGCATCTGGTCAGGGAAATCACCGCTATATCTGTTACTCCTGCCTCTTTCATGGTTGTACGGGTTAGTTTCAACTTTGATCCGTTACAGCTATAAAACGGGGCTTAAAAAAAGCTGGCGGGCTTCGGTGCCTGTCGTGGTGGTCGGAAATCTGACTGCCGGAGGTAATGGTAAAACGCCGGTGGTGATCTGGCTGGTTGAAACACTCCAGCAGCATGGTTTTCGTGTTGGAGTCGTTTCGCGCGGTTATGGTGGCAGGGCTGAGCACTATCCCTTATTGCTGACGGAGGCGACGCCCACCACGCAGGCAGGTGATGAGCCTGTGCTGATATTTCAGAGAACCGGGGCACCGGTTGCGGTGTCTCCGGTTCGCTCTGATGCGGTAAAAGCATTACTTGGTGCAAATGAGTTAGACGTTATCATTACGGATGACGGATTACAGCATTATGCACTTCAGCGTGATATCGAAATTGTTGTGATCGACGGAGTCCGCCGTTTTGGTAATGGTCACTGGTTACCTGCAGGACCTATGCGTGAAAGAGAATCTCGTTTGCGGTCAGTGGATGCGGTTATTACCAATGGCGGCACAGCCCGTCCTGGTGAGTTAGCGATGTTCTTGCAACCTGGCAAAGCGATAAATTTGGTCACAGGTGAACAGTGTGATGCTTCTGCATTGAAAAATGTGGTTGCGATTGCCGGCATCGGGCATCCACCGCGTTTCTTTTCCACGTTGAAACAGCTAGGGATAAATGTACAAAAGGAAGTCGCTTTTTCGGATCATCAGGCTTACACCTCCGGACAACTGTCAGCTGTGAAGGCACCAGGACAGATCCTTCTGATGACTGAAAAGGATGCAGTAAAATGTCGTTCTTTTGCTCAGCCAGACTGGTGGTATTTACCGGTTGACGCCAAAATCGAGGGTGATCAGGCTGAGAAACTGCTCCAAAGAATAGCTGAGCTTATTTTGCAAAAGATGCATTGATACAGCAAAAACAGCCCGTTTTCGTGCGTCTGATAAAAATTTACGTAAATCTAAAGTTTCAATCCCCCTGATTTTAAAGACTAATATTCACCGTTAATGTTTAACGTCAGAATAATTGCGCAACGTGACTTGCTATTGCGCTGCACTTATGAGTAAATGCGTGCAGCCTGTGTTGCAGCGCTATTTATGTATGAGTGTAGAGTAAAGCAGTTCCTCCCAGACGTTATCTCTTTCCCGATGATTCCGCTTCCAAGACGAACCTTCTAAGTCCTCCCCATAAGTAATTGTCTGAACTATTGGCTAGCATTGCCGAATGGCAGGATTTTATATTTTGTAAAAGGTTTTAAATATGTCGAAGAAAAATGGTCAGGTTAAGTGGTTCAATGAAAGCAAAGGTTTTGGTTTTATTGAACAGGCTGATGGCGGTAAGGATGTATTCGTACATTTCTCTGCAATCGCAACCGATGGTTTCAAAACTCTGGCCGAAGGCCAGCGTGTAGAATACACCATTCAGGATAGCCCGCGCGGTCCTGCTGCTGCTAACGTTATTGCACTCTGATAAGAGACAAACGTGATGATATGAAACAACGTTAATCGCTCATCATATCAGCAGAGTAAAACCCGCCGGATGGCGGGTTTTACATACCTGAAAAGGTAAATACGGCGTTTATAAGACGTCGTGAAAGTTGTAAAAGTAGTCGTTAAAACTAATTCGCTCATTAGAGGTTTTTTATAAAAAAATAACTTAGCAATGGGCAAACGCATCCGAACAATAATAAAAAAGTGTGTTCATGGATGCCCAAAAGAAAGGATAGAAATTATGATGTTAAAAATGGGTTTAGTTAAATGGTATAATCAGGCTAAAGGCTACGGTTTTATTTGCCCGCTTGATGGTTCTTCTGAAATTTATGTTCAGCGTACTTCCATCGCCAATACAGGGAATAAATCTCTGAGTGCCGGTCAGAAGGTGGAGTTCACCACTTACCGCAGCGTAACACATGGCCCTTCCGCGGCTGATGTTATTGCTTTCTGAGTCCGGTTTTGTTGTTCACCGTTGAGTTGAATTTTACGCTCCGGTAAAAATATGCTATCGGTATCCACAGTTAAATTGCTGCCACGGATACCGATATGTCTCACCCGGTTATATCTCTTGCTTCAGCCCGCACCCTGCATCTATCTGCGCAAAATCTTCTTAAACCAGTGACCCGAAAGCCTGTTGCTGCGGATGTCGTTCAGGCGATCCGTGATATGGGATTGCTGCAAATTGACACGATAAGCGTGGTTGCGCGCAGTCCTTATCTGGTGTTGTTCAGCCGCTTAGGTAATTACGACCCTCAATGGCTGGAACAAGCCCTCCCGGCAGGAAAAATATTCGAGTATTGGGCACATGAGGCCTGTTTTATTCCCAGTGAAGATTACGGACTCCTGCGCCACCGGATGCTCAATCCTCAGGGGATGGGGTGGAAATTTTCTCAGACCTGGTTTGATGAACATCAGACGGATATTGAGGCACTGCTGGGACACATTGCTGAAAATGGCCCTGTGCGTTCGGCCGATTTCAGTACAGATAAAAAGTCTGCCAGCGGCTGGTGGGACTGGAAGCCTCATAAAAAGCACCTGGAAACATTGTTTACTTCCGGGAAACTGATGGTGTCTGAACGGCGTAATTTCCACCGGGTTTACGACCTTGCTGAACGGGTGATGCCTGGCTGGGACGATGCGAGCCAGACTCTTGAACAGTCTGCAGCGGAATATCAGATGCTGCGGCGCTCGGCGCAATATCTTGGCATCTTTAGACCGGAATGGCTGGCGGACTATTATCGCCTCAGGCGGGTGAATACCAAGGCTGTGATTGCACAATTACTGATGGATGAGGAAATTACACCGGTCGAAGTGGCCGGGCTTGAAGATATTTACTATGTCCACCGGAAACAGTTTCCCCTTCTGCAACAAGCCACTGAATCACGGATCGGTTCAACGGTCACCACGCTGCTTTCACCTTTTGATCCCGTGGTATGGGATCGTAAACGCGCCTCAATGTTGTTTAATTTTGAATACCGGATCGAATGCTATACGCCGGAAGCAAAACGCCAGTACGGCTATTTCACGCTACCCATACTGCAGCGGGGTGAACTGATTGGTCGGGTGGATGCAAAAATGCATCGCAAAGAAAAACTACTGGAAGTGAAAAGCCTCCATCTCGAGCCCGATGTGACGATGTCTTCACGACGTGCAAAAGATATACACGGAGCAATCAGCCGGTTTGCACAGTGGCAGGGAGCTGAAAAAGTCAAAACCTTGAAAGTACCTGAAACGTTAACGGTGTTTTGGGAAAGAGACTGGCAGATTTAATGTCACAAAATGAAACGGCTGCATCAGGCAGCCGTTATTTCACGATGATTGCAGGTGGCATCCAGCTTAGTGGCTGAAGTTAGCGAACATTGCGATGATTTTGTTAATGGTTTTCATTTTTAGTGCTCATATTGAAGGTGTTTAGTGTGACGTGCATCACAAAAAAATTGTACTCCCACGAAATCGGCAGCGCAATGCTCCTCAGGAGATATTTTTTATTTACAGAAATGTAACTTCTTTGAAGTCGTATCGGAGGATGAGTGAGGATTAACGCGGGGTGCGGCGTTATGTTATTCTCCTGAACCGCTATGTTGTGTTTCCAATGCTTTTTTACGTTACACCTTGCTGAAAATGCGGTGTATTCGCCTCCGGGAGGAATTTATGGACCACCGTTTGCTTGAAATCGTTGCGTGCCCTGTATGTAACGGGAAGCTTTACTTTAATAAAGAGTCGCAGGAATTAGTGTGTAAGGCAGACAGCCTGGCTTATCCCGTGCGTGAAGGGATCCCTGTTTTATTAGAAAACGAGGCCCGCCCGCTTTCTGTTGATGAGACACACCCATGAGTTTTGTTGCTATTATCCCGGCCCGCTTCGGATCAAGCCGTTTGCCGGGGAAGCCGTTGGCCGATATCAACGGTAAACCTATGGTTGTGCATGTGATGGAACGTGCACGGGAGTCGGGTGCTAAACGTGTAATTGTTGCGACAGACCATCCTGACGTTGTGGCGGCGGTTGAAGCTGCGGGTGGTGAAGTTTGTCTTACCCGACCTGATCATCAGTCAGGCACTGAGCGTCTGGCAGAAGTCATCGATTTATGTCAGTTTTCCGATGATGAAATTATCGTTAATGTTCAGGGCGACGAGCCGCTGATCCCGCCTGTTATCATCCGTCAGGTGGCTGATAATCTGGCAAACAGTGAAGCAGGAATGGCAACACTGGCAGTGCCAATTGAAACAGCGGAAGAAGCGTTTAACCCGAATGCGGTCAAAGTGGTTCGGGATGCCAAAGGTTACGCCATGTATTTTTCCCGCGCTACAATTCCGTGGGAACGTGAACGTTTTGCCGTGTCGAAAGAAACGGTTGGTGATGTCTTCCTTCGTCACATCGGTATTTATGCATACCGTGCTGGTTTCATTCGCCAGTATGTGAAGTGGGAACCGACTAAACTTGAGCACATCGAATTACTCGAACAACTCCGGGTGCTGTGGTACGGTGAAAAAATCCACGTTGATGTAGCGAAGGCCATTCCTTCTGTGGGTGTCGATACCGCTGAGGATCTGGAACGTGTGCGCGTGATTTTGGGGCATAAAAATTCCTGACCACACAGAGTATAAAAAGTCATAAAAGCGGAATGTTCCGGCATTCCGTTTTGTCATCACTGTTCTCTTTTCGTTTTGCGCACTGCCTTCCTGTTTCTGCCCCGACTATCCGGTTTTTGTTTGATCTGAAACGGGGTAATCCTTTCCTGAAACTTTCATCATAAACGTTAATTTATTCGTCACTGCGAACACGTTATGGAACAGCTAAAAGCCGAATTGAGTATTGTGCTGGGCGAGCGTTTATCCCGCCTCGAATGTGTCAGTGAGCAGCCTTATGCCCATCTTTTTTCCCTTTATGATGAACAGGGTTACGCGATGCCATTGATGGCGAAGAGTTTTACTTGTCAGGGAATTGCCGGGCAGGAGGCTTATAAATTATCAATGCTGGCGCGGGAGGGCGTGGTGAGGGTGCCGACGGTTTATGGCATGGTCACCACGCATCAGAAACCATATCAGGAAATATTGCTGATTGAACGTCTGCGCGGCGTATCGGCGGAAGCGCCAACACGCACCCCTGATCGCTGGCAAATCTTGCAGGAGCAAATTGTCGAGGCGATGCTGGCGTGGCACCGGATTGACAGCCACGGTTGCGTCGGTTCTGTTGACAGCACGCAGGAAAATCGCTGGGAAAACTGGTACCCGCAGCGGGTGGAGGTGTTGTGGGCAACGTTATCGAATTTACAGGCATCCGAACTCACACCTGAAGATCGCACGCTGCTTTTCCGTTCCCGTGCCTGCATTCCTAAGCTATTTGAAGAGTTCGACGATACACCGGTACTGGTACACGGCAATCTCTCGTTGCGCAGCATGCTCAAAGATCCTCGCAGCGATCAACTGCTGGCAATGATTAATCCCGGCACCGTGTTATGGGCGCCGAGGGAGTTTGATCTTTTCAGGTTGTGGGAAAAAGGCATGAGCGAGCAATTGCTGTTCAGTTATCTGCAAAAAGCACCTGTTTCAGAAACATTCCTCGCACGGCGCTGGTTGTATCTGGTGTGGGAATCAGTCGCGCATCTGATTCATACCGGTAAGCTTGATCGCCGGCAATTCGATTATGCACGGCAACAATTGTTGCCGTGGCTTAACTGAGTTACTTCGCTGCGGGTGCCGGCAGCGTCATCCATTGCCATGCGCGCCCCAGCGTTTCATACCATGCCCGCTCGCTGTGAGACAAGAACAGTGCCTGAGGCAACGCTTTTTCCCACGGATTGAGCGGGGAATCTATCGCAAGCTGATTCGCTGGTGCCGGAATAGGGTTCAGTCCCAGTTGCCGGAAGAAAATGATTGCCCGCGGCAGATGGTTTGCCGACGTCACCAGCACAAACGGCTGCTCTCCCAGCATTTCTTTAACCTGCAAGGCTTCCTGATGTGTATCCCGTGGCCTGTCGAGCAGAATAATATCGCTCTCCGGCACCCCTAAACTCTCCGCAACTTTCCCGGCGACCGCAGCACTGCTCATCGGGTTGGTCATGGCCCGCGCACCGGTGAAGATCATTTTTGAACCGGGATTTGCCCGGTAAATGCGGATCCCTTCGGCCACGCGAGGAAGGCTGTTATTGATGAGATTAGAACTCGGTGCCCACGCCGGGTTATAGGTATAACCGCCGCCCAGTACGACAACATATTTTACCGGCACATTGCCACTGGCCTGGTAAGTGGGGTAAACCGATTCAATAGGACGCAGCAGGTTATCCGCAACAGGTTGCAAGCTGAGCAGCAACAGAAGCAGCCAACTCAGTGAAAAAAACACTTTTCCGGTTTTTTGCCAGCGGGTCATCCACAGCAACACCAGTGCAATCGCCATGAAGAGCAGAATAAATGGCAGAGGTAATAGCAGGCCCCCCAGCGTCTTTTTTAGGATAAATAACATCAGAAACCGATCCTTTTGGGTGAAAAAACGACATCCGGGCGTGAATCCGCGTCAGGATGATTTATTCTATGCCAGCCTGTGCCAAAATAGCACTTCACCCGGTATCACCGCACAGCCATCATTAACAAATTGTTTTTAGAAACAGGGTTCATTTCATGCAGGATCGTAATTTCGACGATATGGCCGAGAAGTTTTCGCGCAATATCTACGGCACAACAAAGGGACGTATCCGTCAGGCTGTGCTGGGTCAGGATCTGCATGATTTACTACAGACTTTGCCTCAGCGGCCACTGCGCATCCTTGATGCGGGCGGCGGTGAAGGACAAATGGCCTGTGAACTGGCAGCTTTAGGACATAAGGTCTTGTTGTGTGATCTCTCCGGTGAGATGATCCGCCGCGCCGAGGCGGCTGCGCTGGAAAAAGGTGTGAGCGACAACATGCAATTTGTACAATGTCCGGCTCAGCATATCGCCGAACATTTGGAACAGCCGGTTGATCTGATATTGTTCCATGCGGTCATCGAATGGCTGGCCGAACCTCAACAGGCTCTGGCCGCACTGGTCGATTGTCTGACCCCCGGTGGCGCAATATCACTGATGTTTTACAATATCCACGGTCTGGTCATGCGGCACATGATCCTTGGCAATTTTGCTCATGTTGAAGCGGGTGTGCCAAAAATCAAAAAAAGCTCCCTGCTACCCGATCACCCGCTGGAACCCGCACAGGTTTACCAGTGGCTGGAAGAACTTGGGATGCAGATCAGCGGCAAGACCGGTGTTAGAGTGTTCCACGATTATTTGCGAAACAGACAACAACATAAACAGGATTTTGATGAGCTTCTGGCGCTGGAACAGCGTTATTGTCGTCAGGAACCTTTTGTTAGTTTGGGACGTTACATCCACGTGATGGCGCACAAACCCATTCTGAAGGACGAATTATGAGTGAATTTTCCCAGACTGTACCCGAACTGGTCGCCTGGGCACGCAAAAATGATTTCTCAATTTCGCTGCCAACGGAGCGGCTGGCTTTTCTTCTGGCAATCGCCACATTAAACAGCGAGCGCCTTGATGGAGAAATGAGTGAGGGTGAACTGGTGGACGCGTTTCGTCATGTCAGCAAGGGATTTGAGCAGACAAATGAAACCATCACCGTACGTGCCAATAACGCCATCAATGACATGGTGCGTCAGCGTTTGCTCAACCGTTTTGTCAGTGAACTGGCCGACGGTAATGCCATTTATCGCCTGACGCCTTTGGCGATCGGCATTTCAGATTATTACATCCGCCAGCGTGAGTTCTCAACGTTGCGGTTGTCTATGCAGTTGTCGATCGTTGCGCAGGAACTCAAGCGTGCAGCCGATGCAGCCGAAGAGGGCGGTGATGATTTTCACTGGCATCGCAATGTTTACGCGCCACTTAAATACTCTGTAGCTGAAATTTTTGACAGCATCGACATGACCCAGCGGATCATGGACGAGCAGCAGCAGGGCGTGAAAGACGACATTGCCGCGTTGCTCAATAAAGACTGGCGTGCGGCAATTTCCAGTTGTGAAATCCTCCTGTCAGAAACTTCCGGCACGCTGCGTGAATTGCAGGATACGCTCGAGGCGGCCGGTAACCTGTTGCAGGCGCATCTTATGCGTATTCAGGATGCCACGATGGTCGAACTCGATTTGAGCTTTGTCGACAAACTGGTTTTCGACCTGCAGAACAAACTCGACCGTATTACCAGTTGGGGCCAGCAGGCTATTGACCTGTGGATTGGCTATGACCGGCATGTGCATAAATTTATCCGTACCGCCATCGACATGGATAAAAATCGGGTGTTCGCCCAGCGTCTGCGCCAGTCGGTTCAGAACTATTTTGATCAGCCATGGACGCTGACCTTCGCCAATGCTGACCGTCTGCTGGATATGCGCGATGAAGAATTGGCCTTGCGCAGCGAGGAAGTGACCGGCGAACTTCCGCCAGATCTTGAGTTTGAAGAATTTAACGAAATCCGCGAACAACTTGCGGCATTGATTGAACAGGCATTACAGGTTTATCAGCAACAAAAAACGCCGCTCAATCTGGGCATGGTAATGCGCGAATATCTTAAACAGTATCCGCGTGCCCGACATTTTGATGTCGCGCGAATTGTGGTCGACCAGGCTGTGCGCCTTGGTGTGGCTGAAGCAGATTTTTCAGGATTGCATGCCGAATGGCAGGCAATCAATGATTACGGAGCCAAGGTGCAGGCCCATGTCATCGACAAATATTGAACACATAATGCCAGCTAAGCTGGCGCAGGCACTGGCGAACTCAGTGTTTCCTGCTCTCGACAGCCAGCTGCGTTCTGGCCGTCATATCGGTATTGATGAGCTGGATAACCACGCTTTCCTGATGGACTATCAGGAAGAAATGGAACTCTTTTACAGCCGCTACAACGTGGAGTTAATCCGGGCACCTGAAGGTTTCTTCTATCTGCGTCCGCGCTCCACTACGCTTATCCCGCGTTCAGTCTTATCTGAACTGGACATGATGGTGGGTAAAATCCTTTGCTATCTGTATCTCAGCCCGGAACGTCTGGCGCATGAGGGGATTTTTACCCAGCAGGAACTGTATGACGAATTACTGAGCCTGGCGGATGAAAGCAAATTACTTAAATACGTCAACCAACGTTCAACCGGCTCAGATTTGGATCGCCAGAAATTGCAGGACAAAGTCCGCACGTCCCTGAACCGACTACGCCGGCTGGGCATGGTGTATTTCATGGGGGTTGATAGCAGCAAATTCCGTATCACTGAAGCGGTATTCCGGTTTGGTGCGGATGTCCGCAGCGGCGATGACGCGCGCGAAGCACAACTGCGGATGATCCGCGACGGTGAAGCAATGCCGGTCGACAGCGCGCTGTCACTGAATGACGAAAGTGAGGACGGCGAATCGCTGGCAGTGCAGCAAGGGCATGAGAGCGCAGAGGATGAACAGGAATGATTGAACGCGGTAAATTTCGCTCACTGACGCTGGTTAACTGGAACGGGTTCTTTGCCCGTACTTTTGACCTCGACTCACTGGTCACCACGCTTTCCGGCGGTAACGGGGCCGGTAAATCCACCACGATGGCGGCTTTCGTCACGGCGCTGATCCCCGATCTGACGTTGCTGCATTTCCGTAACACCACCGAAGCGGGCGCAACTTCCGGTTCGCGTGATAAAGGCCTGCACGGTAAATTGCGCGCGGGTGTCTGTTACTCTGTTCTGGATGTGGTGAACTCCCGTCACCAGCGTATTGTCGTGGGGGTTCGTCTGCAGCAGGTCGCTGGTCGTGACCGTAAAGTCGACATCAAACCTTTCACGATTCAGGGCTTGCCGGTTGCGGTCAATCCGACGGAAATGCTGACTGAAACGGTCGGCGAGCGTCAGGCTCGTGTGCTGTCTTTGCAGGAACTGAAAGATCGCGTGGAAGCGATGGAAGGCGTGCAGTTCAAGCAGTTCAACTCGATTACCGATTACCATGCCCTGATGTTTGATCTGGGTGTTATTCCACGTCGTTTGCGATCGGCATCCGACCGTAGCAAGTTCTATCGTCTGATTGAAGCCTCGCTTTATGGCGGTATTTCCAGTGCCATCACCCGTTCCCTGCGCGACTATTTGTTGCCGGAAAACAGTGGTGTGCGGAAAGCCTTCCAGGATATGGAAGCGGCGCTGCGTGAAAACCGTATGACGCTGGAAGCTATCCGCGTTACTCAGTCTGACCGCGACCTGTTTAAACACCTGATTTCTGAAGCGACGTCTTACGTGGCTGCAGACTATATGCGTCACGCCAATGAACGCCGTATTCATCTCGATGGTGCGCTGGTACTGCGTAATGATTTGTTCACCAGCCGCAAACAGTTGTCCGGCGAGCAATACCGTCATGTCGAAATGGCACGTGAACTGGCTGAGCAAAGTGGTGCGCAAAGCGATTTAGAAACCGATTATCAGGCTGCCAGCGATCATCTGAGTCTGGTTCAGACGGCAATGCGTCAACAGGAAAAAATCGAGCGTTATGAAAGTGATCTCGAAGAGCTGACGTATCGTCTCGAAGAACAGAACGAAGTGGTGGCTGAAGCCAGCGAGCTGCACGCTGAACATGAAGCGCGCGCTGAAGCCGCTGAACTGGAAGTGGATGAGCTGAAAAGCCAGCTGGCCGATTACCAGCAGGCGCTGGATGTTCAGCAGACCCGTGCGATTCAGTATCAGCAGGCGTTGCAGGCCATTGAGCGTGCGCGCGATTTGTGCCAGATCCCCGATCTGAGCATTCAGAACAGTGAAGCATGGCTGGAAACTTTCCAGAGTAAAGAGCAGGAAGCGACTGAAATCCTGCTGATGCTGGAACAGAAGATGAGCGTCGCTTCTGCCGCCCATAATCAGTTTGAAACGGCTTATCAGCTGGTGGTAAAAATCGCCGGTGAAGTGAGCCGCAGTGACGCCTGGCAAACGGCGCGTGAATTACTGCGCGACTGGTCTTCACAACAGCATCAGGCCGAACGTGTCGAACCGCTGCGCATGCGCTTGTCCGAACTTGAAGGCCGCCTGCGTGAACAGCAGGATGCCGAACGTCAGTTGCAGGAATTCTGCAAGCGTACGGGTCAGGATGTGCATCCCGAAGATCTGGACGAAATGCAGCGTGAGCTGGAAGTACAGATCGAAGAATTACAGGGTGTTGTGTCGCAGGCAGGTGAGCGTCGCATGGAAATGCGTCAGGAACTTGAACGTGTTCAGTCTCGCATTCGCGAACTGACCGCCCGTGCACCCGTCTGGCTGGCCGCGCAGGAAGCACTTAGCCAGTTAAGCGAGCAAAGTAAGGAACCGCTGGAAAGCAGCCAGCAGGTGACCGAATACATGCAGCAGTTGCTGGAAACGGAACGCGAAACGACGGTTGAGCGTGACGAAGTGGCTGCCCGCAAGCGTCGTATTGAAGGGCAGATAACCCGCCTCAGCCAGCCAAGTGGTGCGGAAGATTCCCGCATGATCGCGCTTGCAGAACGCTTCGGTGGCGTGTTGTTGTCGGAAATTTATGATGACGTCACCATCGACGATGCGCCTTACTTCTCTGCATTGTATGGTCCGTCCCGCCACGCGATTGTGGTGCCTGATTTATCCCTGATCCGCGATCAGCTGGATGGGTTGGATGATTGCCCGGAAGACCTCTATCTTATCGAAGGGGATCCACAGTCATTTGATGACAATGTCTTTGAAGTAGAAGAAATGCAGGGCGCGGTACTGGTCAAAACGGGTGATCGCCAGTGGCGTTATTCTCACTTCCCACAGGTGCCATTGTTTGGCCGTGCGGCGCGTGAGAACCGTCTGGAAACCTTGCATAAAGAACGCGAAAACCTGTCAGAGCGTTACGCGACATTGTCGTTTGACGTGCAGAAAATTCAGCGTGCACATCAGGCATTTAGTCGTTTCATCGGCAGTCATTTAGCCGTGGCGTTTGACGCCGACCCGGAAGCTGAAATTCGCACTTTGAGCGGGCGTCGTGGCGAACTGGAACGCGCTATCAATGCGCATGAAGGCCAGAATCAGCAACAGCGTCAGCAATACGAGCAGGCGAAAGACGCTATCGGCATGCTTAATAAATTGCAGCCACGTGTCGGCTTGCTGTGTGACGAAACGCTGATTGATCGCGTTGAAGAAATCCGCGAAGAAATGGAAGAGGCACAGGATTCCGCCCGTTTCATTCAGCAACACGGTGTTTCACTGAGCAAGCTGGAACCGCTGGTATCGGTGCTGCAAAGCGACCCGGAACAGCATGAGCAACTGAAAGAAGATTACGCACAGGCGCAGCATGCACAGCGTCTGGCGAAGCAACAGGCATTCGCTCTGACGGAAGTGGTTCAGCGCCGTGCTCACTTCAGCTATACCGACTCCGCCGGCATGCTGAATGAAAACAGTGATCTGAATGACAAACTGCGTCAGCGTCTGGAACATGCGGAAGCGGAACGTACGCGTGCCCGTGAACAAATGCGTCAGCATCAGACACAACTGACGCAGTACAGTCAGGTTCTGGCCTCGCTGAAAAGTTCGTTCGATGCCAAACGCGATATGCTCAAAGAACTTAGCCAGGAATTGCAGGATATCGGTGTTCAGGCTGATGCAAATGCTGAAGCACGTGCTAAAACCCGCCGTGACGAACTGCACACCGCGCTCAGCACCAACCGGGCACGCTGTAATCAGCTCGAAAAACAAATCACCTTCTGCGAAGCAGAAATGGATAACCTGCAGAAGAAATTGCGCAAACTTGAGCGTGATTATCATCAGAGCCGCGAACAGGTAGTGACCTCGAAAGCGGGCTGGTGTGCGGTGATGCGTCTGGTGAAAGACAATGGCGTTGAACGTCGTTTGCACCGTCGTGAGCTGGCGTATATGGATGGCGACGAACTGCGTTCCATGTCGGATAAATCCCTTGGCGCGCTGCGTCTGGCGGTCTCTGATAACGAACATCTGCGCGATGTACTGCGTCTGTCCGAAGATCCAAAACGCCCTGAACGTAAAATCCAGTTCTACATTGCTGTATACCAGCATCTGCGCGAACGTATCCGTCAGGATATTATTCGTACCGATGATCCGGTTGAAGCGATTGAACAGATGGAAATCGAACTGGGCCGTCTGACCGAAGAACTGACAGCCCGTGAGCAGCAACTGGCTATCAGTTCGAAAAGTGTGGCGAATATCATCCGTAAAACCATTCAGCGCGAACAGAACCGTATCCGCCAGCTGAACCAGGGCCTGCAGGCTGTGGCCTTTGGTCAGGTGAAAAGTGTACGTTTGAACGTGAATGTACGCGAAGCGCACGCGGGACTGCTGGATGTGCTGTCTGAACAGCAGGAACAGCATCAGGATCTCTTCAGCAGTAACCGTCTGACCTTCTCGGAAGCGCTGGCGAAACTCTATCAGCGTCTGAACCCGCAAATCGATATGGGTCAGCGCACACCGCAAACTATTGGTGAAGAACTGCTGGATTACCGCAACTATCTCGAAATGGAAGTGGAAGTGAACCGTGGTTCTGACGGCTGGTTACGCGCAGAAAGCGGGGCGCTGTCAACGGGTGAAGCGATCGGTACCGGTATGTCGATTCTGGTGATGGTGGTTCAGAGCTGGGAAGACGAATCGAGCCGTATGCGCGGGAAGGATATTTCGCCTTGTCGTCTGCTGTTCCTTGATGAAGCCGCACGTCTGGATGCTAAATCTATCGCCACGCTGTTCGAGCTTTGCGACCGTCTGGAAATGCAGCTGATTATTGCGGCACCGGAAAACATCAGCCCTGAAAAAGGCACGACCTATAAACTGGTACGTAAAGTGTTCGGCAATAATGAACATGTACACGTGGTCGGTTTGCGTGGATTCTCACCTGAACTTCCGGCACTGGCCAATACGGAAGCTGACGTTTCCTGAGTGTTTTCAGATAAATAAGATGTCTGATTTTTAAAAGCCCCGGCCTGAGCGCCGGGGCTTTTTATTGAAATTGCATCCATTTCACTTATATTTCTTTAAAAAGTTGTGGTGAACTAAATAGTTTGTAAGCCAACGCTAAGGTGCTGCGCAATTTATAGACGAATGCCTGAAAACAGCACATAAACACGTAAGGGAAGACTTTATTTAAACTGACAGCTGGCTTAGAGTCTTTACGTTACACGCGGGCTCTATTTCATTGAGTTCCTACGCAAAAAAAGAATTCTCTTTATATACTTATTCCAAGAGCTGTTGGCTCAATTTTGGGGATGAGATTGAGCACCTTATCGGGAGGCAAGGGAAGATGTTAATGAATCAAAGGTCTCTCAGGTTTTTAGTCGCCAGCTGTCTGCTGGCGAGCGGTCTCTCGCCGTGGTTTGCTGCATGGGCTACCGTGCCCGCGCTGCCATTAGGAAAAACCACGCTATCAAGCGTACAGAGCATGAGCCAGTTGCAGGCAGAGTTATTGCCAAGGGGCATCAGGCCGTTGTATCTGTCATCTCTGTCATCGCTTTATGCTGCAAATCATATGCAGCCCATGTGGAACGATCGCGAAACAGTTCAGTTATTCCAGCAGCAACTCGCCGAGCTGGCCATATCGGGGATCCAGCCTCAGTTCACGCAATGGGTGAAATGGCTGACGGATCCGCAAGTTACCGGCATGGCCCGTGATGTGGTGTTGTCAGATGCAATGCTGGGCTATTTGCAGTTTACGAGCAGCGTGGAAGCCAATGGAGATAAGTGGTTATACAGCGCCACACCGTACAAAATGACGACGCCGTCGCTGACTGTGATTAATCAGTGGCAGCTGGCTGTGCGTCAGGGCAATACGTCACACTATTTGTCGACTCTCGCACCACAGCACCCTTATTACACCAAAATGCATGATGCATTGAAAACCATGTTGACGGACAATCGACCATGGCCCGTGATGACAGGATCAGCCAGTTTGCGTCCGGACCAGATCAGTGACGATGTCCCGGCCTTGCGGGAGATCCTGACCCGAACCGGTATGATGGTTGCCTCGCCTGAAGAGAATAAGGTGGCTAAACCGACAGATGAAACTATCGCCCCGAACACGCCGGGAAGCGCGGCAAATGACGATCTGTCTGTTGATGAAACCGCTGATAAGGCCCAGCAATCGACCCCGGCTGTCAGCCCTTCCGCAACATCAGTACAAGATGTCCTGCCAACGGTTCAGTCGACAGAAGTGCCAGCGACACCCGCGCCAGTGGCTGTCGCTGATAATCAGTACACACCGGATTTAGTGGAAGCTGTTAAGCGTTTTCAAAAATGGCAGGGGCTGGAAGCGGACGGTATTATTGGCGGACGTACCCGTCAGTGGCTGAATGCCTCTCCGCAATTGCGTGCTACCTTGCTGGCGCTGAATATTCAGCGTCTGCGCATTCTTCCAGGCAATGTGAACACCGGAATCATGGTGAACATTCCAAACTATCAGCTCACCTATTATCTCAATGGCAATGAAGTGTTGTCGTCACGGGTAATTGTCGGTCGTCCAAGCCGTAAAACGCCGTTAATGAGCAGTGCGTTGAATAATGTGGTGGTCAATCCACCGTGGAATGTGCCCACAACGTTAGTGCGTGAAGATATCGTGCCTAAAGCCATGAACAATCCCGGTTACTTCCAGCAACATGGCTATCAGGTATTGTCTGGCTGGAGTAACGATGCTGAAATCATCGATCCTTCAATGATCGACTGGGCAATGATATCACCCAACCATTTCCCCTATCGCATCCGTCAGGCGCCGGGCGTAAGCAACTCTCTGGGGCGGTATAAATTTAATATGCCGAGTTCTGATGCTATTTATCTGCATGACACGCCAAACCATAACTTGTTCAGCAAAGACATTCGTGCGCTGAGTTCTGGCTGTGTGAGGGTGAATAAGGCTTCTGAATTAGCCAATATGCTGTTACAGGATGCAGGCTGGAATGACACGCGAATATCTTCTGCATTGCAGGGCGGCAATACTACGTATGTGGCAATACGCCATCATATACCGGTAAAACTGTTTTATCTGACGGCGTGGGTCGCGGATGACGGTAAGCCGCAATTCAGAACAGATATTTACAATTATGATTCAACGGTGAGATCCGGTGCACAAATTCTGCCTCAGGCGGAAATTTTGCTTCAATAAATGCAGTAAAACTAATCTGATAAGGGTCAGAGTATTTGGCCATCGAACGAGCGTGAGCCACTGGCACGCTCGTTTTGCTTATATGGGTTCCCTTGACTCGCAGAAAATTGGCAGTTAAGGTTCAAAACGGCTCAGATCAGAGCTTATTTTTGACTCTCTTACCGGATAGTAAACTGTTCATGAATGAAATCGACAAACATCGCCGTAAATGGCTGGCATTAGGCAGTGCCGCTATGGGGATTGCATTACTTCCAGGTCGTGCATTCGCCACTCTTTCCACACCTCGCCCGCGTATTTTAGTCGTTAACAATATCAATACCGGCGAAACCCTCAAAACCGAGTTTTTTGATGGAAAGCGTTACAACAAGGATGAGTTGGCCCGGTTGAATCATCTGTTCAGGGACTATCGTGCGGAAAAAGTAAAATCTATCGATCCCGCGTTGTTCGATCACCTCTATCGTTTGCAGGTGATGCTTGGCGGAACGAATAAACCAGTCCAGCTGATTTCGGGTTACCGCTCACTGGCGACAAACAACAGCATGCGTGAACCCGGAAGCGGGGTAGCGAAGCACAGCTATCACACGCTTGGGCAGGCAATGGATTTCCACATTCAGGGCATCGAACTGAGCAATATCCGCAAAGCAGCATTAAAAATGCGGATGGGTGGTGTAGGATATTATCCACGAAGTAACTTTGTGCACATCGATACCGGTCCCGCGCGGACCTGGTGATGTGTGTAATTAATGGCCTGCCGGAATGTGCAGGCCATTTTGTGGAGCTCTATGAAAACCCATCTTATTATCGTCACGGCGTTCAGCCAAAACTGCTCACTGATTTGGTGTGCTAAAACCAATCAGGCCGCCATTGTTGATCCGGGCGGTGAAGCCGCCAGGATCATCCAGGAAGTTTCTGCCAAAGGTGTATTGGTTACGCAAATTTTGCTGACTCACGGACATCTTGATCACGTTGGTGCCGCAGCAGAACTGGCTGCGCACTATCAGGTACCGGTTATCGGACCACAAAAAGAAGATGAATTCCTGCTGGATGCGTTACCGACCCAAAGCCAGATGTTTGGCCTCGACCATTGTGACCCGCTGACGCCTGATACCTGGCTGGAAGAAGGGGATTCAGTGAGTGTTGGTGAAGAAATCTTATCCGTGTTGCATTGTCCAGGCCATACGCCGGGGCATATTGCCTTCATCAATGATAAAGCGCGAATTGCCGTTTCTGGTGATGTGATTTTCAAGGGTGGCGTAGGCCGCAGTGATTTCCCGCGTGGTGACCATCAGGCGCTGATTCATTCCATCAAAACGAAATTATTACCGCTCGGCGATGACATGGTCTTTATTCCCGGTCATGGCCCGATGTCAGACTTTGGTTATGAGCGTAAAACGAACCCGTTCCTGCAGGATGAAATGCCGGTCTGGTAATTACGTTTGCTGTTTATCAGCAAAAAACAAAAAGCCCGTCAGGATACCTGACGGGCTTTTTTAATTGAGCAACACTGCTTATCTTTTACAGTACGGCGACGATGGCTTCACACAGCGGTGCCATATTTTCGAGCGTGATGCCGGCAACGTTGATACGGCCGGAGTTCACCGCGTACACGCCGAATTCATCACGTAAACGCAATACCTGATCTTTGGTCAGGCCGCTGAAAGAGAACATCCCGTTCTGGTTAATAATAAAGCTGAAATCCTGTTGAGCGCCTTTTTCCTGCAAGGTGCTGACGAATAGCTGGCGCATACGATGGATACGCAGGCGCATATCGCTTAGTTCCTGCTCCCACAGCGTGCGCAAAGCTTCGTTACCCAGTATGGTGGCTACAACCGCAGCACCGTGTGACGGCGGGTTGGAGTAGTTTGCACGGATAACCGATTTCATTTGGCTGAAAGCGCGACCGGCAGTTTCTTCATCGGCTGCGACTAACGTACAAGCACCTACGCGTTCATTGTATAAGCCGAAGTTCTTCGAGTAAGAACTGGCGACCAGCAATTCCTTATGTTTTGCCACGAACAGGCGCAGACCCGCCGCATCTTCTTCCAGACCTTTTGCAAAGCCCTGATAGGCGAAGTCGAACAACGGTAACCAGCCGTTGCTCACCGACAATTCTGCCAGCTGTGCCCATTGTTCTTCCGTAGGATCGATACCGGTTGGATTGTGACAGCAGCCATGGAACAGCACCACGTCGCCTGCTTTCGCTTCGCTCAGGCTTTTCAGCATGCCATCGAAATCAAGGCTGTGATTTGCGGCGTCATAGTAATTGTATTCCACAACTTCCAGACCTGAAGCAGAGAACACACCTTTATGGTTCGGCCAGCTCGGATTACTGACCCACACGCGTCTGGCGCTGGTTTGTGTAGCGATGAAATCTGCTGCGATACGCAAAGCGCCGGTGCCGCCCGGAGTCTGTGCGGTGCGTGCCCGTTTATCAGCAATAACCGTGCTGTCTTTGCCAAACAGCAGTTCCTGTGTACAACGGGCAAAATCAGGCAACCCGTCGATACTCAGATAGGTTTTAGTGGTTTCATTTTCCAACAGGAACTGTTCGGCTTTTTTCACGCTGGCCAGAACCGGCGTTTTACCTGTTTCGTCTTTATAAACACCAATCCCCAGATTGATTTTATTAGAGCGGTCGTCAGCGCGGAAAAGATCGGTAAGACCCAGGATAGGGTCAGCAGGTGCTGCAGTGATTTTTTCAAACATGTCGGAAAATTCCATAGCCTGATATTACGAAAGAGGTCATCAGGGTAACGCCAGCGCCCCCTTTTGCCAACCGTTTGCGGCAAAAAGAAAACAGAGTTGTGAGAAGGCGTGGGAGATTAAAATATTTTATAGGCGAGGGTGGAAAAGCGGTATTTTCAAGACTCAGAAATGCAAAAGGCAGAGCCGAAGCTCTGCCTTGATATCCACTTTGCTGCGCCCGTAAGCGCATCGTTAAGTGATATTAGAACTGGTATTGCAGACCAACACCCACGATGTCGTCAGTGCTGCGACCCGCTGCTTTGGTGTAGCTGTTGTCGTCCAGCAGGTTGATTTTGTAGTCAACATAGGTAGACATGTTTTTGTTGAAGTAGTAGTAAGTACCAACTTCTACATATTTAACCAGGTCAGCATCGCCGCCAGCGTAGGTAGAACCGTTGTTGGTGAAACCGTTCAGGCTCTTACCTTTAGACTGCAGGTATGCGATAGATGGGCGCAGACCGAAATCGAACTGGTACTGAGCAACAACTTCGAAGTTCTGAGTTTTGTTAGCAATTGCATCCGGGTTACCGTAATCGGTGGTGTTACGTGATTCACCGTAGAAGGTTGCCAGGTACAGGTTGTTAGCGTCGTATTTAGCGCCGAATGCGTATGCGTCAGCTTTGTCGCCAGTGCCGTCTTGTTTCTGAGTAACAGTACGGTTAGAAGAGAAGTAAGCACCAGTAATGCTAACACCTGAGTTGCCGATAGCGTAAGCGGCAGAAGTACCCCAGCCGTCACCATTGGAATCAACTGCGCCACGACCATCACGACCTTCGTCGTTTTTGCCCTGGTACTGTACAGCGAAGCTCAGGCCATCAACCAGACCGAAGAAGTTGCTGTTACGGTAAGTTGCCACACCGTTAGCACGACCAACCATGAAGTTGTCGTTGTTCTGGTACATGGTGTCATCGCCATAGATTGGCAATTGGTCGGTGTAGGACATTACGTCGTAGATTACGCCGTAGTTACGACCGTAGTCGAAAGAACCTGCATCACCAAATTTCAGACCTGCGAAGCCCAGACGAGTTTTGTTGCCTTCATCGCCAGCACTTTCTGCATGGTTAGCCTGAACGTTGTATTCCCACTGGCCGTAACCGGTCAGTTGGTCAGTAATTTGAGTTTCGCCTTTGAAGCCGAAACGGACATAGGTCTGGTCGCCATCGTCGCCAGCATTGTCAGAGAAGGTGTGACGTGCGTCAACTTTACCGTACAGATCCAGTTTGTTGCCATCTTTGTTATAGATCTCAGCTGCATTAGCTGCACCAGCAACTAACAGAGCAGGGATTACCACTGCAAGAATATTGCGCTTCATCATTATTATTACCCTCATTGGTTTTATTTGGACACCTGCCACTGCCTAAATAATTCTTTACGGAACTATTCACGAAAGTTTGGTGTCTCCTGTGTCTGAACGCACTATTCCATCCGTGGTGAGCTTAATCCACAGCGAAAATGCTACTAAATTACTAAATATGTTTCAGTGGGAAAGAATGTATTTCAAAATGTGTATTTTACGGAACTTTGTGACAGGGATCTATCTTTGAAAATGACTAAGGCCAGCAAAGCTGGCCTTAGTTTTGTAACTATTATGTTAATTAAAAATAGTTTAATTAATTAGAAGGTTGCACTACGTGGTGTACGTGGGAACGGGATCACGTCACGAACGTTTTGAACACCGGTTACATAGGCGACTAAACGTTCAAAGCCAAGGCCGAAGCCTGAATGCGGGACTGTGCCGTAACGACGAAGATCGCGATACCACCAATAATCTTCTTTATTTAGCCCCATTTCAGCCATACGGGCGTCCAGTACGTCCAGACGTTCCTCACGCTGAGAGCCACCGATAATCTCACCAATGCCCGGTGCCAGAACATCCATTGCCGCGACGGTTTTACCATCGTCATTCATACGCATGTAGAAGGCTTTGATATCTTTCGGATAGTTTTTAACCACCACCGGCGCTTTGAAATGCTGTTCCGCGAGATAACGTTCATGCTCAGAAGAAAGGTCGACACCCCATGAAACCGGGTTTTCGAATTTCTGATCACAATTCATTAATATTTCTACTGCATCGGTGTAGTCTACCTGGGCGAAATCGGATGTTACAAATCGCTCAAGGCGTGCAACAGCATCTTTGTCTACACGGTCAGCAAAAAAGGCCATATCGTCTGCGCGTTCGTCTAAAACGGCTTTGAAAACATATTTAAGCATGTTTTCAGCCAGTGCTGCGATGTCATCCAGTGTCGCAAATGCGACTTCCGGTTCTACCATCCAGAATTCCGCAAGGTGACGGCTGGTGTTGGAATTCTCTGCACGGAAAGTCGGACCGAAGGTGTAAACCTTGGACAGCGCACAGGCATACGTTTCGCCGTTCAGCTGGCCGGAAACCGTCAGGAACGCTTCTTTGCCGAAGAAATCTTCGCTGAAGTCGATTTCGCCTTTGTCTGTACGCGGCAGATTTTGCAGATCCAGTGTCGATACGCGGAACATCTCACCCGCGCCTTCAGTATCGGAGGCAGTGATCAGCGGTGTGGACACCCAGAAATACCCGTTTTCATGATAGAAACGGTGAATGGCCTGAGAGAGGGTGTTGCGCACACGGGCGACAGCACCAATCAGATTGGTGCGCGGGCGAAGGTGAGCCACTTCACGCAGGTATTCGATGCTGTGGCGTTTTGCCGCCATCGGATAAGTATCAGGGTCATCCACCCAGCCAACAACGTTGACGGTCGTTGCCTGCAACTCAAAACTCTGGCCTTCGCCAGGTGAGGCGACAACAATACCGGTCACTTCTACTGAACAACCCGTCGTCAGACGCAATACGTCTTCCTGATAATTGGGCAGAGAATTATTGATGACGGCCTGTAAAGGATTAAAGCAGGAGCCGTCATAAACGGCGACGAATGAGATACCAGCTTTAGAATCTCTCCGGGTACGTACCCAACCGCGTACGGTGACTTCACTGTCAACCGCAGCACGGCCTTGCAGTACGTCGACTACAGGCACAACGCTCATAGATTTCTCTCTTTCTTTATATATGTTGACTAAGAAATATTGGACACCCTGTAAATAGGGATTTTGCTATGTTACTTAGGCTTTCTCAGGACACAAGCAGAAATCGTCGTCAGCGGACAAGAATTGTGGCGCGAATGAAGAGAGTTGTGGGGAAATATTGAGAGAGTGAATAAAAGCCGAGCAGAATTAGATCGCAACTATATAAAGGAAAGAAAATCTGAATAAAGCGCCGGATTGATTTCCGGCACTTTAGGGAGAGTCAGGACGCTTTTTTCACCAGCGGCAGATCGAAAGCTTTGCGCAGGGCTTTAACAAAAGCTTTGTCCTGGCAAATCGTTTTGCCTGGGCTGTCAGAGAGTTTTGCGACAGGTTTGCCATTGCACTGTACCAATTTAATGACAATATTCAGCGGCTTCACGCCCGGAATATTACATGTCAGACGCGTACCAATCCCGAATATCAGATTCACCCGTTGATGGAAATGGCGATACAGGTGTAACGCTTTGTCCAGATCCAGATTGTCGGAAAAGACCAGCGTTTTGGTCATCGGGTCGATATCCAGCGCATGATAATGCGTTATCGCCTTTTCACCCCATTCAAACGGATCCCCGGAATCATGACGCAGTCCCTGATAGGCATTGGCGAATTTGCTGCCGAAATCACGCAGGAAAGCATCCATCGTAATGCAGTCAGTGAGAGCGATCCCCAGTTGATCCGGGTATTCGTCCAGCCAGGCCTGCAACGCCGCGCGCTGGCTGTTAGCCAGAACCGGGCTGATTTGCTGATGTGCCTGGAACCATTCGTGGGCTTGCGTGCCGACCGGTGCCAGCTGCAATTTATGCGCTAAATCGTAGTTACTGGTGCCGACCAGATAAGGGAATTCATTTTTCAGTGTGCTGACGATGGCTTCCTGAACTTCACCGGAGAAGCGGCGACGGGTACCGAAATCCATCAGACGGAAGGCACCGAGATCGATATCTGCGGCCTGTTCTTTAAAACTGGCGAGATTTTTACGCAGGTGCTCCACTGCCATTTGCGCCGTCACTTGTGGAGAACGCTGGCGATGGACAACTTCACTGATGACCGCGAGCAGCGGCACTTCCCACATAATCACTTCACGCCACGGGCCCTCGATGCGCACATGCAAATGTCCGTTGCGATCGGAAACCATTACATGTTCAGGATTGTAGCGGAAGGTTTTTAGCCAGTTCAGGTAATCTTGCGTGAAGAACGGCAGCCCGGAAAGGTAGGTGAACTCGTCGTCCGTCAGCGCCAGTTGACTCATCATCTGGATTTGCTGGCGGACCTCGCTGGCGTATTCGCCCAGCAGTTCATCACCACGGCAACGGAACTCTGCCACGACGCTGATGTTGTGGTAGCGATGGTAGACTGCTTGCTGCATATGAAGCTTGTAGGCATCGGTATCTAACAGCGAAGTCAAAATCGGGGAGGCGTATGGAGTCATAGCGCGTTTACAGCATCCTCGTCAGAAACTGAGTGTTTGAACACAAACAACCGTTCCGTAAAAAAAACGTTCTGGATAAAACAGCAAAGTCTGTGAAGTATACCGTATTATCCCGTCAAAGAACCCTCATCACATCATAATTGTCGGGGAATGGTCGAGGTCTAAATGTGCTTAAATGTAGGAAATATGGGCAAGCTGGCGATTTTCCGGCGTAAAAAAAGCACGAATTGATTACATAAATTTAATCAATCTGACATTAAGGAAGAAAAAATTGGGGGCGATTAAACCCCGGTTTTCTTATGTTCATTTCGCTACGTTTGTTCACGATAGTAAACGAACTGATGTTTTCGAGAGTGATTCAGGTTTTTTTTGCCCCAAATACCGATCACCCGCATCACGACCAGTATGTGAATACCATGAAGCCATACGACAAGCTGTCCGTGACGGTTGTGTTTTTGCCGGATGCGCCAAACCCGCTGTTTTACAGAAATTTCTGTGTTTTGGTTGAAAGGTGCGCATACGCACTCACAAACTGGCAACAATCTGGGATTTCCTGATGCCTGTGGTAGAGTTTAAAGATAAAAAGTATGAAGGTCGTCCGGTGTGCTGTGCAGCGATTCGCTGACTTGCAAAACCTGCTTCATTAATCAATATCGCCATCACTACTAACCACCAACACGTCAAAAGGTTTTTTATGACTCAACTGCCACAAGCCAAGTTCCGCCACGATTATCGTGCGCCGGACTATACCATCACGGACATTGACCTTAATTTCGAGCTTGATGCACAGAAGACCCTTGTGACTGCGGTCAGTCAGATTAAACGACAGGGCGCAGAGGGCGCGCCGCTGGTGCTCAACGGCGAAGACCTGACCCTTATTAGCCTGAAGGTTAACGGCCAGGACTGGCCAAAATATCAGTTAAAAGAAGGCGCACTGGAAATTACCGGTGTGCCGGAAGCCTTTGAACTGGCGATTGTTAATGAAATTCATCCGGCAAAAAACACTGCGCTCGAAGGATTGTATCTTTCCGGTGAAGCGCTTTGTACGCAGTGTGAAGCCGAGGGTTTCCGCCATATTACGTATTATCTGGATCGTCCGGATGTGCTGGCGCGTTTCACGACCCGCATTGTGGCGGATAAAGCCCGCTATCCTTATTTGCTGTCAAACGGTAACCGTATTGATCAGGGTGAGCTGGAAGGCGGCAAACACTGGATCAAATGGCAGGACCCGTTCCCGAAACCTTGCTACCTGTTTGCGCTGGTCGCGGGTGATTTTGATGTGTTGCGCGATTCCTTCAAAACCCGTTCCGGCCGGGATGTAGCGCTCGAACTGTTTGTCGATCGTGGCAATCTGGATCGTGCAGGCTGGGCGATGGAATCCCTGAAGCAGTCCATGAAATGGGACGAAACCCGTTTTAATCTGGAATACGACCTCGACATCTTTATGATTGTCGCCGTTGATTTCTTCAACATGGGCGCGATGGAGAACAAAGGCCTGAATGTCTTTAACTCCAAATACGTGCTGGCGAAAGCCGAAACCGCAACCGATAAAGATTACCTCGGTATCGAAGCGGTGATCGGCCATGAATACTTCCATAACTGGACCGGCAACCGCGTGACCTGCCGCGACTGGTTCCAGCTGAGCCTGAAAGAAGGCCTGACCGTATTCCGCGATCAGGAATTCAGCTCTGATCTGGGCTCGCGTTCAGTTAACCGCATCGATAACGTACGTGTCATGCGTGGTGCGCAGTTCTCTGAAGATGCCAGCCCGATGGCGCACCCGATCCGTCCGGAAAAAGTCATTGAAATGAATAACTTCTACACCCTGACGGTGTACGAGAAAGGTTCAGAAGTTATTCGCATGCTGCACACTTTGCTGGGTGAAGAGAAATTCCAGGCTGGCATGCAGTTGTATTTCGAGCGTCATGATGGCAGCGCGGCAACCTGTGACGATTTTGTACAGGCGATGGAAGATGCCTCAAACGTCGATCTTTCCCTGTTCCGTCGCTGGTACAGCCAGTCTGGTACACCAGTGCTGACCGTGCGCGACGACTATGACGTGGAAAAACAGCAATACACCCTGACTGTCAGCCAGAAAACCCCGCCGACGCCTGATCAGACTGAAAAGCTGCCACTGCATATCCCGCTGGATATTGAACTGTATGACCCGCAGGGCAATGTGATTGCGCTGAAACAACAGGGTAAGACGGTCAGTAACGTGCTGAACGTGACTGAAGCTGAGCAGACGTTTGTGTTTGACGACGTGGAATATCCGCCGGTGCCTTCATTACTACGTGAATTCTCCGCACCGGTGAAACTCGATTACAAATGGGGCGATCATCAGCTGACTTTCCTGATGAAATACGCGCGTAATGATTTCGCCCGCTGGGATGCGGCGCAAAGCCTGCTGGCAATTTACATCAAACTGAACGTAGCGCGTCATCAGCAGAAACTGCCATTGTCCCTGCCGTTGCATGTGGCAGATGCGTTCCGGGCGGTATTGCTGGATGAGAACATTGATCCGGCGCTGGCGTCGCAGATTCTGACTCTGCCGTCTGAAAATGAAATTGCTGAACTGTTCGATATTATCGATCCTGAAGCGATCAGCGCTGTTCACGATGCGATCACCCGTTGTCTGGCAACCGAAATGGCGGATGAATTCCTGGCGGTTTACAACGCTAACCGTCTGCCTGCATACCGTGTCGTGCATGAAGATATCGGTAAACGTTCGCTGCGTAACACCTGCCTGCATTATCTGGCCTTTGCCGATGTGACGCTGGCAGATCAACTTGTCAGAGCGCAGTTTGAGCAGGCTGATAACATGACGGATTCTCTGGCGGCGATGTCTGCGGCGGTTTCCGCGCAACTGCCTTGCCGTGAATCCCTGATGGCGGCTTACGATGAGCGCTGGCATCACGACGGTCTGGTGATGGATAAATGGTTTATCCAGCAGGCGACCAGCCCGGCAGCCGATGTATTGCAGAAAGTCCGTTCACTGCTGAACCACCGTTCATTCAGCATGGGCAACCCGAACCGGGTCCGTTCATTAATCGGTGCTTTTGCGTCTGCAAATCCTTCTGCATTCCATGCCGCAGATGGCAGCGGTTATCAGTTCCTGACTGAAATGCTCACCGATCTTAACACCCGTAACCCGCAGGTAGCGGCACGTATGATCGAGCCGTTGATCCGCCTGAAACGCTATGACCAGAACCGTCAGGCGCTGATGCGTCAGGCGCTGCAACAGCTGAAAGGGCTGGAAAATCTGTCCGGTGATTTGTTCGAGAAAATTACCAAAGCGTTAGATGCGTAATCGCAATTAACCGCAAAGCAAAAGGGCGATGGAAACATCGCCCTTTTTTCGTTTTGTATTCGCTGAACAGAGAGATCAGTTTTGCGCGCGTTTTGCTTCCTGCGCCACCGTGTGTGGAGGCTGTGGCGTCAGCACGCGTTCCAGCACTTCGGCTTCCAGCTCCGCCAGTCGCGCAGAACCTTTACGACGCGGACGTGGCAAATCAACCGTTAAATCCATGCCAATCTGCCCCTGATCGATAAGGATCACACGGTCAGCGACGGTCACCGCTTCACTGACATCGTGCGTCACCAGCAGCACGGTGAAATCATGCTGCTGCCACAAACGCTCGATCAGGCTTTGCATCTCGATGCGCGTCAGGGCATCCAGTGCGCCCAGCGGTTCATCCAGTAACAGCAGGCGAGGGCGGTGGATTAATGCACGCGCCAGTGCCACGCGTTGTTTCTGTCCGCCGGATAATGCTGACGGCCAGTCGTCGGCACGATCTGCCAGCCCGACTTCTTCCAGTGCAGCTTGTGCGGCTTCACGCCACTGGCCTTTCAGGCCCAATCCCACGTTATCAATCACCTTTTTCCATGGCAGCAGTCGGTCATCCTGAAACATGAGACGCGTATCTTCGCGCACCTGACTCAGCGGTGCGCTGGCGCTGAGCAGTTCGCCCTGAGTGGTTTTTTCCAGCCCGGCCAGCAAACGCAGCAGGGTACTTTTGCCACAACCGCTGCGCCCGACGACGGCTACAAACTGGCCGGGCGGAATGCGCAGATTGATATCGTTCAGCACGGCGCGGTTACCGTATTTTTTGGTGATGCCGGACAGTGTCACCGGCGTGCCTTGCGGAATACGTGCGGGGGCGTTCATGCGGCATCTCCTTGTTTTTTCTGATATGCAGGGTGCCAGCGCAGCCAGACACTTTCCAGCAGGCGGGCAAGGACATCGGCCAGTTTGCCAAGAATGGCGTAAAGCACGATGGCGACAACCACGACGTCAGTTTGTAAAAACTCGCGGGCATTCATCGCCAGATAACCAATCCCGGAGTTGGCGGAAATGGTTTCGGCCACAATCAACGTCAGCCACATGAACCCCAGCGCAAATCGTACGCCGACCATAATTGATGGCAACGCGCCCGGTAATACCACCTGAATAAACAGCGGGAAACCGGAAAGCCCGTAACTGCGCGACATTTCAAGCAGACCGCGGTCGATATTGCGGATGCCGTGGTAAGTGTTGAGATAAATCGGGAACAACGTTCCCAGCGCCACCAGGAAGATCTTGGCGGATTCATCAATGCCGAACCACAGGATCACCAGCGGGATCAGCGCCAGATGCGGAATGTTTCGTAGCATTTGCAGAGAACTGTCGAGCAGACGTTCGCCCCAGCGGGAAAGCCCGGTAATAAAGCCGAGAAGCAAGCCGAGACTGCCGCCGATAGCGAAACCAATCAGAGCGCGGAAGGTACTGATTTTCAGGTTCTGCCACAGCTCGCCACTCTTCGCCAGTGTCCAGAAGGCTTCCACCACTGCGCTGGGAGCGGGCAGAATGCGGTTGGATAACCAGCCCGCTTCGACAGCCAGCTGCCAGCCACCGATCAGAACCACCGGCACTACCCAGGGAGCAGCGCGGTTCAGCCAGCGTTGTGTCGTTGTCATCGGTATTCTCCTCAGTGCTGACTGGCGGTGCGTTTGGTCGCAAAGTCATGAGCGACCAGCTCGCCACGCGGCAAAATGGCTTTCTTCACAGTATTGTCATCTTCCGGTTTCGCCAGTTCCAGATGCGGGAACAGCAGTTCGCTGACGCGGTACGCTTCTTCCAGATGCGGATAACCGGAGAAAATAAAGGTATCGATGCCCAGATCAGCATATTCCTGCATACGCGCGGCGACGGTCGGGCCATCGCCCACCAGCGCTGTCCCGGCTCCGGTGCGTACCAGACCAATGCCGGCCCAGAGATTCGGGCTGATTTCCAGCTTGTTGCGGTCGCCGCCGTGCAATGCCGCCATACGATGCTGGCCGACAGAGTCGGTTTTAGCGAAAGCCGCCTGCGCGCGTTGAATAGTTTCATCATCCACGTTGGCGATAAGTTTGTCGGCAGCACGCCAGGCTTCCTCGGTGGTTTCACGCACAATCACGTGCAGACGAATGCCGAAACGCACGGTGCGGCCTTGCGCGGCAGCTTTGGCACGCACCTGTTCAATTTTCTCTTTCACTAACGCCGGAGGTTCGCCCCAGGTCAGATAAAGTTCCACCTGCTCGGCGGCGAGATCCTGCGCTTCGTCGGAAGAACCACCGAAATACAGCGGCGGGCGGGGGTATTGAACCGGTGGATGCATCAGGCTCGCGCCTTTGACCTGAATGTGTTTGCCTTCGTAATCGACGGTTTCACCTTCCAGAACACGACGCCAGATACGCGTAAATTCCGCCGACGCTTCATAACGTTCTTTATGATTGAGGTGTAAACCTTCAGCCGCCAGTTCAGCCGGATCGCCACCGGTCACCAGATTAAACAGTGCACGACCGCCGGAAAGCCGGTCGAGTGTTGCCGCCTGACGGGCTGCCAGTGTCGGAGAAATAATGCCGGGACGCAGCGCCACCAGGAATTTCAGACGTTGTGTGACAGAAATCAGGGAAGCCGCTACCAGCCATGAGTCCTCGCATGAACGACCCGTTGGCAGTAGCACGCCGCCAAAACCTAAACGGTCAGCCGCTTGCGCGATCTGCTGAAGATAGCCGTGATCGACCACGCGGGCACCTTCTTCTGTGCCTAAATAGCGGCCGTCGCCGTGGGTAGGTAAAAACCAGAATACGTTCAGACTCATCGTTGTGTTCCTCTCAAAGTGTGCGATTCGTTACCGCTCAGCGGCGGCTAAATGGATGTTCAGTTAGCTTGTACGGCTGGTTTCCAGATGCGGTCTTTAATTTCAACCGGCTTTGGCAAAATATGGTTCTGATAGAACAAATCGGCGGTTTGCTGCTGGCGCTTTTCTGTTTCCGCACTGACCGGCGTGATAGGCATATCCGGCAGATGATCCAGATAAGAGGCGACCACTTTTTCCGGTAACCCCATCGACTGAGAAAGCAGTTTGATACTTTGTTCACGGTCAGTTTTGGTCAGCGCATTCGCCTGCGTTAACACTTCCAGAACCTGACTGATGAACTGAGGATTGGCCTCGGTGTATTTTTTCGGTGCCAGATAGAAGGAGCCCGTCTGGTGGAGCGTCGAGCCGTCGGTCAGAACGCGCACATCACCCTGAACTTGCGCGGCCGAATAATACGGATCCCAGATAGCCCAGGCATCCACATCATGTTGCTGGAATGCGGCCCGTGCATCGGCAGGGGTCAGATAGACCGGCTGGATATCGCTGAATTTCAGGCCCGCCTGTTGCAGGGCACGCAACAGCAGGTTGTGCGAACTGGAGCCTTTCTGGAAAGCGACTTTATGACCTTTGAGATCTGCGACGGTTTTGATCGGACTGTTGCTGTCGACCAGAATCACTTCTGCTTTCGGTTTCGGGGGTTCAGAGCCGATATACAACAAATCTGCCCCCGCTGCCTGCGCGAACAACGGCGGCAAATCACCGGTACCGCCCAGATCAATACTTCCGACGTTCAGCGCTTCAAGAATTTGCGGCCCGGCAGGGAATTCTACCCAGCTTATTTTTGTGTCCGGGAAACGTTTTTCCAGTAACTGGTGTGATTTCGCCAGCACCAGTCCGACAGATCCTTTCTGATAGGCAATACGTAATTGCGCCGGATCCTTTTCCTGAGCCGTTGCGGTGCCGCTCAGGAAAAGGCTGGTCAGCAGGCTGGCCACAACCGGGATACGGCGTAATAAAGAGAAAGAAGCAGGCATGATTAATTCCTTTTAAAGTCAGACACGCAGTGCTTGCGCAGAAAGGGATGCAACAGACGGAAGCTGCGGACGGCGGCGGCTCAGCGCCAGGTAGAAGTTTTCCAGAGATTCGATCAAACGCTCTTCCAGTGCGGGGGCCAGCTTCGCAGGGAACGTCTGATAATCGGTGATCAGGCTGTCATCTGCGAAAACGCCCTGCAAAACTTCCTGTGCTTTCAGCGAGGCGAGTACCGGTTTTAGGGCGTAATCGACGGCCAGCATATGGCCGATAGATCCGGCTGTAGCCAGTGGCAACACCACTTTATGGTCGAGCGCGCGTTCTGGCAGTAAATCGAGCAGGGTTTTCAGTGCGCCGGAAAAAGACGCCTTATACACTGGTGTGGCGACGATCAGGCCATCAGCACTCGCCAGTTCAGCATTCAGTTGCTTGAGTTGCGGGCTGCCAAAATTAGCGAAAAGCAGATCGTCTGCTGAAAAATCCTGAATATTGTAGGTAAAGACTTCAACGCCACGGCTCGCCAGCCACTGGTGGCTGAGTGCCAGCAGGGAAGAGGAGCGGGAGGGTTGTCGCGGACTGCCTGCCAGAGTCACTACACGCATTTGCTTATTCCTTATAACAATCTGTTATAGAACTATCATTTTTCTTAACGAAGTGAGGTAAACCTAGCAGGCAGAGGCGGCGCAGCGGAAATCTCAATTTTGGCTATGGAAAGTTTCAAATCAGATAAAGCACGTGTCGGGTGTGCTGTGGGGCGATGGGGGGAAAGGAAATAAAAGTGAATTAAAGGTAACAAAAAGGTAATCGTTTGCGCAGCGAAGCAATTATTTGGCCAATATGCCGGTTATCATTTCCAATTGTCCGGCGCTTAGTCAATAATACCGCCCCGTCTAGCCACCGGGAATCCAGGAGTCTCCATGTATTATCCTCTTGTCAGGAAAGCACTGTTTCAGCTCGATCCAGAGCGCGCCCACGAGTTAACCTTTCGTCAGTTGAGCCGCATTTCCGGCACCCCGTTTGAATTCTTGATCCGCCAGTCAGTGCCCACAAAACCGGTAAACTGCATGGGATTATCCTTTAAGAACCCTTTGGGACTGGCCGCAGGCCTGGATAAAGACGGCGAATGTATTGATGCGCTGGGCGCAATGGGCTTTGGATTTATTGAAGTCGGTACTGTGACCCCGCGTGCGCAGGCCGGTAATGATAAGCCGCGTTTATTCCGTATTGTGGAAGCTGAAGGCCTGATTAACCGCATGGGTTTCAATAACCATGGCGTGGATAATCTGGTGAATAATGTCAAAAAATCACATTTTGGCGGCATTCTGGGGATTAATATTGGCAAGAATAAAGATACGCCTGTTGAGCACGGCGCAGACGATTATCTGACCTGTATGGAAAAGGTATATCCGTACGCCGGTTATATCGCGGTGAATATTTCATCACCTAACACGCCGGGATTACGTTCACTGCAATACGGTGAAGCGCTGGATGATTTGCTGGCAGCGATTAAGAATAAGCAGCTTGAGTTACAGCAACGCCATCAGAAATATGTGCCTGTTGCGGTGAAGATCGCACCGGATCTTTCTGAGGAAGAATTGATCCAAATAGCCGACAGTTTAGTGCGCCATAATATGGATGGCGTGATTGCGACCAATACCACACTCGATCGTAAACTGGTTCAGGGGCTAAATTATTGCGAACAGGTTGGTGGTCTGAGCGGGCGCCCGTTGCAGCTGCGCAGCACAGAAATTATCCGTATGCTCTCTCATGAATTACAAGGGCGTCTGCCGGTTATTGGTGTTGGCGGTATTGATTCATTAACGGCGGCCCGTGAGAAAATGGCCGCAGGCGCTTCCTTAATTCAAATCTATTCCGGCTTTATCTTTAAAGGTCCGGGTCTGATCAAAGATATTGTTACCCATATCTAATATTTTTCATCCTGAAGACGAGTCAGGGGTTTATTTATTAACCCGGCTCGTCTATATTTTGTCCACTGACCGTAATTCAGGCTCAGGATTTGTCTGATATCGTTTCGTTACTGAAAAATCTATTCTTACAGATTAGCCGGTAATGAAGTCAGGCAGAGGGCATGAGGGTAAACAGGATGACGAAATGAAAATTAAACCAGATGATAATTGGCGTTGGTATTTTGATACAGAACATGACCGGCTTATGCTGGACCTCGCCAATGGCATGATTTTCCGTTCCCGTTTTCCCGCCAAAATGTTAACTCCTGATGCTTTCGGAAATATGTCATTTTGTGTCGATGATGCGGCGCTGTATTTTGATTTTGAAGAACAGTGCAAACATATTCGTCTCGCAGCTGAACAACGCGCTGAATTAGTTCTGAATGCCTTAGTCGCTTATCGTTTTTTAAAACCGCTGATGCCGAAGAGCTGGCATTTCAGTCAGCAGATGCGTCCTTTCCAGCCTGCTAATGGTCAGCTTGCTCAGGTGCAGGTGATGGAAAGCGGTGAACAGGCGACATTACTGGTGGTAGAATCCGGTGATAATGCCAGTCTGTGCCTGCTGGCGCAGGAACGGCTGACGGTCGCAGGGCGCGGCATGGTGCTGGGGGATGCTATTAAAGTGATGCATGACCGGCTAATGCCAGCAGCATTCCGCGTTGACAGGGATGATGTTTACGATCAGGCAGTTTAGTTTCCTGCCTGATCCTCATTAAATACACCTCTAGCCGAGCACGATATCCGTAGCCGGAATACAACTACACGCTAATATCGTTCCATCTTTTCCCACTGCACTCTCTTTCAGCGGTGCCACTTTTCCTTCTTTCAATATCATCCTGCACGCGCCACAAATTCCTGCACGACAGGAATAGGGGATACGTAATCCCTGCAATTCCAGCTGCTCGAGCAAAATCTGCTGATTGTTGCCGGTAAACTGCGTTCCCTGATAATTAATGCTGACGTCCTGCGCGGTGCTTTTTGGCGCTTCCACATTTTCAATGATATCGCCCGCGCAGTAAGGCCGTGGTGGCCTGGTTGCCAGCACCTGAACGCTGTCGCCTGCGCGGATCACGCCGCTGTTGCGGGCAATCATGTTCTGACCGAAATCGACATCGCCGTCGCTGGCGGTACGATAGCCCTGCAATGTTTTCAACGGTTCGCCACGCGGATGTTTGCGACCTTTTTCGATACTGACTGTGGTAAAAATACAGCGGCTGCAAGGTTTCACCAGATCGAAAATCACCTCCCCGATGCGGATCGTCTGCCAGCTGTCTTCGGCATAGGCTTGTGCGCCGCTGACCACGATGTTCGGCCTGAATTGCTCAATCCTGACACCGCCCGGACAGCGGCGCTGTAAATCCTGCATTGAGGCTTCATTGATCAGCAGATACGGGAATCCGTCAGCAAACGACAGCGGCACTTCCGGATGTTTTTTTACCCGGCGCGTCGGTTCATCGCCAACCCAGCGCAGTTGAACGTCACGCTTTAAATAGCCACTTAACCAGCGATTTACGGGTTCCGGCGCGATGAGTGAGGTAAACTGATTGCCCCAGACTTCCGTCGGCGAGTGAACGCCTGCGAAATCACGAAATTTGACTGTGATGCTTTCGCCTTCGGGCGCGGAGATCATCAGACCATCGGGCAGCAAAACCGGCGTGAACAGAACGAGGTTCGGATACTGGCGGGCTGTAATGAACATGCCTTGCGGATCGGTAATCATAAACTGGCGATCGAACGCCAGGCCGGTTGCTGTCACCAGCGAGTATGAAACCTGCAGGCCGCGCATGGATTTGACCGGGTGAACAAATAAACGTGAAAGAATGGGCACTGAAGACTGCCTCTCAGAGTGTAAAGTCTTAAGAAGAACCAGAGACTTTATGACAAGAGGCGGGGATTAGCTATAATGCGCAACAATTTTATTTTTGGTGATATGTCGATATGAACTCTTTGTTTGCCAGCACGGCGCGTGGACTGGAAGAACTGTTAAAAAGCGAACTGGAAACGCTGGGTGCGCAAGCCTGTAAAGTTGTGCAGGGAGGGGTGCATTTTGAAGGTGACGATCGCCTGCTGTACCGCAGCTTATTGTGGAGCCGTCTGGCTTCGCGCATCCTGTTGCCGCTGAACGAATTCAAAGTTCACAGCGATCTGGATCTTTATCTTGGCGTGATGGCGATCGACTGGCCGGCCGTTTTTGGCGTGGAAAAAACCTTCGCTGTGCATTTCAGCGGCCTGAATGACGAAATCCGTAACAGCCAGTACGGTGCACTGAAAGTGAAAGACGCCATCGTCGACAGCTTTACCCGCAAAATGGACGAACGCCCGAATGTGGCGAAACAGCAGCCCGACATCCGCGTAAACGTCTTCCTGCAACGTGATACCGCCAGCGTCGCGCTGGATCTCAGCGGCGAAGGCCTGCATCAGCGCGGCTACCGCGATCTGACCGGTCAGGCGCCGCTGAAAGAAAACCTGGCAGCAGCGATTGTAATGCGCTCCGGCTGGCAGGCGGGCACACCGATGGTCGATCCGATGTGTGGTTCCGGGACATTGCTGATTGAAGCGGCAATGATCGCTGCCGATCGCGCGCCTGGCTTACATCGTCAGCACTGGGGCTTTACAGGCTGGAATAAATTTGACGCTGAACTGTGGCGCGAACTGACCGCAGAAGCGCAGGTTCGTACCCGCCGTGCGGTGCAGGAAACCACGTCCCGTTTCTTCGGTTCTGATATCGACCGTCGCGTGATTGAGATGGCGCGTGCGAACGCCCGTCGCGCTGGTGTTGCGGAACTGATCAGCTTTGAAGCCTCAGAAGTTGGGAAACTGGTGAATCCGCTGCCGGAAGGCCCGGTGGGTACGGTCATCAGCAACCCGCCATACGGCGAGCGTCTGGAAAGCGAACCGGCATTGATTGCGCTGCATAACATGCTCGGCCGCATCATGAAGACCAAATTTGGTGGCTGGCAGTTGTCGCTGTTCAGTGCGTCACCGGAATTGCTGAGCTGCCTGCAACTGCGTGCTGAGCGCCAGTTCAAAGCTAAAAACGGCCCGCTGGAATGTGTGCAGAAAAACTATCAGCTGGCAGAAAACCCGACGGGTGCGGCCGGTACGCAAATGGCGGAAGATTACGCTAACCGCCTGCGTAAAAACGTCAAAAAACTGGAAAAATGGGCCAAACAGCAGGGCATTGAATGCTATCGCCTGTATGATGCCGATTTGCCGGATTATAACGTTGCGGTTGACCGCTATGGCAGCAAAGTGGTGGTGCAGGAATATGCGCCGCCAAAAACGGTTGATGCACAAAAAGCCCGTCAGCGCTTGTTTGACGTCATTAATGCCACCCTGTCTGTACTGGATATTTCATCCAGCCAGTTGATCCTGAAAACCCGTGAGCGCCAGAAAGGCACCAGTCAGTACGAGAAACTAGCGCAGAAAGGTGAGTTCCTGCTGGTTGAGGAATTCAACGCTAAACTGTGGGTTAACCTGACGGATTATCTCGATACCGGCTTGTTCCTTGATCACCGCATCGCCCGCAAAATGCTGGGTGAAATGAGCAAAGGTAAAGACTTCCTTAACCTGTTTGCTTACACCGGTACCGCCAGTGTTCATGCTGGCCTGGGCGGCGCGCGCAGCACGACCACGGTAGATATGTCCCGCACATATCTGGAATGGGCGGAAAAGAACCTGCGTGCCAACGATCTGACCGGCCGTCAGCATCGACTTATCCAGGCGGATTGCCTGTCTTATCTGGGCATGTGTGACGAACAGTTTGATGTGATCTTTATCGATCCACCGACGTTCTCCAACTCGAAACGTATGGCCGAAAGTTTTGACGTACAGCGTGATCATCTGGCTCTGATGAAAGATCTGAAACGCATTTTACGTCGCAACGGCACCATTATGTTCTCCAACAACAAGCGCGGTTTCCAGATGGATCTCGACGGACTGAGTAAACTGGGGCTGAGCGCGAAAGAAATCACCAGCCAAACCCTGTCACAGGATTTCGCCCGTAATCGTCAGATTCATAACTGCTGGCTGCTGTCCCATGCCGGCGAGGAAAAATAAAGTTTATGTCGTTAATTAGTATGTCAGGTGCCTGGCTGTCATTCAGTGACTCGCCGCTGTTGGATAACACCGAATTACACATCGAGCCGAATGAGCGTGTCTGTCTGGTTGGCCGTAACGGTGCCGGTAAATCGACGCTGATGAAGATCCTGAACCGCGAAGTGCCGCTCGATGACGGGCGTATCGTGTATGAGCAGGATTTGATTGTTGCGCGTCTGCAACAGGATCCGCCGCGCAATGTCGAAGGTACGGTGTTTGATTTCGTCTCCGAAGGTGTGTTCGAGCAGGCTGAACATCTGAAGGCGTATCACGCGATTTCGCATCTGGTTGAAACCGACCCGAGCGAAAAGAACATGAACAAACTGGCTCAGGTGATGGAGATCCTCGATCATCAGGGCCTGTGGCAGCTCGACAGCCGTATCAACGAAGTATTGCTGAAGCTGGGTCTGGATGCAGATACAGAGCTGAAATCCCTGTCCGGCGGCTGGCTGCGTAAAGCGGCGCTGGGCCGTGCTCTGGTCAGCGCGCCTCATATTCTGCTGCTCGATGAACCGACGAACCATCTGGATATCGAAAGTATCGCGTGGCTGGAAGATTTCCTGAAGGAATTCCAGGGCAGCATTATCTTCATTTCCCATGACCGTTCTTTCATCCGCAATATGGCGACGCGCATTGTCGATCTTGATCGCGGCAAACTGGTGTCTTATCCAGGTAATTACGAAGCCTATCTGCTGGCAAAAGAAGAAGCCTTACGCGTTGAAGAACTGCAGAACGCCGAGTTTGATAAAAAACTGGCGCAGGAAGAAGTGTGGATCCGTCAGGGTATCAAAGCCCGCCGTACCCGCAACGAAGGCCGCGTACGCGCTCTGAAAGCCCTGCGTAAAGAGCGTTCCGATCGCCGGGAAGTGATGGGCACCGCCAAAATGCAGGTGGTCGAAGCCGCGAGTTCAGGCAAGATTGTCTTTGAAATGGAAGACGTTTATTACAGCATTGCCGGAAAACAACTGGTGAGCAACTTCTCTGCGCAAGTCATGCGTGGTGATAAAATTGCGCTGATTGGCCCGAACGGTTGTGGTAAAACGACGTTGCTGAAACTGATGTTAAGTAAGATTCAGGCAGACAGCGGCCGTGTTCACTGCGGTACTAAACTGGAAGTGGCGTACTTCGACCAGCACCGTGCTGAGCTGGATCCTGAGCGTACGGTGATGGATAACCTGGCCGAAGGTAAGCAGGAAGTGATGGTCAATGGCCGTGCACGCCATGTACTGGGCTACCTGCAGGATTTCCTGTTCCACCCGAAACGTGCCATGACACCGGTGAAAGCGCTGTCAGGTGGCGAACGTAACCGCCTTCTGCTGGCAAAATTATTCCTGCGCCCAAGCAACCTGTTGATCCTCGATGAACCGACCAACGACCTGGATGTGGAAACTCTTGAACTCCTGGAAGAGATGATCGACAGCTATCAGGGCACGGTACTGCTGGTGAGTCATGATCGTGAATTCGTTGATAACTCGGCAACCGAATGCTGGATTTATGAAGGCGATGGCGTGATCAACAGCTATGTCGGTGGTTACCATGATGCACAGCATCAGCGCCGCAACCAGAAGCCAATCCGTCAGGCGGTGACCACGGAAAATAAACCCGCTGCACAACCTAAAGCAGAACCGGCCAAACGCACCGCGAATAAGCTCAGCTATAATCAGCAACGTGAGCTGGAACAATTGCCTTCGCAAATCAGCACTCTGGAAGAAAAAATCAGTGCCTTGCAACAGCAAATGAGCGATGCGAATTTCTTCACCCTTCCTCATGAAGAAACGCAGCAGGTGCTCACCGCTTTCGCTGCCGCAGAGCTTGAGTTAGAGCAGGCGTTTGAACGTTGGGAAGCGCTGGAAGCGCAGAAGAACGCTTAACACTGCCTCATGATTGGCAACCGGATAAAGGGAAGGCCGGTTGCCGATATTCGTAGTCTTTCCGCTGTTGAGGAGTCGATAGTGTGTTCTGACGCCCATGATCATGACCCGCACATATTATGTCCCCAATGCGATATGCTGGTGGCAATACCCGGCCTGCACATCGGGCAAAAAGCGGTGTGTCCCCGTTGCCACACTACGCTAACCTCCCGCTGGAATGAGCCTCGAAGACGTCCTGTCGGTTATGCCATCAGTGCGTTGTTCATGCTGTTGCTGGCCAATCTCTTTCCTTTCGTCAATATGAATGTTGCCGGGCTGAGCAGCGAAGTCACGCTGGTGCAAATCCCTCAGGTTCTGGTTTCAGAAGACTATGCCAGCATGGCGTCGTTATTCATGATCGTGGTGCAACTGCTCCCGGCCATCTGCATGCTGTCCATTATCATCCTCTGCCAGAGTTTCAATATTCCCGTTCGCTGGAAAGTTGTCATTGCCCGGACCTTATTCCAACTGAAAGCCTGGTGTATGGTCGAGATTTTCCTTGCCGGGGTACTGGTCAGCTTCGTGAAACTCATGGCTTATGGCGACGTGGGCGTGGGCAGCAGTTTTTATCCCTATGTCCTGTTTTGCCTTCTGCAATTGCGTGCCTTTCAATGCACTGACCGTCTTTGGATATGGCAGCACATCGAACCTGCTCCGGCGGTAGATCAGCCACTGCGCATGGGAGAAAGCGGTCTGCGTCAGGGTCTGCGATCCTGTCATTGCTGCATGGCAATTTTACCGGTTGATCAGAAAGAATGCGGCCGTTGCAAAACCCATGGTCATGCACGGCGTAAAAATAGTCTGCAATGGACAATGGCTCTGCTGGTGACCTCCGTTCTGCTGTATATCCCGGCAAATCTGTTGCCTATCATGATCACTCAGGTACTGGGTAATCCGATACCGTCTACGATTATGGCCGGGGTGGCGCTGTTATGGAGCGAAGGTTCCTATCCCGTGGCTCTGGTTATTTTGATCGCCAGTATTATGGTACCGACGCTCAAAATGATCGCTATTGGCTGGCTATGCTGGGATGCGAACAGTAATAAAGAGATCGACAGGGAACGATTACATGTCATTTACGAGGTGGTTGAGTTCGTTGGCCGCTGGTCAATGATCGACGTGTTTGTTATTGCGGTACTGGCGGCGCTGGTGAGAATGGGGCAACTGATGAGTATTTATCCGGATATTGGCGCGCTGCTGTTCGCCGGCGTAGTTATCCTCACCATGTTTGCCGCAACGACATTTGACCCAAGGCTCATTTGGGATCGTGCTGGAATGAAGTCTACAAAGGAGCCACAAGATGGCGGGAAATAACATGGCAGAGCATGACGGAACTGCCAAAGTAGAGAAAATTAAACGCTGGTCGCCAGTGTGGATCGTACCGATCGTCACTGCGCTGATTGGCGCGTGGATCCTGTTTTATCACTACAGCCATCAGGGCCCGGAAGTCACGCTGATCACTACCACTGCTGAGGGTATCGAAGGTGGCAAAACCACCATCAAAAGCCGTAACGTCGATGTCGGTAAAGTAGAGTCCGTTACGCTTAGCGATGATTTACAACAAGTTATCATCAAAGCACGACTGAACACCGGCATGGAAAAAATGCTGCGCGGGGACTCTGTTTTTTGGGTAGTGAAACCGCAAATCGGACGTGAAGGCATCTCCGGTCTGGGCACATTATTGTCCGGCGCTTATATTCAGCTGCAGCCGGGTAACAAGGGGGGAGAAAAATCAGAATATAAACTGGATGACTCCCCCCCGCTGGCTTCACCTGATGCGAAAGGGATCCGCGTGAGTCTGGAAAGTGAGCGTTCCGGTCAGCTGAGTCCAGGCGACCCGGTGTTGTTCCGGGGTTTCCAGGTCGGTACGGTGGAAACCAGTCACTTTGATCCGAAAGCACGTAACATCAAATACCAGCTTTTCATCCGTGCGCCTTACGACACACTGGTAACTGATAACGTGCGTTTCTGGAAAGACAGCGGCGTGAACTTCGATATGTCTGCCGCCGGTATGCGTGTCGAAATGGGGTCACTGACCACGTTATTTAGTGGTGGTGTCAGCTTTGATATTCCGAATGGCTGGACGCAGGGCAACGAAGCCAAAAATGGTGACAGTTATAAGCTCTTTGATGATCAGAAAAGCATTCAGGAATCGCTGTATACCCGTCACACGGATTACGTGATGTTCTTCTCGGATTCTATTCGCGGTCTGCAACCTGGCGCACCTGTTGAATTCCGTGGTATTCGTCTGGGTACTGTGGCCGAAGTGCCTTATCCGATGAATGTGGTGAAACAGCAGATGTCGGACGATTATCGTATTCCTGTGCTGATCCGCATTGAACCCGATCGCTTCGTTCAACTGCTGGGCAGTAATTTCAATATTGAAGATCATATCCGTGACGGTATTGCTCAGGGTCTGCGTGCTTCGATGAAATCCGCCAACCTGTTAACAGGGGCGATGTATATCGATCTGGATTTCTATCCGAATGAAAAACCGTGGAAAGGGCCGCTGGAAATTGGCGGGCATAAATTGTTGCCGACGGTGAGCGGAGGCTTTGCACAGATTCAGCAAAAACTGATGACAACCCTCGATAAGATCAACAATTTGCCAATCGAACCGATGATGCGCGAAGCGACAAGTACGCTGGCTGAAAGTCAGAGGACGATGAAGTCAACGCAGAAAACGATTGAGTCTCTGAACGCGATTGTCAGCAGTAAAGAGATGAAAAATCTGCCTCAGGATATGCAGCAGACGCTGATTCAGTTGAACCGCAGCCTGAAAGGCTTCCAGCCTGGTTCGCCAGCGTACGGCAATCTGGTCGGCGATATGCAGAGTCTGGATAAAACCCTGCGTGAGCTGCAACCGGTATTGAAAACGCTGAATCAGAAAAGTAACGCACTGATTTTCGCTGCCCCAGGGCAAGATGATCCTCAGCCGAAGAAGGCCAAATAATGATGAAATGGATACCTGTCGTCTTAGCATTATTCCTGACTGCCTGTAGCAGCAGTGATCAGAAAACCTACTACCAGTTGCCTGTGCTGAGCAGCACCGTAACAACAGGTAGCGTGATGTCTGCAGGTGCCGTACAGCGGCATCTGTGGGTTGAGCGGGTGAGTGTTGCTGATTATCTGGCAGGGTCAGGGCTGGTATATCAGACCAATGATGTGCAGTACACGCTGACCCAGAATAATCTCTGGGCCAGTCCGTTGGATCAGCAACTACAGCAAGCACTGGTCACCTATTTACGCCGGGACTTGCCGGGCTCGCTGGTTTCCACTCAGGCGGCGAATACCGACGATCAGGATGTGCTGAACGTTAATGTCACCGGTTTCCATGGCCGCTATGACGGTATTGTGATCGTCAGTGGCAGCTGGAGCCTGACACGCAACGGGCAGATGATTCAGCGTGATTTCACCCTGAATCTCAAGCAAAACGAAGATGGTTATGACGCGCTGGTCAGAACGTTGGCTACCGGCTGGCAGCAAGAAGCGGGCCAGATTACTGCGCAGATAAGATGACGTTTTTTTAAGCTTAATATTTTTTAAGTTAAAGATAAAAAATCCCGGTTTCTGACCTGACAGACACCGGGATTTTTTTATGGGGATCAGCCAGATGAGGGATTAACTGGCGCGATTATTTTGTGCACAATCCAATAATATAGCTCACGAATGTGACATTGGCGTGAATTTTGCGCATTGACCTCTCCTCATATTGCAGCTATTTGTTAGATGTGGACGCAGAAGCGGGCCACTGTTTTCTTTCCACCTGACCTGAATAATGAGGGATACAAGGCATGAAGAGACAAAAACGCGATCGCCTGGAACGGGCACAATCACGTGGATATCAAGCAGGTATTGGCGGACGCTCAAAAGAGATTTGTCCGTACCAATCATTAGATGCCCGATCACACTGGCTCGGGGGTTGGCGACAAGCCATGGAGGACAGGGCTGTTACCGCTTAAGCGGCTACCCTGTCAGAATAAGGAACAACCTCCGCTGTGCGCGGAGGTTTTTGTTTGTGGCAAATACCATCCCTGTTCGCTGAAAAACACGCATAAAAAACGGCGAGCCCATCAGACTCACCGTTTTATCAGACTCAGCAACAGGCTCTCTTAGAAAGCAGCCGCGTCTTTGAACAAACCCACTTTCAGATCAGTTGCGGTGTAAATCACCACACCATCAACCAGCACTTCACCATCAGCTACGCCCATGATCAGTTTACGGTTGATAACACGTTTGAAATTCAGGCGGTAGGTGACCAGTTTTGCGGTTGGCAGAACCTGACCAGTGAATTTAACTTCACCCACACCCAGTGCGCGGCCTTTGCCTTCGCCACCGAGCCAGCCCAGATAGAAGCCCACTAACTGCCACATGGCATCCAGACCCAGACAACCAGGCATTACCGGATCGCCAATAAAGTGACAACCAAAGAACCACAGATCAGGGTTGATATCTAATTCAGCTTCAACATAGCCTTTGCCATGGGTGCCGCCGTCTTCTTGCATCTTAACGATACGATCCATCATCAGCATATTGCCTGATGGTAACGGAGGGCCACCAGCGCCGAACAGTTCACTGCGGCCAGAAGCTATGAGGTCTTCTTTCGTATAGGAATCGCGTTTATCTACCATGTTCTATGTAAGCCTTATTTTAATGAAGGGCGAAGTTTAGCGAACAGCTGTAAGCTGAACAACTCCGATCAGCTGCGATTGAACCAGTTCAACCAGCGAAGAGGCCACGGATAACGCGGGCTGCCTTGCGATGTCGCCAGCGCAATACGCTGCTGAATTAATCCCAGCAGACTCGGACGCTCTTCTTCAGCTTCTTCTTCGTTTGTGTAAATCAATCCGGTCAGGATAGGTAGCGCTTCGGCTGCGTTATCAACTGCCCATAAATGAAACTGGCCTTCGCGAACGGCGTCCAGAACCTGCTGATGCAGGCACAGGTTGCGCACGTTGCTGGTTGGCAGAATGACCCCTTGTTTACCGGTCAAACCGCGACGTTGACAAACTTCGAAGAAACCTTCGATTTTCTCGTTTACGCCACCAATAGGTTGCACATTCCCAAACTGATCGACAGAGCCGGTGACCGCAATTTGCTGGTTGATCGGCTGCATCGACAACGCACTGATCAGTGCGCAGAGTTCAGCAAGTGAAGCGCTGTCGCCGTCCACTTCTCCGTAAGACTGCTCAAATACAATCGAGGCGGAAAAGGGCAGAGGCTGGTCGAGTTCTAACTCGGAAATCAGAAAGGCCTGCATAATCATCATGCCTTTGGCATGCAGATTACCACCTAACTCGGCTTTACGTTCGACGTCTGTAAATTCGCCGTCGCCGGCATGTACGACACAACTAATTCGGGAAGGTTCACCCAACGCTCGCGGATGCCCCGGATATTCCAGTACAGACAGGCCATTAATCTGCCCGACAACTTCGCCTTCTGTTTCAATGCGAATTTGTCCAAGTTCGATTTCATCCTGCATACGCTCCTGGAGATAACTCTCACGCCATGCACGTGCACCGGATGCCGCTTCAAGAGACTTAACGCTCAGCAACTCGTCTTCATTATAGAGTGCAGCTTCGCTAAGTTGGGTGTTAAGCCATACCGGATCGAGTGTCAGACTGCCCTGATCGGTGCTGTGACGAATGGCCATTTTCAGAAACTCGGGCCATGCATCAGCGGCCAGGCGTGGGATCTCAAGCTCATCAGCCAGCGTATTGACATAACCACACCAGGTTTCCATATCGCTTTCTTCCGTCAGCGGCAGGTCGGCTTCAAATTCACCATAAATGGAAGAATCCACCAACTCTGGCTCCATATCACTGAGGTCACCAAGCGATAAGCGGTCACCGACCAGAATCAGGCGAATATCCAAAGGCATCGGAGGGACTGTCACAGGTAAAGGTGTCGTCTCATCTGGTGAGACCCAATGATATTGACCTTCGGTGATCATCTGTTTCAGACGCAACCACATCAGAGGCTGCGCAATGAGGGTACGGATGGAAAGTACCAGCACACCGCCATTCACCTGGTGTACCAATCCCGGCTCCAGCTGGATCTGGTCTTTGTAAATGCGCACGCACCCGAACAGCTGTTCAGGTTCAACCCATTCACGATACTGGCAGGTCGATTTCGCCGCGAATGCATCTTCCGCTGTCTTCGCCGCCAGCAGCGTTACCTTATTGCCTTCAATATGGTAACGATTACCCGTGACTTCCGCCGGTTCAGGTAGTAAGTCGCTGACCACCTGCGTAATGCGTGACAAGTATTCGCGATTTTCCTGCGCCTTGAGCGTCATAAAACGCACACGTGAGCGGGGATGACAAAACAGCGTTAAACCATTTTCCAGCCGGGGCTGAATTCCTGCAAAATCGACAGGGGCTAACTGGGCAGCCGTTGCAAAGATTGCCTCGTAAGGCGCGGAGTCGGGCAGTAAAAGCTGCCAGTCAAGTCGGTTATTGGTCAATGTGTTAGCTGTTTTCTATAAAAAGGGAAAGTGCGATTATACAAGAATAAATCCGGCTGCATACAATGAGAGTCGTAGCGGAATTGGTCTTAGTGCACATTGCTGTACAGGTGGGCAAAAAACAACCAAAATAAGCGGTTTTATTTGGGGTGAAAATTGAATTAAAGCTGTTATGCTTAGTAAAGTTACGTGGTCACCGAAGAGTTCACGATGAAATATCAGCAACTGGAAAATCTCGAAAGTGGTTGGAAATGGAAGTATCTGGTGAAAAAACACCGGGAAGGTGAGCGGATCACCCGCCATTTGGAAAACAGCGCTGCCCAGGAATCCGTGAATCAACTTCTCAACCTGGAAAACGAGCCGGTCAAAGTGTCAGACTGGATTGTTAATAATATGAATCCGGCGCTGGAAAATCGTCTTAAGCAAACGATTCGTGCACGCCGTAAGCGTCACTTCAATGCCGAGCATCAGCACACTCGCAAAAAATCTATCGATTTAGAATTTCTGGTTTGGCAGCGTTTAGCGGGATTGGCACAAAGGCGTGGTGTCACGCTTTCTGACACGATCATTCAACTGCTTGAAGATGCCGAGCGTAAAGAGAAATACGCGAATCAGATGTCTTCATTGAAAGAAGATTTAGAACAAATACTCGGCAAGAAAGATATTGGATAGATTTGCTTTCGCGTCTCAGGGAGTCAGCTATTTGCTCTGACCGAAGGCATAAAAAAAACCCCGCCATGGCGGGGTTTTTAGTATCTGTAGCAAAAGCTAAAGCGTGTTATTAAGCCTGTGGCTGAGTAACAGTATCTTTGTAGCCTTTAACTTCGATTTCTACACGACGGTCTGGTGCCAGGCAGTCGATCAGAGCAGCACGGCCTTTAACGGAGTCACAGGTAGAACCGGTAACTGGGTTAGATTTACCTTGGCCTTGTGCAGAGATCTTGTTAGCAGGGATACCTTTAGATACCAGGTAATCTACTACGCTCTGAGCACGTTGCTCAGACAGTTTCTGGTTGTATTGTTCTGAACCGATACGGTCGGTGTAACCCAGAACGATAACAGAACCGTCTTTAGGATCGATAGAGCTCAACTGGCTGTACAGCTGATCCAGAGCCTGTTGGCCTTCTGGTTTCAGAGTCGCTTTGTTGAAGTTGAAGAGAACGTCAGATTTCAGAGTGAATTTCTTAGTCTCTACAACTGGAGCTGGAGCTGGTGCTGGAGCAACAACTGGAGCAGCTGCTTCATCTTGACCGAAACGGTAAGAAACACCTACAGACAGCATTGCGTTATCAGGACGTGCACCAACGGTAGCCGCGTCACCAATGTTGTTAACCCACTGGTAATCCAGACGGGTAGCCCAGTTTTTGGTTACTGCGTATTCAACACCAACTGCTGCCAGTGGAGAAACACCAGTGTCATGATCACTTACGCGACCATTAGCACCGTTGTTGAAGTTACCTTTAGCATCTGCACGCCAAACCATACCACCCAGACGGGTGTACAGGTCCAGATCGTCAGTCAGCGGGTAGCTCAGTTTAGCAGCCAGCTGAACGCCTTGTGCTTTGAACGCGCCGTTATTTACGCTGCCTTTGTAAGGCATACGGCCAAGCCAGTCATATCCCATTTCAAAGCCCAGGTATTGGTTCGCTTGGTAACCCAAGAACGCACCTGCACCCAGTTGGCTTTCGTGGGTAGGGCCGTTGCCGATACCGTTGTAAGCGTTTGCGAAACCAGTGTCATGGTATTGGGACCAGCCCAATTTACCACCGGTATACCAGGTGTTATCTTTAGGGGCGGCTTGCGCTACGGTAGCGAAACCTGCCAGTGCCACTGCTAATGCGATAGCTGTCTTTTTCATTTTGCGCCTCGTTATCATCCAAATAGGCAATTGAGCTTTAAGCTTTTTAAGCCCTTGGTTAAAATCCTTACGCCAAGATTATTGCTTCATTTCAGAACTTGCCACTTTACGTTGGCATTATCGAGCAACCTTGGCGTTGTAAAGTCTACAACGTGGCGCGAAACTTACAAGCTTGATGTGTTAACACCGTGGAAAAAAAGGGAAAAACGGACACATTTCTTAACGGCTTTGGCAATTTGCTGACAAAATCTGGCACTAATCTGCATTCCGGAAGCCCGTTTTTACTGGCTTGCAGGCATTATTCAGCACAAATCACTAAGTTCCGCATTATTTTCATAGGAAGATTCCTATTTTGAACTAATGGTATACGGAAGAGTGAATTTTTACTGTGGAATGATGTCCACAAGCTGAATTCTGTTCATTTGTCGGTCTCATTATGAAGCCGTAAGCACCACCCTGGCGTGCTGCAATTTGCAATCTTTCCCTCTCAGTATCACTCAAATCCGGAAGCCATCCCAACACGACACTGTAGTTACCCGTCTGCAAGGCTTTCTCCATCGCATCTACCGTCGACATCGCCGTAATTTGATTAACTTGCACCATCTTATCCACCGGCAGACCTGACTGAGATAACCAATGACGGCTCAGTTTTTGTTGAGGTGTGAGCCACAACAACCAGCGAGACTGCATACCCAGGTGTTGCAGTAAGGGCAGTAATAACTGCGCAAAAGCAGGTTGGCTCGCACTATAGACGAACTCAGTGATCAGACCATTATTCAAGGATGCAGACGTATTTACCTGTGACGGAGTGACGGGCAAAGCAAGCTGACTAAAATGATGATTTGTATGGTGTTGAGTTCGCATAATGATGTACTCCAGTGAGTTACTGTATGTATGTACAGTACTCTGGCGGTGAGCAAAGATCAACCCAATTTTTCCAAGATATCTCGCAAATTTTGAAGGCAACAGGCTGTAACGGCATTTTATGTTTGTTGGAGTTCATAAGATTGCGTATTTTGCTTTTAGCTGTTTTGGTAACTCAAAATGGAAGCAAGGGATTAACGTGAAAAGGATAACGCAATGATAAACAAATCAAAAAAACGAGTGCTTGAGTGTCTGGATATTTTTGCCCCGTTGGGTAATATTCGTTCCCGCACCCAATTTGGGGGGATGAGCTTGTCCGCTGACCGCGTCATGTTCGCCCTGGTTTCTGATGGTGAACTCTATCTGCGAGCGACCGGAGAAACCGAAACTCATTTTCGCCGCAAAAAGATGGAGAGGCTGACCTATCGCAAGCGAGGCATGGATGTGCAGTTGCGTTATTTCAAAGTGAGTGCCCGGCAATGGAGTGATCACCAGGCACTGTGCGAGCTGGGCAGATTATCGTTGCAAGGGATGTTGCGGGATATAGAGCTGAAAAAAAACAACGAAGCGGTCCGATTGAAAGATTTACCCAATCTCTCGCTGGCGCTAGAAAGGATGCTCTGGCAAGTCGGCATTGAGAACTCGGGGGACTTGCGGTTACAGGGGGCCTGCCATACCTACCTCAAACTGTGTGCCATTAAAAAAAAGAATTTAGGGATTAATTTACTGATGGCACTCGAAGGGGCAATTTTGGGCTTCCATGAAGCCGCTTTGCCGATGGAATCCAGAGAGTCATTAACTCACTGGTTTAACCATCACCAAGAGCAGCTATCAACGGTTGTGCACTAAGTTTGCGTAAGTTATCTGCAACTAGAGCCGATTTTGTGCCGGCAGGATCTTAGTATTAAGACTGGTGAGCTCAGGCAAATGAGCCACCAGTAATCCAATTTGCTGAAGCACGAGCTGCTCTTTACTGTCGATATCCGTTGTACGCATCTGAATACGTGCAGTGAGTTCACCGAGCGCGTGTTGGATGCGTTCTGCTTCAGAAGGCAGATGATGCAAAGCGCCGTCAACGCAGCATGCTGCATCATCCAGCAACCTCAGGGTTTCGGCATCATTGAGTTTTTCGCGATGGGCACCCAGCGCTGAAATGTAGCTCAGCATAGTATGATTGAGGCATAACAGGCGAAACGCCGCTTCGAGTGTCGCCGGTTCGTTATTTCTCTCAGAGCTCATGTTCGACACCACGGACGCCAGTTCGGCATCGCAATTATGCGCATCACGGCGGGCCAGACGGTACTCGAGACTGTTGTCTTTCCCCTGATGGTACTGCACCAGAATAGCATCAAGATAACGGCAATTAGCATCGAACGTTTTTCTGACCACCTTATCAAGTTGCCTGAATTTCCAGTCGGGCCATATAAAGGTCACTGCCGCCCAGGCGATACCACAACCAATCAGCGTATCGATTACTCTCGGGATAGCGACTTCAAATCCTTCGCCTAACAAATTGAAGCATAACAACACCAGAAGGGTGATGAACATTGTGGCCTGCGCGTATTGCACTGTGCGGAACGCAAAGAACAATAACCCGCTGATGACGATCAGAATCATTTGCCCGTCAACGGACGGAACGAAATACAAGATAGGGATCCCGAGAGCAATACCGGCGAGTGTTCCGATTATCCTCAGAGCTAACCTCCGGCGGGTCGCACTGTAGTTTGGTTGACAGACAAAAAGACTGGTGAGCAAGATCCAGTAGCCGTGATTTAAGCCGCTGACCTGAATGAAAACGTAGCCTACAAAGAGCACGACAGACATACGAATTGCGTGACGGAACAACACCGATTGCGGCGTAAAATGGCGGGAAATGCGCAGCCAGATATCATCAAGGCCAGTCAGACGGTCTTCCGCAAACGGGCTTTTGCCGGTCTGGTTTTCCGGCAGAGACTGCTCCGACTCGATATTTGCCAGTTGCGCGTCAATCGCATGCAGATTGCGTAAAAGATGGCGTAACGCCTGTAATGTCTCACGGTGTTCGTGATGAGATTCCAGACGTTTGAGGGCTTCTTCCAGCCGGGAAAACGCCCGTTCGAACTGGCTGTTGTGGGTATATTGCTGGCGATAAAGAATGCATTGTGACAGCTGTAAACAGGCCCGCGCCTGCATGCTCATCAGGCGCTGAAAGCGGAACAGAATATCACTGTGATGAAATTGTTCACTGAGTTTGAGGTACTGCACGTGGGACGAGCTGGCGCGCTCATGAATATCCTGCACCACAAAATAATAATGTAATGTCCGGCGGGTCCCTTTCTGGCCACGATCTCCTTTCAGCCGGGTCTGTAGCGTATTTTTTGTTTGGTTCAGTGTGGAGACCAGTTGACCGTTGGCCATGGCCAGCTCGACCAGTTGCTGGTTGTTATCTTCCTGATCGGGATCAAACAACGTTGCTTTGGCTTCAAGATAAGCCGCCAGTTGCGTGAAACAGCGTGAGATCTGATCCTGTAACGGACGGATGGGGAAAATAATATGGCCAGCCAGCGTCAGCAGGTTATACCAGATAGCACCCGCAAGCAGGATCAGCGGTTGCTGATACCAGATGTGATACATGCTGGTGCCAAGCATCGTATATATGGCGATCAGCAACGCGCCGAAGGCAATCGTGGCATAACGCTGCCCCAGGGCCCCCAGCAGGATGAATCCGCAGGTTGAAATCATCAGCCCGGGCGCAAAAAGCCACGGATAGGGGAAGAGTAATTCTATGGATGCTGAAGCAATAAAAAAACAGACCAGAGTAATCAGCAAATTGCGCAGACGGCCAGCGAGACGATCATCAAGATCGGCAAGAGCCGCAGCAACCACACCGAGTGTAAGGGGGATTGTCAGCGTGAACTGACCCAACCACCATGGCAATGCCGCAGCCCCTGTCAGCGCAATGAAAATCCTGATGTGATAAAGAATATTGCTGTTATAGGCATAGCGCCGTAAACCGGGTGCAATAGAAAGCACGAAAAACCCACCTTAAAATTCAAAAATGTTGAAACATCGCAATCAGCGAATGCGTCCGTTTTCTCTCTGACGGCTTGCATTAGCTTCACGAACTTGCTTTGCCAGCTCGACGGAAACGACCCTGCGTCCTACCGGCCAGAGTGCAATGGCAGCAATTTTAAAGTTCGCAATGCCCACCGGAATACCGATTATGCTGATACATTGCGCGATACCGGCAACGATATGCGACAAGCATAACCACCAGCCGAAAAAAATAAACCAGAAGATATTCAACAGAGTACCTCCGCCGGACAGCAACGCGCTGCGTTTTTCCGGATACAGGTCATCGACATGTACGGCTTCATTGCCAAATGGCAGCAGTGAAAGACGGGTGATTTCCCAGCAAGAACGGGTGAGTGGCAGAGTAAAGATCAGCACGATACTGACCAGCGTAGCAAGCAGCCAGGCAAGCGTGGTGAAAAAACCACCTAAAACAAAGTTAAGAATATTGAGTACGGTACGCATGGCAGCTCTTCCCGAAGAGGTTAAAAAGTTGATAAATTTCGTGTTCACATAACGCAAACATACCTCTTATTCTACTCTGTTTTGGAGCGTGGATCGCCTGCGCTTATCAAAGGTAAACTCTTAAATGCTCTTGCATGTAAAATGTCAGGAATTAAAGAAAAACACGGTGTGATGATATGGAACTGAAATCGACCTCATTCGGGAAACATCTGGCGCAGCACCCTTATAACCGGGTGCGTCTGCTTAATGCCGGCGTGGAAGTCAGCGGCGATAAACATCACTATCTGATCCCTTTTAATCAGCTTATTCAGATTCGCTGCAAACGTGGCATCGTCTGGGGGGAGCTTGAATTTGAATTGCCGGAGCAAAAAGTGGTCCGGCTGCACGGCACCGAATGGCAGGAAACACAGCGTTTTTATCAATACCTGCTCAATATCTGGCAGACCTGGAGTCTCGAGATGAGCGAGGTCAGCGCCGGAGTATTGCGCGGGCAGGTTGAAAAAATTACCCAGATTGAACAGCAAGACAAATGGTTCAAACGCATTGATCTGGCGGATGTGCAGAAAGACATTACTGAGGCATTTTCTGCGATCCCGGTGCCTGTTGAACGTCTTACTGAATTTAATAATTGTCGGGAAGATTATCAGACCTGTCTGCGCTGGCTTGAGCAGGGTAAACGCAGTGTCGACCGGCGCAATCTGGCTTGGACTGACAGGGTGATTGCTGATAACCGTGACTTTTTTGATACCGTTGAAGTGTCACCGCTCAATGACAGCCAATGCCGCGCTGTCGTGAACGGTGAAGACGCGGTGCTGGTGCTGGCTGGCGCGGGCAGTGGTAAAACGTCGGTGCTGGTGGCGCGCGCGGGCTGGCTGTTGCGCCGTCAGGAAGCGCATCCTGAACAAATTCTGTTGCTGGCCTTTGGTCGTCAGGCAGCGGATGAAATGAACGGGCGTATCAAAGAGCGTTTGCATACTGAAGGCATCAAGGCCAAGACATTTCATGCGCTCGCTTTGCAGATTATCCAGGAAGGCAGCAAAAAAGCCCCCAAAATCAGCAAACTTGAAACCGATTCGAAAGCCCGGCGCAGCTTACTGATTAAGACATGGCAGCAGCAGTGTGCAGAGAAAAAAGTGCAGGCCAGCGGCTGGCGGCAATGGATGACAGACGAACTGGAATGGACCGTTCCTGAGGGTGATTACTGGAAAAATAAATCGCTGGCGGAGCGCCTCGGAAGCCGCCTTGAACGCTGGCTCAGCCTGATGCGTATGCACGGTGGCAGTCAGGCGGAGATGATCGAAAGCGCGCCGGAAGACGTCAAAGATCTGTTTACAAAGCGTATTCGTCTGATGGCACCGCTGATGAAAGCCTGGAAAACGGCACTGAAAGAAGAGGGCGCAGTGGACTTTTCCGGGCTTATCCATCAGGCAGTCAATATTCTGGAAAAAGGGCGTTTTGTCAGCCCGTGGAAGCATATTCTGGTGGATGAATTCCAGGACATTTCCCCCCAGCGTGCACTGCTGCTTTCTGCCTTGCGTAAACTTAACAAACATACCAGTTTGTTTGCTGTGGGGGACGACTGGCAGGCGATTTACCGTTTCAGCGGTGCGGAGTTGTCCCTGACCACGGCGTTTGCTGACAATTTTGGCGAAGGAGCGCAATGCGCACTGGATACGACTTACCGGTTCAATGACCGCATCGGTGAAATTGCCAATAAGTTTGTGCAGCAAAACCCTTATCAGTTGAAGAAGCCGCTGAACAGTCTGACCAAAGGCAACAAGAAAAATGTCGTGATACTGCCTGAGGACCAGATGGAAAAATTGCTGGATAAACTTAGCGGCTATGTCACCGTTGATGAACATATTCTGGTGCTGGCGCGTTATCACCATCTTCGACCGCAAATTCTGGAGAAAGCCGCGACCCGCTGGCCAAAGCTTAATCTTGATTTCATGACGATTCATGCCAGTAAAGGACAACAGGCTGAATACGTGATTATCGTCGGATTGCATGATGGCAATGACGGTTTCCCTGCGCCCGCGCGGGAATCTTTGCTGGAGGAAGTGTTATTGCCTGAACCGGAAAACTTTCTGGATGCCGAAGAGCGGCGTTTATTGTATGTGGCGATGACGCGTGCGAAGCATCAGGTCTGGTTGCTGCAGGATAAAGAACGTCCTTCCGTCTTCGTAGAACAGCTTGAAGATATCGGTGTACCGGTCCAGCGAAAACCATAGATAAGATCAATAAAAAGCCCGGCAATCGCCGGGCTTTTTACTTTTAAAAATCAGCCTATTGAATCATTATTCTTTCAGGCGTGACCACAGATAGCGCTGGTAGTCAGGAATAGTGATTTCGACTTCAGACTGGAACAACGGAGACTGGATCAGGAAGTCAGCAGTAGACAGATTGGTTGCCACCGGGATGTTCCATACGGTCGCCAGGCGCAGCAGGGCTTTCACATCCGGATCATGCGGAACGGCATTGAGCGGATCCCAGAGGAAAATCAGCATATCGATTTTGCCTTCGGCAATCAGCGCGCCCACTTGCTGGTCGCCGCCCATCGGCCCGCTTAGCATGCTTTTGACATTAATCCCGGTATTACGCTGAACCAGGTTACCCGTCGTGCCGGTGGCATACAGGATATGCTGCGAAAGCTCAGCAACGTTTTTATCAACCCATTTCAGCAGGGTACTTTTGCAGTGGTCATGCGCGACCAGGGCTATATGTTTTTGTTTTGCGATCGTGCGGGTCGTGTATTCCATCTAATTCCCTTCAACGCGAAAGTAAAAGTGGATCACAGAATACTGAAACTCCGTTTTACTGCATAGCTCAGGGGGAATAATTCGCCGTTAAGAAGGAGGAATGCGTGATGCAGATTAAGTTATGACGCGCGTTCCTGATTATCCGGCAGTTTTAACCAGAGTAACAACCGCTCAAAGCCAGCATTCGCGGCCAGACGTGTCCACAACGGATGAAGATAAACGATAGAAATTTGAGATGTTGCGTCGGTGGCTAACGCAGATTTTTTATCCGCGCTGCCTTTGGCGAATGAAGGAACCGCCGCACGTGCGCCCGACAAATTATAAGTCATCATTAATTTTTCAGCGTCGGCAGTATGCCCGGGATTAAACATATTCAGGACGTCACGTTGTGTCGGTATCTGACGGCCTTGTTCATCAATGAGCTGATAATTCATCTGCTGGCTAAATTGTGTCGTTTCATTGTCGTTGCTCAGTTTTGGCAGAACGAAAGAAACGGAACGATTACTTTTAGCATTGAAGGTCACGATAAGGGCAGGCGAATGGTAGATTATCGGTGCCTGTTGAGTGACGGAACGGACATTTTTGCTGACCTGAAACAGAATCTGGTGCTGACCGCCATCGAGTTCGAGGCTGTCTGCACCTTTAAGGATTGCGCCAGACATCTGTTTGCCATCGATTACCAGAACATCGACATCGGGGGACAATTTAAGTGAGGTCGCTGAAGCTGACACCATCAGGCTGAGACTCGCTAATGCGACCAGCGCATGACAGATTTTCATTCCTCTCTCCTCAGATACAACGTTGCTCATCCTCTATTATTCAGGAATGACGATTGTGTGTCAAAGTTTTACAAAATGTTTTAATTTCCCACCGACGTGATCCTGCAACGGCTCTTTTTCACGTACAGACTGTCGAAATGGTCAGGCTGCGTTACACTTAATGCATACAGGCCAAAGGAGATAAACCCGTGCAAGACAACGATATCCGCAAGATTCTTGAAGAAGTGAAAACCATCGCGCTGGTGGGGGCCAGTGATAATCCCGGCCGACCAAGTTACGGCGTCATGGCGTATTTACTTTCTCAGGGCTTTGAGGTGATCCCGGTCAGTCCGAAGCTGGCGGGGCAGGAACTGCTCGGCCAGAAAGCTTATGGTTCTCTGGCAGAAATCCCCCATCCGGTAGATATGGTGGACGTGTTCCGTAATGCGGATGCCGCTTATGGCGTGGCGCAGGAAGCGATTGCGATTAAGGCGAACGTGCTGTGGCTGCAACTGGGCGTCATTAATGAACAGGCTGCTGTGCTGGCAAAAGAGGCTGGGCTGAAGGTGGTGATGGATCGCTGCCCGAAAATTGAAATTCCGCGACTGGGCATGGAAAAGTAAACGTCTGTGGATCCTGCCCGTAAAAAAACCGGCTACTGCGCCGGTTTTTATCTTTCATCTTGTCAGGAAAAAGCCATCATGCTCAGTTACGCAGTCGCGGTGCCTGTAACTGGTTACGGATTGAGGCTGCCAGGTCATCCAGCGAGGCTTGTTCAGGATGTGAACGTGCCGCTTCATGATCGATCTGAATTTCAGCCAGGTAAGTGTGAACCGGCTGACCTTCTTCATCTTCCATCACGACATGGTACCAGGGAGCGGTACGCATTGAATCATCAGCAACGACATCATTGACGTCAGGCTTATCGAGCGAATATTGTGCATCAACATCAATAACCACACCCAGATAACCTAACATTCTGTGGCGGACCTGCTGTCCGATACCGTATTTACTGGCAATCATAGTCACCTCCCAAAAATAATTCATTAATCTCTATATGGAGATAAAACGGGCTATTTCAAGTTTTGACCACGTAATCTGCTTAAAATTCGCGGGCGTGCCGCCGCAACAGCACACCGTGCTTATTTTGTCAGTTCATTACCAGGCAGGCGAACCCTTTCAGATATAGGCCTTCAGGGTAAGCGCCGGTCACCGGATGGTCGGCTGCCTGACGGAACTGCTCGACGAACTGGATCTCACGACCGGCATCCAGCGCCGCATCAGCCAGAATTTTCTGGAATAAATCCGTTGGCAACAATCCGGAGCAGGAGAAACTCAGCAGAATCCCCCCCGGACGTAACAGTTGCAACGCCAGCATATTAATGTCTTTGTAACCACGGCAGGCGCTTGCCAGCTGGTTTTTGTTCTCAACGAATTTCGGCGGATCCATCACGATCATATCGAACTGCTGGCCTTCGGTGCGGTATTTGCGCAGCAACTGGAACACGTCTTCACGCACGAATTCTGCTTTCGAGAGATCCAGTTTATTCAGTTCAACGTTCTGACGGGCCACGTCGAGCGCTGCCTGGGAGGTATCCACGTTGGTGACTTTTGTACAGCCGCCCATCAGCGCAGACACCGCGAAAGCGCCGGTATAAGAGAAACAGTTCAGAACGTTGCGGCCTGCGGCATAATTACGTGCGGCAAGGCGGCTGTCACGCTGGTCAAGATAGAAACCGGTTTTGTGACCTTCTTTAATATCCACCAGCAGGCTCATTCCGTGTTCCTGAATCGGCAACAAGGCAGGAGGCTCGTCGCCAAATACGTGTCCCTGAGCCAGTTCCAGCCCTTCTTTTTTACGCACGGCCACGTCGGAACGATCCCAGATTGCACATTCCGGATAGCAATGTTGCAGTGCAGCAATCAGCGGGGCACGCTGATATTCCGCACCGGCTGACAGCAATTGCAGCACCAGGAAATTCTGGAAGCGGTCGATAGTGATACCTGGCAGGCAGTCGGATTCCCCAGCAATCAGGCGGTAACCGTCCAGTCCGTCGCGCTTAGCGATATAATCGCGCCAGCTCTGCGCCTGTTGTAAACGGCGGATGAAGAACGCGATATCAATGTCTTCATCTTGTTTGAATGTCCAGACGCGCGCACGGATCTGCGAGGACGGCGAATAGGCGCCGCGCGCCAGCCATTTTCCCTGACTGTCTACAATATCTATAGTCTCGCCGGAATTGGCTTTACCTTCGATGCGCGAAACCGCGCCGGAAAACACCCACGGGTGGCGACGAAGAAGTGATTTTTCACGGCCTTTGGCCAGAATTAAACGTGCAGTCATAAAATTAGGTTCTGTCGGTTCGGAGACAAAAAAGAGCGACATTGTCCGGTCATGCAGGTCAAATTGCAACGAACCATACCGCTAACGGAGAGAATATTATGGCAACAGTCAGTATAGCCGCCTATGTGTACGGCATGGTGCAGGGCGTCGGTTTTCGTTTTGCGACCCAGCATCAGGCCACCGGTCTCGGTCTGACCGGTTACGCGAAAAATCTTGAGGATGGCAGCGTCGAAGTGGTGGCGTGCGGAGAGCAGGAGAAAGTAGATCAGTTGCTAGCCTGGCTAAAGCAGGGCGGGCCGAAACATGCACGTGTTGATCGCGTACTGAGTGAACCGACCGCGCCTGGCAATTACAGCGATTTTAAAATCAAATACTGAAATCTTTCACAAGCACTTCACCGGTTTCGGCAGGCCCGCAATTTTGGTTGCCTGTTTGGCCGGACCTTTCGGGAACAGCCGGAACAGATAGCGGCTGTTGCCTTTCTCTTCGCCATATTTCTGCGCCATTGCTTTCACCAGCATGCGTACGGCGGGAGAAGTATTGAATTCGAGGTAAAACTCGCGCACAAACCGCACGACTTCCCAGTGGGCGTCAGTCAGAACGATCCCTTCTTCTTCCGCCAGCAGCGGCGCCATGCCTTCCTGCCACTCCTGACTGTTTTTCAGGTAACCCTGAGCGTCGGTTTCAATAACCTGACCTTCAAACTCCAGCATACAACCTCAAACCTGTAAAAATGCGGCAGTTAGTTTAGCAAAAACGCCGGTCAGACAAAATAAAAAGCCCCGCACGCAGGCGGGGCTTCGATCCACTTCAGGCTTTATCAGTTACGTGATGACAGGCCCAGAATGCTCAGCAGGCTGACAAAAATGTTGTACAGCGAGACATACAGGCTGACGGTCGCCCGAATATAGTTGGTTTCGCCGCCATGAATAATATTGCTGGTTTCCCACAGGATTGCGCCTGCGGAGAACAAAATAAACAGGCAACTGATCGCCAGTGACAGCGCAGGAATTTGCAGGAACAGGTTAGCGATAACCGCCACCAGTAGCACCACAAAACCAGCCATCATCATCCCGGACAGGAACGACATATCTTTGCGCGTGGTCAGCACATAGGCTGAACAGCAGAAGAACACCAGCGCAGTGCCGCCCAGTGCCAGCATAATAATGTCACCGGCACCGACGGAAAGCAGCGAACTCAGCAGTGGCCCCAGCGTATACCCCATAAAACCGGTCAGCGCGAAGGCAGATAAAATACCCGCCGGGCTGTTGGCTGTGCGGTAGGTCAGGAACATCAGGCCATAGAAGCCAACGATGGTCAGCAGAAAACCGGGGGACGGCAATCTCAGAACCGTACTTGCTGTCGCAGTAATCGCGGATACGCCCAAAGTCAGTGCTAACAGGAAATAAGTATTACGCAGCACCCGGTGCGTGCTTAGCAACGAGCCAGCGCGTGATGATGACGAAGATGCAACGATACGATCCATGCGGTTCATAATAAAATTCTCACTTAAGCCCTTCATACTTTGTGTCGCAGATGCGTTGGCTTCGCCCGGTCACCCAAATCACTTACCTGTGTAAGCTCATCGGGACTCCCTCTCTTGCCGCCTTCCTGCGACCCAAATTATTTTGGGTATCTAATTGGAGTCGGTGAAAATACAAACAGGTTGCAGTGTAAGTAGTTGCGGTGCGTCATTAAAGACGTTTTACCCTTCTTTACCTGCCCGGAGCGGGGCACGGCGCGGTATCCTGACGTCAAAATCACCGAAATGATGCTTAAATCGCCGCTTGCGAACCGAATGCCTGTTTTTCAGGCAATCAGAACAGAATCAGGCTTTACAAGCGGATCGGCACTGTTTATAGTTCGCTTCGTTGCGGAGGGGTGGCCGAGCGGCTGAAGGCACCGGTCTTGAAAACCGGCGATGGGAAACCATTCGAGAGTTCGAATCTCTCCTCCTCCGCCATAAACAACACAAGAAAGCTGCTAAGCAATTAGCGGCTTTTTTTGTCTCTGTTATTTATGCCCGACTTTGTGTACGCGGTTTAAATGCTCATAAAATCAACAAACTAGACTGAAAATAATATTTGCATCTTTTTTCCGGTCTTGTATACTACGCCCCGTACTGAACGACTGAGGTCGTAAGGTACTTGTTGTTTACGGAGGGGTGGCCGAGCGGCTGAAGGCACCGGTCTTGAAAACCGGCGATGGGAAACCATTCGAGAGTTCGAATCTCTCCTCCTCCGCCATAAACAACACAATAAAGCTGCTAAGTGATTAGCGGCTTTTTTTGTATCTGAAATTCCCCCTTTGCCCCTCCACTTATTCTTCAGACGGCTTCTTTCTGCCCGTATTGCCTTGGCGAACATCCCAGTGTGCGTTTGAACGCCGTACTGAAAGCACTTTCTGATTCGTACCCAAGCGAAAGCGCCACGGCTGATACCGGTTCTTTAGTATTCGCCAGCCGGTCGCCAGCCAGCAACATCCGCCAGCGCGTCAGGTATTCCAGCGGCGCACTGCCCACAGCCTGTTTGAATTTTTGAGAAAATACAGAACGCGACATACCCGCCCGTTCTGCCAGCGTTTGCACCGTCCAGCGCTGCGCCGGGTTTTCATGCATTGCATTCAGCGCTTTGGATAACTGCTTATCGGCCAGTGCGGCAAACCAGCCGCTGGTTTCACCTTCCGGCGCGTTATCGACGTGCATCCGCAGCGCCTGTACCAGCATCATGTGCGCCATATGCTGCGCAATAAGCAACCCGCCGGGACGCTGGTCACGCAGTTCCTGCATCATCCGTTCAACCGCCCAGCGCAGGCTGGCTCTGTCGGATTCTTTTGAGATATGCACCACCGGCGGCAGCATCGCCAGCAGGGTAGAGGCGTTTGCGCCGCTGACCGCAAACCGGCTGCCGGTGAGGAAGAAATCCTGGCCGCCGTTACAGGAAACCGTTCCGCCATCCTGCGCCTGCTGGAAAATGGGCCCGGCATCGACGGACGGAAGGCTAAGATCGCTGGCCAGCCGGAACGGGCGTCCGCTGGGTAACACAAAGCAGTCTCCGGCTTTCAGATGCACTGCGCCTGGCACGGAATCGACTGCCAGCCAGCATTCACCGCGAATAATCGCGTTACATTTAATCGACTGATAATGGTCGGGAAATTGCACCGACCAGGCGCCTCCGGCTTCAAAACCTTTGGACATATAACTGCGCGGCTTCAGCAGTGATAACACATCAGAAAGAGGGTCCATCAGCGACTCCGGACGATTGCAAAGATAATGCGGACATTAGCGCATAGATCGTCTTTCCTCCAGCCCCTATATTTTATGACGTAAGTTCTGGGCTTTTGTAGCCACGACAGGTTTAGCCAACAACGGGGAAATTCGCAATGCGTGTATTTGTGACAGGTGCAACAGGTTTTGTCGGTTCTGCGGTGGTTCAGGAATTGCTGCGGGCCGGTCATCAGGTGCTGGGGCTGGCCCGTTCGGATGCCTCGGCGCAGGCGCTGACCGACGCGGGTGCCGGTGTTCATCGCGGCAGTATTGAAGATCTTGAGAGCCTCGCATCCGGCGCCGCGCAGGCCGACGGGGTGATCCACACCGCGTTTATCCATGACTTTTCGAAGTTTCTGGAAAATTGTGAAAAAGACCGGCTGGCGATTGGCGCATTAGGCGCTGCGCTGAAGGGCACCCATAAACCGCTGATCGTCACCTCCGGCACGGCGCTGGTGAACAATGGCCGTCTGGCTACGGAAAATGATTTACCCGATCCGTACGGGCAAAATCCTCGCGTGGCGTCCGATCTTGCCGTCGCTAAACTGGCAGAGCAGGGCGTGCGGGTGTCACTGGTGCGTCTCCCGCCATCGGTGCATGGCGCGGGCGATCATGGATTTGTGCCGCTGCTCATTGCGCTGGCGCGGGAAAAGGGGGAATCAGCGTATCCGGGGGATGGCGAAAACCGCTGGCCGGCGGTGAACCGTTTTGATGCCGCGCAAGTGTTTGTGCTGGCACTGGAGAAGGGCGCGCAGAATGCGATTTATCACGCGAATGCAGAAGAAGGTGTGCCATTCCGTGAGATTGCCACCCTCATCGGTAAGCACCTGAACCTGCCGGTGGTGAGTAAAAACGGGCCAGATCTGGCGGCACATTTTGGCTGGTTTACCCATTTTGCCTCATTAAATAATCCGACCTCAAGTCAGATCACCCGCGATATTTTGGGCTGGAAACCCGTACATCAGGATTTACTGACCGATATTGATACCGCCGGATATTTTAAATAATCCCCGTTTTCTGTCCTTAAAAACAGGCCATTCAGAGGGCCTGTTTTGCGTTTTCCACCGTGGTTTTTATGGTGTTAATTGCTTAAAAAACGCCACGAATCACAAATCGGGAAGATAAAAACGTTACCCTATTGCCTGTCCGATGTTATGCGTTATGTTGATTTTTAGTTTCCCAAATGTAACTAGAGGTTAACAATAATGTCGAATAAATTACGTATCTCTCTGATTGCTCTGGCTGTAATGATGTCTTCCTCTGCAATGTCTGCATTACCTCAAGGCTACCCGGCTGACTATCAAAAAATCGTCGATGCGGCGACTAAAGAAGGCAAAGTCGTGGTCTATTCCACGACTGACACCAAAGCCGCTGGCCCGCTGATCCAGGGCTTCGAGGCGACGTATCCGGGCATTAAAGTCGAATACAACGACATGAACAGCACCGAGCTGTACAACCGTTATATCAGCGAACAGGCGGCGGGCGGCACCAGCGGCGACGTGGTCTGGAGTTCCTCGATGGATACCGCGCTGAAACTGGCGACCGACTACGCGCAGGAATATAAATCCCCTGAACAGGGGCAACTGCCAAAATGGGCAGTGTGGAAAGACAAAGCCTACGGCACGACGTATGAACCGGTAGTGTTTATCTATAACAAACGCCTGATCCCGGCCGGTGATGTGCCTGATTCCCATGCGGCACTGGCAAAACTGATCGCCAGCCAGACCGAAAAGTTCAACAAAAAAGTCACGACTTACGATATTGAGAAATCCGGTCTCGGCTTCATGCTGTCCGTACAGGATTTCAAAGCCGATCCGAATTATTTCAAAACGCTGGCTGACGTGGCCAAAGGCGGCTTAGCAGTGCAATCCTCTACCGGCACCATGATGGAACGTGTCTCTTCCGGCGAAAACCTGATCGGCTTTAACATCCTGGGTTCCTACGCCGAAGCCCGCGCTAAAACTGACCCGTCACTGGGGATTTCTTATCCGAAGGATTACACCCTGGTGCTTTCCCGCGTTTCCTTCATCAGTCAGGAATCGAAAAACAGCAACGCGGCCAAACTGTGGCTGGACTATGTCTTGTCCGAGAAGGGGCAGAGCATTCTGGCCAATCAGGCTGACATTCCCTCCATCCGTAACGATATCGAAGGCAAAAATGATATCGATGGTATGACCAAAATGCTGGGCAACGCGCTCAAACCCATCCCGGTGGATGAAACCCTGCTGGAATACCTGCAACAGAAAAAACGCCTGGATTACATCAAACAGTGGCGTACCGCTGCTGCCAAGTAGTGACATATCGAAGCGCGTCACTTTCCGCCGCGCTTCCTTTTTCCTGCCTGATTTCGCTCTCCTTGTTTCTAACCGAAGGGAAGTAACATGAATGCATTGCGCAGAAAGTGGCAGAGCCTGCCGCGCGGCATTGTGGTGTTGATAACGGCGCTGGTTATCTACATTCCGTTGTCGTTCATCGTGATACAGAGTTTCCTCTCCGCGCCGTTCTTTTCGCCGTCGAAAGAATGGAGCCTCGAATCCTTTGGATTCATCTTTACTGATCCGGATTTCTACAAGGCCCTGAAAAGCGGCTTTATTCTGGCCTTCGGGCTGGTGGTCATCGCCATCCCGCTTGGCGGTATTCTGGCGTTCCTGATGGTGCGTACGGATTTGCCGGGCAGACGCGTGATTGAACCGCTGATCCTGGTGCCGATTTTTGTGTCGCCGATGGTATTAGGTTTCGGTTACGTGGTGGCCGCCGGACCGGTCGGGTTCTTTTCACTGTGGGCACAGGCGATCCTCGGTTTCGTGCCGTGGAACATCTACGACATGTCGAGCATCGTGGTGATTGCCGGTCTGACGCATGTTCCTCACGCCTATCTGTATATCTCCTCGGCGTTGCGCAGCGTCGGGTCGGATGTTGAGGAAGCCGCGCGAACCGCAGGCGCCTCGCCGTTACAGGTGATGACGGCGGTCAGTCTGCCGATGGTGCGCCCGTCGATTCTGTACGCCACCGTTTTGCTGTTCTTCCTCGGGCTGGAAGTGTTCGGCCTGATGCTGGTACTGGGTGACCCGGAAGGCAACATGGTGCTGGCGACCTATCTTTATCAGCTGACCAACAAACTTGGTACGCCGTCTTATCATCTGATGGCTGCGGTTGCCGTGGTGCTGATTTGTATCACTATTCCGCTGGTGATGTTGCAGCGCCGCCTGATGCGTACCGCCAACCGCTTCGTGACGGTGAAAGGTAAAGCGTCGCAGGCGCGTGCTTTACCGCTTGGAAAATGGCGCTGGGTGGCCGGGGCTGTGGTGGCGTTCTGGCTGACGGTGACCATCGGCGTTCCGCTGATTGGTGTGATGCTGCGTGCATTTATCTCTAACTGGGGCGTCGGGGTTTCCATCTGGGATGAACTCTCGCTCAACACGTTCCGCACTATCTGGGAACAGCCGAACCTGCTGCGCGCTATCGTCAACTCGATGGCCATTGGCGTCATTGGCGGTGCGCTGGCAGTGGCCTGTTATCTGTTTATCGGTATTGCGATGCACCGTAAACCCGACGGCGTCACCCGTTTCCTTGATTACAGCGTACTGGTGCCGCGTGCGGTGCCGGGGCTGCTGGCCGGTCTGGCTTTCCTGTGGGTGTTCCTGTTCCTGCCGATGTGGCTCGATAACGCGCTCAAATCCGGCTGGCTTTCCGGCATGCCGTGGTCACAGTGGTTGCGCGATAACCTGGTGGTCTGGTTGCGATCGTTGCGCAGTACGATTTTCAGCGTCTGGCTGGCCTATACCGTGGTGTGGATGGCGTATGGTCTGCGGCTGATTTCCTCGACACTGTTGCAGGTCGGGCCGGAGCTGGAAGAGGCGGCGCGCAGTACCGGGGCGACCCGCGGGCAGATCACCCGTCACGTTACCATTCCGCTGTCGCGTTACGGCCTGATTGGCTCGTGGCTGCTGATGTTCCTGATTTTCGAGCGTGAATATTCCACTGGTGTCTATCTTCTTTCGCCGGGTACGGAAACCATCGGCTCGATGCTGGTTTCCCTGTGGGCGGCGGGCGCCATTGATATTGTTGCCGCGCTCTCCTTTATTAACATCCTGCTGGTGGTGTTAGGTCTGGGTATTGCCCTTCGTTTCGGAGTGAAATTACATGATTGAATTATCTGTCGACAATCTGCACCTGACTTATGGTGATAATCCGGTGCTGAAGGGCGTTTCCATGGATCTGAAACGCGGCGAAGTGGTGTCATTGCTCGGGCCTTCCGGCAGCGGAAAAACCACCTTGCTGCGTGCCGTCGCCGGGCTGGAAAAGCCGGTGAAAGGCACTATCGTCATTGGCAAAAACAAAGTTTATGACGGCACACCGCGCAGCGAAATTCCGGCCGAAGAGCGCAATCTCGGGCTGGTGTTTCAGTCTTACGCCCTGTGGCCGCATAAAACCGTGTTTGAGAACGTGGCGTATCCGCTGAAATTACGTAAGGTTTCGGCGGGTGAAATTACCCGGCGCGTACAGGATGTGCTGAATCAGCTGGGCCTCGGGCATCTGGGCAAGCGCCACCCGCATCAGCTTTCCGGCGGCCAGCAGCAGCGCGTGGCGATTGGCCGTGCGCTGGTCTACAACCCGCCGGTGATTTTGCTCGATGAGCCGCTGTCAAACCTGGATGCCAAACTGCGTGAAGAGGCGCGGGTGTTCCTGCGCGAACTGATCATTAAACTCGGACTGTCGGCGCTGATGGTGACGCATGACCAGAATGAAGCGATGGCGATTTCTGACCGTATTCTTTTGCTCAACAACGGCAAAATTGAACAGCAGGGTACGCCGCAGGAAATGTACGGTTCGCCGAAAACCCTGTTTACCGCAGAATTTATGGGCAGCAACAATCGTCTGCACGGCAAAGTCACCGAAGTGCGTGAGGGTAAAGCGCGTATCGAAGGCAGCGACTGGGTGCTGTGGGGGCTGGCGGGTGAGGGGGTGCAGGCCGGGCAAGAAGGGACGGCGGTGATCCGCGTCGAACGCGTGGTGCTGGCCGACGGGCCGGGCGAGAATCAGCTGGAATTACCGCTTCTGACCAGCATGTATCTCGGTGACCGCTGGGAATATCTGTTCCGCACAACCGGCGATGATTTTGTGATCCGTGCTTACGGCACCGATGTGCGCGACCCGCAGCATTGCCGTCTGGCACTTCCCGAAAACCATGTGTGGATCTTCCCGAAACAATAAGTAATCGCAGGGAGCGGTTCAGCGCCGCTCCCTGAAATACTTCTGTCATTTCCCGCGAGTAAAATTCTGTTTCTTCTCTAAATAATGCAGAATAATCATGAATTTAACTTCTCGTTCACTTATTGGTAAAATACCATTCAACAGATTGTTTCGATCGGGTTTCATCAAACGTCCACGGGGGATCCTTTTCGGGGTAATTTGCGTTATCGCCCTGTTTTCTGCTTTGCAAATCTTCTCCACCGTGGTGCTCACCAAAATCCTGCAGGATGCACATAACAACGTTATTGCGACCGAAAGTCTGCGTCAGCAGCAAGCCGTCATGGATAAAGCCCGTATGGAACTGCTGATGGCCAGCGACAAACTGAACCGTGCCGGTATTTATTACATGCAGGATAAAGAAACCGGCTCGGTCGGGAGCTGGAACAGCCTGATGGAAGAATCGCTGGGTTCGCTTGCCGCGTCGCAAAAAGCGTTTGCACAATTCGAAGGTATGACGAAAAACGCCGATACGGCTGCCACCGAGCTGAAATCCAGCTATCAGATGTTCTACGACGGCTTGCGGGAACAGGCGAACGGTCTGCAAAAGAACAACAATATTGATTCCTTCTTTGAAGTGCCGATCCAGGCGTTTCAGGATGACTTCAGCCAGAAATATTATGCTTATCTGGCGGTTAATGAGCACACAGCGGTGTCCCTGAGCGACCGCTTACTCAACGCGCTGACGCAGGCGAAAACGCTGTTTATGGGCGCGCTGGTCATTCTGGCGGTGATTGCGGTGCTGGTCTGGCGCGGTGTGTCTGCGTGGATTATCCGTCCGTTGCAACGCATGATCGGGCACATCAGCGTGCTGGCCGCCGGGGATTTATCGCGCGATGTCGAAGATGACCACGCGCGGGTGATTGAAGTCCGCGAGCTGGGTGTCAGCCTGCGCAACATGCAGCACGGCCTGCAAAAACTGGTCAGTGAAGTGCGCGATGCCTCCTCGCATATCATGATCAATATCAATCAGATGGCAAAGGGTAACGAGGAATTATCGGCACAGGCCGCCATTCAGAGCGAAGAACTCAGCGCTGCCACTGAACACATCACCCATCTTAATGAACGTGTGAAAGAAAACGCCGCCTATGCGTTGCAGGCCAGTCAACGCGCCGAGCAGGCGAAAGGCGTGGCGACGCGCGGCGGGGAAGTGATGGGACAGGTGGATACCGCGATGAAAGAGATTGTCAGCCAGTCTTCAGAAATGAGCAGTATTGTCTCAATGATCGACAGCGTGGCGTTTCAGACCAATATTCTGGCGCTGAATGCGGCGATTGAAGCGGCGCATGCCGGACAGCACGGACGCGGGTTTGCGGTGGTGGCGAAAGAAATCGGTCTGCTGGCGCAAAAGAGCAGCCATTCGACGCGTGGCATTCACCAGCTGATTGATGATTCCGTGCAGCAAATTGATCGCGGTTCGGCATCCGTTACGGTGCTGGGGCAAAGTCTGGAAGAGATAATTCATATCTTCAACGGCCTGAGCACGTTAGTCAGTGAGATTTCGGCAGCGACGTTGTATCAGGGGCAAAGTGTTCACGATGTCTCCGAACGCATTACCGCGCTTAATCATGTGACGCTGCAAAACGGCAAACTGGCGGATCATGCGGCGGCATCTTCCCAGCAGTTGCTGGACCAGTCGCAGCGTCTGGAAAAAGCCGTGGCGCGGTTTGCCCTGACCGCCGCGTGATGCCCGGTTATTTCTGATGCCACACCAGCATGCTGCCTTCGCTGTGTCCGGTCACCGGATCCGTCGCGGGCAGCGGGACGGCGTTCACCGCTTTGGTGCGAGCCGCCAGTTGCGGCAATTCGTCATGGCATAAATCGGCTTTGATGCCCGGCGGATACGCGCCGACCAGCATAAAATCGTCATCGGCAGAAATCTGTTTATGGCCGATTCCGGCCGGAAGCAGTAACACATCGCCGACTTTCACTTCGATAATATTGCCGTGCTCGCCGCCCAGTTGCAGCTTCGCCGTACCGGCAAAAACACCCAGCACTTCAGGTGTGTTGGAATGAAAATGCGTAAAGGTATAGACGGGATAACGCCACTGCGGCGGCCAGCCGTTGGCGCGGAAAAGGTGTTCGAGATAGTCGGCATTATCGGCGGTATCAGGCGGAATGACGCGGTGATAAATCAGCACCGGTAACGTATTATTCGGCACACCGCCGTCGGGTTTATCAATCCGCAGAGTATCCATGACAACCTCCCGGGGAGTCGCGAAGCCCGTTTGGGGTATCGGCATCAGGGCTATAACACCCAGCAAAGTCACAAACCGGCGTCGATCCAAATGCATCAGTAATAGCTCCTTGTCGAGCAATCAATGGCTTACCTCTTTCATGTATAGATCAAAAAGCCCTGAATATCTTCTTTTTGCACACATAAAAATGCATGTCAGGCCGCGCTAAAAATCTCCATTCCGGTTATCAGAAAAAACTTAAAATATGGTGCAATTAATAAATAGAAGTCATATCGGCTGGCTAAATCCCTTATGTCTTCTATGCTTAACAATACAAAAATACTCAGGAGGAGAAGTTATGAACAAGAAAATGTTACTTGTGGTTGCTACAGCAGTTTCGGTACTGGCAGGGTGTCAGACTTATGACCGTGCGGCGAGTTACGTTAAAGAACCGGTAGTCAGCGATGTTAAAGTCGGGATGACGAAATCGCAGGTTCGTGCCATTGCAGGGCCACCGTCAACGGAAGCGACGCTGATCCACGCCAAAGGGACTTGTCAGACTTATGCGGTCGCCCCGCGTGATGGTAAAGCACAGACCTACTTCGTCAGCTTTAACGACACCGGTCATGTCATGAACAAAGGTTATCAGTCCTGTTCAGACTACGACAAAGACCCGCAGGCTGCTCAGTAATACGTTTTCCTTCCCCTCGTGAGAGGGGAAGGAGCCGGAATTCAAGCCTTCTGCGTCACAATCCTCACGCCGACCTTACTCACCCGATTTCCTTCCATTTCCGCAATCGTCCACGTCAGTCCGTCCCATTCGATATGGTCACCGATCACCGGTTCGCCTCCGAGCAGCTTAATGACGAAATGTCCCAGGGTTTGCGACTGATCCACGGTGTCTTCCAGATTCAGACCATATAACTGAGAAATCGCATCCAGCGGGGCATCGGCCTGCAGAATGAAATCACCGAAGAAACGATCATCAAGCACCACTTTATTGCTGTCACTGAACAGCTTGCCCAGCTCCGGTAAATCTTTTTCCTGTCCGATGACACACAGAATATCGCCTTCCTTCAGCCGTGTACTGCCGGTCGGATGCAGCATCTCTTTGCCACGGAACAGCGCTGCAATCCGTGTCGCCTGCGGCATTTGCAGATCACGCAGTGCCGCGCCGACGCACCATTTATCGGAGCCGAGCTGATACACGAACTGCTCCCAGTCGTTATACACATCGATATCCAGACCGACGCGGGAAATCGGCGTCGGTTGCGGCGGCACCAGCACTTTGGCTTTTTTGGCCGCAAAGCCTAATGACGTCCCCTGAAGCAGCAAGGAGACCAGCACGATAAAGAAGGCGACATTAAAATACAGCGTGGCATTAGGCAGTCCGGCCATCATCGGGAATACCGCCAGAATGATCGGTACCGCACCGCGCAAGCCAACCCACGAGATAAAGAAGCGTTCGCGCAGGGTAAAGTTTTTGAACGGGATCAGGCTGACAAACACCGACAGCGGGCGTGCCAGCAGGATCATCCACAATGACAGCGCCAGCGCCGCGATGGCAATCGGCAACAGATCGCTGGGCGTCAGCAGCAAACCGAGCACCAGGAACATACCAATCTGGCTGAGCCATGCCAGCCCGTCGAAGGTTTGCAAAATACCGTGACGGTTGCGGATGGGCATATTGCCGAGCATCAGGCCGCACAGATACACCGCCAGAATGCCGCTGCCTTCCAGTGACATGGTTGCCGCGTACACCAGCAAACCACCGCTGAACGCCAGCAGCGGATACAGCCCGGCCGCCAGCGTGATCTTATTAATCAGCTTGTGCAGCAGCCAGCCGCCGCCGACACCAAACACAATGCCGAGGCCAAACTGGCGCACCACATCCACCACAAACATCAGGCTCAGGCCGTGTTCACCTTTGGAAATCATGTCGATCAGGGTGATGGTCAGGAATACCGCCATCGGGTCGTTGCTGCCGGATTCAATTTCCAGCGTGGCGCTGACACGTTCGTTCAGACCTTTACCGCCAATCAGCGAGAAGACGGCTGCCGCATCGGTTGAACCGATAATCGCGCCAATCAGTAAACCCTGCATCAGGTTGATATTGAATAACCACGCGGCGGCCAGCCCGGTCAGACCGGCGGTAATCAGAACGCCGACCGTCGCCAGCGACAGCGCGGGCCACAGGGCCACACGAAAGGAAGAGGCGCGGGTACGCATGCCGCCGTCGAGCAAAATCACCGCCAGCGCCAGGTTGCTGACCAGATAGGCGGCGGGGTAATTATCAAACGCAATGCCGCCAATTCCGTCGATGCCTGCCAGCATGCCGATCGCCAGGAAAATGACTAAAATAGGGATGCCAAGCTTAGAAGAGAACGAACTGAGCAAAATGCTCGCTGCGACTAACAGGGCGCCAATAAAGAAAAGAGTATTAATCGTGCTGGCGTCCAAGAGCGTTCTCCTTGTAAGGCATGAGTGGTGCGGGGGCGTGCGGTGTCGTCATCAGTGACAATACCTCTAATTTATCAGGAAAATGAGCGCGTTGCTGAGGTCATTTAGGATTTTTATTAGTTGCACTTAAGAATAAAAAACTATGCTTAAAGATGAGCGATGTCTACGTGCAGTTCATCAAAAAGGAAACCACAATGAGTGAATTTACCGGTGTACACCGTGAGGTGATGAAAGATGGCGCGATCAAACATGTGCTTATCCGCGACGCACAAGGCAATGAACAGTCGATTGCGGCAAAAGATTACATTTCGCAAGGGATCGAGCCAGATCTGAATGAGTTGCCCGAAGTCGGCACTGACAGCGAATTTCCGGTGGCGGGTAAAGGCTGACACAGGGATTTCCCCGCAGTTAAACTGCGGGGCTTTGCAGGATGAAAGGATTACACGCCCAGGCGGTCGCGCAGGGAATAATACGCTGCGCCCAGCATGGTAAATGGCACCTGGAAATTGCGGCCACCGAAGAACGGCATATGCGGTAAACGGGCGAACGCATCAAAACGTTCGGCGTCTCCGCGCAGCATTTCGGTGATGAGTTTCCCGGCCAGATGCGTCAGCGTCACGCCATGCCCGCTGTCACCCTGCATGTAATAGATGTTATTTTCCAGCCGGCCAAATTGCGGCAGGCGCGATAACGTCAGCAGGAAATTGCCGCCCCAGCGGTAATCAATCTTGACGCCTTTAAGCTGCGGAAAGGTGCGGTTAAGTTTGGGCAGGATCACCGAATCGATATTCGGCGGATTTTTACCGCCGTAGGTCACACCGCCGCCGTACAGCATCCGGTTGTCAGCGGTGAGACGGAAATAATCGAGCAGATAATTGCAGTCTTCCACGCAGTAATTGTTGGGCAACAGTGAGAGTGCCATGTCATCCGACAGCGGTTCTGTGGCGACAATCTGCGAGCCACACGGCATGCTGAGACGCGTGAGGCGCGGCGCAAGCTGCTGACTCAGATAGGCGTTGCCCGCCAGAATCACATATTTGGCGCTGACCTGACCTTTGGCCGTGTGCACTAACGCTGGTTCGCCGTGGTCAATGCGCGTGACTGCCGATCCTTCAAATATACGCCCACCATGACGCCGCACCGCTTCGGCTTCGCCCAGCACCAGATTCAGCGGATGAAGGTGGCCGCCATTTTTATCCAGCAGCCCGCCGACGTAACGGTCGGTGGCGATTTCGCGCCGCACGGCGGTTTCATCCAGCAGGGTCAGTTCAGTATGGCCGTAACGGTTCCACAGCTTTTGCTGGTCGCGCAGTTTCGAAAGCTGGCGTGCACTCAGCGCGGCAAAAATACAGCCGGGGCGATAGTCACAGTCGATGGCATACTGATCGATGCGCTGACGGATGATGTTCGCCCCTTCAAACATCATGCTGCCGAGCATATCAGCGGTCTGCCGTCCGTAGCGGTCTTCAATCACATCAATATCGCGGCTGTAAGAGTTGACCACCTGCCCGCCGTTACGCCCGCTGGCGCCCCAGCCGACCCGTGCGGCCTCAAGCACCACCACATCGTAACCGGCTTCACACAGATATAAAGCAGAAGAAATGCCGGTAAAACCGGCACCGACAATGCAGACATCGCACTCAATATTGTCTGTCAGTTCCGGCCACGGGGCGTGGTCGTTGACAGAACCGGCGTAATAGCTGTCGGTGTGCGGCACACCGGCAGCGCGGGGACTTCCTGTTTGAGCAGTCATGATGACATCCTTCTTCGGGTTCCCGTTGCCACGCCCGGAGCCGATGACAACTAGAAGGTATTAGGGGTATGCGCGCTGACAATCCTGCAAATCCGCGTCGAAATATTACTGAAACTATGAGGGTTCGCGGTGTTAATGGCATAACTTTGCCCCGCACGCAGCGGGTAACTCTGACCGTTGACGGTTAAGATGATTTCTCCTTCTAACAGGGTGCCGACTTCCTCACCCTGATGTTTGATTTTGTCACCTGTGGTGCTGCCGGGCTGATAGGTTTCCAGCAACATGGCAACGGTATGGTTTGGCGTGCCGTTGTGGACCATGCGCATGGACACGCCGCGGCTGCCGATTTCAATTAAATCCGCCGCATTAATCACGATACGCGGCGCGTTACTTTTATGTTCTTCGGCGAAAAACTCCGAAAGTGACAGCCCGTAAACCCTCAATAACTTTTGCAACGTACTGACGGCGGGGCTGACTTTATCCTGTTCGATGGTGCTGATGGCGCTGTGTGTCAGGCCAGACAACTCGGCGGCTTTGCGCTGTGACATCCCGAGTTGCTGGCGAATTTCAGAAAGCCGGCGACCAGGCGCCAGACTGACTTCGCTCATCCGTTTATTCCTCTCGTGCGCTCCGGGCCTGATGGCCCTTGCGACAGGCAGCGATAAAAGCGTTAAACAGCTGACGCGACACCGGGTCGGTCAGACTGTGCCATTCCGGATGCCACTGCACACCAAGGGCAAACGGATGATTGCGGACACTCACGGCTTCCACCAGATTGTCCGGTGCGCGTGCTTCCACGGTCAGTATGTCACCCAGACGGTTGGCTCCCTGACCGTGAAGGGAGTTCACCTGAAACTGCTGATAATCGGGTAATAATTCCGAAAGTAAGCCGCCCGGTTCGATATGTACCGGATGCACGAGATCATACTGATTGTCGTGCGGCAAGGTGGTGTCTTCGCGGTGATCCATATAGCCCGGCACGTCCTGCACTTTACGGTGCAAACTGCCGCCGGTGGCAACCACCAGTTCCTGCAATCCGCGACAGGCGGCGAACAACGGGATTTTTTTATCCAGCGTCGCGCGGATCAACTGCAAACTCAGGCGGTCACGGCCGGGATCGGCCTGCTCCTCGACACCTTCTTCACCGTACTGATGAGGCTCAATATTGCTGGGGCTGCCGGTGAGGAAGATGCCGTCGAGACCGCGCAGAATCTGGTCTATCGCGCCTTCGCGCGCTGCCAGTTCATGTGGCAGACAAACGGGAAGGGCATCGGCGTTGAAAATGGCGTCCAGATACTTTTCGTGGACAGTCAGGGCAGGATTTTCATCAACGATGTTTTTACACATGACTACCCCAATGACCGGTCTGTAGCGCGTCTCTTTTCCCGCAGATGCCGTGGAAAATATATTGCCCATAATACCGCCTCGTTGAGTAGATGAATTGGCTGACAGTACGTGCCTCCCCGCACGTTACTGCTCAGAATATTGACCTTATATTGACCAATTTAGCAGCGCTCAGGTCGCTTTTCAAACTGATATGTTGCGGTAATGTACATGTTGCAAATAATTAATGTTAAGGCTAGGGTTAATGATATGGCCGTTATTTTGAGCAATAAACGGTTTGAGCATAAAAGAGCTTTGAGTAAAAAACTGAGAGGATCCCCACTCCATGAGAGCACAGCGTTGAACAAAGTGATGACCCGGTAAAGATAACCGGCTGGCACCCTGTTGGAGCCTGATATGCCGGAAACCAGCAAATGGCGGAAAACCTATGCAAGCGACTGAACTGATGAATGAAATTAAGAAAGAGATTAGCGGGACCGAGCCCCTCGCTAAGCACGTTGAAGAGCGAAGTAGCGCGTTCCAGGATGAAGTATCCCAATACCTGGAGCGTCACCCGCAAACCCTTCACGTCGACGTCCTGCTCACCGATCTCAATGGCTCCTTCCGCGGCAAACGCATTCCCGTCTCAGCACTCCGTAAACTCGAAAAAGGTTGTTATTTCCCGGCATCGGTCTTCGCCATGGACATTCTCGGTAATGTTGTGGAAGAAGCCGGACTAGGCCAGGAACTGGGCGAACCCGACCGCACCTGTGTGCCGGTTCCCGGAACCTTAACGCCATCGGCTTCCGACCCTGAACATACCGGCCAGTTGCTTCTGACCATGCTTGACGAAGATGGCACTCCCTTTAACGTTGAACCACGCAATGTGCTTAATCATATCTGGCAAACATTGCGCCAGCGGGGCCTGTTCCCGGTGGTAGCGGTAGAGCTGGAGTTCTATCTGCTCGACAGGCAGCGTGATGCGGAAGGCTATATTCAGCCACCCTGCACCCCGGGGACGCAGGAACGCAGCATGCATACTCAGGTTTACTCCGTCGATAATCTCGATCACTTTGCGGATGTGCTCAGTGACATTGATCGTCTGGCGCACATTCAGGGGTTACCTGCGGATGGCGCGGTGGCGGAATCCTCACCGGGCCAGTTCGAAATCAATCTGCACCACAGCGAAAATATTCTGCGCGCCTGTGATTACGCCCTGATGCTCAAACGTCTGGTGCGTCTGGTGGCGGAAAATCACGATATGGACGCCACCTTTATGGCGAAACCTTACGATGAATATGCGGGCAGCGGGATGCACATCCATCTCAGCGTGCTCGACGACAACGGTAAAAACCTGTTTGCCAATGCCAGTGGCGAAGATTCTGAACTGATGAAACGCGCGCTCGCTGGCATGATTGCACTGATGCCGGCCTCTATGGCGGTGCTGGCGCCAAACGTCAATTCCTTCCGCCGCTTCCAGCCGGGCATGTATGTGCCGACGCAGGCGTCGTGGGGGCACAATAACCGTACCGTTGCCCTGCGTGTTCCTTGCAGCGGAACCGCCGATCACCGCGTGGAATATCGCGTGGCCGGTGCCGATGCTAACCCGTATTTAGTGGTCGCCACCGTACTGGCGGGCATGCTGTATGGTCTGGACAACGATTTGCCGTTACCCGAACCGGTCACCGGTAACGGTCTGGAACAGGAAGGTATTCCGCTGCCTATCCGCCAGAGCGATGCGCTGTATGATTTTGACGATCAGCCCGCGCTGAAGAAAATCCTCGGCGAACGTTTCTCACACGTCTATCACACCTGTAAATCCGATGAACTGTTGCAGTTCGAGAGAAGGGTGACGGAAACGGAGATAGACTGGATGCTCCGCAACGCGTAGCACGGTTAACGAATACGCGCATTATGTTCAATACTGGAAAAGAATTTGTAACGCAACGCCTGTGAATGTTGTCATTCATGCGTGATTTGTGCAAAATACGCCGCACTGCAGATAACCGACGCTTAAAGGCGCCGGTTATTTTTTTTGTATATGCAGTACCCAAACTAATTCAACAGAGGCCGGACCCAGATCCGGATAGATAACAAGGTTCGTGTGCGATCCCAAATTAAAAACGGTCGCCACTATGAGGAAATGTAATATGGGGCAATACTTCAAACCTGTACCGGTGCCTGCCGGTGCTTCTGTCAGTTGCGGTCACATTCGCACAGCCTTCACCTCCGCGTTCAGCGACGTGAAGATCTACCCCCCGTTTACTGGTAATAACTCCCGAAGTTTTCCCTGTACGTTGCTTTCAGAGGCGTTTAAGCGCCCGGTGTCTGCAATCCAGGGAGGGCTGAACCATGTCTGCTAATGCATCTGCCGCTCCGGCCACTCAGCGTGTACAACTGCGTAAAACCCTGACACTGGTTCAGGTTGTCATGATGGGGCTTGCCTATCTGCAACCGATGACCATTTTCGATACGTTCGGCATTGTTTCCGGCCTGACCGATGGTCACGTCGCGACAGCGTACATCTTCGCGCTGATCGCCGTTCTGTTTACTGCCGTGAGCTACGGCAAACTGGTGCAGCGTTTCCCGTCTGCCGGTTCTGCTTACACTTACGCGCAAAAAGCTATCAGCCCGCACGTCGGCTTTATGGTCGGCTGGTCATCACTGCTGGACTACCTGTTCATGCCGATGATCAACATCCTGCTGGCGAAAATCTATCTGGAAGCCATTTTCCCTGGCGTGCCGTCATGGATATTTGTGGTGGCGCTGGTCGGCATGATGACCGCCTTCAACCTGCGCGGCATCAAGATTGTGGCGAACCTGAACAGCATTATCGTTGTGGTGCAGGTGGCGATCATGGTGGTGTTCCTGGGTCTGTTAGTCCGTGGCGTTTATATGGGCGAGGGGATGGGTACGCTGGCAACCACTAAGCCGTTCTTCAGTGAAAATGCGCATGTAGTGCCGATGATTACCGGTGCGACCATTCTGTGCTTCTCATTCCTGGGATTTGACGGTATCAGTTCACTGTCAGAAGAAACGCCAAACGCAGGCAAAGTCATTCCGAAAGCGATTTTCCTGACCGCGCTGATTGGCGGCATCATCTTCGTGGTGGTGTCTTACTTCCTGCAACTGTATTTCCCGGACATCTCGCGCTTTAAAGATCCGGACGCGTCTCAGCCTGAAATCATGCTGTACGTGGCAGGTAAGTTCTTCCAGTCCGTCATTCTGTGCTTCAGTTGTGTAACCGTTCTGGCATCAGGCATGGCCGCACATGCGGGTGTTTCCCGTCTGCTGTACGTAATGGGCCGCGATGGCGTGTTCCCGGAAAAACTGTTCGGTTACGTGCATCCGAAATGGCGTACCCCGACGTTCAACGTATTGCTGGTCGGTGTTGTGGCGATGTCTGCGATAACCTTTGATCTGGTGACAGCGACCGCGCTGATTAACTTCGGTGCGCTGGTGGCGTTCACCTTCGTGAACCTGTCGGTAATTTCACAGTTCTACATCCGTGAAAAACGTAACCGTACGCTGAAAGATCACATCAGTTACCTGATCCTGCCGGTGATTGGTGCGCTGACCGTCGGTGCGTTGTGGCTGAATCTGGAATCGAGTTCGATGACTCTGGGCTTAGTCTGGGGCGCGATTGGCCTCGGATATCTGGCGTTCATCACCAATGCGTTTCGTAAGCAGCCACCGCAGATGAGCGGTGAGATTGCGCCGGAAGCGTAATTTTTGCCCTTTGAAAAGGGCAGGAAACTTTCTTTGCAGAAAGGCCGCTGCAATGGCGGCTCTACTTTGCAGAGGTTGCTGTGATTGCGACTTTTCAAATCTGATCGAGAATATTTCGGTTTCTCACGAACGGTGATTATTGAATGTGTCGCGCCGAAACCGAACAAAGGGGGAAGTGCTTTCCCCCTTTGCAGTCCCCCCGCTTTTTTCAACACGCGCTACCGCAGGCATGACGGACATATTTCCCGGCAACAGTGAGTGGCGTAAAATGTCATCGCTTCGCGATTCCCTCATTTCAGGTGTCGAGCCTTGGGTCTCGAACCGTTCATTCGGTGCCATTTTTGATCACGCCAATACACTTTTCTAAAAGATGAAAAACAATCCGACTTTGAATTTGAGATCGTGCGGGCGGTTCAGAAATCTTGCTGAACGGAGCGGCTTCGAGACCTGTGGCTCGAAGACCGAGAGAAGGAACCGCGCAGCGGCAAGATTTCCAGCCTGTCGCTGTGCTACCTGAAACATTGTGACCAGCGAAGCGCGCAGTGAAAAAAGCGAGGAGAGTCGAGAGAGGAAAAGCACTTTCCTCTCTCGTCGGTTTCGGCACAAAAAGCCGCATGGGAACTGCTTTTGAAAAACCGAAATTCTCACTATTCCGGAAGGGGTTGTTCGGGAATCCCCAAAAATTAACCCACCAGTTTCTTCCCGTATTCAAACAGCGCCTTGAGAAGCGCCATCTTCTCAACATCTCCCTCATGCAAGTTATAGAGCGATTCAAGCTCTAAAATGTACGCCTGCACACGCTCGTCTGTGAGTTTCTCCTGGCGATGCAACATCCAGCGTTTCTGTTCGGCATCGGTCAGCGTGGCAGGGTAGTTGCGGGCGCGGAAACGAAACAACAGCGGTTCGATGCGGGAATCATTAAAGGTCAGATCCAGCGCGGGAAGGTTCTCCGGACGGGTTTCCACAATGATGCGCATGGCCGCGCGATCGGCATCGCTGAAAAAGCCGTCGTAAAGGCGGGCGTCTACGTCATCGGAAGGCGTAAACGGCTCTGCTTCAGCAAACATCGTGACCACTTTCTCGCGCACCTGCGGGTTCTGACGCAGTAACTGCAAATTCTCAAGACAACGCTGACGGTCAATACCCAGCCGTTCGGCATTTTCCGGCAACAGTGTTTTGGCCGGTGCCAGCACCGGACATTTGTTGATGTGCACCAGCTTGACCGGCAACGGAGATTGCCCGGCCTGCAACGCCTCGCGGCGGCTGTACAAACGTTCGCGCATCTCATCAGGATTGAGATCTAACAGCGTCGACATATCACCGGCCAGATCGCACATGATCACGGCGTTCTTGTTTTCAGGATGCCATGCCAGTGGTGCGACCCACGCGGTATTCCCGCGCGCCGCGCCGAACATACCGGAAACATGCACCAGCGGGGCCATGGCAGGAATGTCGATCAGGGTATTGAGTTTATGTTTGCTGCGATGCTCGAGCAGGAAGCTGAACAAACGTGGTTGCGCCTGTTTCACCAGCTTTGCCATAGCGATAGTGGCGTAGACGTCGGCCATCGCGTCATGGGCATTTTCGTGTTCAATGCCGTTGGCTTTGGTCAGATGTTCCAGACGGAAGCTCGGAAAACCGTCATCATTTTCCGGCCAGTTGATGCCTTCCGGACGCAGTGCATAACAGGCGCGCATCACATCCAGCAAATCCCAGCGGGAATTGCCGTTCTGCCAGCTATAAGCATACGGATCGTAAAAGTTGCGATAAAGGATATTACGGCTGACTTCATCGTCGAAACGGATATTGTTATATCCGACAATGCAGGTGCCCGGTACGCTGAAAGCTTTATGGATTTGCGCGGTAAACTCGGCTTCGATCAGGCCGCGTTCCAGCGCCACTTGTGGCGTAATACCGGTGATCATCACCGCTTCAGGTTCAGGCAGATAATCGTCAGAAGGGCGGCAATAAATCACCAGCGGTTCTTCGATGATATTGAAATCTTCGTCAGTTCTCACCCCGGCAAATTGTGCCGGGCGATCCAGCGCCGGGTTTTTACCGAATGTCTCGTAATCATGAAAATAAAAAGTTTTTTGCGGCTTGTCTGACATGACGGAAATAACCTTAATCAGTGCGGAATGAATGAACTCGACGGCGACTAGGATACCATCCGCCACAATGAAGTCATGACAAAATGCGCAGGCATGGAACACATCATCAAAATCTGCCCGTTGTTCCGCAATACCGCACCGATCCCCCAAATCCCTGACAAAAACCAGGGTGATCCCCTCTGGTAACTCGGCTAAACTACCGCCTTCTTTGAATTTACGCCTTACGGCAGGCTCAACGTGCGTCTCGACAAGAAAATTTCTGCGCTGGATAACGTCATTTACCGTAATTACAGAATGACTCACGCCCTGCGGATCGCGGTGGCATTTATTCTGACATTCCTGATTGTCCGTCTGACGAAAATCCCCGAAGGTACCTGGCCGCTGATCACCCTGGTCGTGGTGATGGGACCGATGTCGTTTTGGGGAAACGTGCTTCAGCGGGTGCTGGAGCGCATTACCGGCACGGTATTGGGTTCCGTTTCCGGGCTGATTGCCTTATGGCTCGAGCTGTACTCTTTTCCGCTGATGCTGGTGTGGTGCGGGATTGTGATGTTTGTCAGCGGCTATCTGACCCTTGGCAAGCGTCCGTATATGGCGCTGCTGATCGGCATTACGCTGGCGGTGGTGTGTGGCGCAGGGCCGGGCGATATGAATACCGCGCTGTGGCGTTCCGGCGATGTGATTTTCGGTTCCCTGCTGGCGCTGCTTTTCGCCAGTATTTATCCGCAGCGCGCGTTTATTCACTGGCGCATGCAGATGGCCGATTACCTGATGTCGCTGAACAAACTCTACAGCGCGTGGTTATCGCCGAATATGCTCGAACGCCCGCATCTGCACGGTAAAATGAAAACGACGATGGGGCAGATGGTCAAGATGCGCGCTCTGTTCGCTCCCGCCAGTAAGGAATCGCATATTCCGCGTGAAGTGTTTGATGCGATCCAGACCCTGAGCCGTAATCTGTTGTGCACGCTGGAACTGCTGGCCGATGCCTACTGGAGTTCGCGCGAAAGCCATTTCCTGATGCTCAATGCCCGCACGCTGCGCAGTGCGCAACTGCTGATGCTCAATACGCTGGAAAAGCTCAGTCTGATGCTGATGAACGGCACGCGAGGCGACGAACTGACGATCAATCATCAGCTCAACGAATCTGCGGAAGAGCTGAAAGCGCTGATGGCGGAAATGAATGCGGCAAATCATCTGGAAGCGCAGGTGTATGGCTACGTGTGGCTGAGCTCACAGGTGGCGGAACAACTGCGGGCTATGGGCGACCTGATCACCATGACGATGCAAAAAGAAGACGCTCAAATAATCAGCGGTAAAACGCCGAAAGCATGAAGGGATTTTTGTCTGTGGCCTAAAACGGGTAAGATGGCGTTATTGGACGATTATCTGAGCGCGCAGCCCGATCTTTGCTACTCTTCTGCTAGCTGACAGTTAAGGCAGGACAAGCGGTTGCGACAAGTCAGTCACTGAATCTGTGTAACTTAATCGAAGGTGTTAAAATGGACAATATCAATAAGCCGAGTTTCCAGGACGTTCTGGAGTTTGTGCGCATTTTCCGTCGTAAAAACAAATTACAACGCGAAATTGCTGACAACGAAAAGAAAATCCGTGACAACCAGAAACGTGTTCTGCTGCTCGACAACCTGAGTGATTACATCAAACCAGGTATGAGCATCGACGAAATTCAGGCGATCATTGCCAGCATGCGCGGCGACTATGAAGATCGCGTTGATGATTACATCATCCGCAATGCGGACCTGTCGAAAGAACGTCGTGAAATGTCCAAAAAGCTGAAAGCAATGGGCGAAATCAAAGCCAACGAAACCAAGTAGTTTCGTCGCGACCGAATACAAAAACCGGGTTGATGCCCGGTTTTTTTACGCCTGTTGTTTACCTTATTCCAAAACGCGTACCGGTTTTCCGGCCAGAAACGCCTGAATGTCTTCGACGGCTTCGGTGAAATACACCTGATAATTGCCGTCTGAAACGTAGCCCAGATGCGGCGTCGCCAGTAGGTTGGGTTGCGTTCTGAAAGGATGATCTGCCGGCAGCGGCTCGACATCAAACACATCCAGTCCGGCACCGGCAATCACACCGTTTTGCAACGCACTGAGCAGGGCGGGCTGATCGACAATCGCGGCGCGCGAGGTATTAATCAGCAGGGCAGAGGGCTTCATCTGCGCCAGTTCCTGCGCACCCAGCAAGCCGCGCGTGCGTTCGCCGAGCACCAGATGAATGGACACCACATCGCTGGTTTGCAGTAATTCTTCTTTCGATGCACAAAGTGTCACACCCTGTTCCGCCGCGCGTTCTGCGGTCAGGTTCTGGCTCCACGCACACACATCCATACCGAACGCCTGCGCGATATGTGCCATCTTCTGACCGATCTTTCCCAGTCCCAGCAGACCAAGACGTTTGCCGCTCAGGCCAAAACCCAGCGTGCTTTGCCACGAGCCGTTGTGGCGAAATGCATTATTTTCAGTCATCAGATGCCGCGCCAGCCCGAGGATCAGTGCCCATGTCAGCTCAACCGGCGCAGACTGCCCGCTGCCGGTGCCACAGACCGTCACGCCATGCTTTTTCGCCGCCGCGAGATCTATTGAGGCATTGCGCATACCGGAGGTAATCAGCAGTTTCAGTTTGGGCAAACGGGTAAACAGCGCGGCGGTGAACGGTGTGCGCTCACGCATAATCACGACGATATCGGCGTCTTTCAGGGTTTCAGCGAGGGTGTTTTCATCAGCAATATGTTCCGTCAGCGCCTGGCATTCCACCTGCGGTGCCAGTGAGCGCCAGTCAGCCAGCGAAAGGGAAACGTTCTGGTAATCATCAAGAATGCGGCATTGCAGTGGCATGGGGATCCCTTATCTGAAAATCATGATAAAGAGATATAGCACTGAAACAGCCGGGAGGTGAAGTACCCCGGTAAGCCCCTTTCCTTTATGCGGCGCCAAAGCCCTGCATCATAAAGGAAAGGGTGTGAATGAATCTGATGGGGGAAAGCCCTTTAGCGGGGAAGTGCGGGAGGAGACCGCCGCAGCGGGCGGTCTGACAACATTAATGCAGATGTGAAAGGCTCGGTGCGCTGATGCGCAGACCGTCTTCGCTGAATACCATGCAACGTTTAGCATCGAACCAGGTGGTCAGACTCTGATAAGGATTGAACGCCATATCGCCCGGCAGCAGCATTTTGAAACCGTCGGTGCCATAACACTGACCAAACAGATAGGTGCTGTTGCCCAGCCGTTCAACCACTTCGCAGTTAAATTCCAGCACGTTTTCAGTTTCCTGCGACAGCAGATGTTCAGGTCGGATGCCGAGCGTCACTTTATCGCCAACTGCCAGTTCGCTGGTGTTCAGCGCCAGCGTCAGCGTCTTCTCCGGCGTCAGGCGCACTTCGAGCCGCTCCGGCTGCCAGCTCAGCACCTCTGCAGGCAGAAAATTCATCTTCGGCGAGCCGATAAATCCGGCCACAAACTGATTCACCGGGTTGTAGTACAGATCCATCGGCGCGCCTGTCTGCTCGACTTTGCCGTAATTCATCACCACGATTTTATCGGCCAGCGTCATGGCTTCGGTCTGATCGTGCGTCACGTACACCATGGTGGTTTTCAGTTCCTGATGCAGCTTGGAAATGTGTAAACGCATATCCACACGCAGCTCGGCATCCAGGTTAGACAGCGGTTCATCAAACATAAACACCTGCGGATTTCGCACAATCGCACGACCAATCGCGGTGCGCTGGCGCTGACCGCCGGAAAGCTGTTTCGGTTTTCTGTCCAGCAAATGAGAAAGCTGCAAGGTTTTGGCAACCATCTCCACCTGATGACGAATTTCCTCTTTCGGTACGCCGTTGACTTTTAGCCCGTAACCCATGTTTTCCGCAATGGTCATGTGCGGATACAGCGCGTAAGACTGAAACACCATCGCCACGCCACGGCGTGACGGGTCGACGTCATTCACCCGTTGCTCGCCAATGTAAACGTCTCCTTCCGTAATATCTTCCAGCCCGGCAATCATGCGCAGAAGGGTGGATTTCCCGCACCCCGACGGCCCGACGAAAACGGTGAACTCGCCGTCTTCAATATCAATATTGATGCCATGCAACGTCACTGTTTTATCGAAACGCTTGACCACATTTTTAAGTCTGATGCTGGACATGTTTGACCTCATGAAGAATTCATACCGCTGATGTTTCGGACTATAACCACCTTGTGTAAGCGTTTGCACAGGCGGGTTTGAATTTTGGAGAGAAGATCACACAATGCGCATCTTTTTGTAGTGATTTATGGTGTGTAAGTTTAACGTATAACATAGTTTTTAAGGCGACATTCATCATTGCTAAATCAGATTTTAAAGGGTTTTTTGCATAAAGTGTTGATTGACTGTCGTTACGTACCCTACAAAAATGTTATACCTTCACATTCAGGAGCGACAATGAAAATTACCCACCTTACTGCCCTGGTACTGATGTCATTAAGTCTCAGCAGCCAGGCCGTCCGGGCAGCAGAGGGACAGTTACTTGTCTGGGAAGATATTAAGAAATCTTCCGGTATTTCCGACGCGGTGAAAGATTTTGAAAAAGAGAACAACGTCAAAGTCGTTGTGCAGGAAACGCCTTATGCACAACAAACGGAGAAATTACGTCTGGATGGTCCGGCAGGTATCGGCCCCGACGTCGTCGTGATCCCCAATGATCAGCTGGGCACGGCAGTGGTACAGGGTTTACTGGCGCCGCTGAATCTCGACAAAGCATTTCTTGCGAGCTTTACGCCGCCAGCATTGAACGCCTTCCAGCTTAAAGGCCAGACCTATGGTGTGCCGAAAGCGGTGGAAACGCTGGTGCTGATTTACAACAAAGATTTGCTGCCACAGGCACCGGCGACCCTCGACGAGTATTACACCTTCTCCAAAGCCGAAAGGGCGAAAGGTAAATATGGTCTGTTAGCCAAGTTTGATGAAGTGTATTACGCCTACGGCGCGATGGCCTCGATGGGCGGCTATATATTCGGTAAGGATGCTAAAGGCGAAATCAACGTCGAAGATATCGGCCTGAATAAACCGGGCAGCATTGAAGCCATTACTTACCTGAAAAAATTCTATGCCGACGGATTATTCCCGGCAGGGATTGTCGGCGATAACGGCCTGAACGCCATCGACTCGCTGTTTACTGAAAAGAAAGCGGCTGCGGTGATCACCGGTCCCTGGGCCTTCCAGCCGTATGAAGCTGCTGGCATTAACTATGGCGTGAAAGCGCTGCCGCTGTTGCCAAACGGCAAACCGATGAGTTCGTTCCTCGGCGTGAAAGGTTATGCGGTTTCAACCTACAGCAAGCAAAAACCGCTGGCGGAAAAATTCATCACCTTCATCAACCAGCCGAAGTACGCCAAAGTGCGCTACGAAGTGACCAAGGAAATCCCGGCACTGACGGCGCTGGTTAATGATCCGATGATCAAAAATGATGAGAAAGCCAACGCGGTGGCCGAACAGTCTACCCGCGCCACGGCGATGCCGGGTGTACCTGAAATGCAGGAAGTCTGGGGGCCTGCGAACAACGGCATCCAGTTGGGTGTGACTGGCAAACAGCCGGTTGATGCCGCGCTCAACGACGCGGTGAAAAATATCCAGATGCAAATCGAAGCGGCGAAAGCCAGCAACGAATAACCGGCAACGCCTGCTGAAACCCACGTATGTCTGACCGGAGGGAGTGATTTCACTCCCTCACCAGTGAAAGGAACATCTTTGTGTCTATGCGTCTTCATGAGGAAAACCAGGCGCCACTCTCTGCCAGCCACCATGCACCGGTGGCGCTGGCTGTGGCGCTGATCCCCGGTTTTGGGCAGTTTTATAACCGGCAATGGGCCAAGGGAATACTGTTTTTTATCATTCTTATTTGTTTCGCCGGCGTCTTCTATGATTTCCTGCGTCAGGGATTATGGGGTTTATATACACTGGGCGAAGAAGTGCCGCGTGATAATTCGATATTTCTGCTCGCCAAAGGCATTATCAGCCTGCTGATTGGCGCGTTCGGCGTGGCCTTTTATTACTGGAGTCTGCGCGATGCGTGGGCAAATGGTAAACGCCGCGACCAGGGGATGGAATTACCCAGCGTGCGCAAGCAATATCATTTGCTGCTGCGTGAAGGTTTCCCTTATCTGATGATTACGCCGGGCTTTATTTTGCTGGTGTTTGTGGTGGTCTTCCCGATTATATTCGGCTTCTCCATTGCGTTTACCAATTATAATTTATACCACACGCCGCCGGCTAAATTAGTCGACTGGGTGGGGTTCAAAAACTTTATTAATATCTTCACGCTCAATATCTGGCGTTCGACCTTGCTGGATGTATTGCAATGGACGGTGGTCTGGACGGTACTGGCGACTACGCTGCAATGTACGGTGGGGGTCATGCTGGCAATTCTGGTGAACCAGAAAGATTTGCGCTTCAAGGCGCTGATCCGCACCGTGCTTATTTTGCCGTGGGCGGTGCCGGGTTTTGTCACCATTCTGGTGTTTGCGGGCATGTTCAATGACTCATTCGGTGTCATCAATAACGGCATTCTGGCTGCCTTAGGCATTGAGCCTAAAGCCTGGCTGACCGATCCGTTCTGGACCAAAACGGCGCTGATCCTGATGCAGACCTGGCTGGGCTTCCCGTTTGTGTTTGCCATGACTACCGGCGTATTGCAGGCCATTCCGAACGATTTATATGAAGCCGCGACAATGGATGGTGCCAGTACCTGGAAGAAACTCAAAACCATTACATTGCCGCTGGTCTTATATTCCATTGCGCCGATTATTATCACGCAATACACCTTCAACTTTAATAACTTCAATATTATCTATCTGTTTAATAACGGCGGCCCGGCAGTGGCCGGTTCGAATGCAGGCGGGACGGATATTCTGGTGTCGTGGATATATAAACTTACCATGTCATCTTCGCAATATGCCATTGCCGCGACCATTACGATTTTGCTGTCGATATTTGTGGTCGGTATTGCTCTGTGGCAATTCCGCTCAACCAATTCATTTAAACAAGATGATATGGCGTAACCGGGGGAAGGGCATGAGTAAGAACAGCAGTATTAAAAGAAACCGGTTTATCCGCCTCGGGCTGAGTTATTTCCTGTTGCTGATTGTGGCGGTGATCATTATTTATCCGCTGATCTGGACCGTCGGCGCATCACTGAATGCCGGTAACAGCCTGCTCAGCACGTCGATTATTCCGGAGAACGTCTCGTTCCAGCATTACAAAGACCTGTTTAACGGCGAAGTGAATTATGTCGGCTGGTACTGGAACTCGATGAAAATCAGTTTCCTGACCATGATCCTGACCCTGATTTGTGTCAGTTTCACCGCCTATTCCTTCTCGCGTTTTCGCTTTAAAGGCCGCAAAGACGGGCTGATGCTGTTTCTGTTATTGCAGATGATCCCCCAGTTTTCCGCGCTGATCGCCATCTTTGTGCTGGCGCAGTTACTCGGGCTTATCAACAGTCATCTGGCACTGGTGCTGATTTACGTCGGCGGCATGATCCCGATGAACACCTATCTGATGAAAGGCTATCTCGACGCCATTCCGAAAGATCTGGATGAATCAGCGCGGATGGACGGCGCGGGCAATTTCCGCATTTTCATCGAAATCATCATGCCTTTGTCCAAACCGATTCTGGCCGTGATCGCGCTGTTTTCCTTCACCGGACCGCTGGGCGATTTCATTCTTTCCAGCACCATTTTACGCACACCGGATAAGTACACCTTACCGATTGGTCTGTACAACCTGGTCGCGCAAAAAATGGGTGCCAACTACACCATGTATGCCGCAGGCGCGGTACTGATCGCTGTGCCTGTCGCCATTTTCTATCTGGCTTTACAAAAATACTTCGTTTCCGGCCTGACGGCTGGCAGTACAAAAGGATAATCCGATGACTTTCTTTTCTAAGAAGATTTTCAACAAAAGCGCAATGGCCTGCGTGCTGCTGGCGGTGTCATTTTCCGGGGTGGCGCAGGAGGTGGTGATTAAAAAAGTCGCCAACGTTCCGGCGGATTTCATCAAAGGCGCGGATATTTCGACGCTGATTGATGTGGAAAAGCACGGCGGTAAGTTCTTCGATCAAAACCACAAGCAGACCGACGCGATGGTGATCCTCAGACAAAACGGTTTTAACTACGTGCGTCTGCGCTTGTGGGTGGATCCGAAAGATGCGCAGGGGCATCCGTACGGTGGCGGTAATAACGATCTGGCCACCACGCTGGAGCTGGCGAAGCGCGCCAAAGCGCAGGGTTTTAAAATCCTGCTCGATTTCCATTACAGCGATTTCTGGACTGATCCGGGTAAACAGTTCAAGCCAAAAAGCTGGGAGAAAATGGATTATCCGCAACTGAAAACTGCCATTCATGATTACAGCCGCGAGGTGATCGCCAGATTCCGTGCACAAGGCACCGTGCCGGATATGGTGCAGGTCGGCAACGAAATGAACGGCGGCATTTTATGGCCTGAAGGCAAAAGCTGGGGCGCGGGCGGCGGGGAGTTTGACCGTCTGGCCGGGTTGCTGAATGCGGCGATTGCCGGTGTGCGTGCGGATGAAAAAAATCCTTCTGATATCAAAATCATGCTGCATCTGGCCGAAGGCACTAAGAACGACACCTTCCGCTGGTGGTTCGATGAAATTAATCAGCGCAAGGTGCCTTACGACGTGATTGGCCTGTCATTTTATACCTACTGGAACGGTCCGGTTTCCGCGTTGCAGACCAACATGGACGACATCAGCAAGCGCTACAACAAAGACGTGATCGTGGTGGAAGTGGCTTACGGCTATACCACCAAAAACTGTGATGCGGCTGAAAACAGCTTTACCGAAAAAGAAGCCAAAGACGGCGGCTATCCGGGCACGGTGCAGGGGCAGGCTGATTTCCTCAGCGACATGATCAAAAGCCTGGTCGCCGTACCGGATCATCGCGGCAAGGGTCTGTTCTACTGGGAACCTACCTGGATCGCCGTTGACGGCGCAGGCTGGGCGACACCGGCCGGGATGACCTACATCAACGACCACTGGAAAGAGGGCAATGCCCGCGAAAATCAGGCGTTGTTCAGCTGTGACGGTCAGGTTCTTCCTTCCATCAAAGTCTTCAATTAATCCCTTTTTCCCCGGCTTGATTGGCCGGGGAGTTGATATTTCTTAAAGTTCCTAAGGACCCAAGCATGACGAAATTTCCTCTTCTGAGCAGTAAGATTTCCGGGCTATTACATGGTGCGGATTACAACCCGGAACAGTGGCTGGAAAGCCCCGATGTGCTGATTCGCGATGTCGAAATGATGAAAGAGGCGCGCTGTAATGTCATGTCAGTCGGGATTTTTAGCTGGTCAGCGCTGGAGCCTGAAGAAGGTCATTTTACCTTTGGCTGGCTGGATCAGGTGCTGGACAAGTTGCATGAAAATGGCATCTCGGTATTTCTCGCCACACCAAGCGGCGCACGTCCGGCGTGGATGTCGCAAAAGTATCCTGAAGTTCTGCGTGTCGGGCGTGACCGCGTAAAAGCACTGCACGGCGGGCGTCACAATCACTGTATGAGTTCGCCGGTGTATGCCGAAAAAGTGCAACTGATGAACAGTGCGCTGGCGAAGCGTTACGCGCATCATCCGGCGGTGATTGGCTGGCATATTTCCAACGAATACGGCGGCGAGTGCCATTGCCATTACTGCCAGACCCGTTTCCGCGACTGGCTGAAAGCCCGTTACGTCACGCTCGATGCGCTGAATCAAGCCTGGTGGAGCACTTTCTGGAGCCACACCTATACCGACTGGGCGCAGATCGAATCGCCGTCGCCGCAGGGCGAAAGCGGTATTCACGGCCTGAATCTCGACTGGCGTCGTTTTAACACCGATCAGGTCACCCGTTTTTGCAGCGAGGAAATCCGCCCGCTCAAAGCGGAGAATCCGGCGTTACCGGCGACCACCAATTTCATGGAATATTTCTACGATTACGATTACTGGAAACTCGCCAGCGTGCTGGATTTCATCTCGTGGGACAGCTATCCGATGTGGCATACCCGCAAAGATGATATCGGTCTGGCGGCGTACACTGCGATGTATCACGATTTAATGCGGACGCTGAAACAGGGACAGCCGTTTGTGCTGATGGAATCGACGCCGAGTTTCACCAACTGGCAGCCGGTCAGCAAACTGAAAAAGCCGGGCATGCATATTCTGTCTTCTTTGCAGGCGGTCGCTCATGGTTCGGATTCTGTGCAGTATTTCCAGTGGCGTAAAAGCCGCGGTTCTTCAGAAAAATTCCACGGCGCGGTCGTCGATCACGTCGGGCATATCGATACCCGTGTCGGCCGCGAAGTGGCCGAACTGGGCGGGATTCTCTCGGCGCTGGCTCCGGTGGCGGGCAGCCGCGTAGAAGCCAGAGTGGCAATTATCTTCGACTGGGAAAGCCGCTGGGCGATGGACGATTCCCTCGGGCCGCGCAATCAGGGACTGGAATATGAAAACACGGTTGCCGGACATTACCGTGCGCTGTGGTCGCAGGGCATTGCGGTCGATGTGATCAATGCCGATTGTGATTTAACCGGTTACGACCTGGTGATTGCGCCGATGCTGTATATGGTGAGGGCAGGCGTCGGCGAGCGGATCACCGCGTTCGTGCAGGCCGGCGGGCGGTTCGTCGCGACTTACTGGAGCGGTATCGTTAACGAAAGCGATTTGTGTTTCCTCAACGGATTCCCGGGACCGTTGCGTCCGGTACTGGGTATCTGGGCGGAAGAAATCGACAGCCTGACCGACGATCAGCACAACAGTGTCAGCGGCACTGAAGGCAATGCGCTGGGGTTAAACGGCCCGTATCGCGCCAGCGAATTGTGTGAAGTGATCCACCTGGAAGGTGCGGCCGCACTGGCGACGTACGGTGACGATTTCTACGCCGGCACGCCAGCCGTGACCGTGAATCTGTTTGGCAAAGGGCAGGCGTATTATCTGGCTTCCCGAAACGATCAGCAATTCCACGCCGATTTTTATACCGCGCTGGCGAAAGAAATGAAGCTGCCACGGGCGATAGCCACCGATCTGCCTGAAGGTGTCACTGCCGCACGACGCACCGACGGTGAAAGTGAATTTATCTTCCTGCAAAACTATGCCGCCGACAGCCAGACGGTGACATTGCCGGATGATTACCGCGACATGGTTCACGGCGGTATATTACCGCGCACACTGACGCTTCCGGCATTCGGTTGTCAGATCCTGTCGCGGCGTTTATCTGTTATTTCTTAACCCATTATTTTTAACAGCGACGTGCAATCAGGATTTCCCGGTTGCACGTTTTTTTTCATTCCTGAAAGAGAGTGTTCATCATGGTAAATATTAAAGACTTTATGCATGTATTCTCTGCGAAGAATAAAACGCCTGACAATGAAGTTCCGCCATCGACTGACGTGGCGTTATTAATTGATGCACTCGGCGGGCGCGATAATATTGTGAATGTCGATGCCTGTATTACCCGCCTGCGCGTGACGGTAAAAGAACTTAAGCGCGTGAACTCCGGTGCTATCCAGCAGACCGGTGCGATTGGCGTGGTGATCATCGGTCAGGAAGTACATGCGATATTCGGTAAGCAATCCGACAGCCTGAAGAAATTAATGACTGAGAAGTTTGGACTGAAAAGTAATTAAACGCTGTTGCTGAAATAATCCCAAAAATAAAGGCAGCCCGACACAAGGCTGCCTTTATTGTTTCTGCTTTTTATAAATAATAATGATGCTGCTGTGCGGAGAAAAAACGTAACGATCCCCTACAAGAGAAATTAAGTTTTTATCTGTCGCTGTATAACAATGAGGATATTTCTTTTTGTACAATATGACTTCACATTTCCAAAATTATTGGAGTTGTAGCCAGGCGGCAAGTGAACGAATCCCGATGAGCTGACTGAAGTCAGTGATTCGGGTGAGTAAACGTAGCCAACGCAGCAACAGCTTCAAGAATGAAGGAAATTTACCACCAGGCTTCCACCTGAACCCCAAAGTTCCACGTATCCGCTTTGGTATGGTCGTCAAACGTATCGCCATGCTCAGAATCATTCAGATAAGACGCGAACACACGCAATTCAGGGCGTGACATAAACTCCGGACCGGCTGCCAGACCCATCGCCAGCGTATATTTCTGACCGCCTTGCTTGTAGTTCGAGCCGTTCTTGTAATCATCTTTCTGATAGAAGGTACCGACTTCACCGATGGTACGCACGTATTCTGTCCACTGGTATTGCGCGCGGCCTACCAGAGAAACCAGCTCAGTCGTGTCGGTGTAATCCGTAATGTTTTCTGCATGGCCGTAGGTCAGCACATGGTTGAGGCTGAACTTACTGGTGATCGGAATCAGACCGGTGATGATGCCACGATAGCCGGTGGCGTCATTGGTGTAGTTCCACATATCGTACCAGCCACCGCCCTGCGAAATCATGTTCTGCGCCAGGCCCTTATCCGCGTACTGCAACACCAGTTTGTTATAGCCGCCCCACATATCCTGACTGATTTCACCGGTCAGCATCACGCCGTTATCCGCATCGTACAGGCCGCCGTACTCTTTCTGGTCATGCGACAGGTTTGGCATGGCGTAGTCGGCACCGATTTCCATCCAGGCACCGCTCCACGGTTTGATCCCGGCATAACGCACGTCGATGTAGTTAATGTTCACATCGTTATTGCCATCCACGCGGTAATCCACATCATTGGCATCGCCACGGATCCACGCCAGAGAAAGCGCACCTTCACCCATTTTCAGGTTCTCAATACCGGCACCGGCACCGGAAATGTTCCAGTATTTGGTATCGATGATGTGTAAGTCGTGGCGCTGGTAATAACGTTTACCGCCCCAGATCACTGCATCTTTATCCCACGGCACCAGTCCTTTGATTTGCAGATTCAGCTGACGCAGGCCGAACTGTGCATCATCATTCAGGGTGTTTTCATCATCATTGGAGCCGTCAGACACCATACTGACCATCGAGTCGACGTAAAAACTCACGTCGTCTTTCTTGTAAACTTCGCTGCCCAGTTCGACTTCGCCGTAGGTGTCATCTTCGTTACCCAGACGCCCGACTTTGTTTTTCTGGAACTGTTCCAGACCGCCACCGCCAGAAACCCCCAGCCCCGAACGCAGATATCCATGGAAATCAATATCATTTGCCACAGCAGGGCCCGCTGTGATGGCGAGGGAAACCGCCACAGCCAGAGTGCGTAAGTTGTGTTTCATTTTTTTTCCTTATGATTGTATGACGTTCACATTTACGAAATCTATAAGATACCCAGAAACAATAATGATCAATTTTACATATTGTGAAATGTGAGATATGTCTACAACTTATGAATTAATGATAAATCAGGAGTGATGTAAATCACGATTATATGCAATGTTAACGTATAACTTATGCAGCAACGAACGCCCGGATTGAACTTTTAAATGAGATCCCGTACGTTGGCTCGATTATCATAAGATTGAGCAAAATCACGGGCTGCTGTGTGGGGAAAGAATGAAATCAAAAAGTTCGACATTAGAAGATGTTGCCCGCTATGCCGGTGTTTCGTACCAGACGGTTTCGCGGGTGTTAAACAAATCGGCCAATGTTTCAGATGCCACGCGTCTGAAGGTCGAACAGGCCATTGAAGTTCTGCGCTATGTGCCGAACCGGCTGGCGCAGCAACTGGTTGGAAAGCAGAGTTTTACCATCGGACTGGTCACCACATCACTGGCCTTACACGCGCCGTCGCAAATTGCGGCGTCAGTGAAAAAATATGCCCATCAGGCCGGGTATCAGGTGTTGATTTCAATGATTGATGAGGACGTCAATCAGAGCATTCAGGACTCCATTAACGAGCTGAAATCACAACGCGTTGACCGCATGATCATTAACATCCCGCTGGAAAGTGCCGAGGCTGAGCGGATTTATGAAAACAACCGCGACATTCTGTGTCTGTTTCTCGATGTCGACCCGACCAGTCCGGTGTTTAACGTCTGCTTTAATCCGGCTGACGGGTCGCGTGCCAGCGTGGAATATCTGCATGATTTAGGGCATCGGGAATTTGCCTTGCTGGCGGGGCCGGAAGATTCTGTGTCTTCCCGTTTGCGTCTGAAAAGCTGGCAGGAAACGCTGGCAGAGAAGGGCATTCAGCCGGTGACCGTCATCCACGGCGACTGGAGTGCGAAAAGCGGTTATTACTGCGCGTTGCAGATTTTGCGTGAAACTCCGCAATTCACCGCCATGCTGGTGGGCAATGACCAGATGGCGCTGGGCGTCATCAGTGCGCTGCATCAGCACAATGTGGCCATTCCGCAGCAGGCGTCGATCATTGGCTACGATGACACGTACGACAGCGCATTCTTCCATCCGTCACTGACCACCGTGTCACTGGATCTCGATTTGCAGAGCAAAGAGGCGGTTGAACATTTACTGGCCGAAAGTGCGGAGGTGATGTCATCCAAAATTCTGCCTGCGAAACTGGTGGTGCGTAATTCGACCCGTGCGCCCGGGCAGCAGGATAAAGATCTCAATCAGATAGCCGATCAGCTCGATCTTCTGGCGCGGCAGTTGCGGGGCCAGTAAGAAAACGCTTTAATTCCCGGCTTATTGAAAAGCAGAATGAAATTTCCATTGAAACATCAGATGAACAGGCAAAAGGACGTGATGAAATGACGCTATGGCAGTGTTATGTGCAGGGCTGGAAAAAGTATGTGGATTTCCGTGGTCGGGCGAGCCGCAAGGCGTTCTGGACCTTTGCGCTGGGTAATTTGCTGATTATTATTTTGCTGACGATGGGCGTGTCATTCCTGTTCGCGCTGGCGGGTAATCCTTACAGCATTTTCTACGCGGGTGTCGCTTACACCCTGTTTGCGCTGGCGACGGCATTACCGTTGCTGGCGGTCGGTGTCCGGCGTATGCACGACATCAACCGTTCCGGCTGGTGGTTTGGTGGCGTTTATCTGGCTGGTATTGTCTCGCGCCTGCTGAATACGATCCTGATGCAATACGCTTCACCGGAAACCTATGTCTGGATGAAAATCACGCTGGGCATCGTGCTGGGCTGGATCCCGCTGCTGGTGATGGTTTTCCTGTGCTGCCAGAAATCACAGCCTGCGCCGACCACACAAACCCGCATTGTTGAGTAACGTCACGCTGAAAGCATTATTGCGCATTTAATCCGACAAGTTTGCCGCCAGTTGCGCGGCAAACACCTCCAGTTTTGCCAGCCCCCACGACCAGTCGCCGAATCCTGATTCCACATTGATATGTCCGGCTTCGCCGATATCTGCCAGCTCGCAGCGCCACGCCTGTGCCCAAAATTCCGCGCGGGTAAAGGTCAGCAGCGGATCGGTATGGCTGGCGACCAGCAGCCCCGGCACGGCCAGCGGTGCAGGGAGAATGTCATCACCCAGTCCGAACCGCACAGGCTCGGCGGGGGCGACCAGCATGACACCCGCCACGCGTTGCGGATGACGGTTCGCCCACACCAGACTGGCAAGCGCGCCAAAACTGTGGCCGATCAGCAGCAGCGGGGATGTCGCCTGTTTTTGCTCGCGATCGATGGCGGTGATCCAGCCCTCGAGATCAACCTGCGCCCAGTTGCGCTGTTTTATACGCAGCCAGTGCGGATGCTGCTCATGCCAGCGGCTTTGCCAGTGTCCGGCCTCGCTGTCACGTAATCCGGGCACCAGCATGCGGGTGAATTCAGGGGACGAATTCATTGCGGGAAAGCCATCAGCACGGTGGCAATCGCCAGCAAATCAGCACTGCCGCCGGGGCTGAGATTGCGGGCGATCAGGGCGCGGTCCATCTGCTGCAAATCCTCTGTCTTCCAGCCCGTTATCAGCAACCGGCGGGCGTAGTCCTGCACGAAATGTAATCCGTCCAGCCCGCCGCGTGCTACCAGATTGGTATCGGGGTTATAGGCCATCAGGCGCAGCAAAGCATTAAGACTGCGGCGCCCGGAATGGCTTTCCTGATACCAGTACGGAAAAACGTGACGGCGTAAAGTGAGGAACCCGCTCTGCACTTCGCCACGGGCACCGGTCATGCCGTGCGCCATAAACAGCCGTTCACCGGCAGTCACCGGCTGGCGGCAGCTTTGCAATTCACGTTCAACCAGCCCTTGCGTCATGGCGGCCACTTCAGCGCATAAGCGGTGGCGGGTCAGTGGCTGGCTTTGGCCGGTCAGCCTGCCTGCGGCGGTGCACAATAATCCCAGTGAAAAGATGCCGCCTTTATGCGTATTAACGCCTTGTGTGGCACCGAACATCGCCTGTTCGCAGGCTATTCCGGTCGGGCGGATGCGCGTCAGCATCGCCTGCGCCGGTTGCAGGAAATCCTGCTGACCAAGGGCGAAAAACTGATGCAGCCAGGGCGTGATGGCGTCAATGCTGCGCAGAAACAGGGGTAAATCCATGTCGCGGTGCGAGCCGTTATTGGCGCTGTCGACCAGTCCCGGTTTGGGCGTCAGCCACACTTCACGGCGCAGCGCCTCTGCCGCCAGCGTGGCGATGTCCGTGCAGGCAGGGTGTTCAGCGCGTGCGGTGCCAGCCATCAATCAGTGCCTCCACTTTAGCGATAACGTCCACGAGCGGGTGCTGACGTGAACGGGCGCAGGCATGCGCAGGACCGTCGCAAATCAGGCAGCGGCGGCTGGCATTGTCCAGCGAACGGCGGCCAACAACACCCGCCTGCGGGCAGATCACATCGAAATCCCATAAACGCCCGAGGGCATGCGATTGTTCCAGTTCAACCGTGGCCGCTTTCACTTCCGGCGCAGGATGTGCCACGCACCAGAATGCTTCGGCGCCGGTCGGCAGCCAGAAAACCTGATGTTTCAGCACCGGCCAGCCGTGTTGCAGCAGCATAACTTCGGCACGTTGCAACGCCTCGCGCATCACCTGACGCCAGGCCACGGAGTCTTTCACCGGCCCCGGCGTCACCAGCGTGAGTGAAATCAGCGGTTGTGAGAATTGAGTCAGCCAGTCGGTTTGCCGTTTGGCACGCAGTTCCTTTGCTGCCAGCAAATCCTCCAGGCTGACGCCTGCATCCGCAGGCGTCATGATGGTCATTATGCGTCCTCTTTTACCTGATGAACCACGTCGATCACGCTGCCGTCGCGATAGCGGATAACGCCCACCACACGGTCAGTGAATTCAATCGGTTTCGGTTCGCCGGTCAGGGAAATCGCCCGCTGATACAACGCTTCGATGTCCATGATTTTCATGCCAGCCTCTTCCAGCCGCTGACGGATTTCAGGACGTGCCGGATTGACGGCGATGCCGTGGTCAGTCACCAGCACATCGATGCTTTCCCCCGGTGTGACGCGGGTGGTGACGCGACGTACGACTGTCGGAATTCGGCTGCGCAGTAAAGGCGCGACGACAATGGTCAGATTGGCCGCACTGGCGACATCGCAATGACCGCCGGACGCGCCACGCATAACGCCGTCGGAACCCGTGATCACGTTAACGTTAAAGCCGGTGTCAATTTCCAGCGCACTCAGAATGACAATATCCAGTTGATCGCAGCTCGCGGCTTTGGCTCCCGGATTGGCATAAACGTTGGTAGAAATCTCGATATGCTGCGGGTTACGGCTAAGTGACGCCGCAGCCTGACCGTCGAAACATTGCGTATCCAGCAACGTTTCAATCAGGCCTTTTTCATGTAAATCCACCAGACTGCCGGTGATGCCCCCGAGGGCAAAACGGGCGGTGATCTGGTTGCGTTCCATTTTCTCTTCCATGAAACGGGTGCAGGCCGTAGCCGCTGCGCCGGAACCGGTTTGCATTGAAAAGCCCGGCTTGAAATAGCCGGAGTATTCGATGACTTCAGCCGCCGTGCGGGCGATCATCAGTTCGCGCGGATTACTGGTCACCCGCGCTGCGCCGACGCTGATTTTTGCCGGATCGCCGACCTGATCGACTTTAACGATGTAATCCACCTGATCCTGCACCAGGCTGGCGGGCATATTAGGGAAGGGCACCAGTTCTTCGGTCAGCAGCACCACGGTTCTGGCGAACTGTGCATCCACCATCGCGTAGCCCAGCGAACCGCAGCAGGATTTACCGTGCGTGCCGTTGGCATTGCCGAATTCATCGCTGCATGGCACGCCGAGAAACGCGACATCAATCTTCAGCTCGCCGTCCTGCAATAATTTAACCCGCCCGCCGTGCGAATGGATTTGTACCGGTTCTTCCATCAGCCCGTGAGAAATGGCATCGGCCAGTTTGCCACGCATCCCGGAGGTATAAATACGGGTGATGACGCCGTTGCGGATAGGTTCGATCAGCGCATCGTTGCAGGTCATCAGCGAACTGGACGCCAGCGTGAGGTTTTTAAAACCGAGCTTCGCCAGTGTGGCGACGACGTTATTAATGACCTGATCACCTTCACGGAAAGCATGGTGGAAGGAAATGGTCATGCCGTCTTTCAGGCCGCTGCGGGCGATCGCCTGTTCCAGTGAATCACAAAGTTTACGGTGCAGGCGGGCATCGGGATCGGAAAGATACGGCGTATTGCGGTGCGCGCCGTCAAAGGCAGTCAGATGCCTGAGCTGCGGATAAAGGCTGTGCAAAGTTTCAGTTAAATGACTCATTATCTTGATATTCCTGTGCAAAATTGAGGGCTAGCGACGGATGCCGGATGCACTGGCGCGTTCCAGTACCACCTGCGCATGGTTAATGATCGGGCCATCGATCATCTTGCCGTTGAGCGAAATTACGCCCAGACCCTTGCGCTCGCCTTCCTCTGCGGCGGCAATCACGCGGTGCGCATAGTCGACATCTTCCTGCGTCGGTGCGTAAGCGTTATGCAGCAGCTCAATCTGTCGCGGGTTGATCAGGGATTTGCCGTTAAAGCCCATCTTGCGGATCAGTTCCACTTCACGCAGGAAACCGGCCTCATCGTTGATGTCGGAATACACCACATCGAAGGCGTCAATTCCGGCGGCGCGTGCCGCGTGCAGCACGGCGCAACGGGCATAAAACAGTTCGGTACCGTCGCCGCGCTCGGTTTGCATGTCCATCACATAATCGAAAGCCGCCAGCGCGATGCCGATAAGACGCGGCGAGCAGCGGGCGATCGCCACGGCGTTAATCACACCAATGGCCGATTCGATGGCCGCCATAATTTTGGTGGAGCCACCTTCGCGACCGCAGTCTTTCTCGATGCGTTCGATATGCGCTTCCAGCTCAAAAATATCTTCCGGCGTATCGGTTTTGGGTAAGCGCACCACATCCACGCCCGCCCGCACCACGGCCTCGAGATCTTTAAGGCCAAAGGGGGTGCTGAGCTGATTGATGCGCACCACGGTTTCAATATCGCGATACATCGGGTGTTGCAGGGCATGAAATACCAGAATGCGTGCGGTATCTTTTTCGCGCAGCGAAACGGCATCTTCCAGATCAAACATGATGGAGTCAGGGCGATAGATAAATGCCGTGGATAACATGGCGGCGCTGGACCCCGGCAGGAACAGCATACTGCGGCGGAGTTTTTTCATCGTAATGTCTCCCAGTTAATCTCTTCAGCCTGTGCCGCACGCAGTACTGCACTTTGTACCCGGGCGCGGATCACACAATCCAGCGCACCTTTATCTTCGATAATCACCAAACCCGCGATGACGCCGAGTGCACTCAGCGTGTCATTCACTACACTGCGGATCTGGTCGCCAAATTGTTTGGCGACCTCGCTGCTGATCACCACATTCAGCTCACTGGCCGGGGCGATTTTTACCAGTAAATCGCTGGATTCAACCGTGCCTGCCAGCGCCTCCTTCACAATTTTCATCAATATTTCCTGCTGTTAACAAAGTGAGGGTGAAATAATAAGGACATCGTCATGCGCCGGTTCTGCGGGCGCAGTGGCGGAATAGTGTTGTTCAAGGTGTACATAAGTGCTGAGCGGAACAATGTCCCGGATGCGCGGTAACTGATGCGCCCGGAGCAGCACACGCACTTCTGAGGCCGAAATGGCCCGGCCGCTGGCGTGACGTTTGCGCGGCAACTCAATCACCTTCAGCGGTGGCGACGCCAGGCGTGCGGGCGCTTCCAGCCAGTCATGCATGTCGCAGTTGTACTGATGGGTCACCGGACAGAAAGGCTCGCTGCCGACAAAACGGTGGGTAATGCCTAACGCCGGTGCGATGTACTGACGAAAAATCAGCAAATCCATCACGCTCCACGCCTGATTCACCAGCCCGGCGTCCTTGAGAAAATAGCCAGGAAAAGTTGCGCGGGAGATCAGGTATTCAGAACCGGCATGTACCGTCACGTTGGGCAGGTCCGCGACACCCAGACGGACCATTTCAAGACGTTCTTTAAACGGGAAATACGACACATCTTCGCTCACCACAAACACATGCAACCAGTCGCAGGTTGCCGCTGCCTGTTCTGCCAGAAAGCGATGCCCGAGGGTGAACGGGTTGGCATTCATTACCACGGCACCGATGCGCTGGCCGCTGTGATGATGGCGTTGCAACCCGCGGCAATAATGGCTGATGCCCACCGGCGTGTTTTCCATCAGCACGGCAACGTCATCCCATTGCACCAGCGGGTAAAATCCGCAGCCGCGAAAGCGCTGCAGATTCGATGGCCGCGTATAGAGAAATAAATGGAATTTGCCGCCGGACACCGCCAGATTTTCCACTTCACCCAGCAATCTGGCGCTGAGATTTTCCCCGCGCCAGTCGGCGGCCACGGCGACGCATTTGATAGTGTTGCTGACCAGACCGGCACAGCCGACCAGCCGGCGGCCGGAGCAGGCCACCACGAACTGCTCAATGTCGTCATCCATGCCTAACTGGCTTTGCTGCAACAGGGTGCGGATATCCTCCAGCATGCCTTCCGGCGGCTGGCTGACACTGATGACATGAAAGTCCGGTTGGTCACGGCTGAACATAATGCGTTCCTGATGTCGGCTGTAAGTCAAAGCGATGTTTAAAACGCCGGGCTGAATGCCCGGCCAGTTCGGTCAGTGTTAACCGGTTAGTGGGCTGCCTGGGCATGACTCACCTGACGGCTGGCGGCAACCTTCGTGTCTGCTGCGACAATCATATTGCTGAGATGACCAATCTTTTCGATTTCTACTTCGATACGGTCGCCGGGTTTCATAAACAGCGGCGGTACGCGCTTTTTACCCACGCCGCCCGGTGAGCCGGTAATGATCACGTCACCGGCACTCAGCGAGGTAAAGGTGCTGATGTACTCAATCAGTTCGGCGACTTTGTGGATCATGCTGCGGGTGTTGTCGTCCTGCACCATGTGGCCGTTCAGCCAGGTGCGGATCGCCAGGGTGTGCGGGTCGGGGATTTCATCGGCGGTGGTCATCCACGGTCCGAACGCACCGGTTTGCGGCCAGTTTTTACCGGCGGTAAACCAGGTGTGCTGCCAGTCACGGGCGGAGCCGTCCATATAACAGCTATATCCTGCGACATGAGTAAGTGCATCTTCGCGGGAGATATTTTCCCCCGCAGAACCGATAATCACCGCCAGTTCACCTTCGTAATCGAACTCGACAGAAAGGCTCGGTTTGATAACGGGAGAGGCATGGCCGGTTTGGGAATCGGCGAAGCGGACGAACAGCGTCGGGGCCGGATTATGCTGATCAAACTCTTTACGCTTTTCGGCGTAATTCATGCCGACACAGAGAATTTTTTCCGGATTCTGGATCACCGGCAGAAAAGTCAGGTCGTCGAAATCCACATCAGCGGGCAGGGCAGCCAGCGCCTGGGCCTGTGCCAGTGCATTGCCTGCCAGCAGGGCTTTGAGGTCGGGATAACGTTGCCCGAGATGACGGCCGAGGTCGATCATGCCGCGCTCTGTCGCGATGCCGTAGGACTTGCGTCCCTGATAGAGATAACTTGCCAGTTTCATAAAAATGTCCTGAATTAAAAAAGGGTTAGCCCGGCGTCAGACAAGGAAGTTGCCAAGCACCAGCAGGGAGACTGAAACATTGATGGCGCCGCCAATGCGCGTAGCAATTTGGGCAAATGGCATCAGTTGCATGCGGTTACCCGCTGTCAGAATGGCGACGTCACCGGTACCGCCCTGACCGCTCTGGCAGCACGAAACAATGGCCACATCAATCGGGTGCATGCCAATTTTCTTGCCGACGAAGAAGCCGGTGGCGACCAGCGCCGCAACGGTGCTGACAATGACCAGGAGATTAGAAATGGTGAATGCGGCGACCAGTTCCTTCCACGGTGTGATGGCCACGCCGACGGCGAACAAAATCGGGTAGGTGACGGAAGTCTGGAAGAATTTGTACACCACCTGAGAACCTTCGAGGAGGCGGGGTGAAACGCCGTGCGCCAGTTTCAGGCCAACGGCCGCAAACAGCATGCCGACCGGTGCAGGAAGACCAATCAGTTTGTGTAACAGCATGCCCACCATATACAGCAGAACGGCCAGCAGGGCGCCTGCCGCGATGGTGGTGACATCCGTTTTACCACCGGTGCCGCTCAGCTTGCTGCTGTCAGCGGTGGCATTTTTGGAAGACGGCATCAGCTGGCCTTCGCCGGTCAGATGCGGATAGCGTTTACCTAACTGATTGAGTGAGCCGGAAATGACGATAGCGGTCAGACCCCCCAGCATCACGATAGGCAGAATGCGACCCAGCGCTACGCCCTGATCCATATGCAGGATGGCTGCATAACCGATGGAAAGTGGAATCGCTCCTTCACCGACGCCACCGGCCATAATCGGCAGGATCAGGAAGAAGAAAATCTGGAAAGGTTCCATGCCCAGCGACAGACCAACGCCCATCCCGACCAGCATGCCGACCACTTCGCCACACAGCATCGGGAAGAAAATACGCATGAAACCCTGGATCAGCACTTTGCGATCCATGCTCATGATGCTGCCCACGATGATGCAACAAATGTAGAGATACAGAATGTTGGTGCTTTTATAGAACTTGGTGGTGGATTCCACCACGACATCCGGCAGCAGGCCGTAATAGACCAGTGCGGAAGGAATGAACGTGGCGCAAATCGCTGCCGCGCCCATCTTGCCGATGAAAGGAAGACGTTTGCCGAATTCGCCGCAGGCGAATCCAAAGAATGCCAGCGTGGCGACCATGACCACGATGTCGCTCGGCAGTTTGCCGTCGAGACAATCTATTGCGATAAGCAACCCCGCCATGGCAAACAGCGGCAACGGAATAATGCCGATTTTCCAGGTGTCGAGAATGTGCCACCATTTTTCTTTTAATGAGAGCTGTTTTGCGGAAGAAACTCCCGCGGGAACAGAATAAGTGTCGTCGGTTGTACTCATGATGAATCCCCTGTGTCAATTTGTGCAGGGAGTGTAAGAGGAATAATAACCGGTAATATGTGAAGTGCCGCAAATTAGACAGGGTGTTTTAAAGGAGCGAAAGGTTTTTATGGTTTTAATTAATTTAAAAATTCGTGATGCGTTTATTTTCTCGTGGTTTTTATGGTGTTATTTGTAATTATAATATTAATGTTAATTTATCGTGAAATAGCTGTTGTGAATTATGTGTTGTGCCGTCAGAGGCTTGCGGTGCCTGAAGGTGTTCTGCGGCATGCCTCGCAACTTTGATCCTTCATTCTGACGGAAATACCGGGAAATGATAATCTTCACATACTGTTTGTTAATATCACGGTCTGGCGATAGGTTCTCCGATGCGGTTCCGTCTTTCTTTTCAGATAAAGCTTTTTGTTTATCTTGTTCTGTTATTTATGGCGCTTTTTTCGCTGACAGGTGTTTATTACTATCACGATATAGAACGTCAGTTATATGAAGATATGGGTATTCGTGCAAAAGTTCAGGCAGAGGAAATTGCACTTATTCCCTCATTAATTACCGCAGTTGAAAATAAGGACATTTCAGCAATTAACAGTTTAATGAGGAATATTTCTGCTCACAGCGATGCCAGTTATATGGTGATCGGCGATGGTAAAGCGATACATCTGTTTCATTCGATTTATGCTGACCGCGTCGGAAAAACGCTGGTCGGAGGGGACAACGAAGAAGTGCTGGCGGGTAAAAGCACCACCACCGTCCGGCTGGGTGGGATCGGGCTGTCGCTGCGCAGTAAAGCACCGATCGTGAACGCGCAAGGCAAGGTGATGGGTATCGTTTCTGTCGGCTATCTCACCAGCCACATCAACAGTCTGACCGTTGAAAAAGCCATCCGCATTTTACTGGCGGCCGCTACCTTGCTGCTGGCGTTGTTTACCTTTTCATGGTTTTTTTCACGTTCGATTAAACGACAGATGTTTGCGCTGGAGCCCCGGGAAATCGGCCTGCTGGTGCGTCAGCAAAAGGCGCTGATGGAGTCGATTTACGAAGGGGTGATCGCCATTGATGCGCACTCCCGGGTGGCGGTCATCAACCAGGCGGCCAAAAAGCTGCTCAACCTTGATGTGCCGTCCCGTGAACTGCGTGGTCAGCCGCTCAGGCAGGTGATTGCGCCGGTCAGTTTCTTTGACCCGCAGGTCATGCTGAAAAAAGACATTCACGACGAAATCTGCCTGTTCAATAACCTGACCGTGATTGCCAGTCGGGTGCGGATCATGCTGGAAGACCAGCTTCAGGGCTGGGTGATCACTTTTCGGGATTGCAGCGATATCGACCGGCTCAGCATCCAGCTAAGTCAGGTGCAGCGTTATGCCGATAACCTGCGGGTGATGCGGCATGAACAGCTCAACTGGACGGCAACGCTCGCTGGCCTGCTGCATATGGGACGCTACGATGAGGCGATTCGTTATATCGAGGCCCAGTCTGAAAGTGCGCAGGAATTGCTGGATTTCGTTTCAGAGCGGTTCTGCTCGCCAAGGTTGTGCGGTTTATTACTCGGAAAATATGCCCGTGCCCGGGAAAAAGGTGTTGAGCTCACATTCGATCCTGCCTGTGAATTAACGTATCTGCCTGCTGCGCTCAGTGAAACTGAACTGATGTCGATCATCGGCAACCTGCTGGATAACGCCATCGAAGCCACGTTACTGCGCGGCAGTGATGCCGGGCCGGTTGAAGTGTATGTCGTTTCCGGCACGGATGAGCTGGTGATTGAAGTCGCTGACCACGGCATCGGGATTGCGCAGGAGCGGCGCGAACAGATTTTTGCGCTGGGGGTGACATCCAAAACGCAAGGCGATCACGGGCTGGGACTGCATCTGGTTGCCAGCTATGTCAGCCATGCGGGCGGAACCATTGAAGTGTCCGATAATCCGCCGAGCGGCGCTGTTTTCTCGGTCTTTATTCCGGTGTGCTGCCCTGAAGAAAAGGGTGGTTTTATGCCGGTAATCCCCGACCAGAAGAACTGGAAGAGAGCAAATGATGCAAGCTGAAATGATTGACGTAATGATTGTTGAAGATGAAAACCAGCTGGCACAACTGTATGCCGAACTGATTGATAATCACCGCTGGTTGCGACTGGTGGGTGTCGCATCCACGCTGCATGAAGCGAAAGTGCTTATCGAAGAAAAGCGGCCGCAACTGCTGTTGCTGGATAACTATTTGCCTGACGGTCAGGGGATTTCACTGATTGAGGATGACCTGCTGAAGAGAACACCCTGTTCGGTGATTTTTATCACCGCCGCCAGCGACATGAATACCTGCAGTCAGGCGATCCGCTGTGGTGCTTTTGATTACATCCTCAAGCCGGTGTCGTGGAACAGGCTGCAACAATCGCTGGATCGCTTTATCCAGTTCAGCCAGACACAGCGGACCTGGAAAGTGGTGGATCAGCAAAACGTAGACAGCCTTTATCAGCTCCAGGCGAAGGATTTCACGCCGAAAGCGGGTAATAAAGGCATCGAGGAAAACACGCTGAATCTGGTGGAAGGCATCTTTATGCAGGATGCCGGACGCTGCTATTCAGTGGATGAAGTCGTCAGCGAAACGGGGTTGAGTAAAACCACTGCCCGCCGCTATCTCGAACACTGTGTGCAGAAAGGCGATTTGAAAGTCGACATGCTCTACGGGAAAATCGGCCATCCCCGCCGGATGTACCGGCGGGCATAACCGCAGTAAGTCATGCTGTCCTTTTGGCCTTCGGGTATTTCCACAACCAGCGGCCGCTGGCCATACGCCAGTAGAAAAACAGGCCGCGCACGATCCAGTCGAGGAACATTCCCAGCCAGATGCCGACTACGCCGAAACCCAGGACGATCCCGAGGAAATAGCCCACCACAATACGGCAGCCCCACATCCCGAGCATAGAAACGTACATGGTAAAGCGGGCATCACGCGCGCCTTTCAGGCCCGCAGGCAATACCCACGAGGCAGCCCAGAAAGGCATAAAGGCGGCGTTCAGCCAGATAAGGATTTTGACGACGTCGATAACATCCTGTTCGTTGGTGTAAAACCGTGCCAGCAAACCGGCAAATGGCATTGAAAGGAAGGCCAGAACACACAGTCCGAAGGTGGAAAGCCAGAAAATATGGCGCAACTGGCGCTCAGATTGGGCAATTTGCCCTTTGCCCAGACGTGTTCCCACGATAATGGTCGAGGCAGAACCCAGCGCGTTGCCCGGCAGGTTGATCAGCGCCGCAATCGAGAAGGCGATAAAGTTACCGGCAATCACATTGGTGCCCATGCCTGCGACAAAAACCTGCGTCAGTAATTTACCGCCGTTAAACAATACCGATTCGATACTGGCCGGAATACCAATGCCTAAGACTTCGCGCAGAATGTTGGTATTGAGCGGCAGAAAATAGCTTTTCAGCGAGATTTTCAGGGACGGATTGAAACCAATCATCAGCACGAAAATGACGGCCACCGCGCCGATATAACGTGAAATGGTCAGCCCCAGTCCGGCACCGATAAAGCCCAGACCGTGCCAGCCGAAACAACCATAGATCAGCACACTGCTGATCACCAGATTGAGGATGTTCATCCCGCCGTTAAGTAACATCGGTATTTTGGTGTTACCCGCACCACGCAAAGCACCGGAACCGATCAGGGCAATGGCTGCCGCCGGATAGCTCCAGCTGCTCATTTGCAGGTAAGACAGCGCCAGTTCTTTTACCTCCGGCTCGGCATTGCCGGCGATCATGTCGACAATTACATGTCCGGAAAATTGCAGAAGTATCGCCAGCAGTACGGCAAAAACGGTCATGATCGCTAGTGACTGACGTGCTGCCGCACGGGCGCGCTCGTGGTCGAGTTTACCGAGGCTGAACGCCACGACGACGGTGGTACCAAGATCGACAGCGGCGAAGAATGAAATCACCACCATATTGAAACTGTCGGCCAGACCCACGCCTGCCATTGCTTCCTTGCCCAGCCAGCTGACCAGAAAAGTACTCAGTACGCCCATCAGCAGTACGCAGGCATTTTCGAAGAAAATAGGGACAGCGAGGGGCGTTATTTCGCGCCAGAACAACGTACGGTAAGAACGCCGTTTCGGATACCAGGGCGTGCGCTCGATGGCTTTGCGCAAAGAGACGATGACGTTTTGCAAGAGAATTCCAGTGTGGAAGAAAGTAGAACAGCGTTTTAATTTATGATGGTAAAAGACTCTGCATTATGCAAAGTCTTTTTTAGGAAATCCTTAATTCCCCGCCATATTTCGTGCCGCAGATGGGGGGGCTGCGGTTAATAACCCGAATCACTGACTTAATGTCAGCTCACCGGGATTATCAAACTTGCCGCCTGCCTGCAACACGAACTCTTTTAGGGGAATCAGAGTGGTTATCAGCGGAAAGGGGGTTCGTTAAAGGTACGCAATTTGCGTGAATGCAGATGATCGCCCTCAGCGCGCAACAGGTCGATGGCACAGATACCAATTTGCAGATGTTCTGAGATGGCGCCTTCGTAGAATTTGTTTGCCTGACCCGGCAGTTTGATTTCACCGTGCAACGGCTTATCCGATACGCACAGCAGCGTGCCGTAAGGCACCCGGAAGCGGTATCCCTGCGCGGCGATGGTTGCACTTTCCATATCGACGGCGACGGCGCGGCTGAGATTAAAACGCAATGCCGAGGCGGAATAACGCAATTCCCAGTTACGGTCATCGGTAGTCACCACCGTGCCGGTACGCAGGCGTTGCTTGACCAGCTCACCCGGCATGCCGCTCATCATTTTGGTCGCGTCATACAAGGCACGTTGCACTTCAGCAATGCTTGGGATCGGGATATCCGGCGGCAGTACGGCATCCAGTACATGGTCGTCACGTAAATAAGCGTGCGCCAGAACGTAATCACCGATCGACTGTGTTTCACGTAATCCGCCGCAGTGACCAATCATCAGCCAGACATGGGGACGCAGCACCGCCAGATGGTCACAAATGGTTTTGGCGTTGGCAGGGCCGACGCCGATGTTCACCAGTGTAATCCCCGCACCGTCGCGGGCAATCAGATGATAGGCGGGCATCTGGTGTTTTTTCCAGGCCAGATCAGACACTGCCTGCTCAGGGTTTTGCGTTTCTGCCGTGATAAATACACTGCCCGCGCAGGCCAGTGCTTCATACGGGCTTTCCGGATCGGCAATTTGCGCACACGCCCAGCTGACAAACTCATCGACGTATCGGGTGTAGTTGGTGAATAGCACATATGGCTGAAAATGTTCGGTGAGCGTGCCGGTGTAATGGCGCAGGCGTGCCAGTGAGAAATCAGCGCGCAGCGCATTGAAATGCGACAGCGGGAAAGTGTCACCGGGATAATGCAGGCCGTCTGCGGTTTCATCGCCTATCTGCGACAGTTCTGTGGTCGGGAAATGCTTCGCCAGCCCGGCGCTCATCGACCGGTCAAGCGTCAGATCCGAGCCGTCAATCACATACGAATAAGGGATTTCCTGCTGTGACGGCACCACTTCAATCACCGCATCATATTCCTCTTCCAGCAGGGAAAGCTGTTCCAGCAGATAATCACGGAACAGCTCAGGATGCGTGATGGTGTTGGCATAACGGCCCGGATGCGAAAAACGGCCATAAGCGCGGGTCGGGTTTTTGGCTGGCGTCACGCCATCCCAGCTGACCCGCAGTTCCGGATAAACAAACAGCCCGGCAGCACGCGCTGTGATATCAGGCAACGTACCCTGAACGATGAAATCTTTAATCGCATCCCGCAGGGCGGCTACAGAGTCGTTATACATCTTTTCGAGCTTCTCAATCGCCTGTGAGGGGGTGAGGGACTTGTTATCCATACGCTTTTCCTTTGGGCTTCGTTTATCATCATTCATTCTAAATATGGCTTGTCTGCACGGTGTCGCCAATGTTTTATTAGGGTACAAGAGCCGGATGGTGCTTTTATGAACGAACAGGGGGAAGTGAATGATTCGGGTATGGGGCAGAAAAACGTCGTCAAATGTGCAGGCGCTGATGTGGTGTATCGGGGAATTAGGGCTGGAGTATGAGCGGTTTGACATCGGCCATAAATACGGGGGGAATGACACCCCGGAATTTCTGGCGATGAACCCCAATGGCACGGTTCCTGTGATCCGCGATGGTGAAGGCCAGCCGCTGTGGGAAACCGGCGCCATCCTGCGTTATCTGGCAGGAAAATACGGTGCTGATGAATTCTGGCCGCAGGATCCTGAACGGCGAGCCGAAACCGATAAATGGACGGAATGGGCAAAAATCAGCGTAGCGATGAATTTCACTGCGCCGGTGTTCTGGATGGTGGTGAGAACGGCGGCTAAAGATCAGGATCATCAGGCATTAGAAAAATCATTGCAGAATCTGAACAAGAAGCTGGCGATTGCCGAAGCGCAGATTGCCCGGCATGGCTACCTTGCCGGAAGCGCATTCACACTGGCCGATATTCAGTTTGGACACAGTTTGTATCGCTATTTCGATATTGCCATTGAACGGCCGTCCTTCCCGGCTATTGAACACTATTATGAAAAACTCACACAGCGTCCGGCATTTGCGGAACATGTGATGATCTCTTACGAGGAGCTGCGGGTGGTCTAAATCTGTTTCAGGTGCAAAAAAGCCCGCTTAATATTTTTAAGCGGGCTTTTCTACATGGCCGGCGGTTCAGCGCGGCGCAGGTGTCTTCATAAACATCGCCGTCAGGGCAGAAAGCAAACAGCCAGCCATCAGATAAATGGCGACGGAATGCCATTCACCGCCGGAGAAATTCAGCAATGCGGCGGCAATAAACGGTGTAAATCCGCCGCCCACGACGCTGGCGACCTGATAACCGACACCCGCACCGCTGTAGCGGTAACCTGCACCAAACATTTCCGTGAACATCGGTTGCTGGACGCAGACCACCATATCGTGAGCGATATTTGCCAGCAGCAGCGAGAAGATCACCACCCCGGCAATGGAGCGGGCTTCCAGCGCCATAAAGAACGGGAAGGCGCTCATCGCGCCGACGAGTGCGCCGGTAATGTAAATGCGGCGACGGCCGAAACGGTCTGCCAGCCAGGCGAATAACGGGATCGTCAGGCAACTGATACCGCCGACCAGCAGCCCGATATTCAGAAACAGCTCACGCGACATCCCCAGATTATGCGTCGAGTAGTTAAGGGCGAACGCCGTGACAATGTACATCGTCAGCAGTTCGCACAGGCGCAGGAGGATGATTTTCAAAAATGCGCCGGGATGGCGCAACAGCGCTTCAAATACCGGTAGCCGCTTTTTTGCTGCTTTGGGGAGCTTTTCCTGAGCACGTTCGAACTCGACCGACTCTTCCATGCCATTGCGCACCCATAGCGCGCCCAGCACCAGCACCACACTGAACAAAAATGGCAAACGCCAGCCCCAGCTGAGGAACTGCGCATCAGTGGTCAGGCTGCTGATCAGTGACACCAGTCCGGTCGCCAGCAACAGGCCGACGCCGTATCCCATCTGTATCCCGCTGCTGTAGAACGCCTTTTTACCGGAAGGTGCACTTTCCACCGCCAGCAGTGCCGCGCCACCCCATTCGCCGCCCACGGCAAATCCCTGAATGGCGCGCAAGGTGACCAGCAGCGCCGGAGCCCACCAGCCAATCGTCGCGAAAGAGGGAAGAATACCGATGCACGCGGTGGCAATGCCCATGATCCAGACGGTCATCATCAGCATCCGCTTACGACCCAGGCGATCGCCGAAATGTCCGAAGACAATGCCGCCGAGCGGGCGGAAGAGAAAGCCGACGCCGAAAGTAGCAAATGCGGCGAGTGTGCCCATTGCCGGGTCGATTTGCGGAAAAAATTCGCTGTTAAACACTAATGCTGCGGTGATGCCGTAGAGCAAAAAATCAAACCAGTCTACGACTGCGCCGACGAAACTGCCCCAGGCAGCCCGGCGGGCACGGTGATATGAAGGTATCTCCTCATCGGGGTGGGGGGCGGTGAGCATGGAGTCCATAATTGTCCTGTCTGTTCGTCAGATTTCTAAAATTTTTCGTTATTAAAATCGGTTAAAGGCCGTTTACCTGGCTGGAACGCAGCAAAATAAAAACCGCTACTGAGACTACAGCGTCAAACGTCAGGTTAAAAACGCTTTTGCAAAGCGGGAGGGCAATTTAATGCAGGGAATGTGCCGGGCGGGGTGTTAAAAAGGATTTCGCTTTCAGAACGGGCTGGCATGGCGGGCTTCGATCCGTTCTCCGCTGACGGGATGAACAAAATGCAGTTCACTGGCGTGCAGCATCAGTCGCGGAGTCTGTTCCGTGCCCGGCAGCAGGCGTCCGCCATACAAATCACAGCCCAAAATCGGGTGGCCCAGATACTGACAGTGAATGCGAAGCTGATGAGTGCGCCCGGTTTGCGGAGTCAGCAGTACCCGCGTCAGTGGCAGTAATTCGCCGTTTTCCTGCTCACGATAAAAGCGCTCAACCACCTGATAGCCGGAGCGGGCGGGCTTGCCGTGGACGGCGCAAATTGACATCAGGGGAAACAGTGCAGGGTCTTTGGCGATCGGCGCGTCTGTCACTCCCTCGTTATGTTGCAGATGCCCGCAAAGCAATGCGCTGTACACTTTGGTCACCGTGCGCTGGCTGAATTGATGGCAGAGGGCGGCATTGATAGCCTTATTACGCGCAATCACCATCAGCCCGGACGTGCCGAAATCCAGACGGTGAACCAGCGTACAGCCGGGAAATATCTTTACCAGCCGGTGATGTACGGAATCCAGATTTTGCGGATTTTTCCCCGAGAGGCTGAGCAGTCCGGTGGGTTTATTGATAAGCACCAGATGCTCGTCCTGATACAGCGTCTCGATCTGGCCATGGCACGGCGGGGCAATAAAAGTATCGATAATCGCAGACATCAGGATACCCGGATGAAGAGTGGGAGCGGATGATAACGAATTTTAAACCGGCTGGCGAATCGGTAAGGTTCGCCTGAGTAAGACAGGTCGCTGATGTTGTCGGTGCGGCTAATTTTAGTCTGCAATTCTCTGGTCAATAAACGAGATAATTCAAGTATCCAGATGGGGTTGCATCAGTTTCTCAAACCATGCATGAAAAACAGCCAGTCTCCGGGATCGCTGGCGGCGATGCGGATAGATCAGTGATACCGGCATAGACGCTGCCCGGTAATCTGGCAGGACCTCAATCAGTTCCCCTGAATCCAGAAGATGCTGAACATCGAAGCGGGGGATTTGGATCAGCCCAAGGCCTGCAAGGCAGCAGGCGATATAACTTTCTGCATTGTTAACCCCAACCTGGTGGGGGACGCTGACACTGTGTATATGTCCGTCCTTTGACTGATACTGCCAGGGTAACTCTTTACCCGTTCTTGATGAAATATAACCGATGGCCAGATGCTCCCCGACGAGATCGTCCGGCTGGGAGGGCAGGCCATGTTCGCTCAGATAAGCAGGGCTGGCGCAGTTGATCAGGGTTATGTGACCCAGGGAGCGTACGACTAAACTGCTGTCATGCAATACGCCCACACGGATAGCGCAATCCACGCCGTCCTGTACCAAATCGATAGCCCTGTCCGATGACCCCAGAACCAGCTGTAAATGGGGGTGGCACCGCAATAACTCTGGCAGGGCCGGGGCAATCAGGCGACGGGCAATGCGGCTGGGGACATCGATGGTCAGCTTCCCTGAGGCCTGGCGCTGGCTGAGCTGAAATGACTGGTCGATATCCTCTACTTCTGCCAGTAAAGGGCGCACCCGTTCGAGCAATTGCTCGCCGTCGGTAGTCAGCCGCACTGTGCGGGTGGTGCGGTGCAACAGCCTCACGCCCAGTTGCGATTCTAATTGCTGGATGGCGGCAGAAACGGAGGCTCGCGGCACAGAGAGTGCGCTGGCGGCCCGAACAAAGCTTCCCATTTCTGCGACCTGCGCGAATACGCGATATTGGTTGAACCTGTCCATCTTTAATATCTCGTTGTTATACCTGACAAAGGAAATTCGCTATTGCTCTTTGTCTGCGGCAGGGACGGGGATATTCCAGGGCCTTCAGCATATCACCCATCCTTTTTACAGTCCGATATTCAGATGTCATCGGTTATTTGGTGGTATAGCCGCCGTTGATCAGAATAGTCTGGCCGGTGATCCACCAGCCATCGCTCACCAGATGGCGAATGAAAGGCACCACGTCTTCAATATCGGTCAGGCCTGTTTTGCTGAAAGGAGAGAGTGCTGCTGCAGTTTTATGATATGCCACCGCGTCAGCGCCTTCAGCAGGATAAAAGAAAGGGGTATCCATCGGACCTGGTCCTACCGCCGTGACCGAAATACCGCGCGCGCCAAACTCTTTGGACGCTGCCCGTGTGTAATGCTCCACCGGGGCTTTCGTGCCTGCATACGCGGCGTAAAACGGGGTAAAGGCACCCAGAAGTGAGGTGACTACCGTGCAGATTTTACCGTTGTCGTTGAGATTTTTACCGGCTTCTTTGAGGAAAAAGAAAGCCGTTTTCGAGTTAACGGATGTCATCTCGTCGTATTCAGTTTCGCTTATTTCCGCCATGGGTTTTTTGAGGACTTTGCCCACGGTGTTGATAGCGATATCCGGCTTGCCAACGGCGGCGATGGTGTCAGCAAAGAGTTTTTCGACGGCTGCAGCAGTCGTCAAATCCGCCTGCAATGCCACCGCCCTGGTTCCGGCGGCTTCGATGGCGGCCAGCGTTTCATCAGCATCTGCTTTTGAGGAGGCGCTGTTGTAATGAATGGCGATGGCTTTCGCCCCCTGAGCGGCTAAATCGCGGGCGATCAAACCGCCGAGATTTTTAGCACCGCCTGCGATGATCACAACTTTGCCTTTAACAGAATGGTCTGCCATGGTGTGCTCCTTAGGTATTTGTCAGAAAGTTGAGTCTAGACATTAATCCCGTGAAAATAAGCACTCCAACGCTGAATAGACAATCCAGAAAATCAGTCTAATTCACTACCCGATAAGGTTCCTGAACGCTTTCTGCGGACAATTCTCAGGCCCGTTATATTTTCCATTCTTTTAAAAGCGGCTGATCATATTCATCTGCTTTTACTGTGGTTTTTTACTGATTCACGAAGGAGTAACGGACTTTCAACGGCCACAGTATTCTTATGGCACTCACCGTTAATAATATGAAGCGCACTAAGGCGTCCTATCTCGTAATGGGGTAATTGCACGGTCGAGAGGGGGGGTAAGAATAGATCGCCAATACCCACCATATTATCGTAGCCAAGCACCGCGACATCATCAGGGATCCTTAAGCCCTGTGACAGCAGCGTCTGATAGACCATAAATGCAATACGATCGTTTCCACACACCACTGAATCGAATTGAGGTTTGCCCTGGTTTATATGGGCCAAAAGCATGTCGGGAATATCGTGATAATGCTCATCGCCATATTCCATGTAATGGTGGTCGAGCGTATCAGGAGCTATACCGGCTTGCGTGCATGCCTGCTCCAGCCCTTTGCGGCGTCTGACAGTCGCAAGATGGTTGGCAGGCAAATGTAAGCAGAGCGGGCGACGATAGCCTGCAGATAAAAGTGCCCGCACCGCAACATACTGTCCATGTTCATCATCGGGAATATAACTCGCTACCTGCTGATGCAGGCTTTCACAGTTGGCCAGCACACAGGGGAGGTTTAACAACTTTCCGGGCAGCGGTACCTGCCGCAATCCCATGGTGGTATAGATAATGCCATCCGGGCGATGTGAGAGAAGCAGATCAACGATTTTTTCCGGGCTGTCATCGGAAAACATGTTAACCACAAAGCTGTTCCAGCCATGCGCACGTGCGGTTTCTTCGATGGAGAGTGTGATTTCCACTGAAAAGGGGGTGGTCACAGTATCAAGTGCCAGCACACCGATGGTTTTTGCAATCGCGTGAGCGCCACGTATTTTTTTTGCCGATAAATCGGGCACGTAATTAGTGGCGTCGATAGCGGACTGTACGCGAGCCAGGGTCTCCGGCTTCAGGCGTTCCGGGGAGTTTAATGCCCTGGAAACCGTCATCAGCGACACGTTTGCCAGTTTTGCCACATCTTTCAGGGATGCCATTCTTCTCGCTCCAAACTTGTCACTACGCGACAGGCTATAAAACTAACTTGCTGATGTAAAAGGATCATACGTGATTTTGGACTGCGTGTGTCGTTTGCTGTAAACCCGAAAAGTTGATCATGATCTCACACTGATAATGTTAACGTTAACTTTTGTGATTAACATCTAGAATCGCCGTAAAACGGCATGCGTTTTATTTTATGTTAACGTTATCATTTGCGCTCCACCTCAGCATGAGATTGCCATGATGAAAACCCGTCATTCTCACAGTTATCTGATACTCAGCGCTTTATTGTTCTTTTTCTTTGTGACCTGGTCCTCTACAGGGTCGTTGCTCTCGATCTGGCTACATCAGGAAGTGGGTCTGAAAGCAGGGGACACCGGGATCATTTTTTCCGTGATGTCGCTTTCCACGCTGTTTGTGCAAATTTGTTATGGTTTTATTCAGGATAAACTCGGTCTGCGTAAGAACCTGCTCTGGTTTATCACGGCATTGTTGATCTTTTCCGGTCCGGCCTATCTGCTGTTTGGACATCTTCTGAAAATTAATGTCTTTCTGGGCAGTTTTTTTGGCGGGATCTATATCGGCCTGACCTTCAATGGCGGTATCGGTGTACTTGAATCCTACACCGAGCGTGTTGCCCGCCAGAGCCAGTTTGAATTCGGAAAAGCAAGAATGTGGGGATCGCTGGGTTGGGCTGTCGCCACGTTTTTTGCCGGGTTACTGTTTAATATCAACCCGAAACTGAACTTCGCGGTCGCCAGTTGTTCTGGTCTGATCTTCTTTATGCTTTTGATGCGGTTACGCGTCTCGTCGGCACCGCACGCGATGCAGGAAGCCGTGTCAGGCGGCAAAGTCACCCTTGAGGACGCATTACGCCTGCTGACCCTGCCGCGCTTCTGGGCTCTGGTATTCTTTGTGGTCGGCACCTGTATTTACGGCGTCTACGATCAGCAGTTCCCGGTCTATTTTTCCTCACAGTTCCCGACGCAACATGAAGGGAATGCCATGTACGGTTATCTTAATTCGTTTCAGGTGTTCCTGGAGGCCGCAGGCATGTTCTGTGCGCCGTGGCTGGTCAATCGTATCGGTGCCAAAAATGGTCTGATTTTCGCCGGAATAGTGATGGCGATGCGCATGGTCGCTTCCGGTTTAGTGGAAGGCCCGCTGCTTATCTCCATTACTAAGCTGCTGCATGCCGTCGAACTCCCGGTACTGTTAATCGCTATCTTCAAATACAACAGTCTTAACTTCGATAAACGACTCTCATCCACGCTCTATCTGGTGGGCTTTGCCTGTACGAGCTCAGTGATAGCCACCGTGTTGTCCCCCCTCGCCGGCTACAGCTACGAAAAATATGGATTTGCCCAGTCCTACCTGGTTATGGGGCTGATGGTGTTCTGTATCACCTTTATTTCTATTTTCTTGTTGCGCTCAGGTAAGCCTTCTAGGGATCCACAGATACCGCAACTTTCTACTATCTGATTGAAAAGAGAGAAAACGATGACGTATACAATTGCTCATGCTGAACAGGAACTTCAGGCTAAGCACGGGAGGGTAAATCTGCGCTGGTACCCGCGCTATCACCTGGCCGCGAGGGCTGGCTGGATTAACGATCCTAATGGCCTGATCTGGTTTGAGGGTTGGTATCACGCTTTTTATCAGCATCATCCGTATTCCACCCAGTGGGGACCGATGCACTGGGGACATGCGCGGAGCAAAGATTTGCTTCACTGGGAGCACTTGCCCGTTGCACTGGCCCCGGAAGGACCGGAAGACAAAGACGGCTGTTTTTCGGGTTCGGCGGTGGTGGATGGCGATACCCTGGCGCTGATTTACACCGGGCATAAATTTCACGGCGACGCCGGTAATGACGAAAACCTTTATCAGGTGCAGTGCCTGGCAACCAGTGGCGATGGTATTCACTTTAAACGTGAGGGGATCATTATCGATACCCCGGCGGACTTGCATCATTTCCGCGACCCTAAGGTCTGGCGCGAAGGGGATAGCTGGTACATGGTCGTCGGTGCGCGCGTTGGCGATACCGGGCAAATACGGTTGTATCGTTCAGCCGACCTGCGTCAGTGGCAGGATGAAGGGATCCTGGATGAGGCAGAAGCCGGTATGGGCTTTATGTGGGAGTGCCCTGATTTCTTTACCCTTAATGGTAAACGCGTCCTGATGTTTTCTCCGCAGGGGATAGCCGCGCAGGGTTTTGAGAACCGTAATCTGTTCCAGAGCGGTTATCTGGTGGGGGACTGGCAGCCCGGCGAGCCGTTTGTTCGTACAGGAGAATTTATTGAAATGGATCACGGGCACGACTTCTATGCCCCGCAGAGTTTCCTGACGCCGGATGGCCGCCGCATCGTGATTGGCTGGCTGGCTATGTGGGAGTCGCCGATGCCGGAGCAACAGGACGGCTGGGCCGGGATGCTGTCTCTGCCGCGTGAGCTGAGTCTTGATGAGAACAATCGTCTGCAGATGCGTCCCGCGAAAGAGGTGGAAGCCCTGCGTCAGGCCTGGTTCCCGTGGCCTGTCAGTACCTTGAAAAATCAGCAGATCCTGATGGCGGAAAAAGGGGAGTCGATGGAAGTTGCGCTTCACTGGGATGGCGCACGCAGTGATGCGGAGCAGTATGGACTTAGTCTGGGGGACGGTTTGCGTGTCTATGTTGATACCCAGATGCAGCGTCTGGTGCTGGAACGCCGCTATCCGCAGTACGGATTATGTGGCACGCGCAGCGTACCGTTAGTGCCCGGCGCTCCTCTGGCTTTACGTGTGTTTATCGACAGCTCATCCGTCGAGGTATTTGTTAATGACGGCCAGGCCTGCCTCAGTAGCCGGATATATCCTGATGCCGGTCGCCGCGAATTAAATTTATTTGCCTGGCATGGAACGGCAACATTATCCGATGCCGGAGCCTGGCAGCTGGAATAAATTCTGTTCAGCGTCGCGAATAACCCGTCTTTGATGATGGGCGGGTTATTACTGCGTTTATCTTCGGGCTGTATTTATACAAAAAATGACACACTAATATAAATAATAAGAAGGTCTTTTCCGATGAATAAAATCTGGGTCGGATGTATGTTGACGTCTGTATGTACCTCAGTAGCCAATGCACAGGATACGCTTTCCCTCGAACAACGGCTGGAACAAATGGAGCAGCGGCTGAAAGTCACCGAGCAACGCGCTGCGGGTGCGGAGGCAGAAATTCGCGCACTCAGGCAGGAGAAGCAATTATCCTCCGTGGTAAACAATACACCCGCAGTTCCCTCGACTCCCGCTATTCAGCTCAGCGGGAATAGTAATATTAAATTTTACGGGGACGTTGAATTTAATATGGACGGTGCCAGCCGCACGGGTAGCCTGACGTCGGTAAAAACCAGTACAAATAAAAACTGGGCGCCCGGAGATAAAGAACGCTGGGATATGAATGGTCGTATTCTTCTGGGGTTTGATGGTCTGCGAAACGGGGTTAATGGAAAATATGCCGGATTCACTGTTCAGCCACTGGCTGATATAAACGGAAAAATGAATCTCGACGATGCGGCATTTTTCTTTGGTCAGCAGGATGACTGGAAAATTAAAATAGGTCGCTTCGAGGCCTGGGATATGTTCCCGCTGAATCAGGATACGTTCATTGAGTATTCCGGTAATACCGCCAACGATCTCTACAGTGACGGTTACGGTTATATCTACATGATGAAAGAGGGGCGCGGGCGCAGCAGCAGCGGCGGCAATTTCCTGCTCAGTAAGACACTCGATAACTGGTATTTCGAATTCAACACGCTTATAGAGGATGGCAGTTCGCTATTTGTCGACAATAACTATCACGGCAATGCGTTAGATAACCGTAAAAATGTGGTTTATGCCCGCCCGGTCGTGGCCTGGCAATCCGGCGCGTGGTCGGTTGCCGCCGCTGTCGAAAGCAACCTGGTGAACAATGCCTATGGATATCAGGATACTCAGGGTGTTTGGGTAGACCAGTCGGGCCGGACCGGTTACGGCATGACGATGAGCTGGAACACGCTTAAAACCGATGCAGAAAACGGTGCGGTTGTTAACCTGAGTACGGCTTATCTCGACGCCGCTGACGAAAAAGATTTCAGCGCAGGCATAAATGCCTTATGGCACCGCGTGGAACTGGGTTACATCTATGCGCACAACAATATCGACAAGTTCAATATGGCCGGGGTAGCCAGTGACTGTGACAGCGACTGCGCGATTCTGGCACCGGGAAAATATGACATCCACACCATCCATTCCTCATGGCACCTGCCTGATATCATGGATATGCCTGACTTCAATATTTATCTCGGGGCTTATGCCTCCTGGCTGGAATCGCCGTCGGTAAAAACCGGTAATACGGATGACCGTTATGGCGCACGCGTGCGTTTTAAATATCTTTTCTAAACAGCACCAGCCCGGGAATGTGCGCTGATTTTTCTGTGATCACACATATATTTTTTCAGTTTAAGAGGACATCCAGAATATGCCGGAAATGACCGCCGAATTGCGGAGGGGATAACGTCAAAAAGACGCAATAGTATGAGAAAATATAAAACAAAATAATTGAAACCAGCGTTGCGATATCTCCTTTCATGTGTTCTGCCTTTATTATCAGAAAGGTTGTGACTTTGTGTTTTTAGGCCTATGAAAAAGTCGCCGTTCGGGACGACTTTTCATAGGTTCATGTTCATTGCATCAGAAGGTATAAAGCACACCCAAATTGTAAGTCGTGCCGCCGCGCTTAACGACAATCGGGCTGTTACCGGCTTTGTCGTCCAGCCAGGTGTAATCGGCACTGATAACGCCCCCCCAGTGGGACGTGAACTGATGGCTCCAGGTCAGGCTGCTGTCCACGCCATAGAAACCCCCGGCCGACTGATAAGGCGCGAAGTCAGTGCGGTCGCTTTGTTCGCGGCTCACACCATAAAAGGTATTCATATAGCGCCGGTCGCCAAAGAGCGCTGCCGACTGAAGTGCAACAGTGTCAGTGTCGTTTTGCAGCGGCAGTACCGTGACGGAAGTCTGATAATGCACACCTTGCCCGTCCGTCAGTGGCAGGGTGGCTTTGCCTTCAAAAGACAACCACGGCGTTGCAGACCAGCCCACCGCGAGCGCGGTATTCATGGTCGCATCGATATTCCCCATGCCTTTGAGCTTATTCGAGCCATCCCGCCAGGTGGAATTTTTGTCTGTCCGCCCGAGGCTGTATCCCAGCGTATGTTCCAGATACAGGCCGTTATCCGCCTGCAGGTCATAACCCACGCCTTTGAGCGAATCGAAGAAAAAGGCGCCATCGCGCGCCTGAATGACCGGCCCGACCAGCCAGTGGCGCTGATCGGAACCGCTGTAGCGCGGCGCGCTTTGTGCGCCCATGCCGACGGTAAACGTCGGCGCAGACGGCGTGTTGTCGGCCATTGCCTGCAGCACTGTGGCGGACAGGCTGAAACAGGTCATCTGCAGCATTAGTTTTCTGGATGTCATTGTGATTCCTCATCACCTAAACGTTGGTTCGTAGCGGATTGCAGCCGCGTCTGAAACCCGAAGTATGAAGAGGCAGTGTCAATAAACTGTCGGGGAATTATGAAGAAACCGTCAAGACGACCTGTATGGAGACCAGGCAGATGCTGATTATTGAAGACGATGATGCGGTGGACGTGGCCGATGTTGATTTACATGCTGCACGTCCGCTGTCACTGCGCCGGTCAGCCATCTTGCAAAAAAGTGCGCATCTTGACGGTTTCTTGATGAAATATTACGGGAATCTGGACAGTGATTGGATTGAATAGCGACATCTCAATTCAGGAAGACTGTCATGGCTGTTACCTTCACCGATTATGCGCGTCACGCCGTTCGCCATTTATCCGCCACCGGTCGGATGCTTCCCTTCATTCCCGCCGCCTGTCTGATCATCGTTGCTATTGTGCTGACAGGTTGTGGTGACAAAGCCCATAAACAAGCGCCCTCTGTCAGGCCGGTGCGCACCATTTCCGCACCGCCTCCTGTTGCTTTGAGTTCCCTGATTCAAACGGGTGAAATACGCGCCCATGAAGAGGTGACGCTCGGGTTCCGGCTGGACGGGCGCATTCTGACGCGGCAGGCTGAGGTGGGGGATCGTGTGATCGCCGGTCAGGTTCTCGCCACGCAAGAAAGCGAGACCAGCCGCAACCAGTTCAGCAGTGCGCAGGCTGATCTGAACAGTGCCCGCGCGGCAGAGCAGGTTGCGGCGCTCAGTCTCAGGCGTATGCAGTTACTGATGCCTTCCGGGGCTATCGCACGCTCGCAGCTTGATAGTGCGCAAGCTGACTGGCAGGCTGCCCGCGCGAAGCGTCAGAGCAGTGAAGATGCGCTCAAAAATGCGCAGGAAAACGTGTCCTGGACAAAACTCACGGCTCCGGCTGACGGCGTGATTACCCAGGTCAGCGCGTCGGCAGGACAAGTGGTCAGTGCCGGACAGTCTGTGATCACCCTGGCCAGTGGCAGCCTGCGTGATGCCGTATTTGATGTGGCCGATCCCCAGTCTGTTCCTCAGCAAGCTGACAGCCTGTTTACTATATCGTTACTTTCGGCCCCTTCCGTGGTTGCGCAGGGGCATTTCCGCGACGTCAGCCCGCAGGCCGACCCGCAAACCCGCACCTGGCGCCTCCGCATCACCCTCGATAACCCGCCACCGGCCATGGCACTCGGTGCCAGTGTTCAACTGACACTTAACGCGTCAGGTCCGCGTCTGACAGCACTGCCTGCTTCTGCGCTGACCCGATCCGGTGATAAACCGGCGGTTTTTGTTGTTGATGAGAAAACGCTGACGCTGCATTTACGGCCCGTGGTTATCGGGCGTTACAGTACCTCTGAAATATTCCTGTCTGCCGGTGTACACCCTGGCGAAAGGGTGGTCATTGCCGGTGTGAGTAAACTTCGTGAAGGTGAAAAAGTCATGCCAGGGGAGGACAGCGAATGAAACCGTCTTCCCCGGTCGGGGCCTTCAACCTTTCAGCCTGGGCGCTGAATCATCAGTCACTGATTGCCTTTTTTATGCTGCTGTTAATGGCGGCGGGTGTCATCAGCTATGAGCAACTCCCCCGTAATGAAGATCCGGCGTTTACCATTAAAACTGCCGTGGTGTCTGCGAGCTGGCCGGGGGCAAGCGTGGAGGATACGGTTAATCTGGTCACCGATACGCTGGAGAAAAAACTGCAGGAAACGCCTTATCTTGATTTTGTGCAAAGTGAAACGCGTGCCGGGCAATCGGTTATTTTTGTGAATCTTCGCGATAACACGCCACCTGCAGAGGTTGCGGGTATCTGGTATCAGGTGCGCAAAAAGATGCAGGATATCGCGCCGTCACTGCCAGCAGGTGTGCAGGGTCCCTCGGTGGATGACGAATTTGATGACACCTTTGGCACCATTTATGGCTTTACTGCGGAAGGTTTCACGCCGCGTGAGCTTCGTGACAAGGTCGATGATATCAGCCGCAGTCTGATGTCGCTGCCGGATATGGGAAAAGCCAGCCTGCTGGGCGTGCAGGAGGAGAATATTGTTCTCGCATTTTCACCGGCACAACTGGCGGGAATGGGGCTGGATCTCCGGCAAATCACCGATGCACTGAAGGCTCAAAATGCGGTAGAACCTTCGGGGGTCTTGCGAAGCGATCGTGAAAACATTGCCTTGCGTGTGAGCGGCGCACTGACGTCGGAGCAAAGCTTGCGCGCTGTGACGCTGCATATTGCCGGGCGCTACATTCCGCTGACGGATATCGCGACCATTAGCCGCCAGGATGCCGAGCCCCCGTCACCGGCATTCCGGGTCAACGGTCAGCCCGCTATCGGTCTCGCCATTTCCATGGCTTCTACAGGAAACATGCTTTCTTTTGGCAAGGCGCTGAGTGACCGGATGGCTATGATTAGCGCACAGCTCCCGCACGGCATTGAAATGGTTAAAGTCGCGGATCAGTCGGCCGTAGTATCGCAGGCGGTAAGCGGCTTTATCCGTGTATTGATTGAGGCTGTGGTTATTGTGCTGGCGGTGTCCTTCGTCTCATTAGGCACCCGTGCCGGGCTGGTGGTGGCTGCGGCGATCCCCATCGTGCTGGCGATGACGTTTATTGGCATGATGCTTGCCGGCATCGGGTTACAACGTATTTCGCTGGGGGCGTTAATCATCGCCCTGGGGCTGCTGGTGGATGATGCCATGATAACCGTCGAGGCGATGGTCTCCCGTATTGAGGCCGGTGATTCTAAATGGCGGGCGGCAACTTACGCATTTGAAACGACTGCTTTCCCGATGCTGACCGGCACACTGGTGATGATAGCGGGCTTTATTCCGGTAGGCTTTGCTGCCTCAAGTGCGGGAGAGTATTGCTATTCTCTCTTCGCCGTGGTGCTGATTGCGCTTTTATGTTCCTGGGTAGTGGCCATTCTGTTTTCACCGCTGATCGGAACCTGGCTGTTACCTGAGAAACTGGCATCACACGCTGAAAAACAGGGCAGACTGATGCGTTTCTATCAGCGTCTGCTGAATCAGGTTTTGCAAAGACGCGTGGCGACTCTCAGTTTCGCCTGCCTTTTGTTAGGGCTTGCCGCTTATGCGACCACGTTTATGCAGGGCGAATTTTTCCCGGCGTCCGATCGCCCGGAACTGCTGGTCAGCCTTACGCTTCCCGGTAACGCTTCGCAAAGCGACACGGCACGCCGGGCGGAGAGGCTGGAGCACGCCCTGAAAGACAATCCGAACGTAGATCATTTTTCTACCTACGTGGGGTCAGGCGCGGTGCGGTTTTACCTGCCCATGGACGTGTTACTGGATGATGAGAACACGGCACAACTGGTTGTTGTCGCCAAAAGTCTGGAGGACAGGGATAAGTTACGTGCGCAACTGGACACTATTTTGGCCCGGGATTTCAGTGATATCACGACGCGCGTTTCGCCGCTGGAACTGGGGCCGCCGGTCGGCTGGCCGGTAAAATATCGCGTCAGCGGACCGGATTATGCGAAGGTCAGGCAGATTGCGCAGCACCTCGCCAGCGTTCTCGGAAACAGTCCCCGGACCCGCGAAGTTAATCTGACCGCCGGTGAACCTGAGCGGGCCATCACGTTACAGGTGAATCAGACCGCAGCAAGGGCGGCGGGTGTTTCTTCCGAAAGTCTCGCCACGTTGCTCAACACTGTCTGGTCTGGCAGCGTTGTCACCACCGTCAGGGATAAAAACCGGCTGATTGACGTTGTTCTGCGCGGGAATAAGCGCGAACGTCAGGATTTGACCACGCTGTCCGGGCTGATGATCACCACGGCAAGCGGGCAGAAAATCCCCCTGAGTCAGGTGGCGACGCCGGTCTGGGGAGTTGATGACCCGGTTATCTGGCGTCGGCAGCGCCTGCCGTTTATCACGGTACAGACGGATTTAGCTGCAGGTCTGCGGGCAGAGGCTGTTTCTCAACAACTCTCTCCTCTGGTCTCACGTATCAGGGCAAGCTTACCGCCGGAATATACGATAGAGGAGGGCGGTGTGGTGGACGAGTCGGACAAAGGCAACAGCTCGGTGTTCGCGGTGTTGCCGGTCACACTGTTTGTTATGCTGATCCTGCTGATGGTCCAGTTGCAGCGCTTCTCCCGCATGCTTCTCGCGTTGTTCATGGCGCCATTCGGACTGATTGGCGTTGTGCTGGCGATGTTGCCGACGGGTACGCCGATGGGATTTGTTGCGTTGCTCGGCATCATCGCATTAGCAGGCATGATTATCCGCAATGCGGTGATCCTCATCAGTGAAGTGGACAATAACGTCAGGGAGGGGCTTGACCGCGATGAAGCCATCAAAGCGGCGGCACAACACCGTTCCCGGCCCATATTGCTCACGGCGTGCGCTGCCATACTGGGAATGATCCCGATTGCTGAGCAGGTTTTCTGGGGGCCGATGGCCTATGCGATTATCGGCGGGCTGATCGTTGCCACTTTCGTCACGCTGACTGTTTTGCCTGCTGCGCTGAGTCTTATTATGCAGTTCGAAAATAATCGCGTTAATCAAAAGGTCAGTTAGCGATCTCTCGTGAGATAAGACATTAGTGCTATTTAAACAAGCAAATGCTTGTTTAATTGGTGAGGGATCGGATAGGTTAGTTATCCACTCACTTCACTACGGGGCGAAAACATGCCTATTTTGCATACAGAGCATGGCGATATCGATTATCAGGATATCGGTACGGGTGACACAACGCTGTTCCTTATGCCAGGCTGGTGCCAGCCAAAAACTGTCTTCAATGACTTCTCTGAACTGGCCGCTGCTTTTTTCCGTGTTGTCATTATTGACTGGCGTGGTCATGGAAAATCATCGACCGATGGCAAGGATTTTGACGGTGCGGCGTTATTAACAGACGCTTTGACACTCATTGACCATCTCGGTCTGACCCGCGTAGTACCGGTTTCCGTTGCACATGCCAGCTGGATAGCGGTTGATTTGGCCGAAAGTTTGAAAGAACGTGTGCCTGCGGTGATATTCCTTGACTGGATCATGAATCAGCCTGCAACGGCGTTTTTCACTTCAATCAACGAGATGCAGCATGAAGATCGCTGGCAGTCTGCACGGAACCAGCTGTACGAATTTTGGCTGGCAGGAAGCGAGTCACCCACCATGATCCATCATTTCAAAACCGAAATGTCTGAATCCAGCTACCCGTTGTGGCGACTTGCAGGGCAGGTGATCGCCGATGCCTATCAGACATACGGTTCGCCACTCCAGCGCCTTGAAAAACTCAAAAATCCACCGAAGGCTACCCATATCTATTCCCTCGACAGAAACGACGAATACCTTGCTTTACAACAGCGTTTCGCTATGGCGCATGATTTTTTTGAGGTGAAACGTTTGGAGAATGCCAGAACTCACCTGGCCGTGCTTGAAAGGCCGGGAGATGTATTGGCAGGGATTTTGGAATCAATATAAATCTTTAATCGTTCAGCCAGCGGGGGGCCTGTGCCGTTTTAATCCAGTTGCACTGCCTTTCCGCAAAGCGTATGCGGAAAGGCAGATCACCTCATTAATTTAAAATAATATTCTTCATCGGCGGGATATACCCATAATCAAACACGCGTTCTACAAATGAACGGTTTCCGGTCAGGACAATTTTTACGGTAGGAGCCTCTGTCCCGCCAATACGATAATTACCGTCGGTGGTCGGAACGTTATCAATAAAAGATGTCACCATGCCATTGGGCATTACGCAGTGCGAGTAAGTCTGGAAGGGCTGAGAAGGAGGATTACCTAATACCAAACCGGAGCCGTTCATCGGAGAATAAGGGCCGGTAAGGCGATCACTCAGGAAACCGTAAACACCATCAGGCCCCGTCAGACCCTCCGCATAGGTAAACTTATGACTGATCGTGAACAGGTAATATTTTCCATCCTGGAAGACAAAATGAGGGCGTTCGGTTTGATCATTGACGCCGACAGCGGTCACCAGAGGAGGGAGAATTTCCCATTCATCTCCTGAAAGATCTTTGGCGACGGCCATACCAATACAGCCCGCCTGGTATCTTGCATTGCCCACATCACGATGGTCCGGCGGAAGGGTACCCATTTCCTGTTTGCCAATGACGTGAGAACCCCGCTCACCCGCCACGTTACCTTCAAACACCATGTAGAGTTTACCGTCATGAGGATCGATAAACGGGCTTGGATCCCTGAAGTTCCAGTATGGATTCTGGCTTTCAGTCTGGTAATACACGCCGTCGGCTGAAAATAATGATTTAACCTCGTTGAAACCGGCCAGTGTTACGCCTTCTTCTGAGGTCAGCACTTTGCCTCTCACTTTTGCAATGGTCGCACCTGGCGTGACACAGGTATAATAAAGATCAATCTCGCCGTCTTCATTGAGCAAAATTGGCGTCCCTGCCCATTCGCGGGTCGTAGGGGAAACACCTTCTGCCATCACGCGGCCACCAAAAATCCAATCCTTACCCGTACGGGAATACCAGTAACAAATTTTGGCGCGTCCGTGGCGATTATTCCAGTCACTGGTAATATCATAATTTCCGTCTGCATCGAGATATTCTGAATTATTGTTATTACGCTGCGCTGTCAGCGTGAAAATAACGGACCATCCGTCGACAGAAACCACCGTGCCGTCTAATGACCTAAGCGGCATCGTATCCCAAATGAATACTTCATCACTCATAACCGGAAAATCGGCGCTAACAACAGGCTGTGTGGTGGTCGGGTCATTTTCGTTGACCTTCAGAGCATCAGCACGTGTCCAGATTGTCGGTTTATAATTTAAATTTGTCATGCAAATATCCTTTAATTAAATAGATGTTAATACTGTTTGACGTTTGAAGTCGTGAGAATATTGGCATGATCAAAAAAAGCATGCACTCAATGAGTGTTGTGCCATTATTTATACATTATTTATATAAAACTCCGGGATATGTATTTGCGGGAAGAAAATTGCATCGTTGATGACCTGTTATTTGTTAATCCTGAAAAAATTCGTTAATAGTGGAAATAATGCGCTATTTTGAACTTTGATTAATTACTCTTATTTCGAGCCAGAAATAAACATTACAACCTTCACAGCCGGTCAGAGGCTCAACGGGAGGATTGAATATGATGGCGCCGGATACGCTGTTTACGGCAGGCCACAAGTGCGGTGAGAGCCAGCAATAAAACTGAAGAGCCCAGTACTGGCTGGCTGAAACCAAACTCTGCACTTATGAAGTTGGCAAAAACAGCCGCGCTGCCTATCTGCATAAAACCAATCATTCCGGAGGCCGTGGCGGCATGACCATGCCCGCTGCTGATTGCCCCGGATATTGCCAGTGAAAGGCTGGAACCGTTTGCCAGACTGACCAGGCACATAGGAAGCAAAATAGATAAAATCCCTTTTTCTGCCGTAAACATTACTGTGGCATAAGCCAGACCACCCAGCACAAAACACATGATGCCGGCAGTAACAATGCGATCATATTGCCAGAAGTTTAAAAGCCGTTTCGTTAACACATTGGCACTGATAATACCTGCCGTTAAGGGAATATAGAGCCATCCTCGCGCCTCCTCACTCATCCCGAGCTGCGCAAATAAAAAAGGAGACTGAGTCAGATAAATAAACCATGCACTGTAGATGCAACAGACGATAAGCGTATAACGCCAGAACCCCGTATCGCCGCAAATAACGCTAAATCCTGAAAACGGCGAGGCCGTAGCAGAGATATTTTCAGGTCGCGTCTCGCGCATGAAAATGATCATCAGCATGGTAGCCATGCCGAAAATGGCGACGAAAATGAAATCCGTATGCCACCCAAATGTGGCGGCGAGATGTCCACCGATCATCGGTGCTATTGCAGGTGACAATGAGACCAGTGGATAGATGACCGAGTAGACCCTGGCAGAAATGGCTTTATTACAGGTATCCGCGATCAGCGTGCGACCAATGACGAGGCCAGCCGCTGCACCTGCCCCTTGCAGCAGGCGAAAGAGCAGAAAAGAAGAATAGCTCTCAGCAATTGCACATCCCAGCGATCCGCCAATGTAAATCGCAATGCCAGCGAGCAGTACGGGTTTTCGTCCAAAGCGATCTGCAAGCGGACCGTAAAAAAGCTGGCATATGGCCAGTGCCAGTAAATAGGCTGAAATGGTCTGAGATATCTGCGATGGATCCACTGCAAATTCGCGTGCCATATCTGGCATCGCCGGAAGATAAATATCGGACGCGATGAGACCGAACGCGCTCAGCATAGCAACGGTAATAATAAAAGAGAGTCGAGGCATAAAATTTCCGGTGTTGAAAAGGGTTATCAGCAGAAGAAGTGCGTAGCTTAACGTCTGTTTCATCCTGCTTAAATGCATTATCATGCAGGCAATACCTGCAAAAATGCAGCATGAGGAACGATGAACTGGGATGATGTCCGGATTTTCCTGGCGGTATACCGCGCAGGTACTTTACGCAGCGCGGCTGAGCAGCTTTCAGTTGATCAGACTACCGTAGGCCGCAGACTCAATACGCTTGAAAAATTATTGGGGAGTAAACTATTTTTAAAAAGCCGTCAGGGCTGGGTTCTGACCGCTGGCGGGCGAAAAATACTCTCGCTTGCAGAAGAGATTGAGCGCCTGACGGTCAGCTTTGAACGTCGCGGCTCCGGGGATGATGACCGGCTTGAAGGAGAAGTGCATGTGACTGCCACTGACTCGCTGGCCATTGATTTTGTTTTACCGGCAATCGAGCGCGTACAGCATAACTTTCCCAATATTCGGGTAAATCTGACCACCACCACACGCCTGCTGGATATCGGCCGACGCGAAGCGGATATAGCGGTACGCACCATTCGGCCAGAACAGCCGGATTTGATTACCCGTAAACTGGCCTCCAGGGAGGTGGGACTTTTTGCGACGCATAAGTATATCGACAGGTTTGGCATACCAGAACCCGGCAAAGGCTTTGACGGGCACCGTATCGCGCTTTACCAGTCAGGCATTACGCGCTCTCAGGATGGACTGCTGGCAGGAGAACCGAGACATAAAGGGCGCGTAGTGGCAGAGCTGGACTCCAGCATGATGTTAGCAACGTTTATTCGCGCAGGGCTGGCCCTGGGTGAGCTGCCAGATTATCTTGCGAAAATGTACCCGGAACTTATCCGCCTGTGGCCAGAAAGAACGCGTAAAAGCCCTTATGAGGTCTGGCTGGTTATGCATCAGGATCTGTCGCACACTGCAAGAGTCAGGGCAGTGATGAATACCCTTGCTGAAGAGTTCGACCGTTATTAAAGTAAGTTTGATATGTTAAGTCATTCCAATTTATTGCTGGTTTAAGGTTTCTGCATGAATATAAATACACGAATCGCCCACCCGGTAGATGCCAGCCTGTTGCGCAGCCTGGCTTTCAATATATATCCGGCGCACTTCAGACATATGTGGTTGTCTGAGCGCGAAATGAATACGTATCTGGAAAGTGAATTCTCTTTGTCCGCACTCAATGACGGACTAAGGGATCCAAAAGTTTGCTGGTTTCTGGCGCAAAACGATAAACCGGTTGGATTTGCCAAACTCACGTGGATCAATACGATTCCGGGAACGGCTATTTCTGGGGTATCGCTTGACCGGCTTTATCTTGCACCGGAAGCGACGGGTAAACACTTTGGAAAAGAAATATTTAAAGAAATCGTTACAGCTGCGCAAAAGCAAGATAAGAAATTTTTGTGGCTTTCGGTGAGAGAGAAAAACGATCGCGCTCGTAAATTCTATGAAGCTTCAGGCATGCGACACATAACTGATACTGACTTCAGAACGGAATCACAGATAAGTAAGTTGCACATCATGGGCATGGAAATTTAGACGCCATATGTCGGCCTGCCACTGGCTAACATAACAAGACCTGGTCATCTCTTCGCTCATCGTTGCCTGAAGGCCCGCGGGCTTTTCTATGCCTTGTGGCGTAAGGCATCAGCGACCAGTGAAAATGCGGGTGAGGGTTGCTTACGGCTGGGATAATACAGGTAATAGCCGGGAAATGGCTGGCACCACGGTTCAAGTACGCGTATCAGGCGCCCCTCCTCAATATGTGATTCAAACTCTTCTTCCGGCAGAAAAGCAATGCCAAGCCCGGCTAATGCCGCGTCCACCATGTGTGCTGACGTATTAAACGTCAGTTGCCCGGTAACCCGGACATTTACCGGGCCTTCTTCATTGTCGAACTCCCAGACGTAAAGTCCCCCTGACGTCGCTTGCCGCATATTAATGCAGTTGTGCTGGAGAAGGTCGTGTGGCGTCTGCGGCATCGCATGGGTAGCAAAATACTCAGGCGATGCAACCGCAGCCATTTGCAACTTCGGGCTAATCGGTATCGCTATCATATCCTTATCAATGGTGTCACCCAGACGGACACCCGCGTCAAACCTGTCGGCGACGATATTGCGAAAACCGTGGTTAGCATCAAACTCCAGTCTGATATCCGGATAGTGTTTCAGCAGAGGCGATAATTTGGGCAACAGTATGGTTTTCAGAACATGGGGGCCGCAGGTGATGCGAACAGTTCCTGCGGGTTTATCACGCATCTCAGTCAGCATGTCTAACTCGGCGAGTATGCCATCAACATGATCGCCTATGGTCAGTAGCAACCGTTCTCCGGCAGAGGTCGGCGATACGCTACGGGTTGTACGCGTCAGCAGGCGAATTTGCATATCCTCTTCAAGTGCCGAAATCGCCTGGCTCAGTGCGGATTGGGTGACGCCCAGCTTTGCAGCGGCGCGGGTGAAGCTGCTTTCACGGGCAACCGTAATAAAATAAAGAAGATCGTTCAGGTTGCGTTTCATAAAGTCCTTCCCGCCTTATTAATAAGTAATGCTTATAAGCCCATTCAGTATCCATTAGCTAGTAATGATGCACACCGCGTGTAAAATTTTCAACAAGAGCTTATTCCGCGAGGGAAGATTAACGCTCTTATTTTTTCATCTTTATTTCACGTTTTATTTTTTACGTTATTTCTGCGAATAGCGTTCAGCGGGTGTGCAAATAACCCTGGATTATTGGGAATTACTATTTATGTCCGCATTGCCGAGTCATACAAAACGTCAAAAAGAGCACGCTTACTGGAGCGGGGTTTTCGCGATGACGTTATGCGTCTTTGCACTCATCGCTTCGGAATTTATGCCTGTGAGCTTGCTGACGCCGATATCAGCCGATTTAGGTGTCAGTGAGGGACGCGTGGGGCAGGGGATCGCGATTTCCGGTCTGTTTGCGGTACTGACCAGTCTCTCCATTTCTGCGCTGGCCGGAACACTCAACCGCAAGGTATTGCTGCTGAGCATGACGTTGCTGATGGCCGTTTCCGGTGCAATTATCGCGCTGGCACCTGGTTATCTGATTTACATGGTGGGCCGCGCATTAATTGGTATCGCGATCGGAGGATTCTGGTCACTTTCTGCCGCTACGGCTATTCGCCTGGTTCCGGCGCATCGGGTTCCCCGTGCACTGGCTATTTTTAACGGCGGTAACGCGCTGGCAACCGTTATAGCCGCTCCGCTGGGGAGTTATCTCGGGTCTGTCATCGGCTGGCGCGGGGCGTTCTTTTGTATCGTTCCGGTGGCGGTCATTGCCTTTATATGGCAGTGGTTCAGCCTGCCTGCAATGACCACGGAGAAAGCCGATAAGGGGACTGCCAATGTTTTTCGTCTTTTTGCTAACCCGCTTGTGGCCGCTGGCCTTACCGCCTGCGGATTGTTCTTTATGGGGCAGTTTTCCTTATTCACCTATTTGCGCCCGTTCCTCGAGACAGTCACGCAGGTAAATATCACCACGCTGTCGCTCATTTTGCTGACCATCGGTATGGCGGGCTTTATCGGCACCCTGGTGATTGGCACGTTTTTGAAGACCGCCTTTTATCCCACACTTATCACCATTCCCTTGCTGATGGCTGCAATCGCCGGGGCGCTGATTGCTTTTGGAAACAGTGTATGGGTCGTTGCGCCGTTGCTGGGGTTGTGGGGATTAATCGCCACGGCGGCCCCCACCGGATGGTGGACATGGATTGCCAGAACCCTGCCGGAAGATGCGGAGGCGGGCGGAGGTCTTATGGTCGCCATCGTGCAACTGTCAATCGCTATGGGCTCCACTCTCGGGGGTTTTGCCTTTGACCATAGTGGTTATCAAAGCACTTTTCTCATCAGTGTCATTTTACTCGTCATCGCGGCTGCCCTGGCTTTATTAACGTCACGTAAAGATATCCATCCAACCCACTGAGGATTCATCAATGAAAGTATTTACCCTGCTGTTAGGGCTGTTAATCAGCTCGTTTGCTGCGACAGGAGCCGATATGTCTAACGGAGCAGATAACTTTTACCAAAGCGATAAGGTCACCCGGCAAAAAGTGACCTTTAAAAACCAGTATCAAATGAAAGTCGTCGGTAATTTGTTTATACCGAAAGGGATGAAGCAAGACGTGCAGCATCCCGCTATTGTCATTGGTCATCCGATGGGGGCGGTGAAAGAACAAAGCTCAAATTTGTATGCCCAGAAACTGGCGGAACAAGGGTTCGTGACGCTGGCGATTGATCTTTCCTTCTGGGGGGAGAGTGACGGCAAACCCGGTCATCTGATTTCCCCTGAAATCTATGCGGATGACTTTAGTGCTGCAGTCGATTATCTCAGCACTCAGCCTTATGTTGATCCGCAGAGAATTGGTGCACTGGGTATCTGTGGTAGCGGCAGCTTCGTTATCAGTGCAGCCAAAATTGACCCGAGAATGAAGGCCATTGCCACCGTCAGCATGTATGACATGGGGTCTGTGTTCCGTAATGGTCTTAATCATTCCGTGACGCCTGAACAGCGCAAAGCGTTTATTAAGTCGGCTACAGAACAACGGCTGGTCGAGTTTAAAGGCGGCGATATTGCCTATATTCCCGGAACCGTGAACAAGCTCGATGATTCAACCTCTGCGGTTCAGCGGGAATTCTTCGATTTCTATCGCACATCACGGGGGGGTTATACGCCACAGGGCGAGAAAGAAGAGCTGACAACAAAACCGATGCTGAGCAGCATAGGGAAGTTTATGAACTTCTATCCGTTCAATGATATCGAAACGATTTCTCCGCGCCCGATGCTTTTCATCACCGGCGACCAGGCGCATTCGAAGGAATTCAGCGAAGATGCTTACAAACGTGCCGGACAGCCGAAAGAGTTGTATATCGTCCCGGGTGCTGGCCATGTCGATTTGTATGACCGTACCGATTTGATCCCTTTCGCCAAGCTGGCGTCATTCTTTAAAACTCACCTCAGTTAAACGCCAAAGCCACATCCTGCCGGGTGTGGCTGCTCTTCCGGAGGTCATGTGAAATATTTACTCACGAGCCTGCTTTGGGTGTGCGCTTTTGCAAGCCATGCCGACACCACACTGCGTAAGGATAACGTCATGAAGGCGAGAATGATCATTAATGGCCAACCATTTGAAGTCAGAATTCATGACAATCCGGCGGCTAAATCCTTTGTTAATATGTTACCTCTGCAACTCGAAATGACTGAGTTAAATGGTAACGAGAAATTTGCCGAACTGCCCCATCGCTTGCCTTCCAGCCCGGTGCGGCCGGGGACCCTTCATGCCGGTGATCTCATGTTGTACGGAACGCAAACATTGGTTTTATTCTATGCCTCATTTGACTCTTCATATCGCTACACCCCCATCGGGAACGTTGTAAATCCCGGGACACTCCCCGCGATGGGGGATACAGATAAAATAGAGGTAGAGTTCAGCAGACAGTAATACAACGATATTGATATCGCAGGAAGTTTCTGCATGCACGCTTTGCCGTCGTCTATTGAGAAACAGAGCGTAGCGGTGCCCCCGCGCGCAGTCCCGCCATCACCATGTCTATGAGCCAGGTTAAAGGGAACGCAAATTCCTTTGCCAGATCGCATAAGCCCCGGTCAATAAATGCGTCAATCAGCGCGTTACCCACAGTGAGGGTCTTCCACTCTCTGAATTGAAGCCGGCGTTTGTGGGGGGAGTTCATGTTGATGGGAGGGAAGGGGTTGGGCGTATTGACTGTCAACCGGAAGGCACGAGCCGTATTTTTATGAAAAAAGCATTATAGAATGCGTAAAGGCTCCGTCATCTCAGGCAGTAATTGTTCGATTACAGTGATAATGCTTCTGACCCTCTGCGGGATAAAGCGGGCGTCCGGGTAGACCGCATAGAGGAAGCGATCAGGTAACCGGTAGGCGGGTAAGACCGGAACCAGCGTACCGGCTTGCAAAGCCCTGGCCGCGAGCGGTAGCTGCATGCCACCGATACCCATGCCTGACTCTATCGCCTGTAACAGCGCTTCACTGGTATTAGCCCGGAACACGGTATTAACTTTGATGTCGATAGTTTCACTATCAGAAACTAACCGTAGTGGTGCCTCCGGCGCGATGCCGCTGAATCGCACATGTGGATGTGCCGCCAGCTCACTCACAGAATGAACCGGTTTAAAACCGGGGGCGGCAAAAAGCGCCGTTTCAATACGTGCCAGCACGCGCGCCGCATGCGTTTGCGGAGGCTCATGGGTCAAGCGCAGCGCGACATCCACCCCTTCAGTGACAAGATCGGCGATGCGGTCATCAAGTGAAAGCGTAAGGTGCAATCCTGAGTTCATTTTCTGAAGCGTCAGCAGATGGGGTAAAAAGAGCTGGCCCAGCCCGCTCGGCAATTGCACATGAACCCTGCCATGCCAGTGGTGATCGGCAGGGTTCAGACGCCTTTCTGCTTCCCGCATGGCCTCCAGCAAAAGCTGCATATCACGCCGGTAACTTTCTCCCTGCTCAGTAAGCGCCATCACACGCGTTGTACGATGCAGCAATACCACACCGAGCTCCTCCTCAAGTGCGGCAATCTGCTGACTGACCGCAGATTGCTTCATACCGCTCTGGCGGGCGGCTGCAGAAAAAGAGCCTGCTTGTGCTACGCGCAGAAAGGTGGCAATGGCATTGAGCTTATTATTCATTTAATGATTCTGCTTATAAGTGCCATCAGTTTCATGGGATATGTGTGAAAAAAATAATATATCACACTGTATCTGTCACCTTCTCTGGAGAAACACCATGAATAAGACGCAGCAACAAAAGGTCGCGCTGGTCGCCGGCGCCAGCGGTATTGTCGGCAGCCAGCTTGTCAAAACACTTCTGCAAAATGAGTGGGAGGTTATCGGGCTGAGCCGCAATGCATTATCTCACCCTGATAATATTCAGGTTGTAAACGTCGATTTACTGGATGCGCAAAACAGCGCGCAGGCACTGCAACCACTCAGCCGCATCACCCATATTTTTTACAGCGCCTGGGTGAACGCCGCGAACTGGACAGAAATGGTTGAACCGAACGTCACCATGTTGCGCAATCTGGTCAGTAACATTGAGAAAACGGCACCCCTCCAGATTGTAAGCCTGATGCAAGGATACAAAGTTTATGGCGCACATCTTGGACCGTTCAAAACCCCGGCGCGTGAAAGCGATCCCGCCATACCCGGCGCAGAATTTAACGCGGCTCAGCTCACATGGCTCAGCCATTTTCAGCGTGGGAAAACGTGGCACTGGAATGCAATCAGGCCGGGTGTGGTTGGCAGCGCGGTGCCCGGCAATGCCATGAATCTTGCAATGAGCATCGCACTGTATGCGTCGCTGTGTAAGGCTCAGGATTTACCTCTCCGCTTTCCCGGTTCAGAACAAACCTGGCATAGCATCGTTGATCATACTGACGCCGGGTTGCTGGCAGAGGCGACATTGTGGGCTGCAACCTCGCCTGCGGCAGAGAACCAGGCTTTCAACGTGAATAACGGTGACATCTGGCGCTGGAGCGAGCTCTGGCCGCATATCGCGCGCTGGTTTGAGCTGGAATACGCACCGCCGGTCCGGCTGTCATTTCATCAGTTGTTTAAGGACTACCGCACGACATGGCGTGAACTTGCCGGGCAGCGGTTGATGGAAACTGACATTTTACAGCTGAACGACGGGAGTTTTGCAGATTTTGTGTTTGGTTGGGATTACGACATGTTTGGTGATGGCAGCAAGCTGCGCCGGGCAGGCTTTACCCGTATGCAGGCCACCCACGAAATGTTTTTCAGCCTGTTCACGCAACTGAGAGCGGCACGCATTATCCCCTGACAAAGCACCGGGCAGCATATTTCAGATTAAGCTGCCTATTGCTCCTGCCAGAGGCTCTACGAATTCGTCATAATGACGATCAACAATTTCCGGAAGACGTACACCCTCAGTCAAAGACAAGCGCAGCATTTGCTGGATTTTTTTGTCCTTTGATATTTTCTCAAAGGCAAAGAGAAGCCGCTGACGCAGGCGTTCAGCGCAAGTGCCTTTGAATGAGTCAGACATGCTCAACACATCACGGTAGGGTTGGGAATGGTGATGAGCCATCGCTATGCTAACGGTGCGACGGACTACCTGAATGTGCTGGATGCGCAGCGGACATTATTCTCTGCGCAACAGTCTCTGATTCAGAGCAGACTTTCGCAGCAAAACAGTCTTATTACCCTTTACAAGGCCTTGGGAGGAGGGTAGGAGCGTGGAGCTGTAGACTAGCGGACCCTGCCATGTACGGCTGTTTACGTGCAGGCTAAGTTTATTGCGCACTTCGCCTGCATATTCATAAGTCCGGATCAAACGGACTTAATGGGTTCCAATGCATTAAAATCATGAACGAAGTTTTTCAATAATCTTTCGAATTCGACGCGGTCATTGTCCGGCCAGCTATTGAAGATGTCGTTATAAATGAGTGCTCGCGTGTGATCGATTTTATCGGTCATCATTTTTCCTTCAGGCGTAACGACCGCTTCGTTAATTCGCTTATCTTTAACATTTCTCTGTCGATGGGTTAGGCCCATTTGCCCGAGTTTAGTTACCTGACGGCTTACCGTCGTATAATCCCGCCCCACCCGATCAGCGAGTTCTCCTACACCTATAGGGCCAAAGCGGCCTATCAGGACCAGCAGTGGAAATAATGCACGGTCAATATTAATACCGGAGTTTTTTATCATTATTTCATCACGTTGCGGCCGATTGAAAGCACCGACGATAGCCAGCAACGTATCATGTAAATCATCAAAATAATCGGGTTTATGTGTATTTTGCACTCTTTTCATTGACGGCATCCGGGAGTGGGAATAATGTGTGCATTGTACACATATATTTCTTGAGCTAAAGGTGAACTTAATGAAAGCAGCACTTGTTAATGGCAAAGGCGAAACGCCGATTTACGGTGATTTCATGGACCCTCAGGGAGATGAGCAGCATATAGTGGTCAACGTTAAAGCCGCTGCAATCAGTCAACTGGCCAAGTCGCGGGCCGCGGGAACACACTACAGTTCAGCAATGGAATATCCGTTTATACCCGGAATTGATGGCGCAGGTTATCTGACTAACGGAGACCCGGTCTTTTTTTTCGCATTGAGCTCCCCTTTTGGCAGTATGGCTGAGATGACCCTGGTTACGCCTAAAAGTATTGTGCCGCTCCCGGCAACACTTGATCTCTCAATGGCAGCCGCCATTGGTAATCCCGGAATGTCATCCTGGACAGCATTAACGCGCAGGGCGCAGCTGCGAAAAGGGGAAACTGTTCTCATCAATGGCGCGACAGGCACCTCCGGCGGTCTGGCGGTGCGTATCGCTCGTCACCTGGGCGCGGGGAAAATCATCGCGACTGGGCGTAATACTGAAGTCCTGGCGAAACTCCGTACTCAGGGGGCTGATATCACGCTTACGCTGGATGAATTATCGCATGAACTCCCGGCACTCATGGAACAGGGTGTTGATGTCGTTTTGGATTATCTCTGGGGGGAGAGTGCGCTTGATATTATGAAGTCTGCCGCTGCCGGAGGTGCCAGACTGGTGCGTTTTGTGCAGATCGGCTCATTAAGTGGACAAGAAATATCATTACATAGCAAATTACTACGCTCATCAGGACTGACCCTGATGGGGAGCGGACTTGGCAGCGTATCTGATGCTGAACTGGTCGCTTCGGTTGGTGAACTATTACAAGCTGCTGCTTTGAGTGATTTCTCAGTCCCATTTCGTATTCGGCCATTAAGCGAAGTGAATGATGCCTGGAATGAAGATGACAGCCGTTGCCGTACTGTTTTCAATATCTGATGTTAAACAAATGCAGTCTGGTCCTTAGCGGGTTTCTCAGAAATGGCATGGAAAAATCATAAAGTTACCTAAATGCTAATGCATGGAATCTGTGGCTGTCTTCGGAAATTTCACACTCACTGATTGCATCAAAGCCATAAAGGCATAGTACCGGAGCATGAAAAGCAAGAAGCCCGCTGAGTTTCCTAAGCGGGCTTCTTAAATTTGGCTCCTTTGACTGGATCACTTTTGCCATGAGCTGGCTAATAAATAAACTAAATTTGAATTCTTATCCTGTCAAAACCACCAAAAGACTGAGGTAACATCGCACCTGTCATATTTATCAACGGCTTAACCGGTACTTTGAGGGATCCGAAATTTCACAGACCTCCGGGTGGTCGGCCAGTTATTGCTCCTGACCTTAACGGCTACGGCGCACGCAGCGATATACCTGTAGCGCTGTTTAGCGCTTCAAACGGATGTGGACCTTTAACAGGTTATGTCGTCAGCTATTTTTTGGTTTTCATCATTAAAAAATCAATCAGCGCTTTGACTCGTTTTGCCTTGCCGGTGTTTTTTAAGTAGTAGAGATAAACCGGTGGATAGGTCTTCCAGTAAGGCATCATCACCGGGATAAACTGCTCTTTATCGGGCTGCAATTCATACACCGGCTCAAACAATCTGCCAATTCCAAGACCGCTGCGTATGCCATCTGCCATGACATCAATATCATTGCTGATGAGCTGCCCTGGCATCTCAACGGTTAATTGCTGACCTTTATCTTCCAGCATCAGAGGGAGGAGGCGGTTATTGGTAATAAAGCGGTAGCCGATGAGTTGATGCTGATGCAAGTCCGCTGGCAGTTTGGGCGTACCGTGTTCCGCGAGATAGGCCGCAGAAGCATACAAACCTTCACGAAACGGTTTCATCAACGGGCGGGCCACAACACTCTCTTCAAGGATATCGCCAAAACGAATGCCCAAATCAAAACGTTCATCAACCATGTTTACTGTTCCGTCATAAACGGATATCTCAAGCTGTATTCCGGGGTAGCTCTGGCAAAACTCTGCCATAAAGGGCTTCAGGATAAGCAGGTAGGCAAAGCGTGACAGCGTAATTCTGACCAGCCCGGAGGGTTCCTGATTCAGGTCTTTGATGCTTTCCACCGCACTTTCCAGTGACGCCACAGCCCGCGATGTCTGTTGCAACAATTGTTCCCCGGCATCCGTCAGCTCAATGCGCCGGGTGGTGCGCACAAAAAGCGGGTGACCAATATGCTGCTCAAGCAGTTTTAGCGCTTTGCTGACCGAAGGTGGCGTTATCTCAAGTTTCCTGGCCGCAGCAGTGATGCTGCCTTCACGGGCGATGCTCTGGAAAATACGGATTTGGTTGTAAATGACATTGTTCATGGCGACATCCAGCAGAGGAAACAAAGTTAGATTATTAGCTATTGGCTAAGAGTGTATGAGCTATTACTGCTCTAAAAAACAGAATCAGGGTTGGTTATACTCACTTACAGTAAAACAAACCCCTGTTAAAGAAGCCAAAAATGCAAAATGTACTGATTATTTCAGGTCATCCGAATCTTAGTGAATCCATTGGTAACGCCACTATCCTGGATGAAGTCGCAAAAGCGTTGCCCGGGGCCAAAATTCGCTTTCTTGATGCTCTGTATCCTGACTACCGGATCGACGTGGCACGGGAGCAGCAAGCCTTACTCGAAGCTGATGTGATTGTCTGGCAGTTTCCTTTTTCATGGTATTCAGTGCCGGGGTTAATGAAGTTGTGGATTGATCAGGTATTAGTTCACGGCTTTGCCCATGGCTCAACCGCAAAACTGGGTGGCAAAAAGCTGATCATTTCCTTTACCGCCGGAGCACCAGAGGGCCTGTATTCCCCTGAAGGTTTGTTCGGTCACGACATTCAGCAATACATCACACCGTTTGAAACCACGGCACTGCTGTGCAATCTGGATTGGCAGGAGCCGGTTTACACCTTTGGGATGAGCTATGCAGGGCGTGATGAAGCTAAAGTCCTCGAACAGAAAGCACTGGCAAAAGTTCATGCCGCGCGTCTGATTACCGCGATTAAAGAAACTACCCCTGCTTTAAAAATGGCTGTGTAAAGGAGAAGAGGGAAAATGTATCTCATCAATATTACGGTGAATGGCGATATCACGGCTGTTCAGCATGAGGCGCTTTTCACACGCCATGTCAGTTGGTTTCAGCAGTATTTCAATGCAGGCAAGTTTGTTCTCATCGGTCCCTATTCCGATCGCGAAAGAGCAGGGGTGATTATTGCTCAGACTGAAAGCCGGGAAGAGCTGGACGCTATTCTGAGCGAAGACGCCTATCACCCCAATCTCGCTGAATATGAGATTCGTGAATTCATCCCGAAAATGGTGGGCAACTGGCAATAACAGACGTCGCAATTTTCATTAAATAACGTGGCAGGGAGATGATTATGCAGTATGTAAACCTGGGGCGCAGTGGCCTGAAAGTCTCACGACTGTGTCTGGGATGCATGAGTTACGGCGAACCGGAACGCCTTCCTCAGCCGTGGTCGCTTGATGAAAGTGCTTCGCGACCGTTGATTCGCCAGGCACTTGAGGCGGGAATTAATTTTTTTGATACGGCTAATATTTATTCAGGTGGAAGCTCAGAAGAAATTGTTGGTCGGGCGCTACGCGATATGGCGTACCGGGATGAAATTGTCGTCGCTACTAAGGCATTTTTCCCATGGCGTAACTCACCCAATACCGGTTTTCTCTCGCGAAAATCGCTGTTTCAGTCTATCGATGACAGCCTGACCCGGTTGGGTATGGATTATGTGGATCTGTATCAGATTCACCGTTTTGATCACGGCACACCTGTTGAAGAAACCATGGAAGCACTTCACGATTTGGTGAAAGCCGGGAAAGTTCGCTATATCGGTGCATCCTCAATGGAAGCCTGGCGTTTTGCAAAGATGCAGCATGTCGCTGAGCGTAACGGCTGGACGCGCTTTGTCTCTATGCAACCGCAATACAATTTACTGTACCGGGAAGAAGAGCGGGAAATGCTGCCGCTTTGTGGGGATCAGGGCGTGGGTGTTATTCCCTGGAGCCCGATGGCGCGCGGCAGGTTGACCCGCGACTGGAGTGAAACCACCACCCGAACGCAGAACGACGTCTTTGCGCTGAAAATGTATGAAAATGCCGCGCAGCAGGACCAGAAAGTGGTTGAGGCTGTGGCGCAGGTGGCCACCGGGCGGGGTGTTCCTCGTGCACATGTTGCACTTGCATGGTTGCTGTCAAAATCAGTGATTAACGCACCTATAATCGGTGCCACTAAAGCGGAGCACCTGTCCACCGCCGTGGAAGCACTTAAGCTGACATTATCGCCAGAAGAAATTGCAGCGCTGGAAGCACCGTATGTTCCTCATGTTGTTGATGGCATCGTACCGCCACTGCCTGAACAAGCGCCACGACTCTCACCCTTGCGAATCAACCAGGGAGCTGAGTGCGATGAAAATGGATTGTGAGGGTGGCGCGGTTAACGCGCCTTATCAGCAATAGTGGCGCAAAATTTAATGCAGCCGAAAAGAGAGGGTCATTGATGAAAGCCGGGATTTCTTTATCACTTTTGTTGGCTCTGAGCTGTTCTGCTGTTGCGCAGGGGCAAAAAGTCACTGCTCTGCCCGGCAAGCAGGGCTGAAAAAATTAATTCAATTCTGAAGTTCACAGGGTTCATCTATCAGATGAAAGATTGCCTGAGGGTTAAGGATTGTCAATCCAGGTTCGCATTCCCTGCGTTTCTCCGGGGTATCAGGGGATTGTTGGCTACTTCGGCATATCGATGCTGATGTTATTTAGTCGCCCAACATTACAATCAGTAAAGTGTGTTTTTCAATCGCTCCGGCAAGGCCTCGTCGTAAGCCAAACCATCAATTTCTGACTGTGAGATCATACTCAGGATACTTCCTGTGCTGGGCAGAGCCTGCCTGTCAATTTGTGCGGCAGGATCCCAGAGTTTTGAGCGAATGATCGCTCTGCTACACTGGAAAAAAACGCTTTCCACTGAAATGCGCAATACCGTTTTAGGGGATTGATTATTGATTGCGAATTTATCCAGCAAAGCCGGGTCTTTACGTATTTCAGCTGTGCCACTTATACGCAAAGTTTCGCCAATGCCGGGAATTAAAAAGAGAAGCGCAACCCGATTGTCATTTAATATATTGCGTAGACTATCAATGCGGTTATTACCCCGGCGGTCAGGCAAAAATAAAGTTTTAGCATCCTCGATGTAAATGAAGCCTGCAGGATCACCTCTTGGCGATACATCCAGACCATCAGGTCCCGATGTTGCAAGCGCCACAAATGTTGATGCCTCAATAAAGGGCCGGTAGGCAGGATGAATATGGTCTGTCACCTTTGTTAAAGAAGGCTTTGCTACCGCACCGTAAAGTTGCTCAAGCTCATTACTATCAGTAATGAGCATTTTTTCATCAGCCATCTCATTCACCTCCATTGATTTCAAAACACAATGCATGCTGATATTTATAGCAGATGCTTTTTTATTTGTTCATTTTTATGGCTAATAAGTATTTATTTTCCAGGAGTAGCGTCAGCTCTTCGCTCAGAGCCGACGTTTCCAACGTAGCGGGCCGGTTAGTGCCAAATTCGGACATCCAATAGCTCTTATAAGCACACTTTTTCCAGTGCTATCTAACATGAATGTTTATTATTGCACGGTCATCGCCAGTCGAATCCCAACTGCAGTAAAGGCCAGCGCTACACCCCAACGAATGCCGGTCATCACCCTGTGATTTCCTAATACACTATGACTAACAGCCGAAGCAAAAATGCCATACAGAGAAAACACAGCAAAAGTCATGGCCGCAAAAATTGCAGAAAGAATCAACATGCTCTGTGTGGGGTGTACATCCCTGGCGGCGATAAACTGCGGAAGAAATGCCAGGAAAAATAGCGAAAGCTTGGGATTAAGAAGATTGGCAACCACAGCCTGCTGTATCAAGGCGCGATGAGATAACGCCAACCCGGGGCAGTCAGCAGATAAAAGTGTCTTATCCCGTAGCGTTTGCCACGCCATAAACAGCAGGTAAGCCACACCGGTATACAGGGATTTTTGCCCGCCGCTGTCCATCAAACCAATGCCGAACTGGTCGTGAGTATGCCGCCCAAAAGAGATATCGCTGTTGGCGTTTACCGCCTCGATACCCGCTACAGTAAGGGGGAGAAGTTGAATGGTATGTTGGCGCATGATGTCAGCGTTTTTCCTGTCGCAGCTGGTCGTGTTGCTCGAGTTCATAATCGATAAACGCACCGATCATTGTCCGGTAGACCTTTTCGATAATCACTTCGGGAAGTCCTGCTTCAGTGGCCTGTTGACATACCTTGTCGATGACCTGTTGGACGCGGTCAGGCGCGCGAACGGCTGAGTGGTCAATTTTGAAAGCTGCTGCAGCTTTAACACATTCGCTGCGTTGCGCGATCATCTTAACCAGTTCGCGATCAATCTGATCGATTCGATTTCTAACATCTTCAATTGACAAAAAATTCATCTTCAATCCACCTGACTAGTACATGAGTGTGTCAGCTTACATAAAATTTCGATTAAATACAGTTTTGAACCTGAAAGGTTCTGGCTGAGAGGACGATATATAAAGTAAAACTTATCCAGAAGCTCGCTGCTATTGGCATGGTGATGAATTTGTGAGGCTTAACGTGGGATGTTTTCCGTTTGCTAAGCGGATCCCTTAAACTACACCGTGCAGGTCACAACCCGTGAGTCAGAACCCTTGCCGGAATGTTCATCAGTGTCTGTTCATCTGAAGGAAATAAGATGCTTTTGCCAGATTTGAGCTTTACAAAAACCCTGTATCAATCGTCATTTCAGGAATGAGTCGTCCGTTGTTTATTTCTCTGGATGGGCCCAAGGGGGTCGGCAAAACCACACTGTTGGAGGCCATGACGAAAGTACTCAGGGCTGACAACAAGAAGGTGGTCCGGCTTTGCGAGAAAAAAAGCGATCCTTACAGGAGGGAAACAATGGCCCTCGTGAACAGGCTCGCCAGAAATCCCGCCCGGGATTTGGAGCTGGAGGTTTGTGAGCGCTTTGCTGATAGCCGTGCATGGATTTCCCGGCATGTGCTGACTAAACAGCCACCGGACAGCATTATCTTGATGGATCGTTGGTACCCGTCGGAAGCTGCGTTTCGCCGGATGGTTCCATTTGCAGAGATTTTACAGCTTAACATTGAACGAAATGTGAGAATGCCAGACCTGCATGTCGGGGTGGTTACCGCGCCTGATATTTCATGGGCGAGGGCCGCAGCCCGACCGCGTGGGCTAAGTAGTACGGTGATTCATAAGCTGGAAGATCATGTCGCCTGTACCCAGGCGTTCGAGCGGGAAGTTGCAGATCACGGCTGGGTTTTATGCCGTAATGAAGGAATGATCGAAGACGCAACCATGCAGGTTATTTCTGAGATCTACAGAGTGCCCGGATGCCCATAGTCATCGGTTTTGCGGGCAGACTCATTGAACCGGTGCTGCGACTGACTCTATCTTACTCATCGCGACGCGAGGCCTTTAGCACGTCGGTTTGTTTTTCTTTTCGTTCGACTTTGCCAATTCCCTCTGAGGAGCCCGACATGATCACCTTTCATCAACTCACCGCCACCAGTCTGGATGGCCAGCTCATCTCTATGGCCGACTATGCGGGTAAGCTGGTTCTGGTGGTGAATACCGCCAGCCATTGTGGCTTCACGCCACAATACGCAGGCCTTGAAGCGCTCTACAAGAAGTACGCTGCACAGGGTCTGGTGGTGCTTGGTTTTCCCTGCAACCAGTTCGGTAAGCAGGAACCCGGCGGCGCCGACGAAATCGCGCAGACCTGTCACATCAACTATGGTGTGAGCTTCCCGATATTCGAAAAAGTGGAGGTCAACGGCGCTGCTACGCACCCGGTGTTTAGGTATCTGAAAAACGAATTGCCCGGTGTACTCGGTGGGCGGATCAAGTGGAACTTCACTAAGTTCCTGATCGGACGCGACGGCAAACCGCTCAAGCGTTTTGCACCGTTCACCACCCCGGAGAAAATGGAAACCGTAATACTTGCTGCACTTGAAATCTAAATGTTCGCGTAATTCGAATCGTCCACCTTTATTTTGTGATATTCACCCTGTTGCACATAACCAATATGATCTGCCATCAATTGCGCTTCTTGCTCACTGTGCGTCACCAGAAGTGCCGTTTGCCCGGCTTCACGCAGAATATCGCGCACCTCGCCGCCGAGTCGCTCGCGCGTTTTTTTATCCAGACTGGAAAAGGGCTCATCCAGCAATAGGATCTCTGGATTCGGTGCCAGCGCGCGAGCCAACGCAATGCGCTGTTGTTGCCCGCCGGAGAGTTCGTGGGGATAGCGGCTGGCATGGCTATGCAATTCCACCAGTCTTAACAGCGCCGTCACTCTGGCTTGTTGCTCCTCACGCGGTATCCTTCGCAGGCCAAACGCGACATTCTGTTGAGCTGTCAGGTGTGGGAATAACGCATATTCCTGAAAGACCATGCCGACATGACGTTTTTCTGGCGGCAGATGAAGACCTGGCCCGGCAACGCGATGCTGTGAAACATAGATCTCACCGCTTTGCAGCCGTTCAAACCCGGCAACGGCACGCAGCACCGTGGTTTTCCCGCAACCCGAGGCTCCCAATAAGCAAGCAAGCTCCCCCTCACGTACTGACATTGAAAATCCTTTCAATACCGGTTGCTGGCCGTTGTCATAAGCCACATGCACATCCTGAAGGCGTAACGCAATTTCTGACATGGTGGTTCCTTTAGCCGTGGCGAGTCATCTGATGACGCACCAGCAATATAACCGGCAGCGTGCCTGCGAGAACAATCATTAAGGCGGCAATGGCCCCTTCTTCATAGGTTCCACGAGCTGCTTCTGCATAGAGTAACGTTGCCAGCGTCTCGAAGTTTACCGGGCGTAAAAGCAAGGTTGTCGGCAGTTCTTTCATCGCGTCGGCAAAGACTAATAATGCGCTGCTAACCAGCGCTGGGCGCAGCAACGGGAAGTGAACCCGCACGAAAGTCCCCGCACCATTTTCCCCCAACAAACGCGACGCTTGTTCCAGCGAAAGAGGGATACGGCCAAGCCCGGAATCCAGTGCGCCGATGGCAATGGCCTGGAAGCGCATCGCGCAGCAGATAACCAGCAAGATACCGGCGGACATCAGCGGTAAGCCGCGAATATCCATTAAATCTGCCAACCATTTGTCTGCTGCCATTGCCGGAGTGAGAAAACCAATCGCCAGAATGGTGCCAGGCACCGCATAGCCTAAGGACGCAAGGCGCATTACGCCGCGACGAAAGCCCGACATCGTGTTATCTGCGGCACTGTGCCTCGCGCTCCAGGCCACCAGTAAACTGACGCAAACCACCACCAGAGTGGTGCCTGCCGCCAGCGACAGCGTATTTTGTAAGGCTGAAAGCAACGAAGGGGAGAGGGGATTTTCTTCACCTAAACGCTTTGCGCTTTCCCAGGCTAAAAATACAACCGGTGCGAGGAACCCCAGAATAACCGGTAACGCAATAACCGAGCTGAGCAGCCATCCACGCCAGCCGCGTACTCTGGTAGGTTGAATCTCTCGCAAGCTGCGGCTGCTAAGGCCTTGTTTTCTGCGACCATAAAATTCCAGCGTCAGAATGCAGAAAATAAACATCAGCATCATGCAGGCGATTTGCGCGGCACCGGCAAGATCGGAACGCGAAATCCAGGTGGTGTAGACGGTGACGGTTAACGTTTGTACGCCAAGAAATTCAGATGCGCCGATATCATTGAGCGTTTCCAGTAGTGCCAGGCTGATACCGACAGCCAGCGCCGGGCGAGCCATCGGCAGGGCAACACGAAAGAAAACACCGGCAGCGCTGCAACCCAGGGTACGAGCGGCTTCCAGCAAATGTGCAGGTTGGCTGATGAACATCGCACGGGTCGTCAGATAAACGTAAGGATACAGCACTAAGCCGAGCAGAATAATGGCGCCGGGCAGGGAGCGTAAATCCGGTAAACGGAACTGCCGCGGACTGTCGAAGCCCAGCAAAAAACGAATGAATGTTTGTAGCGGGCCAAGGGGATGCAGCAGGTCAAGCCAGGCAAAGGCCACAATATAAGTCGGCATGGCTAGCGGCAGCAGTAACGCCCAGCTAAGTATTTTGCGTCCGGGGAAATCCCATGCTGTGACCGCCCACGCGCTGCCGACGCCAGTCACCCCCACGATCACGGCGACACCTGCCAGCAAAAGCCCGGTATTTTTCAACACCGAAGGCAGCACAAAAGTAATGAGATTATCCCAGTGCGAGAAATCAGCCTGTGTCGCCTGCCAGATTAGCGCAACGATAGGTGTGAGTACGCCAAGCGCAATACCTAGCGCGGCAAGATGCAGCGGCGTTAATAATGACTGCGGCCCGGAAACCAGGCCGCGTAACGTCGGAAGACGAAGTGATTTATTGATCGAATCCAACTTTATCTACCAGCAGGCTCGCTTGTTTACGGTATTTCACCATCTCGGTTAACGGGATTTTATCGACATCGATTTCACCGATGGTGGCGGTGATCACCGGATCAAGCGCCACACCTTTCAGCACCGGGTATTCAAAGTTCGCTTTGGCGTATTGTTGCTGGGCGGGTGCGGAAACCAGATATTCCATCAGTTTTACGGCATCAGCTTTGTTCGGCGCATAACGAGCCACTGCAGCACCACTGATATTCACGTGCGTGCCGCCTTGTTCAAAGGTAGGTTTCACCACTTTAATGGCATCGCCCCACTTACGCGCATCGGTGCCTTCTTTGGCGTTTTTCATATGGCCGATATAGTAAGAGTTTGCGAGGCCAATATCGCAAATACCGCCGAGGATATCGCGAGCAACGTCACGATCGCCGCCAGTCGCTTTACGTGCCAGATTAGCCTTCACACCACGCAGCCACTCTTCGGTTTTCGCTTCACCGTGGTGGGCAATCATGGCGGCAATCAGTCCGGTATTGTAAGGATGCTGGCCGGAGCGAATACACACTTTGCCTTTGTATTCCGGGCTGGAAAGCTGTTCGTAATGCCAGTTATCCATCGCCAGCGATTTCTCGGCGTAAAGCACGCGAGCGCGCATCGAAAGCGCAAACCACTGATTATCTGCTCCTCGCAAGTTTGCCGGAATAGCCGTCTTAAGCGTTTGTGACTCCACAGGTTGTGTCACACCTGCTTCCACTAAATCAATGAGATTTCCTGCATCTACCGTCATTAGCAGGTCGGCAGGGGAGTTCTGGCCTTCCGCTTTAACACGTTCGAGCATGCCATCCTTGATGTAAACCGTATTGACTTTTATGCCGCTCGATTGTGTCCAGCTATCCAGCAATGGCTGGATCAGACCGGGTTCGCGAGTGGTATAAAGCGTCAAAGTATCTTGGGCGAAAGCCGGAAGGCTGACGGAGAAAACCAGAGCCGATGCAAGCGTGATACGGCGCAGTCCGGTGCGAGGCAAAGCATTCATCGTTGATATCCCAGAGTAATTGAAACTAATTGTGACCCGGGCAGGACAAGATCCCTGCGGCATGCGCACAATAAATGATAATCACTCACAGTTACAATCATTGCAAAGTGTAAATGATTCACATTTACACAACTTTAATCAACGCGATGATATGGCCGGACACGGAATCGGGAGGGCTTATGCAGGGGGATTGATACCCGATCGTTGTATCTCTTACTCCTCCACCCATTCGACACGATTTCTTCCAGAGTGCTTCGCCTGGTACAACGCGATATCTATACGTCGGAACAAGCTTTCCTGGCTTTCATTTTCTTTTTTTATCCCGGCACCGATGCTGACGGTGAAGCGAATTTCATCATTAATCACTAATTCTCTGACATGAACTAATATTTTTTCGGCCATTAATCGTGCTTCTTCAAATACTGACGTTTGCACGATGACGGCAAATTCTTCTCCGCCGACGCGGGCGGCGATGACGTTATTTTTAAAGAGTTCACTGAGCATCAGGCTAAAGGCTCTCAGGACATCATCGCCAATGTAGTGGCCGTATTTGTCATTTATATTTTTGAAGAAGTCAATATCGATTAAAAAGACGTAAACACTGACATTATCTAAGTCCATAAGGGCGTTTTTAAAATAACGACGATTTGGCAAACGTGTAAGCTCATCACGGAATGAATTAATACTCATATCCGAATATTTATTATTCACATAACGTACGATGAAATAGATGCCTGCCGAGACGCAGACCATACCTGCCAGCTTACTGAGATCCTCAAGATAATACCCGACCCACATCGGCTGGCGAATAATTTCATCCATCAGATCAAATGCTGCAGACACAATCCATATCATCAGCCCCGCGTTTATCCATCGGCGAAGACTGGTTTTCAATAATAATCGATTAAAGTTCCACAAGATAAAGTTAAGTATCAGCAATTGGATGCCATCAAATATCCAGCCAGAATTTTGTATCCAGGAACCCTCGTTCTGTTTTGTAGAAAATGCGACAAGATTAAACACCATAACAAAAATACACAGCATCACCGATAATGCCATTGGCATATACAGAATTTTACGTGATTTGTTTTTAGTAAAAAGTCCGCTTTCATACTTCAAAAATGGCATAGTTAGTCCCTGATACAGGTAGATACTAAAATCAGATTTCGGGAGTGTCAGACTCTGACCTTCTTATTGTCTGAGAAAGCGCCGCAACACGCACAAAACAGGCTGAGTGATGATGGGGGATCAATCGGGACTTCTTCTTTATCAGATGAGCCAGCAAACTGTCAAGATGACAGTTTAGGCGTGACATCGGGGCGTGAGCAGGCTGACCCTGCCCGAGACTGCTCACTCTCGCACGCTGTTTTTACAAGGTTATTTAGCGCACCTCGAACTTTCCTCACCGGGCTGACCGGTAGCCGAACTACTCAGAATCACACCCGGGGAAACAGCAGCCACTGTTTTCAGCGGCCTTTCTCATTTACCGTCATGGTAAACACGGTCACCTCCGTGCCACTGTTCATATAGGCATGCGGCGCGTCTGTTCTTGCAACCGCTGCACCCCCGGGGCTTATCACGTAAGTGGTGTCGCTGACGACGAGCGTCAGGGTCCCGCCGGACACATGAAGCAGTTCACTGGTGCCTTCCGGATGGCCGGGAGACTCAAAGGTTTCCCCGGGGTAAAGCACCCACTCCCACAGCTCGACCATGTCCGGCCCGCTCGTGCCCGCAAGCAGGCGCGCGCTGCCACCTTTTTCTCCTTTCCAGAGTACGGGAATGTCACCGGCATTGATGAGATGAACTGCGGGCTTGCCAGCTACGTTGACAAAATCGGCCACGGAGACGTTCATCGCAGACGCAAGGCGGCAGAGCAGGGCAATGCTGGGGTTGGCCCGGCATCCTTCTATCTCAACCAGCATTCCCTTACTGACGCCCGCACGGCGGGAAAGCTCATCGAGCGACATTTTTTTCTGGCTGCGGTAAAGCTTTATGCGCGCGGAAACGGCCTCGTTTATTTTGGCTGCATCGGCGTCGGTCGTTATATTGACTTTACTGGTCATCGGTCATTATTATGTAATAAATCAGTCATTACAGGATTATCCTATGCCAGCCGTGTCACCGTCAATCAGCCCTGAAATTTACCGCATCGCACCGGGTTTTCGTGCGCTCAGCATCTGCGTGAAAGCGGCCCCCGTGGCCGATGAGCGGGTGGGGGAAGTCGCGCTGCGGGAAGCCTGCGAGGCCGCTCAGGCCGGGCAGCCTGCCTGGGCTGAGGCCCACCTCAGCGCATGGGCGGAGGTATTCCGCGCCTTCGGTGCAAAACCTAAGCGTACGCCCTGTTCGGCAGAAGCCCTGAGAAAGCGCGTCATAAAGGATGGCACGATGGCCGCTCTCGATCCGGTGGTTGATCTGTATAACGCGGTCAGCATCCGGTATGCCATTCCGGTAGGTGGTGAAAACCTTGCGGCTTACGCCGGGATGCCGCAGCTGGTTGTTGCTGACGGAACCGAAATTTTTGACACTATGAAAGACGGTCAGCCGGGAAGCGAGTCACCGGAGGCGGGAGAAGTTGTCTGGCGCGATGACACCGGCGTGACCTGCCGCCGGTGGAACTGGCGACAAGGCGTCCGGACGCGGCTGAGCGTGGCAGACAGCAGCATGTGGTTCATCCTTGAGAGCCTGCCTGAAATGCCTGTGGATGCGCTGCATGCGGCCGGCAGAATGCTGACAGACGGCCTGGAAAAAATGATGCCCGGGGTGCGCTGTCAGACCGTTCTTATCAGCAACGTATTGTCTGACGCGGAATAACTTTTGCTCTCCTGGCGCGGCCAGCCACTGTCGACAAGGATATTTATTCCTTCGTCTGTCTGAATCAAATATCCCGGTACAGGTATATCACCCGGCTGCATAGTCCCCAGGTAAAGCATGTACAGGCGCATGACATTTTCTCTTATTTTCATCAGCATAATAAAAATAGATGAATATCTGGCTGCTCACAACACCAGCGACAGCCATACCTCTGTTCTGATCTAACTTCCGCTTAAGCGGGATACTTACACGCTGAAACAGGTTTCAGAAGACGCGTCACTCCGCCCGGTCGCTCAAAAAACGCTCCTCAAGCGTGGCTTCCAGCCCAAGCATGGCGTCTTCGGCATGCTGCATGTGTTCGGTCATGATCTGCTGAACGGTGGCGGCATCCTGACGGCGCATCGCGTCGATCAGGCGATATTGATAATCAATACCGACGCTGCGCGCCACCGGCTCGGGGCGCTGGTAAATATCTTTGCAGACGGCCAAATCTTTGAGCAGACGTTGCAGGAAATGGCAGATAAACGCCAGCAGCACGTTGTCAGAATAACTGGCCACCACGCCGTGAAAATCCAGTTCGGCCATGCGCTGTTCCCAGCGTTCAGCTTCGTCAGCGGGTTCATGATCGTAGACGGCAATCAGCTGATGCAGTTGCACGAAGCCTTTGGCGTCGATATTGCCGATGGCGCTGACCGCCACCAGAGGCTCCAGCGCTTTGCGCAAGGCGTAGATATTGCTGATGGAAAGCTGACGGGTAAACAGATAATTGGACAGCAAACTCATGGCGCGAGACTCGGTCATTGAATCAATAAACGCACCGCCACCGGGGCCGGTTTTGGTGCGGATCAGCCCCTGAACCTCTAAAGATTTCAGCGCTTCACGCACAGTGCCTTTGCCTGCGGCATAACGCGTTATCAGATCTTTCTCCTGCGGCAGACGGTCGCCGGGCAGCAGATTCTCGCTGATGATGCTCTCTTTGATGGCATCGACAATTTCATCAGTGCGCTTGCGGCGTACCGGTTCCGGTTGGTGTGTCATTTCAATACTCATAAATCCCTTCATTGATTTAAACCCTTGGCGCACTGGCCAGAAGACGTTGCGTGTAGGCGTGCTGCGGTGCGTTGAACAACCGATCATTATCCGCGCATTCTACTAAATCACCGTGATACATCACCGCCACGCGATCGGCAATGGACTCCACCACCGCTAAATCATGGCTGATAAACAGATACGACAGACCGAACTCACGTTTCAGGCGATCGAGTAATAACAAAACCTGTGCCTGTACCGATACATCTAAAGCACTGACCGGCTCGTCAAGCACCAGAATACGGGCCTCGGCCGCCAGTGCGCGGGCAATCGCTAACCGCTGAGCCTGACCGCCAGAAAACTCATGCGGATAACCACTGAGCGCGTCGGCAGGCATCTGCACTGCCTCCATCAATTCCAGCATTCGCGCTTTACGTCGCATGGTGGGGTAGGCGCATAAATAACGCAGCGGCACATCCAGCGTATCAGCGATGGTTTTTCGGGGGTTGAGCGAGGCCACAGGATCCTGAAAAACATACTGAATCATCTGGCCGAAGGCTTTGTCGCTGCGTTTAGCATGTGTCGACATCGCTTCGCCCATCAGTTTAATGGTGCCGGACGTCGGACGTTCCAGACCGACCAGCATTCGCGCCAGCGTACTTTTACCTGAACCACTTTCACCCACTACCGCCAGCGTTTCGCCTTCAGCCAGATGCAGAGATATCCCTTTTACCGCTTCAACCTGCAGTTTGCGGCCGGAGAACCAGCCTGAGGTACTGCCGAAGGTTTTCACCAGCCCGTTGACTTCAATCACGTTGCTCATATTGCCCCCGGCTGTGGTTTTGAGTTGGCATACAGTTCGCCGACCTGTTTGAGGAAATCGCGTCCCTGGCCGAGTTTCGGCACGCTGGCAATCAGCCTGCGGGTGTAATCATGCTGCGGGTCCCGCAGCACTGACCGGGTTTCACCGCTTTCAACAATTTCGCCGTTACGCATCACTGCCACCCGGTCGCAAATCTGGGCGATCACGCTAAAATCATGAGTGATGAATAGCAGCGTCAGGCCACGTTCACGACGCAGCTGTTGCAGCAGCTCGAGAATACGTGCCTGTACCGTGACATCCAGCGCGGTAGTGGGTTCATCGGCGATGATGATTTCCGGGTCATTGGCCAGTGCCACTGCGATGCCGACACGCTGACGCTGCCCGCCAGAAAGCTGATGGGGAAAGGCGTCGAAGCGCGCCGCAGCCTCATCAATTCCTACGCTGTGGAGCAGCGTCAGTGCTTTCTCTTTAGCCAGCCGGTTTGACAGCGGCTGATGGGCCTGAATGGCTTCAATGATTTGTGCGCCAATGCTGAACTGAGGGTGCAGGGTGGTCAGCGGATCCTGGAAAATATAGGCCACCCGCGCGCCGCGGCACTGTTGCAGTTGGCTTTGCGTTCGCGACAGCATCTCTTCGCCGCCGACGTAAATCGCGCCAGCGGTGATTTCTCCCGGTGGGGAAGATACCAGCCCCATCACGGACAGCGCAGTGACGCTTTTTCCAGATCCGCTCTCCCCAATCAGCCCCAGACATTCTCCTTTGGCAACGTAAAAACTTACGCCTTTGACCGCTGCGACGGATTGTTTTCCCGAGCGGAAATTCACTTGTAAATCCACCACTTCCAGCAGCGCATTCTTGCCCTGTATGGCAGAGGGAACGCTGGCACGATTGACCGTAGTGACGGCTTTCCCGCGCAATAGAATGCCGGACTTCAGGCGTGGATCGAGCAGGTCGCGCACGCCGTCACCCAGCAGATTAAAACTCATGACAAGAATGAAAATCGTCAATCCAGGTACGATGGAAACGTGCGGTGCGCTGAACATCTGTGCGCGTCCCTGACCCAGCATCGAGCCTAAATCAGCGTTGGGTGGCTGGGTTCCCAGTCCGAGGAACGACAACCCGGCGGTCTCTAAAATCATCCAGCCGACGGTGGTTGACATGGTGACCACCACAACCGGCATCATGTTGGGTAGCACTTCGGTCAGCAAAATTTGCAAATGATTTTTGCCCGACAGCCGCGCCGCCTGAATAAAATCGCGCTGACGCAGGCCAACGGTCAGACCGCGAATATTACGGGCGAAGAAAGGAATATTCACCACCGAGATGGCGTAAAGCGCATTGAGCAGTCCGGGACCCAGCACCGTGACGATCACCAGCGCCAACAGTATATAAGGGAAGGCCATCAGCATATCGATCAGGCGCATCAACAGGCTGTCGGTTTTACCTCCGGCATACCCGGCGACCAGACCAATCAGTGTACCGAACAGTGCGGCCAGCAGCGTGGCGCAAACTCCCATTGCCAGTGACACGCGGGTTCCCCACAGCAGGCGGGAGAGCATGTCCCGGCCCAGCGGGTCTGTGCCGAGCCAGTGGCCGGGCGAAAACGGTCGCAGCAGACGGTTGAGCAGATCGGTGGCGTCAGGGTCTGGTAACGGCAGCAACGGCGCGGCGAGGGCGGCACCTGCCACCAGCACCAGCATGATCAGGCCGAGCGTGGCCAGCCGGTTGGCCAACAGCAGCGCCCACAACGGCTGGCGATGACGAGGCGTGACAGTGGTGATGTTCTGGCTCATGATTTTAACCTCGGGTCGAGAAGCGCCTGTAAAATGTCAGCACACAGGTTGATCAGTACATAGGCCGCAGCGGCAACCAGCACGCCACCCTGTACCAGAAGCAAGTCGCGGGTGGCGACGGCTTTCACCATCATTGCGCCAAGCCCCGGCCACTGAAATACCGTCTCTATATAGACCGCGCCGCCGAGCACAAAACCGGCCTGAATACCGATCACCGGAATGACTGACACCAGCGCCATACGAAAGGCGTGCTTATAGATCACTTTGCGCTCGGACAGGCCTTTGGCGCGGGCGGTACGAATGAAGTCCTGACGTAACACTTCGAGCATCGCGGTGCGGGTCAGGCGAGCGATAACGCCGGTGGCAACAATCGCCAGCGTAATAGCGGGTAAGGTCAGATGATGCAGCAAGTCGAGCCAGCCGCCACCGGCCCAAATGGCATACATACCAGAAGCAGGGAACCATTGTAGCTCTACGGCGAACAGCATGATCAGCAGCAGACCAATCCAAAACGAAGGCATGGAAATTCCCAACAGCACCAGCAACGTAATGATGTGGTCGCCCAGGCCAAACTGGCGGACGGCGGAGAGTATTCCGGCCAGCAGCCCCAGCACGGTGCTTAACAGCAGTGCGCAGCCTCCGAGCAACAGCGTGGCGCCAAAACGCTCCATCACTTCATCAATGACCGGGCGATTAAGCACGTAAGAACGGCCAAAATCGCCGTGCAAAATATTGCCCGCCCAGATCAGATATTGTTGATAGAGCGGTTTATTCAGCCCGAGTTCCTGATTGATCCGTGCGACGTTTTCCGGCGTGGCCCAGGCACCGAGCAACGCCTGAGCCGGATCCCCCGGGATCATTGCCATAATCAAAAAAACAATCAGCGACAACCCGATAAACACCGGAATGGTCGAGAGCAGCCTTTTAAGCACGTAACTCCCCATAAGTTTCTCTCCGATTACTGTTTGGTTACCCGGTTGAGCAACAGATTGAAATTCGGTTGCAGTGCGAAGTGCTGAATTCGTGTGGAGGTTACGGCGTTCTGTTTCCAGTTGGCGACGAAAATCCACGGTGCATCGTCATGTACGAGCTGCTGCACCTGCCTGTAAAGCGCGGCGCGCGTTGCGGTGTCTGTGGTCATGCGCGCTTGTTGCAACAGATTGTCCACCTGCGGATTGCTGTAATAACCGGAGTTAAAACCGCCTTTTTTCGGCCAGGCGTCGGTGCGTAGCGTCAGGAAAGGTAGGGTGTCAGGGTCGTTGGTCATCCAGGCCATTTCCGCCATATGGGTGTGATTGTCCAGACCGGCATTAACCTTCGATAGATAGGTATTCCACTCATAGGTCTGGAGCGAAACATTCAGACCTACTGCTTTCAGGTCAGCCTGAATGGCGGTGGCCATCGGGATGGGATCCAGCATGCCTGATCCCCCCTCGGCGACGTAGAAGGTCAGCGTTGTCCCTTCTGCTCCGGCGGCTTTCAGCAGTGCGCGGGCTTTAGTCGGATCATAAGGATAGGGCGTCACCTCTTTATTGGCCGCCCAGTTAAAGGCGCGGGGGATCGGGCCCTCGGCTACGTCGGCCGAACCCTGCAAAATTTTATCTGTCAGCGACTGTTTATTGATGGCGTAATTCACCGCCTGCCTCACCCGCACGTCGTTAAAGGGTGGCACTTGTGTATTGAGCATCACGTACCAGACGTGTGGGCCGGTAGTCTGGTACAGGCGGAAGCGGTCACTTTTCTCCTTGAACAGTTTCACCGTGTCAGGAGGCACTTCTACCATTGCATCAATGCCGCCGGAAAGCATCTCGGCGACCCGCGTATTACCATCGGTGATGGGGCGGAACACCACGTTTTGTACCGCAGGTTTACCGTCCCAGTAATCACTATTGGCCGTCACCACCACGCGCTGATTGGCTTTCCATTCTGCAAAGCGGAATGCGCCAGTGCCGACCGGGTGACGGCCAAACTCTTTGCCGTATTTTTTCACTGCCGCTGGTGACACGATAAGGCCGGTTGGCGTGGCGAGGTTGGAGAGAAACGGTGAGAACGGCTCTTTCAGCGTAAAGACCAGCGTATTTTGGTCCGGTGTTTCGATGTTTTTTATCGAAGAGAAGAAAAACGACAACGGGAAAGGCCCGGTGTCATGCCACGGATTTTTATCATCCAGCATACGGTCAAAGGTAAATTTCACCGCATCGGCATTAAACGGTGTTCCGTCCTGAAATTTCACCCCCTCGCGCAGATAAAAGCGGTAAGTAAGGCCGTCGGGACTGATTGTCCAACGGGTGGCCAGCGCCGGTTCGATATCCAGTTTCCCCTCACCGTTACGCACCAGTCCGTCGTAAACGTTCACCAGAATGCGCGAGTCGTTGGCTGCGGTAGCAACCTGTGGATCCAGCGATTGTGGCTCAGCCACCTGACCAATCAACAGCGCATCCGCAGGGGTTCTGGCCTGCACCTGAGCCTGCCACGACAGCGCAAAGAGACAAAAACAGATTGGCATAAATGACTTTTGCAAAGCTGGCAGCATATCGACCTCGTCGCTTAATAAAACGCTATGTGGAAACCTCAGAAAAAAATCAGGCGTTGTCCTGTTTATTATTTATGCGTATAAATTAACTGAATTGCAATAATTTATACGTATAAATTTAACCAGACTGTCGCGGAGTACTTATGACTTTTTCAATCGTGGCGCGGGACCCACACTCAGGTGCGGTGGGTGTCGCCACCGCTACCGCTGGCCCTGCCGTGGGTGCATTGGTGGTACACGGACGTGCGCAGACCGGCGCGATTGCCACCCAGGCAATGACCAATCCACTTTACGGGGAGCGGGGTCTGACGTTGTTACAGCAGGGGGCCGATGCGGCATATACATTGAAAAACCTGCTGGCGCAGGATGCGGACGCTGCCCGAAGGCAGCTACTGATAGTCGATAATCAGGGCAATACGGCGCAGTGGAGCGGGGCAGATTGCGGAGTCTGGGCCGGAAGCATCGCGGGGCATCAATGTGTCGTCGGTGGGAATTTACTGACTGGGGAACGAACGCTGTTTGCGATGCTGGAAAATTATCACCTGCAAACTGACCTGCCGCTGGCCGACCGCCTTCTGGGGGCCATGAACGCCGGTGCGCAGGCCGGCGGCGACCGGCGCGGGCTTAAATCTGCGGCGCTGAAAATCTGGTGCGACCGCCAGTATGCCAGCGTTGATCTGCGCGCTGACTGGTCCGATGCGCCGTTGGAGGCGTTAGCGGAGATTCTGCAACAGACGCGCTCTCCTTCTCATGCCGATTTTTTTTCCGCCTTACCGAAAGGCCAGCTGCGTTAATCAGTCATAAGATTGCATAAAGGTACAGGCCATGAGAATCAGAAACATTAAAGGGTTTTGCGGGTGATTTTAATTTGCGGATTTTTGAGTCGTTAAGAGATATTTGGGGGTCACTGTGTCATCGAACTCACCTGACCCCAAATCTGACCACCAAATTTTCCCGGCGCCGAGGGAAAACTGAAAATGCATCAGGACTATTTTCACACTCACTGATTGCATCAACGCCATACAGGCCCGGGCTCCGGGCATAAAAAGCAAAAATCCCGCTTAAGTTTCCTTAAGCGGGATTTTCTAATTTGGCTCCTCTGACTGGACTCGAACCAGTGACATACGGATTAACAGTCCGCCGTTCTACCGACTGAACTACAGAGGAATCGTTGGAACGGGGCGAATAATAGCGACTGCCCCGTGGCATGTCAAAGGGGAAACTGAATAAATGTGTGCGTTTGCTGATACTTTAGCCAAGTTGTTGAGAATAGAGTCAAAAAGGCCCGTTTTCATATTGAAGCAGGCCTTTTTCGGTCTTAACGCAATTCACGACAAGCGCGGGTGATTCGCTCGCAGGCTTCCTGCAACCGGTTGTCATCGATGGCATAAGCAATACGCAAATAACCCGGCGCACCAAAAGCAGAACCCTGAAGCGTGGCGACATGGCCTGATTTCAGCAGATAAGCTGCAAAATCTTCATCTGTTCTGAGAATATCGCCTGAAGGTGTCGTTTTACCTGACATCCCCTGACAATTAGCGAAAACGTAAAATGCGCCCGGCGGCGTTTCGGCACTCAGGCCGTCAATGGCATTCACGCAGTTCATGATCAGGGCGCGACGGCGCGTCAGGATGTCGATCCAGTCCGCGATGAATGCATTGCCCTGTTCCAGAGCGGCAACAGTCGCGGCCTGAGAAATGGAGCTGGGGTTGGAAGTGCTTTGCGACTGCAAAATTTGCATGGCAGAAATCAGCCACGCGGGGCCGCCCGCATAACCCAAACGCCAGCCGGTCATTGAATAGCCTTTAGAAACACCGTTTACGGTCAGGATCCGCTCTTTCAGACGAGGTTCGACTTCGGCGAGTGTGGCGAAAATACCGGGCACAAAACAAATTTGTTCGTAGATGTCGTCTGCCATCACCAGCACCTGCGGATGCTCCAGCAGAACGGCGGCCAGTGCGTGGAGTTCGTCAGCTGAATAGACTGCCCCGGTCGGATTGTTCGGGGAGTTGAGGATGACCCAACGTGTTTTCGGGGTGATTGCGGCGGCTAAAACTTCCGGCTGCAATTTCCAGCCATCACTTTCCAGACAATGAACAATCCGCGGTTCACCTTCCGCCAGTGCCACCATATCCGGATAAGACACCCAGTAAGGGGCCGGGATAATCACCTGATCGCCAGACGAAACGGTGGCCAAAAGTGCGTTGAAAATGAGTTGCTTGGCGCCACTGCCCGCGATGACTTCATCCGGGCGGTAGCTGATCCTATTTTCACGATTAAACTTAGTCATGATGGCGTGTTTAAGCGCGGCGGTACCGGCAACGGCAGTGTATTTTGTGTTACCTTGTACAATCGCGTCGATGCCGGCCTGCTTAATATGTGCGGGAGTATCGAAATCCAGCTCACCTTCGCCCAGGTTGATGACATCAGTACCTGCCGCGCTGAGCGCACGAACCTGGTCGGAGATCGCCGCTGTCGGCGAAGGGCGCACGCGACGCAAACGAGGTGCAAGAAATTCAGCAGACATTGTTTCCCCTGTATGAACAATAACAAAATTGTATTATGTGAATCATTAAAACCAATTTAAACTTACCATTCTTCTTTTTGCTTTGCTCATAATTTCTTCGTGCTGAGCGGTATTTTACTGACGGAAACGGCAGGGCAGCGGGTATGGCTGGCGGTGAGCCTGCGGGCTGTCTGAACTTTTCATTTATATTTCAAGGTTGTCTTATGGCTTTTATTTTTGTTGCACATGACACACCTGAGCCGTCGCTGTACGGTGCGATGGCGGCAATACTGGCGGCACAAAAGGATTTACCGCTGGCGCATCTGCCGGTGAGCTGGGATACCGCACGCTACCCTGATGCCTGCCAGCACGTCGTTGGTGAAGGGCAACGGGTAACCAGCGGGTTGCTTTGGGCAGAACGGCTGATTTTGCAAAGTGCCGGTAAAGTGATGAAGCTGGAAGAATTGCTGAAGACGTATGGCACCGGGGATGTGGTGATCCCCCTCGGGCCAATGCAGATCATTCAGTTCACTCAAATTGCACAGCAGGTTCGCGAAAACGCGTTTGACTATGAATTGATTACGGTTGAGCGCGAAAATCAGGGGTATATGTTCAGGCGGCACGGACTGACGGATGAAGCCGCCGGATGCTGGTGGCGTGATCGTTATGGGCGCTGGATAAATCACGATACGCCGCCACAAACCACCACTTCGCTGCGTATCGCGCTGGTCGGTGCGCAGTCCGAGCAGTGCACGACCTATCCGGCCACGCTCGCTGCGCTGGGTGATGCCGCGGATGCTTTATCCGTGTCGCTTGATATGGTGTATGCCGCGCCCCAGGTGCTGGAAGATCATCTGCATGAGGTGATGGAAAACGTCGATGGTATTTTACTGCCGGGCGGATCCGCGATGTGTAATGTTACCGGACAGATTTGTGCCGCACATTACGCCCTGAATCGCCATATTCCCATTCTCGGCTTGTGCCTGGGCATGCAAACCATGACTACGGCCATCGTGCAGAACATGATGGGTTCTGCGAAAGCCAATCTGGCGGAAGCGGATCCTGATGCTGATATTAAAACTTTTGTGCCGCTGACGAATACGCCAACATTGCCGGTTCACCGCCTCGGGGATCATCGGATGCATTCCCGCCCCGGCAGCCGGTTGCATGAGATTCTTGGCGATGAATTTATCGTGCGCTACAACCACCGTTTTCACCTTGCACCTGAACTGAAACCGGATCTGGAAAATCACGGATTACTGATCAGCGGGACCGATGCCACCGGCAAGATTGCTGACGGAATCGAATTCACCCGCCATCCGTTTTACCTCGGCGTGCAGGGCCACCCGGAGTTGTCATCACTGCCGGTGAAACCTCACCCGTTGCTGATAGCTTTTCTGAAAGCAGCGTCAGCTCAGCACGGATAAATTGACGGCACCATGAAAAATCCCCGCCTGCAAAGACGGGGATTTTTGCTTAAAGCGGGTTACTTCAGGGTGACGCCGGAGCGCGGATCGGCGGCCAGACGGCGCAGTTCCTGCTCCACCAGCCCGATCACATCAGCTTGCAGATCAATCAGCGGGGCGCGGACATGGTGGCCGTCAAAACCGCGCAGGTTCATGGCCGCTTTTACCAGTTGCGGCTGACCGAAACGGCGGGCCAGCGCCCGGTACGGATACCACAGACGGTGCAGTTCGCGTGCTGTGCTGGCATCGCCGCTTTCCAGCGCACGATAGGTTGCCAGAATAATTTCCGGCAGAGCGCCGCTGTTGGTGGTGCTGATGCCGTCAAAACCACACATCATCGGCCCTAAAAATGCCAGATCGGAGGCGCAGAACAGACGCAGACGCCCGCCAAGACGGTTGGCAATCTGATCGATGGCGGTCGGGTTCAGGTCACCTTGTTTGATACCCACCACGCCGTCGATGTCGGCCAGTTGCTCCAGCACTACCGGCGGCAACGTAATGCCGATACCCGGTGCGTTATACACCAAAATACCGGTGCGTGATAACGGTGCCATCTGTTTGAAGAAGCTGATAATTTGCGCGTCGGTCACTTCAGAAACAAACGGCGGCGTGACCATCGGCAGGCCACCCAGATCGCCCGCCAGTTGCGTTAAATCACGCACGACACGGACATCTGAACCTGCGCTGCACAACATCACCGGCACGCGGTCACCGACCACTTCCATCACATGGCGGAACAGCGTGGCGCGTTCGTCGGCGGTCATCGCCGGGAATTCACCGTACGTGCCGCCAATCAAAATGCCGTCATAACCGAGGCCGATGACCCGCTCAATGTTGCGGGATAACCCGGCAAAATCAAACTCGCCGCCCGCCGTAAAAGGCGTCACGGTAATATTAAAAATACCTTTCAGGCGCGCCTGACTTTCACTGATGTCTTTCATTTATTCAATTCCCATCATCTGGTTAAAAGCAAAATCAAAGTAAGGTCAGCGGACGATCCACTGTGCCGAGGGCGCGATAGCCGGTTTCGGTCACCACAATGGTTTCACTGACACCGACGGTGAATTCGCCGTAAATGCGCAATGCAGGCGGAATGTGGAAGGTCATTCCCGGCTGTAATTCGGTGGTGATGCCGTTGTAAAGGCTGAGGATCGCGCCTTCGCCCCAGTCCGGTGCGAACGAAATACCAATCGAATAACCGGTGCGTTTTTTGAAGTTATCGGTATAGCCAGCGCGGTCGATAACGGCCTGACAGGCCAGATGCGGCGCTTCGCATGTCGCGCCCGGACGGATGGCATCGAGTGCAGCCTGCAACGCTTCCTGACAGACTTTTTCCATTTCCAGCGCCACGGCTGGCGGTTTGCCGAGCCAGGCGGAGCGCATCAGGGCCGCGTGATAACGGTCATGAGTGGCGGCCATTTCAAGGAAAATCGGGTCGCCCCCGAGAATTTTACGGCGTCGCCATGTACCGTGCGGCACACCGGTGCGCGGGCCGCTGGAGACCAGCGGTTCCATGCCCATATATTCGGAACCGGCGGCAATCGCTGCCCCCATCATGGCGGAAACCAGGTCGTTTTCTGTCGCACCTGCGGCAATCGCCGCGCGGCCTGCCAGCATGCCGGCGTCAACGTAACGGGCGGCGTGCGCCATTTTTTCCAGTTCTGCGGCTGATTTCACGGCGCGCAGTTGCTCGATAACACCAGCCGCATCGTGGATCGTGCCGATTTCAGCCTGTAAGGCTTCGTATATTGCGATCGGCAGAAACCAGCCGCGTTTATCGATCCCGATCCGGCTCTTCATCCAGCCACGCGTTTTCAGCACATCGAGCAGGAAATTCACCGGATTATCGCCATCGGTATAAATCGCCGCGTCGCGGATAAAGGTGTTGGAGATGAAGTTGAAATACTCAAGCTGGCGGATAACAAACACCGGATCGCCTTCCACCGGCAGTACCAGCGTCTGGAAAGTGTAATAGCCCGGTGTTTGCTGACCTGTCAGGTAAAAGATGTTTTCCGGCCCGGTGATCACCATCACGTCCAGACCGGCTTTCACCAGTAACTGACGCGCCTTCGCCATGCGCTGCCGATATTCTTCTTCGTGAAATGCAGATTCTGCGCCTGGCACGACGCGGCCCGTATCGGGTAATGATGTTGCTGTCATTGTTCAAACTCCTGAATAAATTCTGCCTGGGAAGGGGTGAAGCGGATACCCAGCCCCGCGCCCGGCGGGCTGCTGAGTAACCCCTGATGATAGGAAAGGCCGTAAACCGGGTCGTTACCCAGCCCGTCGGCACCGTAAAGTTCGGCGTAAGCGGGCTGGCAGGCGCGGGCGACGTGCAGGGCGGCGGCGGTAGCGGCACCGCCTTCGTTCATCTGACCAATCATGAAGGGCACGCCCGCTGCCGTAAGACGTCGTGCGGCAGCCATTGTCGGCGCAATGCCGCCCATTTTGACCAGTTTGAGATGCGCCATAATCTTGCCGTTCAGCGCCAAAATGCGTTCTAAATCCGCCTCGCTGCTCATGCTTTCATCGAGCATCAGCGGCACCGGACTGGCTTCGGCCAGCGTCGGATAATAGTGCGCATTAGCGTCAGAAACCGGCTGTTCGAGATAACTCATGTCAAACTTCGCCAGCGAGATTAAATGGCTGCGCGCGGCTTCCGGCTGCCATTGGCCGTTGGCATCTGCGGACAAACTGATTTCGTGCCCGAAACGTCGGCGCAGCGCACTGAGCCGTGCTTCATCTTCTTCGAACGAAGCCACGCCGACGCGCAGTTTAAGCTGTGTAAAACCGCGATCCACATACGCCGTCGCCTGTTGCAGCATCTGCGCCATCGGCGTCCAGAACAGCGTCTGGTTGGTGTGATAACTCACCGTTTCGCTATTATCTGCGCCCGCCAGTTGCGCCACGCTGATGCCTTCCTGACGCGCGATCAGATCATGCAGCGCGATATCCAGCAGCATGCGTGTCGGTGCCAGAAAATCCGCCAGCCGTTGCGGCAGATTGAGCAAAATTGTGCTGGCAGGCTGACTGAGATCCAGTTGCTGCAACGCACGGATCACATCACTCAACACCCGTTCGGCGCTGTAACCATTGAGATACGCCATGTTGATGCGCACTTCGCCCAGCCCGTTGAAGTTTTTGTCTTCAAGCAGCAGATACAAGGTGTCCAGCCCCGGCACACTGCCCGACGAGGCGGTATAAAGTTGCAGATGCGGATACCGCAGGTCGGCGCGATATAATGTCGCTTTCACCGTTTTCCCCTCAGCGTTTGAGCATTTTTAAGGCGACATCGCAGTAAATTTTGCTGCCTGCTACGAATTCATCGATGGGGATAAATTCATCAGGTTTATGCGCGACGGCCAGCGAACCGGGGCCGATGATGATGCCTTTAGTGCCCAGACTGCGAAAATGCACCAGATCGCATCCTCCCTGAAAACCGAACGGGCCGGGTTCAGGATTGCCCTGCGCGGCGCAGGCTTCAACGCCCGCCCGCACAATCGGATCGTCAGAATCGGTTTCGGTCGCACCGCCGGTGGTGGGTTTGTAGGTGATGATTTCACTGCGCACACCGAATTTTTCCTGCGCCAGTTGCAGTAAATCCTGAATTTCCTGTTTCACGGCGTTTTCGTCTTCGCCCGGCACCATACGCCGGTCGAGCAATAATTCGCAGGCGCCCGGCAGCACGTTATCGGCATGTCCGCCGCTAATGCGCGTGACCGTCAGGCTGGCGTTACCGACCAGCGGATGGCAGCGACAACGCACGGTATGTTCATGCGTTTCTTCCACCAGACCGAGCAGTTGCGCGGCACGGAAAATAGCGTTCTCGCCCAGCTCCGGTGTGCCGGAATGCGCGGTGACGCCATGAACGCGAACCAGCGGACGTAAACTGCCTTTGTGCGCCGAGTATGTGGTGTTGGACGTCGGTTCGCCGATCACCACGTAATCGATATGCGCCGGGGCTTCACGCACATAAAACTTCGCGCCTTCGCTGGCGACTTCTTCGTCGGCGACAAAAATCGCCATCAGTGTGCCGCGCCAGTCATTGCGGTTGGCCGCGAGCCAGCGCATGGCTTCGATCATGGCGATCAGCGGGCCTTTAGCGTCGCAGGCTCCGCGGCCATACAACCGCCCGTCGCGTTCGGTGAGGGTGAACGGATCCTGCTGCCAGCCTTCACCGGCCGGTACGACGTCGATGTGGGTATTAAAGGCAAAGCACGGGCCGCTGCCGTTTTCCAGCCTGCCAATCACGTTGGTGCGTCCCGGTGCGTACTCGCTGAGCGTCATGTCGAAGCCGATGTCGCTGAGCATGGCGCTGATAAGCTCTGCGGCCTCGCGTTCACGTCCCGGCGGATTTTCGGTATTGATCGCCACCAGTGCGGCAAGATCGCGTTTCATTCTGCTGATATCGGGCGATGAAAGACTCATCGGTGTCTCCTGAAAACAGTGTTGTGGCAAAAGTCAGGCCCCTGGTGAGGGCGCAATAGGTGTTTTGAGAGTGCTGAAAAGGATCAATGTAAGATTTGATCTAAGAAACGTTGTGCCCGCAGGCTGACATCGCCGCCGAAGAATTTTTCGCCGGTCGCGTTTTCGATGATTTCGCCGTTTTCCATAAAGACGATGTGATTGGCTGCACGTTTCGCGAAGCCCATTTCATGCGTGACCACAATGCTGGTCATGCCTTCGGCGCTGAGATCGGCCATCACGTCGAGCACTTCGCGGATCATTTCCGGGTCGAGCGCCGAAGTCGGCTCGTCAAACAGCATCAGTTTGGGTTTCATCGCCAGTGCACGGGCAATGGCGACACGTTGCTGCTGGCCGCCGGAAAGTTCATCCGGGAACGAATCGGCTTTATCAGGAATTCGTACTTTGCCGAGCAGTTCCAGTGCCTGCGCCTCGGCTTCACTGCGGCTGACGCCCAGCACGGTCATCGGCGCGAGCATGATGTTTTCGGCCGCCGTCAGATGGGAAAACAGTTCGTAGTTCTGGAACACCATGCCGATGTCACGGCGTAATTTATGCGGCTCGATACTGGCGTGGGTGATGTCCTGATTGCGAAAGAAGATCGACCCCCCCTGGATCGGCTCCAGCAAATTGATGCAGCGCAGCAGGGTAGATTTGCCTGAGCCTGACGGACCAATCAGCACCACGGTTTCGCCCTGAACCACATTCAGGGAACAGTTTTTAAGCACGTGTTGTGCGCCAAAATGTTTATCGACGCCGATGATTTCCAGAACCGGTTTGGATTGACTCACGGACTTCTCCTCAGTTTGGCGTGCTGCTGCGCAGCAGGCGTTCAGTCAGTGACAGCGCGGGTTTCTTGCGCTTTTTCGGATCAAGCGAACGTTCCAGCCAGGCCTGTCCGACCATGAATACGGAAGTCAGCACCAGGTAGTAAATACCTGCGGCGCACAGTGCTTCGAAATATCGGAAGCTGGCGCTGGCGGTCTGATTGGCGATAAGCAGCAGTTCCTGCACGGCAATCACCGACACCAGTGCGCTCGACTTCAGCATGCTGATCATCTGATTGCCCATCGGCGGCAACACGATGCGCGCGGCCTGTGGCAACACAATCTTGCGCATGATCTGGCTCTGAGTCATGCCGAGCGCCATCCCCGCCGTTCGCTGCCCGCTGCGTACGGCCTGTAAGCCGGAGCGTAAAATCTCCGCCATATACGCCCCTTCATTTAAGGACAACGCCATCACCGCACAGGTGAAAGCGGAGAAGCGCAGGCCGAAGGTCGGCAGGACGTTGTAAACGAAAATAATCTGGAACAGCACCGGTGTGCCGCGAAATAACCAGAGATAGAAGAAGGCCAGAACGGATCCCGCCCGGAAGCGGGATTCCTGCAGCAGGGCCAGCACCAGCCCCGCAATAATGCCAAAGAACAACGAGCACACCGTTAACAACAAGGTCATTAATGCGCCCTGAAAGAACGCCGGTGAGAACAGGTATTGCCAAACAAGATCAAGTGACATGAACTTTCCTCAACGTCAGGGCAACGCTTTACTTAACATCACGGTTTCAGAAAATGGACACCGAAGCCGGGAACTGCCATTTGCTGATGATTTTTTGATAAGTTCCGTCTTTCACCACGTCCTGAAGGCCTTTTTCCAGCAGCGATTTCATTTCGGTATCGCCTTTACGCACGGCAAAACCGATGTGCGTGTCTGCTTCAAACTCAGCGCCGACGGCTTCGAAGGTATCGCCTTTTTCACTCAGCAGCGCCACAGCACCCGGCGTTGACAGGAATTCTGCATCAGCACGTTTTTGTGCCACTGCGACGGCGGAATCCGTGGCAGCCGGGAAGGTCAGCACGGTCAGCGCCGGTTTTTTCGCATCCAGACATTTTTGGTTGTCTGCACGCGCCTGACTTTCTTCAATGCCGCCCAGCGTCACGGCGATGTTTTTGCCGCACAGGGACAAATCACGACCGGTGATTTTTTCCGGATTGCCTTTCGCCACAATGACGCGGCTGCCGATTTTCAGGTACGGCACAAAATCCACCTGCTCAGAACGGGTCGGGTTGATGTACATCGCTGAGTTGATGATATCGAGACGTTTGCCCTGCAACGCGGGGATCAGTCCTTTGAACTCCATCGACATCGGTTCCGGTGTCAGCGCCAGTTTTTTCGACAGGGCGGTGATGAGATCGATATCGAAACCGGTCAGCTTGCCATCTTTAGTAAATTCAAACGGCATGAACGTGGCGGCGGTGCCATACGTCAGATGACCTTTACTGACCAGAACTGGCGCAGCAGCCTGGCTGAACAACGGGGCACTCAGGCAAATAGCGGCCAGAGAGACGGCGGCATATCGACGCAAAAAAGCTTTTTTTGACATGACAGACTCCAGTTTCCCATGAGCAGGATTGCTCTTTGTGTCTCATTAAATACAATTAAATTTGTGAGTCAAGGCTCTTTTTTGGTGCATTAATTGCACGATTTGGGGGCTTTGTAACCAGACTTCACCATCCTCAAGGCTTGTGATATTGTACAAACCTAAACAACAAATACTTTCAGGTGCTGCTATTCCATGACCCAAACTACGACAGCCAGCGGAAGGCGTCTGGCAAACCAAATCCTTGACCTGATACGTGAAGCAAAATTTGAGCCAGGTCATCATCTCAGGGAGCAACAACTGGCTGATATGCTCGGTGTGTCGCGTACGCCGGTGCGTACTGCCCTGAAATTACTGTGTGAATTAGGCATTATCGAAGCGCGGCGCAATCAGGGTTTTTTCCTGCTGAAAGCCTTCGATGAACTTCAGCGCATCAGCATTGATATCCCCGCCAGTAATGATCAGGATTTATACGAGCAACTGGTGAAAGACCGTATCGCCGGAAAGTTGCCGGATTCCCTGACGCAGACGGAAATCGCCCAGCGCTATGACGTCGATCGTGGTGTGCTGGCGCGCACGTTGCTGCGTCTGGCGGAAGACGGGTTGATCGCCCGCAACAAGGGGCATGGCTGGTCATTCTTACCGACCCTGAATACCGATGTAGCGCTGAGTAACGGCTACGGATTCCGTCTGATGATTGAGCCGGGTGCGCTCATGGCGGCAGGTTTTCACGCCGATAAAAGCGCGCTGCGCCGCCTGCGGATGCAGCATATTTATCTGATTACGCATCCGGATATTCTGGCCGTTGATGGCCGTCAGATTTTCGAAACGGACGCCACCTTTCATGAAATGCTGGCGGAGTTCAGCGGCAATATTTTTGTTTTACAGGCAATTCAGCAGCAAAACCGGCTGCGCCGCCTGCTGGAGTTCGGCAGTTACACCAATAAACAGCGTGTGCGCGAATGGTGCGAGGAACATGTCGCCATCATCGACGCCGTGCTGGAAGGGCGGATGGAAGCGGCGGCGGACATGATGCGCAGCCACCTGCAATCGGCTTATCAGATGGTGCTTAACAAAGTCAGCAAAGTGGGGTGATCCGCTGTTTTTGTCTTACATAAACCAGAGGAAAAAGTGATGGATTTTGGTATTCAGGGCCGCGTGGCGCTGGTCAGTGGCGCAGGCGGCGGTTTAGGCCGTGCGATGGCCATTGCCCTGGCAGGCGAAGGCGTTCAGGTGGCGGTTTGCGGGCGAACGCTGAGTGCGTTGCAGGAAACTGTCAGCATGATTGAAAAACAGGGCGGTACCGCGCAGGCGTGGGTGCTGGATCTGACAGCACCGGAAAGCTTTGATGATGTGCTGATGCAAATCCGCCGCACATTCGGACCGGTGGGTATTCTGATAAACAACTCAGGCGGGCCACCGCCGACGAAGGCGGCTGGCGTCGCGCCGGATGCGTGGCAATCTCAGTTCTCCACGATGGTGAGTTCGCTTATTCAACTGACCGATAAAGTGCTGCCGGATATGCACAATGCGGGCTGGGGGCGGATTATTACCAGCACGTCGTCGGGCGTGATCGCGCCAATTGCCAACCTCGGCATGTCGAATACTTTACGCATGGCGCTGGTCGGCTGGTCGAAAACGCTGGCCTCCGAAGTGGCGGGTGACGGCATCACGGTTAACGTGATGGTGCCGGGGCGTATTTCCACGCAGCGTCTGGGTCAGCTTGATGCCGCACGCGCCGGGCGGGAAGGGACATCGGTCGAAGAGGTCGCGGCAAAAAGTGCCGCCAGCATTCCGGCAAAACGCTACGGTAAACCGGAAGAGTATGGCGCTGTGGCGGCGTTTCTTGCCAGCCAGCAGGCGTCATATGTAACCGGTTCGGTGATCCGCGTCGATGGCGGCATGATCCCGTCAATATAAACGCGACGTCAGGACGTGATGCTGCGAATCTGTTTCGTGGCATCGCTGTTATTAACCCTGCTAATTTATAAGGGTGACCTATAAGAATGCATGATATTGGTGCATCCTTCTTTATCAGCGCAGTGAATTCCCTCTGAGATTCCCCGCGCCCTCCGTTTCCCACACGTCACGCGTAATAGTTTTCTCTTATATTTTGCGGTATTAGCCTCTGAAGCAGGCGTTTTTAATCTGCGTGCCGGAGATTGGCGTAAATCTTGCTTTTATCAGTCACGCTAATCGTTTGCGTAGATAACTTACCTTCATAACAACAGTCCAGGGTTATCCCTTTTCGCGCAAAATGGAGACAGAGATGAATCTCAGACGTCTGAAATACTTTGTGAAAATCGTCGATATTGGCAGTCTGACACAGGCCGCTGATGTTCTGCATATCGCCCAACCGGCATTAAGCCAGCAACTGGCGACACTGGAAGGGGAATTGCAGCAACAATTGCTGATTCGCACCAAGCGCGGCGTCACTCCTACCGAAGCAGGTAATATTCTTTATTCCCACGCCCAGGCCATTTTGCGCCAGTGCGACCAAATCCACAGTGCCGTGAATAACGCCGGACAATCGCTTAGCGGACAGGTTTCTGTCGGCCTTGCGCCGGGCACTGCCGCCTCCGGGCTGGCGTTGCCGTTGCTACAGGCTGTCCGCAAGCAGCACCCGGGCATTCTGCTGTATCTCAACGAGAATTTCGGCACTGCGCTGGGCGATTTAGTGCTCAACGGGCGCATGGATATGGCGGTCTTTTATGGCACCAGCGTGGCCTCAGGGTTGAGCAGTCAGCCGCTGATGAAAGAAGATTTGTATCTGGTCGGCGCGCATTCTGTGCCGAATCCGGGTAAATATGTCGAACTGGCTGAGGTGGCAAAACTAAACCTGTTCATGCCGCGTTCCCACAATGTCACCCGCCGTCTGGTGGATGATGCGATGGCGTTGCGCCGTTTAAGTGCCAATATCATTGGTGAAATTGAATCTTCCGCCACGCTGACTGCCGCCGTTGCCAGCGGTCTGGGGGCGACTATTTTGCCTGAATCCGCTGCCCGCACCATGACGGGTCCGGCTAAAGCCTGGATGTCATGCATCAGCAGTCCGGCGATTCAGGTTCCGCTTTCGCTGTGTGTTTGTGAAACGCTGGCGTTATCGCAGGAAGCCATGGCGGTGAAGAAGATCCTGCTGTCTCTGGTTTTCGAACAGACGGCTCCGGTGGCAGAGCCGATGTTAGTGGCGAGTTAAGCGGGGCGTTAATATTCAGCCAAACAGAGCAAGGTAAAAAAATCCCCGGCGTATAGATTTTGCCGGGGAAGAGGTGAATGCGCTTATTTAGACGCCGGACTGTAGTTGTCAACAAAGCCAGCGATTCTCTTACCGATAAGGGTGAGAAGTGGCCCGGCAAATACCCCGCCCAAACCGGCAATGACCAGTAACCGGTCATCGTTGGCGTTGCGTGACAGAACGAAAATACTCAACAGCATTCCGCTGAAGCAGGAAACAACAATCTGCAACAGGCATGCCCTGATTTCATCCAGGATGGGTTTCCGCTGCCTGAGCATGATATAGCGAACAATCCCGCCCCACGCCGCCATTCCAATGACGCAAAGTACAATACGGTGATCCATCAGGAGGATGTCCCGGATATGTGTTGCCTCGATCATAGTGATGCCCTCAGAAGTAAAAATGAATTCTCAATAAAACTAATGCGGCTAAATTATCACCAGATACGAGGGGGCTAAAATCACAAGACAACACATTTCACTGTGAGGTTTTCAGGCTGACATCACCGGGCAATTAAAAAATATAAAAGGCTTTGCATTTCAGGTGGTGTGACGACACCTTCCCCTGTGTGAAGAGGAAGGTGTAAAACACGACATCGTGACTGAGCCGGAGGGGTCACTCTGATGTCAGCACGGACACTTCCCCATTTTCCCGCCTTCGCTCGGGAACCGGGCTTCAAGGCATCGCCGGTGGAATTCGCGTTCGGTCATCGGCGTCATTTCCGGGTGTCTGACCTTCATGTGCCGGACATAATTCTGATAATCCTGCACGCCGACCATCAGGCGAAAACTCTGAGCAGTGCGTTTTATCGCCAGTTTCAGCCAGCCGGTCACATTGTGTGGTTTGGGCTGCACGGTGAACAACGGCTGACAGCGGATGACGTGTAACGCCGCAGGGCGCGCGGTTTTAAATAATGCTCTTGAATCAGACATGGCGGGCCTCGCGACGTTGTACAACAGCCGTTTCATGCACTGTCGGTGTGCTCGATTGCAGCGCGCGACGGATAACGAAGAACGCTGAAATCAGCATGGTGACCGCCACCAGCATAAAGAATCCACACAGGATGGCGTTGATCTGATTGTTCAGCACGATGGTTTGCATGTCCGCCAGCGTTTTGGCCGGTTTAATGATTTCGCCGCTGTCGATCCCGGCAGAGAATTTCTTCGCCTGCGCCAGGAATCCAATCGACGGTTTTTCGTGGAAAATCTTCTGCCAGCCCGCAGTCATCGAGGTGATAAACAGCCAGATAGTCGGCAAAATCGTGACCCATGCGTAGCGCTGTTTCTTCATTTTGAACAGCACCACGGTGCCCAGAATCAACGCCATCGAGGCCAGCATCTGATTACCAATACCAAACAGTGGCCACAGAGTATTAATGCCGCCCAGCGGATCGACGACACCCTGATAAACGAAGAAGCCCCAGCCCGCAACCGCGACGGTGGTACCGGCGAAAGTGCCGATCCACGAACGGTTATTTGCCAGCGAAGGGACGGCGACCCCCACCAGATCCTGCACCATAAAGCGGCAGGCGCGGGTACCGGCATCCACTGCGGTCAGAATAAATAAGGCTTCGAACAGGATAGCGAAGTGATACCAGAAGGCCATCATCGCGCGGCTGTTAAACACATCGGTGATGATGTGTGCCATCCCGACAGCGAAGGTTGGTGCGCCACCGGCGCGGGAAAGGATTGACTGCTCGCCGACATCTTTGGCTATTTGCGTAAGAATGTCTGGCGTGATGACAAAGCCCCAGCCGTTAATCACCTGTGAAGCGCTCTCTGCCGTGGTGCCGATCAGCGCCGCCGGAGAGTTCATCGCAAAATACACCCCCGGGTCGATAACCGACGCACAAATCAGCGCCATGATTGCCACGAACGACTCCATCAGCATCGCGCCGTAGCCGATAAAGCGGATATGGCTTTCGCGCTCAATCAGCTTCGGCGTTGTGCCGCTCGAGACCAGCGCATGGAAACCGGAAATCGACCCGCAGGCGATAGTGATAAACAGGAACGGGAACAGGCTGCCGGAGAATACCGGGCCGCTGCCGTCAATAAAGCGCGAAACCGCTGGCATTTTCATCTCTGGCATAGCAAAGACGATACCGACCGCCAGCCCGACAATGACGCCTATTTTCAGGAACGTTGAGAGATAATCGCGCGGTGCCAGCAGCAGCCAGACCGGCAATACCGAGGCAATAAACCCATAGATCACCAGCACCCAGGTCAGCGTGGTGCCGTGCAGGGTAAAGAACGGTCCCCAGTAAGGATCCGCCGCGACGTTGCCGCCGTAAACGATGGCGAGCATCATCAGCACGAAGCCAATCACCGACACTTCTGCAATTTTCCCCGGACGCAGAAAACGCATATAGATGCCCATAAACAGGGCAATGGGAATGGTCGCGGCAATGGTGAACAGACCCCACGGGCTATCGGCCAGCGCTTTGACGACCACTAACGCCAGCGCGGAAAGAATGATAATCATCACGCCCAGCGCGCCGAGCATGGTGATCACGCCCGCGAAACTGCCCAGTTCCTGCTTTGCCATTTCGCCCAGTGAACGGCCGTCACGACGGGTGGAGATGAACAGGATCAGGAAGTCTTGCACCGCACCGGCGAGCATCACGCCGACCAGGATCCAGATCGTGCCCGGCAGGAAACCCATTTGCGCAGCCAGTATCGGGCCGACCAGCGGACCCGCGCCTGCGATGGCGGCAAAGTGGTGGCCGAACAAAACCCATTTATTGGTCGGCACATAATCCAGCCCGTCGTTACGACGCTCGGCAGGTGTCATGCGTTTGTCATCGAGTTCGAAGACTTTTTCGGCGATAAACAGGCTGTAGAAACGGTAGGCAATGCTGTAACAGGCAACGGCAGCGACCACCAGCCACAGGGCGTTAACATGTTCGCCCCGGCTCAGGGCCAGCATTCCAAAGGCAAAAGCCCCGATTAACGCCACCACCAGCCAGGTTATCCCGGACTTGACGCTTTTCATGATGTACAACTCCTTATGAGTGGTCCGGTGATAGCCAGCCACTTTTTATGTCGAGAGTGTGATGTGGAGAGGTAAGGGTCGCATGGCCGAATGCGGTTGCGACTTTGTTGAATTACTGTTTAAAAATAATGTGTTTATACAGAAAAGTATGAAGTTAAAGATGAATTTGTGATGGGGCTGACGCTTTGCGCAGAGAAGACTGGTCGGATGACAATAAAGTTGTGGCGGGTAAGTAAAAAAGCAAAAAAACCGGCCACGGGGCCGGTTTTCCTGTCTGGTCAGTCAATTATTCAGCGGTTACTGGTTTTTCCTGACCCGGTTTGTGGTCACGCATCTGTTCCATTTTGGCCGCGCGGTTCTGGTAGTTCTCATTGAACTGTTTTTTCTGCTCTGGTGTCAGCAGGTTATACATTTTGTTCTCTGCGCGGGCACGGTCGAGCATACGATCAGACTGTGCTTTGGTAATGGTATCAATCTGCGATTTCACCTTGGCTTCATCGAAGCTGTCGGAAGCCACCAGGTTGTGCATCTGATCCATCTGGGCTTTCATCGCTGCGCGGTCAGGGCGCGCGCCGCTGTCTTTCATGATTTCTTTCATCTGCGTTTTCTGCTGCTCAGTCAGGTTCAGCGCCGCAAACGGGTTCATATGTTGCGGTCCTTTATGATGCAGCATTTTGCCGTGCGTCGCGGTCGCGGCGTCAGTGGCCGGCGTGGCTGCGGTTTCAGCAGCAAATGCGAAAGAAGCAGAGCTCAAAGCCAGAGTTGAAGCCACAATCATTGCGGTAAGTTTACGCATAATTAAATTCCTCATTGGAGATTCAGGCAATTCGCCCGTTTTGTTTCGACGAAAACAAGTCTACGCAATCCAATGAATAGTAATGCGGTGTGGATGTAAAAGAGTGAAAGGCGTGGTGTTACTTTTCCAGCGATCGTGGAGAAAGTGTTTAGAAAGCGTAAGGTTGCGCGAACAGGTGTGAAGGGAAGCTCAGATAAATCTGAGTAATGCGATGAATTAACACATTACCATGGCGAATGTTTCGCCGCCATACCTCCCGGGTAAACATTGATTGCTGTTGATGAGCAGTTTACTCCGGGGAAAAGCGCAAAATCAGGCATAATAGTTATCATTTGATTAACACTTCCTATAACAGTGCTGATGAATTATGACTCAATCCCGTTATGAAACGCTGGCGCGTACGTTGCGCAGACAAATTGATACGCAGGTCTGGTTGCCGGGCGACCGGCTGCCTTCCTTACGTGATACCTGCAAACAGTCTGGCCTGAGTCTGATGACGGTTTTGCAGGCCTATCAGTTGCTGGAAAGTCAGGGGGTGATTGTCGCGCGTCCGCAGTCCGGTTATTACGTGGCAGCGGGTATACAGCGGCCGGTGCGCCCATCACCCGACGGGTATTTGCATGCTGCAGAGCAGGTGGACGTCAATGACGCCATTTTCGACATTCTCAAAGCCGGGCAAGATCCCGCCGTGGTGCCACTCGGTTCCGCGTTTCCTGATCCGACACTTTTTCCGCAGCCACGTCTGGCGCGTTCCCTGGCCAGCGCGGTGCGCCGGATGTCCCCGCACAGCGCCATTGCGAATCTGCCACCGGGTAATGAAGAACTGCGCCGCAGCATTGCACAGCGCTATGCACAAAATGGTATTGAAGTCGCGCCCGATGAAATCGTCATTACGTCGGGTGCGATGGAGTCGCTCGGGTTAAGTTTGCAGGTGGTGACAGAGCCAGGTGACTGGGTTGCTATCGAATCGCCAGCTTTTTACGGCGTATTGCAGGCGATTGAACGGCGCAAATTAAAAGCCATCGCCATTCCGACTGACGTGCGTTACGGCATGGATCCCGATGCGCTGGAACAGGCGCTGAAACTTTATCCGATCAAAGCCTGCTGGCTGATGTCGAGTTTTCAGAACCCGCTCGGATGCAGTTTGCCGCCGGAGAAAAAAGCACGGCTGGTGAGTATTTTGCAGGGACATAAAGTGGCTCTGATCGAGGACGACGTATACAGCGAACTGTATTTTGGCAGCGAACGAACGGTGCCGCTGAAGGCGTCAGATTATCGCAGCGACATTCTGCATTGCTCATCGTTTTCGAAATCCCTCGCACCGGGCTTTCGCGTGGGCTGGGTGGCGGCGGGGGCTTATGCTGAACGTATTCAGCGCCTGCAACTGATGAGCACGTTATCGGCCAGCGTGCCGGTTCAGCTGGCGTTAGCCGATTATCTGCAAAAGGGGGCGCAGCAGGGAGGTTACGATACCCATCTGCGACGCTTACGGCGTGTGCTGGAACAACGGCAGATGGCGATGCGTCATGCGATTCTGGCGGAGTTTCCGGCGCAGGTGTCGGTGACGCAACCTGCAGGCGGCTATTTTCTGTGGCTGGATCTGGGTGACAATGTGGATGCGGCGCGGGTCTATCAGCGCGCGCTGACAAAAGGCGTCAGCGTCGCGCCCGGCACCATGTTTTCTGCCGACAAGCGCTTCAGCCATTGCATCCGTATCAATACCTCTTTCGAATGGGGGCCGCACACCGCGCGCGCCATCTCCATTCTGGCGGCGCTGGTGGCGGAAGAGATTAAAGGTTGAGGATGTTGTTCACAGATCCTGCTCACGCAGCGTCTTGCCCACATTTCCGCCCGGATGCACTTTCAGCAGGCTTTGCTGATCGAAGCCGTTACGCAGCATGATATTGCCGCACAATGCATCGAACACCGCCAGCACCAGCACCACAGACGTGGTGGCCAGCATATTGAGCGGGTCGATTTCCCGCCGGATATGCGTTTTCACCACCAGCGTGGCGGCGCGGGCAATCGCCGAATCCAGATTCTCCGTCACACTGATGATTGCCACACCTTTGGCTTTCAGCGTCGGTAACAGGCGCGTCAGCTCTTCAGAATTGCCGCCACGGGAAATCAGGATCATCAGGTCGTTGCTGCGCATAAATCCCAGGTCACCGTGGGCGGCATCGGTGGCGCTCAGATACACCGCCGGTTGCTCGACGCACGCCAGCATGTGGGCTATTTTCCGCGCGGCAATGCCCGACGTGCCGACGCCGGTGACGGCAATTTTGCCCGTGCAGCCGGTGACCAGCGTCAGTAACTGCTGCCATATATCAGCATCGAGATGATGCTGTAACGCCAGTAATTCCTGACTGTAGGTCTGCCAGCCCTGACACGCCAGGGTAAATTCTTCATCCGCATTCATTGGGTTTCCCCCTGCATCAGGCGGCGGTATTTCATGCTGTCGTGGTACATCTCATGAAATACGCGGTATTTACGGTCGTAATACTCTTTAATTTTGTTGGTTTGCGGTGTCACGGTTTTGCCGATGCGGCTCATGGCGGCCATCGCTTCTGGCAAAGAGTCGTAGGCGCCCGCCGCGACGGTGCCCATCATGGCACTGCCGAGCAGCATCGCTTCGCTTTCTTCCGGCAATAACATCGCGCAGCCTGTGGCGTTGGAATGCTCCTGAACAAACACCGGATTTTTGGTGCCGCCGCCGCTTGCCATCATGGTATCAATGCGATATCCGCTCTGATTCATGGTCTCGATAATGTGGCGGGTGCCCAGCGCCAGCGCCTGAATGGTGGCCAGATAATGCAGCGCCATGTCTTCCGGCGTACGCGAGAGTTTCAGGCCGGTCAGCGTACCGGTCAGCGTCGGGTTAGCGCGCGGTGAACGGTTGCCGTGGAAATAGGGCAGCATATGAATGTCTTTGGTCAGGAAGGCAATATTCTCCGGTTCACCGGCCATTTTTCGCAAAATGCCGTTGAGCACTTCATAGATGGTTTTGCCGCTGTCTTTGCCCTGTTTCAGTAAATCCTGATAACACGGATGCGACTGAATCACATGGTCAATCAGCGCCCCGGTAGTGGATTGTCCACCTTCGTTCAGCCAGTAATCAGGCAGAATGGCCGAATAGTATGGCCCCCAGATACCGCCGATATAGCGTGCGCTGCGGGACATCGCCATATGTGCCGTGGACGTGCCACCAATCAGCGCGATGCGGTTGTCGAAATCGGCCGATTCACCGGAGGCGCCGCTGGCACCGAGAATACCGAGGCTGCCTGCGTGGGCATCGATAATGGAAACGCTGACGGCGGTACCGGCCATCAGCCCCATTTCTGCAGCGGCACGCTGGGTCAGACCGTGTCCGAGCGGTTCACCCATGGTTTTCACTTCGCTGCCGATTTTCGCCGCGTTGTTTTCCAGTAAATCTTCCAGTCCGATCTGACGGAAATAGCTGGGATCCCAGCGGTCTTCATGGCCGATATACGTCCATTTACAGACGGTAGAACACAGCGAACGGGTAGTGTCCTGCGTGGCGCGCCAGGTGAGAAAATCCGGCAGGTCGAACAGGTGGCCGACGTTGTTCCAGGTGGTGGGCATATGCTGTTTCAGCCACAGCAATTTTGGCGTCTGCATTTCCGGCGAAATAATCCCGCCGACGAATTCCAGCACACGGTGACCGGTGGCGTTGATGCGCTCGGCCTGAGTAATGGCGCGGTGATCCATCCAGACAATAATGTTTTGCTCGCTGCGCCCGGACGGGCTGACGGTCAGCGGCTTGCCTTCTTTATCCAGCACTACCAGCGAACAGGTGGCGTCGAAACCGATACCTTTCACCTGAATCGGGTTGATGTCCGCCTGATTGACCGCGTCTTTCACGGCATTGCAAACGGACTGCCAGATCTCATCAGAAGATTGCTCAACGAAATCGGCTTTCGGGCGGTACAACGTAATCTCACGGCTGGCCTGGCCGACCATGCGACCGGTCATGTCGAAGACGCCCGCGCGGGCGCTGCCGGTTCCTACGTCTACTCCAATAAAATAACTCGCCATGTTCTTTCCCTTCGGTAAAAAGCTTTTGCTTAAGATTTTCTGTTTTGCAGAGCGATAAACAGGATCAGGACGCCGCCCCACAGAGCCATTGTCAGGTAACTGCTGACGCCCATCAGGTTCAGGCCGCTTTCCAGCATTTGCAGGACGATCAGCGCCAGTACCAGTCCGATGACCCGCCCGAAGCCGCCGTCGGGGTTAATTCCGCCGAGCACGGAGGCCAGAATGGTTACCAGCAAATACGAGTCACCGTAGCCTGCTTTTGCCGAGTTAAATTTGGACATCATCAGCAGTGCCGCGCCCCAGCCGAGCAGGGCGGAAAGCACATACACCGCGATGGTCACTTTGTGCGTATTGACGCCACTGAAGCGCGTGGCCTGTTCGTTGGAACCCATCAGATACAAACTGCGGCCAAGCGTGGTGTGTTCGAGTAAAACCCACAACAACAGCGCCACCAGCAGGAAAAGCAGCAGGGCGACGGGAATGCCCAGCAGACTGCCATTGCTCAGATACTGAATCGCCGCCGGGAAGCCGGAAATCACCGCGCCGTTGGTCAGCAGAATATTCAGCCCGGCGATAAGTGTCATGGTGCCGAGCGTTGCCAGAATCGGCGAGACACCGATATACGCAATCAGCGCGCCGTTAAGTACACCAATGACAACCGCGACAGCCAGACCGGCGAGCATCGCCAGCACGAAATATTGCGGCTGATCCGGATGTGCCACCAGAATGGCCGCCATGACCAGCGAACAGGCATTGGCACCGGCAATGACTGAAAGGTTGATACCGCCGGTGAGCATGGTGATGCCCATCCCCAGCGCCAGCATGCCCAGAATCGGCAACTGCGAAGAGATCGACTGGAAATTACCGACGCTGTAGAAACTGCCGCCCAGCGTGAATGAGAACAACACGGCAACGGCGACGATGATCAGCAACTGCAAACGGATGATGCGGTCGCCGGGGAAGAATCGGTTTAAGGTTGTCATGTCACATCCCCTTTGCCAGTTTGCGTTTTTCATTCCACGCGGTGCTGCTGATGCTGACCAGAATGATCACGCCGCTGAAAACCTGATGCCAGTAAGACGAAATGCTCAGCAAAGTCAGACCGTTTTGCAGGAAGGCCAGCAGCATCACACCGAGAATGGTGCCGGTGAGCGAGCCGCGTCCGCCGGTCATGCTGGTGCCGCCTAAGACCACCGCCGCCAGTACCGTCAGCTCATAACCGAGCAGTGAGTTAGGTGCCACCGACTGCGTAATTTGTGCCTGCACCACGGCGGCGATACCCGCCAGCAATCCCATAAAACCGTAGACGTAAAAATGTAGCCGCAGGATGTTCAGACCGAGACGCGACGCGGCGTCACGGTTGCTGCCCATCGCGTAAATCTGACGTCCCACGCGGGTGCGGTTCATCAGCACGCCGGTGGCGATAATCACGCCCAGCAGGCTGAGCAGCGGCAGCGTCAGGCCATAGTCATAGCCGTCGGCAGCGGTAAAGGAGAACCAGTTAATGCCGTTCATAAACCAGTCAGGAAAACCGTACAGCCAGGTGCCGTTGGTCAGATACACCAGCAAACCGTAGAACAGGTTCAGCGTGGCGATGGTGATAATAATGGCCGGAACGCGCAGCCAGTAAACCAGAAAACCGTTCACCAGCCCGAGTAACAAACCGGTACCCATCGACATGGCAAACGCCAGCGGAAAGCTGCCGCCATGATGAATGATGTAACTCGCCATCACGTACTGACCGATGGAGGTGACGGCCGGGAAGGAGATGTCGATGCCACCGGCGATCAGCACCACAAACAGGCCACAGGCCAGAATACCGAGAATGGCGTAACTGGTGGCGACATCGGTCAGGTTGCCGAGCGTCATAAATTCACTGGTGCTGACACTCAGGCCAATCACCAGCAGCAGAACCAGTAATCCCAGCCAGAATTCGTGCTGAGAAAACAGTTTCGAGAGAGATTTATTATCCATTGATCGCCTCCGCAATTTGCGCTTCGCTGCTCTGGTGTGGGGCGAATTCCGCCACCAGTTCGCCTTTGCGCATCACCAGCACGCGGTGACTGTTGTAATAAGCTTCCGGGATTTCATCGCAAATCATCAGCACCGCCATGCCGGACTCCGCCAGATCACGTGCGATGCGATAAATCCCTTCTTTGTTGGCGATATCGACACCCACCGTGGGGGAGTCGAGGATCAGGATATGCGGTTGCGTCGCCACCCATTTGGCGATAGCGATACGCTGCGCATTGCCGCCGGACAGGGTTTTCACTGGCAGGCCGCTGTCCGACACTTTAATGTTCAGATCACGGATCAGGTCTTTCACCACTGACGCTGCTTTGCGGTGATCCATCAGCCCTGCGCGGGTGTGCAACTTGTCGAAAATCGACACCAGCGTGTTGTCGTAAATGGATTGCTCCATGATCAACCCTTGTGTCAGACGGTCTTCCGACACATAAGCAATACCGTGGCGGATAGCATCGCGGTTGCTGTGGAATTTCACCGCATTGCCGTTAACGCGGATTTCCCCGCTGTCCGGCTGGCTCATGCCAAACAGGCTCAGACACAGCTCGGTTCGCCCTGAACCGAGCAGACCGATAATCGAGGTGATCTCGCCCTGACGCAGCGACAGCGAAATATCCTGATACTGGCCTTTGCGGCTCAGGCGGCGGACTTCCAGCAGCGGCGTCACGTCTGCGGGCGCACGGTGCGGCAGATGACTGTAGGTAAAACGCTGTCCGGTCATCAGGAAGGCCAGCTCATTGCTGTCGAGTTCGCTGGCCGGATAGGTGCCGACCAGTTTGCCGTCACGCATCACGCTGATACGGTCAGCGACTTCCATCACTTCATCAAGACGGTGGCTGACAAACACCACGCAAATACCGGCGGCTTTCAGCTCATTCACCACCCGCAGCAGACCGTTTACTTCGGTGCGGGTCAGTGAGGCGGTTGGTTCATCCATGATAACCAGACTGGCGTCAGCGGCGATTGCGCGGCATATTGCCACTAACTGACGGTCTGCGATCGACAGCTTTTCGACTTTACGATCCGGGTCCAGAGAGACGCCGACGCGTTGCATCGCCGCGACCGCTTTTTTGCGCATTGCCTCGCGATGTACCCAGAAATCGCCGCCCGGTAAATAACGGTGAATAGCGATATTTTCAGCCACCGATAAATTCGGGAATAAAGATAAATCCTGATAAATAACCTGAATGCCGTAATAAGAAGAAAGTTGTGGTGTCAGGGTATGAAATAATTTCCCGTCGAGGGTAATTGCCGCCCCTTTTTCCGGCTGATAGACCCCGGAAATGACTTTAATAATGGTGCTCTTGCCGCAGCCATTCTGACCCGCGAGGCAATGCACTTCGCCTTTATTCAGCGTCAGGCTGACATTATCCAGCGCTAATACGCCGGGGAATTTTTTACTGATTTTTTCGAGGCTGATAAAGGCCTCAGCAGGGGCAGGGGACGTGCGCGAACTGGACGACGGAGTGAGAGTATTCATCACATTATCCTTACAACATACCCTTCATACTTCGCGCTGTGGATGCGTTGGCTGCACTCGCTCACCCGAATCACTTACTTATGTAAGCTCATCGGGATTCACTCATTTGCCGCCTTCCCACAACTCGAATTATTTAGGGTATAAGTTTTCAATGTCTGATTAGAAATTCAGATACGGCACAGCAAACATCGCCGTATCTGTTTCTATTTGCCTGGTGTGGCGCTGGAGATAAATTTATCTCCGGTAAATATCCGGTAAATAAAAGCATTAAAAAGTTAAATCAGAAGCCAAGTGATTTCGCATTCTCTGGTGTGACTTCCAGAATTTTATTAAAGCGGATCACATGCTTATCCATATCCACATCAGCTTTGCCCAGCCCGTCAATGCTCAGATCTTTAGTCACTTCTTTACCCTGCAACATCTGGTCAGCAACGGTGACTAAGGCGTAACCGGCATCTTTCGGATCCCACAACAGCACTTTCTTAATATCGCCACGCATCAGATAGGGTGCGGCCTGAGCTGGCATAGCGATACCGACAACGGCAATTTTATTTTTCGCACGTTTCTGCTGAACGGCCTGACCGGCACCGATCGGGCCGAGCGAACCGAAACCGATAATCCCTTTCAGGTCAGGATAGGTTTTCATTAAATCGAGCGTCGTGGAGTAAGACTTATCGATGTTTTCTGCGACCGGCAGGCGTGAAGTGACTTCATGCATGTCCGGGTATTTTTCTTTCTGATATTTAATGGCGGCATCAGCCCATGCGTTATGCAATGGCACGGTCAGGGAACCGACATAAATCGCATAACCGCCTTTGCCGCCCATATCTTTCGCCAGCTCGTCCATATTGGCTTCGGCATATTTCTGGCTGTCGATGGTTTCGATATCCCACTGACCAATCTGCTGATCGGGAGATTCATGTGTTAACACCACGATGCCCTGATCACGGGCTTTTTTCAGCACCGGCTCCAGCACTTTGGCGTCGTTCGGTACCACGATAATGGCGTCGACTTTTTTGGCGATCAAATCTTCAATCACTTTGACCTGCTGTGCCGGATCCGGCGTGGATGCGCCTACCTGATAGGCGTTGACATCCAGTTTCTGCGCGGCTTCTTTTACGCCGACTTCCATGCGGGTGAACCAGGGAATACCGGTGACTTTAGCGACGACGGCAATGTCATAGGGTTTGGCGGCGAACGACGGTGTTGTGAATAACATGCATGCTGAAACCACACATGCACTGACTAATGCGAGGTTAAATTTCATGTCTGTACCTTTCTTATGAGGTTCTGTTTTGGTGTAGGGAACGGGTGGTGGTTATTTATTCCACATTCAGAGATTAACTTAAGGGGAAAGCTGTTTTCGCGTGGTCGTGAACGGAATGTGATCAAAGCCCTAAAATGTTAAATTAAGTGGTTTTATATGTAAAAATTAAGTTAATTAAAAATATAAAAACCATCATAGCCTGGGATTTGATAAATGTTACCGATAACAATTAAACAAAAAAATACCTAATATTTAACAATTAAGAAACATGAGAAAGTCATAACGGTCTTTTTTCTGAAAGAAAGACCGCGTGGTTTTTTTTATTTGCACAGACTGTGAGCAGCGTCACGGGACGCGGGTGCGCCAAAATCGTGCGCTGTTGCACCTTTATCTGGCATTGCTCTGCACTGAAGCGCGGGTGATCCGCGCCGGATCACAATCCTGCATAAAACATTCCACCCGAAATCAAAATATTTCCCTGCATACTCATTCTTGTGCCCTCGTTGCTGCAAAAGGGGATTTTTTCTTTTATTCATTTTTTATGCAATTAAAGTGAATAACAGGCGATATTAAGTGGTTGTTTTTTCTCGATGTCATTTTTTTTATTCACTTTTTTCCTTTGCTGGCATGAAGACTGCAATCTATGATGAGACTGAGTGAAATTATTTGTTAACTTTTAAATAACAAATTAGTAACTGCCATTTCTCGCCAGCGCGATTGCCCGCTAAATGTGCAAAAACATCGGAACCCGGTGCACTTCCTGTCTGTATGGGGGACGGGGGTGTGCACCCTGAAATCAGCGAAAAAGAGGTTTATATGGAACACCAACAGCAACCACAAAACGTCAGCCGCCAGAACTTTGATGACTGGATGGTGCCGGTTTATGCCCCGGCGGCGTTTATTCCTGTGCGTGGCGAAGGATCCTGGCTGTGGGATCAGACGGGTAAAGATTATGTCGATTTCGCAGGCGGGATTGCCGTGAATGCGCTGGGACATGCGCATCCGGAAATTCGTAAAACCCTGCATGAACAGGCGGATAAAGTCTGGCATCTGGGCAACGGCTACACCAACGAACCGGTGCTGCGTCTGGCGAAGCAACTGATCGACGCCACCTTTGCGGACAAAGTGTTTTTCTGTAACTCCGGCGCGGAAGCCAACGAAGCGGCGCTGAAACTGGCCAGGCTGTACGGTAATAAATCCGGCGGCGAAAAGAATGAAATCATCGCCTTCAAAAACGCGTTCCACGGCCGCACGCTGTTTACGGTGACGACCGGCGGTCAGCCGAAATATTCAGAAGATTTTGCGCCTTTACCGCAGGCGATTACCCATCTGCCGTTTAACGATCTGGCCGCCGTTGCCAGCCAGATTTCTTCCCGCACCTGTGCCGTGATTGTCGAACCGATCCAGGGCGAAGGCGGTGTGGTACCGGCAGAGGCCGGTTTCCTGCAAGGTCTGCGTGAGCTGTGTGACAAACATCAGGCTGTGCTGATTTTCGATGAAGTACAGACCGGCGTCGGGCGTACCGGCGAGCTGTATGCGTATCAGCATTACGGCGTGGTGCCGGACATTCTGACCAGCGCCAAAGCGCTGGGCGGCGGTTTCCCGATTGGCGCGATGCTGACCACTGACCGCTATGCTGCGTTATTCCAGCCGGGCACGCACGGCACCACTTACGGCGGTAACCCGCTGGCGACGGCGGTGGCGGGCAAAGTCTTCGAGCTGATTAACACGCCGGAGGTGTTGTCCGGTGTGCAAAAGCGTCATCAGTGGTTTGCCGATGGTCTGAAACGCATCAATGACCGTTATAAGGTGTTCAGCGAAGTGCGCGGGCAGGGGCTGCTGATCGGCGCTGTGATGAGTGAACGGTATAAAGATCAGGCCAAACATCTGAACACGCTGGCGGCAGAAGAAGGACTGATCGCCCTGATTGCCGGGCCAAATGTACTGCGCTTTGCGCCATCACTGATTATTCCGGGCGCGGATATTGAAGAAGGGCTGAACCGCCTTGAGCGGGCTGTCGCGCGCCTGTGCGTGTGATTCTTTGGGATAAATGAGGTAGAGCATCATGATGTTGATTCGACCTGTGCGGCCCGGCGATCTCGCCGATATCCTGCAGTTGTCAGGCAAAACCGGCATCGGTTTAACGTCTTTGCCCAAGGATGAAGCGCATTTACGCGGGCGCATTGAGCGCTCAGTGGCGACCTGGGAAGGTCGCCTGGAAAAAGGCGAACAGGGCTATCTGTTCGTGCTCGAAGACACCGAACAGCAAAAAGTTGTCGGCGTCAGCGCTATTGAAGTGGCGGTCGGGCTGAGTGAGCCGTGGTACAACTTCCGCCTCGGCACGCTGGTGCACGCCTCCAAAAGCCTGAATATTTATAAGCCGGTGCCGACGCTGTTTCTGAGTAACGATCACACCGGTTATACCGAACTTTGCACGCTGTTCCTCGATCCGGACTGCCGTCACGGCAAAAACGGGCAACTGTTGTCGAAGGTCCGTTTCCTGTTTCTGGCGGCATTTCGTGAGTATTTCTCCCGCAAGGTAATTGCGGAGATGCGCGGCATGTCTGACGACAGCGGCCATTCCCCGTTCTGGGACAGTGTCGGGCGTCATTTTTTTGGTATGGAATTCGCCGAAGCTGACCGTCTGACCGGCATGGGACAGAAATCCTTTATTGCCGAACTGATGCCAAAGCATCCTTTATATACCGAATTGCTCAGCCATGAGGCCCGTGAAGTGATCGGCGAAGTACATCCGCAAACCGCCCCGGCGCGTGCCGTACTTGAAGGTGAAGGGCTGCGTTACGAAGGTTATGTGGATATCTTCGATGCCGGTCCGACGCTCGAAGGTGAAATCGATCAGTTACGCGCCGTCAAAGAAAGCCGTCTGTTGCCAGTGCGGCTGGCGGAACACCGCAGCGGTCGTGATGAGCCGCTGTACCTGGTGGCCAACGAGCAATATCAGCATTTCCGCGCCCTGCTGGTGCCGGGCGGAGATTCAGCCGATTCACTGACGCTTAATTCCCGCGAGGCTGACATGCTTGGCCTGCGCGAGGGCGATACCCTGCGCGCCGTGGCGCTTTTCCCCGGCGATAAACCGGCTCCTGCAACCCCTATTCTCAAAAAGGAAAGTCTCGCATGATGCAACCTGCACTTTTTATTCAGGGCCAGTGGCGCAGCGGACAAGGCGCGCAACTGAACAAAACCAATCCGGCAGATAATACGTTGTTGTGGTCGGCACTGAGCGCCAATGCGGAAGATGTCGATGCTGCCTGTACAGCCGCCCGCACGGCATTTCCCGCCTGGGCACGTAAAACCGTGGCCGAACGCGCCGAAGTGATTCAACGTTTTGCGGATTTACTGACGGAACATAAAGCACGGCTGGCGGAAATTATCAGTCTGGAAACCAGCAAACCACGCTGGGAGACGCTGACCGAGATTCAGGCGATGATCGGCAAGGTGTCGATTTCACTGGAAGCCAACCAGCAACGCACTGGCGAGAAACACACCGCCATGCCCGACGGTGAAGCCGTGCTGCGCCACCGGCCGCATGGCGTGCTGGCGGTTTTTGGTCCGTATAATTTCCCCGGACATCTGCCGAACGGCCATATCGTTCCGGCCTTGCTGGCGGGCAACACGCTGGTCTTCAAACCGAGCGAACTGACGCCCAAAACTGCCGAGGAAACGGTGAAATTGTGGCAACAGGCCGGGCTGCCGGAAGGTGTGCTGAATCTGGTACAAGGCGGTCGTTCGACCGGTGAGGCGCTGGCGGCCTGCGGCAATATCGACGGTCTGCTATTTACCGGCAGCGCGGGCACCGGCTATCAGTTGCACCGCCAGCTCGCCGGTCAGCCTGAAAAAATTCTGGCGCTGGAAATGGGCGGCAACAACGCGCTGATTGTCGAGCCGGTAGAAGATATTGATGCAGCGGTTAATCTGACTATTCAGTCGGCGTTTATTTCTGCCGGACAGCGTTGTACCTGTGCACGCCGTCTGCTGGTGAAAGAGGGCGCGGCAGGTGATGCATTTATCGCGCGTTTGCTCGATGTCACCATGCAACTGCGCGTGGGCGGCTGGAATGATGATCCGCAGCCGTTTATGGGCGGTGTGATTTCTGACGTGGCGGCACGCAATATGCTCAAAGCACAGGACGAACTGCTGGCGCTGGGCGGTAAACCTCTGCTGTTGCTGACGCGCCCGGATCCGCTCAATACCCTGCTGACACCGGGGATTATCGATCTGACCGGTGTGGCGGGCATTCCTGATGAAGAATACTTCGGCCCGTTGCTGAGCATTTACCGTTACAGCGATTTCGATAATGCCGTCGCCCTCGCCAATCAGACCCGTTTCGGGCTGGCCACCGGGCTTATCTCTGCTGAGCGCTCTCAGTTTGAGCAGCTATTATTGGAAGCAAGGGCGGGCATTGTGAACTGGAACAAACCGCTGACTGGCGCATCGAGCAACGCGCCTTTTGGTGGCATCGGTGCTTCAGGCAATCACCGCCCAAGTGCTTATTATGCGGCGGATTATTGTGCCTGGCCGATGGCCTCGCTGGAAACAGACAAGCTGGAACTCCCTGCGACGCTGTCGCCTGGTATTGATTTCCGTACAACCTGAGGAGACAGCAATGTCTGGATGTGAAGCAAATTTTGACGGCTTAGTCGGGCCGACGCACCATTACGCGGGGCTGTCGTTTGGCAATGAAGCTTCGACTAAAAACCAGAATGCGGTGGCGAACCCGCGTCTGGCGGCAAAACAGGGCTTGCTGAAAATGAAATCGCTGGCCGATCTCGGTTTTGCACAGGGGATTTTGCCGCCGCATGAACGTCCGCATCTGAGCACATTGCGCAAAATGGGTTTTGGTGGCAGCGATCGCGAAGTGCTGACTAAAGCGCAGGCTTATTCGCCGCGTTTGCTGTCGTCACTGAGTTCGGCGTCTTCCATGTGGGTGGCGAATGCGGCCACGGTGTCGCCTTCGGCAGACAGTGCAGACGGGCGTGTGCATTTCACAGTTGCCAACCTGAATAATAAGTTTCACCGGGCCATTGAGGCAGAAACCACGTCTGCCATTTTACGCGCGACCTTCCATGCCGATAAATATTTTGCCCATCACGATGCGCTGCCGCAGGTGGCGGCGCTGGGGGATGAGGGCGCGGCAAATCATAACCGGTTATGCGGTGAGTACGATAAACCCGGCGTACAGGTGTTTGTTTACGGACGCGACGGGCTGGCGACCGGCGACAACGAACCGGTGCGTTATCCGGCACGTCAGACCCGTTTAGCCAGTGATGCCGTAGCGCGTTTGCATCAGCTTGATGAAAAGCGCACGGTGTTTATTCAGCAAAATCCGCAAGCCATCGACAGCGGCGTTTTTCATAACGACGTCATTTCTGTCAGCAACGGCAACGTGCTTTTCCATCACGAGCAGGCGTTTGTGAATTCAGGCAAAGCGCTGGAGGAAATTCGTCGCAAAATGGCGGCGCTTGAGCTGGATTTCCACCCGATTGAAGTGCCGCAGTCAAAAGTGTCTCTCGACGATGCGGTCGCGACGTATCTGTTTAACAGCCAGCTCCTGACCAAATCCGACGGCAAAATGATGCTGGTGGTGCCGGAAGAGTCCCGCCAGCACACCGGCGTCTGGACGTATCTTTCAGCACTGAAAGACAGCGGTGGCCCGGTTGATCAGATTGAAGTGTTTGATCTGCGTGAAAGCATGCGCAACGGCGGTGGCCCGGCGTGTTTGCGCCTGCGTGTCGCGCTCAACCGCAACGAACTTAATGCAATCAATGTGGCTTCGCTGATGAGTGACAGTCAGTTCACGCGGCTCAATACCTGGGTGGACACGCATTATCGTGACCGGATGCAGGCCAAAGATCTGGCCGATCCACAGCTTCTGACCGAAGTGCGTACTGCGCTCGACGAACTGACCAATATTCTCGGGCTGGGTGCGATTTATCCGTTCCAGCGCTGAGCCATCACAGGAGTGAATGTATGTTTGATTTACTGGCGACGACGCTTGCCGGTGATGCGGTGAAAGAACCTGCCGGACAAACCGAAACGCTGGACTGGCAATGGCGTGGTGAAGGCATTCTCGAGCTTTCACCGCGGCAGCCCTGCGAGGCGGCGGTGGTGATTTCCGCCGGTATTCACGGTAATGAAACTGCGCCGGTTGAACTGCTCAATCAACTGGTCAGCGAGTTGCTGTCAGGCGAAAGGCTGTTGCGGGTCCGGCTGCTGGTGTTACTGGGCAATCCGCCGTCAATGCGTGTCAATAAGCGGTTTGTGGAGGCTGACATGAACCGCATGTTCGGCGGGCGTCATGCGCGTTATACACCGAATGATGAAACCCGCCGGGCGCAGGAACTCGAACAGGTGATGGCGTTGTTTTACCGCAGTGCCACGGCGGCGGGAACCACGCAGCGATTCCACTATGATTTGCACACGGCGATCCGCGGATCAAAACACGTGCGCTTCGGGCTGCTGCCTTTACAAAGTCGTCCGAAAAGCGAAGCGATGCTCGCCTGGCTCGACGCCGCCGGGCTGGATGCGCTGGTGCATCACCGTTCGCCGGGCGGTACTTTTACGCATTTCAGCAGCGATGTTTTTCAGGCCGACAGTTGCACGCTGGAACTGGGCAAAGCGCTGCCGTTCGGCAGTAACGATCACGCGCAGTTCACCGGTATCCGCCGCGCGCTGCAAACGCTGGTGAGTGGCGAACCGATGCCTGCCCGTGACGCCGCCGCGCCGCTGGTGCATTACCGTGTGGTGCAGGATGTGATCCGGTCACAGGAAGATTTCGAGTTATTTGTCCCGGCAGATGCCCTGAATTTTACAGCGTTCAGGCAGGGGTTTGTCATTGCTAAAGAAAGCGGTAAAACCTACAAGGTTGAAGCAGAGGAAGAAGTCGTGTTATTCCCGAATCCGAATGTGGCGCTGGGGTTAAGGGCAGGGCTGATGCTGATGAAAATGTGATGAGTAAAAGCACCGCAGTAGCTGCAAAACCCCCTCCCAACCTCCCCCTTCGCAGGGGGAGGAGCAGGGCAAAAACCCGCTTACGGTGCGCGCAGAGTAGAACGCGATCAGCTCCCTCCCCTGCGAAGGGGAGGGTCGGGGTGGGGTATTAATGGCATCTCAGCCGCAACTCATTCCCTTTATCGGGATGCGTTGCACCAAAAGAAAAAGGGTCCTGATTTTCATCAGGACCCTTTTTCTTTAATTTGGCGGTGAGAGAGGGGTTCGAACCCTCGATACGATTTCTCGTATACACACTTTCCAGGCGTGCTCCTTCAGCCACTCAGACACCTCACCGTGTTCGTTACAGCGCGCGCGTTGCAACGGGGCGCTACTATAGGGAGACCGCCGCGAAGGGTCAAGAAAATTTTCAGCGTTTTGTGTCAGGCGCTCAGAGTCTGTTCGCCGGGAGAATGCCGTGGCTGGCGGATTTTGAAAGCGCCCAAAAACAAAAAAGGCTCTGATTTTCATCAGAACCTTTTTTGTTTAATGTGGTGGAGAGAGAGGGGTTCGAACCCTCGATACGATTGCTCATATACACACTTTCCAGGCGTGCTCCTTCAGCCACTCAGACACCTCTCCAGTCGTCGGCTGCACCGCAGTGCTGCTGACCGGCGCTAATGTAGGGAAAAGTCGCCTCACCGTCAACACTCTTTTGCAGGTTCCATGCCGTTTAGACAAACTTAGAGCAATCTGATGATTTAAAGAGCAAAAAATGCGTTAAGGATGAACAGCCGGTATCTGGTTGCAGGGCGTGATTAAAATTGCTTATCAGAATGCATAAATAAGTAGAATTTTTGCATGAAAGCACAATTATCCCGCAAACACTTTTTGTTACGGCTAAATAGCAAGATATGTTGTGGTAATCATTCAGGGTAGCGGTATAACAATGCACTCTGAAAAAATGCTTCGCATAAGAACTGTACAAGTCATCCTTTGAAGCAGGGTTATTTATCACATAAGGGCAGGGGTTATTCTTGAGTCAGTCAAATAACGCGACCGCGTCGCAACACCGGACGGCAATTCCTGCCGGAGCGGGCACATTATTCTTCGTTCAGACATTCGCAACGCTCGGCTTTGCGGTGCTGTATTCCACGCTGGTCCTGTACGCCACCAAAAAACTCGGTTTCAGTGAAGATAACGCCAACGCCATCATGGGCGTGTTCGGCGCATTCAACTACGGGCTGCATATGTTCGGCGGCTACCTTGGCGGGCGTTATCTCAGCAACCGTAATCTGTTCGTGCTCGGCATGGTGTTGCAGGTCTTTGGCTGTGCGCTGATTGCGCTGGAAGGTGTGACCGGGTTGTACTGGGGATTAGCCATGTTCCTGACCGGCAGCGGACTGAATGTGACCTGTCTGAATATGATGCTGACCCAGCGTTTTGCACCGGACGATGACCGCCGTGAATCGGCCTTCCTGTGGAATTATGCCGGGATGAATCTGGGCTTCTTTATAGGCTTTGCGGTCGCCGGTTATTTCCAGCTCAGTGAAAACTACCGCGCGCTGTTCCTGTTCGCCACGTTAGGGAATGTCGCGGCGATTGTGGTGACACTTTCCCGCTGGTCGATTCTGGCCGATATCAGCACGCCGCTGAAAGAGGCCAGCCGCAGCCAGTTACTGCGCCGGATGGCGGTCGGTATTGCCATCCTGATTGTACTGGTGCCGGTTATCCGCATGTTGCTGACCCACGCAGAATTCAGCAGTTATTTTGTGGTCGCGCTGGGCATTGTGATTTTCGCATTAATGGCGCTGGTCACTTTTCGCCATCGCGATGCGGATGAACGCCGCCGCATGAAGGCGTATCTGCTGCTGGCGCTGGGTTCGTTAGTTTTCTGGACACTGTATCAGCTGGCACCCATGGGGCTGATGCTGTTCTCTGAAAACAACATCAACCTGAATGTATATGGTATCCGCGTGGCACCGCAGTGGATCCAGAACATTAATACCGTGGTTATCGTGATCGGTGGGCCGCTGATGGCACTGTGGTTCAACCGCCTGCGTCAGCGCGGCTGGAACATCGATATTCCGGCGCAGTTCTCCGCATCCCTGTTCTGTATGGGGCTGGGCATGCTGGTGCTGCCGTTGGGTATTCATCTGGCGGGCGGCGACGGCCTGGTGGCGTTTAAATGGATTGCCCTCAGCTATCTGCTGCAAAGCATCGGCGAACTGCTGATTTCACCGATCGGTTACGCGATGATCGGCAAGCTGGCACCGCCGCGTTATCAGGGTGTGATGATGGGCTGCTGGATGATGGTCACCGGCGTGGCGTCGGTGCTGGCCAGTTACATTTCCGGGCTGATGCCGCAGAACGCGGGCAGTACGCCAGCGCTGACCAATCCGGGCTACAGTCAGGTGTTTAATGCGCTGGGCTGGGGTTCCGTTATCACGGGTGTGGTGCTGCTGGTGCTTATCCCGCTGCTGCGCCGGATGATCCACCGTGAGCCGGTTGCCGCCTGATTTATTCGCAGTCTCCGTCACTCACTTCACAAGCCCCGAATTCCGGGGCTTGTTCTTTTTTACGCCACAGGGTTGCATCCCGATGATATTCAGGGAAATCTATCTGTTCACAGGAGGCTTCCCCGATGAACATTATTTTTTACCACCCTACATCTGATGCAAAACCCTGGATTGACGGAATAACAAAAAGATTACCGCAGGCCAACGTGCGTGCGTGGAAGGCGAATGATCAGGACCCGGCAGATTACGCGCTGGTCTGGCGGCCACCGCATGCCATGCTCGCGCCGCGCACGATGCTGAAAGGTATTTTCGCGCTGGGGGCGGGAGTGGATGCCATCCTGACACAGGAACAGCGTCAGCCGGGCACATTGCCCGCCGGCGTACCGTTGCTGCGCCTGGAAGATACCGGCATGGCGTTGCAGATGCAGGAATATGCGCTGGCGACGGTATTACGTTATTTCCGCCGGATGGATGAATATCAGCTCTTCCAGCAACAAAAACAATGGCGCCCGCTTGTTCCGCATTCACGCAGTGAATTCATTATCGGTATTCTTGGTGCCGGTGTGCTCGGCAGCAGCGTGGCGAAAGCACTGGTGGATATGCAATTCACCGTGCGTAGCTGGAGCCGCAGCGCCAAGTCGCAGGAAGGCGTAGAGAGTTTCTATGGTGACGATCGGTTGGCAGCGTTTGCCAGCGGCTGCAAAGTGCTGATCAATCTGTTACCCAACACGCCGCATACCGCCGGTGTTCTCAATCATAAACTGTTCACAAATCTTTCGCATAATGCGTACCTGATTAACCTTGGTCGTGGCGGACATCTGGTGGAAGGCGATTTGCTGCGTGCGCTCGACAGCGGGCAGATTGCCGCTGCCACGCTCGACGTTTTCGTTGAAGAACCGTTGCCGGGCATGCACCCGTTCTGGTCGCATCCGCGGGTCAGCATCACGCCACACGTCGGTGCGGATACGTTGCCGGAGCAGGCGATGGACAGCATCGTGAGTAACATTCTGGCGATAGAGGCAGGGCGCGAGCCGACGGGACGTGTCGATCCCGGCCGGGGTTACTGATATTCATCTGCTAACATTATAAATGCTGCGGTTATGTTGCCGCAGCGGAATACTTTCAAGGAGAGTACATGCCTTACCCGGTTGATTTACATATGCATACCGTTGCCAGCACCCACGCCTACAGCACGTTACATGATTACATTGATGAAGCCGCCGAAAAGGGCATTAAGCTGTTTGCCATCACTGATCATGGTCCTGATATGGCTGATGCGCCGCACTACTGGCATTTTATGAATATGCGGGTCTGGCCGCGTCTGGTGAATGGCATCGGTATCCTGCGTGGCATCGAGTCGAATATTAAAAACATTCATGGTGATATCGACTGTACCGGCCCGATGCTCAAAGAAATCGACGTGATTATTGCCGGTTTCCATGAGCCGGTGATGCAGCCCGTCGATAAAGAAACCCATACCGCTGCGATGATTGCAGCGATGGCGGGGGGTGAAGTGCATATTATTTCGCACCCGGGCAACCCGAAATACCCGATTGATATTCCTGCTGTGGCGGCGGCTGCCGCGAAATATAACGTCGCGCTGGAGCTGAATAACTCATCGTTTATTCATTCACGTGCGGGCAGCGAGCCAAATTGCCGTGCGATTGCGCTGGCAGTAAAAGAAGCCGGTGGCTGGCTGGCGCTGGGGTCAGATTCGCACATCGCTTATTCACTCGGGGGCTTTGAACATTGCGAACGTATCCTGCGTGAAATTGATTTTCCGCAAGACCGTATTCTTAATGTCAGCCCGCGTCGTTTCCTCGATTTTCTCGAGGCCCGGGGTCGCGCGCCCATTGCTGAATTAAGCGAACTGTGACATTGTCGCGACCAAATTGCGGGGGATTAACCCTTTTCATTGTCTGAGCAGGTTACTGTTATGAATGAATTTTCGATTGTCTGCCGCGTGCTGGGCACGTTGTTTTACCGTCAGCCGCAGGATCCGTTGCTGGTTCCGTTGTTTGGTCTGATTCAGGACGGAAAGCTGCGTGAACACTGGCCGCTGGAGCAAGATGCATTGCTGATCCGCTTGCAGGAAAGTGCCAATCCGCAAGCGCTGGCCGCTGAATTTAACCGTCTGTTTGTCGGTTCAGAATGTGCGGTATCGCCGTTCCGCAGTGATTACGTTGACGGCGCAAATGAAATGGATGTGCGCACATTCCTGCAACAGCGCGGTATGCCGCTGGGCGAAACGCCTGCTGATCATTTCGGTGCCATGTTACTGGCCGCCTCCTGGCTGGAAGATCAGTCGCAGGAAGATGAAGTCAGCGCGCAAATTACGCTGTTTGATGACTACCTGTTCCCGTGGTGCGGTAAATTCCTCGGTAAAGTGGAAGCCCATGCAACCAGCGGTTTCTACCGCACGCTGTCTGAAATCAGCCGCGAAGCCTTGCAGGCGATGCGCGACGAACTCGAAGAGCAACTGCCGCCGGATCTGGATGACGCGGAAGAAGACGACCAGTAATCCTGAACACAGCATGTAAAAAGCCCGGCGGTGAGTCATCACGCCGGGCTTTCTTATTATCGGTTTACTCAGACTAATCAGTAAAAGGTATCACCAACTGACCCGGTTTCACTTCAATTCCTTTCGCCAGTTTCTTCGCCATCGCTTCACCTTTGCTGTGATCGCCATTGAGCACATAAACCGGACGCTGGTTGAAATAGGTGTTCAGCGAATTGTTCAGATAAGGCATCAGGCCTTTCATCACGTTGTCCATTTTCTCAGGCTTGATGGTGTAATCCACCACCTGCATATCCCGCAGGAAAATGGCGCCTTTCTCGCGATCATAAGTTGGATGCGCTTTCAGGGTCAGGCGCATATCGGCTTTCTGCGGGCCGAACAGTGAGGATACATCGACATGGGCGTCGCCGGTCAGCGTCACGATACCGGGTTCAGCCCGGCCAATCTGGCTGCTGAGATTGGTCAGCACCAGTTTGGCATCCACCAGTCCCGGAACGCCCAACTGTTTTTCAAAGTTGTTGTTCTTTTGCAGGTAATCATTCACCTGCTGCTCACTGATGGTGTACTGCGTCAGTTGATTACAGCCTGCCAGTAAGCTGGCACACATCAGTACTGCGGCACCCAGAAATCGCTTTGTCATTCTTCCCTCATTACGTAAAAACTATTTCGTCAGCATGACCGTAAAGCATCATGGCTCCAATCAGACAACGCTGATTAGCCTAAGTGCTGAAGGGAGGGAATAAAAGGGAAAATTGCCGGAAGCGGACTTCCGGCAAAAAGTATAACGGGCTTAGCTTGCGAGACGGGAGAGAAGATTTACCTGAGTCTGTTTCGCCATATTATCGCGGTAGGCCTGAACCCGTGAAGGCCAGTCGATGCCTTGCACAATCGACAGCGAACGCAGCAACGGCCAGAGATTAATGTCATCTTCGGAAAGCTCGCCGTTCACCGCATTCGGCTCGACGATCAGTTTGTCGAGTGCGCGCAAATCCTGACTGATTTTCTTCACCAGACCTTCGGAATGTTGCAGATGCTCCTGAAAACTGCCGCTGGCAGCCTGCTTTTTATCGGCGAAGTATTTACGGGCTTCCGGCGTGGAGAATTCTTCCAGTGGTGCGGTGGCAAAACGCGGCAACAACAGACGTCCGGTATATTCAGAAACCTGACGCAACCACGCGGCAACAGACGCGTTCAGCGGGCCGGTCAGCAGCGGTTTACCGTCACTTTTGTCGATGTAATGCACGATATCCATACTTTCCGGCATGAAGCCGCCATCCTCTTTTTGCAGGACAGGCACCATCTTTTTACCCACCATTGAAATGGGTGTTTTTTCATCGTCGTTGAGCAGCACCTTGATCTCAACCGGGATGTTCTTCAAACCGAAAATCATGCGGGCTTTCACGCAGAAAGGGCAATGTTCGTAAACGTAAAGTCTCATAGTACGTAGCTCCTGTTATCGCCGGCGGTGACCTGTAGGGTGCATGAAAACTGCCGGATGTAGGTTCGGATTTTGTCTAACGCTATGATTCAGTATGGGTATAGATGGATGTGAGATCAAACCGCATTCTCTGGAACGCGGTTTCCATCAGGGTACTGCATAAGAAATTACGGAAGATCAACTGCCGCTGAGCATGGCCGGTTCGATGCGGCGCAGGTTGAACTGCCAGTACAAACCGGTGAGGGTGATGAAGCCAACGACGCCGAGTAATAACCACGGCAATTCAGGCAGTTCGAGCGCACGGCCGGTGTCGTACATCCAGCCGCCACCGGTATAACCGATGACGCCGCCCAGAGCCAGTCCCAGACGGCTGAAGCCCATGTAGCTGCCGCGTGCGCGGGCGTCGGCCAGAGATGCACCCAGGGTTTCACGCGCCGGTTCGGCGATGATCGAGCCAATGTAGAAAAAGCCAATCAGCAATAATAACGGATTGATTGAGGTAACCAGCCCGACCGGCAGCAGGCTCAATGTCATGATCAGCAGACCGAACATCAGGCGCTGTTCAAGACGGAAACGTTTTTCGCTCCAGCGGGCAATCGGATACAACAGCGTCAGCGACAGTACGGCTTCAATGGCGTACATCCATTTCACCGCCGACGGGCTGCCCGCGACATCATTGACCGCAATCGGCAACATCAGCATCACCTGCACGGTCAGCATGTAATAGCCAGTCAGCGTCAGCACGTAGGCCAGAAAACGACGGTCGCGCAGCACGCGCATCATGCCTTCGCGCATAGGGGTGCGCAGGGTGGAAATGCGGTAAGCCGGTAACAGCCAGGCGTTGCAGGCCGCGGCCAGACAAAAGATTGCGGCTCCGGTCCAGCACACGTAATGGAAATCATATTGCAGCAGCCAGCTACCGATCAGTGCGCCAATGACGGCACCCGCGCTGTCCTGCATCATCATCAGGGAGAAGAAGCGGCTGCGCTCGTGCGGACGGGTCAGTTTTATGACCAGCGCGGTACGCGGCGGATCAAACAACGTGCCGCCAAGACCGGAGAGAATACACGAACAGACCAGGATCCACGGTTGATCGGCCATCGCCATCGTGGCAAAGCCTGCCGCGCGCAATAACATGCCGGTGATAATCATGGGTTTCGCCCCAAACCGGTCAGCAATCGCCCCGCCAAAAATGCCCAGTCCCTGTTGCGTAAGCTGACGAACGCCGAGTGCCAGGCCGACGGCCATTGCCGCCCAGCCAAGCTGATCGACAAATCGGATCGAGATCAACGGAAAAACCACGAAAAAGCCTAAAATAACCAGCGCGTTGTCTAATAACAGAAAATACTTACCCAAGCTCCGAGCTTGTGATACCAGAGACATGCTTCACCATGAGCGATTATATGTATCCTGTCCGGCAGATACAGAAAGGAGAAAAGACCGTTCCAGTCTGAACCGGAAACAGGCATTTAGATAGGGCGCTATTGATAATATTTTTTTATCGTCAAGCCGCGCTCTGACTGGCAGAATTAGCGGTGATCTGTCGTTTCCTATAAATTCTATTTATCGACCCATGCGGGATGTGGAGGGAAGGGATGTTTGGCTACAAATCTGCCGTGCCAAAGGTGCGGCTTACCACTGATCGGATGGTCCTGCGCCTGGTTCATGACCGTGATGCGCACCGGCTGGCTGAATACTACGCTGAGAACCGCGCGTTTCTGAAACCGTGGGAGCCGGTCAGGGATGAAAGCCATTGTTATCCCTCAGGATGGCAGGCGCGTCTGGGGCTGATTACCGAGATGCAAAAACAAGGCAGTGCGTATTACTTCATCCTGCTCGACCCCGATGAAAATCGCGTGATGGGCGTGGCGAATTTCAGCAATGTGCTGCGCGGTTCTTTCCATGCCTGTTTCCTCGGGTATTCGCTCGGCCAGGAATGGCAGGGTAAAGGTCTGATGCAGGAAGCGTTGCAGACGCTTATCCGCTATATGCAACGCCAGCAAAAAATGCACCGCATCATGGCCAATTACATGCCGCACAATAAACGCAGCGGCCAGCTTCTCGAACGTCTCGGCTTTGAACGCGAAGGTTACGCCAAAGATTACCTGCTGATTGACGGCAAATGGCAGGATCACGTGCTGACGGCATTAACCTGGCAAGAATGGACACCCCCGTCCCGATAAGGAGAGCAACATGAAACACGAACTCAGCGCCCGGGAGGCCCGTGTTGTGGGCTGTTTACTGGAAAAACAACTCACCACGCCAGAACAGTATCCGATGACCCTTAACGGCCTGACCACGGCCTGCAATCAGAAGACGAACCGCGAGCCGGTGATGGAACTGAGCGAAAGTGACGTTCAGCAAACGCTGGATTTGCTGCTGCGCAAACACATTATCCGCACCCTGAGCGGCTCACGTACCATGAAGTATGAGCACCGTTTCTGTAATTCTGAATTCGGCAATCTCAAATTTTCCCCGCAGGAAGTGGCGGTGGTGACCACGCTGTTGTTGCGCGGCGCACAAACGCCGGGCGAGTTGCGTACCCGCACTAACCGTCTGCATGATTTCTCGGACGTTGCCGAAGTTGAACAAACGCTGACTGAACTGACAAACCGCGAAGACGGCCCGTTCTGCGTGCGTCTGGCCCGAGAACCCGGGAAACGTGAAAGCCGCTATATGCATCTTTTCAGCGGCGAAGTCAGTAATGTGGCCAGTACCCATGAAGAACCGCTGTTCAGCGCCGAGGCACAAAGCGCTGATCTGACTCTGATCGCGCGCGTGGAAACACTGGAAGCTGAAGTGGCGGAGCTGAAACAGCGTCTGGAAAATTTGTTGCAACATCTGGCTGATTAACAGGAGCGGGTTGTGAGTAAATTACGTATTGGTGTTATCGGGCTGGGTGGGATTGCGCAAAAAGCCTATCTGCCGGTGCTGAGTCACGCTGAAAACTGGACGCTGGTCGGCGGGTTTTCCCCGAATCAGCAAAAGGCGCAGGCCATTTGCGACAGTTATCGTATGGCGTGTTTTTCCCGCATGGATGAACTGGCAGGGCAGTGTGACGCGGTTTTTGTGCACAGCAGCACCGCCAGCCATTTTGAAGTGGTCGGGCAATTGCTGGCGCAGGGCGTGCATGTGTATGTCGATAAACCGCTGGCTGCTGAACTTGAGCAGGCTGAGCAGTTGGTTGAACAGGCGCGCAAGACAGGCAAAACGCTGATGGTCGGCTTCAACCGTCGCTTTGCACCGTTGTATCGTCAGCTCAAAGATAACATGCAGAGCGCTGCATCTTTGCGCATGGACAAACACCGGACGGATAGCGTGGGGCCAAACGATCTGCGATTCACCTTGCTGGACGATTATCTGCACGTGGTCGATACCGCGCTGTGGCTGGCAGGCGGTAATGCCAGTCTGGAAAGCGGTCTGATTCAGATTAACGAAGCGAATCAGATGTTGTACGGCGAACATCATTTCCTCTGTGGCGAAACGCTGGTGACGACATCGATGCATCGCCGGGCAGGGACTTTCCGCGAGAGCGTGCAGGCGGTGACTGAAGGCGCGGTGTATCAGCTGGACAATATGCAAATCTGGCGCGAGGAACAGCAGGATATTCTCACACAACTGCCGGTACCGGGCTGGCAAAGTACCCTGACACAGCGCGGATTTGTTGGTGCCATTGAACACTTTGTGGCCTGCGTGAGTAATCAGACGGCGCCGGAAACCAGCGGCGAGCAGGCGATTTATGCGCAGGCAATGATCGAGAAGATTCTGAATTCTTAACAAAAAAGCCGCGCGGGATGGCGTGGTTAACACTCTATAACAACATAAAACAACTGCCGGTGGCTATTGTATTGCGGATGCGTAGACTAAGCGCATCTTTGAGCCATGCGGCTTCATCTCTCACGCCTGCTGATGCAGGCGTGATGGTTTAACTATTTGATATACATGTAAACCGGTAAACAAGAAAAGTGACATGAATCTACTTAAATCTCTGGCAGCCGTCAGTTCCATGACGATGTTTTCACGTGTATTAGGTTTTGCCCGCGATGCCATTGTGGCACGTGTATTTGGTGCCGGAATGGTCACCGACGCCTTTTTTGTGGCGTTCAAATTGCCCAATTTGTTGCGACGTATTTTTGCCGAAGGTGCATTTTCACAGGCGTTCGTGCCAATTCTTGCCGAGTACAAAACTCAGCAGGGCGAAGAAGCTACGCGCACCTTTATTGCGTATGTCTCCGGGTTGCTGACGCTGGTTCTGGCGATTGTCACCGTGCTGGGCATGCTCGCGGCGCCGTGGGTGATTTATATCACTGCGCCGGGTTTTGTGGATTCACCGGACAAATTTGCGCTCACCAGTTCTCTGCTGCGGATCACCTTCCCGTATATCCTGCTTATTTCTCTGGCCTCGCTGGTCGGAGCGATACTCAACACCTGGAACCGCTTCTCAATACCGGCGTTTGCGCCGACCTTCCTGAACGTCAGCATGATCGGTTTTGCGTTATTTGCCGCGCCGTATTTTCACCCGCCGGTGCTGGCGCTGGCCTGGGCCGTGGTGGCCGGTGGCTTGCTGCAACTCGGTTATCAGCTGCCACACCTGAAGAAAATCGGCATGCTGGTGCTGCCGCGCCTGAACCTGAAAGATGCCGGTGTATGGCGCGTAATGCGCCAGATGGGACCGGCGATTTTGGGTGTTTCCGTCAGCCAGATTTCACTGATCATCAACACGATTTTTGCCTCGTTTCTTGTCTCCGGCTCCGTGTCATGGATGTATTACGCTGACCGCCTGATGGAGTTTCCTTCCGGTGTGCTGGGCGTGGCGCTGGGCACGATTTTGCTGCCTTCGCTGGCGCGAAGCTTTTCCAGCGGAAATCACGGTGAATACAATCGCCTGATGGACTGGGGCTTGCGTCTGTGTTTCCTGCTGGCGTTGCCAAGTTCCGTCGCCCTGGGGATTCTGGCCAAACCGCTTACGGTGGCATTATTCCAGTACGGCAAGTTCAGCGCGTTTGATGCTTCGATGACGCAACGTGCACTGGTGGCCTATTCCGTCGGGCTGATGGGGCTGATCGTGGTGAAAGTGCTGGCTCCGGGCTTTTATTCACGTCAGAACATCAAAACACCGGTGAAAATCGCCATCATTACCTTGCTGATGACGCAGGTGATGAACCTGGCCTTTATCGGCCCACTCAAACACGCGGGGCTTTCCCTGTCGATTGGTCTGGCCGCCTGTCTGAATGCTTCGCTGCTTTACTGGCAACTGCGTAAGCAGGATATCTTCCAGCCTTTGCCGGGCTGGAGAGTGTTCCTGATTAAGCTGATTGTCGCGGTGGTTGCCATGTCAGCAGCATTGCTCGGCATGATGTGGCTGATGCCTGCATGGGATGTGGGGGGAATGGCGTATCGTCTGGCGCGTCTGGCGGCAGTGGTTGCTGTCGGCGTAGTCGCTTACTTTGCCGTGCTTGGCCTGCTGGGCTTCAGGGTGAAAGAATTTGCCCGTAAGCTGGACTGACGCAGATTACAGAAACACAAAAGGGCGCATGAGCGCCCTTTTTTAATATCTGCGACCGTGCGTTACATGCGTTCTACGGTTTCGATACCCAGCGTATCCAGACCGGTTTTCAGCGTGCGTTGTGTCAGCAGTGCCAGTTTCAGGCGGCTGTTACGGCTGGTTTCATCTTCTGCATTAAGGATCGGGCAATGCTCGTAGAAGCTGGAGAACAGGCCAGCCACGTCGTACAGATACGCACACATGGTGTGTGGCGTGCCTTCGCGGGCGACAACGGTCAGTACTTCTTCGAACTGCAACAGACGGGTCGCCAGCGCAGCTTCACGTTCCTCGCTCAGTACAACCGGTTGAGTCAGACTGTTCACGTCGATGTCTGCACGTTTAAAGATAGAGGCTACGCGGGTATAGGCATATTGCATATACGGCGCGGTGTTACCTTCGAACGCCAGCATGTTGTCCCAGTCGAAGATGTAATCGGTAGTACGGCTTTTTGACAGATCAGCGTACTTGATTGCGCCGATACCCACCGCGTTAACCAGTTTTTCCAGTTCCCCGGCGTCTTTCATTTCCGGATTCTTTTCGGTGATCAGCTTACGTGCGCGATCAATCGCTTCATCCAGCAGATCAGACAGTTTCACCGTGCCACCTGAGCGGGTCTTGAACGGCTTACCGTCTTTGCCCAGCATCATGCCGAACATATGGTGTTCCAGCGCCACGGAATCGGGCACGTAACCGGCTTTACGCGCTATGGTCCATGCCTGCATCAGGTGCTGGTGCTGACGGGAGTCGATATAATACAGCACGCGGTCGGCCCCGAGTGTTTCGTAGCGGTATTTCGCGCAGGCGATATCGGTGGTGGTGTACAGGTAGCCGCCATCTTTTTTACGGATGATGACGCCCATCGGATCGCCTTCTTTATTTTTGTATTCATCAAGATAGACAACAACCGCGCCTTCGCTGTCGACGGCCAGACCTTTGGCCTGCAGGTCGGAAACGATGCCCGGCAGCATGCTGTTGTACAGGCTTTCACCCATCACATCGTCTTCGGTCAGGGTGACGTTCAGACGATTGTAGGTTAGCTGGTTTTGCTTCATGGTCACGTCAACCAGCTTGCGCCACATCTGCAGGCAGTATTCATCGCCGCCTTGCAGTTTCACCACGTAGCCACGCGCCCGCTCGGCGAAGGCTTCGTCTTCGTCATAGTTTTTCTTCGCCGCGCGGTAGAATTCTTCCAGATCAGCCAGATTCATGTCACCGGCGTTTTCGTTCTGTACTTTTTCCAGATAGGCAATCAGCATGCCGAACTGTGTACCCCAGTCGCCAACGTGGTTAGCGCGGATCACTTTATGGCCGAGGAATTCATTGGTGCGCACAGCCGCGTCGCCGATAATGGTGGAGCGGATGTGGCCAACGTGCATTTCTTTCGCCACGTTTGGCGCAGAATAGTCGATGACGATAGTTTGGGGTTCAACCGGTGTGATGCCCAGTTTTTCATCGTTCAGGGCGCTGTCTACATGCGCAGCAACAAAAGCAGGATCCAGGAAGATATTGATGAAACCCGGCCCGGCGATTTCGACTTTATTCGCGATGCCGCTCAGGTCTAACAGTTCAACGACTTTCTCTGCCAGTTGTCGCGGTGGCATACCGAGTTTTTTTGCCACGGACATAACACCATTAGCCTGATAGTCGCCAAACTGAGCTTTAGCGGACTGACGGACTTGCGCTTCGCTGTCGGCTGAGGCGCCTGCAGCGATCAGCGCCTGGCTGACTTTTTCTGAAAGAAGTGACTGAATATTCACCGAAGTACCTTTATTTAGGAATGTGGTTGTTTGCTGTTCATCCCATGGTGGACGAACCTAAAATGATGCGTGTTTATATCATATTAGCCTTGCGGCGTCAGTATCACCGCACGTCCGGGCTAAGGAAAACGCGATTGTGCGGCATGTCTCTGGCAACCGGATGAAAGGCTGTGTAAATTACCCGACCCTGAAGATCTGCAAACGAAAACAAGATAGGATGACCGCCATGAATCACGTGCCGGAGTTACAGGATTTAGCTGATGATTTACCGCGCTTTGTCGACGTACTGACGGCGTTCGCTGCAAAATTGCACATTAATCTGGATGGGTTTCACGCAGATCATATTTCAGTGCGTTGTCATCAGAACACGACGGCGGATCGCTGGAAAACCGGCCTGGAAAAGTGCGGCAGCCTGTTGAATGAGACCCTGATTAACGGCCGGCCAATTTGTCTGTTTTCGCTCAACGAACCTTTGCAGGTCGGGCCGCTGAGTATTGATCTGGTCGAGTTACCATATCCCGGCGATAAACGTTACCCGCACGAAGGCTGGGAACATATTGAGATTGTCCTGCCCGGTGCTGAAGACGAATTATATACACGGGCGCTGGCGCTGATTGCTGATGAAGCGCTAATGACGCCCGGTATTAAGCTGAAACAAAGTGCGCCCAAAGGGGAGAACGAGCGTTTGCCTAACCCGACGCTGGCGATCACTGACGGCTCTGTGACCATCAAATTTCACCCGAACAGCCTGCGGGCGATTGTCGCCAGCGAAAGGGAAGACGGTTAACGTTGCAGCGTCAGTAACGCCGCTTCCATGCGATCCAGCGCTTTTTCCAGTAACGCGCGCTGGCAACCCAGATTGATACGCACATAAGCCGGTGCGCCAAAATCAGCGCCACCTGAGAAACCGACCCCGGCGTCCACGAAGAAATGGTAAGGGTCCTGCACCGGCAGTGCGCTGGCATCAATCCAGCCAAGGTATGTGCCTTCCGGCGCCAGCATGCGCAATCCTGGCATAGCGTTGATTCTGGCTGTCACCCGTTCGCGGTTACCTCGCAGGTATTCGAGCTGTGCGTTAAGCCATTCCTCGCCATCGCGGTAAGCGGCGGTCGCGGCGACATACGCCAAAATATTGACGTGCGGCACAATGCCGTGACTGGCCTCAAGGAATTTCCGGCGTAGTTCCGGGTCAGGAATAATCGCCATCGACGCGCCCAGACCGGCAAGGTTGAAGGTTTTGGACGGCGACATCAGCGTGATCGAACGCTGTTCGGCATCGGCATTGAGTGAGGCGAACGGGATGTGTTTCAGGCCCGGTTCGAGGATCAGGTCACAGTGGATTTCATCCGAACACACCACAAGATCGTGACGTTGCGCGAAGGCCTGCTGTTCGAGTAATTCCTCGCGACGATACACCGTGCCACCGGGGTTATACGGGTTGCAGAGCATCAGCAGCTTTTCGCTGCCATCCAGTAGATTGTCGGCCGTGGAAAAATCGGCCACCCAGCGCTGTTGCTGCTCAGTTACATTAATGGATTTAAACTGACGCCCTTCAGCCTGAGCCGCCTGCATAAACGGCGGATAAATGGGCATGGGCATCAGACTGGAGTTTTGTGGTGCAACAGTGGCGCGAACGGCGACGTTTAATCCGCACACCAGGCCTGGTAACCAGACGATCCATTCGGGCTTAATAGCCCATTCGTAACGATCCGCCAGACGTTTTACCACTAAATCAATGAGTTCCGGCGGTGTGAAACCATACCCAAATACGCCTTCTGCGACACGTTGCTGCAACTCTTTGATAACCTGAGGCGGAGAAGTGAAGTCGGTATCGGCAACCCAAAGCGGTATCACATCCTGATTATTGTATTTATTCCACTTAACGCTATCACTGTGACTGCGGTCTACCCATAAATCAAAATTGAGTGTCATAGTTAGCTTTCCTAAGCAAACAGATTGGGTGGGGATGCTCATCTCAAAGCCTACGCGACATGGCCGGCTGCAGACAAGTGTTGTAGCATAATGCCGTAATCAGGAGAGATCACATGACTAAATTAGAAGTGTGTTGTTACAGCGTGGACTGTGCATTGACAGCAGAACAAGCCGGGGCCGATCGTGTTGAATTGTGCGCCAGTCAGGCTGACGGGGGCATTACGCCGAGTTACGGTACCCTCAAACTGGCAAGGGAAAAAGTGACCATCCCTGTACATCCGATTGTCCGTCCAAGGGGGGGTGACTTTTGCTACAGCCAGAGTGAATTTGAGGTGTTGAAAAGCGACATCGCTTGTATTCGCGATCTCGGCTATCCGGGTCTGGTGGTCGGCATGCTGGATGCGGAAGGGCATATTGATATGGCGAGAATGTGGGAGGTGATGGCGCTGTGCGGCGATATGGCCGTAACATTCCATCGCGCATTCGACATGTGCCTTAACCCGAAGATTGCACTGGAGCAGTTGACTCAGTTAGGGGTGGCGCGCATTCTGACCTCCGGGCAACAACAAAATGCTGAAGTCGGTTTACCGATGCTTCGGGAACTCAATCAGCTGACGCGTGGTCCAATTATTATGGCTGGCGCGGGTGTGCGTCTGACGAATTTGCAGAAGTTTGTGGATATCGGGCTGACGGAGTTACACAGTTCAGCAGGGCGTCAGGTGAAATCCGCCATGCGCTACCGGAAAGCCGGTGTCACTATGAGTTCTGATACTGACTTTGATGAATTCAGTCGTTATTGCGTGGATGGCGATATTGTTGCCGCAATGAAAAGCACATTGCAGTTTGACGATGAAATATCCCGCACGGCGTAATAACTCAAAGATTTAACCGGGTCACACGACCCTTATTGCGTCGCCCTGCGCAAGTACCAGGCCCCGTCATGTTGGCGGGGCTTTTTTTGTGCTCCTGATTCTGCTGTCGTTGCGTAATTGATTCGGATAATCTGTCTGCTCATCAAATTGTTACCGCCGGACAGGGACATGAAAAAGTTAGTGATTACTCTCGCGCTGTTGGGATTTACGCACTCATTATTTGCCGCTGATAAACAACCCAGCAGTGTTCTGGATAATGGTGCTGAGACATTTGCCATTGACTGTGCAGGCAACCCTCAGCAAACGACGCTGGATATGAACGATTGTTATGCGGAAAAAATCGACAAGCTGAATTGGGTGAAACAGACGTACCTTGTGGCGGCCAGAAAACGTATTGAGCAAACGGCTACAGGTCCGAACCCGGATCCTGACGCAGCAGCTGTGCTGAAAGCGTTTGATGAGGAAACTCAGGCGTGGGATGCGTTTGAAGAGAAAGCCACTTTTGCGACGTACACTGACTATCAGGGCGGGACGATCAGAGGCGTGATGTCGCTGTCGCGGAAAATGGAACTCATCGAGTTGCGTGTTAAAGATATCTGGAGCAACTGGCTGCAATATCAGGATTCAACGCCAGCGGTATTACCCGAACCAAAATTTAAAGATGACCATTAATCCGGTTTTCTTGGCCTGAAAAAGCGCCCCGGGCGGCGCTTTTTATGACGGGCAACACCTCAGCCCCAGGTCAGTAGCGCCACACCGAACATTCCTGCTTTCACCACCAGGCACATCACGAAAAGGCCTAGAACAATAACAGCCCGATCCATGAGGAATCGAATTCTTCTGCGCATTAATTTCTCCACGAAATACTTGCGTACGGATAAATTGGTTGGCCGAATTTATACACGAAATGCTATGAATCAATCCAATGATATAGCGTCAAAACGTGGAGCTTTACAAAGGGCTGTGGCTGACGCGGAAATAACTACTTCTCGTAAAAGTTTTTTATTCTGATAGCGACGTCAATATTTGCCCAGTGCAATTCGTTTTCCTTGTGCAGACTGCTGCTGCCATCTTCCCAGGAAACGTAATACGACACGATGTCGTGCTCTGATTCAAAAGTATTCATCACGGTACCTTTGATATCGCCAGATCTGTGTTTAACGATGCTGCCTTTAGGGAACTTCATACTTCCTCCCGTAATGCGAACGACGATCTCCGTCATAACAAACCGATAGCCTTCTGAAAGGTTAGACCTTTTTACAGCGTGATGTACAGAGTGACGTGACTGAAAGTGAGGATAAAGTGTGAGCAATGACTTCCGCCAGACAGGAAGATGTCTGGCGGAGGAGGAAGGTCGTTATGGTTTGCGGGCGATGAGCAAAGCGCGGCGAGGAGCCGGATAGCCTTCGATAGTTTTGGTCGGATCATTCGGGTCGAGGAATTCAGCCAGTGATTCGCTGGTCATCCAGTCGGTACGGCGCTGTTCTTCAAGTGTCGTGACGCTGACATCCGCAATACGCACATCCACAAAGCCGCATTTGATCAGCCAGTTTTTCAGGGCTTCAGCAGAAGGGATGAAATAAATATTCCCCATCTGCGCGTAACGGTCACCCGGCACCAGGACCTGCTCGCTGTTACCTTCGACAACCAATGTTTCGAGCACCAGTTCCCCTTCGCTGACCAGCTGATTTTTCAGTTGCAGAAGATGATCTAATGGCGAACGGCGGTGATACAGCACGCCCATAGAAAAAACGGTGTCGAAAGCGTTCAGCTCGGGTAATTGTTCGATGCCCAGCGGCAGCAAATGTGCGCGCTGATCGCCCCCCAGTAATTTACGCACGGCCTCGAACTGACACAGGAACAACTGCATCGGATCGATACCCACCGCCAGATGTGCGCCTGCACCAATCATGCGCCACATGTGATAACCGCTGCCGCAGCCGACATCTAAAATCGTGCGGCCAGCAAGGGAGGAAATGTGCGGCAAAACGCGATCCCATTTCCAGTCAGAGCGCCATTCAGTATTGATTTCAACGTCGTACAGCGAGAATGGTCCTTTGCGCCATGGCATCATATTACGCAGCAGGTTTTCAATCCCTTCGCGCTGACCGGCAGGCAAAGGGACTTCCATATTGGCGCTGACGCTGTGCAACAAATCCAGACGTTCCGGCTGCAACAGCGGCAAACGATCCACCGAGTTAAACCACAGTTTGAATTTGCCGTGCAGAGATTCTTTCTGCCACGCGGTCAGTTGCGAAGGCAAAGTATTGAGCCACGGACTTAACGGCCCTTTGGCGATAACGCGGTAAAAATCACCGAAATCAATCATTGTGCTTCTCCGGCTTTCAGCGCAATCAGTGAGCCGAAATTAAAACACTGGAACCAGACTTCCGTGTGCTGGAAACCGGCCTGATGCAGGCGGGCTTTATGCGTTTCGACGGAATCGGTCAGCATAACGTTTTCGAGCATGCTGCGTTTCTGGCTGATTTCCAGCTCGCTGTAGCCGTTTGCACGTTTGAAGTCGTGATGCATATTGAACAACAGTTCGCCGACGTCTTTGTCTTCGAAGCTGAATTTTTCTGACAGCACCAGCGCCGCGCCCGGACGCATGCCCTGATACACCTGATTCAGCAAACGCTGGCGGTCAGCCGGTTCGAGGAATTGCAGGGTAAAGTTGAGCACTACCATCGAGGCATTTTTCAGCTCGATATCGAGAATATCGGATTCGATCACGCTGACCGGTGTATCCGCACGGAAAGCATCAATGTGACGACGGCAGCGTTCCACCATGGCGGGAGAGTTATCGACAGCAATAATTTCGCAACCCGGCACCTTAATGTTACGACGCATCGACAGCGTGGCAGCACCCAGCGAACAGCCCAGATCATAAACATTGGAGTCGGGCTGAACGAAGCGCTCGGCGAGCATGCCAATCATCGAAATAATGTTGGAATAGCCCGGAACAGAGCGTTGGATCATGTCAGGGAAAACTTCCGCGACGCGTTCATCGAACGTCCAGTCGCCAAGCTTATCTATAGGTGCAGAAAACAGCGTATCGTGGTTTGCCATAGCGGTGAGTCAGGCCAAAAAGAATGTGGGTAAAAAGTTGAGGGCAGATTTTAGCAGATACTGGCGCAGGCAGATACCTGCGCGCCTGGGAGTTGTTTCAAAAGGGCATCAAATCTGTCTGGCAAATGTTCCGTGCTCAGTCAAAGTTGAGGAATTGCGACCACGGCAGATAGATAATATTGATCACCACCATCAGCACCAGAGAAATATAGGTGGCAGCCATGCCATTACGGCGCCAGGCAAATTCGCGGTTTTTCAGCCCGTAATAATGGAATAACCGGCCGAGGATCAGTAACAGGCCGCAGGCGTGTACAGTCCATATCGCCGCGCCGTTCATTTCCATATACAACAATAATAAACAGCCAATCGGCAGATATTCTACAGCGTTGCCGTGTACACGTATGGCGGTTTGTAATTCGTAGGATCCGCCGTCGCCGGTGGCGATACGGTATTGCATCCGCAGACGGACAACATCGAAAGAGAGTTTGATCAAAAGTATGGCGGCAAGCACGACATATAACGCGCTAATCATGATGACTTCCTTGGTTATTCCCTGTATCCCGGCGGAACAGCACTGATTTTCCGCTGCGTAGCCATGATAACGGGAAGGCATAAAACTGTCGTCAGAAAAACCTGAATATTCTTAGAACAACGCATCCTGCTCCGGCCAGTCCGGCGCGGGCTGGACCGAAGGAATGTGCTGACGCAGATCCTGCCACAGGTAGCGTGCCTGCTGGGGCGCGTCGGAACAATCGGGCGTATGAATAAACAGATACGGTGACAATCCCTGTGATTGCCAGTCGCTGAGTTTTGCAATCCACTGGCCGAAAAGTGGACGGTTTGCCTCAAGACTGTCGCCGCCGATAAAGCGGACAATCGGGCGGGAGGATGTCGCCAGCGCGTGCAGCGGCAGTATCGGTTTTTTGCGTTTGGCTTCGAGCACCGCTTCGGTGGTGGAGGTTGAGCTGTGAACCGGGCGACTGTCAAGGATCGCACGATTAATGCCGCGCAGATGTAATCCCTGATTCAGCGCCCGTTCTTCCTCACCTTTATTGAAGAAATCCGCATGGCGCACTTCAACGCCGTAATCGAAACCGGCGGGCAGGGCATCAAGAAATTGCCACAGGCGATCAAGATGTACGGGCGCAAATGCGGCAGGAAGTTGCAGCCAGAGCTGGCCGATGCGTTCACCGAGCGGTTCGAGCGTGCGGTAAAACATATCGACGTCTTCCTGACAATTCGCCAGTGCGGCTTTATGGCTGATGATGGAAGGAAATTTAAAACAAAAACGGAAAGACTCAGGCGTCATATCACGCCAGCGCATCACCACTTCCTGTTTGGGCAGGGCGTAAAACGTGGTATTGCCTTCGACGCAATTGAAGTACCGCGCGTAATCGGCCAGATCACGTAAACCCATCTTTGCCCAGGCGCTGTGATGCCATTGCGGTAAACCAATATACATATCGATGCTCCCTTTTCCGGGCCAAATCCCAAATAAAACGCCGCCTCAGCGGGCGGCGTTCAGGCATGAAAATCAGGGTAACGTTACTCTGGTAACGCAGCAAGCACTTCGGCAGTGGAACGTACGCGGCTGATACGCGGGAAAATAAACTGCATGCTGGACTGATGATGGTCATTGTTGTGTGCGCTGCACGCATCTTCTGCGATCACCAGTTCATAGCCATGTTCCCAGGCATTACGGGCCGTAGATTCCACGCCGATGTTGGTGGAAATACCGGCAAGCACGATGCTTTTAATGCCGCGGCGGCGCAGTTGTAAATCCAGATCGGTGCCGTAAAACGCGCCCCACTGACGTTTGATCACCAGCAGATCGCTGTCGGTTACGCCCAGTTGTTCCGGGAATTCCCACCAGCTTGCCGGTAAACCGCCTTCCGGCGCAGCCGCAGGGACATCAACCGGTTGTTTCAGCGCTTCGTCAAAAGAGTCAGACCAGCCCACGCGCACCATGACGACCGGCGCACCCAGTTTACGGAAACGGGTTACCAGTTCAGTGGCATTATCCAGCACCTGCTGTGCGGTGTGCGGGCCGCCTGCGAACGGTAAAATTCCTTTCTGTAAGTCAATCAGTACCAGCGCGGTGTTTTTTGGATCAAGTTTCATGTTTAGCTCCCGGTTTTCAAAATGGGTAATGAGAGAAAGGAATCATTTAGTGCGTGTACAAAGGGGATTGCGTGAGTCTATGCTAGCGCGGGGAGCAAAAAGATATAATTTTGTTAAATTATGTGTAGCCAGCAACACGAGTGAATTTCCGCGCCAGCGTTGACGTGTTCGCACTTATCCTTCGCCGGAAATTCCTTTATAATAGCCGCCTTTTTTCGACCTGAATAAAACCCATTCCGTGCGCTGCTGAGTTTTGCGGCGGGCGACCAGAGTCAATAACCGTTTCTGTGCCTGTGAGCCATGAGGCCGGGTAGTGGGATCAAAAGGATACCGTTATGCGTACTGTATATTGTGGAAAACTGAATGCGTCCAATGTGGGCCAGGAAGTAACATTGTGTGGCTGGGTTAACCGTCGCCGCGATTTGGGTGGTTTGATTTTCATCGATATGCGTGACCGCGAAGGCATCGTTCAGGTTTTCTTCGACCCCGATCAGGCAGAAGCCTACAAGCTGGCGTCTGAACTGCGTAACGAGTTCTGCATCCAGTTAACCGGCACCGTGCGTGCACGTCCGGAAAGCCAGTTCAATAAAGACATGGCGACCGGTGAAGTGGAAGTGTTCGCCAGTAATCTGAACATTATCAACCGTTCAGAATCGCTGCCGCTGGACTCCAACCACGTCAACACTGAAGAAGCGCGTCTGAAATACCGCTATCTGGATTTGCGTCGCCCTGAAATGGCTAACCGCCTGAAAGCGCGTGCAAAAATCACCAGCTTCGTACGCCGTTTCATGGACAGCCATGACTTCCTCGACATCGAAACTCCGATGCTGACCAAAGCTACACCGGAAGGCGCGCGTGACTATCTGGTGCCAAGCCGTGTGCACAAAGGTAAGTTCTACGCCTTGCCGCAGTCTCCTCAGCTGTTCAAACAACTGCTGATGATGTCTGGTTTTGATCGTTATTATCAGATCGTAAAATGCTTCCGTGACGAAGATTTACGTGCTGACCGTCAGCCTGAATTCACCCAGATCGATGTGGAAACCTCTTTCATGAGCGCCGAACAAGTGCGCGAAGTGATGGAGAAACTGGCCCGTGAACTGTGGCAGGAAGTGAAAGGCGTGGATCTGGGCGACTTCCCGATCATGACCTTCGCAGAGGCCATGCGTCGCTACGGTTCTGATAAACCGGACCTGCGCAACCCGATGGAAATGGTGGATGTTGCGGACCTGATGAAAAACATCGAGTTCAAAGTGTTTGCTGATCCGGCCAACGATCCGAAAGGCCGCGTGGCTGCATTGCGCGTTCCGGGCGGTGCCTCCCTGAGCCGTAAACAAATTGACGAATACGCCAAATTCATCGAAATCTACGGTGCGAAAGGCCTGGCTTATATCAAAGTGAATGAAGTGGCGAAAGGCCTGGAAGGTATCCAGAGCCCGGTGGCTAAATTCCTGAATGAAGAACTGCTGGCTGCCTTGATCGCACGCACTGGTGCACAGGATGGCGACATGATCTTCTTCGGCGCAGCCAGCGCGAAGATTGTGACTGACGCGATTGGCGCACTGCGCCTTAAAGTCGGCCGTGACCTGAAAATCACTAAAGAAGACATGTGGGCTCCGCTGTGGGTGATCGACTTCCCGATGTTTGAAGACACTGACGAAGGCGGCCTGAGCGCTATGCACCACCCGTTCACTGCACCAAAAGACATGAGCGCAGAAGAACTGGCAGCGAACCCGGTTTCTGCTATCGCTAACGCCTACGACATGGTGATCAACGGCTACGAAGTGGGCGGCGGTTCTGTGCGTATTCACCGCAGCGAAATGCAGCAGACCGTGTTCAGCATTCTGGGTATTAACGAGCACGAACAGCGCGAGAAATTCGGCTTCCTGCTCGACGCCCTGAAATACGGTACGCCTCCGCACGCCGGTCTGGCATTTGGTCTCGATCGTCTGGTGATGTTGCTGACCGGCACGGATAACATCCGTGACGTGATCGCCTTCCCGAAAACTACCGCTGCGGCGTGTCTGATGACCGAAGCGCCAAGTTTTGCCAACCCTGCGTCGCTGCTGGAACTGGGCATTGCGGTTGTGGCGAAAAAAGAAGTGACACCAGACACAAATACAGAGAATAACTAATGAGCTATAAGCGTCCTGAGTCGATACTGTGCGTCATCTACGCCAGAAACACCGGCAGGGTGCTGATGCTTCAACGAAAGGATGACCCGAATTTCTGGCAGTCGGTGACCGGCAGTCTGGAAGACGGGGAATCCCCAAATCAAACCACGCAGCGTGAAGTCATGGAAGAGGTCGGTATCGACATTGCAGGTGAAAACCTGACTCTGCAGGACTGCCATCGCTGCGAGGACTTTGAAATATTTGCGCATTTGCGCCATCGCTATGCTCCCGGTGTGACCCGCAATAAAGAACATTGGTTCTGTCTGGCGTTACCCGACGAGCGTGATGTGGTTCTCACCGAACATCATGCGTACCGGTGGCTCGATAAACTGGCAGCGGCAGCGCTGACAGTCTCCCCGAGCAACCAGCAGGCGATTGAAGAATTTGTAAACTATTCGGTCTGTTAAGACTTTAGACTTTTTGGAGATATTTATGGCAGGTCACAGTAAGTGGGCCAATACCAAGCACCGCAAAGCGGCGCAAGATTCTAAACGCGGCAAAATTTTTACCAAAATCATTCGTGAGCTGGTTACCGCTGCGCGTCTGGGTGGCGGCGATGCGGGTTCAAACCCACGTCTGCGTGCGGCTATCGATAAAGCGCTGTCCAACAACATGACCCGCGATACCCTCAACCGGGCTATCGCACGTGGCGTGGGCGGTGACGAAGACACCAACATGGAAACCATCATTTATGAAGGTTACGGTCCTGGCGGTTCAGCCATCATGGTTGAATGTCTGAGTGATAACCGCAACCGTACCGTGGCAGAAGTGCGTCATGCCTTCACCAAAACCGGTGGCAATCTGGGTACCGACGGTTCCGTGGCTTATCTGTTCTCCAAAAAAGGCGTGATCACTTTCGCTCCTGGTCTGGATGAAGACGTGCTGATGGAAGCCGCGCTTGAAGCGGGTGCTGAAGACATCATTTCTTACGATGATGGCGCTATCGATGTGTTCACTGCCTGGGAAAATCTGGGCGAAGTGAAAGATGCGCTGGAAGCCGCCGGTTACAAAGCTGATTCCGCTGAAGTCACGATGATCCCATCGACCAAAGCCGACATGGATGCAGAAACTGCACCTAAACTGTTGCGCCTGATCGACATGCTGGAAGATTGTGACGATGTGCAGGAGGTTTACCACAACGGTGAAATCTCCGACGAGATCGCAGAAACCCTGTAATCTCAGTGCCGCCGGTGGCTACCACCGGCTGGCTATCCTGTTGTCCCTCAGCAGTTTATACTCTCCCCAACTTTCCAAAAAAACGACAACACAAGGCGTTGACTGGCTATGGCTATTATTCTGGGGATCGACCCCGGTTCGCGTATTACCGGCTATGGCATTATCCGCCAGACAGGGCGTCAGCTCAGCTATCTCGGCAGCGGCTGCATCCGCACCGTGGTGGACGATATGCCGGGACGTCTGAAACTGATTTACGCCGGTGTGTCGGAAATCATTACGCAATTTCAGCCTGATTTTTTTGCCATCGAATCCGTGTTTATGGCGAAGAACGCTGACTCCGCGTTAAAGCTCGGGCAGGCACGCGGTGCGGCAATTGTCGCTGCTGTCAATCAGGATCTGCCGGTGTTTGAGTATGCGGCGAGGCAGGTCAAACAGACCGTGGTCGGTACCGGTGCGGCAGAAAAAGCGCAGGTTCAGCATATGGTGCGGTCAATCCTGAAATTACCGGCTAACCCGCAGGCCGATGCCGCCGATGCGCTGGCAATTGCCATAACGCATTGTCATATGAGCCAGAATGCTATCCGGCTCAGCAGTGACAAATTACAGATGGCGCGCGGACGTATGCGATAGACGCCGCAAGTCCATTAGGCTGGATATCCATCCAGCCTTTTTTATGATATAAACATCGCTGCTTTTGACCTGATAAGGAAAATGAACGTGATAGGCAGACTACGAGGCATTATTCTGGAAAAACAGCCCCCTTTGGTGCTGCTTGAAACCAACGGCGTGGGCTATGAAGTGCATATGCCGATGACCTGTTTTTATGAATTGCCGGAACTGGGTCAGGAAGCTATCATCTTCACGCAATTTATCGTCCGTGAAGATGCCCAGTTGCTCTACGGATTTAACGATAAACAAGAGCGCGCGCTGTTTCGCGAGCTGATTAAAGTCAACGGCGTTGGGCCGAAGCTGGCGCTGGCGATTCTGTCAGGCATGTCGGCGCAGCAGTTTGTCAGTGCGGTAGAAAAGGAAGAAATCACCGCATTAATTAAGTTACCTGGCGTCGGTAAGAAAACCGCAGAACGCCTGGTCGTCGAAATGAAAGACCGGTTTAAAGGATTAAACGGTGATCTATTTAACAATCATACTGATATCACGCTACCTGCATCGGCGTCGAAAGCTAAAGAATCTGACGCCGAAGGCGAAGCCGTTGCAGCCCTGATATCCCTCGGATATAAACCACCGGAAGCCAGCCGCATGATCAGCAAGGTGGCCAAACCGGGCGCAGAATCTGAAACGTTGATTAGAGAAGCGCTGCGCGCAGCGCTGTGAGGTAAACGATGATTGAAGCTGACCGCCTGATTTCTTCCGAAGTTTTCAGTGAAGAAGAGGTCATTGACCGTGCGATCCGCCCGAAGTTGCTCAGCGAATACGTTGGACAGCCGCATGTGCGTTCGCAAATGGAAATCTTTATTCAGGCGGCTAAGCAACGCAAAGATGCGCTCGATCACCTGTTGATTTTCGGACCGCCGGGACTGGGTAAAACCACGCTGGCCAACATCGTGGCGAACGAGATGGGCGTGAATTTACGTACCACGTCGGGGCCGGTGCTGGAAAAAGCCGGTGATCTGGCCGCGATGCTGACCAACCTCGAGCCGCATGATGTGCTTTTTATTGATGAAATCCACCGTCTCTCACCGGTCGTCGAAGAAATTCTCTATCCGGCGATGGAAGACTATCAGCTGGATATCATGATTGGTGAAGGTCCTGCGGCACGCTCCATCAAACTCGATTTACCGCCGTTTACCCTGATTGGTGCGACGACCCGCGCCGGTTCCCTGACGTCACCGTTACGTGACCGTTTCGGTATCGTACAGCGTCTGGAGTTCTATCAGGTGGCTGATTTGCAGCACATCGTCGGGCGTAGCGCCTCCTGCCTCGGGCTGGAGTTGTCGGAAGAGGGCGCGCATCAGATAGCCCGCCGTTCACGCGGAACGCCGCGTATCGCTAACCGCTTATTACGCCGTGTGCGTGACTTCGCGGAAGTGAAAGGCGACGGTACCATTAATGGTGATGTGGCTAACGGCGCGCTGGATATGCTGGATGTTGATGCCGAAGGTTTCGATTACATGGACCGCAAACTGTTGCTGGCCATTATCGATAAGTTCAGCGGCGGGCCGGTCGGGCTGGATAACTTAGCCGCGGCGATTGGCGAAGAGCGCGAGACGATTGAAGACGTCATCGAACCCTTCCTGATCCAGCAGGGGTTTATTCAGCGCACACCGCGCGGGCGTATGGCGACCAATCATGCGTATAAGCATTTCGGTATTGCCAGAGAATCTGAGTAACAGATCTCCTGAGCATAAAAAAACGGACGCCCTGAGCGTCCGTTTTGCTTTCCCTCATCAGGTATTAACGACTGACTTCACAGCGGCTGACCATCCGCCAGTTACGTGGCAACTCGCGTACTTCACCCGCCAGAATCACCTTTCCTGTTGCATGAATATCGGCGCTTGAAGAGCCCACCTGAACTTCAACAGAACCCGGTTCGACGATGCGCTTACCGGCGTGACTGGTGAAATTCAGCATATCGGTCGGAATGCTGAAACTGAGCGTCGCAGTTTGTCCGGCATCCAGTTCAACGCGTTCAAAGGCTTTGAGTTCCTGCATCGGGCGTACCAGTGATGCCACACAGTCACGCAGATAAACCTGCACCACCTCGCTGCCCGCCTGATTTCCGGTATTGGTGACTTTGATTTGTACTGCAATATCGCCATTTTCGATGGCGACCGGTTGCTGATTGAGTTGCAGGTCGTGATAGCGGAACGTGGTGCCGCTCAGTCCGTAGCCAAACGGGTATTTTGCGCCAAAGTGGAAGGCGATCGGCGTGCCGCCACTTTTCAGTTTGTGATTGTAGTAATACGGCATCGCACCGGCGCTTTTCGGTACGGAAACCACCAGCCGCCCGGACGGAGCCTGTTTGCCACTGATAATGTCGCTGATGGCGCGTCCCCCTTCCTGTCCGGGTGCAAATGCCATCAGGTATCCGGCGACTTTTTCTTCCAGCCCGCCAAGGGAATACGGACGACCCCCGGTCATTATCACAATGGTCGGTTTGCCGGTTGCGATCACGGCTTCCAGCAACTGCTGCTGAACGCCCGGCAGTTGCAGGCTGTCTGTATCAGAGCCTTCGCCGACAGTACCGCTCTGGAATAAACCGGCCAGATCGCCGACAAACACCAGCGCGACGTCACTTTCCTGCGCCAGTTTTACGGCCTGCGGGATCAGCGCGGTACTTCGTGATACCGGCGAGTTTTGCATGGGTGTTGCGGCATCGCCGGGGAAGACCGGCGCGCCCGCTGTGCGTTTTTCAAGAATATGGCAACCTTTGGTATAACGGATATTTTGCTCGCCGTAGGCGTCACGCAAGGCCTGTAACGGCGTGGTGATCTGTTCCGTCTGCGCTTCCATTTCGCTGATGATCAGATGCACCGGGAAACTGTAACCGCTGAGCAACGCCAGAGGATCATCTGCCGTCGGGCCGATCACCGCGATTTTTTGGCCGGATGTGGGTTTCAGCGGCAGAATGCCATTATTTTCCAGCAGAGTGATTGAGCGGACCGCGGCTTTCCAGGCCAGTTCCCGCGTGGCAGGTTGCTGAAGCTGCGGCTCAGGCTCAATGGCGTAAGGCTGTTCAAACAGGCCAAGGCGAAATTTTTCAGTCAGCACGCGTGCGACAATTTCGTCAATTTTCGCCATATCAATCAGGCCACGCGAAACGGCATCCGCCAGATGTTGTGCGCAGTCACCTTTCGGTAATTCAATATCCAGACCCGCATTGAACGACAGCGCGGCGGATTCGGCATCGTCGTGGCTGACACCGTGATGCTGATGCAGCAGGCTGACACCACCGTAATCGGCAACAATCAGACCGTCGAACCCCCATTGTTCACGCAAGATTTCGGTCAGCAGGAAGTGATCGCTGTGGCAAGGCTGACCATCAATGTCGTGATATGCAGGCATCACCGAACCGGCATTCGCCAGCTTCACCGCCATCTCAAACGGCAGCAGGAAAGTGTCATTCAGCTCGCGAAAACCAAGATGAACCGGCGCATGGTTGCGCGCGCCTTCGCTGAAAGAGTGCCCGACATAATGTTTCAGCGTGGCCAGCAGGTCCCGCGCTTCGCCCTGTAATCCGCGCACGTAAGCGGTCGCCATCACGCCGACCAGATACGGGTCTTCACCAAAGGTTTCTTCGGTACGTCCCCAGCGCACATCGCGCGACACATCCAGAACCGGTGCCAGCCCCTGATGACAACCAACGCTTTGTGCTTCCTGACGGATAGCACCTGCAATTTGCTCCATCAGTTGCGGATCCCACGTTAAGGCGTAGCTCAGGGACGAGGGAAACAGTGTGGCGTCTTTGCACAATAAGCCGACCAGACATTCTTCGTGGAACATCGCCGGAATACCCAGCCGGGTGTCTTCTACCAGCGTTTTTTGCAGCCGGTTCAGCGCCTGTACGCCTTCTGCCGGGCTGACCACGTGCGTGCCGAGCGGACGGGTGATTTGCCCGGCGCCAAGTGCCAGTTGCTGTTCCAGCGCCTGACTCTGTTTGTGACCAGAAAAATCATCGCTCAGATCGGTACGTTCTTTGTGATTGCCGTTGCTGTCGAGGATCAGCCAGAACGCATGCATCTGCGCGAATTTTTCCTCCGGCGTCATGCGTGCCAGAAGATCGGCGACGCGGCGGGCAACGGGCTGTGAAGCATCCTGATAAAGATAAGTCATCTTACATCTCCTTGATTAATCAAAGGGCGTGAACCGCTGAGCACGGGGTCATCGTCGCCCCCGAAAGAACGTCGCGTTGCGAGGGATAAGGCGATAGTTTGCATGGTGCGGCTGTTGAGTTTGTAGGTAAAAAGCAGCGCGGCCATCAGCAGGAATAACGCACAGGGCACCAGTGTGAACAGTGAACTGATGGTCAACATCACCGAAGCACTTTGCGTGGCGCCGTTCGGCAGGTAACCGACCATACCAAGCACCCAGCCGACGATGGCACCGCCCAGTGCCAGCCCGAATTTGATGGCAAACAGCGCAGTGGAGAATACCAGCCCGTCAAGCCGGCGGCCGGTGCGGGATTCTTCGTGATCCACAACGTCGGAGAACATCGTCCATTGCAGCGGCGTGGTCAGGTTTTGGATAAAACTGAACACAAGATTCAGGGCGAAAATAAGACTGACGGAAGGGGAGGGAATAAAGAAAATCGCTGCATTACACACCACAAAAGTCAGAATTGTCCATTGATAGGATTTAATCCGGTCGAATTTACCCAGTATTTTCTCAGACAATAGTGCGCCAAATAACGAGGCGATCATGCCAAAAACAATAAAATTAAAAATCAGATCCGGGCGGCCTAGCACATATTTCACATAATACATGGTGGCGGAACCACGGATAACGACGGCACATAATAGTAAGATATTAAAAATAAAAACAATGCGCCATTGTGAGTTATTCCACAGTAATTTCAGGTCGCTCAGCATTGAACCGGAGGTGTCATTGCGCGGTTGATAACGTTCACGCGTCAGTCCGAAACAACAAAAAAATAATACGATACCGAGTAATCCCATCAGGCTCATGGCATAGAAATAGCCTTTCTGCGGGTTACCTGCGCCGAGTTTTGCCACCAGCGGCAGGGCGATCACTGTCACCACCAGACCCCCGACAAATGACAGTCCGAAGCGCCACGACTGCAGCGAATGGCGTTCGCGCGGGTCGAGTGTTAACGCCCCCGGCATGGCACAATACGGCACATTGATGGCGGAATACACCAGGCTGAGTAATGTATAAGTGACTGCTGCATAAATAATTTTCCCGGTCGGTGATATGTCTGGTACATAAAATGTGATCAGGCAACAGACCCCAAACGGTATTGCAAACCACAGCAGCCACGGACGGAATTTCCCGTAGCGTGTTGTGGTGCGATCAACCAGCGCACCGATGCAGGGATCTACGCAGGCATCCACGGCGCGTACCACTAAAAATAGTGTGCCCATGATCGCGGCGGGTAAACCAAAAACATCCGTGTAGAAATAAGCGAGAAATAAAGTCGCAGTTTGCCAGACCAGCGCACTGGCCATATCGCCGAGTCCGTAGCCAATCTTATCTTTTACTGAAAGAACCGGAGTGATCACCATTATTTGTTACCTGCTTTCTGTAAGGAGAGATAACCGACGGAAAATAATTCATGTCTTTAACGGAAAAAAAGATAAACAGCCTGGGAAGTAAAATGGTGCCAAAAGTATTGTGAATAGAACTCAGGTAAACAATTGAGGAAATGAATATGCAATTTACGTTTTTTGATTTTGTTTTTTATTTGTGAACGGGATCAAACTGACGGCGGTGTTTGCTTCATCGGCGCGGGGATCCGGACTGGCAAAGGCCCGCGTTGAGCGGGATGCCATCTCCGGTGAATGGGCTGAGACAGGGGGGTTATCACTCTTCCTGCCAGCGGAAATAACCGGTCACCGCTTTTAATGCGGCGGGTAACTGGCGGTGGCCGGGGTAATAGAGAAAGAATCCGGGAAAGGTGACCGACCAGTCTTCAAGCACCCGGATCAGCTTACCTTCCGCCACCAGCGCATCATGTTCAGCACTCTGCGCGCTGTACACCAGCCCGATTCCATCGAGCGCAATGCGGGTCATCATGCTGACGCTGTCGACCACCAGCGGCCCGCTGACGGGCACGGTAATCTGTCGCCCATTTTTTTCGAACTCCCAGCGGTACAGCGAACCGCTGGCAATTTCCCGACGCCCAATGCAGGCATGGTTTTTCAAATCGGCAGGCGTTTGTGGTTGCGGACAGCGGGCGAAATAATCCGGCGAACCGTACACCGCAGAGTGAAAATCGGCGGTCAGGCGTACCGCACTCATGTCCTGCTGAACATCGCCCCGGATGCGTACGCCTGCATCAAACCCCTCACTGATGATGTCCACGAAACCGTCATTGGTGGCAAGTTCCAGCGTGATATCCGGGAACGTCTGACAAAATTTGGGCAACTGCGGCAGGAAAACCATGTCAGCAGCGATGCGTGGCGTATTAATACGCACCGTGCCTTTGGGTATCCCCCGTAAAGCGTTCACTTTCTCCATCGCATCAGAGATGACTGATAATGCTGGCACCACTTCCGCCAGCAATGCGTAACCCGCTTCGGTGGGCGATACCTGCCGCGTTGTGCGGTTCAGCAATCTGACGCCCAGACGCTCTTCCAGCGAACGTAAGGAATGGCTCAGCGTTGAAGCGGTTAAATTTAGCCGCGCCGCGGCTTTGCGGAAACTCTTCTCTTCCGCTACGGCGACAAATGCTCTCAGTTCTCCGAATTCGTGGGTGCGCATCAGTTTCCTATTGATGAATAAAAGCCAGTAAAGCATGCGATATAACATGGCTTATTCACAATAATCAATGCGCTTATAGTCAGGCCTCGGTTTGGAAAATTCATCAACGGAGAAAAATATGTCGCAAACATTACGGTTACAGGGGCGGGTTGCGCTGGTCACGGGCGGTGGCTCAGGCATCGGGCGGGCAGCCGCACTGGCGTTTTCACGCGATGGTGCGAAAGTCGTGGTGGCAGGAAGACGGGAAACGGCGCTCCAGGAAACGGTGATGATGATCCGCGAACGGGGCGGTGATGCCCTGGCGGTGCCGACCGATGTGTCAGACAGCGCACAGGTCCGGCATCTTATTGCCGCGACGCTGGCGCATTACGGGCGACTGGACGCCGCGTTTAATAATGCGGGTGTGGAAGGTTTTGCGCCAGTCAGTGACATGACAGAAGCGGAATTTGACCGGGTGATTGCCACCAATCTGAAAGGCGTCTGGCTGTCAGTGAAATATCAGCTGGAAGCCATGACCGCCGCAGGGCGTGGCGGTGCGATTGTGAATACCTCCTCCTGGCTGGCGCACGGAGCCAGTATTGGCTCTGCTGCGTATTCCGCCAGCAAAGGCGGGCTTGACGCGATGATCCGCGCTATAGCGCTGGAAACCGGTGCGCAGAATATCCGCATCAATAACGTTAATCCCGGCATTATCGATACCCCGATGGCGCGGCGGATGGGCGCAAATGAAGAAACGCTGATCCCTTTTGTACGCCTGACACCCGCAGGGCGCGTGGGCGAACCGGCAGATGTCGCGGATGTTGTGGCGTGGTTGTGCAGTGATGAAGCGCGATTTGTGACCGGTCAGAATCTGCTGGTCGATGGCGGATTTACGGTGGCGGGGCTGCGTTAGTCAGGACAAAAAAGACCGAGGCTCAGGGACGGGCGTCAGTCTGCACAAATTCTGAAGCCGATCACAATTTCATCATCCGGCGGATATTACGACTTGTTTCTGTTTCCGATTCGCCAGAGAATCCGTTTCAGAAAGCAGGATTGTTACTGTCTGACAGGCAAAACCTAAACTTCTCGTTTCTTCGTGTATGACGAAGAGACCGGACGTTTAGGTTTTTTTTTTGGCCTGAATTCAGGGGCAGGCCGCCCCTTTGAAATACAACGGCAATGTCGTGCACGACGCCCTTACTCTGATGAGATGACACTATGGAATACAGAACATTAGCCGACGAAATTCTCCGCGGAGTGGGCGGAAAGGAAAACGTCAACAGTGTGGTGCATTGTGCCACCCGTTTACGCTTCAAGCTAAAAGATACCCGCAAAGCCGATGCTGCCGGGCTGAAAGAAAATCCGGGCGTGATCATGGTGGTCGAGAGCGGTGGTCAGTTTCAGGTGGTGATTGGCAATCACGTCGGTGCCGTCTATGAAGCGCTGGTGAGAGGCAGTGCGCTTTCAGACGGCAGCGATGACGACAGGGGTGATAACGGCAGTGTGTTTGCCCGTGCCATTGATGTCATTTCCGGCATATTCACGCCGTTTATCGGCATTATGGCGGCATCGGGGATCCTCAAAGGTTTTCTGGCGCTGGCGCTGGCCTGTGGCTGGATGGTACCGGAAAGCGGTACCTATAAAGTCTGGTTTGCCGCCAGCGACGCTATGTTTTATTTCTTCCCGCTGGTGATCGGTTATACCGCCGGTAAAAAATTCGGCGGTAATCCGTTTGTGACCATGATGATTGGCGGCGCGATGGTTCACCCGCTGATGATCGCCGCATTTGATGTGCAGCAGTCCGGCGCGCACAGCGAGCATTTCTTAGGCATCCCGCTGGTCTTTATCAATTATACCTCTTCGGTCATTCCGGTGATTCTGGCCGCGTGGGCATCGAGCTGGCTGGAAAAGCAGTCGATGAAAATTTTACCCGGCGCGCTGCGTAACTTCATCACACCGCTGATCTGCCTGATGGTGATTGTGCCGCTGACATTCCTGGTTATCGGGCCGGTCGCGACCTGGGCCAGTCAGCAACTGGCCCATGGCTACCAGTTTGTTTATCACGTCAGCCCGATGGTCGCCGGTGCCTTTATGGGCGCACTGTGGCAGGTCTGTGTGATCTTCGGTCTGCACTGGGGGCTGGTGCCGTTGATGATCAACAACTTCAGCGTGCTCGGCCATGACACCATGCTGCCGCTGTTACTGCCTGCGGTGATGGGACAGGTTGGTGCGGTCGCGGGTGTGATGCTGCGGACCAAAGATGTCCGTACCCGAGCATTGTCAGGGTCGGCGATCAGCGCCGGGATTTTCGGTATCACGGAACCGGCGGTGTATGGCATCACCCTGCCGCATCGGCGTCCTTTTATTTTCGGCTGCGTCGGCGGTGCGCTCGGCGCTGCGGTGCTCGGTTACTTCCAGACCACGGCGTATTCCTTCGGTTTCCCCAGTGTCTTCACGTTTACCCAGATTATTCCGCCCACTGGTTTTGATAAAACAGTGACCGCCGGGATTGCCGGCACCCTGATTGCGCTGTTGTTTGCCGCACTGGCGACTTATTTCTTCGGTGTAAAACAAGAAGCGGTCGCGCCGGAAGTCAGCGAAAAGGCCCAGGCCGATGCGTTACAGGCGCCGCGCGGCAAAACGCTGATCGCCAGCCCGATGAGCGGACCGTGTATCGCACTCGACACAGTGAAAGATCCGACATTCGCCAGCGGCCTGCTGGGTAAAGGTGTGGCCATTGTGCCTGTCGCCGGAAGGGTGGTCTCACCGGTAGACGGCACGGTGGTTTCACTGTTCAAAACCCATCACGCCATCGGAATTGAATCGGCAGACGGCGCAGAAATTCTGATCCACGTCGGCATCGATACGGTGAAGCTCGACGGCAAATTCTTTACGCCACACGTTGACGTCGATGCGGTGGTGAAGCAGGGCGATTTGTTGCTGGAATTCGACGTGCAGGGGATCACTGATGCCGGTTACGACCTGACAACGCCGGTGCTGGTCACCAACAGCGACGATTATCTCGACGTCATTCCGGCCGGTGTCGGACAGGACGCCAGCGAACAAACCCTTTTACTGACTTTATTACGCTAACGAACAGAGCCAGGAGGTTCATATGAACAAGCCATTTCCAAACGGATTTTTATGGGGCGGAGCCGTTGCCGCTAATCAGGTTGAAGGGGCTTACCTGACCGACGGTAAAGGCTTATCCACATCGGATCTGCAACCGCAGGGTGTTTTCGGCCCGGTGCAGGAACGCACGGAAGGGGATTTCGGCGTGAAAGATGTCGCCATCGATTTCTACCACCGTTATCCGCAAGATATGAAATTGTTCGCTGAAATGGGTTTTACCGTATTGCGTACCTCAATCGCCTGGACGCGTATCTTCCCTCAGGGGGATGAATCGCAGCCGAACGAAGCGGGGCTGGCATTCTACGACCGACTGTTTGATGAGATGGCAAAATACGGTATTACACCGCTGGTGACGCTTTCTCACTACGAAATGCCGTACGGCATCGTAAAAAAACACGGTGGCTGGGGCAGCCGCGATACCATCGGTTTCTTCGAGAATTACGCCCGCACGGTGTTCACCCGTTATAAAGATAAAGTCAAACACTGGCTGACCTTTAACGAAATCAATATGTCGCTGCATGCGCCGTTTACCGGCGTCGGATTGCCGGAAGACAGCAGCAAACAGGATATCTATCAGGCCATTCACCATCAGCTGGTTGCCAGTGCCAAAGCGGTAAAAGCCTGTCACGAGATCATTCCTGACGGCAAAATCGGCAATATGCTGCTTGGCGGAATGCTGTATCCGCTGACCTGCAAACCGGCCGATATGATGGAAACCTTGCAGCAGAACCGCGACTGGTTATTCTTCGGCGATGTTCAGGTGCGTGGCGCGTATCCGGCTTATATGCCGCGTTTCTTTAAAGACCGCGGCATGGAAATTAATATTACTTCTGAAGATAAAGCCGCGTTGAAAGAAACCGTCGACTTTATCTCATTCAGTTATTACATGACCGGTTGTGTCACCACGGATGAAGAACAAAATATTAAAGCGCGTGCCAATATATTAAATATGGTGCCCAACCCGCATCTGCAAAGTTCCGAATGGGGATGGCAGATTGACCCGGAAGGGTTGCGCTTCTTAATGAATGAGCTTTATGACCGTTATCAGAAACCGCTATTTATTGTGGAAAACGGTTTGGGTGCGCGGGATAAAGTCGAAGCTGACGGCAGCATTAATGATGATTACCGTATTCAGTACATCAATGACCATCTGGTTCAGGTGCGTGAAGCCATTGAAGACGGCGTGGAAGTGATGGGTTACACCAGCTGGGGACCGATTGATCTGGTCAGCGCCTCGAAAGCGGAATTCTCCAAGCGTTATGGTTATATCTATGTAGACCGCGACGATCAGGGCAATGGCACGCTGGAGCGCCGCCGTAAGAAAAGTTTCTTCTGGTATCAGGAAGTGATTAATTCAAACGGTGCGTCATTAACATCCTGATCTGATCCGGTCTGAAGGGACTTAAGGCCATCGTCACGTTTTGAGGGCAAAATTTACGTCTGACTGAGGATCGGATCTGGTAAAATCATCAGGCAGATCCCAAGACTGCGGCAGACAAAACCTGATCATCCATACGGACGATCAGGTTTTTCTTTTCAGGGAGTTACAATGAAAATCGCCAAAATACTCAATAATAATGTGGTGGTTGTCGTCAGCGGGCAGCAACGTGAACAGGTGGTGATGGGACGCGGGCTGGCGTTTATGAAGAAAGCCGGGGATGAGCTGGATGAAAGCAAAATCGAGAAAATTTTTGCCCTGCAGAATGACGAACTGGTCGCGCATCTGACGGAGTTGCTGTCGCATATTCCGATGGAAGTGATGACCACCTGTGATCAGATTATTTCGCTGGCGCGGGGACGGCTGGGGAAATTGCAGGAAAACCTGTATATCGCACTCACCGATCACTGCAATTTTGCCATCGAACGGCAGAAGAAGGGCGTGCCGATCAGCAATGCCTTGCTGTGGGAAACCCGCCGTCTGTACCCGAAGGAATATGCCCTCGGGCTGGAAGCGCTGGAGATCATCGATTCCCGCCTCGGCGTGCGATTGCCGGTGGATGAAGCCGGTTTTATTGCCCTGCATCTGGTCAATGCGCAGCTTAACGGCGAAATGCCGGAAGTGGCGCAGATTACCCGCGTGATGCAGGAAATCCTCAATCTGGTGAAATACCAGCTGCGTATTGAATACGACGAGGAGTCGCTGAGCTACCAGCGCTTCGTCACCCATCTTAAATTCTTCGCCCAGCGGATGCTCAGCCGCACGGTGGTGGCCGACGATGACATGACCCTGCACGTGGCGGTAAAAGAAAATTACCCACAGGCGTGGCTGTGCGCGGAAAAAATCGGCGATTATCTGGCCGCGCAATATCAGCGCGAACTGACCACGGAAGAAATTATGTATCTCTCCATTAATATCGAACGGGTGAGAAAAGAGTGTCTGCCGAAAGAATCGTCCTGAGCGCACGCAAGCGCAAAATTTGCTGCGCGAAATATGACTGTTCACAATTTTTAATGACGGTTTTTTTTGCCACGGTTAGTGAGAACAGGTAGCATCCTTCGCCGTTATTGCACCAAAACAGTTCCGGCTAAAAAAACTACAGTGGGTAAACCCCATAAACGGCGAGGCTTGCAATCGTTTGCTTGCAGCACCCGGCGTCAGGTGAAGGTTATTTTGGAGAACAACTCATAATGAAGTCTCATAAAAAAACGGCAGAGGCGAAGCACGCGGCTAAACGGCGCTGGCTGGACTCTCACGATCATGGTTATCACAAGAGTATGGGCAACCGTCAGGTTCAGATGATTGCCATTGGTGGTTCTATCGGTACCGGTCTGTTTCTCGGCGCGGGTGCGCGTTTACAGATGGCGGGTCCGGCGCTGGCTATCGTGTATGCGGTGTGTGGTATTTTCTCATTCTTTATCCTGCGTGCACTGGGCGAACTGGTTTTACACCGTCCGACCAGTGGCAGCTTCGTATCCTATGCCCGTGAATTCCTGGGTGAAAAAGCGTCTTACGTAGCAGGCTGGATGTACTTCCTGAACTGGGCGATGACCGGCATTGTCGATATCACCGCAGTGGCTCTGTACATGCACTACTGGGGAACCTTCGGTGATGTTCCGCAATGGATGTTTGCGTTGGGCGCACTGGCGATAGTGGCAACCATGAACATGATCGGCGTGAAGTGGTTCGCTGAGATGGAATTCTGGTTTGCGCTGATCAAAGTGGCGGCGATTGCTATCTTCCTGGTGGTTGGCGTGGTGTTCCTCGGCACCGGCAAACAACTGGACGGTAACACCACCGGTCTGCATCTGATTACCGACAACGGCGGTATTTTCCCGCACGGTCTGTTACCGGCGCTGGTTCTGGTGCAGGGCGTGGTCTTTGCGTTCGCGGCCATTGAGCTGGTCGGTACGGCGGCGGGCGAAACCAAAGATCCTGAGAAAGTGCTGCCGAAAGCCATTAACAGCGTGATCTGGCGTATCGCTTTGTTCTACGTCGGCTCCGTGGTGTTACTGGTGCTGTTGCTGCCGTGGAATGCCTATCAGGCGGGCCAAAGTCCGTTTGTCACCTTCTTCAGCAAGCTGGGCGTGCCTTACATCGGTACCATCATGAATATCGTGGTTCTGACTGCAGCGCTGTCGAGCCTCAACTCCGGCTTGTATTCCACCGGTCGTATTCTGCGTTCCCTGTCGATGGGCGGTTCAGCACCGAAATTCATGTCGAAGATGAGTGCGCAGCAGGTGCCGTACGCCGGTATTCTGGTCACTGTCGGCATTTATGTGATCGGTGTAGTGCTCAACTATTACGTGCCTTCGCAGGTGTTTGAGATTGTCCTGAACGTCGCCTCACTCGGCATCCTCAGTTCATGGGCTTTCATCATTGTCTGTCAGATGAAACTGCGTACTGCAATCAAAGAAGGTCGTGCGAAAGACGTTTCCTTCAAAATGCCGTGGGCACCGGTGACCTCGTGGCTGACGCTGGCCTTCCTGGCGGGCGTTCTGATCCTGATGGCGTTTGACTACCCGAACGGCACCTACACGGTGGCGACCATTCCGGTGCTGATCATTCTGCTGGTACTGGGCTGGATAGGTCTGCGCAAACGTGCTGCTGAAGTGCATGCCGAACAGGCTGCGCAGGAAGAAGCACATCAGGAAAGTATTGAAGCGAAGTAATTCGTTTCGCAGATTCCAGCAAAGGGCTGCCGTCATGGCGGCCCTTTTTCATTCCTGCCCGTAAAAAATCTGAAACAGCCACAATGTCTCTTTCCTTTGACTAGGCTTATTCTTTTATGATGAGAGGCAAACCTATGTTGAAGATTGTTTTACAAATATTTTCCAGCCCGGAAAAATTTCTCGGACTGTTCAGTGCCGCAGACATGGAAAATACGCTGGAAGAGGGCGAGCGTATTCTGATTGATGAAAACGGTACGGCATCAGTCAATCCGGCTAATCAGGAGATGCAGCAAGACTTTGCCCGCCACGTCAAACGCATGAGCGTGCTGTAATGGCGACAGCCGTTTTCATGGTGTTAATGGTCTGCGGCTACTGGTATACCACCCGCGACATTTCATCGCGCTTCAAACTTAAACGCACCTTTGGCTGGGACGTCTATTTTCTGGTGGCGCTGTATGGCTGTATTTTTGTCCTGCAGGGTGTACTGGTCATAGCACTGCTATATCTGGCGCTGTGGGGGATTTCCGGTGTTATCAACTGGCTGCCCGCCTTGCCGCATCTGCATCAGGATGTGCACTACCAGCGTGATTTCATTAACTGGAGTTTCTTAGGCATTCAGGCACCGGTGGTGATTATGCTTGCCGTCTCCGTGATGCTGTGTCTGGTCCGCACTACCTGGTCACCGGGCTTGCGCCTTAATACTGCCGGACGCAGAGAGTTGTACAAACAACTTACCCGCGCCAACGGCGTGGAAGGGCTGTTGTATCAGTGTATGGAAGAGGGCGATATGGTATTCATCACCCTGCAGTCGCGGCGTGTTTATATCGGCATGGTGCATACCGCAAGGTGTGAAACAAGTTCGTCGGACAATGTGGTCGTGATCCCGATGGTCAGCGGTTATCGCGATAAAGACACACTGGAACTGCGCGTTGAGCATAATTATGCCCGCTATTATCAGGAACATGGCATCACGCCGGTATCAGATCCGGTGAGCGCGCTGAAGTTTCGTAAGGTGATTTTACTGAGCCAGATAGAAACGCTGTCGCTGTTTGACCCGTCAAGTGCCTGTGCGTTCGAGAAGCTTATTCCGCTGGTTGAAGAAGAAATGGCCCGGAAAATTGGTGAGAAGGACGCCTGAAATAAGGCGTCCTGCATGCATTACACGATAGTGAAGCTGAAATCACTCAGACCTTCGATGCCGCCGGTGATCACATCACCGCGCACTACCGGACCCACACCTGCTGGCGTACCGGTATAGATCAGATCACCGGGCTTGAGTTCAACCGCCTGAGAGAGATAGCTGATGACGTCCGCTACCTGCCAGATCTGGTCGCTCAAATCACCGCGCTGACGTTTTTCACCGTTCACATCGAGCCAGATTTTACCGGCAGCCGGATGACCTGTCTGACTCACGGGTTGCAGCGGATTCGCCGGTGCGGAATCATCAAACCCTTTGGCGAAATCCCACGGACGTCCCAGTTTCTTGGCCTGCGCCTGAATATCACGACGGGTTAAATCTACGCCCACGGTATAACCCCAGACGTGTGACAGTGCGTCTTCAGCGGCAATATCTTTACCGCCTCTGGCAATCGCAACGACCAGTTCTACTTCATAATGCAGATCGTCGGTCAGCGTCGGGTACGGCACATTGCCGCTGGCGGGAACCACGGCATCCGCCGGTTTGCCAAAAAAGAAAGGCGGTTCGCGGTCAGGATCATGACCCATCTCACGGGCGTGCTCGGAATAGTTACGGCCAACACAATACACGCGGCGCAACGGAAAGCGGGCGCTCTGGCCTTCGACGGCGAGAGACGGAACTTCGGGTGCAGCAATTACATATTCAGTCATCGTATTCACTTCACAAAGTTATCGAATTAACATATTTGCAAAGCGAATCAACATTGACCAGTAAATTTATGTTACTGGTCAATGTGTCACTGTCAGGCCTTGTAACGCGGTGCGGCGTGAGCCTGCAGGAAGTTCGGTACCATTGCACTGCGCAGGGCATCAAATTCATCCCACTGTTTTTCGTCCTGCAATGGCGGAATGGTGATTTTTTCTTTGCGGTCAAAGCCCAGCAAGGCGGCATCCACCAGTTCACCCACTTCCATTACACCCGGCACTTCATCGATATTTTTGCCCGAACGTTCCCAGATTTCTGTACGCGTTGCGGCAGGTAATACGGCCTGAACGTACAGACCGCGCTCGGCCATTTCAAATTGCAGCGTCTGGCTGAAAGTCAGCACAAAGGCTTTGGTGGCGGAATACACCGCAGATTGCAACTCCGGCGTCAGCGCCATTACCGAGGCGATATTAATAATCGCCCCGTCTTTATGCTTGATCAGACCGTCGAAAGCGACGCGTGAAAGACGCGCCACCGAGGTGACGTTCAGGGTGATCAGATTCCCGATGGCGTCGGCATCGCTGTTTTCAAAACCGGCTTTCAGCGAAGCCCCGGCGTTATTGATCAGCAGGGAAATCTGCGGTGTTGCACGGATAAAATCCTCAACGCGTGCCAGATCTTCGCTGCGGGTTAAGTCTGCGGGTAACACGGTGATTTTTACGCCGGTTTCATCCTGCAGGCGTTCAGCCAGTGCTTTCAGGCGCGTTGCATCACGGGCAACCAGCACTAAATCATAACCGCGTTTCGCCAGACGGTCGGCGTAAGTGGCCCCGATGCCGCTTGATGCGCCGGTGATTAAGGCCACGGACTGAGTGCGAATTGTATCTGACATAGTAGAACCTCGGTGTTGGATAGGGTGGTTTAATAATAAAACCAGGTGATTTTTAGCACTGGTGGTTTTATAATGCAACCAGATTTTTTAAACCGCATTGAGCAGGAAGTGCCATGAAACGAACCCGTCTGGAAAACACGCCTTGTCCGGCTGGCCGCGCGCTGGATCTCATCGGTGACTGGTGGACGTTGCTGATTGTCCGCGATGCGATGTACGGCCTCTCACGATTCAGTGAATTTCAGCGCAGTCTGGGGGCGGCGAAGAACATTCTCAGCTCCCGCCTGAAAGCGCTGGTTGCCGAAGGCATTATGAAGATTGAACCGGCGGCAGATGGTTCGGCGTATCAGGATTACGTGCTGACGGAAAAAGGGCTGGCGCTGCAACCGGTGCTGGTTGCGCTGGGGCAGTGGGGAAGTGAATATCTGTTTGAAGCCGGCGAAGCCTGCACGCAACTGGTAGATATCGAAAATCGCCAGCCGCTGCGTAAGCTGGAAATCCATGCGCAGGACGGGCGGGTGCTCGAAAGCCGGGATATAAAGGCGATTATTCCTGAATCTTGATCGAGAATTCGGTCGACTCCCTCCCCTGCGAAGGGGAGGGTTGGGGTGGGGTATTAAAGTTAAATCAATAAGTTGAAGTTTACTTAAACGAGGTGTCAGCCCTTAAAACCCCCTCCCGGCCTCCCCCTTCGCAGGGGGAGGAGCAAGGCAAAATCACGGCTTATGGGAGCAAAAAAACATTACCGCGCAATCCTCTCGTGCCAGTATTTCGTGAATTCCTCTTCGCCGTTCAGGCTGACCACCATATCGCCGCTGACGATAAAGTGCGTCAGGTCGCTGCGTAGTTCGAGGGTGATTTCTGCTTCCATCCACCAGCCTTCACGTCCCATCTTCATAGTCTGCGTCAGCAGATAGCGCGCGGATAACGGATCACTGTTACTGACCGTCAGCTCGCGCCGCAGATTGTGATCGACCGTCGTGTCGATATCATCGAAGCGGTAAACGCCTTCACCGAAAACGCCACCCACGCCGTTGGTCACGCTGGTCCAGCTGTCGGTGAGGAAATCGTAAGTGATGTTGCGATCCACGCGCCCTGGCGACAGCACAGTTTGCGGTGTCAGCGGCGCGCTTTGTGGCTCAGCAATCGGGCCGTCGATGGATACCGGCTGTTCGCACACCGGCAGGCTGAGCTGCGCGCTGTGCAAATCCAGCGTCAGCGTGGCGACCTCCGCCATCGGCCAGATCATCGGCCAGAAGGTGGTCGCCAGCGAGAGTCGCATCCGGTGACCGGTGGCAAAGCGGTGTGCGATACCATCCAGTTGTACCGGTACTTTGACTTTCTGACCGGGGATAAGCGGCACAGATTGATCATGGCCGTGCAGATGCGACAGATTCAGCCAGCCGTGCGTGACACGGTTTACCGAACCGTCCGGTGCAACGTCAGAAAGCCGGACGTACAACATCGCAGCCGGTTTATCGCTGCTCAGTTCGACGGTAAATTCCGGGAAGCCAAAAATGGTCAGCGGCTCGGCCAGCGGTTCGCCATCAAAGATTTCTGCCATGCCGTCATCGACACGCTGATCCGGTGGCATTTCGCCGGGCACACCGGCCCCCATCCATTCACCGGCCATCAGACCGTGATTCTGCGGTGAACAGATATTGATAACGCCTGCGTCAACATCCGGCTGAGTATTGAGCTGGCCTCGTGTGAGCCAGCGCGGGATGTGATTGATATTGCTGGCGGTGCCGCGATCAAATCCCACCCATTCACCACGGCTGACCGGACGCATCGCCGAGGGCGGCTGGCTGTCCTGCAACCAGGTCTGGATCATCGGGCCTGCCATCGCGCCGTTGTCTTCGCCTTTCAGCCAGTGATCCCACCAGCGCACGGCTTCCTGCAGGAAACCGATCGCCGGTTCCGGTGTGCCGTCCTGCGGATAGATATGCGCCCACGGACCGAGAATGGCGCGGCGTGGCACTTTCAGATTGTCCATCAGGCGGAACACTGCATTGCTGTAGGCATCCGCCCAGCCGCCGATGGCCATCACCGGACACTGAATGGCGGACCAGTCTTCGCACACCGAACCATGCTGCCAGTATGCGTCGCGCAGCGGATGTTCCATCCACAATGCCGGGAAGAATGGCATGTTTTCCAGACGGTTCAGCCAGTCTTTGTACCACCTTTCACCGACCAGTGCGGGGTCGGAAGGTCGGCTCTGGTACGCCAGCATGATGCCGCCCCACCAGAGATTGTCATTAAGCAGGCAGCCGCCTTTGTAGTGAATATCGTCGCGGTAACGGTCGTCAGTTGAACACACGGTGATGATGGCTTTCAGGGCGGCAGGGCGGCGGGCGGCGACCTGCAGGCTGTTAAAGCCGCCCCAGGATTTCCCCATCATGCCGACGTTGCCGCTGCACCAGGGTTGTTCGGTGATCCACTCAATCACCTCCAGCGCATCGTCCTGTTCCTGCAACAGATATTCATCCGCCAGCAATCCGTCGGATTCGCCGCTGCCGCGCATATCCACGCGCACCACGGCGTAGCCGTTACCGGCGAAAAAGCCGTGCATCGGTTCGTCGCGGGTGCGGGTGCCGTCGCGTTTGCGGTAAGGAATGTATTCGAGAATGGCCGGAACCGGCTGGTGTTCAGCGTCATCCGGCAGCCACAGGCGGGCAGCGAGACGTGTGCCGTCACTCAGCGGGATCCACAGATGTTCAGTCACGGTGACGGCGTGAGGGAATTCAGTCACGATGCGTTTGGTGCTCATAAGACTCCTGTCGAAGAAATGGCTGCCGCAGGAAGCGCCGTGCCGCGCAGGGCGAGAACCTCGTCCAGCCAGCTGGTGCGCATTTCCGGTACGGAGGTCAGCAGTTTTTCAGTGTAGCTGTGCATTGGCGCGCTGAAGACCACGTCGGTATCGCCGCTGGCGACCACCTGACCCTGATACATCACCGCCACCTGATGGGCGATCCGTTTTACCGTGCCCAGATCATGCGTGATAAACAGATACGACAGCCCGAGCTGTTGCTGTAAGCGGCGCAGCAGATTCAACACTTCTTCCGCTACCAGCGGATCGAGCGCCGACGTGGCTTCATCGCAGATAATCAGTTCCGGCTGTGCGGCCAGTGCGCGGGCGATACAGACGCGCTGCTTCTGCCCGCCGGAAAGCTCGCCGGGACGACGGTCGATCAGTTTAAGCGGCAGTTCAGTCAGGCGGAGTAACTCTTCCACGCGCTCGCGCACCTGTTTTTTGTTCATCCCAAAGTAGAAGGTCAGAGGACGGCCAATGATATCCAGCAGCGTCTGACGCGGATTCAGCGCCACGTCAGGCAACTGATAAATCATCTGCATACGGCGCAGCGTTTCTTTATTGCGCTGGTGAAAATTATGCGAAAGCGCAATGCCGTCGAAATCCACCGTACCTTCGGTGTCGGGTAGCAATCCGACCAGCGCCCGTGCCAGCGTACTTTTGCCGCTGCCGGATTCGCCGATAATCGCCAGCGTTTTGCCACGCGGCAGTTGCAGGCTGACGTCGTGTACCACCCGTTTACCATTGTAGCCGGTGCTCAGTTTTCGCAGGGTCAGCAGCGGCTGACCGGCAGATTCATGACCATCGGCCAGCGGTGTTAGTGCGTGTTCACGCTCTGCCACCAGACGCCGCGTATATTCCTGCTGCGGGTTTTCCAGAATGGTTTGCGTACTGCCGGTTTCCACCTCTTTGCCGTGGCGCAGCACCATAATGCGGTCGGCAAGTTGTGCGACAACGGCCAGATCGTGGGTGATATACAGCGCGGCGGTGTTGAATTCACGCACCAGTTTGCGCAGCATCACCAGCACTTCAATTTGCGTGGTGACGTCCAGCGCGGTGGTCGGTTCATCCATGATCAGCAAATCAGGTTTACAGGACATCGCCATCGCGGCCATTGCGCGCTGAAGCTGGCCGCCGGAAAGCTGATGCGGATAGCGTTTGCCGATGTTTTCCGGATCCGGCAAATCCAGTGAGCGGAACAGTGAAATTGCCCACTGGCGGCTTTCTTCTTTGTTCATCAGACCGTGGCGGATCGGGCCTTCGCAGACCTGTTTTTCGATGGTCAGCGCCGGATTAAATGACGCCGCCGCGCTTTGCGCCACATACGCCACGCGCCTGCCGCGCCATTCGCGCTTTACGCTGGAAGGCTGAGAAACGATATCGGTGCCATCCAGGAAAACTTCGCCACCGGCAATGCGGCAGCCCTGACGCGCATAGCCTAACGCTGCCAGACCAATAGTGGATTTCCCCGCCCCGGATTCACCAATCAGACCGAGCACTTCACCCGCCGCCAGTTTCAGGGAAATATCCTGCACCAGCGGCGAACCGTCGAGGGTTTCGATGCGCAGCCCGCGCATTTCTAAAATTGTGCGTGTCATGCTTCATCTCCATGCGGCAGACTATTCCGCGCCAGCAGCCAGTCGACCACCAGATTGACGCCAATCGTCAGCAGGGCAATCGCTGCTGCCGGATATAACGGCGCGAACTGACCAAAGTTAATCGCCTGCGCATTGTCGCGCACCATGCTGCCCCAGTCGGCATATGGCGGCTGAATGCCGAGACCTAAGAAACTTAAGCCCGCAATAAACAGGAAGGTAAAGCAGAAGCGCATGCCAAACTCAGCCAGCAGCGGTGGCAGGGCGTTGGGCAGAATTTCTTTGAACAGCACCCAGCGTAACCCTTCACCTCGCAGACGCGCTGCTTCCACGTATTCCTGACAAACAATCGCCTGCGCCACCAGCCGTGCCAGACGGAACACGCGGGTGGCGTCGAGCAGGGCGATGGTTAGCACCAGTACGGGAATGGACGTGCCCATCACCGACAATACGATCAGCGCGAAAATCAGCACCGGAATCGACATCACGGTATCGACGATACGTGACAGCACCACATCCACCCATTTGCCGTAAATTGCCGCCGTAAAGCCGGTGATAATGCCGATGATAAAAGAACTGAAAGTGATGGTCAGCGCGATGGCAATGGTGGTGCGTGCGCCAAACAGAATGCGGGAAAGCATGTCGCGCCCGAGACTGTCAGTACCAAACGGCGTGGCGGCGGAAGGCAGCAGCCAGATGTCGCCGACCTGTTCGGTTTCGCTGTGCGGGGCGAGCCATGGCGCAAAAATAGCTGCCAGCAGGTTCACCGCAATAATCACAATCCCTATCCAGGCCGACAGCGGGATGTTAATGAAATATCGGTTCATGTGTCCCCCTTTTAGCGCGCATGGCGCAGGCGTGGATTGCACCAGATCGCCAGTAAGTCGGCGGTGGTGTTGAGGAAAATGTAAGTGCCGCCAAACAGCAGGCCACAGGCCTGAACCACCGGCAGGTCGCGCTTGGTTACCGCATCCACCATGTATTGCCCGATACCCGGATAGACAAACACCACTTCCACCAGGATCACACCGACCACCAGATAGGCCAGATTGAATGCCACCACGTTGATGATCGGTGCAAGGGCGTTTGGCAGCGCGTGCGCGACCACGATGCGCCAGCGCGGAATGCCTTTAAGCACCGCGCTTTCAATATATGGGCTGGCCATCACCGCAGTGACTGAGGCGCGCGTCATGCGCAGCATGTGTGCCAGCACCACCAGCGTCAGGGTGAGCATCGGCAGGGTGCAGACGTAAAGCCGGTCGATGAACGACGAACTGCTGTCGACCATTGCCAGACTCGGGAACCAGGTCAGACGAATGGCGAAGGCGATCACCAGAATGTAGCCGACAAAAAACTCCGGCACCGAAATGCTGATGAGCGTCAGGGTATTTGCCAGCCGGTCAAAAACGGAACCGCGCCAGATGGCTGATGCGATCCCCAAACCGACAGCCAGCGGAATAGCGATCACCGCAGCGTATCCGGCGAGGAACAGCGTGTTCGCCAGACGTGGCAGCAGTTCGTCGCTGATGGCGCGACCGTTCGCCAGCGAATGCCCTAAGTCGCCGTGCATAATACCCGCCAGCCAGTGCAGATAGCGCAGCACAGACGGTTCATCCAGCCCGAGTTGCAGGCGCAACGCGGCAACGGTTTCAGGCGTGGCGCTCTGGCCTAAAATGGCCGTCGCGACGTCGCCGGGCAGCATTTCCGTGCCGATAAAAATCAGCACAGAAACCAGCCACAGCGTGATAATGCCTAACAGGATCCGCTGTAAAATCCGTTTTTTCATCATGCCTCCAGCCAGACGCGCTCGGCCAGACGACCACCCATGAAGTTGAACATCGGATGTGGCCTGATACCGCCGACTTTTTTGCTGGCTGCATCAAGATAATCGCCAAACAGCGGGATCATTGCACCGCCGTCGTCGCGCACGATACTTTGCAGTTCACCATAGATTTCAGCGCGTTTGCCTTCATCAAGCAGGGAACGTGCCTGCAACAGCAGGGCATCAAACTTCTCATCTTTCCAGTGGGTGTCGTTCCATTTGGCAGTCGACTGATAAGCGGTGGAGAACATCTGGTCAGCCGTCGGACGTCCGCCCCAGTAACCCATGCTGAACGGGGCTTTCATCCATACATCGTCCCAGTAGCTGTCGGCGGGCTGGCGTTTGATGTTGACCTGAATGCCGCCTTTTTGTGCTTGCCCCTGGAACAGGGCGGCCGCGTCGAGCGCACCGGCAAAAGCGGCGTCAGAGGAGGACAGTTCGATGTTGAGATCCGTCAGACCGGCTTTTTTCAGGTAGAACTTCGATTTGTCCGGATCGTAAACGCGCTGTTCCAGGCTGTGATTGAAGAAGCGGTCTGTCTTCGGGATCGGATGGTCGTTGCCCAGCGAACCGTAGCCGCGCAGCACGGTATCGAGGATTTTCTGACGGTCGATGCCGTGTTTAATTGCCATGCGCACATCGTTGTTGTTGTACGGTGCGACGCTGCAATCCATCAGGAAGGTGAAATGCTGACCGCCGGATGAACGCACAATGTTCAGTGCCGGGCTGCGTTTAAGGAAATCGACGGTTTTGAAATCGACACGGTTAATCGCGTGAACCTGGCCGGAAATCAGGGCATTGGTGCGGGCGGTCGGGTCGTTGATGACCAGCACTTCCACGGCATCAACAAAGGCGCGATCCGGCTTCCAGTAGTTCGGGTTGCGCTTGAACAGCGATCGCACGCCCGGTTCGTACTGATCAAAGATAAAACCGCCGGTACCGATCGGATGCGACCAGTCGGTAAAGCCGTTGGGTACCACCACCAGATGGTAATCCGCCAGCAGATACGGCAGGTCGGCGTTGCCACTTTCAAGCGTGATCAGGATCTGGTTGTCGCCCTGTTTGGTCAGACCGGTAATCGGGGCCAGTTGAGTTTTGATGGCGCTTTTGGATTTGTCGCCGCGATGCAGGTTGATGGAATAAAGAATGTCATCTGCATCCAGTTTTTTACCATTATGGAAGGTGACGCCATCACGAACGGTAAACACCCACTCGGTGGCACCGGGTTTGGCTTCCCAGGCGGAGAACAATTCAGGCGTGGCTTTGTTATTTTCATCAATTTCAATCAGGCCGTTCATCAGCATATATGCCTGATTTAATGGCACCCAGTCGCTGAATAATGTCGGGTCCAGCGTATCACTGGTATTTCCCCCTGACATACCCAGTTTTAATATGCCGCCTTTTTTCGGCTCAGCAGCAAAAGCAGAGAACGGTGAAAAGCCCATAGCACTGGTAATACCCACAGCGGAAACGCTGGTAATAAAGCCGCGACGGCTAAGTTGTGCATCCTGCATTAATTTCGTCAAAGGGGAATTATTATCTTTCATTAATTATCTCCATAGTACGTGCTGGAATTTTATAGGTGCAGGCGAAATACCCCGGGTGTTTCTAAATTGGCGCAATGGATTGCCTTGATGATTTATATCAAAACCCCCTGTTGAACTTGCATGAGAATTTATCATGAGGGTATGCGAAAAATGCGCGGCAGAACACCCTGAAAAGCTTTATTTTTCTCAGCTATCAACGTCTGGAAAGGGAAGTGACCGGTGGAACTGCATACGGTTGTCGGTTTAATTGGCGTGTTTTGCTATCTTCTGGCTTATGCGCTGGTTCAAATGCGCAGGCTAGCGGTTGATGCTAACAGTTACGCCTATCTTAATATAATCGGCGGCGTGTTTGGCCTGTATTCGTTAAGTCATGATTTCAACCTTGCATCCTGTATTTCGCAGTCATGCTGGCTGTTATTCACATTAATTGGTATGAATTCTGCGAGAAAACGCAGATATCTGGAGAAAAACAAAATACCGCCAGCCGATGTCAATTCATAATATTTTATTATGACGTCGGATTATTATTATTTTTCATAAATCACTGTGAACATGATCTCGTCAATCCTGCTGAATATTCATTGCCAGACCGGATATCCGGCCTGGCAAATTCATTCACTTTACGGCTGTTTTAACCAGTTAATGACTTTATGCACCACAGGTTTGAGGAACCGGTCCTGCGGCGTCAGCATGTAGCATTTTCCGGCGGCAGCCAGTTTGCCGGGATGTGCGGCGACCAGTTGGCCGTTATTGATGTAATCCTGCACCAGTCCTTCCCAGCCCAGCAAAATCCCATCTCCCAGCACCGCCGACTGCACCAGAAACGGATAGTTGTTGGCCCGCCATGTTCTGCGCGGCGTGACGAAGCTGACGTCCTGCGACGCAAACCAGTCGCGCCAGCCGGTCCATTCGCGTTGCGGGTCATCCTGAATAAGCAATGTCTGTTCAAGTAAATCGGCGGCGCTGGCGTCAGGTGGCATACGGCTGAGGAATGACGGCGAGCACATCGGATAACAGACTTCGTCAAACAGCGCCTGTACGTGATAACCGGGCGGTGGCTCGCGCAGATAGAAGATAGCCAGATCAAATTCTGATGACTTGAGATCTGAAAAGCTGTCGGAAATCTTCATGCGGATTTGCAGGTCGGGCAGCAACTGGCGCAACGAGGAAAGACGCGACGAAAGCCACAGGCCGCTCATGGCGCTGGTGCAGGCCAGCGTGACCTGCGGCAAACCGTTCCAGCCCATGACTTCCGCCGTGGATTGCGAAATATCACCCAGTAATTTACGCACTTGTTGCGCATAGGTTTCACCGCGCGGCGTCAGGGTCGTTTTACGCTGGGCGCGCTGGAAAAGCTTACAACCGAGCATTTCCTCCAGTTGAATGATCTGGCGGCTGATGGCGCTTTGGGTAAGATTCAGCTCGTCGGCTGCCCGGGAAAAACTGCAATAACGCGCCACGCATTCAAAAGCCACCAGCGTGTTCAGTGGCGGTAACGGTTCTATCTGCACGGTAAAAGTGTCTCCGGATGGACGTTTAGCAGTTTTCCAGCATCTGAGAAATCGTCAGGCCCACCTGCTGGATGGCGCGTTCAGTTTTTGCTGTCAGGGGCTGTGCATAATTGATGCGCAGGCAATTGCGGTATTTGCCAGAAGCAGAGAATATCGAACCGATGGCAATTTGCACTAAATGCTCTTCGAGCAGCCGGTTCAGCCGCTGTGTATCCACGCGTTCATCAAGTTCGATCCACAGCAAAAAACCGCCCTGGGGGCGGCTAACCCGGGAGCCGCACGGAAAATATTTCATCACCCAGTCAGTCATGGTGCACAGATTGCGCTGGTACTGGTTACGTATCCGGCGCATGTGCTGCAGATAATGCCCCTGTTTGATGAAATCCGCGATAGCGATTTGTGGCAGCGTAGCCGAGGCGCCGGTGGTGATGTATTTCATGTGCAGCGCACGGTCGTGATAGCGACCCGGCGCGATCCAGCCGACGCGTAAACCGGGCGCCAGCGTTTTGGAAAACGAACTGCACAGCAATACGCGGCCATCTTCATCGAAAGAGGTAATGGTGGCAGGGCGCGGATACTGATACGCCAGTTCACCATAAACATCGTCTTCGATAATGGCGATATCGTAGCGTTGCGCCAGACGCAGCAGGCTTTTCTTACGGTCATCAGGCATGTTGTAACCGAGCGGATTATTGCAGTTGGGCGTCAGTTGTATGGCTTTGACCGGCCACTGTTCCAGTGCCATTTCCAGCGCTTCCAGACTGATCCCGGTCACCGGATCGGTCGGGATTTCCAGCGCTTTCATGCCAAAACCTTTAAGGGTTTGCATCGCCCCGTGAAAACTCGGCGAATCCACCGCCACGATATCGCCGTGTTCGCAGACCGAACGGATGGCGATAGACAGCGCTTCATGACAACCGGTGGTGATCAGAATATTGCTGGCATCCATATGGCTGCCGCTGTCAATCATCAGACGGGCGATCTGTTCGCGTAATTCTTCTGAGCCGTAAATGCTGTCGTAATGAAACGCGTTGAGATTCTGATGCTGGCCGGCGCGCCCCATCAGGCGGCTGAGGGGCCTGAGCGTGGCAGCCGTGACATCCGGCGAGCCCCGCCCGAGCTGCACCACGCCGGGACGGTGCGGGGACGTAATCAGTTCGAGTACCTGATCCCACTGGGAAATATCCACCGGACGTTGCGTCGGGCGGCAAACCGCCGGAAGCGCTGCCTGCAAGCGTGCATCTTTGACAAAGTAGCCTGATTTTGGTCGTGCCTCCACCAGCTGTTTTTCTTCCAGCACGCGGTAGGCCTGCTGAACCGTGCTGACGCTGACGCCATGTTCACTGCTTAACACCCGCACCGAAGGCAGCCGGATACCCGCCGGATACAGCCCCTGCTCAATACGGTCACTCAAGACATTTGCCAGATTTTCGTAACGATTCATTATCTTTTCCTCAACGCCTGCGCAAAGAAAGCAGTACAGATGGACACAATCTAACGCTGAATCTGTCATCAGATCCAGATCTGTATGGTCGAAATATAAAAAAACTGAATCTGTAATGTTTTTACTGTTTGTAAGATCCTGATGTCAGGTCGTCAACGGGAGCAGAATATGAAAAATATCATTGAAGAACGGCAGTTTGCCGGATGTGAGACACGCGCTTGTGCTGATATCTTGGGGGCGGATAGGGCAGTACAGATGCCGCAAAAAAAGAGCGGATGGATAAAACAGTTGTTTGCTATCGTGCATGGCTGGAATGAGCGCCGCGTCAGCCGCAAGATTTTGCATTCGCTGAGTGCTGATCAATTGAAAGATATCGGGCTGGCGAAATCGGATATCGACAGAGAGTATCCGAAAGCCATTTGGCCGAACTGGCCGAAGTGATTATGCTCCCTCCCCTGCGAAGGGGAGGGCCGGGGTGGGGTATTAAGGTCAAAAAATAAGCTGAAGTTTCTCCAACTCTTTATTTTGTCTGTAAAACCCCCTCCCAACCTCCCCCTTCGCAGGGGGAGGAGCAGTCATGAGTTTTATTTAACCTGCATACCCGGCTGTGCGCCGGAATCCGGGCTGAGCAGGAAGATGTCTTTTCCGCCTGGGCCCGCCGCCATCACCATTCCTTCAGAGATGCCGAAGCGCATTTTACGCGGTGCGAGGTTAGCGACCATGATGGTCAGACGGCCTTCCAGTGCTTTCGGATCAGGATACGCAGAGCGGATACCGGAGAAAATCTGACGGGTTTCACCGCCCAGATCCAGTTGCAAACGAAGCAGTTTGTCTGAACCTTCCACGAAATCAGCGCTCTTGATCAGGGCAATACGCATATCCACTTTGGCGAAATCATCAAACGTGATGGTTTCCTGAATCGGGTCATCGGCCAGCGGACCGGTTGTCGGTACTTTGGCAGCTGCGATGTCTTCTTTCGAGGCATCAACCATCGCGGTGACTTTATCCAGTTCGATACGGTTAAACAGCGCTTTGAACGGATTTACCTGATGCGACAACAATGGTTGGGCAATCGCGTCCCAGTCCAGTGTGGTATTCAGGAAGGCTTCTGTGCGCTCTGACAGTGAAGGCAGAACCGGCTTCAGATAGGTCATCAGTACGCGGAACAGGTTGATGCCCATTGAGCAGATGGCCTGCAGGTCGGCATCACGGCCTTCCTGTTTTGCGACAACCCACGGTGCCTGTTCATCGACATAACGGTTTGCCAGGTCAGCCAGCGCCATGATTTCGCGGATTGCACGGCCTGATTCACGGCTGTCATACGCCTGAGCAATGCTTTCAGCGGCATCGGTGAAGGTTTTGTACAGCGTTTCATCGGCCAGCGTGTCAGCCAGTTTGCCGTCAAAACGTTTGGCGATGAAACCGGCATTACGTGAGGCCAGGTTAACCACTTTGTTCACGATATCAGCGTTAACGCGCTGCACGAAATCTTCCAGATTCAGGTCGATATCGTCGATGCGTGAAGACAGTTTCGCGGTGTAGTAATAACGCAGGCAGTCCGCATCCAGATGGTTCAGATAAGTGCTGGCTTTGATGAACGTGCCACGAGACTTGGACATTTTTGCGCCGTTGACGGTGACATAACCGTGCACAAACAGGTTGGTCGGCTTGCGGAAACCGCTGCCTTCCAGCATGGCAGGCCAGAACAGGCTGTGGAAATAAACGATGTCTTTACCAATAAAGTGATACAGCTCGGTGGTGGAATCTTTTTTCCAGAACTCGTCAAAATTCAGGTCACTGCGGCGGTCGCACAGGTTTTTGAATGAACCCATGTAGCCGATTGGCGCATCCAGCCAGACGTAGAAATATTTGCCCGGCGCATCAGGAATTTCAAAGCCGAAGTATGGCGCATCGCGTGAGATATCCCACTGTTGCAGACCATGCTCGAACCACTCCTGCATTTTGTTTGCCACTTGTTCCTGCAACGCGCCCGAACGGGTCCACGCCTGCAACATCGCGCTGAATTCAGGTAAGTCAAAGAAGTAGTGCTCGGAATCACGCAACACCGGCGTCGCACCGGAGACCACAGATTTCGGGTCAATCAGTTCCGTCGGGCTGTAGGTTGCGCCACACACTTCACAGTTATCGCCGTACTGATCCGGTGATTTACATTTCGGGCAGGTGCCTTTAACGAAACGGTCTGGCAGGAACATGCCTTTCTCAGGATCGTACAACTGCGAAATGGTGCGGTTTTTGATAAAACCGTTTTCTTTCAGACGACCATAAATCAGCGCAGACAGCTCACGGTTTTCGTCGCTGTGCGTGGAGTGATAGTTGTCGTAGCTGATGCCGAAGCCGGCGAAATCTTTCTGATGCTCCTGGCTCATTTCGGCAATCATCTCTTCCGGCCTGATACCGAGCTGCTGCGCTTTCAGCATGATCGGGGTGCCGTGTGCATCGTCCGCACAGATGAAATGCACTTCATTGCCGCGCATTCGCTGGTAACGGACCCAGACGTCAGCCTGGATGTGCTCGAGCATGTGACCGAGATGGATGGATCCGTTGGCGTACGGAAGTGCACAGGTTACCAAAATTTTTTTCGCGACTTGAGCCATAGTAAGAGCTTGCTTTCTGTAGTTGAAATCAGGGGCATTGATGTTAACCGAAAGCGCCGCCCCGCGTAAACAAACGGGGGATCTCCTTACGTGTGTTCTGTTATGCTTATGGATAGATAAATAGTCTGATAACCCCCTTTCAAGGAGCCGGGATGACATCTCAATCCCCACAGCAGACCACACCCGCAGGGCTGCGCGCACTCGTGACCGGCGTACTGGCCACCTTCCGCCATTCCACACTGCAAAAAGATTTGCCCGCGATGAAAGCGTTGCATCACTGCGTGTTAATGGATGACGTTTTACATATTGATCTGACCCTGCCGTTCGCCTGGAACAGTGGTTTTGATGTATTAAAAGAACAAACCAGCAGCGAATTGTTGCGGGTGACCGGCGCTTCGGCCATTCAGTGGAATCTGCGCCACGATATTGCCACCATCAAACGGGCAAACGATCAGCCGGGTATCAAAGGTGTGCGCAATATTCTGGCGGTCAGTTCGGGTAAAGGCGGGGTAGGGAAATCGACCACGGCGGTGAACCTGGCGCTGGCGCTGGCAGCAGAAGGTGCCAAAGTCGGTATTCTGGACGCCGATATTTACGGCCCGTCAGTACCGAATATGCTGGGCACTGAGGAAGAACGCCCGACCTCGCCGGACGGCGTGCACATGTCGCCGATTATGGCACACGGCCTGGCGACCAACTCGATTGGCTATCTGGTGACGGATGAAAATGCCATGGTGTGGCGCGGGCCGATGGCCAGTAAAGCGCTGATGCAGATGCTTCAGGATACGCTGTGGCCTGATCTGGATTATCTGGTCATCGATTTGCCGCCGGGTACGGGTGATATTCAGCTGACGCTGTCGCAAAACATCCCGGTTACCGCCGCCTTAGTGGTCACGACGCCGCAGGATATTGCGCTGCTCGATGCAATGAAAGGCATCGTGATGTTTGAAAAAGTGCATGTGCCGGTTCTGGGGATTGTAGAGAACATGAGTATGCATGTGTGCAGCAACTGCGGGCATCACGAACCGATTTTCGGTACCGGTGGCGCACAACGTCTGGCTGAGAAATACCGCTGTGATTTACTGGCGCAATTGCCGCTGCATATTTCGTTGCGTGAAGATTTAGATCGTGGTGAGCCAACAGTTGTTTCCAATCCTGAAAGTGAATTCACGGCAATTTACCGTGAGCTGGCGGCAAAAATTGCGTCACAACTGTTCTGGAAAGGCGATGCCATCCCGACAGAAATTGCCTTCAGAGCCGTTTAATCCCCCAACTCTGTGAATTATTGCCTGATGTCAGCGATTACACAGCCTTAACGCTGGCATCGGGCAGTGTGTTGTACTTATAATTGGCGCGTTCAAAGCATATATCTGTGCTTGCCTTCCAACTTCCAAATCAGGTCTTTAATTTTATGTCTGACAAATTCCATCAGTGTGTCATCGTGGGTATCGCTGGCGCATCTGCTTCGGGAAAAAGCCTCATCGCCAGTACGTTATACCGTGAACTTCGTGATCAGGTCGGTGATGAGCATATCGGGGTGATCCCGGAAGATTGCTACTATAAAGACCAAAGTCACATGACCATGGAAGAGCGGGTCAAAACCAACTACGACCATCCCAGTGCGATGGACCACAATTTGCTGTTCCAGCATTTACAGGCAATGAAGTCTGGTCAGGCGATTGAATTGCCAAGCTACAGTTTCATTGAGCATACCCGTCTGCCTGAGACGGTGACCCTTAAACCGAAGAAAGTGATTATCCTGGAAGGGATCCTGCTCCTGACCGATGCACGTTTGCGTGACGAAATGAATTTCTCCATTTTCGTCGATACTCCGCTGGATATCTGTCTGATGCGCCGTATGAAGCGTGACGTCAATGAACGTGGTCGTTCGATGGATTCTGTGATGGCGCAGTATCAGAAAACGGTTCGTCCAATGTTCCTGCAATTTATCGAGCCTTCAAAACAATACGCAGACATCATTGTGCCGCGCGGCGGCAAAAACCGGATTGCGATTGATATCCTCAAGGCTAAAATCAGCCAGTTCTTCAATTAATCGCGGAACAATCCGTTAAAACCATACCGGAGATACGATGAGACTTTGCGACCGAGATATAGAGGCCTGGCTGGACAGCGGCAAATTAGGTATTTCACCCCGTCCTCCGGTCGAACGGATTAATGGTGCAACGGTAGATGTGCGTCTGGGTAACGGATTTCGCGTTTTCCTCGGGCACAATGCGGGTTATATCGATCTGAGTGGCCCTAAAGACGAAGTCAGCGCTGCACTCGATAAAGTGATGAGTGATGAGATTGTGTTGCCGGAAGGCGAGGCGTTCTTCCTGCATCCGGGCGAACTGGCACTGGCGGTGACCTTTGAGTCTGTCACCATTCCTGACGATCTGGTGGGCTGGCTGGACGGACGCTCTTCACTGGCGCGTCTCGGGCTGATGGTGCACGTGACCGCACACCGCATTGATCCGGGCTGGCAGGGGCGTATTGTTCTCGAGTTTTATAATTCAGGTAAGCTCCCGCTGGCGCTTCGCCCGGGAATGTTGATTGGCGCGCTGAGTTTTGAACCGTTATCCGGTTCTGCTGCACGGCCATACAATAGCCGTCAGGACGCGAAATACCGCGACCAGCAAAGCGCTATTGCCAGTCGTATTGATAAAGACTGATTCTGTTTTTTATCCGTTTACCGGATAAAAACGTGAGGAAGGCATGAGAAGACTCCTGACAACACTGGTGATTTTACTGGTGGTTATCATTGCCGGTATGACTTCGCTGGTATTCCTGATTAACCCGAACGATTTCCGCCAGTACATGGTAGAGAGGGTCGAGGTGAAAAGCGGCTATCAACTGGCTATCAACGGTTCCCTGCGCTGGCATGTCTGGCCGCAGCTCAGCATCATTGCCGGACAGACCTCTCTGACCGCGCCTGGGGCTAAGGCACCGGTTGTCAGCGCTGAGAACATGCGGCTGGATGTCAAACTCTGGCCTCTTATTTCTCATCAGCTCGCGGTTAAGCAGGTTCTGCTGAAAAACGCCGTCATTCGTTTAACGCCGGAAACGGAAGAGAATCAGCCCAATGCACCGGTCGCACCTTCTACGCCAACGCCTGTTGCGCCCGGCGCATCCGAACTTGAAGCGGGCTGGAAATTTGATATTGATAAAATCAGCGTGGCTGACAGTTTACTCATCTGGCAGCGCGGTGATGACGAGCAGATCAACGTGCGTGATATCAATCTGGAAATGGAAAAGAATGACAACCGTCAGGCTAGTATCCAGCTTTCAAGTCGCATAAACCGCGACCAGCGCGATCTGTCGTTCACCATGAAAGCCGACCTGGATATGCAGCACTATCCGCAGGCTGTCGCTGCCAGCATCAGCAAGTTCACTTATCAACTGAACGGTGCCGATATCCCGGTGAAAGGCCTTCAGGGGAATGGTTCCATGCAGGTGAGCTATCAGCGTGATAACAATATGCTGACGCTGAACCAGCTGGCGCTGTCGGCCAATGATAATCAGATCTCCGGCACGGCCTCTGCGAAGCTGGGAGAACTGGCGGATTATCAGCTCAATTTAACCGCTGATAAGCTTGATCTTGATGCGCTTTCCGGCTGGCAGCCTGATACGCAGGAAGAATCGTCGCAAACCGCGCAGTCTGTGACGTCAGCACCCGTTATCGCCCGTGATGTGGATGAACAGCCAAACGGGCTGAATGATTTGCAAACCTTCAATGCTACCCTGGCGCTGAAAGTTGCTGATCTCACTTATCGCGGTATGAAAATCCAGAACCTTGCCCTGAATGCGGTCAATCATCAGGGCCAGGTTTCCTTGCCGGCATTTAGCGGCAACCTGGGAACAGGGCGCTTTTCTCTGCCAGGCACCCTGGATGTCACGGGGAATAAAATTCAGGTCCATCTGACACCGGATGTGGACAGCATTGAACTGGGTGATTTACTGACAGCTTACGGGTTACCGAAAGTCCTTACCGGGAGCTTCTCTATGCAAGGGAATGTTAACGGAGAAGGGTTGTCGGCCGTTGATTTTGCACGGCGATGGCAAGGCGAGGGGCAGCTTTCAATGGATAACGCGCGTCTGAATGGCCTTAATATTCAGCAACTCATTCAGCAGGCGGTCAGCCGTAATACCAGTAATGTTCAGGGGCTTGAAAAGTATGAGCACTATAGCCAGATCGATACGCTGAAAGCGCAGGGACATCTGGCCGAAGGTACACTGACGCTGAATAATCTTGAAGGTCAGTCGCCAATGGTGTCTGCGAAAGGTGACGGAACAATCGATATGTCGAATCAAAAGGTGGATATGAACCTGCTGATCCGCGTTACCGGTGGCTGGAAAGGTGACAATAATCTGATCAATACCCTGAAAACGACAGACATCCCGTTGCGGGTTTACGGACCCTGGGCTCAGATGGGATATCAGCTGCAGGTGGACCAGATACTGAGGCGTACGTTTGAACAAAGCGCTCGCAGCGCCCTTCAGAACTGGGTCGACAAGCGTAAGGACAGTAAAGAAAAAAGCGATGTTGAGAAATTACTCAACAAATAATCTCTTTTCTAAGCCAATTCTGAGCATAAACAAAACGGGGTGCCATCGCAGGCACCCCGTTTTGTTTACAGGATTGAGTCAGACTTCGTAATCGTCTTCAGAGGCGGTATCAGGTGGCGTGATCTTCACTTTTAAAATGCGGTGACTGCTGACTTCTAAAGGCTCAAACAGATAGTCATTAATGTGTATCTGCGCGCCCACCTGCGGGATACTTTGGGTATATTCCATCAGCAGACCGGCCAGCGTGTGATATTCCCTTTTTTCATCCACCGGCAGGGAAATATACATCACCAGATCGTCAAGCGGCATGTAGCCGTTGGCTATCCAGCTTCCATCCTCCTGCTGCTGGATATCATGCCGTGCATCAGGCGTTTCGTCAGACTCTGGCAGGTTACCGGCAATGGTTTCCATCACATCCGTCAGGGTCACGATCCCTTCGACAGAACCAAATTCATCGACCACGAAAGCAAAATGCGTTTTTGCCTGGCGGAATTGTTCAAGGGCCATCAGCAGAGAAAGCTGTTCCGGGAAAATCAGAGGCTGGCGGATCAGCGCCTTAAGATCCAGTTCATTTTGCAGCAGTTGTTGTTTGAGCAGGTCGACAACGTGCACAACGCCAAGCGGTTCGTCGGTGGAGCTGTCTTCGGTGACCAGCATACGGGTATGTTGGTTATCAGCGATTTGCTGCGTCAGCACGTCGACAGGGTCATTAAGTTCAAGATGGTCTACGTCGTGGCGGGAGGTCATTACGCTGCTGACGGTGCGTTGCCCGAGTCCCAGCACGCGTTCAATCATGTGACGCTCCTGCTGGTTGAAAATTGCATCTTCTTCGTCAGCGCTGTCTGCAATCATGTTTGAGGAGTGAGCATCAAGTTCGGCTTCTTCATGTTTGCCACGCAAGACGCGCAATACGGTTTCTGCAGTGCGTTCACGCAGAGAGCGGCGCGAGGATAAAAAGCGTTTGCGGTTAAACTGTGCCAGCTGATTCAGCCCTTCAATGATCACGGAGAAACCGATCGCGGCATACAAATACCCTTTCGGGATAACATAGCCAAAACCTTCGGCAACCAGGCTGAAGCCGATCATCAGCAGGAAACTGAGACATAAGATGACGATAGTCGGATGCGCATTCACGAAACGTGTCAGTGGTTTACTGGCTAACAGCATCAGGCCGATAGCAATACACACCGCCACCATCATGACGGCCAGATGCTCAACCATCCCGACCGCGGTAATCACTGAGTCGAGTGAAAAGACCGCATCCAGCACGACAATCTGAGCAACGACCGGCCAGAATTTAGCACCGCGCTGCTGATGGCTTTGTTCTTCATCTTTGCCTTCGAGTCGTTCATTAAGCTCCATCGTCGCCTTGAACAACAGGAATATCCCCCCCGCAAGCATAATCATATCGCGCGCGCTGAACGGATGCCCGAGCACGGCAATAAGAGGGCGGGTCAGTGTCGAAAGCCAGGAAATGCAGGCCAGCAGAAGTAAGCGCATGACGAGGGCCAGTAAAAGCCCGGTGACGCGAGCCTTGTCACGCTGCTGACGCGGAAGTTTTTCCGCCAGGATGGCAATGAAAATGAGATTGTCTATCCCCAGGACAATTTCGAGAACTACCAGGGTCGCAAGCCCGGCCCAAATCGAGGGATCGGCGATCCATTCCATATTGCGTTTTTCACCTTTGGTTACACGACGATTGTCGCACGTTGAATAATGGGCGCCAGCGCCCCAAATTTCAAATCTAAAACAGCGGTCTAGGCAAACTGGCAAGGGGGCCCGGGGGAAGAAGGATGAGATGTGATAAAAAGCCGTCAGGACTGATTTGGAAAGCAGCAAGTTACGATTATTAAATCACCGAACAGGTATAACATTCCTAAAAATAAGCCTTTAGCTTACTGTTTGGTGCGGCTTACTGGTATCGTAACTGAATTAACATAATCGTGTTTGAGTCCTAAAGTCATGAGTATGGTCTCCCTAAACCAAATCACAGAGACTATACTCATGGAAGAACTATCGGATTGGGAATTTAAATCAATTTTACAATTTCAGTTCAGAGAAATCCCTGACGCGTTTGGATGGTAACTGACTGAATTTACACACCATAGGTTTCAAGGAGTATCCTTTACAATGTTAAAAGCTGTTATCCCTGTTGCCGGTCTGGGCACACGTATGTTGCCAGCGACGAAAGCCATTCCAAAAGAAATGCTGCCTATCGTCGATAAGCCTTTGATCCAGTACATCGTTAATGAATGTGCTGCGGCGGGCATCAAAGAAATCATTCTGGTCACACACTCTTCGAAAAACGCGATCGAAAACCACTTCGATACCTCTTTCGAGCTGGAAAGTATGCTTGAATCCCGTGTGAAACGTCAGCTGCTGGAAGAAGTGCAGTCTATCTGCCCGAAAGGCGTGACCATCATGAACGTACGTCAGGGGCAATCAAAAGGCCTTGGGCATGCGGTTCTGTGTGCAAAACCTCTGATTGGTAATTCTCCTTTCGCGGTTATTCTGCCAGACGTTTTGATGGATGATTCCACCAGCGATCTGCGTAAAGATAACCTTGCTGCCATGCTTCGTCGCTTCCAGGAAACTGGCAACAGCCAGGTCATGGTTGAAGAAGTGCCGGAGAAAGACGTTTCCAAGTACGGTATTGTTAACTGCAACGGCGTAGAAGTTGAGCCGGGCGAAAGCGCGCCAATGACGGCTATCGTTGAAAAGCCGGAACTGAAGGACGCGCCATCAAACCTTGCGGTTGTCGGCCGTTATGTTCTGTCCGAAGCTATCTGGCCACTGCTGGCAGTGACACCGTACGGTGCAGGTAATGAAATTCAGCTGACTGATGCCATTGCCATGCTGATGAAAAAACATACTGTTGAAGCCTTCTCCATGACTGGCCGTTCACATGACTGTGGTGATAAGCTCGGTTATATGAAGGCGTTTGTTGAGTATGGTATTCGCCATAACACGCAGGGCGAAGCGTTCAAGGCATGGTTGAAAGAGTTTGCCGAAGAGTAAAAATTGATTGACTTCGAGCAATAAAAAGCACCGAATTTTCGGTGCTTTTTTTTATCTGAAGTGATATTTAGAAAATAATTCAGGCCGGACTAGCCCATCAGCCTGAATTTATAATCAGTTATGTTCGTTAAGTAGTTGGGTCAGATACGCGCCATAAGCAGTTTTGCTCATTAATGCAGCTTGTTCAGCAACACGCTCTTTGCTCAACCATCCTTTACGAAACGCAATCTCTTCCAGACAAGCTACTTTAAAACCTTGTCGTTTCTCAATGGTGTGGACGAATTGTGAAGCCTCAATCAGGCTATCATGTGTTCCTGTATCGAGCCACGCAAAACCTCGGCCCAGAAGCTCCACTTGCAATTGACCTTTCTCAAGATACATTTCGTTTAATGTCGTTATCTCAAGCTCACCACGATGAGATGGCTTAACTTGTTTAGCCATTTCAACGATATTTTTGTCATAGAAATAGAGTCCGGTCACTGCCCACTGAGATTTTGGTTTTAATGGTTTTTCCTCAATGGAAAGTGCTTTAAAGTCCTTATCAAATTCAACCACGCCAAAACGCTCGGGGTCTTGAACCTGATAGCCGAAGACTGTTGCGCCCGTTTCTCGTTTAGCAACGGCTTCAAGCTGTTTGCCAAAGCTTTGACCAAAATAGATATTGTCGCCAAGAACAAGTGCACAACGTTCGCCGTTTATAAACTCTTCACCGATGATGAATGCCTGGGCAAGGCCGTCTGGAGATGGCTGTACTGCATACTCGAGTTTAATGCCGAATTGAGAACCATCACCCAGTAAGCGTTGAAAGGATGGCATATCTTCAGGGGTAGAAATCACCAATATTTCATTAATACCTGCCAGCATAAGCACAGATATTGGATAATAAATCATCGGTTTATCATAAATCGGTAACAGCTGTTTCGATACACCGCGGGTTAGGGGGTACAAGCGTGTGCCTGAACCGCCAGCTAAAACGATACCTTTCACTAGATTCTTCTCCTTAAAATTAGTTAGTCAAGCCAAGACGTTCACCGGCATAAGAACCATCCTGAACCCGGCGCCACCAATTTTCATTGTTCAGATACCATTCAACCGTTTTACGAATTCCGCTTTCGAAAGTTTCTTGTGGTTTCCAGCCTAACTCTTGCTCGATCTTACTGGCATCAATGGCGTAACGCATATCGTGACCAGGACGATCTTTCACAAATGTAATCAGTTCGGAGAACTTGGCGATCCCATTTGGTTTTGCGGAAATCAGTTCATCGAGCAACTCACAAATGGTTTTAACGACGTCAATATTTTTGCGCTCATTGTGACCACCAATGTTATAGGTTTCGCCTACGACACCCTCGGTAACCACTTTATAAAGTGCACGGGCATGATCTTCAACATACAGCCAGTCGCGCACCTGTGCGCCATCACCGTATACCGGTAATGCTTTACCTGAAAGTGCGTTAAGAATGATGAGTGGAATGAGTTTTTCCGGGAAATGATAAGGACCGTAATTATTCGAACAATTTGTCACAATAGTAGGGAAGCCGTAAGTGCGCTGCCAGGCTCGCACTAAATGATCGCTGGAGGCCTTAGATGCAGAGTAGGGACTGCTTGGCGCATACGGCGTCGTTTCAGTGAAAAGATCCGTTGTGCCGTGCAAATCGCCATACACCTCATCCGTTGAAATATGATGGAAGCGGAAAGCCGATTTTTCCTCTTCAGGCAGAGAAAGCCAAAAATGTCGGGCTGCTTCCAGAAGCACATAAGTGCCAACAATGTTGGTTTCGATGAAGGCTGCCGGGCCATCAATCGAGCGATCAACATGGCTTTCAGCAGCAAGATGCATAACAGCATCCGGTTGGAAGTCAGTAAAAAGAGTATCCAGTTCTGTGCGATCACAAATATTTGCCTGCGCAAACTGATAGCGGGGATCAGATGATACGGGAAGGAGTGACTCAAGATTGCCCGCGTATGTGAGGCTATCGACAACCAGGACACTATCCTTTGTATTATCAATAATGTGACGAACAACTGCTGAACCGATGAAACCGGCACCACCGGTGATCAAAATTTTCATATATACGTACTCATTTATTAAGTGTTAGCTTTTTCACATGCCCAAAAAATCAGCTATTTCGCTTTTGTCGCGAATAAGAACATAGCGTAGCGCAGAGTTAGTGTAAGCGCAGCTATAATCAGGTGATTCCTGCATTTTCATGCTAAATATTTCTGCAAGCTATATTTAACTAAAATATATCAACGGTCTGTTTGAAAAGTACCCTGCTGTTGTGGGGGGCACACACACAAAATCTTCTGCCAGAACTGGACAGGTATCATATTACTTGTGACTCAGGGTTCTTGTAGGAATTGTCCAATTTGCAGCAAAAACTTGGTTTCAGAGAGGGGGGGCTGTCTCATTATCGGTCACGGTGCTCTGCTGGTCAGTGTATTGCAAATTGCGGATGAGTTTGTAAGCAACGAACCGTATAGTAAAGATACAGTTAGCCGAGAAATGAACTTTTAGCCAGATTCTGAGTGAGCCGCAATAGGCATTTGTGGTACGATTTTTTAGAAAATGGGAATGGCTGAATGCTTCATAAATGGAATTTGTAAGAACGGCATCAACAACCGTTTATACAGCAAAGGTAACGTGTCGTTGGATAATTGCATAACGAGTGAGCTATAAAAATGAATGTTATTGACACAGAAGTTATTGGCGTAAAATTAGTAGAACCTAAAGTTTTCGGTGATGATCGCGGATTCTTTTTGGAAACATTTCAGCAAAATCGCTACAAGGAAATGTTAGAAATCGATCTGGATTTTGTTCAGGATAACCACTCCCGTTCATCGAAAAACGTTCTTCGTGGCTTACATTTTCAAACGTCTAAACCGCAGGGCAAGTTGGTTCGTGTTGTCCGTGGTGAAGTATTTGATGTTGTGGTTGATATCCGTCCAGAGTCCGCAACTTTCGGTAAGTGGGTAGGTGTATATCTTTCGGAAGACAATAAGAATCAGCTGTGGGTACCACCCGGTCTTGCCCATGGCTTTGTGGTGATTTCAGACTTCGCCGATTTTGAGTATAAATGCACTGATTACTATGATCCTCGCAATGAAGGATGTTTGATCTGGAACGATCCTGAAGTCGGGGTAAAATGGCCTGTTGAAAGCCCATTACTTTCGGAAAAAGATGGTAAAGGTAAATCGTTCGGAGAGCTTTTCAAATGAGAGTCTTGCTGACGGGAGCAGAGGGGCAACTGGGGCGCTGTTTTAGTGATCGCGCTGGCGAATCATTGGAAATATTAGCCACTGACAGAAAGCAACTTGATATTACCGACCTTGTTGCAGTTCAAAAAGTTATTGATAGTTTCAAGCCTGATGCCATTGTTAATGCGGCAGCTTATACCGCTGTAGATAAAGCTGAATCTGATTACGATGCCGCCTTTGCCATTAACTGTCAGGCTGTCAAGAATCTGGCAAGCCAGGCCGGTAAGCTCAATATTCCTTTCATCCATGTTTCAACGGATTACGTGTTTAATGGTGAAAGTAAAATTGCCTACAGTGAATCAGACAACTGTGACCCTAAAAGTGTCTATGGGGTGACAAAGCGGGCTGGTGAACTGGAAGTTTTACAATCACCTAAAGGGATTGTGATCCGCACATCGTGGGTATTTAGCGAATATGGTAATAATTTTGTTAAAACAATGCTTCGCCTCGGCGCTCAACGCGATGCTTTGAGTATTGTCGGTGATCAGTACGGTTGTCCAACTTATGCGGGTGATCTGGCTCAGGCTATTATCGAAATACTGTCGATACCTAATTTCAAGCCGGGTTTATATCACTATAGTGGCGATGAAAGCGTTAGCTGGTATCAGTTTGCCCTGAGTATCTTCGCCACTGCGCATGCTTCAGGTTCATATCCCCGGATACCGGCATTATCTTCGATTACTACTGAAGAGTATCCAACACCGGCTGCTCGTCCGCGTTATTCAGTCATGAATACCAATAAACTGAATGCTGCAGGTATTGCACCAGGAAACTGGAAGAAACAACTGGAAACGATTATCCCTAAAATATTGAATGAAGTCAGTGCATAAACGTCGGACGGGTAATTGAGGTTGGTTCAGCCTGCCTCAATTAAATATCAGTGTTAAAAATCATTTCTGTTTTTGATTGAATATAAAATCCCCTCACATATCAGGGGATAGGAAGTGTAAATCATGGTTGCTGACTTAGTGAAATCAGACGTCATTGCCTCGATCGTCTTATTCAATCATACCTATGCCCAGATTGAGCGTACTATCAATTCTCTGCTTCGTGAGCCGCAGATAGCCAAGATTGTATTAGTTGACAATGGTGGTTGCGGCTGGGCATTTTCCCTTAACAATCCGCGTATTATAGTTCTTAAATCCAACAAAAACTGTGGCTTTGGCCACGGGCATAACCAGGCAATGGCGGAGTTTCTACCTCAGTGTGAGTACTTTTTAATCTGTAATCCCGACGTATATTTTAATGAGGGCGTTGTTTCTTATTTATTGGAAGAGTGCCGTTGTCATGGCTACAAATTTGTTTCTCCTCCAATCCGTTATTCAGATGGCTCCAAGCAATATAGCTGTAAACTCTTGCCGACTCCGCTGAATCTCTTTTTAAGACGTTTCATGCCGTCGTTAGCGAAGAAAATGGATCAGCGATATGAAATACAAGATGCCGATTTTAGCAGGAACTTTTCTGTCCCTTCGGTTTCGGGTTGTTTTATGCTAATTTCTTCTGATTTATTAATAAAGCTCAAAGGTTTTGACGAAAGGTACTTTATGTATCTTGAAGATGTTGATCTATGTCGACGAGCGCTGGACCATACTGAAATAATGTATTGTTCAGGTAAAGAAATCATTCATGAGTTTGGTAAGGGGTCATACAAAAATACATCTTTATTAATGTGTCATATTAAATCTTCGATCCTTTATTTTAATAAATGGGGTTGGATTTTTGACAGGAAAAGAAAAGAAGTCAATAAAACTTGCCTGTCCGCGCTCCCGGTGTGTACAAAGAAATGAGTCACGTCATACCTGACGGTTTTGGTTGCTGGGAAATAGGGAAGTGATGCATGTTGTGTGAAAAAATAAAACCGGCTGCCGTTATTGTCTCTTATCAACCGATAATTAATGACCTCATGCATCTCATTGATTCACTCAAAAGACAGGGTGTCGAATCTATCGTCGTGGATAATGGCAGTCTGGGCCGTGAAAAATTTGCAAACTTACGCGAGATTTGCGTCTTTATTGAGCTTGAAAAAAACCTTGGGATTGCGGCAGCACAAAATATAGGTATCAGAAAGGCAGAAGAAAAGGGCGCTGAGTACATCGTATTCTTTGATCAGGACAGTAAAATTGATGAGAATTACATCCGAGCGCTGACACAAGATTTTTTGAGAGTCAGACAATATGACTCCAAAATAGCGACTATAGGACCAGTGTTTACGGATTCCAGGCATGGTTTTTACTATAAAGTTATTGATATTAATCGGTTTGGTTTACGTAAAAAAATAAATCCTGAAAATTATAGTGCCCCTTTTGCAACATCACTGATTATTTCGTCAGGGTCAATGATACCTATCGACGCTATACGTCAGATAGGCTATATGAATGAATCACTTTTTATTGATTATGTCGATACGGAATGGTGTTTGAGAGCAACTAGCCAAGGATACACTATTTATGTAGGGACCTCTGCCCGTATGACACATTCTATTGGCGATAAGATCGTTAGATTTTTCATGTTCAATATTCCCGTACATTCGCCATTCAGAAGATATTATCGTGTACGTAATGCTTTCTTTTTGTTACGAATGAAGCATGTACCTAAACTGATGGTCGTTCGTGAGTTTATTTTCAATTTTATACATCAGGTTATTTTGATTCTTACCCAAAAGAGTAAAAAGAGAGAATACCTACATAGCTTTTTACGAGCTATTAAAGATGGTTTCTTAAATCGCAGACATTGACGTGTATTACTTATTCAAATGATAAAGCCAACAATTGTTGGCTTTATCTGTTTTAAATGCTAGATAAACTTAGTCAGGAATTTTAGTGCTTAATATTTTATCAAAAATATGCTGTAATTCGACTGCTTGTTGTTCAAAGGTAGTAATTGTATTGCTCGGCAATACAACTTCACCTTGCGCATAGCGCTCTGAATAGATAGCAACTGTTTTATTAATGGCTGCATATAGAGCTTCACCTTTATCCTGAAGAGGTATGATAAAACCATTTTCCCCCTCAATAATGTCTTCAGTCACACCACCAGCATCCGTGACGATGACCCAGACATTACGGATTAACGCTTCTCTAACCGTTAGGCCAAAACTTTCCTTCCATTGAGTAGGGAAAAGTAATACATCAATATTGGAGAAGAAATCGTCAATATTTTGCTGAGTATATCCAGGAACAAGAATAGTATTGTCGAAGAAATCAAGCTCAGACTCCGTGAAAGAGGAATACCCAAGATTTGTTGTATTATCGACAATGCTAAGGCTGATGTCTTTATCTGAAAGCTTAGTGAATGCCTTGCGGATAAGGTGGAAACCTTTAACTTCAGTATTACCGCCAACGTAGCCAAATCTTAGTGTGTTACCTGAGCGTACATGCTTGGTGCTTTTAGGCTTCAGGATGCCATTTTTATTAATAATGACATCTTTAAAGCCATTGGCAATATGGAAATCGGCAAAATATTTGCTTGGTGATAATATGGCTGCTGCTGCATTGAGAGTTCCTCTTACCCGCGAATCCCTAAGGAAATTGAAATGCTTATTAGCAATGTTTCCAGTCTCACGCTCAGCATCAATCATCGCCTGACCGACATAAACGCCATTTGTGTCAATCATAAACTGGTTTGTGCTGAGCCACCATGCGTCATGAAGGGTAACAACATATGGAACATTAAATTGATTACATATGTCTAACATGCTGACACCCATTCCCTGAATACAATGGAAATGAACAATATCTGGTTTAGTGACCTTTACAATATCTTCAAATACCGACGTGATATTTAGGTTATCAAAGCTTTCTCTTGAGCTTAAATTATCCGGAATGCCAATGCCAAATGCATTCATTCCATCAGTTTCATAGCGCTTACATTGGTACGATGCTACGTCGCGGTCAGAAAATGCAGTGACCACATGTACAATTGTTCCGTTATTACGAAGCTCTTTGTTAATTTCCTGAGCAACTATCGTTGCACCACCGAATGAACGTGGGGAATAATAACAGTTCACGGAAAGAATTGTTTGTCGTCTTTTTTCACTAAAAATATGGTCAATAAAAGGTTGAACTTGATCTTGTGCAATACTCACTGGTGAATAGTGAGACATTACATTTTGATAGGCTCTTTCACCTATTTCAATACGTTTTTGTTTATCTTCAATTAATGAACTGAATGCCATGATCCATTCAGATTCACTGTTGCAAAGATAACCATTTTTTTCATGCATGATGGCCTGAGTAAATGCAGAGCGCGGTGAACATATTGATGGTATATGAAGTGATGAGGCTTCAATATATTTGATATTGCTTTTTGAATCGTTGAAAATATAATTTTCCAGTGGTGCAATACTGATATCGCATTCAGAGAGTAGCACCAAATACTCTTCATATGTACAGGTAGGGAAAAATTCTACCTGTGAGATATGTTTTGATAAATAATCGGGTAAATCCAGTTGACCGATCACTCTAAATTTCACATTAGGATATTTTGCCAAAATTACTGCAATAGCCGGTGCCGCTTCTTCAAAATCAATATTATGTGTATTAGTTCCTGAACCGTAAACTATACGTACATATTCATCTGACTTAGTTGAACTTATTGCTGAATTATTGATCTCATCGGCCGTCACCATAGTTTGGTGATCAAGCGCATTTTCGATGATTACAACATCTTTTACTCCGGCTTCCTGCATTGCTTTTGCCAGGCCGGGAGTCGAGGCGATACCACCATCGCAGGCCAACATAGTGCTCCGATAAAGTGTTGCACCATTGATGAGATCTTTTAAAACAGTAGGATCAAGGCCCTGAAGCGTTTTACTGTTTCTCAGTATCTCTTCATCAAAAATTAGGTCATCAACGTCCCAGTAAGTCTTAATGTTCAGTCTCTTCGCTTCGGCAATCACATGCATGACACTTTCGAAGCCTGGAACTCGGTAGAAAATGACCACGGAATGCCGCTGTAATGCTTCGAAAGCCCCGGCGATATCATTCCAGTCTAGAATATTGCACTCATATCCTCTTTGGCGGAACATTTCTTGTTTTTGAAGTACACGATATTTTTTGCATTGAGGAATACTGAGTTCCCCAATGATTAGTACCCGCGGCACTAAAATCTTTTCGGCGGGTAACGTGATCTGTTCTTTTAAAATAGGGTAAGTCGGGTGAATAAAGTTTTCAGAGGGCAGGTGATGCGCAACTGAGCGTAAGCGTCTGCGGATCCCCATAAGTCCATCTCGGCGATAAACTCCGACTGCTTTTCTGAATGTGCTGGATACGCCGCCACCTCGTTTAATAGATGGACCAATTAGACGAGAAAGTAATTTTGCTCTGCGCAGGCTAATGAAGAACCAACGAATAGGCTTGGTTATCTTCCAGCTTTTCGATTTCCAGATTTCATTAATTTGTTTTTCTAAATCAATGACTCGGCTTTCGAGTTGAGATGCACGGTTTTGTAAATGGCTCGTCGTTGAATTGGCCTTGTCGAGTAAATGATGCAAATCCACATTATCAGCCAGGACTTGCATACATTTTTCCTGAACCTTACTGTTCTCTGCTTTGAGCTGTTCTAATTCATGCAGGCTCTGCTCATGCTCTGTTGTCAGACTGGCTAAGCTTTCGTTCATCTCAAGCCACTGGGCAGCAGGAGAATGCAGCATGGTAGACCAGATATTGTCATTCTGAGGGGGGGAGTTAAGAAGAGTTTTGTGGTAGTTCTTGTTACCCACAACAACGGACTCTTCCTCCCCGGCAATGTATCGCTCACCCAGAATGTTCTGTTCATGTTCTTTTTTGCGGATGACGCAGATAGAGTTTATAAATTCGACAGAATGAATTTTTGATAAAATTTCGTCATCGATTTCAACTTGATAGTGCTCTTTAAATTCATCAAGTACGCTTCCGGATGCTTTATCAACTCCCCAGTGCTCATGATTGATGATATCGACAAGTCTTTTGAAGAACGAAATGGAAGAATAGGGATGGTAGATACCCCCTTCGTAATTCTCCCAGTAACTACAATGCAGGTCCTCAGCAATAAACACACCGCCATTCCTAATGGTGCCGAAATATTTACAAAAGGCACGAATAATATCAGGTGATGTATGCGAGCCATCATCGATAACAATATCGAGTTCAGGTTGGAAATTGATAATTTTTTTACTGGTGCTCTCGGAGGTGGCGTCTCCCACAAAAACGCTAATGCGAGGATCGGTATATTCTAAATTTCCGCATAACTCGTCGATATCACAACCAATAATTTTTTCAGCATGAGGGAAATAGTTTGACCAGGCTTCAAGAGATCCGCCGTTCTGAACACCAATCTCAAGCATGGTGACTGCTTTATTACGATAGGGAGCCATGATGTTATCGTAAGCATCAAAATAAATATTCCATTTATCTGAAATTTTACCTGTGCTTTCTTCGTACAAATCGTAAAGTTTTTTCATACTATGGCTCTCAGATCAACTTTTGAAAAATTAATACCAACCAGTCCCCAGCGAACTTTGCTTGAAGAGACATTTATAATAAGGGCATCATGCAGGAAATGGTGCTGAACATGATCGTGAATATCACCATTAGCAAGTGATGCCATGACGACATATTGACCGTTAGGCAGCATGGGGAGTTTAAATTTAAATTCTCCCTCAATATTCTGCCCAGGTTCAATTTCTTTTGGATGTAAGTTGGTGAAAGGGAGAGTATTCTCACCAAATAAATCCTGACCTAATCTGTCTTTGACAATAAAACCCAGAATAGGGCGGTCAAAATGGGTTTCAACTTTGGCTTTGATCACCAACTTGACGGATTCTCCACCCTGATACACCGTTTTCGTTTCATTGTTATAAGTGGTCAGTTCGACAGCGGTAATCTCTCCGGCACCACTTTTCCAGCCATTCGCTTGACTCAGATTATCCGTAACCTTAATTTTACTTTCGTAATCGAGAAGTATTGGCTCATTAGCTTCGAAGGCTTCGTCAAGAGCCTGATTGGCATTTCCGGTCGATTCCGCTAATGCCTGGAGTTTGGCATCCTCACCGTAGACTTCCTGCAATGTGTACTGCAGGTAATCTTCTGCGATTTCTTTGGCTGATCCCGTTTTTACTAAATCACCTTTATGAAGCCATACGGCATCCTGACAAAGATTCAGTACCGAGTTCATGTCGTGGCTGACAAAAATCAGTGTACCCGTTTCTTTAAATTTACGAATAAAACGCATACATTTTTGCGTAAATACTGCATCACCAACGGCAAGTGCTTCATCAATAACCAGGATGTCAGCATCCACATGCGCAATGACAGCAAACGCAAGTCGTACATACATTCCGCTTGAATAATTTTTGACTGGCTGATCGATATGCTCGCCAATATCTGCAAATGTTTCAATTAAATGGAATCGTTTCGTCACTTCTTCACGACTTAAGCCATAGAGCGAGGCCGCCATGTAGACGTTGTCACGCCCGGTAAATTCGGGGTTAAAACCTGCCCCCAATTCTAAAAGGGCAGCGACCTTGCCCTGAACAGTGACATTACCAACCGTTGGGTTTAATGTTCCACAAATCATCTGAAGGAGTGTGGATTTACCTGAACCATTGCGGCCAATAATCCCTACAGTTTCCCCTTTGCGTACTTTAAAGGAAACATCCCGTAATGCCCAAAATTCTCTAAAGAAGTTTTTGCGACCACGAAAAAATATTTGTAGGAGGCGATCCCGGGGTTTTTCATAAATTTGATAACATTTCCCCAGACCTTCGACACTAATAGCAATTTCTTCTGTGCGGACATCAATATCTGCAGCCTTAACGTCTATCGAAGAATCGATGGAATTACAAGACATCGGCAAACCCCTTTCTTGTTTTTTGGAACCATGCAAAACCGAGCCAGGCTACCAGGCTACAAGCTGCAAAATAAATGCAGAAAGAACTGATCTTTGGGATCCCACCGAAGTACAGAACGTCGCGCATTTCAGCGATAGCGGGTGCCAGCGGATTCATCTTCAATAAAGGACGATAATGTTCCGGCAATGCTTCAATAGGGAAGAAAATTGGCGATAAAAACATCAGGACTGTCGTCAGTACCGCAACAAGTTGTGAAACGTCGCGTAAATAAACACCCAGGGATGCCAGAGCCCAGCTCACACCAACAGAAAGCAGAACTAATGGAATAATTGTTATCGGGAGTAACAGAATAGTTAAATGCGGAACTCCGACGACGAAAATGTAGAAGATGACCCAGACGATGATGCTGATCATTGCATGAAATAGTGCTGAACCGACCGACACCCAAGGAAGGATTTCTAAAGGGAAAACAACTTTTTTAACATAGTTAGCATTAGCAAGTACCAGACCCGGCGCACGATTGAAACAGTCTGCAAATAAATTGAAAACTATTAGCCCTGCAAACAGTATAAGTGCAAATTCTGTTTTTGACTGACCACCACCTGCCCATCTCGCATTAAATACGACACTAAAAACGAAGGTATAAACGGCCAGCATAAATACAGGGTTAAAAAACGACCAAAGTATACCCAGCATTGAGCCTTTATATCGCCCAACAACTTCCCTTTTGACCAGGTTATAAATTAATGCTCGGTTGCGTACAGCGCTTGCCACGAATTCTCGGGGGGACGCGTTGAAAGATTGCATTAGGCAACTACCTCATAACTCATAAAAACCTCATTATGCTTCTACTATAGGGGGTCTTAATAGACAACACTTTACCCTTAGCCGGTAATTTTAACCCCAAAGTTGGGCTAAAGGATACATGCCTTATGTTGGTTTATCCCCTCAGATAAATCTAACTTGTCGCAGCCCCAATTGGAGGAGGTAACTTTATATGCCAATCGTACAGAAACGCTGCTCTAAGCGGCTTGATAGAGGCAACAAAACTTTCGCTGTCACTTTAGCTCTTTTTTACCTGCATTCCCCACATGTTACCGGTAAAGTAAAGCTGGCCTCTGAGAAGGGCGAAGCAGGGGATTGCTGGCATGTGCGATCAGAATATTGTTATGGCTGCAATAGGTTCACCCTTCGCCATTCTCATGTACAATGCTTGTGTTCATTTGTATGGCTCAGTGCAGTTAAACTCACTGTTTACAGGGGTTTAGACTAAAAACTGGGCGATCAACTATTTCAGACAGGAGTTGCTAATGTCCAAACAACAGATCGGCGTTGTCGGTATGGCGGTCATGGGCCGTAACCTCGCGCTTAACATTGAAAGCCGTGGTTATTCCGTTTCCATTTTTAACCGTTCAGGCGACAAGACTGATGAAGTCATCGCTGAAAATCCGGGTAAAAATCTGGTTCCGCACTACACCGTCGAAGAGTTTGTTGACTCGCTGGAAAAACCTCGTCGTATCTTGCTGATGGTGAAAGCCGGTGAAGCAACTGATAAAACCATCGCATCCCTGACTCCGCACCTGGATAAAGGCGACATCCTGATCGATGGCGGTAACACCTATTACAAAGACACCATTCGCCGTAACCGCGAACTGTCCGAGCAAGGTTTCAACTTCATCGGTACCGGCGTTTCCGGCGGTGAAGAGGGCGCACTGAAAGGCCCGTCTATCATGCCTGGCGGTCAGAAAGAAGCCTACGCGCTGGTAGCACCTATTCTTGAAAAAATCGCAGCCCGCGCTGAGGATGGCGACGCTTGTGTGGCTTACATCGGTGCAGATGGTGCCGGTCACTACGTCAAAATGGTTCACAACGGTATCGAATACGGCGACATGCAGCTGATCGCAGAAGCGTATTCTCTGCTGAAGCAGTCCCTGAACCTGAGCAACGAAGAGCTGGCGACCACCTTTGCTGACTGGAACAAAGGCGAGCTGAGCAGCTACCTGATCGACATCACCAAAGACATCTTCACTAAGAAAGACGAAGAAGGTAAATACCTGGTCGATGTGATCCTGGATGAAGCAGCGAACAAGGGCACCGGTAAATGGACCAGCCAGAGCTCACTGGATCTGGGCGAACCACTGACGCTGATCACCGAGTCTGTGTTTGCCCGTTACTTGTCTTCCCTGAAAGACCAGCGTGTTGCGGCTTCTAAAGTACTGTCCGGCCCGGCGGTGAAACCTTTCTCTGGCGACAAAGCGGAGTTCATCGAGAAAGTGCGTCGTGCTCTGTATCTGGGCAAACTCGTTTCTTACGCGCAAGGCTTCTCACAGCTGAAAGCCGCATCAGATGAGAACAACTGGGATCTGAACTACGGTGAAATCGCGAAGATTTTCCGTGCGGGTTGTATTATTCGTGCACAGTTCCTGCAGAAAATTACCGATGCGTATGCTGAAAATGCCTCTATCGCTAACCTGCTGCTGGCTCCGTACTTCAAAAACATTGCTGATGAATATCAGCAAGCGCTGCGTGATGTCGTGTCTTATGCCGTTCAGAACGGTATCCCGACGCCAACCTTCTCTGCTGCGATCAACTACTACGACAGCTACCGTTCTGCGGTTCTGCCCGCCAACCTGATCCAGGCACAGCGTGACTACTTCGGTGCGCATACTTACAAACGTACCGACAAAGATGGCGTATTCCATACCGAATGGTTGGATTAATTGCCTGACCGGCACGTGTTAAGCGTGCCGGTGTTGTCACGTCGAGACAAAAAAAGCCGCCAATGCATCAGCAAAGGCGGCTTTTTTACGTCTGAACTTTTACTTTTGAATTTTCGACGTTATTTCTTATGACGCTGACGCAGATTCTCAATGACCGCACTCAGGTTCAGATCCTGATCCTGCAGCAATACCAGCAGGTGATAAATGAGATCTGAGGCTTCGTTTTTCAGTTCAAAGCGGTCGTTGACGGTGGCGGCCAGCGCAGTTTCAACGCCTTCTTCACCGACTTTTTGTGCGATGCGTTTGGTACCGCTGGCGTAAAGTTTGGCGGTATACGAGCTTTCCGGATCGGCGGTTTTGCGCGAGGCGAGCAGTTCTTCGAGCTGATACAGAAACGCCCAGTCGGTTTCAGCAGGGTGGAAGCAGCTGTTATTGCCTTTATGGCAGGTCGGGCCAACCGGATTGACCAACACCAGCAGCGTGTCGTTATCGCAATCCGGGGTGATGCTGACGACGTTCAGATAGTTTTCTGACGTTTCGCCTTTGGTCCACAGACGCTCTTTGGTGCGTGAATAAAACGTTACCTTGCCGGAAGACTGCGTAACGCCCAGTGCTTCCTGATTCATATATCCGAGCATCAGCACTTCACCCGACACCGCGTGCTGGATGATGGCTGGCATCAGGTTATCCACTTTTTCCCAGTCGAGCTGGCTAATCTGTTCATCGGTCAGCAGACCGGTTTTTACATCCTGATTACTCACAAGCGGATCTCCACGCCATTTTCGGCCAGGTAGCTTTTCAGCTCGCCAATATTAATAATTTGTTTGTGGAACACGGAGGCGGCCAGTGCGCCGTCGACCTGTGCTTCGCGGAAGGCGTCAAGGAAGTGTGACATGGTCCCCGCGCCGCCCGAAGCGATCAGCGGAACATGACACACTTCGCGGATCATCTTCAGTTGCTCAAGGTCATATCCGTTACGCACGCCGTCCTGATTCATCATATTCAGCACAATTTCACCTGCGCCGCGTTCCTGCACTTCCTTCACCCAGTCGATAGTCTGCCAGGTGGTGATCTTAGTACGCGCTTCATCACCGGTAAACTGATGAACCTGATAAGTTCCCGTCTCTGTATCGTGCCACGTATCGATACCCACGACGATACACTGTACACCATACCTGTCGGCAAGGCGGGTGATCAGTGTCGGATCCGCCAGGGCAGGGGAATTAATAGAAATCTTATCTGCACCAAACTGCAAAATCTGGCTGGCATCTTCAAGGCTCTTAATGCCACCCGCCACGCAGAAAGGGATATCAATAACTTCAGCCACGCGCGATACCCAGCTTTTATCCACTACGCGGCCGTCGCTTGAGGCGGTGATGTCGTAGAATACCAGTTCGTCCGCGCCTTCCTGCGCATAGCGCTGCGCCAGCGGTACGATATCGCCGATGATTTCGTGATTGCGGAACTGTATTCCTTTGACGACCTGACCGTCTTTAACGTCGAGGCAGGGGATTATCCGTTTTGCCAGCATGAAATTGCCTCCGTCACATTAAATTTACCGTCGAGCAATGCGCGCCCGACAATCACGCCTTCCACACCGCTGTCACGCAATGCAGCGATATCATCCAGTGAGCCGATACCGCCTGAAGCCTGAAACGCCACCTGCGGATAACGCGCTGTCACTTCACGATAAAGTTCGACGTTGGAACCGGCCAGCGTGCCGTCACGGGAAATATCGGTGCACAGCACATGTTTCAGGCCGAACGGCAGATATTGCTCGACGACCTGTTCCAGCGTGGCATTGGAGTTTTCCTGCCAGCCGCTGATGGCCACCTTTTTGGTACCTTCGGCATCGATGCGTACATCCAGTGCCAGCACCAGCGCATCCGCGCCGAAACGGCTGAACCAGCCCTGCACGGTCGCCGGATCTTTCACTGCAGTCGAACCGACCACCACGCGGGTTGCGCCAGCGTTAAGCAGTGCTTCAACGTCCTGCTCATTACGGATGCCGCCACCGACCTGCACCGGCACGGAAACACCGGCCAGTAATTTCGTCAGCAAAGGGATCTGGCGTGCAGCCGGATCTTTCGCGCCGGTTAAATCGACAAGGTGCAGAACTTGCGCACCTTGCTGCTGATAATCCTGCAAACGCGGTAACGGATCATTGCCGTAGTCACGTTGCTGACCGTAATCGCCCTGATGCAAACGCACCACGCTGCCTTCGATCAAATCCAAAGCGGGAATAATCATGCTGTTTACATCTCCAGAAAGTTTTTCAGCAACTGTGCGCCCGCGGCACCGGAACGTTCGGGATGAAACTGCACGCCGAAGAAGTTGTCTTTTTGTACGGCGGCGCTGAAGGGCTCGCCGTAAAGTGTCTGAGCGACCGTGTTTTCGCATACCGGCATGGCAAATCCGTGGACGAAATAGAAGTAAGCATTTTCATCAATGCCGCGGAATAAATGGCTGTCGGCGTTGGCGGTGACCTGATTCCAGCCCATATGTGGCAGCGGCAAACCAAGGTCTGGCATGCGCTGCACCGGCGTCTCAATAATACCCAGTGTATCGATACCGCCATTTTCTTCGCTCGATGAAGCCAGCAGTTGCATACCCAGACAAATGCCCAGCACCGGTTGGGTGCAGGCTTTGATCAGGTCAATAAGCTCACGCTGTTCGAGCTGTTCCATCGCCGCCTGCGCCGTGCCGACGCCCGGTAAAAACAATTTGTCAGCCTGCAACACAATCTCCGGTTCACGGCTCACCGTGGGCTCATAGCCCAGACGCTGAACTGCATATTTCACGGAAGAGAGGTTGGCACAGCCGGTATCAAGGATAACGACATTCATCACAGCACTCCTTTCGAGCTCGGCAGGGTGTTGCCATCCACACGAATTGCCTGGCGCAGTGTGCGGCCAAAGGCTTTGAACAGGCTCTCAACACGGTGGTGATCGTTCTTGCCTTTAGTACGCAAGTGCAGGGTACAGGCCATCGCATAAGACAGTGAACGGAAGAAGTGTTCGACCATTTCCGTGCTCAGGTCGCCGACGCGCTGATAGTTAAATTCAGCTTTGTATTCCAGGTGCGGACGCCCGGAGATATCCAGTGCACAGCGAGCCAGACATTCATCCATTGGCAGTACGAATCCGAAACGGCCAATGCCACGTTTATCGCCCAGCGCTTTGTTCAGCGCTTCGCCCAGCGCCAGTGCGGTATCTTCCACCGTGTGGTGATCGTCGATATATAAATCGCCTTTCACTTCGATGTTCATACGAAAACCGCCGTGCGTAGCGATCTGATCCAGCATATGGTCGAAGAAACCGACACCGGTACGGATTTTGCTTTCACCTTCGCGATCCAGCCAGACATCCACATCAATGGCCGTTTCCCGCGTTACGCGGTTAACTTTTGCATGGCGGTCACGTTGAGTCAGTTGCTCTGCAATCGTCGCCCAGTTCAGCGTATCGCGCTGATAACGCAGCCCGGCGATACCCATATTGGCCGCCAGCTGGATATCAGTGTCACGGTCGCCAATCACATAACTGTTTGCCGTGTCCAGCACGCCGCTTTCCAGATAACCCGCCACCAGTTTGGTTTTTGGTTTACGGCAATCGCAGTGATCGGCTGGCAGGTGCGGACAAATCAGCACCTCGTCGAAAACGATGCCCTGTGAGGTCAGGATCTGCATCATCAGGTTGTGCGGCGGGTCGAAGGTTTCCTGCGGGAAACTGGCGGTGCCCAGACCGTCCTGATTGGTGATCATCACCAGTTTAAAACCGGCATTTTGCAGCGCTAAGAGTGCCGGAATGACGCCCGGCTCGAGGGCCAGTTTGTCCAGACGGTCGACCTGAAAATCTTCAGGTGGCTCGGAAATCAGGGTACCGTCGCGGTCGATGAACAGTGTTTTTTGCAATAACGGACTCTGGCTCACATGTGCTCCTTGCGGGGGCTATTTTGATTATCATTAAGAGTGGATGCGGTAGCGCCAGGTAAAGGCTGCAGGGCGGTGATCACCCGTTGCAGTTCTTCCCGGGTACCGATTGTGATCCGCAGGCAGCCGGAAAGTCCCGGTTGCTTGTTCTGGTCACGCAGGATAATGCCCTGATCCCAGAGGTTTTTAAAGACGGCACTTGAAGCGTAGAAGCGGACGAGGACGTAGTTAGTGTCGCTGGCAAAAACCTCTTCAACACAGGCGCATTTTTCCAGTTCTTCCCGCAACCACGCGCGGTTTTCCGTCACTTCAGTCACCCGCTGACGCATTATCGCCAGCCCTTCCGGGCTCAGCGCCTGTGCAGCGATATCGGCTACAGGCGTAGATAAAGGATAAGGCGCGATCACTTTCATTAATAAACCAATCAGGTCGCTGTTGGCGAGCGTGAAGCCGCAGCGCAAACCGGCGAGGGCAAACGCTTTGGACAGCGTGCGCAAAATCGCCAGGTGCGGATATTCCTGCAACCAACCCGACACTGTCGCCTGTGGGCAGAATTCGATATAAGCCTCATCGACTGCGACAATGGCGCGTCCGCGGGTCATTTCCAGCACAGCACGTATCTCTTGCGGATCGATGATATTGCCGGTCGGATTATTCGGGCTGCACACATAAACCAGTTTCACGCCATCCAGCGCGGCTTCAATGGCCGGGAGATCCAAAGACCAGTCGGCTTTTGCGGCCACGGTGCGGCCTTCCACGCCAATTGTCTCGGCGCTGACGCTGTACATGCCGTAAGTCGGCGGGCAATAAAGAATAGCGTCTTTGCCCGGTTCACAGAATGCGCGGATCAACAGTTCAATGCCTTCGTCTGCGCCACGGCTGACCAGCACCTGTTCCGGGTCAACACCCGCATAAGCTGCGTAACGGTTGATGACCAGCGCAGGCTGACATTCCGGATAACGGTTAAAGGTCTGCTGCGTCAGTTCAAACTGTGGCGCGATGGCGTATTCGTTAGCGTTAAGCCACACATCACCGTTGCCGCCGAGACGACGTGCGGACTGATACGGGGTCAGTTCCTGCACATTCTTACGTGCCAGCGCCTGAACGCTGAGGGTGTTTTCATTGCTCATCAGCGTTGCTCCTTTAAAGCGTTAACGCGCAAAGTCACGGCATTTTTGTGTGCGGTCAGTTGCTCAGCCTGCGCCAGGGTTTCGATGGTAGTTGCCAGACCGAGCAAACCTTCAGGCGTTAACTGCTGAACGGTCATGCGTTTCTGGAAATCTGCCAGACCGAGGCTGGAACAGGTGGCCGTGTAACCGTAAGTCGGCAAGACGTGGTTGGTGCCGGAAGCGTAATCGCCTGCGGATTCCGGTGACCAGTCACCGAGAAATACTGAACCGGCGCTGGTGATACTGTCGACCAGTTGCTCCGGCTCACGGGTTTGCAGGATCAGGTGCTCCGGACCGTACGCATTGCTGATTTCGATACACTGCGCGATGTCTTTCGCCACAATCAGACGGCTGCTTGCCAGTGCCTGACGGGCAATCTCGCTGCGGGATAATGTCTGCAACTGGCGTTCAACGGCTTCACCAACCGCCTGCGCCATTTTCAAATCCGGCGTCAGCAAAATCACCTGAGAATCGGGGCCGTGTTCTGCCTGAGAAAGCAAATCAGAGGCGACAAAGTCAGGTGTCGCGCCACTGTCGGCAATCACCAGCACTTCTGAAGGCCCGGCTGGCATATCGATTGCCGCGCCGTCCAGGCTCTGACTAACCTGACGCTTGGCTTCGGTGACGTAGGCATTGCCCGGCCCGAAGATTTTCGCCACACGCGGCACGGTTTCGGTGCCAAAGGCCAGCGCGGCAATTGCCTGCGCACCGCCAAGCTGATACACCTCTTCCACGCCACACAGTTGAGCGGCATACAGAATTTCATCGGCAATCGGCGGCGGAGAACACAGCACCACTTTCTGGCATCCGGCAATACGCGCCGGGGTCGCTAACATTAATACGGTGGACACCAGCGGCGCAGAACCGCCCGGAATATACAGACCCACGGACTGAATAGGGCGGGTCAGTTGCTGGCAACGTACGCCGGGCTGGGTTTCGATATCCACCACAGCCAGTTTTTGTGCCTGATGAAAGGTATCGATATTGCGCACGGCATGTGCCATCGCCTGTTTAACGTCCTCACCTAAACGCGCGGCCGCTGCCCCGATTTGCTGTGCAGTGACGCGCAATTCCCGGACTTCAGTTTTATCAAAGCGGGCGCAAAACTCGCGCAGCGCACTGTCACCTTCACTGCGCACGCGGCGCAGGATTTCACTGACAGATTCGGTAATACGGTCAGACGCCGAAATTGCCGGGCGTGTCAGCAGCTCGCGACGCTGTTGTTCGTCGCATTGCTGCCAGTCAATCGGGGTAGTGAACGCGTCAGGCTTCATGGCTTACTCCATCATTTTTTCGATTGGCAGAACCAGAATGGAGCTGGCGCCGAGCGCTTTCAGTTTCTCCATCGTTTCCCAGAACAGGGTTTCGCTGCTGACCATGTGCATGGCCACACGTTGCTGATCGCCTGCCAGCGGCAGAATGGTCGGACGCTCAGCGCCCGGCAGCAGGGCAACGATCTCATCAAGACGCTCACTTGGCGCGTGCAACATAATGTACTTGGATTCGCGTGCCTGAATAACGCCCTGAATACGGGTCATCATTTTGTCGATCAGCAGTTGTTTCTCTTGTGGCATTTCGCCGTCGCGCTGGATAAGACAGGCTTTGGAGCGATAAATCACTTCCACTTCACGCAGGCCGTTGGCTTCGAGCGTGGCGCCGGTAGAGACCAGGTCACAAATCGCATCCGACAAACCGGCGCGCGGGGCGACTTCCACAGAACCGTTCAGCAGGCAGGATTTGAAATCGACGCCTTTTTTATCGAGATATTGCTTGAGCAGGTGCGGATACGAGGTGGCGATGCGGGCGTTTTGCAGGCTTTGCGGACCGGTATACTCCGTGTCCAGTGGCGTCGCCAGTGACAGACGGCAACCGCCAAAATCCAGACGACGCAGGGTGAAATAACGCGGGTCTTCGCCCTGGGCGCGGCGGCTCAGCAACTCTTCTTCCAGCACGTTTTCACCGATGATGCCCAGATCCACCACACCGTCCATCACCAGCCCCGGGATATCGTCATCACGCACGCGCAAAATGTCGATCGGCATGTTTTCTGCGAAGGCGATCAGACGCTGTTCCTGCAGGTTGATTTTGATCCCGCAGCGGGCCAGCAGTTCGCGTGATTCATCGCTCAGGCGACCCGACTTTTGCATTGCTATCCGTAAACGTGTTTTATCCAGCATGATGACCTCAGTTTCTTAATTATTTATCGTAAAAATCGTTTGTTTAAAGGCGTTAACTTCAATCCGTCAGGCCAAAAAAAAAGCCCCCGGAAGAAATCTTCCGGGGGCTATCTCTGCGTTCTGCGCCACTGGAAGATCTAAACAGTCTCCCAGCACCAATCGCCTGAAAGACTAGTCAGGGTGATGGTGATGACGGTGGTTAATCAGAACGTTTGTCATGTCAGTTTCTCAGTATGTTCATTTATATGCCGCGTGATTCAGATTTGAATCATTCGCCACACATATCAAATTCGCTGCCAATAAAACTAAACTATCGGGCGGTAACAGCGCAACCTTTTTTTCCGATGATGAGTTTTTCTTATCTGCAGCAGGGTTTTCATCGAATAAATGAATGATCTGTTAACAGAGGCAGAGAAAACCTTACGCAGGCTGAACCGGGAAAAGGTGACATTTGCTAGTATAAAGGAAGCAGTATCAGCAGTGGGTGATGTGATGCCACATGCCAATGAAACAACGGAGCGAAGTATGAAGAAGGTTTCGATTATCGGACTGGGCTGGCTGGGAATGCCACTGGCGATGGCGCTGGCTTCAAAAGGTTATCAGGTGGTCGGCAGTAAAACCACGCCGGATGGGGTAGATGCCGCCAGAGCCGTGGGGATCGAGTGTTTCCCGCTGGTGTTTACGCCGCAGATGGAATGTGTGGCGGAAGATCTCGATCAGTTGCTGAATGTCGATGCGCTGATCATTACCTTGCCTGCGCGCCGGACGGTGGACGGCAGCGAACTGTACTTCCAGGCGGTACAGCTGTTAACCGACAGCGCGCTGGCGCATAACGTCAAACGCATTATTTTCACCAGCTCGACATCTGTTTACGGCGAAGGAGAGGGTGTGGTGCGTGAGGGGTCGCCGCTTGAACCGGTCACGACCAGCGGAAAGGTGCTCAAAGAACTCGAAAACTGGCTCCATGGTTTACCCAATACGTCTGTCGATGTACTGCGTCTGGCCGGTCTGGTCGGCGGCGATCGCCATCCGGGACGTTTTATGGCCGGAAAAACTCAGGTGAAAGGCGGTCAGCATGGTGTCAACCTGGTGCATCAGGATGATGTGATTGCCGCGATTGCGTTGTTACTCAGTCTGCCGAAAGGCGGCCATACGTATAACCTGTGCGCACCTGCTCATCCTGCCAAAGCGGAGTTTTATCCGGCGCTGGCCAGACAGATGGGGCTGGAGCCGCCGACTTTTGCTGAACAAGCTTCAGCACAGAAGGGCAAAATCGTCGATGGTGAGCGAATCTGCAAAGAACTTGGCTTTGAATATCAGCATCCTGATCCGCGAACCATGCCTTTTTAATCACCAAACGCGGTGTAGATAATTTCACGTTATGACCTGCCGGAAATTTCGGCAGGTTGTTAAGTGTCTGCTGCATTAACGTTCGGAAAACCCCTTTCTCATGTGCAGGAAACTATTCATTTATCCTGCAACGCCTATTTTATCCTTCCGTTTAATTAGCCGGTTTAATGGCGGTACATTTTTTAAGCTTGCTGTCTAATATTCTTCTGACAGCGTAGTTAAAAATGCGTTTTAATCGCCAATCTGCAGGTGAAACTGGCGACAGATGCTGGTTTGGTAATAAAATTCCTAGTCGTGCGTTTTTTATTTGCTATTGCGCGGTATAAAGCACTTTTTTAAGCACAATGATTAAAGTTTTCCTGAACAGTTGCCGATAGGTTAAGTTCGGCACCACTATGCCATTCCATCACTTCTTCTTATCAATCCGGCCTTGTTGCTGGATGTTTCCGCGTGTCCGGTCATAAATTATTACAATAATTGTCTTTTTATTTCTTAAACCGCGTGCTTGCTCACGGTTTAAGAACAATTCGCGCTTAATTTCCTCACAAACCATTAGGACAACTCCCCGAAAACCCTTGTGCTGACTGGGTTGAGTGTATTTAGCACAATGATCATGCTATTTGAAATTTCCAGCATAAATAGCTGCATGAGAAGTTATTAATTATTATCTGTGCTGTTCATTTGGCTTTGGTTGGCCTTTGTACAAATTGATCTAAAAAAGGCTAAAAAAGGCTGTCTGAAGAGAGCTTTTTAGACGCTTTTTTACTTTTGGCTTAAAAATGCGCAGATTTTTACGATAAATTGCACTTTCAGAAGCAAAATAAAGTTATAAAGTGTGATCTCTATCACACTTTATTCAAAATTCGTCAACGGTAAGATTGTATGTATAAAGGAAACGGGGTTAGAGTTGCAGCGTAGTAAGATTATTCCTAATAATGTATGTAAAAGCGTTTCACTGAATGAGGCGCCATCACAGCAACGGACTCTGCCAGTACACCAAAACTAAAGTGTTTTTCGATTACTTAGCAGTGCAATTGTCACAATTAATTTAGTTTACATCAGGAACAACTTTGTATTGGCGGTGAAGTAAATACCGCGGGATAAATCTAATAATCATCGTGAGATTTATTAATCAGCCAATGATCCAATTGTTTTGATAGTAAAAAATACTCCTGTCACGCCGGGTAAAACTCTTGCTGCATGGAATATGTCTATCAATCCGCCGTCTTAAAAAAACGGCATCGGTAATGGGGTAGAACAGAATGTCCGAATTGCTTAAGCACATATATGATATCAACCTGTCATATTTACTGTTGGCGCAGCGTTTGATTAACGACGAAAAGGCCTCAGCGATGTTTCGCCTGGGGATCGATGACGTTATGGCAGATACCCTGAGACAGCTGACGCTGCCTCAGATGGTGAAGTTAGCTGAAACGAACCAGCTTTTGTGTCAGTTCCGCTTTGATGACAGCAAGACAATTGAACGCTTGACCCAGGAATCGCGGGTGGATGACTTACAACAAATCCATACCGGTATCTTGTTGTCCAGCCATCTGCTGAAAGGCCTGGCCGCGAAAGAAAGCGGCGCGATGAAGAAAAGGGCGTAGCTATGTCTGGTAAAGATGCGTCAACCAAGCCAGCAGAAAAAAGTATTGTTCAGGAAGCACGGGACATTCAGCTGGCTATGGAACTGATTACGCTGGGTGCCAGATTGCAGATGCTGGAAAGCGAAACGCAATTAAGTCGTGGCCGACTGATTAAATTGTACAAAGAGTTGCGAGGAAGTCCTCCCCCGAAAGGCATGTTGCCGTTCTCTACTGACTGGTTCATGACCTGGGAACAGAACATCCATTCCTCCATGTTTTACAACGCTTACTCTTTCCTGCTAAAGAGCGGCCACTGTAATGGCGTGGAGGCGGTGATCAAGGCTTATCGTTTATATCTGGAACAGTGTCCTGAGCAGCCGGGGGAAGCGCCGATCCTTGCGCTGACCCGTGCCTGGACGTTAGTACGTTTTGTCGACAGCGGCATGTTGCAGCTTTCAGCGTGTAACTGCTGTGATGGCTCATTTATTACCCATGCACACCAACCCCGCCACGGGTTTGTTTGCAGTCTTTGCCAGCCCCCGTCCCGAGCAGTAAAAAAACGTAAACTTTCCCCGCAGGTTGCCGATATAACATCTCAAGAGCTGGACGAACAGGTCAAGCACGCAGTTTGAGATAGTTGGGTAGCAGTAAGTCGTTCTGAGCGGTGGCTACCACCGCTCATCAATTCCCCCCTAACATCTCAGCCATTCTCTGACACTTTTTATGCACGTTTCTACGGCACAAATCGGTCAGGCACATGGCGCGCGCTTAACCTCGCCCTAAAACCACATCGAATTAAGGATTCATCGTGCTAGTGATAATAGGTTACATCGTGGTGTTGGGCTCTGTGTTCGGCGGTTTCATGCTCGTCGGCGGTGAGCTGGGCGCGTTATACCAACCCGCAGAATTGCTCATTATTGCCGGTGCCGGCATCGGTGCCTTCTTCGTTGGTAACAACGGCAAAGCGATCAAATCCACCATGCGCGCGCTGCCGCAGTTGTTCCGCGCATCAAAATACAATAAAGCGTTGTATATGGATCTGATGGCGCTGCTTTACCGGGTATTAGCCAAATCACGCCAACAGGGGATGCTGTCGCTGGAAAATGACATCGACAATCCGGCCGAAAGCGACATTTTTGCTAATTATCCGCGCATCCTTGCCGATAAACAGTTAGTCGAATATCTGACTGACTATCTGCGCCTCATGGTCAGCGGCAACATGAATGCCTTTGAAATTGAAGCGCTGATGGACGAGGAAATCGAAACTTACGAGCACGAGAGTGAAGTGCCGGCGAACAGCCTGGCGCTGGTGGGTGACTCACTCCCGGCATTCGGTATCGTCGCCGCGGTAATGGGGATCGTACATACCCTGGCCGCTGCTGACCGACCTGCCGCAGAACTTGGGGCGCTGATTGCCCACGCGATGGTCGGGACCTTCCTCGGTATCCTGCTGGCGTACGGTTTTGTTTCTCCGCTGGCCAGCGTGTTACGCCAGAAGAGTGCTGAAAACGCCAAAATGATGCAGTGCATCAAGGTGACTTTGCTATCGAGCATTAACGGTTATGCGCCACAAATTGCCGTCGAATTTGGCCGTAAAACGTTGTACACCTCGGAGCGGCCTTCCTTTATTGAACTGGAGGAACACGTTCGCCAGGTCAAGTCGCCGGGTCAGAAACAAACTGAAGAAGAAAAAGTATGAAGCATCAGAGCCATCCAATCGTTGTTGTACGCAAGAAAAAGAATAAACACGGCGGAGGGCATCACGGCGGTTCGTGGAAGATTGCTTACGCTGACTTTATGACAGCGATGATGGCTTTCTTTCTGGTGATGTGGCTGATTTCGATCTCCAGCCCTAAAGAACTGGTGCAAATTGCCGAATACTTCCGTACCCCCCTTGCGGTGGCGATCACCGGCGGGCCGCGCAGCAGCGATGCTACCAGCCCGATCCCGGGCGGTGGCGAAGACCCGACCGTACAGGACGGGGAAGTCCATAAAATGGAGCAGTCGCAGGGGGCGAGTAAGCGTGAGTCGGACGATTTACAGCGGTTGCAGCAAAAGCTGGAAGACATGCTGGCGTCGGATCCGCGGCTGAAAGATTTACGTCCACACCTGATGATTAACCTGACCGAGCAGGGTTTGCGCATTCAGATTATCGATAGCAAAAACCGCCCGATGTTCCAGCTTGGCAGCGCGATTGTTGAGCCGTACATGCGCGATATCCTCAGGGCGATTGCCCCGGTACTGGATGGTTTTCCGAACAAGATCAGTCTGGCGGGGCATACCGATGACATGCCGTATGCCACAGGTGAACGTGGCTACAGCAACTGGGAACTGTCGACTGAGCGCGCGAATGCTTCACGTCGCGAGATGATGAGCGGCGGCCTCAGCGAAGGGAAAGTCCTGCGGGTGATGGGCATGGGGTCTTCCATGCAACTGAAAAACCATCCGGCAGGTGACGCCATCAACCGTCGTATCAGTATTTTGGTCCTGAACAAACACGCGGAAGAAGCGATTGAACGGGAAAACAGCGAGGGCGAGGCGATCACGATCAGTGACGCTGGCGAGCTGCAAAGACAAGTACAAGGCACACAAAAAGTGCCGGCATTAGCACCAAAAATGAGTTCGGCTCCGGCAGCTCCGGCGTTAGCGCCACAGGCAAACCCGGCACCGGCCACACCAGAGAAAGCACCATCAATACCCGGGATTGAGACGCAGACGCCAGTGACACCCTCGGCAGGCGCTCAACCTGCGACGGCAGCTCCGGCTGCCGCGGCGGGCACGGCACCTGCGACACATTAACAAGCCGCGATTCACAGCAGAGGTGATCACGTGAGCATGGATATTACTGATTTTTATCAGACATTTTTTGATGAAGCAGACGAGTTGCTGGCGGACATGGAACAACATCTGTTGTTACTTGATCCGCAGGCGCCTGACATTGAGCAACTGAATGCGATTTTCCGCGCAGCGCACTCAATCAAAGGCGGTGCAGCCACGTTTGGATTTACGGTTTTACAGGAAACGACTCACTTACTGGAAAACCTGCTCGACGGTGCTCGTCGCGCTGAAATGAGCCTGAGCACCGACATCATCAACCTGTTTCTGGAAACAAAAGACATTATGCAGGAGCAACTCGACGCCTATAAATCTTCCCGGGATCCTGACGCAGAAAGCTTTGAATATATCTGTGCGGCCCTGAGACAACTGGCCCTCGAAGCGCAACAGGCGCGTGAACCTGTGCCTGATCTTCACGTGGTTGAAGACCAGACAGCGGCACAATCTGTCGCGACAGCGCCGGTTGCACCCGCTGCCGGTAAGGGCGATTTGCGCGTTCGTCTCTCCGGCCTGAAAACACAGGAAATTCCTGTGATGCTGGATGAACTCGGCAATCTCGGCGAGATAAAAGATCCGGTTCAGACTGATGACAGCGTGGAAGCCACCCTGGTCACCACGGTTAGCGAAGACGACATTATTGCCGTGCTGTGTTTTGTGCTGGAGCCGGAACAAATCAGCTTCACTCACGCCCCGGCAGCGGTTGCTTCTGAGGCCGTTGCGGTTGCCGCATCCGCGCCTGTTGTGGCGGAAGTGGCTGCAGCACCGGCGGTCGTCGCCCGTCAGGCTCCGGTACTGACGGCAGTGCCGAACAGCGAACCGGCGAAAGCCCGTGCACCTAAAGCCCCTGAATCCACCAGCATCCGTGTTGCTGTTGAAAAGGTTGACCAGTTGATCAACCTCGTGGGCGAACTGGTGATCACCCAGTCCATGCTGGCGCAGCGTTCAGATCTGCTGGATCCGGTTGTCCACAGTGACCTGCTCAACAGCATGGGCCAGCTCGAACGTAATGCCCGTGATTTGCAGGAATCGGTGATGTCGATTCGTATGATGCCGATGGAATTCGTGTTCAGCCGCTTCCCGCGTCTGGTGCGAGATCTGGCCAGCAAACTGAATAAGCAAATCGAACTGACACTGCTCGGCAGCTCGACCGAACTGGATAAGAGCCTGATCGAACGTATCATCGATCCGTTAACGCACCTGGTGCGTAACAGTCTGGATCACGGTGTGGAAACGCCGGATGTGCGTATTGCCAATGGTAAAGAACCCACCGGTAACCTGACGCTTTCTGCGGAACATCAGGGTGGCAATATCTGCATCGAAGTGATCGACGATGGTGCCGGTCTGAACCGCGAACGTATTCTGGCGAAAGCCGCATCGCAGGGCATGAATGTCCATGACAACATGAGCGATGAAGAAGTCGGCATGCTGATCTTTGCCGCAGGCTTCTCGACTGCAGAAAAAGTCACTGACGTTTCAGGCCGTGGTGTCGGCATGGACGTGGTGAAACGAAACATTCAGGAAATGGGTGGGCACGTTGAAATCCATTCCCAGCAGGGCAAAGGCACCACCATCCGTATCCTGCTGCCACTGACGCTGGCGATCCTCGACGGGATGTCAGTGAAAGTCGGTAAAGAAGTCTTCATTCTGCCACTGAACGCGGTGATGGAATCTCTGCAACCGCTGTCAGAGGATTTGCATCCGATGGCCGGTGGCGAACGTGTTCTGCAGGTGCGCGGTGAATACCTGCCGCTGGTTGAGTTGTACAACGTCTTTGATGTTGAAGACGCCAAAACCGAAGCCACGCAGGGCATTGTGGTGATTTTGCAGAGTGCAGGGCGTCGCTACGCGTTGCTGGTTGATCAGTTGATTGGTCAGCATCAGGTTGTGGTGAAAAACCTGGAAAGCAACTATCGCAAAGTACCGGGCATTTCCGCCGCCACTATTTTGGGCGACGGCAGTGTGGCGCTGATCGTGGACGTGTCTGCATTGCAGTCACTGAACCGCGATAAATTAGCAACAGGCTCCACCGCCGCATAACAAGCAAAGCTGCCGGTGACCGCAAGGTTGCCGGGTGTGAAAAACTCAGGCCGATTTAAAGATAAAAGCAAAGGTGAACAACATGGCAGGACTTGCAACCGTGGCGAAAATTGCGGGCGAAACAGTAGGTCAGGAATTTCTGATCTTTACTTTAGGCGATGAAGAATACGGCATCGATATCCTCAAAGTGCAGGAAATCCGTGGATACGATCAGGTAACCCGTATTGCTAACACCCCGGCCTTTATTAAAGGTGTCACTAACCTGCGCGGCGTCATCGTGCCGATCCTCGACCTGAGGGTGAAATTCGCTCAGGAAGATGTGATTTACAACGAAAACACGGTGGTGATTGTACTTAACTTCGAAAACCGCGTTGTCGGGATCGTGGTTGACGGCGTATCAGACGTGCTGTCGCTGAGTCAGGATCAGATCCGCCCGGCACCGGAATTCGCCGTGACCATGTCGACGGAGTATCTGACGGGGTTGGGTTCGCTGGGTGACCGTATGTTGATCCTGGTGGATATTGAGAAGCTGCTGAGCAGTGAAGAAATGGCACTCGTTGATAGTGTGACGAAAATTTGATTTTCGTTTTTAAGGTCAAGGTCAAGGTCAAGGTCGTGGGCTCGCCGCCCACACTGGCCCAGAGACCCGCAATCGCGCGGGCCTCTGGACTCCACGCTTTTTTCACTGCGCGCTGTCGCAGGCACGACGGACATGTTCTGTCACCGTAGCGTGTGGCGCAAAATCTTGTCGCTCCGCGATGCCTTCTCCCGGTCCTGAAGCCCCCGGTCTTCAGGCCGCTCCGTTCAGCAAGATTTTTGATCACGCCAGTCTCGATCGAATAAAACCCTCGTTCTGATTCTTCCTGTTAAAAATAAGGGCAGAAGTTTTTTTTCTTGCTCGTTCCCCGGCGAAGGGGAAGGCCGGGATGGGGTATTAATGGCATCTCTGAACTGACCCTCTTTTTTGCACTGCTCCTAACTCATTGATTTAATGAGTGCACGCGAACACACAAAAAAAGAGGGTATTTCTGCTAAAACAGGAATAATCTCTTGCGGTTCAAAGCCTAAAGCTGTAAACCCAACGTTCACTGCCGGATAGGCAGCTTAGAAAGTAAAGAACTGGTATCACAAGTGGCTATGGCTGTTCACTGCCGGATAGGCAGCTTAGAAAGAAATAGTCGAGCGCGTGCCAGAACCCGACGAGTTCACTGCCGGACAGGCAGCACACGAATGCAATAACTCACTGTTTTTTATTTAAATAAATTTCATCTCCAAAATCCCTCCAAAACTCTTCCCCAAAACCGATTGATAATTAAACGGCGATGACGATCCACTTTTCTTTGCGCTCGTCATGATAGAGCTCAGTCATCTTCGCTGAACTATGTCCAAGCAATTCCTGAGTGTTGATCCCCTGAGCTTTATACAAGCGTTCAGAAAGAGAACGTTGTTCGTGAAATGTCGGCGGGGTTTTACCCTTTTCAATTTTAATTTTTGCGCAATCCCGGGCTTCGGCAAATCGCTGTGTTAATGATCCTTCAGCCACAGGTGAACCCAGCGCCGAACCGCCGATGACTGTTGAGTTATGGACAAGATGTTTACTCAGCACACGGTCGCGACATTTGTTGATCACATCACGAACACTCATGTTGATGGCGTCACATCGCAACGAGAGGGGGATCGCTATCCGGATTTTTCCTTTACCTTTTCCCTGGACAATATGAAGCATGTCATCCCAGATATCAGAGAATTTCATTTTTACTATGTCGCCACGCCGCTGGCCAGTAACTACAGCGAGCAGCATTGCATTGCAGATGTACGGTGACCTACGTTCTGCTTCGTGATAGATCGCCCACCAGTTCTCGAGCGTGAGTCGCTGTCTGGAGACTTCATCCAGTGGTTTACGTGTGGCCAGTGCCGGATTAAAGCCGGGCGGAACCTCACCGGCAAACTGTGCTTCCTTAAACATGTCGATCCATGCAGCTCGCATGACCTGTGCCATTCTTGTTTTATTTGCATCGACATATTCGTTTATCAATGCAGCCATCTCACGTGCGCCGAACTCTTTGAGCAATGTGTTTTGAGAACGAGCCGAGAGAAGTTCAGCACATGCTTTGCGCCCCCTGGCAGTAGATGATGCCAGCTCTTTTCGCTGCACACGTCGGTCAAGGATGGCTTTGTATTCTTTCACCCATTGCTTTAATCGCATGTTCTGAGCATTTGGTTCGGCTTTTTGTTTCGCAATATCTATCAGGGCGAAAGATTGAGAAGTTAATTGCTCAGCCGTAATGCGATTCATTTCAAGTGCCGCTGCATGCGCGGCATCTGAATCCGTACCAAAACCAATAAACTCCCCCGTAATGGGGTGACGATATTGCCAGTACGTTTTGTTGTTTCGCTTATCCAATTTGCAATACAAGTTCGGTGTTGAAATGTTGTATTTACGGGGTCTTGCTGCCATTAAGTGCTTTCTCCACTAAAGTGCGGGCGCTGGCAGGGAGATGGTTCGATATTTCGACCCGTTCAACCATACCAACAAACCTGGCTTCCTCATCAACAACCCATCGGCGACCTTGCTTAACGGCTGGCGGATATGTTTGCCGCGTTTTCGCAATACGGTGAAGGGTGGCTTTGCAGGGAGGTTCTTTGAAGCCATTTGGTCCTGCTGCCCATTCCGCTAAAGAAACTAATTGGCCCATACTATTACTCCACACGTTTAGTTATAGCCGGCTGCACACCGGTTTACTGACTGACCCGAAATCGGCCGTAATATTTCCCAGCTCGCCACCAGAGCATTTTCATACCCGGCGGCATTGCTGGTGCAAACTCAACTGGGACAAACCACAGATTCAGCATTCTTTTCACAAAAAAACGCCTGACGAAATGCGAACGGGTTGTTTCAATCATGGCTGCATTCCTAAATAAGTAATTCCCAGATTTCGGCGTGAGCGAATCCCTTGCCAGCATTGGCAATTAAATTTCAGTAATAACGATTCACTAAATGCCCCAGTGGACCAGGGCATTTAAGGCCGCGCTATCAGGCTTTGAATTCGCCGATACAGCGGCGCACACCGCGAGAAATTACTCACACACATAGACAAGGGCGGCCGGTAATGCACAGGGCGTGCTGGGTGGGTGCCAGCGACCCTTGTCTATGCCTGCGAAAAAATTGGCGGTGGTCATGATCAGAACACTATCTTCGCTCCCCCTGATGTTGGATGGTTGAAGAGTCATGCCACCGCCGAAAGACAGCTACATACAGCAATTATCGAGGTTCCACGTCGATCTGAATGGGCGGCGGGAGTCGAACCCGCAATCGGGTAGGGAACCCGACCATCACCAGGATGCTTTGCACAACGGGAAGAACACTGGGACTGTGGTCATATTGGGTTGATGGTAAGTGAGTCCCTCAACCCCCAGTGTTCTTTCCGTTGTGCCTGTTCCTTGTGGATACATTATGTATCCATGGGGTACATTGTCAAGGCGAAAAAAAACCTGCCGAAGCAGGTTGCGGGATAATAATTTCTTTAGGCTCTGTAACGTCTTGGTTTTCCTGAGAAAACAACGGTGCCGATTATTGAACAATTACCATCAATTTTTATGTACTGCTCGGGCCAGCCCTTGTTTAAGGCTTTCAGATATTTACTCCCCGCATCTTCTACGAGTCGTTTGAACGTTGTCTCGCCGGAATCAAGCAGCAAAGCGATCACATCATCACCATGAACAGGTGCAACCTCTGGATCAACGAAAATCATATCGCCAGGACGATACTCGTCGATCATTGAATCGCCAATGACTCGAAGAATGTAGGTCATAGAGCCGCAAGGGACCGGGCAGGGATATGTTTCGGATAAACTCAAATCTACCTCGGAATAACCAATCTCAGTCCAAGCCCCAGCCTGCACCCATGAAATCACCGGCACCATTTTGATGGTGAGTTCGGTGTCAGTGACATCCGGAGCTGAAGTAATATTCGTGGCCTGATGTTCCTTGTCCAACCAGCCATCTGGCAAATCAAAACACTTTTCAATGTGACGTGCCAAATCATCCCCAATTTTTTTCGTAGGATTCTTTCCGATCACTCGGCTGACTTGGGTTGGCTCTCTTTCGATTAGGCCAGCAAAGGAAGAATTTCCCCCGGCACTATCTCTGAGCTTCCTGGCGTTATCCCGCCGGATTTCATCGTTTGTCTTCATACACTCATTAAACTTCGTGTACCTAATGGGTACAAGTATCTTGCGGGTTCATTTAAATAGTGCATAATGTATCTCGGAGGTACATATGATTAAAAACTATTGGGATGCTTTAACAAAACCAGAGCAAAACGCCCTGGCTAAAAAAGTTGGTAGCAGTAGTGGTTATCTCAGACTCGTTTTCAATGGCTACAAAAAGGCAGGTTTTTCCCTTGCTCAACGCCTTGAAGAAGAAACTGCTGGCGCTGTTACCAAGAGTCAATTACGGCCTGATATCTACGGGAATACTACTTCTCAAACGGCCTGATATAAACCACAAAACGAGGTAATGCCTTGTGGACAATAAAAACTATCCCGCTCCAGAAGACATAACAACAGCAATGCACAAGCTGATCACGTCATTTCCTGGTGGATATGGCGCGATGTCTCAACGGCTGGCGCATAACGGGACTCATAACGCCCTGAGCAATCGCGTTCGTCAGGTTGGTGGCCAGATGGTGCCATTCGGTATGGCGATCATGATGGAGCAAATTTCTGGGCGCTCTGACATCACTGAAGCTATGTGCCGGATCAACGGCGGAACCTTCGTTAAGTTCCCAGATATTGAGGAAATGGGTAACGAAGAGCTGCTGATTAAGTTCAATGAGTTGCTGGCAGCGCTGGGTCAATTTGCAAAGGCTCACAACGAATTCACCTCTGACGGTGTTCTGGATCGTGACGAAAGCAAGCGGATGAGGATCAAGGGGTATCGAGTTCAGAGTTTGGTGGCGGAAATCATGGCTGTGACAGAACTGCTGTTTGGAGAAGGTGACGCCTCAGGAGTGCAGTCCCGAGGCGTCGGGTGCGCATCAATTAAACGTGTGGAGTAATTAACGCATGAACAGTGTAAACCGCGTTCGGCCTGCCGTGCAATTTCAATGTGTCTCACTGCGACCATGTGTGTATGTGCAGATAGTACGGGAGCCGGGAAAACCGGACAACCACAAGGTTGTGCCTGCTTCTGTGGTTCTGAAAAAGTGGATTGAATTTTATGTCGCTGGCTATCTGGCGCGAATTGCAAAGGCAGGATAAATCATGAGCGTTAAGTTATCCGCATACGTCTGGGATGGTTGCGCTGCTGCCGGTTTGAAGGGCGTGAAGCTTCTGATTATGGCGCGGCTTGCTGATTTCTCAAACGATGATGGGATCAGCTATCCGGGCGTGGATACGATTGCTCGGCAGACTGGGGCTGGTCGCAGCACTGTGATTACGGCAATCACCGAACTTCAGTCAGATGGGTGGCTGGTACGCAAAGAGCGCCGCAAAGGCAATCGCAACCAAAGCAACTTGTATTACTTGAACGTTAAAAAGCTGCGTACTGCTGCCAGTGCTTTTTATGCTGACGGTTCAGAATCTGAACATTCAGAATCTGAACGTTCAAAATCTGAATGTACAGAATCCGAACGTTCAGAAAACAAGAAAAATTCCGATTTTGACGGTTCAGAATCTGGAGGGGATCCGTCAGTAAATTCAAAACAAGATCCATCAGATAATAAAACCCTTAGTCAGGCCGCTGCGCAGCCAGACGATAGCAGCGATGAAAGTTTTCTTGCTCTTCACCCAGAAGCGGTGGTGTTCAATGCCAAAAAACGCAAGTGGGGCAGCGAAGACGACTTGACCGCTGCCGAATACATCTGGCGAAAAATAATCCAGATGTACGAACGGGCTGCCGAATGCGACGGCGAGATTGCCCGACCGAAAGAACCGGACATGACCCTGTGGGCCAACGAAGTCCGCCTGATGTGTACTGTCGACGGTCACACACACAAGCAAATCTGTGAACTATTTGTCCGCGCTAACCGCGACCCATTCTGGTGCAAGAACATCCTTAGCCCGTCGAAACTCCGCGAGAAATGGGACGACCTGACAATCAGATTGAGCTGCAATGCCATAGCAGGCGCGGCATCAGAACCGCACTGGAACAGCCCTGAAGCATGGGAGAACACCCTGTGAACAAAATGATGATGGCAGTTAAAAACCGCGACGGCGCCGCGCTGGCCAAACTGATGCCAGAAGAGCAACCGCAACGCGTCGTGAACGCTGACGCTGAGAAGTTGGTCGATGTGCTGTTCACCAACCTGATGCAGATTTTTCCCGCTGCCAGGCAGACTGCACTGAGTACCCCGGCTGATGTGGCGGCAGCAAAGCGTCAGTGGATCATGGCATTCGTTGAAAGCGGCTTGACCACACTGGAACAGGTTCAGGCTGGCATGCGCGTTGCCCGCCAGCAGGAAACAGACTTCTGGCCGAGCTGCGGCAAGTTCATTGGTTGGTGTAAGTCTGGCGCTGCTCAGGCTGCTGGCCTGCCGTCGGTCGATGAGGTCATGGCCGAGTTCAACCAGTATTGCGCCCGCCGCGGCGACTACAGCACCCCAGCGGCTTACCCGTGGTCAGCGCCGATCATGTACTGGATTGTGACCGACGTTCGCCGCCTGATGTTTCAGAACAACTTAACCGAAGGCGAAGTCCGCAAGTCCGTACAGCGCCAGCTGATCATCTGGGCAAAACGCCTGGCGAAAGGTGAGCAGGTCCCAGCACCGGTTGTGATGCTGTCCGCGCCAAAAGCGCCAGCCGGTCCAACCCCCGCACAGATCATGTATGACGAGTATCTCCGGAAAAAACGGGAGGGCTGGTTATGACATCAGAATTCGCAAGCACCACACCGATCGAGCATAAAGACCGCTGGCAGACGCCGGTAGAATTCTTCACCGCGCTGGATCTGGAATTTGGTTTCTATCTCGATGTTGCCGCCGACCACCAGAACGCACTGTGCGCCCGGTACCTGACAGAAGCAGATGATGCGCTGGCCACTGAGTGGGAAAGCTACGGCGCAATCTGGTGTAACCCGCCATACAGCGAGATCACCCCGTGGATTGAGAAGGCCGCCGAGCAATGCCGTGCCCAGCACCAGGCGGTGGTGATGCTTTTGCCCTCCGACACCTCAACCGGTTGGTTCTCGCTGGCGCTGACTACCGCCGACGAAATCCGCTTTATCACTGATGGTCGCTTGTCCTTTATCAATGCCGGTACCGGCAAGCCAGGCAAGAACGGCAACAGTAAGGGCAGCATGCTGGTCATCTGGCGCCCATTCATCAAACCACGCAGCCAGTTCACCACGGTTTCGCGTGACGCGCTGATCACTGCTGGCGCTGATTATCTTCAGGAGGTGGCGGCATGACTAAGAACCAAAAAATTAGGCTCCAGTTCATTGATGCAATGTTCGCAGTGCACGGACGCGTCAGCAGGGCTCAAATTATTGATGTCTTTGGCGTTGCAATGGCTTGTGCATCAAAAGACCTCACTGCTTATACCAAATTAAATTCTCAGGTTTATTTCAGTCATCAACATCTCAGTTATCTCTGCCGGGAATATTTTATGCCGGTTGAAGGGCTTTTGGATTTGCCCGCCGTTAAATTCCTGGAAAGCCTCAGCATTGTTTTTGCTGTGCCTAATCTGGCGCTTGAAGAAAATGTCATGCCAATTCCACGGGCGGTCAACCATGAATGAATTCCAGCAAATCTGGCTCGATGCCTATCGCGGATATCTTAAAGCTGCATCTTATACAGGTGAGTTGTGCCCGTCGGATTACACCGCAGCACGGGAACATGCTGATGCTGTACTGATCAGTCTGATCAAAGCAGGGGAGGTGAATTGTGATTGATGAACCGAAAGACGACAGCGAAAACGTGTTGGCCTTCACCAAACGCTTTGAATCAAACGCTGATATCAAAGAAATGCTCAACCTTGTCAAAGCCGATAAGCCAGAGCATGCGCCATATCGTTGCGGCCATGTGAATGTTTTGGTTGATGAACACCTTCGACAGCTTACATGTCGGCGCTGTGGTGCGGTTGTTGATGCGTTTGACTGGATCAACGCGCGCGCAGAGGGAGAGCAGAAGATTGACTGGGAACTCAAATCCCTGCGGCGGGAAGTTGTTGAACATCGGGAAGGCCTTGAAAAGCTTAAACGGGAAGAGCTGAACACGCGAAATCGCATTAAAAACGCCGAAGGCAAGCTGGCGAAGATCAGCATGGAAATCGCCAACAAGAGCATTGCCGCCGGTATTCCAGTCGCCGCCGTCACCCGCGACACCTATACCGACGCGGAGAATTCATGATGAAACTGATCCTGCCATTCCCGCCGAGCATCAACGGTTACTGGCGCTCTACTAAAAAGGGCGTCCTGATCAGCGAGCGTGGGCGGATCTTCCGGTCGAACGTGTTGGCGGCGATTTATCAGCAGTTGCGCAGCCGTCCGCCCGCGCTGCTGACAGAACTGGATGTGCATCTGGTTCTTTACCCACCGAACAGGGCGAAACGCGATTTAGATAATTTCCAGAAGGCGCTGTTTGATGGCCTGACCCATGCGGGGATCTGGAAGGACGACAGCCAGGTCAAACGCATGACAGTTGAATGGGGAGAGGTAACGAAGGGTGGTAAGGCAGAAATAACGATTACTGATTTCAAAACCGCCGGTGTGCAGCCGGTTTAACGTGTGGAGTGATTATGTCGAACAGTTTGCTGTCAGGAAAAGTGGTAACGATGTCGAGCCGTGAGATTGCTGAGCTGGTGCAAAGTAAGCATAGCGATGTGAAACGGTCAGCTGAACGGCTCGCAGTTGGTGGAATTTTAAGCGCGCCGTTGGCGCACACCCCCTATTTTCATGAGCAAAACGGTCAGGAGTATCAGGAGTACTGGTTCAATAAACGTGATTCGCTGGTGCTGGTTGCCCGCCTGTCGCCTGAATTCACCGCCGTGGTAGTGGATCGCTGGCAGGAACTGGAATCGAAAAGCCAGTTACCCCAGTCATTGCCGGAAGCTTTACGACTTGCTGCTGATCTGGCCGAAGAAAAACAGGTGCTGGAATCACAGATGGCGCTGGCGGCCCCGAAAGTGGAATTCGTTGATCAGTACGTGATGGCTAAGGGTTCTATGGGATTCCGCGCGGTCTGCAAATTGCTGCATGCGAAAGAACCGGAATTCAAGATGTTCCTGCTCGAGAAAGGCATTGTTTACCGGTTGGAAGGCCAGTTGACGCCAAAGGCCAATCATTTAGAGGCAGGCCGGTTCCAGGTGAAAACCGGTACCAGCCAGCAGAATCAGCATGCGTTTCGCCAGGCCAGATTCACGGCAAAGGGCGTTGAATGGGTTGCCGGGCTGTGGGCTGGTTATCTGCGACAGAAACAGGAGGCCCACGCGTGAGAGCATTGTTAAAACCGTATCCTCAGAGGGAACTGGGGATCGTGCAGTTCGCGCTGCCAGCGGACATGGTGAAGTTCTTCAGCAGTAAACGCCTGCTGATCACCAACGAACCCACTGACCTGCATACCATGCCTGACGGTCTGGTACCGGTTGAAGCCCAGTCACTTTCGCGGGATCCGCGCCTGTCTGGTTTTCTGTCGTCTCCGGCGGTCATTGCCAAAGTCGGCGGCATGGCGGCACTGACGCTGTGGGTTAAGCGCCACCGCGTCTGTCAGTGCCCGGATTACAACGGAGAATACCATCACCATGAGCTGGTACAGGTTCCGCGCGGTCTTGGCGTGGTCTGTCTGTGCTGGGCGCATGACAACGAGTTTCGGGAAAAAGAATCGCCAAAACTGGATGCGACCGCGCTGGCGAACGCCGCCGAATTTGTGACTGAGGCAATCCGGTACCGGTATGGTCTGCCTGACGGCCGTCACCTGACCTTGCCAGAATTGTGCTGGTGGGCAGTTTCGAAAGGGCTGGTTCACCAGCTGCCGGAAGAAGTGGTCTGCGCGGCACTGGGAATGAAATACAACCCGCCCGGCGGCCAGCGTAAAGAGGCTGACGTCAACCCGTGGGAGAAGCAACCCCGTGAAGAACTGGCGAACAACATAAAACCGGTGCTGGCGCTGGCAATCGATCCGGAAACGAACGAATCCTATATGCTTCGCCCGAAGCGCCGCCGGTACGAAAACGCGAAATACACCAAATGGGTAAAGCGCCAGCCATGTTGCGGCTGTGGGAATGGGTCTGATGATCCGCACCACATCACCGGCAATGGATTTGGTGGAATGGCGACAAAAGCGCATGACTTGTTCGTGATCCCGCTGTGCAGAGGGTGTCACGACTCACTTCATAAAGATGTAGCCGCTTGGGAAGCAGAGCACGGTACACAGGAACACCTGTTACTGACGACATTAGACCGCGCGCTGGCGATGGGTGTTATCGCTACCGGCAAACAAAAGTAAAAGTGTGGAGAGAATAATGCGTGATATTCAACTGGTACTGGCTCGTTATGGCGTGTGGGCTCGCGATAATTCCGGCGTGAACTGGTCGCCGATTGCCGCGGGCTTTAAAGGTCTGCTGCCGACTGAATCCAGCAAGGTCGAATCCTGCTGTGATGATGATGGTCTGATTGTTGATGCCGCGGTAGGGCGTTTGGCCGCCGTCCGTAAACCGGAAGAGGTAACTCTCATCATGCTGCATTACCGCTTCGGTCTGTCCAAACGGAAAATTGCGAGGATGTACAAGGTGAGTGAAGGCCTGATCCGCCAGCAGTTGCAGGTTGCTGAAGGCTTCGTTGATGGTTGCCTAGCGATGACCGGCGCGGTATTGGAAATGGACGCTTACACCCAGAAAGTCCGAGTCGCGAAAGTCGCTTAAAAAGTTCTAGTGCGCTACGCAAAAACTCTTGTAACCTGTTAAGAGTGGTCACGTAGTCACAAAGCTTAGACAATCTCAGGTTTCATAAGGAAATGATGTGAAAAAACTCCTTAGTTTATGCGCTCCCCTTGTTTTGACCGTGCTTATAACCTCCGGCTGCACTAAGTCGAATAGCGTAAGAATTCTAAACAAACCTATCAAGTCCGAATGCCCATCCTCTACTTCTTTGGGAATAGCGTGTTACGGTGGCGAGATTAAAAAAGCTATAGAAATTAAATTTCCTCACGCTGAGCGATTTGCTGGACGCTCTTGTAGTTTAAAGATGCATCTTGAACGAGATGGCACCTTAACTGATGTGTCTGTTCTTGAGGGGGACCCGGCACTCTGTGATGCTGCGATGGCTGCACTAAAGCGAGCTGATTTACCTCAACCCCCGAGTGATGAAGTTTACCAAGTTTTTGAAAATGCTCCGCTAGACTTCAAGCCATAATCAATTTTTCTGGTTGGGTTTGAGATAAAATTAGAATTATTTATTGAACAAGGCTGCCAAGTTGGCGGCCTTTTTTTATGTCCTCAATTCGGTTGTGAAGACACCAGCAGCGATAAGTTTTATTAAATGAAAAAAATGCCCCGGCATCTGCCAGGGCTTAACTGTTTGTGGAATGGGCGGCGTACATGATGCTGATAACATCGTGCACGCCATTCGCCCGTTAGTTGGTCACGAGCGAACCGAGGCCCATTGCTGATGTGCACACAGCAAATGGAGCCTATCAAAAAGGGCGTCTCTGATCTATGAAAAATACTGTAAATTTAAACAGTATAAATATTATTTGTGCTGACTCACTCCAATACATCAAAACATTACCTGATAACTGCATTGACCTGATAGCAACTGATCCTCCGTACTTTCGGGTTAAATCATGCCAATGGGATAATCAGTGGCCTGATGAATCGGCTTACCTTGCGTGGCTGGATGTGATGTTTGCAGAGTTTTGGCGGGTATTGAAACCATCGGGCAGCCTATATGTTTTTTGTGGTTCGCGCTTAGCTGCTGACACTGAGTTGCTGATGCGTGAGCGGTTCAAAATTCTGAACCATATCATCTGGGCTAAACCTTCTGGACCTTGGAATAGGCAGCACAAAGAAGACTTGAGGTCTTTCTTTCCAGCCACTGAGCGGATCCTCTTTGCTGAGCATTACAGCGGTCCGTATAAAGGTAAGTGCTCCAAATACTCAACTGAGTGCCAGGAGCAACGCAAAAACACGCTTAAGCCTCTGGTGGAGTATTTCAGCAATGCCCGCAAAGCTTTAGGGATCACAGCGAAAGAGATTCATGAGGCAACCGGCAAGCAAATGGCTTCGCATTGGTTTAGTGAAAGCCAGTGGCAATTGCCGAGTGAAAAGGACTACTTAGCGCTTCAGACCTTATTTGAGAAGGTTGCCCGAGAGAAACATGCCCGGCAAGAATTGGAGCTTCCTCACCATCAGTTGGTAGAGGAATATCATTCTTTGTCTCGGCATTATGCGGAGCTGGTGAATGAATTGAAACGCCTCAGGCGTCCGTTCGCGGTTACGAGTCTCGTACCCTTTACAGATGTTTGGACATATAAGTCTGTCCAGTATTACCCCGGTAAACACCCGTGCGAAAAACCAGCCGAGATGATGAGAGATATCATCAGCGCCAGCAGTAGGCCGGGTGATGTAGTTGCTGATTTTTTCATGGGGTCAGGTTCCACGATAAAAGAGGCAATCAAGCTGGGACGTTTCGCGCTGGGCGTGGAACTCGAAGAGGAACGTTATAACCAAACGTTGGAAGAAATTTTCCCGAAAAATTGAGGGTTAACGAATTTTATCGTCTTTTAGTTCACGTTTCGAAAAAAAACCTCACCTCTGTTCCAAACAGTAGATGAGGTAGCCAATCTTCGGCCAACACCAGGGAAGTCAAAACAGTACAACTTTAGTGTGTAACTGTTAAATATTTTTTAAGTGAAATTAAGGGCTGCCAAAGGGCAGCCTTTTCCGTTTTTAGCGGCCAGTCAATCAGCTAGCCATTCAACTTTCGCAAAGTGACTGAGCCGCTAATTCCTTCTTTTATTACGACTACGCACCCAACCGGCAGACCGGAGGGGGAGACTATGAAAATGGACCAAAGCTCAGGAAATATCGTCACGCAGTTCTTTGCGTGGTTCGCTGCGATAGCGGCCGCCTGCGGTTTCACCACACAAGACATGATTTACATGCTGTTTGGCCTAATCGGCGTGATCATTTCCTTTGCGTCGTATGTCAGTGGTCGCCTGGACGCCCGCAAGGCACGAAAAGAAAATGAAAAACGCACCAAAATTGTCAGTGACTATCTTGACGATGCGCGTGCCAAACCAGCTCACGAAAAACCAGCAGCCGCAAAGGTGATCAGCGAAGCGCTTTCAAAAGCGGAAGGCTGATATGGCGAACATTAAAACAAAGCTCAGCGCTGCGATGCTAGGGCTGATTGCTGCTGGCGCTTCTGCACCGGTGATGATGGCTCAGTTTCAAAGTGAGAAAGAAGGTACGAGCCTTACTGCTTATGCAGACCGCGGCGGGGTTTGGACAATTTGTGGCGGCGTCACACGCGTTTACGGCAGGCCTGTTGTAAAAGGTCTGAAATTAACCCGAACACAGTGTGACGCCATCGATAAAGCAGAACAGGCCAAAGCGCTGGCATGGGTTGATAAAAACATTCATATCCCGCTGACCGAGCCCCAGAAAGTCGGTATTGCGTCGTTTTGTCCGTGGAACATCGGCCCTGGCAAATGCTTCCCTTCAACGTTCTACCGAAAAATTAACGCTGGTGACCGCCTTGGTGCATGCGCAGAGATTAAACGCTGGATCTGGGACGGTGGGAAAGATTGCCGAATTCGGGCGAACAACTGCGCCGGACAGGTCATCAGGCGTGATCAGGAAAGCGAGCTGACGTGCTGGGGGCTGGATGAATAACAATTTTTCGATCGTGTTGGTCTTCGTGGTTGGCGTGGCGCTGACCTGGTGGATTGAAGGAGTACGCTGGGACGCCGACGTGTCAAAGCTGAAAGCGAACCACACCGCAGAGCTGAAGAAACAAAGCGATCAGGCAGTGATTGACCTGACCAATCAGAAGAAGCGTACCGAAGCAGCTATGGCGGCTTTCGAGGCGCTGGACGCTAAGCACACGAAGGAAATGGCAGATGAACACGCCAAGAATGAGAAATTGCGCGCTGATGTTGCTGCTGGTACTCGCCGGGTGCGAATCGCCGCAGCAAACCTTGCCACCTGCAACCTCACAAGGGACAGCACTGCCGGCAGCAGCAGCCTGGGCGATGCAGTACAAATCGACCTCACGCCAGCAGGTGGATCAGTTGTTCTCAGTCTCAGAGAGTCAACCAGCAGAGACGCCGAAGTAATTCAATACCTTCAGGGTTATGCCGCTGAAGCCCAGAAACGTTGCAAAATTAACTGACAGGTAAAAGCCATGACCGTAAAAGCAAAATTCCGTTGCCATTTCATTCAGAAAGCAGATGATGACTCAAGCCGCACCATTCATATGAGTGCGGTCATTTCCGGCAGCCATGAAAACGAGGCCTGGTCTAAGCTCACGCCGGGCGGCCAGATTCAGATGCATATTTCAAACCCTGACGCATTCAACCAGTTCGAACAAGGCAAGGATTATTACGTCGAAATTCAGCCAGCGGGTTGAGTAGGAATTACAAAAGGTATTCACTGTTTACTTGCGGTCATGCACAATTGTCCCAAATCAACATTTTGGGATTTCAAATGAATTACGTATATCAGCTGCTGGTAGGTCTATTTTCTGGATGCTTTGCTGCTTGGGTAACCACCTTTTTTGCTTTAAGGCGTTTTTATAGTGAAAAGTGGTGGGAAAAAAGGGCTACAGCATTGATAGAGCTGACTGATGCAGTTTATCAACTTAAGCTGCTGCAAGAATATAATTATGACCTCAGGGATTATCATCGTGGTCCACCGGAAGATTCTCCTGATTTTGTAGAACTCTCAAAAGAACAGTTGGACGAAATGGAATTAGCAGCAGCAAAGGCTAGGAAATTAATTGCTAAATATAGCCAGGTCGGTCCATTACTTATAACTGATAAACTATCCAAAATATTAATAAGCTACGTTAATGAGGAGAAGAAAGTTGACTTTGATGTCCATTATAAAGGATGGGACTATGAAGAAGCCAATGAGCACCTTTTAATGATGACTAAAAAACTTTTGAATGATTTGCTTCAAGCATCAAGGGAAGAGTTAAAAGCAAAATAACCGCCTTTTGGCGGTTTTTTATGTCTGTGAAAGGTGGAAATTATGCGATTAACCGTTCTGGATGATGACCCTGGCATAAAATACACCCTGACCCTCGTATCAAAGTTTTTCTCGATGGCGTTGAGGTTAAGCACTGCGTCACCGCCGATGATGAGAAGAGTGAGGTAATCATCCTCGCGTCAGATGAAAATGGCTTCATGCTGGCTTTAAATGGCGAAGTTAAATACCAAGCCCTTCACGGAATTGTTCGGATAGAGCGTCAAGACTAACCCAATCAGGAGCTTTTTATGCAGGCCACTATTGATGGTGTCCCGTATGCGCCTGCGTGCAATTCGGGTTCAGGTTACCAACTAACATCGAAAGTAGTTTCAAATGAAATGATTAGCAGTGAAAGGTACTCCCGGAGGGAGGCCTCTCCACGGGGCGGCGGACTCGCGGAAAACGGCTAGTTTTCGTATTTTGATCACATCATCAGCAGTTGATGTATCACAATGATATTTCAGAAAAAAACATTGGCCTATCTGAGGGTGATAAAATTTATCTTCACCACGTTAAATTCTTTAGTGTTTTGTTTTTAAAGATATTTTTAGGCGTTGAGGTGATTGTGTGAGGTGGTGATGGAAAAGGTGGGTGATCTTGCTGAGGCGTTTAATTGGAGTATATCCAAGATTTCTGAAGCATTTTCAATGGATAGGGCAACAGTCAGAAAGAAAATTGTTGAAAATGATATTCAGGCTGCGGGGAGTTCTCGTGGTAATCCGACCTACGCACTTAAAGATGTTGCCCCTGTTTTGTTCGCCAGTGCCTGTAAAACTGATGAAGACATTAGGCATGATCCTTCACTCATGATCCCTAAAGAACGTAAGGATTGGTTCCAGTCGGAAAACGAGCGTATCAAGCTGGAAAAGGAACAACGCAACTTAATACCCGTGAATGAAGTAGTAACAGTCTATTCCGCGATGACAAAAGCAGTAGTTCAGGTACTTGAGACAATCCCAGATATTTTAGAGCGTGATTGTGCTTTAACACCCCAGGCGGTATCTGCAGTTCAGGCATCAATTGATGATTTACGAACGACGCTATCTGAAAGATCTTATCACGCCTGCGCTATTGACCTTATGAGAGATAAAGGGGAGGTGATTGCCGAGGAGGATTAATGGCATACGCGTCAGCGGAAAAGATAGGTCAGGATATTTCACTCATCCTCCGACCACCTCGCCGTATAAAGGTATCTTCAGCTGTACATAAATATATGCGAGTGCCTAAAGGTGCTGGTAATTCCGTTCCTTGGGATCCTAATGTTGCCCCCTATGTTGTCGAACCCATGGACATGCTGGCTTCGAGGGAATATGACGCGGTGATATTTGTTGGCCCGGCCCGTACCGGTAAAACCATCGGGCTGATTGATGGATGGGCTGTGTACAGTATTGTTTGTGATCCATCTGACATGCTTATTGTTCAGATGACCGAAGAGAAGGCAAGAGAGCACAGCAAAAAGCGTCTTGATCGTACTTTCCGCAGTAGCCCCGAAGTGGCAAAAAGACTCAGCCCACGTCGCAATGATAACAATGTGCACGACAAAATATTTCGTGATGGATCATTCCTTAAAATAGGCTGGCCCTCTATTAATGTTATGTCGTCGTCAGATTATAAATTTGTTGCACTGACGGATTACGACCGCTTTCCAGAAGACATTGACGGTGAGGGCGATGCGTTCGCTCTGGCCTCAAAACGTACCACAACCTTTATGTCATCCGGCATGACGTTGGTGGAGAGTTCGCCAGGTCGTCAAGTCACAGACACCAAGTGGCGGCGAAGTTCACTTCATGAAGCACCGCCGACCACCGGCATTCTTTCATTATATAACCGCGGCGATCGCCGCCGCTGGTACTGGCCTTGTCCGCACTGCGGCGAATATTTTCAGCCATCGAAAGATGTGGTGCAGGGCTATCAGAATATTGTCGATCCGGTGGTTGCCAGTGAGGCGGCATTCATTGAATGCCCACATTGCCGCGGAAAAGTCACAGCAGACCAGAAGCGCACTCTTAATCAGAATGGCGTCTGGCTTCGCGACGGTGAGCAGATTGACCGTCATGGTGTGATTACGGGTACCGCGAGACGTTCCCGCATTGCTTCCTTCTGGATGGAAGGCCCCGCAGCGGCATATCAGACCCTGTCCCAGTTGGTCTATAAGCTGCTTTCTGCCCAGCAGGATTATGAGGCAAACAGCAGCGAAGAAACCCTCAAAGCGGTGATCAACACTGACTGGGGCCTGCCTTATATTCCACAGTCGAGCGTCGAGCAGCGGAAATCCGAAACGCTCATGGCGCGCGCCACCGTGGTAACCAAGCGTACGGTGCCCGACGGTGTGCGTTTTCTGGTACCGACAGTTGACGTGCAGGGCGGCCGCAACCGGCGCTTTGTGGTGCAGGTGATCGGTTATGGGGCGCATGGTGAGCGGTGGATTGTCGACCGATACAACATCAAACAGTCGATGCGCACGGGGCCTAATGGTGAAAGCCTGCCTATTGATCCTGCTGGATACCTGGAAGACTGGGACTTGCTGCGCACGGACGTGCTGGATAAGACATGGCCACTCAACAGCAATCCAAGCATATCAATGCCCGTGCTGGCGATGGCCGTGGACTCCGGCGGTGAAGACGGGGTGACCGGTAATGCCTATGAGTTCTGGCGCCAATGCCGCCGCGATGGCGTCCACAAGCGCGTTTATCTCTTCAAAGGCGACAGCACCACGCGCAGCAAGCTGATCACCAAGTCATTGCCGGACAATACCGACCGTCCTAACCGGCGGGCGGAGGCCCGCGGCGACGTGCCGCTCTACCTGCTACAGACCAATATGCTCAAAGACCGGATCAGTAATGCGCTTCAGCGCGATACGCCGGGGGCTAACTACGTTCACTTTCCTGACTGGCTGGGGGAGTGGTTCTATGACGAACTGACCTATGAAGAAAGGGGGGCTGACGGCAAATGGACGAAGCCAGGTAAGGGGGCAAACGAAGCATTTGACCTGATGGTATACGCCCATGCGTTGGTGATTTTGCGCGGGTACGAGCGGATAAACTGGGAAAAACCGCCTTCATGGGCACAGCCCTTTGAGCAATCCACACCCAGCACGCATTCAGATCCCCAACCCATTCCAGCCAGCAGTAATCACAAAAAACCGAAAACAACCCGCGCCAAGACAGAGGATAAACCTTCTGCCTGGGCGCCATCGACATCAGGAGGCTGGGTATGAATCAGGCCGATATTGAAGACATGATCCAGCAGTATATGACCGCTGAACGCGCCGTTCTGCAGGGGAAATCCATCACCTTTAACGGACAGTCCATGACGATGGAGAACCTCAGTGAAATTCAGAAGGGGCGGAACTACTGGGAGCGCCGGTTAAGCACGATGCTGGCGGCGCAGCGCGGGCGACCGCAGTACCGGCTGGCGAGGTTCCCGCGATGAGCCTGATTGATGATGCCATTGGCCTGTTTTCACCGGGCTGGAAAGCCTCCCGGTTGCGGTCCCGTGTGGCAATCAATGCCTACGAGGCAGCATTACCGACGCGCACGCACCGGGCGAAGCGGGAAAACCGCAACGCAAACCAGCTCACGCAGTTTGCTGGCCGGTCAATCAGGGAGCAGGCGCGCTGGCTGGACAATAATCACGATCTGGTGATTGGCCTGCTGGACAAACTCGAAGAGCGCATTGTCGGCGCGCGCGGAATTGTGGTTGACCCCCAGCCCATCCTGAAAACGGGGCTGGTGGCCGATGAACTCTCTAAACAGATCCGGGCAGCCTGGGCGGAGTGGTCTGTTTCCCCCGATGTGACAGGACAGTTTACCCGGCCTGTCCTTGAACGGCTGATGGCAAGAACCTGGCTGCGCGACGGTGAGGTTTTCGGCCAGATGGTCCGGGGTTCTGCACAGGGACTCACTCCGACGGCCGATATTCCTTTTTGGATCGAGGCGCTGGAGCCAGACTACATTCCGCTGGAGATGAACGATACCGGGAAGGGGATTTGTCAGGGGATCTATCTCAACAGTTGGGGATGCCCGACAAAGTATGTCGTCTACAAAAATCTGGTGACCTCCGGCGTTGCACTGGGCAATACCAAGGAAATTGCTGCAGACGGCATGATGCACCTGAAATTCATGCGCCGTCTTCATCAGGTCCGGGGAAACAGCCTGCTGTCCGGCATCCTGATCCGCCTGAGCGCGCTGAAAGAGTATGAAGATGCTGAACTGACGGCCGCCCGTATTGCTGCTGCGCTGGGTATGTACGTGAAAAAAGGCGACGGGCAATCCTACGGCGATGCCGGTGGTAATGACAAAGACTCCCGCGAACTCAACATCGAGCCCGGGATGCTCTTTGATGAACTGGAGCCCGGCGAAGAAATCGGAATGATTAAATCGGACCGGCCGAATCCCAACCTTGAGACGTTCCGCAACGGGCAGCTCAGGGCGGTAGCCGCCGGCAGCCGCAGCAGCTTTTCCAGCATATCCCGTAACTACAACGGCACTTACAGTTCTCAGCGTCAGGAGCTGGTGGAGTCCTTTGAAGGCTACGGCATTCTTCAGGATGCATTTATTGCCGCCGTGACCCGACCGATGTACCGCAGCTGGTTGCAGATGGCGATCACCGCGGGCGTGATCAACATTCCGCCCGATGTGGACATGGCGACGTTGTTTAATGCGGTCTACAGCGGGCCGGTGATGCCGTGGATTGACCCGATGAAAGAGGCCAACTCGTGGCGCGTGCTGTTGCGCGGCGGCGCGGCAACGGAAGGTGACTGGGTCAGGGCGCGCGGCGCGAATCCGGGCGATGTAAAACGCCGCCGCAAGGCGGAGGTCGATGAAAACAAAACGTTAGGTCTGGTCTTCGACACGGACCCGGCAAACGATAAAGGGGAAGCCAGTGCGAAAGAATCGAAGAAATAAACTGGGTGCGTCACCCAAAGCCTCCGCGGGGGACAAAAGCTGGTTCCGCATGAAGGCCAGCGGTGACAAGACTGCTGATATTTATATTTATGACGAGATTGGTTACTGGGGCGTGACCGCCCGTCAGTTCGCCAGCAGCATGAAAGCGCTGGGCGATCTGGACCATATCAACCTGCATATCCACTCGCCGGGCGGCGATGTCTTTGACGGCATTGCCATTTACAACCTGCTTAACAGCCATACGGCGAGCAAAACCGTGTATATCGACGGTCTTGCCGCCTCAATGGCCTCGGTGATTGCCATGGTGGGCAATCCCATCATCATGCCTGAAAACGCCATGATGATGATCCACAAGCCCTGGGGGATCACCGGCGGCGATGCCAACGACATGCGCGACTATGCCGATCTGCTGGACAAAGTCGAGGCCGTGCTGATCCCGTCCTATGCCAAAAAAACCGGCAAAACCCCTGACGAACTTGCCCTGATGCTGGGTGAGGAAACGTGGATGACCGCGCAGGAGTGCCTTGAGCACGGTTTTGCTGACCAGATTTCTACCGCGGTGCAGGCAATGGCCCGCATTAATTCAAAACGTATCGAGGAATTCGACGCTATGCCAAACGCACTGAAAAACATGATCACCAAGCCGAAAGCGACGACTCAGAATCAGCCGGAACCGCAGAATCCACCTGTTGCGCCTGTTGTTCCTGGCCCCGCAGCGCTGGATGAAAACACCATCCGAAATCAGGTTATTGCCGCGCAGAAACAGCGCGTCACGGGGATCAAAGACCTGTTCGCGATGTTTGGCGGCCGCCATCAGGAATTACAGGCGTCATGCATTGAAGATATCGACTGCACGGTCGAACAGGCCAAGGACAAGCTGCTGGTGATGCTGGGGAAGGATGCCAGCCCGTCGAATAAAAACGGTGGCAATGCGCACATTCATGCCGGCAACGGGAATTTCACCGGCGACGGTATCCGCCAGGCGCTGATGGCGCGCGCAGGCTACGAAGACCGGCAGAATGACAACGTGTATAACGGCATGACCCTGCGCGAATATGCGCGCATGTCGCTGACCGAGCGCGGCGTCGGCGTTGCGGCTTATAACCCGATGCAGATGGTGGGGCTGGCGATGACCCACACCACCTCGGATTTTGGCAATATTCTGCTGGATGTGGCGAACAAATCTCTGCTGCAAGGCTGGGAAGAGTCACAGGAAACCTTTGAAGCCTGGACGAAGAAAGGGCAGCTCTCTGACTTTAAAACGGCGCACCGCGTCGGGCTGGGCGGCTTCCCGTCGCTGCGTAAGGTACGCGAAGGGGCGGAATACAAATACGTCACGACCACCGATAACAGCGAGACCATTGCGCTGGCCACCTACGGTGAAATTTTCTCTATTACCCGTCAGGCCATCATCAACGACGATCTGAACCAGCTGACCGACGTGCCGATGAAAATGGGCCGCGCCGCGAAGGCCACCATCGGCGATCTGGTGTATGCCGTGCTGACCGGTAACCCGAAATTGTCAGACGGTAAGGCGTTGTTCAGCAGCGATCATAAAAACCTGGCAACCGGTGCCATTGACGTCACGAATCTGGATGCGGGCCGCCAGCTGATGCGCGTTCAGAAAGAGCCAACCACCGGCCGCACCCTGAATATCCGCCCGGCGTTCCTGCTGGTGCCAACCGCCCTCGAAACCGTGGCAAACCAGACCATCAAATCTGCCAGCGTGAAAGGCGCCGACGTTAACGCCGGTATCATCAACCCGATCCAGAACTTTGCGACGGTGATCGGTGAACCGCGTCTGGACGATAACAGTGCCAAGTCCTGGTACCTGGCCGCTGCACAGGGTATGGACACCATCGAGGTGGCTTATCTCAACGGTGTCGAGCTGCCTTACATCGATCAGCAGGAGGGGTTCAGTTCTGACGGTATTGCGACGAAAGTGCGCATTGATGCCGGTGTTGCGCCGCTCGATTACCGCGGTCTGGTGAAATCTTCCGGCCAGTAATCCTCCTCCCGCGTTGCCCGAATGCCCGTAAGGGCTTTTTTTATACCTAAAATTCGCCCCCTTCCGGGGCGTCTGGAGTTTTTCAATGGCTAAGAATTTTGTACAGGAAGGTCAGACGATTTCCATTACCAACACCGGCGCTGCCACCATCGAGAGCGGCGACCCCGTGGTACTGGGTTCCCTGCTGGTTGTCTCTCTGGTGGATATTGCCCCGAATGAAACCGGCACGGGCATGGCCGAAGGGGTATTCCTGCTGCCGAAAGTCTCCGCCGATGCGATCCCCGCTGGCACAAAAGTGTATATCGCGGACGGTGAAATCCAGCTGGCGTCTGCGGATGCCGTGGCCGCTGGCATTGCCTGGGACGCTGCCGCCGCGGGCAGCACCGTCGTTGAAGTGAAAATCAATGGCTAACGCCTTTGATGCGTTGGCCGCGCGGATGGATGCGGTCACGACCGCGCGGTTTGGGCGGGAGGTGGTAATCAATAGCACCGTGTTTATCGGTGTTGAAAGCCATTTTCTGCCCGAGATGGGGCCGATGAGCGGCGATGGCCTGTCTGTTGTGGTTTTTTCTCCCGATTACCGGCCGCACCGTAACGATCAGGTGGTTTATCAGGGAGAAAGTTACATCGTCACCCGTCATCAGATGTTTAACGGGAAGCCACAAATCTGGCTGGAGTAAGGGGAGGGAATATGACCATCAAAGGGCTGGAGCAGGCCATCGCCAATATGAACAGTATCAGTTCGACGGCCGTTCCCCGCGCCTCGGCGCAGGCGGTTAACCGGGTGGCGGGGCGGGCCATCAGTCGCAGCAGCAGCACGGTGTCGAAGGAAACCAAGGTGCCGAGAAAGCTGGTCATGCAGCGTGCAACACTGAAAAAGGCCACGATAAACAGGCCGGTTGCCACGTTAAAAATCAACCGGGGTAATTTACCGGCCATCAAGCTGGGCGCGGCGCAAATGCGTGTTTCACGCCGTCAGGGCAACCTGCGCGGGCAGGGCAGCGTACTCAAAATAGGCCGCTTTACCTTTCGGAATGCGTTTATTCAGCAACTGGCTAACGGCCGGTGGCATGTGCTCCAGCGTTCCGGGAAAAGCCGGTACCCGATTGAGGTCGTGAAGATACCGTTAACCACCCCACTTACGGAAGCGTATACCGCAGAAACACACCGTCTGATGCAAAGCGATATGCCGAAGGAAATGGCTTCCGCCCTGAAAAATCAACTGAGGCTGATCATTAAACGATGATAAAGCACCCCAAAATACGCAAAGCCGTGCTGGATGCGCTGAAACTTTCGGTGACCGATCCTTCCGTCACCTGGTATGACGGCCGCCCGAGTTTTCTGACCGCTGAAGACCTGCCCGCCGTTGCCGTCTACCTGTCCGGTGCTGAACCCACGGGGGAAACCCTTGATGAAGATGAGTGGCGGGCGACGCTTCACGTGGAGGTATTTCTTAAGGCGGTGAGTCCTGACACGGATCTCGACCTGTGGATGGAACAAAACACTTACCCCGTTGTGGGTGACATTCCGGCGCTTTCAGACCTTATCGAAAACATCACGCCCGAAGGCTATGACTATCAGCGCGATGATGAAATGTCGACGTGGGGCTCCGCTGACCTGCGTTACACCCTGACTTACTTAATGTGAGGAATTTATGACCACACAACTCGAACCGACCAAAGGCGCGGGCACCACCCTCTGGATTTACACCGGCAGCGGCGATCCCTACGCCAATCCGTTATCGGATCAGGACTGGACCCGGCTGGCGAAAATCAAGGAGCTGACGCCGGGAGAAATGACGGCGGAATCCTACGACGACACGTACCTCGATGATGCCGACGCCGACTGGAACGGCACGGCGCAGGGGGCCAAATCTTCAGGGGACACGTCGTTTACACTGGCCTGGAAGCCCGGCGAGAGCGGGCAGCAGGATCTGGTTAACTGGTTTTACGATGGCGCAGTGCGCGGGTACAAAATTCGTTATCCCAACACCGCTGTTGATGTCTTCCGTGGCTGGATCAGCAGCCTGGGCAAAGCGGTGCCGGTAAAAGAGGTGATCACCCGGACGGTGAAAATCACCAATACGGGCAAACCGGCGCTGGCCGAGAGCAATCAGACCGCTGCAGTACCCGTGACCGGCGTGACCGTCACGCCGTCAACCACCAGCGTGGTGGTCGGACAAAATGCGGTGATCACCGTGGCGGTGCTTCCGGACGGCGCGACAAACGGCGCGTTTAATGTTGCGTCTGCCGATCCGACCGTCGCCACGCTGACGGTGTCGGGTAATACCGTCACGGCGAAGGGCCTTAAAGCGGGCACGACACAGATCATCGTGATGACCAATGACGGCCAGAAAGTGGCTATCTGCACACTGACCGTCACGGCGGCATAACGGAGCGAGCATGTTTTTAAAATCAGAACTGTTTGAGTTCAACGGGGCAAACGCCACGCTGTACGAGCTGTCGGCGCTGCAGCGCGTCGAGCTGTTGCATTATCTGGCCGCGCAGGAAAAAGCGTTGCCCAACGATGAGCCCGACGAACAAATCCTGTCAGCCGCGCTGGTTGAACTGAATATCCGGGCGGGTGCGATGGTGGTGGCCATGTCCCTGTGGCACAGCGAGTCGCCGAAGCCGGATATTCACGACCTTCAGCAACAGGTGATGAGCACATGGCCGGTCGAGGCCATCGGGAAAGCGGATACCCAGGTCAAAGTGCTGTCGGGCATGATGGCAATCACTCAGACAACCGGACAGGAAGCCCCGGAGCCCGAAGTATCCGAAGGATCAGACAGCCAAGGGGAAACAGCGGAAAAGCGCTAACCCGTGAAAAGGACTTTGTCATGAAGCTGGCGCGTGAGTTCAGACGGCCTGACTGGCGCGCCATGCTTGCTGATATGTCCTCCAGCGATCTGGAGGAATGGCACCGATTTTATGCGTCCCATTACTTCGACGATGCGCTGCTTGATGCACATTTCGCCGCGCTGAACCTCAATATTTTGTCGCTGGTATGCGGGGAAAACGATCTTAACGTGGGTCATTTCAGTCTGCTAAAACCTCACGTCGTGGAAGAGCAGCCGGATCCCGATGATGAACAGTTAATGGCTATCGCAGAAGGTCTGTCAGGAGGAGTCCGCTATGGCCCAGCCAGTGGGTGATTTGGTCGTCAGCCTCGATGTTGATGCCGCAAAATTTAATGAACAGGTCAGTTATGTACGCAAGCAATTTACCGGTTTAGGGGCGGACTCGACGAAAGCCGGGACGCAGGTTCAGCAGGCATTCTCTAAACAGGAGCTTGCGGCACAGCGTGCGGGTATTTCCATCGGGCAATATAAACAGGCAATGCGGATGTTGCCTGCTCAGTTCACCGATATTGCCACCCAGCTGGCCGGCGGGCAAAGCCCCTGGCTGATCCTCCTTCAGCAGGGCGGTCAGATTAAAGATTCGTTTGGCGGGGTCGGGAACGTTGCCAAAATACTGCTGACATACATTACGCCGCTCAATGCGGCTATCGGCGTCGCTGCTGCCGTTTTTGGCAGCCTGGGCCTGGCGGTTTATAAAAGTCAGCAGGAGATTGCCGAAGCCAGCAAGATTATTCAGGAGTCCCTGGGTTTAAGTGGTGGCGCAGCGGAAAAGCTGGCGCAAAATATCCGGGCTATTGCCGATTCTTCTGGCGCGTCGATTAAAAGCGTTGCCGATCTCTTCATCACCACAAAAGATGGTGCTGACGAAGCCACGCGGAAAATGATTGCGGTCGGCTTCAGCTATCTGGATGCCAAAGCCAAGGTCAGTGAATACAAAGACTCATCTGATTTTACCAACCTCAACACCCAGATCGAAGCGCACCGGCTTAAGGTTCTCGGTATTCCGGATGCGTGGACGGACGCGGAAGAGGCGGTCAGAAACTATTATTCGGGGGTGAATTTAGGCAAGCAAAGTGCGGCATTGGGCGGTGCTATTGATCCCATCGTTGGCGTTCTTGAGCAGGCGAAGCAGTTAAGGGGGGACCTCACAAAAGCCACGACAGACGGGAACCTGGCAACACAGAAATCCGTGGAGTGGATAAATAAGGAATATCTGGCCACGGATGCTGTTGCAGGGGCTGAAGCGAAACTCAAAGAGGCACGGGAACAGTCACGGAAAATTGCCTTTTCGGGGGATGCGACCGCTATCGCGAATGCGCAAAAACTCATTGCCCTGCGTGAGAAAGAAGTCGAGCAGGCAAAGAAACGGCTGGAACCCAAAAAACAGCGGGTCACCACGTCTGCGGGAGACCGGGCAGAAGACAGCGCGCAGGGGGACTTACTGAGTCTGCAGGCACAGCTTAAGGTGCTGCAGCAGCATACCAGCGTTAACGATGTTATCAGCCAGCAGCGCAAGGATTTGTGGCAAACCGAGAATCAGTACGCCGTCCTTGAACAGGCAGCCAGCAGCCGGCAGTTATCTGCACAGGAAAAATCCCTGCTGGCGCATAAGGATGAAACGCTGGAGTACAAGCGGCAACTGGCTGTACTGGGCGATAAGGTCGTTGCCCAGCAAAGGCTGAATACACTTTCCGACCAGGCGGACAAATTTGCCCAGCAGCAGTCGGCAAAACGCGCGGCTCTGGATGCCCAGGCAGGGGGCGTCTCCTCGCGTCAGGCAGATCGCGCCGCCACCCTGCAGCGTCTGCAGGAAGCCTATGCGTTTAACCCCTCTGCCCAGCAGCGCGTCCTGCAGGAGCAACAGAAAACGTATGATGCAGAAGACGCCCTGCGGTCAAACTGGGTCGCGGGTGCGAAACAGGGCTGGGCGGAATACGCTGAATCTGCGACGGATGTTTTCACGTCCGTGCAGCAGGTGGCTCAGTCCGGGTTTAACGGGCTTACAGACCAGTTGAACAGTCTGGTCACTACCGGCAAGGCCAGTTTCAAAGACTTCACCTCATCCATTCTGAAAATGATTGTTAACGTGATCGACCGTCTGCTGGTGGCCTATGCCATTCAGTCAGCCATGGGATGGGTAACGGGAAGCGTTTCTGGTGGCGGTAATGCAGGGACGGCAATCACCGGCGGCAGCTATAGCAACCTGCAGCTTGCTTATAACGGCGGCTACATCCGCGAGTTTGACGTTGGCGGCTACACCGGGCACGGCGGAAAGTATGAACCCAAAGGCATTGTTCACGGCGGGGAGTTTGTATTCACCAAGGAGGCGACCAGCCGTCTGGGCGTTGCAAATCTCTATCGTATGATGCGGGGCTATGCGACAGGGGGATATGTGGGCGGCGTACAGACGCCAGTTGGCGCTGCAGGAAATATGAGCGCCGGAAGTCCTGTATTTCATAACACCATCATCCTTCAAAACGACGGTACAGCAAGCGCTAAAACCTCTGGCAGTAACGATGAGATGAGTAAGGCGATGATGAATATGCTGGACCAGTTCTGTCAGAAAAACATCACCAATGCTTTGCGCCCCGGTGGCCAGCTCTTCAATGCAATGAAAACCCGATAACCCCTTTATAGGTATCCCATGGCAATCGACATTTTCACGTGGCCCACCCAGGTCGCCAGCCAGCCTTCGACTGAATATAACCGGACGGTTAGAAAGGCTCAGTTTGGGGATGGCTATGCTCAGATTTCTGAGGAGGGTATTAATTCGGAAATGATTAAATTTCCCTATTCCTATCGCGGCCCGCTCATGACCTCACTCGCCATCAGAGATTTTTGCCGCAACCATTGCAGCAAGGCCTTTATCTGGACGCCGCCACACGGTGAGAAAGGGTTATATCGGGTAGCCGCTGATTCTATTCGTATGCAACCAAACGGAAAGTTACAGGCAACCATCACAGCAACGTTCGAGCAGGCCTATTCTGCGACGGGGGGATAATGTCATTAAACAGTGATTATCAAAAACTCGAGCCGGGAAACACTGTCCGGCTTTTTGAGGTGGACGGTACCGCTTTTGGCACCGGCGAAGTCCTCAGATTTCATAATTACAATCTGGCTTACACCGAAGATGAAATTGCCGCGGCTAATCCACTGAGTCCTATCAATTTGACAGAAACCGCGCTGGATAATCGTGTGACATTCCAGCGCACTGGTGCGGCCAGTTATATTGGTCAGGATGGGAAAATCTACCAGGCAGCGGCTAACCAGTGGCCGCTTGAACTTGGCGGCAGAACTGAACCTGAACCAGCATCAACAAACTTGCTGACATATTCGAATGCCTGGGCAAATGCCGCATGGTTAAAAAGTAATGGCTCAGCAGTCAGCAACGCAGTGACTGCACCGGATGGCACGCAGAATGGGACTAAATGGATCCCCAACACCCTTAATAACACACACCCTATTTACAGAAGTTTTATCCCCTCTCCGAATACTGATTACAGCTTTTCTGTATTCATTAAGGATGCAGGATATGGATTCGCGACGATATCAATTGTGCAGGCCAGCAACTTAGTTCAACAAAATTTGGTCACGGTCGATCTGAATGCTGGCGTTATTTTGCGCGCAACAGATTTGACAAGATGTTCGATTATTAAGCTGGCTGATGGGTGGGTAAGGGTCACGGTAACATCGACGACGGCGGCCACGATCAGTGGAGATATCCGACCAGCTGTCTATCCAATGGCCACATCCAGCACCACATTGATGACCGGGGATGGTGTGAAAGGAATAGCAGTTTGGGGAGCGCATTTTGAACAGAACAGCGCGCCGACAAGCTTAATTTACACATCAGGAACAATACAGACTCGGCCAGCAGCGACAGCCGTCATTCCGGCAAACGGAGCATCCGGCGTCAAGATAACTTATTCAACAGGCGAGACAGCCAGTCTGTCTTTCGGGTCCGCCGGTTCAATTGCGCTACCTGCAGCAACCAAGCCGTGGGGCACCCGTTATATCACCAAAATTGAATATATTGGTGGGACGCCGGTTTACGACGAATCAAAACTGCCTGCAAAATCCATCTGGTGGCAGGGCAATGAATATTCAGCCTGGCCGGTTCAAATTGAAGGTATTGAGGCTTCAACCAGCGGCAGCGGCGCGCAGCCGAAACTGACTGTGGCGAATCTTGACGGGTCGATTACTGCGTTGTGTCTGGCTTACGATGACATGCTTCAGGCTGTGGTGACGATTCACGATACGCTGGCACAATATCTCGATGCACGAAACTTTGCCGGAGGGAATTCCACGGCGGACTCCACGCAGGAAAAGCTGCAGGTTTTCTACATCGACAGCAAGAGCATGGAAACCAACATTTCTGTTGAGTTCACGCTGACCAGCCCGATGGATTTGCAGGGATTGATGATCCCAACGCGGCAGCTTCATTCTCTCTGCACCTGGTGCATCCGTGGCAAATACCGTTCAGGGGATGGCTGCGATTACGCTGGTACCAACTATTTCGATAAGCACGGCAATCCGGTTAGCGATCCCTCGCTCGACGTGTGCAACGGTACGCTGAACACGGGGTGCAAGCTTCGCTTCGGTGCAAACAACGAATTACCGTTCGGCGGCTTCCCGGGCACCTCTCTGATTAAGAGCTGATTATGCGTGATAAAACCCTGCAGGCTATTTTTGAACATGCCCGGCAGAGCTACCCGCACGAATGTTGTGGCGTGGTAGCGCAGAAAAGCCGGGTTGAGCGTTATTTTCCCTGTGCCAATCTGGCAGCCAATCCCACCGAAGATTTTCATCTTGATCCCGTGGGTTATGCTGACGCCGAAGACTGGGGAACGGTTATTTCCATCGTTCACAGTCACCCTGATGCAACGACACAGCCCAGCGAACTGGATAAAGCACAGTGCGATACAACCGAATTACCCTGGCACATCGTGAGCTGGCCGGAGGGGGATTTTCGTACCATTCAGCCGCGCGGTGAATTGCCCTTGCTCGAGCGACCGTTTGTGCTCGGGCACACCGATTGCTGGGGTTTGGTCATGAGCTATTACCGGCAGACACACGGCATTGTGCTGACCGATTACCGCGTGGATTATCCGTGGTGGGAAGACGATCACTCAGATAATTTCTATCAGGATTGCTGGTATGAATGTGGGTTTCGCGACTTCAGCGGGCCACCAGCGCCGGGCGATATGGTGATCATGCAGGTTCAGTCCAATAAGTGGAATCACGCCGGGATCCTGCTGGAAGGCAACATGCTACTGCACCACATGTACGGCATGCTCAGCAACCGAGTGCCGTACGGTGGGTACTGGCAGGAACGTACAGTGAAAATTGTCAGGCACAATGATCTGTTATAAATATTTAGCCTTACAATACTCCTCTGTTACGATGTAACGAACTGTTACTTAAAGAATGGGAATATGAAAAAAAATATCTTTCTGGCGATGCTAATTATGACATCGGTTTTTATAACAACTGGTTGTGCGCCAAAGCCACCTTCACAGGTTGAGATTTCAAGTGCTAATTATGGAAGCTTACCTGATGACTATCAGCAACAAATAAAAAATTATATGGCTTCCGCATTAAAGGACCCGGAATCGGCAAGGTATACATTCGAGCAGCCTTTTAAGGCCTATTCGCAAGATGGATCTATGGCGTCAACGAGTGGTGGAGTGATTTATGGATATGCGTCCGGTGTTCAGGTCAATGCCAAGAATAGCTATGGTGGTTACACAGGAAATCAGCTTTACGTATTTATGTTCTCGAATGGAGTGATGTACGACTCTACTCTGAACTTCAAGTTCGGGCGTGTGCACAGGGTTCCCTGATAGTACAAAAATTGCTGTATAAAAACCCTCTTAGGAGGGTTTTTGCTTATGGAAAGGGGTTAATCTTAGTACTTTATTTGCAATGGATGACACAACACTTATGGATATCTCAATTTGATTTGTTTCGATATAAATATTACTCATTACATCAACAAGAGAATGCATTATGAGTGATACAATGACCATTGTGGCTCCACCTACTCCAAGTACTTTCCAAGGTAACGGTTATTCAAATTTTGGGTTTGAAGCACAAGGACCTAATTCAGGCCAATTGTTCCTTCAGGTAACGCTGCCATATTATCAGTCCTCAAGAATGGCTGAGAATTGTGCTAAATCCATAGCACACTACATGGATACGCATGATCTTAATGATCCCAAAACCATGCAATCTGTAGCGTCTGGAATTGCTATATTCTGCTATGCAGATACACGACTTGTTAAACAGCCCAAAATGTCAAACTATGATGCAGTTCATCAAGGACCAGGCGCTGCTAAATTTAACTACAATACCCAGAGCGTAAATGAGTTAAGCGGTACTGCAATGTCTTCCATTGCTGCATGGGCTCATTATATGTGGGGTGATGGTAAAGAACGCTTTGTGAAACTTGAAAACATCGGTCTTCGTATCCAACCTAATCAGATCGATCCGGTGATGAATATAGTAAACAGTGGTCGCGTAGGTACTTTCCAGATTGCTGAAAACTTCAACCGAAATACCATGCTAGATGGCATCATCCCGGCGTCATATCTGGGGAATGTAACTTTAAAAACTGAGGGGAAACTGACTATTCAGTCCAGTGGTGCATGGACTTATGATGGTGTAGTCCGCGGGTATAATGATATTTACGACGCTAACCCTAGTACTTTCCGAGGACCTATGGGGGAGTTTTCAACAAAAGTACTTAATTACACGAAAGGCAAACCCTACCAAATTTCTATGCCGGGGCAGGTTGCGGTTAAAGGTACAGGTTTTCGATAAAAAATAGCCACCGTAAGGTGGCTTATCTTATTTTGAAGAATATTCAATTTCACCGTTTTTGCATTGGTACGTTGCAAAATATTCTTTAGAAGATTTCTCTCCCTTCGCGGTGAATGGAAGGAGAAAAACATCGGTAATTTGCACTTTGCCCTTATCAAAGTTGAGCTGTGGCTTAGATGTGCCTAACAGAGTAAGGTCGTTTGTCCAACGCTCAATGCGTTTATGATAATAGTCATCTTTTACCGCGTTTATAGCCTGATCGAGAGTGATGTTGCTACACACTGACTTTGATGCGCTGGCTGCGGTGGAAATATTCATTAACCACAATGCCGTTAATACCATAACGATAAATTTCTTCTTCATACCAATCCTTTACTTTCACGCAGTAAGTATGCTTCTTCAAATGGATACTTATCAACCTCATTCATACAACTGTGTAATGTTAGCAGATATCACTGATTTTGCGGTTTAAAATTAAAAGTTTCCAGCTATCATTACTGCCTGAACAGAGAGGGAAAATGATGAAAAAACTACTCATAGCAGTGCTGGCGCTCGGGCTGGCGGGGTGTTCGACAACGCCAGTATCGTCAAGTCTGGCAAAAGAGGTCAGTGCATCCTCTTCCTACCAATTTAAACAAGGATATGTGCCTGTAACAATCATTAGGGATACAGGAATGGTTGCTGGTGCGTGTGCAATAACCACTTTTATTAATGGTAATAAAGTTGCTGAATTGAATACCGGAGAAAAAGTTGTCGCATACGTAGAGCCTGGTGAAGTGATTGTCGGTGCCGGTTTTGTAGGCTCTGGCCTATGCAATGGGGCACCAAGAAAAGAGCGGGAATTTATAATCAAAGAAGCAAAACCGCGGACCCTTCGCATATTTATTGATCAAAGTGCAAACGTAGACATTTTGCCAACGACAGAATCGTAAATAAACCAATTCACGAACTAAGCCAGCCTAAGTGCTGGCTTTTTTTATGAGGTAAATATGGAAGAAAAAATGACTCGGATTGAACTCGGCGGGGCTCTTGGGAAATTATTTGGGAAAACGCACCACCGTCTGATCCGAACGGTTGGAGAGGCAGGCAGGGCACTGAGTTGTACAATCCAAGGTTTTGAACGTTATATGAATAATAGTAAAAACCGTGGTGTTACATATGCAATTTTCAGAGGAAAGAAAAACCTTGGGGAGGATGATTTAGATTATCCGGTCACAGGTGATGTGATTCGAATAACGCCTGTAATTATTGGTAGTAAGAAGGCTGGCGCTTTACAAACGATTTTGGGGGCCGTCATTGTAGCAATCGGCGTTGTATTAAACTTCACCCCGTTTGCCGCTGCTTCTCCTTATTTGTATCAAATCGGTGGCGCAATGGCTCTTGGCGGCGTCATTCAGATGCTTTCCCCGCAGACCTCTGGCCTCGCCAGTAAGCAGGATGCAGATAACCAGGCTTCCTATGCCTTCGGCGGTGTCACGAATACGGCTGCTCAGGGCTATCCTGTTCCGCTTCTTTATGGAAAACGCCGGATCGGCGGCGCGATTATTTCCGCCGGTATTTATGTCGAAGACCAGCAATAACCTCATCACCTAATCCTTACTTCTAAGGTCGCTTCGGCGGCCTTTTTTTATGGGCGCAATATGGCAACCGCAACCAAAATAAAAGGCCGCAAAGGTGGCAGCTCTTCATCCCGCACGCCCGTAGAACAGCCAGATGATCTTCAGTCCATCGCGAAGGCAAAACTGCTTATCGCTTTGGGTGAGGGGGAATTTGGCGGCGGCCTGACTGGGCAATCAATTTTTCTGGATGGAACGCCGCTGCTTAATAGTGACGGCTCGAGTAATTTTAGCGGCGTGGCGTGGGAGTTCCGCGCCGGGACGCAGGCGCAATCTTACATTCAGGGATTGCCGGGCACGGAAAACGAAATTAGCGTGGGCACTGAGGTAAAAAACACGGTTGCCTGGACACACACCTTCACCAATACCCAGCTTTCCGCTATTCGTCTGCGCCTGAAATGGCCGTCTTTGTTCAAGCAAGAAGACGATGGGGATCTGGTTGGGTATTCGATCAATTACACCATCGAACTGCAAACCGACGGCGGAGCATTTCAGACAGTAATCAACACAGCGGTTACTGGCAAAACCACGTCAGGATACGAGCGCAGCCATCGCATTGACCTTCCACCGGCTGGCACCACCGGGACAATTCGTCTGCGCAAGATTACTGCAGATGCGAACAGCGCAAAGATTGGCGATGCAATGACGATCCAGAGCTACACGGAAGTCATCGATGCAAAACTTAGATATCCGAACACCGCACTGCTGTATATCGAATTTGATTCCAGCCAGTTCAATGGTTCGATCCCTCAGATTTCATGCGAGCCACAGGGGCGCGTTATACGCGTGCCTGATACCTACGACCCGGTAACACGCACGTACAGCGGAACATGGACCGGCGCTTTCAAGTGGGCATGGTCAGATAACCCTGCGTGGGTTTTCTATGACCTTGTGGTCACTGACCGTTTTGGCCTAGGTAACCGGCTTACCGCGGCGAACATCGACAAATGGGAACTTTACCAGGTCGCACAATATTGCGATCAGATGGTTCCGGACGGTAAAGGCGGTAACGGCACAGAGCCGCGTTATATCTGCAATGTTTACGTACAAAGCCGAAACGACGCCTATACGGTTTTGAGAGACTTTGCGGCGATTTTCCGCGGCATGACGTACTGGGGCGGGAATCAGATTGTTGCCCTGGCTGACATGCCGCGTGATATCGATTACAGCTATACCCGCGCGAACGTCATCGATGGCCAATTCAGTTACTCGAGCAGCACGACCAAGACCCGTTACACAACGGCCCTTGTGTCATGGTCTGATCCGGACAATGCCTATGCTGATGCTATGGAGCCAGTTTTCGAGCAGGATCTGGTTACGCGCTACGGGTTCAACCAACTTGAACTGACGGCTATTGGCTGTACCCGTCAGTCAGAGGCAAACAGGAAAGGGCGCTGGGGTATCCTGACCAATAACAAAGACCGGGTGATAACTTTTGGTGTCGGGCTGGATGGCATGATCCCGCAGCCGGGTTACATCATTGCGGTTGCCGATGAAATGCTGTCGGGAAAAGTGACCGGTGGCCGCATAAGTTCGGTGAACGGTCGTGCTATTACTTTGGACCGTGTGCCGGATGCTGTCGCCGGTGGACGGCTGATTTTAAACCTTCCATCAGGAGCAGCTCAGTCACGCACAATTCAGTCGGTGTCGGGGAAGGTTGTCACCGTCACCACGGCTTACAGCGAAACACCAGAGTCCGAAAGCATCTGGGTAGTTGAGTCAGACGAGCTGTATGCGCAGCAATACCGCGTGCTCAGCGTGGCTGACAACAACGACAATACGTTCACCATTTCCGCGGCGTATCACGACCCGGATAAATACGCGCGCATCGATACCGGCGCCATTATCGACGAACGCCCGATCAGTGTTATCCCGCCGGGCAGCCAGTCTGCCCCTGCAAATATTCAGATCGGCTCTTATTCTGTGGTCAATCAGGGGATCAGCGTACAGACCATGCGGGCTACGTGGGACGCGACGGCTAACGCTATCGCTTACGATGCACAGTGGCGCCGCAACGATGGGAACTGGGTAAACGTTCCGCTCAGCTCTACCACGTCGTTTGAAGTGCCTGGCATTTACGCGGGTCGTTATCTGGTGCGTGTGCGTGCCATTAACGCAGCGGAGATATCAAGCGGGTGGGGTTATTCGGTTGAGGTTACGCTGACCGGTAAAGAGGGTAATCCGCCGAAGCCGGTAGGTTTCACGGCCACCGGTATTAACTGGGGGATCCAACTTACCTGGGGTTTCCCGGAAAACACCTCTGACACGCTAAAAACTGAGATTCAGTACACGCCGAACTCTGATCAATCTAATCCGCTGTTGCTGTCCGACGTTCCCTATCCGCAGGCGATTTATACGCAGTTGGGATTGCGGGCCGGTCAGGTATTCTGGTACCGCGCTCAGCTGGTGGATAAAACCGGAAATGAGTCGGGCTATACCGACTGGATCCGGGGGATGGTGAACGACAATGCAGATGATTATCTGGGCGATATTGCTTATGACTTCCTGAGTTCTGCCGATGGTGACCGGCTGACGGGTGATATTGAAACCAACATTGATGCCATCCTGCAGAACGCCTTAAACCTCAACTCAACCATTGATCACCAGTTCGCTCAGAACGGTGAGGTTCGCGCTGATATTCTGACTGTAAAAACTACCATTGCAGAAGTTGATAAGGGGCTGGCAGATCTGACTACGCAGGTGCAGGCGCAAATCGGAGATGTGACCGCAGCGCTTGAAGACAAACTGACAGCTGTTGTTGATGCCAGCGGCGCTTCAGCTATTTACACCCTGAAAACGGGCGTGCGGATCGGTGGAGTGATGTACAACGCCGGGATGTCTATTGCCGTACTGGCGCAGGCAGGCCAGCCGGTGGTTACGCGGGTGGGCTTTAACGCCAATCAGTTTGTGCTGATGTCGGGATCAGGTGACACGCAGTATTCACCCTTTGCCGTGGTGAACGGCCAGGTGTTTATCAGTGATGCGTTTATCCAGGACGGGACGATTACCAATGCGAAGATCGGCAACTTCATTCAGTCTAACAACTACGTAGCGGGTGTATCCGGCTGGCGTCTGGATAAGGGCGGTACTTTCGTGAATTACGGTTCTGGTTCCGGCGGCAAGATGAAAACCACTAACACGACGATCAGTGTCGCTGACGCCAGCGGTGTACTGCGAGTCCAAATTGGTGAGCTGACAGGAGTATTCTAATTGGCTAACTACGGTATTCAAACATGGAGCGCCTCGGGAACGCCGAATAATACGGGTTTAGTAAAGATCCTGATATTGGGGTCGGTCTATCTCTCCAAAGACCAGGTATCTGGGTCATGGTCGTATTCGGTACCGCCAGGTTATAAGGTGGCCGCAATGCAGTCGCCAGTTATGGGAGCCGAGCTTTCATCAGCCCGACGCAAAATAACCACGACAACGACTGGCGTCTCACTTTCGAGCGCCGGTGCAGATTATTCAACCGGTACATTCACGGCGGCTGAGGGTTGGCTGATCGTCTACTTAGTGAAGCAATGACATGGCAAATTACGGGGCAATACTGGTCGATGAGTACGGTATTCCGTTCTCAACACCAGACACGACGCCGATGAGTCTGGTCTCAAAGAATGTGTACAACTTTGGCGGAAGCGGAGGTGATATTAATTTGGCCGTATCCGTATCCAGCCCCTTTGTTGTCGCCTTCAATTCCGATGTAACCGGTGTTTATGGAAGGCTGAGTAATAATAACGGTGTATACGCACTCACGGTAGGCAGGCTTGCTGGTGGGAGTGTGGGAAATGTCACTGTTTATATTTTTGGTATCGTCATCCCTCAGCCCAAACCGGCGTGGGGGATTGCGATAAACAATGCTGAGGGACAGTGCATACTGACCAATGAAACCAAGGTCATGAATCCACCCATCGCTGTTGGAACGCCGGGTAATCCAGCCAACCTTGGATACAACATAGATATCACACTCAGCGGGAATTACGCGGTAATGCCGCAGATGACTGGCTTAATGGTAGGTGTCATTCATTCTGGGGGTGCAACGCGCCCTTTCCAGTCACCCATTCAGACCTATGCATATTTCAACGGTTCAACCACTCGAATATCCTCTACACAGACAGTCAGTCCGGGAGGAGATCAGCTTGAAAATGTTGGCTATGCAAATTCAAACGACATGATATATACAATTGAGGTATCCGCTTATTAATCAATGTGTTGCTACCTACGATCGTTTTTAACGATCAATTTCTATTAATTGATCTATTAAACCAATTATACCGTCATAAATATCGTTGTTATCGTTCCGGTATCAATATTCAAGGGACAGAAAAATGACAAAAATCATGATGGCAATTGGTCTGGCGGTTTTGGTCTCCGGGTGCTCAGGCATCCTTGAGAAGCAGCACCCTGTCTGTAGTGGTACGGCGCTCATTGGCGGGCAAGAAACGTCGGTGCAGATTTATGGCGTCCGCCGCGCCGCTAATCAAACTCAGTATCAGGCTGGCGATCCGTTCGGCTGGCGCTGGGTCAGTAAAACTAATTTCATTCGCACAACGTGCGATAAATGATGCAACCCTAATCATCTAAAACCCGCTCCGGCGGGTTTTTTTATGCCTGGAGAAAAACATGTCGGCAGGAACCATCGCATTAACCAATAACTCAGCGGCAGTGACCGGTACCGGAACGGCCTTTACCACAGATTTAAAAGTGGGAGATTTCATTGTCGTTATTGTCGGCGGTGTGACTTACACGCTTGGCGTTAAAACGATAACTTCAGCAACAGCATTAACTCTTATAACTTCCTATGGTGGACCGACGGCTACAGGTAACGCATGGACAGCGGTACCGAATGCGACATTAGTCGGCATTACTGCTCAAGTGGCAGCAGATGTGGCAAAAGCCATCCGTGGCCTTAATCAGGACAAGGCCAACTGGCAACAGGTTTTCAGCGGAACGGGCACAATCACGGTGACGCTGCCGGATGGTTCCACTTATACGGGGCCAGCCTGGAATGGTATTTCTGCAACTTTGGCAAAAGCCTACAATGACGGCGGAATTCTCAATGCAACTGTCACGCCGAACTCTCTTGGAAACACTGCCGACTTCAATATTTATTATCAGACGGCCAATGCTAACGCGATAATTGCGAACGGATATCCAATAGGGAAAGCCGGGACATTATTCGTGACCAAATCAGCGTATGGCTGCCAGCAGATGTATATCACTTTTCAGGGTGAGGCTTTTGTTCGTGGGCTCACGGGTAATTTCAATTCGGCCGCACCGAATTGGTCCGATTGGTGGCCCATTTTCACAGGTAAGAGCACCATTCCTGTGGCAAATGGTGGTACAGGTGCAGCCACGGTCGCAGCAGCTCCCTTTGCGCCCAAAGCATCACCTGCATTTACCGGTGACGTATCGATAGACGGCAAATTAAGTGTGACATCAAGCATATCGGCGGCAGGTTCGTCAGTGGGTTCTACAGGTGTTTATACGCAGGGGGGCACTAGCCCGGCAACCCAAGGCACCTATATGGGGTGGAACAAAACAGGTCTATCGGGTGGTTCCGACTTCATTTGTAACCGAGGCCTCGGCGATGGTGGCTTTCGCTTTCGCTTAGTGAACAGCACCAACACAGCCGTTATCACCGAATTCACTATGCTCAATACCGGGCAGGGCATATCTACGGCTGGCTGGGCGGCAGTGTCGGATATTGATGTAAAACGCAATCTGCAGGAAATCGAACCTGAGGAGGCGCTGACCGCTCTCACTTCATGGCGGACATGTTCATGGGACTACTGTGATGTACCAAGCGGTTACGACGAAGACGGCAAAGTCACTGCGGTAACTAAGGGGGCTAAAGGTTTTGGTTTCATTGCGCAGGACGTCCAAAAAGATTGTCCTGATGCAGTCACATTGACTCAAAACCCGCAGCTTTATATCGACGAGGAAGGGGAGCTCTTCGCGAAAGAGGATACGCTATCGCTCAACACCCTTGGGGTATCAGCTGCATATTCCGGCGCTGCGATAAAAGCATTAAAGAAACGCAATGAAGACCAGGCAGAACTTATCGCGGCCTTATCTGAACGTTTGAAAACGATCGAAACAACGCTTGTGATTAACAACGAACCTGCTTCATAACTTTCTTTCCTTGCCGCAAAGCTCTGTTACGATGTAACACTTGTTACTTTTGGGGATAGGGATATGAATAAGAAGTGGTCAATAGCATTGGTGGTTTTGTCAGTTTTAGTTGTTAGTGGATGTGCCTCTTCAGGCAACAAACATTTGCAGAAAGAAACTGAGACTAGTGTTCAAACTAAAATCCAGGAAGGGAAAACAACTAAAACGGAAGTAAAAGGAATGTTCGGATCGCCAGATTCGGTTAACTTCACCGATGGTGGCAAGGAGGTTTGGAAATACACTTTTGCTAAAGTAAAAGTCAGCGGCAAGTCTTTCATTCCTTTCTACGGATTGTTCCACAATGGTACGACAGGTACGAAGAAAGAACTGACGATCCTATTTGATGGGGATAAGGTTCAGAAGTATACGATGGCTGAGTCAGCAATCGATACCAAGTCCGGATGGGCTGATTAATCGCAAAAAGAAATCCAAACTACCCTCTTAGGAGGGTTCTTTATTGGAAATAAATCCTATGGTCCTGACGGAAATTGGATAATCGCGAAAAAGAGCCCGCGACAGGCGGGCAATAAACATCAGTTTTTGCATTTGAAATATGTTTGGGTAGAACGAACTAAGAATAGCTGGGTAATAATTTACCAATCAAAAGAATAGATAACCATAAATAGCTGTGTTCGTTGCATGGTCAGTATTGGGGCGCTAAAAAGCCCTCGCGAACGAAGGCCAGTGAATTATCACTAAAATTTAGTTACATGGTGGGAGGCTTACTCCCCAAAAAACCTTAACATGCCAAATATATAGTAACGTAAAGTAACAAAAAAAAGCCCGCGTTAGTAGCGGGCCATCAGTAGGTAATGTCATGGCCTTGGCAGGCTTGCTGATCTTGCGTCAGCTGATATCAGAATAGTCCTGTTGCTTTAAATTACTACCTCTCTGGCAAAAAAAATGCCCGCAGAGGAGCAGGCAATTAACTTGATTGGCTTTCAAGGGAATATCCTTGCATCTGCAAATTTGTACAGACTACTCACTTTAAAACCTCCCACAGTAACTAAATGTTTTTATTATTAGTAGATGCTAAATAGTGGGTTTTGCACATGATTGGGGTTAATGGCGCGGCATTGAGAAGTAAATTATAGGAGATTCAGATTTAAACCATGGTAGGAGAAACAAAAAACCGGCTCGGTGGCCGGGTTTGGTCGCTACTTTGATGTTAATTTAAGAACTCGTTCTGATAGACCCTTAATACGTTATTAACACTAACTATGTGAGATTAATTATCCTGCTCTTTGCTGCATGTATGCGATCTCACCGGCTCAGGCCATAAATCAGTGTCCAACATATCCCATAGCTAAGATGAGAACTGCTATGCATGTAACCCTACTGGCGCGGACTATCTGACCTCGGTCTTTTCTATAGATAGCAAAAACTAGGGTAGGTAATGCCCAAATCATTAGAACTAAGCCAATTATTGAGTAAACAGACATTAACTTTTCCTTAGTCACATACCCATCCGACTCAGAGCGAGGATACCTGAATACCCCCTTTATACCCACACCCCGTAAAGAGCCGTACCAATTAGACCGATAATCGTAGCGAGTAGCACTGCGGCTAAAAACCACATTAATTTACGGTACGACATCTGCAATCCTAATATATTCTTTCAGCCACCTGGCATTGCAGCACCACTAGCGAAGAACCACACCATGAATCCAACTGCACCGATTAGCACGATAATTGGGGGGATAAATTTCAGATTCATCAAGATTTCTCAGTTAATTTTTTTCGGTCATAGACCCGGATAGGTACCATCAATTACCCAGGCAAGAACGATGACAATGACCATAATGCATAGCAATGAAGGGATCATCAGGTACTTCTTCATAATGCACCTCATAGATCATCAGATCTGACGACGTTCCGGCCTTAAGATTGTTATGGATTTCATCATAAACGTAACACATAGCAGCGCAAACACTGGGAATATATCAGGGGATAGTAAGATAGAAAATTTTATGGATATGGTTTGGGACATGCAAAAAAAACCTCCGTTGGTGACGGAGGTTCTCTCAACAGAAGGAGCCGCGTATCTTTTACGTATCCTTTTCTGTCCAGATGGTGTCAGTGTTGAGTCCTAATGTTACTCATAACTTACTGTTTTATATGAGTTTGTCCCTGCACTGTCCTATCTAAATTGGTGGAGCTGGGGGGATTTGAACCCCCAGGCAATGGCGAACCGGCCTCATAACTATCTTTCCTTGTCGATCAGCGGCATAAAACATTCACACGTTTCCTTACTTCACAATCAAAAACCCTTATGATTATACTGTATGCATGAACAGTGTTGTGCGAGTGTGACTTATGAATATTTATTATCCAATCCCTGACCCAATTAAGCTTTCTTTGCCTTTCTTCCAAGACAAGGTGCAGGCCGGTTTCCCATCACCAGCTCAGGATTACATTGAGAAAGGTATTGATTTAAATGAGCTTTGTGTAAATCACCCCGCCGCGACTTACTTTGTAATGGCAACGGGCATGAGCATGGTGGATGCGGGCATCTATGAGGGATCATTGCTTGTGGTTGACCGTAGCCTGCAGGCAAAGCACGGCGACATAATCATCGCTTCATTGGCAGGAGAATACACAGTCAAACGGCTTTGTACGCATCCAGTCTTCCAGCTTGTGCCTATGAATCCAGATTTCCCCCCAATTGTCTTACATGACGGCGGTGATGAGTTGGAAGTCTTCGGCGTCGTCACCTTCAGTATTAACGGGTTTCAATAATGTTTGCTCTGGCTGATGTGAACAGCTTCTATGCCAGTTGCGAAACGGTGTTTCGCCCTGACTTACGGGGACGACCCGTCGTCGTTCTAAGTAACAATGATGGTTGCGTAATAGCCCGCAGTATAGAAGCAAAAAAATTAGGCATCCGAATGGGCGAGCCATTCTTCAAGATGCGTGACATCTTCGAAAAGCATAAGATTGTTACCTTCAGCAGTAACTACGCGCTTTACGCGGACATGAGCTCACGGGTGATGACCATTCTGGAAGAAATGTCTCCAGCTGTGGAAGTCTACTCAATAGATGAAGCATTCATGAATCTGCAAGGGATTAGTAATTGCCAGAATTTAGAAGAGTTTGGGCGTGAGGTGAGGGCCAAGGTTCTTCAGTGGACAGGTTTGACCGTAGGCGTTGGAATTGCACCGACTAAAACACTCGCCAAACTGGCTAACTATGCTGCAAAAAAATGGACGAAGACCGGTGGTGTCGTTGATTTATCGTTACTGGCTCGTCAAAGAAAACTGATGGCTCTTGTCGAGGTTGGGGAGGTTTGGGGAATCGGACGCAGAATTTCTAAAAAGCTAAACGATATGGGAATTACAACCGCACTCCAGCTTGCAGATACGCCTACACCACTGATCCGCAAACATTTCAACATAGTTTTAGAGAGAACTTTGAGAGAACTGCGTGGGGAGCCTTGCTTAGAGCTTGAGGAGTTTGCTCCAACCAAGCAGCAGATCGTCTGCTCTCGTTCATTTGGTGACCGCGTGGCCGAATATGACTTGATGCGTGAAGCTATCTGCAGCCATGCAGTGCGGGCAGCAGAGAAGCTGCGCGGTGAGCATCAGTACTGCCGGTACATCTCTGCATTCATCAAAACCAGCCCGTTCGCTATGAATGAAGTCTATTACGGCAAAACTGCAGGTACAAAACTGCAGATACCTACTCAAGACAGCCGCGATATAGTAGCCGCTGCCACGCAGTGCCTGGATGCAATCTGGCAAGATGGTCACCGGTTCCAAAAATGCGGTGTGATGCTGGGTGACTTCTACAGTCAGGGAGTTGCCCAACTTGGCCTTTTCGACGAGTACAAGCCACGTTCTAACAGTGAGCAACTCATGGCCGTTCTCGATGGCATAAATCACAGCGGGAAAGGGCGGGTGTGGTTTGCTGGACAAGGGGTACAAAAAAGCTGGGAAATGAAACGCCAGATGCTTTCTCCTGCATACACGACTCGTTTTAGCGACTTGATGAGGGTAAAAGTTTAAATCCGCTTACTAGTGATTAGCTCAATGAGCTGCAGTAGCGGGGCATGTATGGGGCATAGCATTTGCATTGACGTGCATCTTAGTGCAGAGCATTGCCCGAACAAAAAGCATAACTCATTGAAATAACGCGTATATGCAAAGACGTGCATACTTAATGAAAAAGGCTCAATACCGAATATACGTATTGAGTCTTAACTATAAAAGCTAACTTTTGATTTCATCAAAATTGATGTCCCAAGTTTTAACATTAGTATTACATTGTAGGACTTTACAATCAGGCAAACTTGATTTAATTTCGTTGGATAAAGCTCTTGAGTGATTTTTATTATATGAGTGGCTACTCCCAATATATATTTCTTTAATGCTATTTTTATTAATTTTCTGGATTCCCCGGTCATTGTATTCCCCCTTGCAGTTTCGATGAATATTTCGAACAACTCTCACCTCTTCCTCGTATGACCAGTGCGATGATTTATATAGGAATGCTCTTTGTAAAGCCTCTTGGTATTGAGGATCATAATGGAATTTCATGCCTTCTATTAATTCGAGATTCTCAGATTCAGAGAAAGCAGTCGTAGGTTTAGTTGTTGTATAAATTACACTGCCAAACTTAGCAGGTATTATATTGCTGCCTTCATCATTCAATCCTGATTCATTAATATCGATGCCTATAACCATCCCCCCGTGTGCAGTATTATTCTGACCTAAAAAAATTACGTTTTCATGGTGCATTCTTTTTCCCCACCCATAGTGGGCCCACATTAAAGGGTTGGTTGGGGATCTTGATAAGGAAAGGATTCCATAACACATGCTTATTTTTAGGTGGTTTAATGCGTTCCCTTCATCTGAATATTTCCGTTCATTTGATTCATAAAATGCGCTTGTTACTTCAAACGGATCATTGAAATCATAAGGATTTGTAAACTTGACGGTATGATTAGCGAGAATCTTTCTAGCAGTTTCTAAATCAACATATTTATATAAAATCATTATTAAGACCCCTGCTCAAGGAAAGATAAAATTATTTCAGTCAGCATATTATATTTCTTATCAAAAGCACAAAACTAGTAAAAAAAGAGCCCGCGTTAACGGCGGGCTATCAGAAGATAGGCACTCATAGCACCTTGGCAGACTTGCTGATCTTGTGTCAGCTGTTCTGAGAGTAGTTCGAATGTAGTGAAACGCCAGATTGCAAGCACAAAAAACCCGGCGCGGTAGCCGGGTTCAGATTGAACATGAGAGAACTATTATTCCGTCACGCTTGATAAGTTTGCCTGTTCAATAACTCCGCCTCTAACCTTGAAATTACCTTGGATTTTCACGGCCGATGATTTTTTAAAAGCATCAAATAAGATGGCGACTTCCTGCGGTTCAACGAAGCTAAGATCCACGTAAACAATAAAACTGGCTTCGCTCCCCACCTGATGGCAGGTGACAGTCAACTTGTCTGGACCTTTTTTGATAGCATCAATTTCAACTTCAAGAAGTTGGTCCTGATGCTCAGGTTTCTGGATAGGGTTGCTCACGTAGTTTTGAATATCCTTCTGAGAAAGCTCAACCTTCCCAGCTGCACCATTAATTTCTACTTTATCTGCATCTGTTAAGGGTTTCATCAGACCCTCGTAAGCCTTAGCTGAATGTAACTTAATACCTTCTACAACAGCCGACGCATCAGAGGCAGAAGCATCGTTTTTATGGATAGCATCGAGCATACCGTCTCTGAGGATGATCATTCGCTCATTCTCGGTCTTAGCTTTAGCCTCGTCCCTTTTCGCATCGATTTGCTGAACGGCTACGTCGTGCTTTGCTTCTATTTGGGTGTAGACGAGCGACCCGCCAGCTAAGGAGAGTATTAGGATAATCATGCAAGCAGTTTTTTGTGTCCCGCTCATACCTTGTGTCATCTTAGAAAATGCCTCACCACAAGCTTTTGTAAAGTCAGTAAGCGAAGCTAAAAGGTCGGTGCATCCAGGCTTGATTTCAAAAACAACTTCTAAGAGTTCCCTGTCTGCGTTTTTAAGATAGCGCAAATTATCAGTCTTGTACTTAATAAGACAGTAAGTTTTGAGAAGCTCATTTTGAAAATCGCACAGGCCGTAACATAAAGAGGAAGGCAAAGTACCATTGTACTTATCTTCGTCACCATAGATCTTTATCTGGAGAGGTTTTAGATTTGAAAAATCAAGGTCTTCAACTTCAACATCTTTGCCATCCTGAAGAAGCTGAAGCACAGCCTCCATGTCGGAAAGGTTTTTTATTTTAATTAATTTATCCATTTTCGCTCTATGACATTATCCTGGCAAATGTATTCGCGCCCCAATCTATGTCAAGTACGCATCTGTGTGTATTCAATCGGCAAATGCCGAAAAGCTCTTGAGTATCATAGATCCGAAAGGATGCTGCACAAATACTGGGGAAATATCAGGGGTAGTAATCGAACATTTCACTTTGGCGGTTTGGTAAAGATGAAAAAAAACCTCCGTTGGTGACGGAGGTTCTCTCAACAGAAGGAGACGCGTATCTTTTACGTATCCTTTTCTGTCCAGATGGTGTCAGTGTTGAGTCCTAACGTTACTCATAAATTACTGGTTTATATGAGTTTGTCCCTTCACTTTCCTATCTAAATTGGTGGGGCTGGGGGGATTTGAACCCTCCATCCTGATGCTTTAGACAAGAGCATTAGCATAAATGCAAATGCGTTTATCCAGTACCGAGCTTAGCTCGGAGTGGACAGCCAAGGCGCCTGCAAACACGCTTACTATTCCAGCCCATACGGTTTCACAGAAACATGAAGCAATCATTAGGGTAGTACGGAATATTTTATTCATAGGCTTTTCCTTATTAGCAAGATTCATCAAAACAACACTTATGACGCGTGGAATTGTAATGATTAGTATTGTTAGAAGAGCCGGAATAAAATGCGTATTCATGAGAATTGAACTCATGCTACTGGATAAACACACTTCTTAATTAGAATACCTTTCCTGAAAAATACAGTCAATAATTCATCCCCAAAACTATTTTTAACTATATGAAGTTAAAGGAATTAATTTAATGTTAAAAACCTTTGAACTATTCCTAAGAAACTTGCTCATCCATATGATTTTAAATGAAAATGTAGGTAATTCGTTGAGCTGCCGGATAGGCAGCTTAGAAAACACAGCCCACCATAATTTTGCGTATACGTGGGTTCACTGCCGGATAGGCAGCTTAGAAATCCCGCGCCTGTGTTAATGCGCCTGGCGTGTCGTTCACTGCCGCACAGGCAGCTTAGAAATGCGTCACCAGGGCGGCGAAAGTCCACTGCCGCCAGCCCCCAAAACTCATCCCACCAAATCCCGTTCAACAAACGTCTTGCGCCATTGTGTCGGCGACATGCCCAGCCGCTGGCGGAAATGATGACGTAAAGTTTCCGGCGAACCGAAACCGGCCTGTTCGGCAACGCGGTCAATACTCAGTGTGCCGTTTTCCAGCAGGGCGCAGGCTTTTTCCAGCCGCACGGTCAGCATCCATTCTCCCGGTGTGGTGCCGGTAGCATCATGGAAGCGGCGCAGGAAGGTGCGGCGGCTCATACCGGCTTGTCTGGCGAGCTGATCAATCACCAGCGGTGTATTGAGATGGCCGCGTAAGTCATCGAGCAAGGGCGCCAGCGTTTTTGTCTGATGCCGTGGTACCGGTTGCTGGATCAACTGAGCCTGATTCCCTTCGCGCAGCGGCGGCGTCACCATGCGGCGCGCTGTACGGTTAGCGACTTCGATACCATAATCACGGCGGATCAGATGCAGACACAAATCGACGCCCGCCGCACCACCGGCAGAGGTGATGATGCTGCCTTCATCGACATAAATCATGCCGTGCTCAACCTGCACGTCAGGGAATTTTTGCGCCAGAACATCGGTGCTGTTCCAGTGCGCCGTCGCGCGTTTACCGTCCAGCAAACCCGCAGCGGCCAACACGAAACTTCCCGCGCAGATCGACACAATTCTTGTCCCGTTGTGATGGGCTTTTTGCAGCGCAGCAATCAGCCGCTCAGACGCCGGTTCGTGAATGCTTCGCCAGCCGGGGATCACAATCGTACCGGCGTCTTTCAGCAGTTCCAGCCCGCCATCCACCACCAGCCGCACGCCGCCTTGCGCGCCGAAAGTCCCTTCTTCTACCGACGCGACGGCTAACTCGTACAGCGGTTCGCCCGTGAGTTCATCGGCACGGCCAAAGGCTTCGACGGCGATGCCAAACTCGAAGGTACACAGACATTCATAAGCCAGCAGCACCAGTCGCCGGTTGGGCGCAGCGGGATGGCGGGAGGAAGACATCAGCGGCAGATCAACTTTTTGCATGAAAGGATAACCCTCAGGTTGGCACGATCTTGACGATACATGGCATACCGGCAGATTTCTACTCTGACGCCAATCTTCCATGCTATGCGTCTCTTATCCCCGCAGGATTTAATCATGAAAAACACACTCGCACTGATGGCGGTTTGTCTGGCCGCCCTGATGTCGGGGCTGGAAATTTCCAGCGTCCCCGTATTATCACCGGTACTCGAACAGGAACTGCATGCCAGTTTCCGCGAGCTTCAGTGGATCATGAACGCTTACACGCTCGCCTGCACCACGGTACTGATGGCGACCGGTACGCTGGCAGACCGCTATGGACGGAAACGTGTTTTTATCATCAGCATTACAGCGTTCGGGCTGACCTCGCTGATGTGCGGTCTCGCCGGTAGCGCACAATGGCTTATCGCAGGACGTTTTCTTCAGGGACTGAGCGGCGGCGCAATGCTGACCTGCCTGATTGCGATCCTTTCCTCGCAGTTTCCGCAAGGGAAAGCGCGCAGTCAGGCGTTTGCCGCATGGGGGATTACGTTTGGTTTCGGGTTAGGGTTCGGCCCGATCATTGGTGGCACGCTGGTCGCCTGGCTGAGCTGGCGATGGGTGTTTCTGATCCACGTTGTTATCGCCGTACTGACCCTGATTCTGGCGCTGAAAAACGTGGTGGAATCCCGTGACGGACAGGCTAAAAAACTGGATCTGGGGGGATTGATTACCCTTTCGGTCACGGTCTTGGGCGCGACGTTCCTCATTACTCAGGGCAGCAGTCTGGGCTGGAGCAGTGTTACAGCAGGCGCTGTTCTGCTGGCTACCGCCGTCAGCGCGGTGATGTTCATCCGCATTGAAAAACGCCATCCGCACCCGATGTTTGATTTTTCGGTCTTCCGCGTCCGGGCATTTTCTGGTGCGCTGATGGGGTCGGTAGGGATGAATTTCAGCTTCTGGCCGCTGATGATTTATCTGCCGGTGTATTATCAGGGCGGGCTGGGTTATGGCAGTGTCGCTACCGGTATGGCACTGCTGGCTTATACGTTACCCACGTTGCTGATGCCACCGCTCGGTGAAAAACTGACAACACGTTTTGGCGCGTCACGTCTGATCCCGCTGGGATTATTCACAATAGGCGCAGGTTTTATGCTGATGCAAATCGCCGTCGTTCATCACCTTAGCCTATTGCCGGGTGCGCTGCTGGCAGGCATTGCGCTGGGGCTGACCAATACACCGGTCACCAATACCACGACCGGCTCTGTTGCGGCCAACCGCGCGGGAATGGCGTCGGGGATTGATATCAGTGCGCGCCTGATTACCCTGGCGATCAACATTGCGCTCATGGGAAACCTGCTGGTGGCGGGAATTGCCGCGAGCCTGAAAAAAGTCATGCCCGCAGCAGGGGAATTATCTTCGCTGGCAGAACGTATTGCAGGCGGCTCAGCCATTGAACCCCTGCAAAGCGCACAGATTGCGCAGGCACTGACTGATGGCTTTGCAGGCATTCTGCTCTATGGCGCGGCAGGCGTATGGGTACTGGCACTTCTCAGTTATTTGCTTTTTAACGGCAGGGGGCGGCGTAAAACGGTGTCTTGCGAGCCGTCCTGAGTTTACAAATCCGCGTTGCATATCGTGCAGCGCGTTTTTGCGTAATGTCTTCCATTTGTCTGAAAAATAATCATTTTCCCTGCGCATCTTTTTACTGAATATGGCGTGATAGCCCTGCGGGACGGGGCTTCACGGAAATAGTCGTGATGCAAAATGATAATTTGATTAAGTACGACAACTGGCGTACATTGAGGGCTCATGAGTTTCAGAGAGATCAAATGGAAGGTGATCGAATGTTTGAAGAATGGAAATATTGAATTTGAGGCAAGACGCGGGATTCAGCTTAAGAATTTGTTAAGTACGGGTGACATCTCGCCCTTTGAAGTGGCTGCCTTAATCGGCAGGGCATCCGGAGATCATTATCAGGTTCGCCCCTACCATTTTGACAGCAGTATTGATGTCCACATCATCACCGTCAGTAGTGCCGGAGTACCCTGGTACATCAAGTGGTATTTTACAGAGCCCACCAGTGTTTTTATCAGCGTTCATCATTAAGGAAGAATATGATTATTTATAAAGTCGGGGACGAGAAAAAGGCGATGTGTGGTGTCTGTGAGGCTTTTCGCATTGTCAGCTATCAGCTGCGCGATGTGCCGTTTGATGACGGCAGCGGTATGGTGAAAAATATCATTGCGGGCGTATGTAAAACCTGCGACAGCGTTGCGGTGATCCCTTTTCAGTCTGTGCCTGCCATCAAAAAGCAGTTGCAGATACAACGCAAAGCCGTGGAAACCCGTGTGCCTGCGCACATGATTGATCTGCTGAACATGGCGAGTGCGGAATTGGGGGCAACCCCTGATTTCGTGCCGTTACTGCTCAAATATTATATTCATCAGCTGGCATCAAACCCTGAAGCGGCCCTGCGCCTGGTGACCTTGCTGACGTCCGAACTGGCGACCGGTCTGGCCAATAAGCGCCTTTCCCTGAAAGGGCGCGAGATCGGTAATGATATCGAAAAACTCAAATCCCTGTCCCAGATCGACAACACCACAGAGTTACTTAAAGGCGTGGTGCTGATGATTCATCACGACCTTCTGGTCAATCCGGATGCCCATCGCATCGCAGTTTTAAAGAGTTTTGTCGCCACCGTTGCCTGATCACTTCCCCCGAAAAAATTTGACCCCCATCACATAAAGTTCCTGTTCTTCCTGCCGATAACTGTTCCAGATAATTCTCATTTGAAAAGGAACAACATGTTTAACCGTATGAAAGTGGTCACGGGCATCGTGATCTTACTGGTGGTCTTCGGTGCTTTACAGTTGGTATCCGGTGGCCTGTTCTTTAAATCGTTAAAGACAGACAAAGATAATTTCACCACGTCTCAGCAAATCCGTTTACAACAGGCAGAATTTAACGCCAGCTGGATTTATCTGCTGCAAACCCGCAACACCCTGAACCGTGCGGGTATCCGTTTCATGCTCGACGCAAATCAGATGGGCAGCGGCGCAACGGTCAAAGAACTGATTGATACCGCCACCAAAGATCTGCAAATCGCCGATCAGCACTTTGCCAGTTATCAAAAAATCCCCGCTGATGCCAGCCAGAACCCGCAATTTGCCGCCGACGCCAAAAAGCAATATCAGGTGCTGCATGACGCGCTTTCGGAACTGATTGAGCTGATTGGTCTGGGGCGTATCAATGACTTCTTCGAACAACCGACTCAGCAGTATCAGGACAACTTCGAAAAAGCTTTCGTCACCTATATCGATCAGAACGACCGTTTGTATAACGAGGCGGTGAAAGTGAGCGAGAATTCCTTCACGCATGCCATATGGATGCTGGGTACCGTGTTGATTGTGCTGGCGATTTTCATCCTGCTGGCCTGGACTGGCGTGCAACGCATCCTGATCCATCCGCTGAAAAATATCGTCGATACCATCCGTAAAATTGCAACCGGTGATCTGACGCACGAAATAGTCGTGAAAAGCCGTAATGAAATCGGCCAGCTTGCCGATAGTCTCAAGTACATGCAGGACGAACTGATCCGCACGGTCTCTGGTGTACGTCATGGCGCTGATGCAATTTACAGCGGTGCGAGCGAGATCTCCGCAGGCAACAGTGATTTATCTTCACGTACTGAACAGCAGGCGTCTGCGCTGGAAGAAACCGCCGCCAGTATGGAACAGCTGACCGCGACCGTGAAACAGAACGCCGAAAACGCCCGTCAGGCCAGCCAGCTGGCACTGAGCGCGTCCGAAACCGCACAGAAGGGCGGGAAAGTGGTAGCAAACGTGGTCGATACCATGAATGACATCGCCAGCAGCTCGAAAAAGATCACCGACATTACCGGTGTGATCGACGGGATTGCTTTCCAGACCAACATTCTGGCGCTGAACGCCGCCGTTGAAGCGGCGCGTGCCGGTGAGCAGGGCCGTGGATTTGCGGTCGTGGCCGGTGAAGTCCGTACCCTGGCGCAACGCAGCGCGCAGGCAGCAAAAGAAATTAAAGGGCTGATTGATGATTCTGTCAGCCGCATTAATACCGGTTCAGTGCTGGCGGAAAGTGCCGGTGAAACCATGCATGACATGGTGAATGCCGTTACGCGTGTGACTGACATTATGGGCGAAATCACCTCGGCATCGGATGAACAAAGCCGCGGGATTGAGCAGGTCGCACAAGCCATCACTGAAATGGATCGGGTGACGCAGCAGAACGCCTCACTGGTTGAAGAATCCGCGTCCGCTTCTGCGGCGCTGGAAGAGCAGGCGAGCCTGCTGACGCAATCAGTGGCCGTGTTTACGCTGAGCCAGACCGCAAATAACAACGTGCGCCAGAATCCGGCATCTTCGGCGAGGCTGTCTCTGTTGACTCCGAACCTTTCTGGTTCTAAAGCCGGTAAGGGTGGAGCGCAGGGAACAGATTTAACCGAAAACTGGGAAACCTTCTAAGCACGTACATAACATCGCGACCCGAAAGAGTCAGGTTTGCCGTTAACGCAAAGGCAGTCCCGAGTATGTAGGGTATAAGAATAAAGGTGCCGGTCTGGGCTGGCACCTAATGAGGTTATCCATGTTTAAGCACATCCGTGTGTCCACCTGCATGTTTTTGTTATTGATAGTGTTCTTTGTTATGCAACTGGTTAACAGCGGGTTATCGCTGCAGGCCGCCCACACGGATAAATTGAATTTTGAGCAGATATCCAACACCGCTGAACAGCGTGATGCGCTCAGCCAGTCCTGGTCTTATCTGTTGCAGACCCGTAATACCCTTAACCGCGCGGCAACGCGTCTGGCGCTGAAACAGCCCCAGGAAAACATCACTCAGCTGATGTCGGATGCCAAAGCCAGCCTGAAAAAGGCCGAAGACGCTTACGCTGCATTTCTGGCTCTGCCCCGCAGAACAGAAAAAGCGGTGGCACTGACTGCTGTGAACAAGGCGAGTTATCAGCAACTGCACGATATGTTGCAGACGCTGACTGAGATGCTGTCCAGCGGCGACATGAACGGTTTTCTGAACGGTCCGGCGCAAAAGTATCAGGATCAGTTCCAGAAAGATGTCGGTGATTACACTGCCTACGTCAGTGCCCGCTTCGGGGAAGCGCAAACGCAAACCGCAGCGTCTTACCAGAATGTCATGATCAACACTTCCGTCGCCCTGGTTCTGCTGATTGCCCTGACGGTACTGGCGCTGGTGGTGACCCGCCGCATTCTGTTTACTCCGCTGACCATTATGCGCGGACATTTTGACCGCATCGGGGCCGGTGATATCTCTTCGCCCATCGTTGCAGAAGGGCGCTACGAAATTAAAGTCATGCTGGAAAGCCTGCAGCAGATGCAAACGTCGCTGGCAGACACCGTCCGCACCGTGCGTCACGGCGCTGACACCATGTTCTCCGGCCTGAAAGGGATCGCGGCGGGCAACACTGATTTGTCTTCACGGACTGAACAGCAGGCGTCGGCGCTGGAAGAAACCGCAGCGAGCATGGAACAACTGACCGCCACCGTGAAACAGAATGCCGAGAATGCCCGTCAGGCCACGCAACTGGCACGCGATGCGTCGAATACCGCAGAAAAAGGCGGTGAACTGACCGGCAACGTGGTGAAAACCATGAATGATATTGCAGGCAGCTCGAAGAAAATCAGCGCAATCACCAGCGTCATTGATGGCATTGCGTTCCAGACCAACATTCTGGCACTGAACGCGGCGGTTGAAGCGGCACGTGCCGGTGAGCAGGGCCGTGGATTTGCGGTCGTGGCCGGTGAAGTACGAACCCTGGCACAACGCAGCGCACAGGCCGCGAAAGAAATCAAAGCACTGATAGATGAATCTGTCAGCCGCGTCAGTCAGGGTTCCCAACTGGTTGAATCCGCCGGAAATACCATGGATGACATCGTTCGTGCTGTCACCCGCGTAACTGACATCATGGGCGAAATCGCCTCGGCGTCTGACGAACAAAGTCGTGGCATCGAACAGGTATCGATTGCCGTGACCCAAATGGATCAGGTTACACAGCAAAACGCCACACTGGTTCAGCAGGCCGCTTCCTCCACGCATGCGCTGGAAATCGAGTCTGAAAATCTGACCCGTGCGGTATCGGTGTTTCGCCTTGCCACCACTGACGGCGCAGGTCAACGCCGCAGCGGACAGGCTCAGGGCCTGACATCCCGCCAGGTGGCCCAACCCGCATTACTTCCGGCAACCGCAGGCGCGGTATCGGCAGATAACTGGGAAACATTCTGATACCAGATGAAGAGTGAATTGGGTACCCGTTACACCACCTGTCCCTCTAATGGAGCTGCACCATGAATCAACCAGGCTCGCCAATGAGTGCTGATAACACTTCGATCATGGCACAGATGATCCAGCGTTTACCGCTGTCCGATACCCATTTCCGCCGGATAAGTGAGCTTATCTATCAGCGCGCGGGTATTGTGCTGGCGGATCACAAACGCGAAATGGTCTACAACCGCCTGGTCCGGCGGTTGCGGATACTCGGGCTTAATGATTTCACCAGCTATATGGCGCTGCTGGAAAACGACAGCAACAGTCCGGAATGGCAGGCGTTTATTAATGCGCTGACCACCAACCTGACGGCGTTTTTCCGCGAAGCGCATCACTTCCCGATCCTGGCAGAACATGCCCGTTCGCGTCCGAACAGTTACAGCGTCTGGAGCACGGCGGCGTCGACCGGCGAAGAACCCTATTCCATCGCCATGACGCTGAGTGAAGCGCTGGGGCCGCGGATGGCAAGCTGCCGCATTCAGGCCAGTGATATCGATACGCAGGTGCTTGAGAAAGCCACCGCCGGGGTTTATCGCCTCGAAGAACTGCGCACGCTCAGCCCGCAGCAGTTACAGAAATTTTTCCTCAAAGGCACAGGCCCGCACAGTGGCCTGGTGCGTGTGCGTCCCGAACTGGCGCAGATGGTGGCTTTCCAGCAACTGAATCTGCTGGCGAACCAGTGGCAGCTGAACGGTCCGTTTGATGCAATTTTCTGCCGTAATGTGATGATTTATTTCGATAAAGAAACGCAGGAGAAAATTTTACGCCGATTTGTTCCGTTACTTAAACCGGGTGGCCTGATGTTTGCCGGACACTCCGAAAACTTCAGCCAAATCAGCCGGGAATTTTATTTGCGCGGTCAGACTGTCTATGGCCTCGCCAAGGAGAGGTAATGAATAAAATCAGAGTGTTGAGCGTCGATGACTCGGCGTTAATGCGTCAGCTGATGACTGAAATCATCAACAGCCATCCGGATATGGAAATGGTCGCGACCGCCCCCGATCCGCTGGTGGCGCGTGATCTCATCAAGAAATTTAACCCGGACGTGCTGACGCTGGATGTTGAAATGCCGCGTATGGACGGCCTGGATTTTCTCGAAAAGCTGATGCGTCTGCGTCCGATGCCGGTGGTGATGGTCTCCTCACTGACCGGCAAAGGCTCGGAAATTACCCTGCGTGCACTGGAGCTTGGCGCGATTGACTTTGTGACCAAACCGCAACTGGGTATCCGTGAAGGTATGCTGGCCTACAGCGAGATGATTGCCGATAAAATCCGCACGGCCTCAAAAGCGCGTCTGAACAAAAGCGTCAACATTGATCAGCCGCGTATTCTCAGCCATACGCCGCTGCTGAGCAGTGAAAAACTGATTGCCATCGGCTCATCAACGGGCGGCACAGAGGCTATCCGCCACGTGCTGCAACCGCTGCCGCCGACCTGTCCGGCGCTGATGATTACCCAGCATATGCCACCGGGTTTCACCCGTTCTTTCGCCGACCGTCTGAACAAGTTATGTCAGATCACGGTGAAAGAAGCGGAAGACGGAGAGCGTGTTTTGCCGGGCCATGCGTATATCGCACCGGGTGACAGACATATGGAACTCACGCGCAGTGGCGCCAACTACCAGGTTAAGTTGAACGACGGTCCGGCGGTGAACCGCCATCGTCCGTCGGTCGACGTTTTATTCCGTTCGGTGGCGCAGTTTGCCGGACGCAATGCCGTTGGGGTGATCCTGACGGGAATGGGCAATGACGGCGCCGCCGGCATGCTTGAGATGCACCGGGCAGGGGCTTACACCCTTGCACAAAACGAAGCCAGTTGTGTGGTGTTCGGTATGCCCCGTGAGGCTATCGCCACCGGTGGCGTAAACGAAGTGGTGGATCTCAGCCAAATCAGCCAGCGGATGCTGGCGCAAATATCAGCCGGTCAGGCATTACGTATTTAATTTTTCAGCCTTGTGCTGGGTAGCAAACCTTAGGAGTAGATAAAACATGGCCGATCCAAATCTGAGATTTCTGGTAGTAGACGATTTCTCTACCATGCGTCGTATCGTGCGCAACCTGCTGAAAGAGCTGGGCTTCAACAACGTTGAAGAAGCAGAAGACGGTGTTGATGCGCTGAACAAACTGCGCGCCGGGGGCTTTGACTTCGTGGTATCCGACTGGAACATGCCCAACATGGACGGTCTGGATCTGCTGAAAACCATCCGTGCTGACGCTGCGCTGGGCAAGTTGCCGGTGCTGATGGTAACCGCAGAAGCGAAGAAAGAAAACATCGTCGCCGCCGCACAGGCCGGGGCCAGTGGTTATGTGGTTAAACCCTTTACCGCCGCCACGCTGGAAGAAAAACTGGGCAAAATCTTCGAAAAACTGGGCATGTAGGAGTCCGTATATGGCAGAGATACCAATGCCTGCAAATGATGCAGCAACCGCGGGCGAAATTATCGCCCGTATTGGGCAACTGACCCGTATGTTGCGTGACAGCATGCGTGAACTTGGTCTGGATCAGGCCATTGCTCAGGCAGCCGAAGCAATTCCGGATGCCCGCGATCGTCTTGATTATGTTGTTACCATGACGGCTCAGGCGGCTGAACGCGCCCTGAACTGTGTTGAGGCTGCGCAGCCTCGTCAGAACAAACTTGAATCTGCCGCGAAGAAACTTGATAAGCGCTGGGATGAATGGTTTGAAAATCCGATTGAATTATCGGATGCCCGCGAGCTGGTCACGGACACCCGCAGCTACCTGAAAGAAATCCCTGAGCACACCAGTTTTACCAATGCTCAGTTGATGGAAATCATGATGGCACAGGACTTCCAGGATCTGACCGGTCAGGTCATTAAACGCATGATGACCGTGGTACAGGAAATCGAAAATCAGCTGTTAATGGTGCTGATGGAAAATATTCCTGAACAACAGGCTAAAGCGAAGCGCGAAAACGACAGCCTGCTGAACGGCCCGCAACTCGATTCCAACGGTGTCGGTGTTGTGGCCTCACAAGAACAGGTAGACGATCTGCTGGATTCATTAGGTTTTTGATGTGCCAGCACGTCAGCAATAAACACCTCTCCGTCTCGCACTGAGGGGTGTTTTTCTTATCTGAAATTTTTACAAATAAATTCATCTGCTGAATAGCCGCCATTTTTCCTCTCTAATTCACCAATAAGACTTCGCCGCTTTTGTCATGCTATCCCTGCGTCATTGAATCTGTAGCGTCGTTCGTTCACCCGAATCACTGACTCATATCAGCTCATCGGGATCCTCTCGCTTGCTGCCTTGCTACAACTCCAGTGACGTTGGGAGTTTGCATGAAATTGTGCCCGTCGTGTTTTACATGCCGGGTAAACCCTGACAGGAACCGCCGGTGGCTGAAGAAAGCGATCTCGAAAAAAGTGAGGCCCCCACCGCACACCGGCTTGAAAAAGCGCGTGAGGAAGGGCAGATACCGCGCTCGCGCGAACTGACCTCAATTCTGATGCTGGGAGGCGGCTTAACGCTGCTGTGGATGTCGGGCGAATCTATGGCGCGGCAGCTTGGCGTGATGATTTCGCAAGGTCTTAAGTTTGATCACGGCATGGTCAGCGATGACCGGCAGGTTTTGCAGCAGATGGCGACGCTGCTGGGCCGCGCAGTCTGGGCATTATTGCCGGTGATCGGCGGCCTGATTTTGATCGCACTCGCCGCGCCGCTGTTACTCGGCGGCCTGATGTTCAGCGGTAAATCCTTTGAGTTCAAGTTCAGCCGTATGGATCCGATTGCCGGTTTGAAACGTTTATTCTCCGGTCAGGTGCTGGCGGAACTGCTGAAAGCCGTTCTGAAAGCCTTGCTGGTCGGCACCGTCGCCGGGTTGTATTTGTGGCATAAATGGCCGGACATGATGCGGCTCATGGCGCAACCGACCATTCCGGCGCTGGGTGAAGCACTGAACATGGTGGTGTTCTGCGGGCTGATGGTGGTACTGGGATTAACGCCGATGGTGGGTTTCGACGTGTTCTGGCAAATCTGGAGCAACCTGAAAAAGCTGCGTATGAGCAAGCAGGATATCCGCGACGAACATAAAAGTCAGGAAGGTGACCCGCACGTTAAAGGGCGTATCCGCCAGCAGCAACGTGCGATGGCCAGGCGCCGCATGATGGCCGATGTGCCAAAAGCGGACGTTATCGTGACCAACCCGACGCACTACGCCGTTGCGCTGCAATACAGTGAAAACAAAATGAGTGCACCGAAAGTACTGGCGAAAGGCGCGGGAGACGTGGCGCTGCGTATCAGGGAACTCGGTGTCGAGCACAAAATTCCGATGCTGGAAGCGCCGCCTCTGGCGCGTGCGCTTTACCGGCACAGTGACATTGGTCAGCAAATTCCGGCGACGCTGTATGCCGCCGTGGCTGAAGTTCTGGCCTGGGTTTATCAGCTGAAACGCTGGAAGCGCGAAGGCGGGCTGATCCCGAAAAAACCTCAACATTTACCAGTCCCTGAAGGTCTGGATTTTGCAGCAGGAGAGAGTGATACCCATGGCTAATCTGGCCGCGATACTGCGTTTACCCGCCAACTTTAAGTCCGGACAATGGCAGGTACTGGCAGGCCCAATTCTTATCCTGATCATCCTGTCGATGATGGTGTTGCCGTTACCACCGTTCATCCTTGACCTGCTGTTCACCTTTAACATTGCGTTATCCATCATGGTGTTGCTGGTGGCAATGTTTACCCAGCGCACGCTGGATTTCGCGGCATTCCCGACCATTCTGCTGTTTTCCACCTTATTACGTCTGTCGCTGAACGTTGCCTCAACCCGTGTGATCCTGCTGGAAGGGCATACCGGCGGCGCGGCCGCGGGGCGGGTGATTGAAGCCTTCGGTCACTTCCTGGTCGGCGGCAACTTCGCCATCGGTATCGTGGTGTTTATCATCCTGGTGCTGATCAACTTCATGGTTATCACCAAAGGTGCCGGGCGTATTGCCGAAGTGGGCGCGCGTTTTGTGCTTGACGGGATGCCCGGCAAACAGATGGCGATTGACGCGGATCTGAACGCCGGTCTGATTGGCGAAGACGAAGCGAAAAAACGCCGCAGCGACGTGACGCAGGAAGCGGACTTCTACGGTTCAATGGACGGTGCAAGTAAATTCGTGCGGGGTGACGCCGTTGCCGGTCTGATGATCATGATCATCAACGTCGTCGGCGGCCTGCTGGTGGGTGTGTTGCAACACGGTATGGATCTCGGCCATGCGGCTGAAAGTTATACGCTGCTGACCATCGGTGACGGTCTGGTTGCGCAGATCCCGGCGCTGGTTATCTCTACTGCAGCCGGTGTTATCGTCACCCGCGTCGGCACCAACGAAGACGTCGGCGAGCAGATGGTGACCCAGTTGTTCCGCAATCCGCGCGTCATGATGCTGAGTGCCGGTGTTCTGGGTTTACTCGGTATGGTGCCGGGCATGCCGAACTTTGTCTTCCTGATGTTCACCGCCGGGCTGCTGGCGCTGGCGTGGTGGACTCGCGGTCAGGAGCTGAAAAAACCGGCCACCGCAGCGGCCGCACCGGCCGTGGCAGACAACGGTAAACAAATGGTAGAAGCCAGCTGGCAGGACGTTCAGCTTGAAGACCCGCTGGGTATGGAAGTGGGCTACCGTCTGATCCCGATGGTGGACTTCGCCCAAAACGGCGAGCTGCTGGGACGTATCCGCAGTATCCGTAAAAAATTCGCACAGGAAATGGGCTATCTGCCGCCGGTTATTCATATTCGCGATAACCTCGAACTGCCGCCAGCGGGCTACCGTATCCTGATGAAAGGCGTGGAAATCGGCACGGGTGCGGCGCATCCGGGCCGCTGGATGGCGATCAACCCGGGCAGCGCGATTGGCGAATTGCCAGGCGAAGCGACGGTTGATCCGGCATTCGGGCTGGCGGCGGTCTGGATTGAACCTGCTATGCGTGAGCAGGCACAGATTCAGGGTTATACCGTGGTGGAAGCCAGTACCGTGGTCGCAACGCATCTGAATCACCTGATCAGCATGCACGCCAAAGAGCTGTTTGGCCGTCAGGAAACGCAGGAACTGATGGAACGTGTCACCAAAGAAATGCCGAAGCTGACGGAAGATTTCATTCCGGGCATCATTTCCCTGACCAATATGCACAAAGTGTTGCAGAACCTGTTATCTGAACGCGTTTCGATCCGCGATATGCGCACCATTGTTGAAACACTGGCGGAATATGCCCCGAACCAGCCGGATCCTAACGAACTGACGTCCGTGGTGCGTGTTGCGCTCGGCAGGGCGATTACCCAGCAGTGGTTCCCGGGCAGCGGTGAAGTGCAGGTTATCGGACTGGATACCTCCCTGGAACGTCTGCTGTTACAGGCGCTGCAAAGCGGCGGTGGTCTGGAACCGGGTCTGGCTGAACGTTTGCTGACCCAGTCCGAGGCGGCATTACAACGTCAGGATATGCTCAGTGCGCCACCGGTTCTGCTGGTGAACCACGCACTGCGTCCGCTGCTGTCACGCTTCCTGCGCCGTTCACTGCCCAATATCGTCGTGATGTCGAATCTGGAAATGAGCGACAGCCGCCAGATCCGCATGACCGCCACCATCGGCGGTGAATAACATGCGCCGCGCCACACTGTTGTTGCTGACCACACTGAGCCTGCCCGCGCTGGCCGCGTCCGGTTCATGGTCCGATACCCAGCGCGGCGTGGTGCTGCAAAACCGTGGCGTGATGATGTCGTCGGGCGCGTTAGCCCCGCCGGCATCCGCGCCCGTGCGCAGTTCTGGTTCCGCAACCATCACAACCCTAAGCTGGAAATATGAAGTGCTCGGCGCAAGACCCGCCGGTTTACAGGTCAGACTCTGCAACACCATGAATCACTGCATCAATCTGGACGCCGAAGGCGGGGTGACAAAATCGTTTTACGGCCAGTCCGCCACTTCACCATTAAGACTGGTTTATTTTGTCCCCGGCGCTGGCGCAATGAATACGCCGCTGCGGGTGATCAGTAATGAAGTGATCGTGAACTATAAGTAAGCCCTCCACCGGCTCTAGTAATCCCTGAAAACCTTCCGGACGCCGTCTCCCATTCTCAATGTTTGCCCATTTTATCTGTATGGATGTTCAGCTATCACCGGAACTCATCTGGCCGGGTCGCTACACCAGGATCACCTGTAACTGAGAACGGCTCCCTCCCCTGCGAAGGGGAGGGTTGGGGTGGGGTATTAAATAAAAATCAATATGTTGAAGTTTGCACTGACCAGGTGTTAGCCCTTAAAACCCCCTCCCAACCTCCCCCTTCGCAGGGGAGCCAGGCAAACCGCGCTGACAACTTATCTGAACCGGGGGCAGGGCAAAGCCCAGCAGGCAAGCCATTCTGCTCATCAGACGGGTGGAAACAGATCGGGATAAATCAGAAGTCTGGCTAATCTGACAGAGGTATCAGCAGAGGTCGGGATGTGAATCGCGGGGAAATACGAATACGGAGGGGAAACCGTTCCCCTCGTCTGGCGTTAAACGGAGATCTTCCTGACGGTTTGCCCCGATACGGTTTCCTGCCCGTTCGGTCCGTAGAATTTCTGCGTCTGACTGGCGTTAAGGATCGCCAGCGCCTCGGTGTTATAGGCGATTTGTTTGCCCAGTAACATGCCGTTGTGACGATTTATCTGACTCAGCCTGGCGGTCATTTGCACAATATCTTGCCACATCGCGGCGATTTCCGGCTGACTCTGCCCTTGTGGATCTGAGTAGGGTGCGGTTTGTCTGAGGCGTTCGTCATGCTGACGACGCTGTTTATCAAGATAGTCTACCGTGGCTAACAATGAACTTTTCTGCTCGGTTATATGCTGCAAGGCTGCACCATTTACGCGGCCAGAGCACAGTATCGTTTGTTCGTGATTAATCACCTGATCCAGCGCTTGCAACGTTTCAACCAAGGTAGTCATGGTCTTGATAAAGTTCTTCATCGGGCCTTATTACCTTCCAACTTTTTGTCTTCACACTGAGGTCTTCAGCTTAAAGACCTTTGAGATAATCCTGCGTGTCCTGTAACAAAGCATCAGCGATTTTGCCGGTATCCATCGTCAGTTTACCGTCGCGGATAGCTTGTTTCAGTTCTTCGACACGTGCCGTGTTAATGTCCTGCGCACTTGACTGAGTCAGAGATGCCTGTGCTGAACTCAGGGTCACCGCCGTACCGCTGGTGGTGGTGCCAGAAACAGTGCCTTCTTTACGCGTGTTCTGTACTGAAGCTTCAGACGGTTCGCGTTGCTGGATCGAGGTTAAAGGTGAAACACCTTGAGTACGATCGATAGCCATAAATTTCTTCTCCAGTATGGGGATCAGGGTTTTGAACATCTCATGAAAACCCTTAAAAATGCCGTCGCGGACGACTCTGATACGTGTGTTATCGACATGTGGCGAAATAACTTTAGCTTTTATTGCAGCTTTTTGCAGAACAACGGCTGCACTTTAGGATTATATCGTCACTGTCACAGACCCATCTGAGCCTACTGTTCCGTTCACAATTGCACCTGACGGCATTCTGATCCGCACTGATTCATTCGCTGCAGCATTGTTCATCGCCTTACCGGCACTCGATACATTAAAACCACTGCCTGTTGCCTGAACCTGAACTTCCTGCCCCGCATGCACCATCCACGGACGGCGCAGCATGGATAAGGTTAACGGCTGGCCGATGCTGATGTTTCGCAGCGTGATGCCATTCACCGCCTGTTGACTGTCAAGAATGGTTTTCGGTGGCAGCAGATCCAGTCGCCCGGTTTTTTGTTGCATATCGGTTTGTGTCAGGTGAGCGCCCGCTGGCACGTTCTTCGCCGCCACCCAGTACGTTCCGCTGACCTGCACTTTGGTCTGTACGTAACTTTTCTTGCCGTTACAGTTCACCGCCACGGAGACATTGCCCCAGGTGCGACTGTTCGGTGAAAGCATAAATTGTGGTGATAAACATTGGGGCTGACGCGCCGCCGGGGTGTTCACGACCACGGTCACCTGCATTCCGCTTTCAGCATATTGCTGGCGGAAGAACTGCTGAATTTGCGAGGACAGCAGTGTATCGCTATTGGACGAGGCCGGCACGCTTTTGACTTGCACTGGCAAAGACTGCGCATAGCTCACAGCACCAGACGTCGCACCGGTCATGATGCAGCCCAGCGTAATGCCTGTACGACATATTTTCAGCATGTTCATTCGCGTTTTACCTTTGTGCCAACCTACTACTGGCCACAAGTCTACGCTCACTTTGCAATTCCTAAAGGGACAAATAGCGCCCGATTTCATGCTTATTCAGACGATAGCCAGTTGACACTCGCATTTATGCTGTCGACTCCAAAATCTCACTTTGCGGAGGGCGCATGCTCGACAAATTGAACGCCGCACTACAGTTCCAACAGGAAGCGCTCAACCTGCGCGCCCAGCGGCAAGAAATTCTTTCAGCCAATATCGCTAACGCCGACACCCCCGGGTATCAGGCGCGCGATATCGATTTTGCCAGTCAGTTGCAGAAGGTGATGGAGCAGGGGCGTGCGAGCGGCAGCGGCATCTCCTTGTCTCTGACGTCTGACCGCCATATCCCGGCGTCCAACGTACAGCCTGCTGATATGGATCTGATGTACCGGATCCCTGACCAGCCATCGGCAGATGGCAACACGGTCGATATGGACCGTGAACGTACCAATTTTGCGGATAACAGCGTGCGCTATCAGACCGATTTGACCGTTCTCGGCGGGCAAATCAAAGGGATGATGTCGGTGCTGCAAGGATAATAGCCCATGTCAATGCTTGGTATTTTTGATATCGCCGGTTCTGCGCTGGCCGCGCAGTCTCAGCGCCTGAACGTCAGCGCCAGTAACATGGCCAACGCCGACAGCGTCACCGGCCCGGATGGTAAGCCGTATAAAGCGAAGCAGGTGGTTTTCCAGGTGGATGCGGCACCGGGTCAGGAAACCGGCGGCGTGAAAGTGGCGCAGGTCGTTGATGACCCGGCACCCATGCGCATGGTGTATGAGCCGGGCAATCCGATGGCGGATGCAAAAGGCTATGTGCAGATGCCAAACGTAGATGTGGTCAGCGAAATGGTGAACACCATCTCCGCTTCCCGCAGTTATCAGGCCAACGTCGAAGTGCTTAACACCACCAAGTCGTTGATGATGAAAACCCTCACTCTGGGGCAATAGCGGAGCGAATCATGGCAATTACCACGTCGATAAATGACACCACTGATAACACCACGATCGCCAGCACCAGTTCCGGTGGTTCGTCCACAACCGGAACCAGTTCTGCGGATGATTTATCCAGCAGTTTCCTGACCCTGCTGGTCGCCCAGCTGAAAAACCAGGATCCCACCAATCCGATGGATAACAGTCAGCTGACCAGTCAGCTGGCACAAATCAGCACCGTCAGCGGGATTGAAAAACTCAATACCACGCTGGGCAGCATTTCCGGACAAATCACCAGTGGTTCATCTGTTCAGGCAAGTTCATTGATCGGTCACGGCGTGATGGTGTCCGGCAGCGCAATTCTGGTCGGCAGCGACACTGACGGCACTGTCAGCACCACGCCATTCGGATTTGAACTGGAAACGGCCTCCGATACCACCACCGCTACAGTCAGCGACGCCACCGGTAAAGTGGTGAAAACCATCACGCTGGGCTCCCAGACTGCCGGTGTGCACAGCTATACCTGGGACGGTACACAGGACGATGGCACCAAAGCACCGGATGGCAGCTACACCTTCAGCATCAATGCCCTGAACAATGGTCAGCAAATGGTGGCGACACCGCTGAACTATGCGCTGGTCAATGGTGTAACGACAGATTCAGCCGGGAATACCGCGTTGGATCTGGGCGTACGCGGAACCGCGAAAGTCGATTCTGTACGCCAGATTTTGTAAGTGAGTCACTCAGACCGCTCCCTCCCCTTCGCCGGGGCAGGAGCTAAAAACACTACACACAGTACAATGGAGCTAACATGAGCTTTTCCCAAGCAGTCAGCGGCCTGAGCGCGGCATCGACTAACCTCGATGTGATTGGTAACAACATTGCCAACTCCGCGACCGTCGGTTTTAAAACAGCCACCGCCTCTTTTGCCGATATGTTTGCCGGTTCCCAAACCGGTATGGGCGTTAAAGTCGCCGCTGTCACTCAGAACTTCAATGACGGTACGACCACCAACACCTCCCGCGGTCTGGATGTGGCCCTGAGCGGCAACGGTTTCTTCCGTCTGACGGACACCAGTGGCGCGGTTTATTACTCCCGCAATGGTCAGTTCTCACTGGATGCCAACCGTAATCTGGTGAACATGCAGGGTCTGAGTGTCACCGGTTTTCCGGCCACCGGCACCCCCCCGACTATCGCCGCAGGCGCACAGCCGGTTGCCCTGAACATCCCGACCACTCTGATGAGCGCGAAAGCCACCACGGTGGGTACGATGGTGGCCAACCTGAACTCAACGGATACGGCGATACCGGCCGCCAAAACGTTCAGCAGCAGCGATGACACCAGCTACAACTACGTCAACAGCATCACCACCTATGACTCACAGGGTAATGCTCACGATAACAACGTCTACTTCGTGAAAACCTCTGCGAACAACTGGGATGTTTACGCGCAAGACGGCAGCGTCACAGGTTCAACAGCCGGCAAAATTGGTGCAATGCAATTTGATACCAGTGGTGCGCTGGTGAGTACCACTAACGCCGCAGGCGTCGCCAATGCCGGTCTGGCACTGACGTTGCCAATGAACACCGCGACTAACGGGACGGTGACGCCACAAACCGTTTCCCTGGATTTCACCGGCAGTATCCAGCAGAGCACCGGCAGCGACAGCATCGGTTCCCAGACTCAGGATGGTTATGCAGCGGGTCAGATGACCGGTTACACCATCAATGACGACGGCACAATCTCCGGCACTTACTCCAACAACAAAACCCAGTTACTGGGCCAGATTGTGCTGAGTAACTTCTCTAACCCGGAAGGTTTGAAATCTGAAGGCGACAACGTGTGGACGGCTACCGCGTCTTCCGGCCAGGCTGTGACCGGTATCGCGGGTCAGGGCGGTTTAGCGTCAATGACCAGCGGCGCGCTGGAATCTTCCAACGTCGATCTGAGTGCGGAACTGGTCAACATGATTGTTGCTCAGCGTAACTACCAGTCGAATGCGCAGACCATCAAAACTCAGGACTCCATCCTGAACACGCTGGTTAACCTGCGTTAATACGCGTTTTATCACCTGAGAACAGGGCAGCATTATGGATCACGCTATCTACACCGCAGGCGGCGCAGCCAGCCAGACGCTGGTTCAGCAGTCGGTGACGTCGAGTAACCTGGCTAACGCCAATACACCGGGCTTCCGCTCGCAGCTTTTAGCGATGCGCGCAGTGCCGGTAGACGGTGAAAGCCTGCAAACCCGCACGCTGGTCACGGCATCCACGCCGGGCGCAGATATGACGCAGGGCAAGCTGAACTACACCGGCCGTCCGCTGGATGTGGCTTTACAGCAGGACGGTTTCCTTGCGGTGCAGATGCCTGATGGCTCTGAAGCCTATACCCGTAACGGTGACATGCAAGTGTCACCGACTAACCAGCTGACCGTTCAGGGTCATCCGGTGATGGGGGATAACGGCCCGATTGAAGTTCCGCCGAATTCTCAGCTCACGGTTTCTGCGGACGGGACCATTGCCGTGCTTGAAGCCGGTGCTGACCCCAACACCATGGGCCAGCTCGGTAAGCTCAAGCTGGTGAAAGCGGCCAACAATGAAGTCACCCGTGGCGATGATGGTATGTTCCGGCCAACGCCGGCGACCGTTCAGGCACGGGGTGCGGCTTTACAGCCTGACCCGACTATTCACGTTATGCCCGGAACGCTTGAGGGCAGTAACGCGGATCCGGTTTCAACCATGGTTGACATGATCGCCAACGCCCGCCGCTTTGAGATGCAGATGAAAGTCATCCACAGCGTCGATGAAAATGAACAGAGTGCCAACAATCTGCTGTCAATGAGCTGATGATGGCAGAGGAGTAATGACATGATCCCATCGCTGTATATTGCGAAAACCGGTCTGGATGCCCAGCAGACCAATATGGATGTAATCGCCAACAACCTGGCGAACGTCAGCACCAACGGTTTTAAACGCCAGCGTGCGGTATTTGAAGACCTGCTTTACCAGACAGTCCGTCAGCCTGGTGCGCAGTCTTCTGAGCAAACCAACCTGCCATCCGGTTTACAGATTGGTACCGGTGTGCGTCCTGTTTCTACTGAGCGTTTGTTCTCGCAGGGCAACCTGTCGCAGACCAGCAACAGCAAAGACATTGCCGTCAAAGGGGAAGGTTTCTTCCAGGTTCAGTTGCCGGACGGCACAACGGCCTATACCCGTGACGGGTCTTTCCAGGTTGATCAGAACGGTCAGCTGGTGACCTCCAGTGGTTATCAGGTTATTCCTGCGATCACCGTTCCGGCGAATGCGCTGAGCATGACGGTCGGGCGTGACGGTATCGTGAGTGTGACCACGCAAGGTCAGACGGCGGCACAGCAGGTGGGGCAACTGACGCTGAGCACCTTCATCAACAACAGCGGCCTGGAATCACTCGGTGAAAACCTGTACCAGGAAACCCAAAGCTCCGGCGCACCAACCGAAAGCACTCCGGGTCTGAACGGCGCAGGTCTGCTGTATCAGGGTTATGTGGAAACCTCTAACGTCAACGTGGCGGAAGAACTGGTCAACATGATCCAGACCCAGCGTGCTTACGAAATTAACAGTAAAGCCGTGTCCACCTCGGACGAAATGCTACAGAAACTTTCCCAGCTGTAATGTTTGGCGGTTGATTGAAAACAAGAGGGCAGGGGCGGAAACGCTTCTGTCCTGAACCGGTTCAGATCCCTACCAGGTCGATTTTTTAAAGGCGATAACTGTGGTGACCAAAAAAAACACGTCGGTAATGACTTCTTCTAAAGACCGACCAGGCAAGCTGGTGCTGCCGCTGTTAATCACGTTACTGGCGAATGGCTGCGCGTATATGCCGCATACCCCGCTGGTACCCGGAGCAACCACAGCGACCCCTGCGCCTGCGGCACCGCCGGTTCCTAACGGTTCGATTTTCCAGTCAGTTCAGCCGATGAACTACGGTTATCAGCCTCTGTTTGAAGACCGCCGTCCACGTAATGTCGGCGACACGCTGACCATTGTCTTGCAGGAAAATGTCAGTGCAAGCAAAAGCTCCTCAGCGAACGCCAGCCGCAACGGCGCGACCAGCTTTGGCGCAGCGACAGCGCCACGTTATCTGGAAGGTCTGTTCGGTAATGCCCGTGCCGACCTCGATATGACCGGTGCCAACACCTTTGCCGGTAAAGGCGGCGCAGCGGCCAATAACACCTTCAGCGGCACCCTGACCGTGACGGTTGGGGAAGTGCTGGCAAACGGCAACCTGAAAGTTGTCGGAGAGAAACAAATCGAAATTAATCAGGGAACTGAATTTATCCGGTTCTCCGGTGTGGTCAACCCGCGCACCATCAGCGGTTCGAACGCCGTTATCTCCACGCAGGTGGCAGATGCACGCATCGAGTACGTCGGGAATGGCTACATCAATGAAGCGCAGAACATGGGCTGGTTGCAGCGGTTCTTCTTAAACTTATCGCCGTTATAACGAGGCAATCATGCGAAAACTCCTTTCCGGTATTCTCTGTCTGGCGATGTCCGCCCTGGTGGTACTGCCCGCATCCGCCGACCGTATTCGTGATCTGACGACGGTACAGGGTGTGCGTGATAACGCCCTGATCGGCTACGGTCTGGTGGTGGGCCTTGACGGTACCGGTGACCAGACCACACAAACACCTTTTACCACCCAGACGCTGACTAACATGTTGTCCCAGCTCGGTATCACGGTACCGGCAGGCACCAACATGCAGTTGAAAAACGTGGCGGCGGTGATGGTCACCGCCAAAATGCCGCCGTTTTCGCGTGCCGGTCAGGCCATCGATGTGGTGGTTTCATCCATGGGTAATGCCAAAAGTATTCGCGGCGGCACCTTGCTGATGACCCCGATGAAAGGGGTGGATAATCAGGTTTACGCACTGGCGCAGGGTAACGTGCTGGTCGGCGGTGCAGGCGCTTCCTCCGGTGGCAGCAGCGTGACAGTTAACCAGGTTTCAGGTGGGCGTATTACCGGCGGGGCAACCATTGAACGCGAATTGCCGAGTACGTTCGGCACCGAAGGCGTGATCAGCCTGCAACTTAACGACGAAGATTTCAACCTGGCGCAGCAGGTCAGTGACGCCATCAACCGTCAGGGAATGGGGGTGGCGTCAGCGCTGGATTCCCGCAATATTCAGGTGGTGGTGCCGCGTGGCAACACCTCTCAGGTGCGCATTCTGGCGCAGATCCAAAATATCGAAGTGAACGTCGGGCCGATGGATGCGAAAGTCATCATCAACTCCCGTACCGGTTCGGTGGTCATGAACCGCGATGTGACCCTGGATAACTGTGCGGTTGCACAGGGCAATCTGTCTGTGGTGGTCGATCGCCAGAACGATGTCAGCCAGCCGAATACGCCATTTGGCGGCGGTCAGACGGTAGTGACGCCGAACACCAATATTTCCGTACGCCAGTCCGGCGGGTCGATTCAGCAGGTGCGTTCCAGTGCCAGCCTGAACAACGTTGTCCGTACCCTGAACGCGTTAGGCGCGACGCCTATCGATCTGATGTCCATTCTGCAGGCGATGAAAACAGCCGGATGCCTGCGTGCTGATTTGGAAATTATCTGATGAGCGATCTGATGTCGATGTCAGGGGCGGCGTATGACACGCAATCCCTTAACAAACTGAAGCGGGATGTGGCGCAGGATCCTCAGGCGCACATCAAAGAAGTGGCGAAGCAGTTTGAAGGGGTGTTCGTGCAGATGATGCTGAAAAGCATGCGTCAGGCACTGCCGCAAGGGGGGATTCTGGATAACGAATCCACCAAACTTTATACATCGATGTACGATCAGCAAATTGCTCAGGACATGTCCGACAAAGGGCTGGGCATGGCCGACATGATGGTCGAACAACTGACCGGTGGCAGCAAGCAACCGTCAGAACTGGCGGGAACGGTGCCGATGGCGCTGGACGGCGAAGTGCTGAAAACCATGCCGTTGCAGGCGATGGAACAGTATCTGCGCAAAGTCATTCCGACTGCGCCGGACCGCACCACCGGCGGCGCACCGTTGCCAGCCGACAGCGGACAGTTCGTTTCCAGCCTCACCATTCCGGCACAGGTCGCCAGTAAAGACAGCGGGATTTCGCATCAGCTGATCATGGCGCAGGCCGCGCTGGAATCTGGCTGGGGGCAGCGCGAGATCCCGACTGCCGACGGCAAACGCAGCTTCAACCTGTTCGGTATCAAAGCGGGCAGCAGCTGGGACGGTCCGACCACCCAAATCACCACCACGGAATATACCAGCGGCGTGGCGAAAAAAGTGCAGGCCAGTTTCCGCGTGTACGGCTCCTATGTGGAAGCCATCAGCGACTACATCAAATTGCTCACCAACAACCCGCGTTATGCGCAGGTTGCCTCGGCCAGTACTCCTGAACAAGCCGCGCATGCCTTGCAACGAGCAGGTTACGCGACCGACCCGAATTATGCCGACAAACTGGTGAGTGTGATCCAGAAAATCAAAGGCGCGGGCGAGCAGGCGGTGAAAGCCTATAGCCATGATTTAAAAGATATCTTCTAGACCCGCAAATCCTCGTTTTTTTTCTCAAGTTTTAGCGGTGCAGGCCGATAACACGATCAGAATGGGAAAAGGGGAAACCCCCGGCTCAGCTTCCTTAATTACACGGTGGTAAAAAGTCACCGGCAGCCAAAAGGTCACTCATGTCCAGTAGCTTAATTAATACCGCAATGAGCGGACTGAACGCAGCGCAGGCGGCGCTCAGTACCACCGGGAACAACATCGCTAACGTGAGTGTGGCCGGTTATAACCGCCAGACCGCCATTATTACGCAAAGTAATGGCATCTCTACTCCTGCCGGTTATATCGGCAACGGTGTGACGGTGACCGGTGTGAATCGTGAGTACAACTCTTTCGTGGTGAAGCAGCTTCTGGGTGCCAGCGCAACCGGCAGCGCGCTGTCAACGCAGCTTGATCAGGCCAGCTCTATCGATGACCTGCTCGGCGACAGTTCCACAGGTATCGATGCCACCATGTCGACCTTTTTTAAAGGCCTGCAAACGCTGACCAGCAATGCCAGCGACAGTGCGGCTCGTCAGGCAGTGCTGGGTGAGGCACAGGGTTTAACCGCGCAGTTCAACAGTTCAGCCAAATACCTGAACGACATGAATACCGCCGTTAACCAGCAAGTCACGCAGAATGTTGACCAGATCAACACCTATGCGTCGCAGATTGCCAAACTGAACAGTCAGATCACCGCGACGCGTGGCAGCACCGGACAGGAACCTAACGCCTTGCTCGATCAGCGTGACCAACTGGTCAGTCAGCTGAACAACGTCACCGGTGTGGTCGTGACCCAGCAGGACGGCGATACTTACAATATTTCATTCGCCAACGGCACGCCGCTGGTGAGCGGCGGCAACGCCAAAACGGTGGTTGCGATGCCGTCCAGTGCCGATCCTTCCAAACTGACGGTCGGCATGACCCAACCGGACGGTTCGGTTTCTGAAATTCAGGAAAGCCGTCTGACCACCGGTTCGCTCGGCGGCACGCTGGCTTTCCGTAAAGACAACCTGGAACCGGCCATTAACCAGCTCGGGCAACTGGCGCTGGCGCTGTCTGACAGCTTCAATACCACCAACAAAGCCGGTTTTGACCTCAACGGTGACGCGGGGACGGACTTCTTCTCCTTCACCGGCGCGACCACGGTCAGCAACACCAAAAATACCGGCAGCGCCCAACTGAGCGTGGCATATACCGACACGGCCGCGGTGAAAGCCAGCGATTACACCATGGCTTACAACGGCACCAGCTGGGATGTAACCCGCGTTTCCGACGGGGCAAAAATCACCCCGACGGCGGGCACCGACAGCAACGGTGATCCGACGATGAATTTCGATGGCTTGTCGGTTTCCGTCACCGGCACGCCGAATACCAATGACAGCATCACCATCAAAACGGTCAGCAATGTTGCGGGCAGCATGAATCTGGCTATCAGTGATTCTTCATTGATCGCCGCAGCGGGTGCGGCAGACAGCGGCGTGAGTGACAACACCAACGCGCAGAAACTGCTGAATCTGCAAACCGCGAAACTGGTGGAAGGTAAATCCACCCTGTCGGGCGCATACGCCAGCATGGTAAGTAACGTGGGTAACCAGGTTTCCACGCTGACCACCACCAGCACCTCACAGGCGAATATCGTCACGCAGCTCACCGCTCAACAGCAGTCTATCTCCGGGGTTAACCTCGATGAAGAATACGGCGATCTGCAACGTTACCAGCAATATTATCTGGCGAACGCGCAGGTCGTGCAGACGGCTTCGACGATATTCGACGCGATCATCAACATTCGCTGATCCCAGAACTGATAAGGAACTGATGCCATGCGTCTTAGTACCAATATGATTTACAACCAAAACATGAATGCGGTACTGGATGGTCAGAACCGCTTCCAGGCGACCGGTTTACAGTTGTCGACCGGCAGCAAAGTGAGCAAGCCTTCGGATGACCCGCTGGCGGCGTCGCAGGCGGTGCTGGTACGGCAGGCGCAATCGGAGAACAGCCAGTTTTCCGTGGCCCGTACCTTTGCTAACCAGAGTATGAGTCAGGAAGAGTCGATTTTAAGCAGCGTGACCTCGACCATTCAGGATGCACAGACGTTGATCGTTCAGGCCGGTGACGGTTCTTTAAGCGATGACGACCGTTCTTCTCTGGCGACTAAACTGGACAGCCTGAAATCGCAACTGGTGAACCTGGCGAACAGCACCGACGGTAACGGCCGCTTCATCTTCGCCGGTTACAAAAGTGATACTCCGCCTTATACGCAGGACGCCACAACGGGTGCGGTAACCTATTCCGGGGGCACGACGTCTATTACTCAGCAGGTTGATACCAGTCGTACCATGACCATCAACCATACCGGTAACCAGATTTTTAATGCCTTAACCGGTGATGCGAAAGCCGAACCGGACGGTTCTCCGAGCGAATCAGATTTATTCAAAACCATCGACGGTGCGCTGACTGCGCTGAGAACGCCATCGGCGGATAACACCACGGATACGCAATACACCGATGCCATCGATAAAGCCAACCGTGGCCTGAGTAACTCACTCAACAACGTGCTTTCCGTGCGTTCAGAGTTGGGTACGCAGATGTCCGAACTGGATAATCTCGATACACTGGGCGACAACCGTGATGTATCGAACTCGACCAAACTCAGTAATCTGGTCGATACCGAATGGACCTCAGCAATTTCGACCTACACCTTGCAGCAGGTTGCGCTTCAGGCATCCTATAAGACCTACAGCGCCATGCAGGGTATGTCACTGTTCCAGATGAATTCGTAATACTCTCCGGCGCGTAAGTTTACGCGCCAGGCTCCATCTCTTCGTTATCGCTGCCTGTCTGCTTTTACGGCAGACCGGCAGATTCTTTTCTGACTGTACTTAAACCGGGTACTTTCAGCTTTGTATGTCACTTTTTCTAAGGTTTAAGTGACATACACTTTTTCCTCGTCCTGCTTCAAATTGTCTCTGCGTTGGCTGCCTTCGTTCACCCCAGTCACTTACTTATTGTAAGCTCCCGGGGATTCGCTCAGTTGCCGCCTTGATACAATCCGAACCCGTTAGAGGAATCTGTGCTCGTTATAGGTTAATGACCGAAGAGGGCGAGAAGGACGGGGAACAGGAACGGGGCGAGCAGGGAGGTGATGATGCCGCAAATCACCAGCGCCAGTGAACTGAATGCGCCTTCCTGATAATCCATTTCTGCACAGCGGGCGGTACCCAGTGCGTGTGATGCGGTACCCATCGCCAGCCCGCGTGAGGCTTTGGTGGTGATCTTCAGAACATTCAAAATCGTATGACCAAAGACCGCGCCGAGGATGCCGACGAAAATCACGCACACGGCGCTGATGGCCGGAATACCATTGATCGACTGCGCGGTGGCCATGGCAATCGGCGTGGTGACGGATTTCGGTAATACCGATGCGGCAATTTGCGGCGTTGCTCCCATCCATAATGCAATCGCGGTGCCGCTCACCATCGCCACCACGCTGCCGATAAAACAGATACTGATGATGGATTTCCAGCGGGCGCGGATCTGATGCAGTTGCTCGTACAAGGGAAACGCCAGCGCCACGACGGCGGGTTGCAGCAGATCATTGAGGATCTTGCTGCCCGCGAAATAGCGCGCGTAAGGGATATGGGTGACCAGCAACAGCGGAATGATCACCACCATCGACATCAGCAGCGGGTTGAGCAGCGGCATTTTGAGTTTAATAGCGAGCTTACGGGTGGCGAAAAACACCACCAGCGTCAGCGGCAGCGACCACAATATATCAATCATTTTTATCCTCCGCTTTATCCGTCACCGCACCGCGTTCGCCATGGATATAGTGGGAACAGTAGGCGACAACCAGCAATACAATCAGGGTACTGACCAGACACGACACCACCAGCGGCCCGAACTGCGTGCGCAGTTGCTCGTAATAATTCATGACCCCGACGCCGATAGGGACGAACAGTAACGCCATATAGCGAATCAGAACATTACAGCCCGGTTTGACCCATTTGAACGGCAGAATTTGGGTTGAAAGCAAACCAAACAGGATCAGCATGCCGATGATGCTGCCGGGAATGGTGAGCGGTAAAAGAGATGAAATCGCATTCCCGGCGAATAAACAGAGATAAATCAGAATAAACGCCCGAACATATTGGAATACCAGAGAGATTGCGGTGCTCATGGTGTATCACCCAGTTGAATAATGTATTCATCATACAATTAAGATGTGATCTGCGCCACAAAACGGAGTATGAAATTTAGGAATGAAGTGTATTCCAAAATGGCGTTTGGTAAACGGGGAAAATACGGATTGTGGGTGGCGGGCGATTCAGAAAGCTTGCTGAATGAGAGGTTCCAGCCTGTCGCGGTGATACCTGAAACATAGCCAGCGAGCGGATCGCTGGTTGAAAAAGCGAAGGGAGATCCGGGAGGGAAAAGCACTTCTCCCTCCCGGGCGGTTTCGGCGCAGCGCGTCAAATGAGCACTGCGGGTAAGAAACCGAAATATTCCCGGTCTTAAGAAATACTAAATTTGCCAGTCTTAAAGCACCTTCTCCAGAAAAGCCTGGGTTCTGGCATGAACCGGCCGTTCCAGCACCTGTGCGGCAGCGCCGCTTTCAACCACGCGACCATCCACCATAAACACCACCTGATCCGCCACCTGGCGCGCGAAGCCGATTTCATGGGTGACGACCACCAGCGTGACGCCCGACTGCGCCAGCTTCTTAATCACATCCAGCACTTCGCCAACCAGTTCGGGATCGAGGGCGGACGTCGGTTCATCAAACAGCATGACTTTAGGATTCAGCGCCAGCGCACGGGCGATGGCGATGCGCTGCTGCTGTCCGCCGGACAAATGACGCGGCCATGCGTGCGCTTTTTCGCGCAGACCGACCGTGTCGAGCAGTTCACAGGCACGGGCGATGGCGTTTTTGCGGCTCAGCAGACCGTGAACCACCGGCGCTTCGATGATGTTATCCAGCACCGTCATGTGCGGGAATAAATTGAAATTCTGAAAAACGTAACCGACATGTGTGCGCTGTTTGAGGATGGCGCGCTCTTTCAGTTCATACAGCGTATCGCCTTTGCGGCGGTAGCCGATGTAATCGCCGTCAATCTGAATAAAACCTTCGTCGACGCGCTCAAGATGGTTAATCGTGCGCAGCAGGGTCGATTTCCCCGAGCCGGACGGGCCGAGGATCACGGTCACGGTGCCCGGTTCGATGCGCAGACTCACGTTATCCAGCGCTTTGTGCGCGCCGTAGTATTTGCTCAAATTATTGATTTCGATGCGCCCGACGGTAGCAGCCTGAGGTTTGCGTGGAAACAGCTGCTCAACAGGCGCTTCCTGCGGGCGGTTAACGAATAAATCAAAGGCTTCTGACATAGTGCTTTCCCTTTATTAAGAACGGGCGACGCGCCACTGACGCAGGCGCTGCAAGGGTGTCGGCGCGACCTGACGCACGGTGCCGCGGGAGAAATAGCGTTCGACGTAATACTGCAAAACCGACAGCACGGTGGTGATCAGCAGATACCAGATGGTGGCGACCATCAGCAGCGGGATCACCTGCTGTGTGCGGTTGTAAATCACCTGCACGGTGTAAAACAGTTCCGGCATCGACAGGACGTAAACAATCGATGTGCCTTTCGCCAGGCTGATCACTTCGTTAAAACCGGTCGGCAGAATTGAACGTAACGCCTGCGGCAAAATGATGCGGAAGGTCCGGCGGTAGGCCGGTAATCCCAGCGCGGCCGCAGCTTCATGCTGGCCGTGTTCTACCCCTAAAATCCCGCCGCGAATGATCTCGGCGGTATAGGCCGACTGCACCAGCGACAGACCGAGCACGGCGACGGAAAACTGATCCAGCAAATCCACCGTCGGGGTGCTGAAAAAGGAAATCGTGGTGAACGGAATGCCGAGCGAAAGGTTGTCGTAGAGATAGGAAAAGTTGTAGAGAATGATCAGCACCAGCAACAACGGCAGGGAACGGAACAGCCAGATATACCCCCAGGCCAGTGCGTTCAGTAAATAGGATTTCGACAGGCGGGCGAGGGCCAGTGCCGTGCCGAAAATCACCCCAAAAAGGGTGCCCAGCAGCGTGAGCAACAGGGTTTTGCCAAGCCCGGACAGGATCACCGGATCAAAAAACCACTGACGAAATACGCCCCATTCCCAGCGGGAATTCGTGGCAATCGACTGGATGATGCCCAGCAGAATAAACGCCGAAAAAACCGCACCGGCAAGACGCCACGGATAGCGCGCGGGCACCACTTTCAGCGGCGGATGATTCACAGATGAAGGGGCATTTTCGCTCATCATTTTCTCTTTCTGTTACGTTGCAGATGACGTGACCGGCACGTCCGCCTTCAGCGTTTTGGTAAACGGCAGGCGCCCGTCATACGGTGGCCGGGAATAGACCTCCGGATCGAGGCGGGTGTCGAATTGCGGCTGATAACCGCGGGACAAATACAATCCGACCGCTTCGGGCTGGCGGAATCCGGTGGTGAGAAATACCCGCCGGTAACCGTACGCGGCTGCGCGACGTTCCAGTTCATGCAGGATTTTTTGTGCCAGTCCCTGACGGCGCAGCGCGCGGTGAGTCCAGATGCGTTTGAGTTCGGCAGTCTGCTCGTCGTAGCGTTTGTACGCGCCCATTGCAATGGGCGCGCCGTTTCTCAGCAGAACAATGAAGGTGCCATCGGGCGCGGAAAACACGCTGTCATCTTCCGGCGGCTGGCTCGAGAAGAAATCGCCGTAACGGTCGCGGTATTCACCGAATAATCCTTCGATGACCGGCGCAATCAGCGGGTCTTCCGGCACGGTCTGAATGAAAATATCTTCGCTCATCGTTTCTGCTCCTGATCAGTCGCCCAGCCCCGGCGGGTTAATTTCAGAGTGATCGATTTTCTCGACGCTTTCGCCCCAGCGGTCCAGCACTTTGATATAAGCCCCGCTGGCAATGGCGCTGTTCAGCGACGCCTGCACGGCATCCACCAGGCCATTCCCTTTTTTCAGCGTCACAGCGATATTGGCGGTTTTCGGCCAGCCGCCCGGCACCGTGCCGACCAGTTTGGTTTTGCCGGTCAGCAACGCTTTATACGCGCCGGTGACGTTCGGGCCGAACGTGGCATCGGCGCGACCGGACTGGATAGCCAGCGTCGCGGCAGCGTCATCGGTGACATATTGCGGTTTCAGCGCCGGTAATCCTTTGGCCTGATTCTCTTTGTCCCACGCCAGCAACACGGCTTCCTGATTGGTGCCGGAGCCGACAATAATGCGTTTACCGGCGATATCCGGTGCAGAAGTAATGGATGTGATTTTGCTGTCGCTTTTCACGTAAAAGCCCAGCGTGTCCTGACGATAGGTGGCGAAATCAAACTTGGTTTTGCGGTCTTTGGTGACGGTAATGTTGTAGATGGCCGCATCGTATTTCCCCGACGTCACGCCCAGCGGCCAGTCTTCCCACGAAGCCGGAACCACTTTGAGCTTCAGACCTAAACCGTCGGCGACCAGACGGGCGATATCCGCCTCGCTGCCGATCACGGTTTTATTGTCACGGGCGTACAGCCCGAAGGGTGGGGCGCTGCCGAGCACAGCCAGCGCCACGGTCAGCGTACCCGGTTCGACAAACTTAAAGTTGGCCGGGATTTTTGCCACGGCTTCCGGGCTTTTCGGTGTATTCACCGGCGTTTCATTGGCAATCAGATCAATACCTGGCGCGGCGTATGCCGCTGATGAAAAACTTAATATTGCCGCGATGGCGGTGGCTGTGATGGTTACGCTATGTTTCATCATTATTATTTTTACCCTGCATTCTTATTTTAAGGGGTGATGACCGTGAGGTGACGCTTTCACTATTCCCGAGTGTTACAGGGATGTAAAACAACAAAATTAAATAATCAAAGAGAGAAAGTGGAAATACATTGCGCCGGAAATTTTGCACGAAAAATGCCCGGAATATCCGGGCGTGAGGAAATAAAGTCAGGTATGAAAAGGTTATTTTCCGGTTAATTCACTCAGCGCTTTTTCTGCCAGTTGCTGGAAATAATTCGCCGCCGGGTAAATAGCCGACTCATCAGGATTAAATTGCGGATGATGCAAGCCGAAATCGCTGGCAGAGCCGATGCTGACAAACGCACCCGGCACATGATGCAGATAAAATGCAAAATCCTCTCCACCCATTTGTGCCTGCGCCACTTGCGCGTTATAGCCAAATTCCGCAGCGGCCTGTAAGGCAAAGTCTGCCCAGCGCGGTGTATTCACCACCGCTGGCGGCCCGCCAAACCAGTGCAATTCGGCCTTCGCCCCCAGCGCATCTGCCACCCCGGTGATCACCTTGCGTATCCGCTGAGGGATTTGCTCGCGGATCCCGTTGCTGTAGGTGCGCACTGTGCCTTCCAGTTCCACGGTTTGGGGTAATACGTTCCAGGTGTTGCCGCCTTCAATACGGGTGACGCTGACCACTGCCGCCTCCTGAGCGCTGACGTTGCGGCTGACCACCGTTTGCAGCGCGGTCACAATGTGGCTGGCGGTGACAATGCTGTCGGTACCTTCTTCCGGATGTGCGGCGTGCGCGCCTTTGCCGGTCACGGTTATCTGGAAGCGGTCCACGTTGGCATAAAATGCGCCGCCTTTTGTCTCAAAGGTGCCGACCGGCAGTTCTGGCGCATTATGCAGGCCGAAAATCGCATCAACGTTTTCCAGTGCACCGGCTTTAATCAGTTGCGACGCACCGCCAAACCGTTCTTCAGCAGGCTGGAAAAACAACCGTACGCGGCCCGGTAGCTGGTCTTCCCTTGCTTTAAGCAGATGGGCCGCGCCGAGAATAACAGAGGTATGAAAATCGTGGCCGCAGGCGTGCATCACGCCGGGTTGTTGCGAACTGAACGGCACACCGGAGGCTTCTTCAATCGGCAGGGCATCGATGTCACCGCGCAGGGCAACAACCGGGCCGTGTTTCGGGCCAATTTCAGCCACCACGCCGGTTTTCAGCCCGAGCGATAAAATGCGGATCCCGGCAGCATTCAGCCATTGGGTAATCTTTTGCGTGGTCACAAATTCCTGATTGGATAATTCAGGATGCTGATGTAATTCACGGCGATAAGCGATGAGTTGTTCTTCCAGTCCTGTCTCATGTCGGGGGGCAATGCTATTTGTTTCTTCGGCAAGTGAAATGCTCATGGCAAATAACCTTATTGTCTGAAAATGATTGTTAAAGATAGGTAGCAAGTCATTTCATGCTAGTCAGACAGAAGCCAATCACTAAATACTCAGTCGCTATAATTTATAGTCGTTTTGCACAGTGGCCTGCATAGCAAAATACTGACTATAGAAACGTGTTTTTATTATTTAGCTTTGAACTTATTTCGTGGAACTCTTTTTATCACAACGGATAAAAAGGGATGCGCAGGTGAATTACCGACTGAGTTTATTAGATCAAAGCCCGATTAATGACGGGCAGACCGCTGCGCAGGCGCTAGACGCCACGCTGACTTTTGCGCTGGCAGCAGAAAAACTGGGCTATCACCGTTTATGGGTGTCAGAACATCACGATACTGAAAAGCTGGCCGGTAGCTCGCCGGAAGTGTTGATCGCCTGGCTGCTGGCGCGCACTTCCCGGCTGCGGATCGGTTCCGGCGGGGTGATGCTGCAACATTACAGCCCGTATAAAGTGGCAGAGAATTTCCATCTGTTGTCATCACTGGCGCCGGATCGCGTGGATATCGGCATCGGCAAAGCGCCCGGTGGTTTACCCCTGTCAACCAAAGCGCTGCGTGCCCACGCACCGGCCGAATCATCGCCTGGTTTCCCGGCGCAGTTACAGCAACTGACACATTATCTCACGCATCTGGATGACCATCTGGCGGGCACAGAAGCCCGTGCGTTGCCGCGTCCGCCGGTGGCACCGCAGCGATTTTTACTCGGTGCCAGCAAAGAAAGCGCGCGTCTGGCCGCGTCACTGGGCTGGAACTTTGTCTTCGCCGGTTTTATCAATGCTTCAGCGCAAGTGATGACCGAATCGGTGCTGGCCTTCCACGAATATTCCGCCGGACAAGGGCAGGCGCTGGTCAGTCTGGCGGCCCTGGCGGCACAAACCCGCGAGCAGGCCGCTGAACGGGTGACCGGCCAGCATAATTTTCGCGTCACGCTGGGCGACCGGCACGTTACGGTCGGTTCCCGCGAACAGGCTGAAGCCTTTGTGCGGCAGTCTGGTGCGACGCAATACCAGATCGAACAGCAGCAAATCAGCGTGCTGCACGGCACGCCGGGCGATATCCACGAGCAACTGCGCGATATTCAGCGCCGCCTGTGCGTGAACGAATTTGTTATTCACACTCCACTGACTGAAGCCGGTGTGCGGCTGAAGTCCATCGAATTGCTGGCTGGCCAGCTTTAAGGAGATTTCATGAGCCATTCAAAAAGTATCAAGCTGGGTCTGATGTTGCACGGTGCGGGCGGCCACATGAATTCGTGGCGTCACGAAAAAGCGCCTGCGGATGCCAGTGTCAATTTCCCCTATTTCCGTGATTTAGCCTTGCGCGCCGAAGCGGCTGGTTTTGATTTCCTGTTTGTGGCCGACGGATTACACATCAACGAAAAATCACTGCCGCATTTCCTCAACCGTTTCGAACCTGTCGCGTTGCTGTCTGCGCTGGCTTCGGCCACCCACAGCATCGGGCTGGCAGGCACTATTTCAACTTCGTACAGCGATCCCTTTACCGTCGCACGTCAGCTGGCGTCAATAGATAACATCAGTCAGGGACGGGCGGGCTGGAACGTGGTGACTTCGCCGCTGGCCGGTTCGGCGAAAAACTTCGGCAAAGACCATCCTGAACATGCGCTGCGCTATCAGATTGCCGAAGAATACATCAGCGTGGTGCAGGGACTGTGGGATTCGTGGGAAGACGGCGCGTTTGTGCGTGACCGCGAAAGTGGTGTGTTCTTCGACGCGGCGAAGCTGCATAAACTGAATCATCAGGGACAGTTTTTCTCGGTCGAAGGGCCGCTGAATATCCAGCGTTCACCGCAAGGGCAGCCGGTGATTTTCCAGGCTGGCGCGTCGGATGCCGGTATCGCGCTGGCGGGTAAATCTGCCGATGCCGTTTTCACTAACGCCCGGACGCTGGAAGAAGCACAGGAATATTCTGCAAAATTACAGGCACAGGTCAGCAAAAATGGCCGCCATCCGGTGGGGATTTTCCCTGGCATCAGCCCGATTGTCGGCAAAACCGAAGAGGAAGCCGAGGCCAAATATCAGTATCTTCTGTCGCTGTTGTCACTTGACGATGCGCTGGCCTATCTCGGGCGATTTTTCGATCACCATGATTTCAGCCAGTATCCGCCGGACGGCCCGTTCCCTGAACTGGGCGATTTAGGTCAAAACACTTTCCGCTCCACCACCGACAGCATCAAGAAGCTGGCGCGGGAGGAAAACCTGACGCTGCGTGAAGTGGCGTATCAGACCACGCTGCCGCGCGGCGAATTCTTCGGCACGCCTGAGCAGGTCGCCGACCAGTTGATCCGCTGGGTGGAAGAGGGCGGTGCCAGCGGATTCATCATCAGCGGACCGGTACTGACCGAAGCGCTGGACGACATTACCCGGCTGGTGTTACCGGTGCTGGAAGCTCGTGGCTACTGGCATCCCTCGCAGGCAACGACGTTGCGTGAGCGCCTGAATATTCCGTTCAAAACCAACCGTTACAGCGTGCAGGAAACCCGCCGCGAGACAGTGAACGAAAAATAGTTACAACATACTCATGCTGTATCACAGGCCCGCTCCGGTAACTCCGGGCGGGCTTTTTGCTTTGCAGGTTTTTTAGGTCCGGGACTTTTTACCCTGTAAAAACACTCACGGACTTGCCCGCCTAAAAAATTGGGCGTAGGCTTTCTGCAATTAAAAAACGATCGGTCTAAATGATGAGTGCTGAGCTTTCTACTGAACCTGACGTGCCAGTCAAACCGCGCCGCGGGCGTCCGCCGAGAACGGCACGCGAGTTTGATGATACGCGTGAAGCGCTGATCCGTTCGGGGCTTGAAGTGATCACCGAAACGGGCTACCTGTCGGCAGGCATCGACGCGGTGATTAAAAACATCGCGGTGCCGAAAGGATCGTTTTATCACTATTTCAAAAGTAAGCAGGATTTCGGCATGGCCGTTCTGACGGCTTACGGATCATTTTTCGCCCACAAACTCGACAAGTTTCTGCTCAGGGCTGAGGTGTCACCGCTGCAACGCATCGGTGCGTTTGTGACCCATGCCGGTGAGGGAATGGCAAAGTTTGAGTTCAGACGCGGCTGTCTGGTCGGCAATTTATTGCAGGAATCCCCGCTGTTGCCGGAAGATTTTTCGCAGAAACTCAAATCGATTTTGGGCGAATGGGAAGGCCGTGTTGCCACCTGTCTGGAAGAAGCCCGTCAGGCCGGAGATATCGCATCAGTCATGCCGCCTGCGCAACTGGCGCAGATTTTCTGGTCTGGCTGGGAAGGCGCGGTGATGCGCGCAAAACTGTACCGCTCGGCCGAACCGCTGGATCAGTTCTGGGCGTATTTCCGTCATACGCTGCAGTCACCTGTTCATTCATAAACTCGTCGGCCATAAATTCAAAAAATAGCACCTGCAATCATTACGTGAGTCATCGCATACCTCATGACAAAAACTTTAATCTCCTGAAATCATAAAGGGAAAAAAATGAAAGCATTGGTTCTGGAACAACAAGACAAGGCCACGCTGGCCGAAGTGAAAGAGATTGCGCTGCCGGACATGGCGGCAGGCGACGTACTGGTTGATATCAGCTGGTCAGGGCTGAATTACAAAGATGCCCTGGCCATCACCGGGAAAGGCAAAATCATTCGTCAGTTTCCGATGGTGCCGGGCATTGATTTTGCCGGCCATGTCAGCCGCAGTAACGACCCGCGTTTCTCCGTCGGGCAATCCGTCATTCTCACCGGCTGGGGCGTCGGCGAAACGCACTGGGGCGGTCTGGCGGAGCAGGCTTGCGTCAAAGGTGACTGGCTGGTCGCGCTGCCGGAAGGTCTGGCTGCGCGCAATGCCATGATTATCGGCACCGCCGGTTTCACTGCCATGCTGTGCGTCATGGCGCTGGAAGAGGCGGGCGTGACACCCGAAAGCGGCACCGTGGTCGTGACGGGTGCCAGCGGCGGCGTGGGTAGTACGGCGGTGGCCTTGTTGCATACACTCGGTTATACCGTGGCTGCGGTGACGGGCCGTGAATCTACGCATGACTATCTGCGTAAACTGGGTGCCAGCGAAATTCTCTCCCGCGATGATTTTGCAGAGACCCGTCCGCTGGAAAAACAAGTCTGGGCCGGTGCGGTCGATACCGTCGGTGACAAAGTGCTGGCTAAACTGCTGGCGCAAACCAACTACGGCGGTTGCGTGGCGGCCTGCGGTCTGGCCGGGGGCTTCAACCTGCCGACGACCGTGATGCCGTTTATTCTGCGCAACGTCCGTTTGCAGGGGGTGGATTCGGTTTCGGTTCCCGCTGAACGCCGTGCTGCCGTCTGGGAGCGTTTACTGAATACACTGCCGGATGATTTTTATCAGCAGGCCGCGACGGAAATTACCCTGGAACAAGCTCCGGCTGTCGCAGCCGATTTCCTGAACAATAAAATTCAGGGACGGACGCTGGTAAAAATCGGCGGCTGACCCTTTTTGCCCGGTATTTCCGTGATACCGGGTGCTTTCCCTTCAATTTTCTCCCCGCTATAAAGAATTCCTCCTGAGCGGCCGATATAAAGAATGTCCCTCTGAGAAAAAAGAGAATGGAATTCCTTATTTTCCGAATGACGTACAGCACAAACATAGTCAAAAACGAATAACAACAGGCATGGGGAAAGTATGGATAATTTTCAGAAAGAAATTGATGAGAGAACCAATCTCACTTCATCAAACCGGTTTGAGCTTTTGCTGTTCCGTCTGGGGACCTCTCCGGATGATGAGCAATCTGAACTTTTTGGTATCAACGTTTTTAAATTGCGCGAAATCGTGCCGATGCCAACGCTGACCAAAGCCGCCGGAATGGTCTCGCCGATGATGGGCATGGCGAACATCCGTGGCGAAATTATTCCGGTCATCGACCTGCCTGCCGTGGTGGGATGCGTACCAAAAACCGGCCTGAACATTTTGCTGGTCACCGAATATGCGCGCAGCACCCAGGCGTTTGCGGTGGAATCCGTAGACGACATTGTGCGTCTTGAATGGAGTCAGGTGCTGGCCGCCGAAGCCGGTGTGAAGAGCCGCAACATCACCAGTATTGCGCGTCTGGACAGCGATAAATCCAGTAACCGTCTGGCGCTGGTGCTCGACGTTGAACAAATTCTCCATGACATTATTCCCAACAGCAATATCAACATGGATAAGAAGAAAACCAGCGCGTTTAAACTCAAGCCGGGTACGGTGGCGATTGTCGCCGAAGACTCTAAAGTTGCCCGTCAGATGCTGGAAAAAGGCCTGAACATGATGGAGATTCCGGCGCAGATGCATGTCACCGGTCTGGAAGCCTGGAATAAAATCCGCAAAATGGCCGAAGAATGCAAAGCCCAGGGGCTGCCCATTTCCGATAAAATCTCCTTTGTCTTAACTGATCTGGAAATGCCGGAAATGGATGGCTTTACGCTGACGCTCAATATCAAGCGTGATGAATTCCTGAAAAATATTCCGGTGATCATTCACTCTTCATTATCCGGCAGCGCCAACGAAGATCACGTGCGTAAAGTGGGCGCCGACGGTTACGTGGCGAAGTTTGAAATCAACGAACTGGAAGCGGCTATTCATAAAGCGCTGGATGCGAAGAAAATCGCCCATGTGTAATTTCATCAAACACTGATGTATAAAAAGCCCGTTCTCTTGTGCGGGCTTTTTATTATCAGCGGCATACCGAACAACGTGCAGAAAAATTATTGCCTGCAATTCCTGCTGCGCAGCATTTCCCCGGTCAGTCTGTTTCTTCGCCACGTTTTCCCCTATTAAGATCCACCCCGTATCTACAATTTCGATAGTGATATCGAAATTATCCATTAGAGCGACGATAAGAATTGTTCTAATAATAACAGCGTTAACAACGTATTTAAGGCTGACCCTCATAACGAAAAAATTTATTTGTATGAAACTGAAAAAATAATATCAGCATGTCGTTATGAATACGTTGCGACTATGGCGTAGCAGAATTCATGGTTCTATAAGCAGGACGAGACGTCGGATCAGGTAATGCGTGACGGAGAGCCGACGAAACAGAAGCATAAAGAATATGGAGTATTAAATGTTTATCCGGCCACTTAAATTAACTCAGCACGTCGATGTGCAGGGTTCTGAAAATGCAACGACATTGGTACTTCTTCATTCTTTGGGGACGGATTTGCACCTTTGGGATTTGCAAATGCCGCGTCTGAGTGAGCGTTATCGTGTTATTCGCCTGGACATCCGTGGGCATGGATTAAGCGCAGTCGATTCCCTGCAGTTTTCAATGTCAGATTTGGCCGACGATGTCGTGGCGGCGCTGGATCATCTTCACATCAATGAGTTTTATGTTGCCGGGGTCTCAATCGGCGGAACAATAGCGCAATGGATTGGGTTCAAGATCCCCAAACGAGTTCAGGGAATGATCATTGTTGATACTGCACTGGTGAATGCCGCTCCGCCTTCGCTCTGGCGCGCCCGGGCTGAAGATGTATTTCACCACGGTGTTGAGCATCTCGAAATGGGGATTCTAAGCAAATGGGTCACACCGAAATTTATCGACTCGCCCTACGCGGAGGGTATGAAACAGATGTTGCGCCGCACTTCGGTTGAAGCCTTCGCGGGTTGCTCTTATGCCATCGCCGACACCGATCTGACCGATATGAATATTCCGGGGGTAAGGGCTGTGGTGGTCAGAGGAAGTGAGGATCAACTTACGCCTCCGGACTACGCGCAACGTCTGGCCGACAAGCGCAATGCCCAATTGCATACCCTACCCGGCGCCGCCCATTTACCGAATTATGAGCAACCCGAAGCGCTCACTGATGAAATCATCTCGTTCATTGATAACAAGAATACGCATTAACAATCAGCGCAGGCAGTCAGCGCCTGTAAGGACGTACGGGCGCTGTTAATGAGCAAATCTGGCATGGCAGACGATGAAAAGTCTGATGCGCGAACGGAGTAAATTCTATGAATCGTCGGTTATTTATTGGTGGAAGTCTGGGCTTGTGCGCGGGTGTTGCAATGCTTCCGGCTGCCTTCAAAGGGGTAATGGCTCAGAGAGATATTATCGAGATGCAACTGGAGAGTGGAACCGTGAGCATCCGCTTATTTCCCGATTTGGCCCCCGGGCATGTTGAACGCATAAAATCGCTGGTACAGGCCAAATTTTATGATGGCATGCCGTTTAACCGGGTCATAGAAGGCTTTATGGCACAAACGGGTGACCCGATAAAAGATACAGGGCTGGATTACACGAAATTACCGGCGCTGGCCGCAGAGTTTAACCGATTGCCTTTTGAACGCGGTACCGTCGGCATGGCCAGATCACGGCATCCGCACAGCGCCCGTCATCAGTTTTTCATCACCTCCGCGAGGGCGGGTTTTTTAGACCAGAATTACACTGCTTTTGGGAAAGTAACGAGTGGCATCGAGTTAATTGACCAACTCCGCCGGGGGGCTTCGGACATTGGCACGGTGGTCAATCCCGATGTCATAAAAAGCATGCGATTAGTGTCTGTCAGAGCCGTATAAAATAACCTGGCGGCGTAAATATCCATTCGAAGGAGTCGAAGATGCCCAGTATTACTCTCTATACCGCTGCAAGCCACCGGTTAGATGCAGAGGCCTTTGCGGAATTTTCAACGGCTTTAGCCCGTCTCGCCATAGAGATCCTGAAAGCGAAAGAAAATAATATTCACATCAGCTACCTCACCGCAGAGATAGGTTTTGGCACACCGGTCTATTTCGAAGCAAGACTACGCCAGGAAGTTTTCCGAACCCTGTCGGTGTTGGATGAATTCATGCATCAGGTTGATTTATTAATTAAGGAGAAGACAGGAGTCATAGCGAGAATTCGCTGTTTCTCTTTTGAAGCGGGTAATATTTATGCAAAGAACTAAGGAACGGATTATGAATGTTAATTTTCCAACAAGAGATCTCGGCGATATATCGGTTACTGCGGTAAGTGATGGATATCTGCATGTCGACTTCGGAATGCTTTCAAATGTGGATGAGGACGAGTGCAAGGAAATTCAGCGCAGTGCACAAGTCAGTGAACTCAATGCGGTGCATATTAATACTTTTTTAGTCCGCCAGAAGGGTAAAAATATTCTTATCGATAGCGGGGCAGGAGGCGTTAAGGGCTGGGGCGGCAAACTGGTTGCTAATCTGGATCTGCTGGGGATACAACCTGGCAATATTGACGCGGTATTACTCACACATGCCCATCCTGATCATATTGGCGGATTGTTAAACGCAGAAGGTGAGGCTGTATTTGCTAATGCCGAATTGATCATAAACAGCGATGAATTTAATTATCTGCAAGATGATGAAAATTTCGCTGCCGTCAGTGACCGCGTAAAAGGCAATTTCCTGCTGGCGCGAAGTATATTCAAAAAGTATCAGAAAAATCTTCGTCTCATCGATAAAGGCGAGGTATTTCCTGGTGTTTTTGCGATCCCGCTGAAAGGTCACACGCCGGGTCATACAGGTTACCGGATTGAGGGTAACAGAGATAGCCTGTTGATTTGGGGTGATATTGTTCATTTTCCTCATATTCAACTGCTAAAACCGGATGTTGCCATTGCCTTTGACTATGATCCTCAAATGGCGGCAGAGACACGTTCCCGCATACTTGAAAGCGTGAGCTCGGACAGCGTTCTTGTCGGTGGTATGCATTTTGGCGAACAAGGATTTGGTTATATTGAAAAACGTAAATCCGGATACGTGACCGTCGATATCCACTAGTTAAAACTTTCATCAGAACGTTCTGCTCTGAAAATACTTTATTTCCTGACCGGCAACGCAACGGTTAATTATTGGTAACCGGTCAGGCTCTGCTTAAGTTGCTTTGCCGCTATTTATTTTTGCTGTGTAACATTGTCGCTATGCTACTGAATAAATCTTCCGGTATAAAATACTATCCTCAGGGGGACACCATGAATCCTGCAATAAACAGAGAAATAAGTATTGATGCTATTCATGCTGACGCCATTGAAATGGCGGGGAGTCAGCCAATAACAACCGGGAAATTACCCCCGCAGACCAAACTTCCATCGCTTACCGGAAGCAGATTCTGGGCGGCTTTATTAGTTTTTTTATTTCATTCATCGCTACCCAGCGATCTCGCTCCCTTTTCAGATCCAACCATACAGCACATTTTCACCGTTATTGTGGGTAAAGCGGGCTGGCTCGGCGTTTCATATTTCTTCATACTCAGTGGATTCATTATGGTGTGGTCTGCGAGAGATAATGACACCGTGGGAGATTTTTACCTGCGACGTTTTGCAAAGATTTACCCTACGCATTGTCTGACCTGGGCTATAGCATTCATTATTGGTGCCATGAGTATCTATCAATATAAACTTTGGTCATCAAACCTTCTGTTATTGAATACCTGGGTTGATGATGTTCACTATTTTTTCGTCGGTAACAGACCCAGCTGGTCTCTTTGTATAGAAGCGATGTTTTATCTTTCTTTCCCCTTTCTTTTCAGGGTAATGAAGACAATACCTGAAAAATTCGATTTAGCCGGATTAATAATAGTAACGGCGGCATCCTTATTGGTTCAAACATATATTTACCTCTGGGTTGAGCCGGACAAGATGATGGGGGCGTTTCCGATCTCGCAGCAACACTTTTGGGTTTCGTATATTTTTCCCCCATCACGCATATTTGAATTCCTTGCCGGTATGTTTGCAGCCCGGCTGCTGATGAACGGACGAATGCTCGTGCTGACGAAAACGGCGTCGTTTACCCTGCTTGCAGCAACTTACATCGGTTCCATGTATATCCCTTACCAGTTCAGTATGAGCGTGGTTTTCATCATCCCGGTGTGTTTATTAATCGTTTCGATTGCGGGTGATGATTTAAAATACCGAAACACTCTGTTAAACAGTAAAACATCGGTGTGGCTAGGAGAAATATCCTATTCCTTCTATATGGTTCATTTCTTAGTGCTCTTTTATTTTTTGAATCTTACGGCAGGAAGAAAGTTTAGCTTACCGGAGGGAATTGCGCTTATCGCCGTCGCGTTGGTTTTATCCGTCTCATTTGCCTCTTTTTTATATAAGTACTTTGAAGTGCCCGTGATGAAATTAATACTGGAGAAGTGCAGAGCGAAAGCCTTAGTGGCTCTGCGTAAACCTTCATAACAGATAGCGGAGTATTGATCATCTTGTCGTCAGAATACGACGAACGGGGGAGAGCAGGCTTATTGGATGGGAGGGCATACGGCAGATGTATGCTCTCCCATTTGTATTTGAGATGAGGGAATTTCACTAACATGGGGAGTGTACGTGTGGGCTACGAATGCCTTAATAACCGATATTGTGCAGCCGGGGATCCTGAAAAAGTGAGGTCATTATGCCTCTGAATTTAGTGCTATCCAGATAAGGTGAATCTGTACGATAAACAAGCTCTATTTTGAAGTCATTGAACTGGCCACTGAGTTCATGAATTTTTATCTTATTTTGTACCTCGCCGCTGATAGAACAACGTAAAACTAACGACACGCCTTTGCCGGCAGCGATGCTGGAGAACAGTACGGGATAGGAACCACATTCTACCACCCGCTTAGGCGTGATATGCCCTTCATTAAAAAGAACATTATAATTGCGGGTAGTGGTTGCACATTTTTTGCTGCTGAGTAAAAAAACTTCGCCATCCAGACTGGAGATGTCTTTAATGGTGGGGTAATTTTTCTCTGTAATAATAACCAGTTCGCTGGAGAGTAATATGGAGCGTGCATGTTGCGTGTTTGAAAAACCTGCACCGATTATTACCGCATCAAATTCGTTTTGGTCGAAGGCATTAAGCAAGCTTATGGTGTTCCCAATCGAAATATCGATATTCCAGCCCAAATCATGACCTAAATCGATCAGTGAACTGACAATATAGGGGGGTAGACATTCGATTATGCCAATACGTATATTCAGCTGGCTATTTTTGGAGTGGGAAATGTTGTTTTTACAATCATCCGCAAGATTCAATATTTTAAGTGCGTAGTCATAAAGTATCTGGCCTTGCGCAGTCAGTGAGCACCCATCGGTTTTTCGATCTAACAGGGTGACATCCAGATTATCCTCCAGGCTCCTGATTCGGTGGGAAATACTCGATTGCACGCGATTCAGACGCTCGGCTGCCTGGGTTATGTTCCCTGTCTCCACGACTGTCACGAACGCAAGAAGTTCACTTAGCTTCATTTGAGACCTCATGCTAAAAATTAGTTCACCGTCACAACAATTATTTATATTCTGTATTAGTGAGTTTGTCACTATGTTTTAAAATCTCCGCTCCGGGCTACCACTGCGGGCACTGCGTGGCCACATCAGGGTGCGTGTCATTATTATTACCTTTCCGGCAGACATTAATTCTGAATTACGAATTTCAACAACAGACTGTGCTTATTTTCATGCTCTGTAACTCATGCTCATTTCCCTGAACTTCCCGTCCTCCTCAGCAGGCATTTTGTCAGGGCATCAATACTTTCGATGAATGCCTCGATTTTATTCGCTGGTCTTTTATTGCCATGCCCATTACGATTTTATGAGTGATGGAGAGTATTCTCATATAAATCAACGCGTTGTCTATTTCTATTATCTGGATATATATATTACCGGATCTCAATTACGTGTATTTCGACAATTCATTTTTGTTTATGGGGTGAAATATGGCGCATGCAGAGTTTGATGAGGTAATGGTTGAGCTGGTTGACTACGCCTATGAGCGGACAACCTTTGATAATGAGACTTTACGCCTGGCGCGTTATTGTCTGCTGGATTCGATAGGTTGCGCAATTGCCGCCTCTGCCGATCACGACTGTCTGAAACTAATGGGCAGCGCTCAGTTCAGCAAGAGCCAGGCGGGTGTCCCGGTTGTCGGTACCGGACTCAGACTGGGACCGATCGAGGCGGCCTTTCATATCGGTTCGATGATCCGCTGGCTGGAGTTCAATGACACCTGGCTTGCGCAGGAGTGGGGGCACCCGTCCGATAATCTGGGGGCCATCCTGGCTGCCGCAACCTGGCATAGCCTGACTGACGGTAATCAGCCGCCCGCTGATATGACAGCCGTCCTGAATACGATGATTCGTGCTTATGAGATCCACGGCGTGCTGTGTCTGTCGAACTGTTTTAATGCGCTGGGGATTGACCATGTGGTGTTGGTGAAAGTGGCTTCTGCCATCGCCTCAGCTCAACTCCTCGGCTTGTCAAAAGACCAGGCACTGAGTGCACTGTCCAACGCTATTATCGACGGTCACTCTCTCCGAACCTACCGGCATGCGCCAAATGCCGGTACCCGTAAGTCATGGGCCGCCGGAGACGCCACGGCGCGTGGCCTGCAACTGGCGCTGTTCGCGCAAACCGGTGAAATGGGTTATCCCACCGCGCTGACGGTCAGCCGGTGGGGATTCAATGATGCTGTTTTGCGGGGCAAACCCTTCAATCTGTCGCGCAACCTGTCAGATTTTGTCATTAAGAACATCTTGTTCAAGGTTCCCAATCCCGCTGAGTACCACGCCCAGACTGCTGTAGAAGCGGCCATTAACCTTCGGGAACGGATACTGGCAGCCGGGTTTACGTCTGAGAGCATCGAGTATGTGCGGGTAGAAACAACCCGACCGGCGATTCAGATTATTGATAAATCAGGGCCGCTGAATAACTCCGCCGATCGCGATCACTGTCTCCAGTACATGGTTGCCGTGGGGCTGCAGACCGGAAATCTGACGATTAAAGATTTCCACGAACCGCTCGCCAGCGATCCTCAACTGGATGCACTGCGATTGAAAATCACCTGCACTGAACGCCCTTCCTTTACAGAGAGCTACTACGACCCTGATAAGCGCGCCATTCCCAATGCGCTCTATCTGAAGTGTCATGGCATGACTGAAGAGATCTCTGAAACCATTGAATATCCGCTCGGCCATGTTCGTCGCCGTGAAGAGTGTTTCGGGGCGCTGCTGACGAAATTCCATCTGAATCTTTCAGACAGCCCGCTGCGTGACCGCGCCCATATTCTGGCCGAAACCCTGATTTCGGAATCGAAGCTTGATGCCATGTCCGTCACTGATTTGCTGAAAATGTTCTCCTGGGACTAGGCCGCATTTAACACATTTACCTATATTCATTTAGCGCGAGGTGATGAAGTGAAAAAAGCCATATTAGTGGGTTGCGGAGCGGAGATCGGCGCGAATTTGCTGATTCAGAATGATCCGGCGAAGGATGGTTTTGTTATTCAAACCGTCGTCACGAATCCTCCTTCTTTAGATAAACATTATCCTGAACTGCGTCCGATAGATGGCATTGTGGCCCGTCTGGCGATGGCGCATCCCGGCATCCAGTCTCACACCGACATTATCGATCATGACACCCTGCGGATCGACGGTCGTGAGGTTCACTTTTTCTTTGGTGATCTTGCCAAAGATCTTCCTCCGCAGACAGGTCGCTTCGACATTGGCTTTATCGCAACCAGCAAGCTGGATATGGACAAAAACAGCCCTGTCGCCCGCAACATGCAAGAACTCGCGGACGTGGTGCTGGGCGTTGCAGAGGCCAACGAACTGCCGAGTATCTATGGCTGTCTGGAAGATCTGACCCGCGATGATATCGACACGATACAACGCCAGGTGGTCGGTTCGGGCATGTATTGCCTCGGCTCCTGCCAGACCAATGGCATGCATGCCTCACTGCGCGTACTCACCGAGGCGCTCAGGGCTATCCAATGCAACGCCTCGCATATTGTGTCGGTTGAAACCGATATCGTGCATCCGGATACGCCTAACGGTGTACTCGGCACCCGATCGTTTGAAGGACGCCTGCAGGATGCGCGCGACAATCTCCGTCCGAGCTTCTCACAAATTGCCATGAGTCAGGACAAGGTGATGCCCTGGGCACCGTTAGTGAATACCGTCTCATTACGCGCGCCTGTGCATGCACCCGGCTATCAGATTAACCGTTTCATCGTTAAGGATGGCGGTGCGTTAACCACCGGTCTCATTGAGGCGGCGATTGAGCGGGTGAGCGGGACGCATCCTCATGTTGTGAAAGCATCGCGGTCACCGTTAGGAAGCCGTGCATATGCCTTCGAGCGCCGGTGTTCAACCATTCTTTCCGATCAGAATCACTTGCTCATTCTCCGGCCAGCCTATCTGGCCAGTCAGAATTTGAGTGAGGTCATCATCCAGTCGTTTGTTAACAACACCGTCGGCTACAGCGCTGTGGTACGTGCTGTAGCGCGCAGCCTCGCGCTTGGCCTGCCAGTGGCAACTTTCCAGGGGATTGAAAAATGACAAGCTCACATACTGTAGATTTTTTGAGTTCAGGCTTCGTTGTGAAGACGGCCATGTCCGAAATGTTCAATGGCAAACTGAAAGCCGAAGTCGATCAGATCCGGGCATTGCACGATATTTATCCGGAACTGATGGTGCCGGTCTTGCACGACGGGCTGGCAGCCGGGCGGCAATTTTATATTCTCGAGAAGATGGATTCCCTTCCGCTGTCCAGGATCGTCTTTGACGAACAACGGTCGCTGGCTGAGCGCAGGATGATCGTCAGAAACGCACTGGAAAATGTACAGAAAGCGATCAGCCTGGAATCAGAAACCTCGTCGGCAATAACCCACGAGATGCCCGCCAGATTACAGGAAGAGTGGGAAGGCACGCGCTTCGCTCATGAGCTGTTTGATAAACCTATTCTGCTTAACGGGGTGCGTTTCAGTACCACGGCCCGGGAAGTCTATGAAAGAGCGCTGGAGCTGGCCCGGACTGAAGAGTTCAGATCGGTAGAAAAAGCCCATTTCAATTTTCACTTCGGCAATGTGCTCTATAACGAGGAGCATGCTCAGACACGTTTCATTGACCCTGACTTTTCCGTCCGCGGGCTGGATCCGCTTTTCGGCTTCTCGCGGTTTGCTTTTTCGTTCTGGCATGAGCTTGCGGCAGAGGTAAAGGATGCAGTCAAAATGGTCCCGATGGCGGATGCACTGATGTTCGTGCTGGCGAAGCCGGACTACGGCAGCATTCTTAGCGAGATCCCTGAGTTAGGCGGTATTTCCGGCCTGCTGCCGCTGATGGGGGAAAGTATGCGCAACCGGTTCTATGTCCTCACCACCTACTGTTTCCTGAGGAGTATCCGCATCAACGGCAGTAAACAGCCCTGGAAAGCGCCGCGCTCTCCCGTTGTTGCCAGCCCGGAAGAAGTGCTGATGCTGGGCCTGCTGGCCTACCTCGAAGGACCGGTTGCTGAGGCTGAAAGCCTCTGTGCGTAATTTCAATTCAATATAGGATGATAAGGATATGTCGCTGGTAAGCAGTAGTCCCTTAGAACAAGGATTTGAGGCGCCAAGGCGCTATCTGGCGGCTGCCGCCATTTTGATTGGCGTGGTTATGGCGGCGCTGGACAGTTCCATCGTCAATATTTCCTTGCCCTCTATTGCGGAGGCTTTACGGGTAGATTCAGCCTCTGTCATCTGGGTGACCAACGCCTATCAGGTTGCCAGCGCTGCAACGATGTTGATCTGTGCATCGCTGGGTTCGAGGATAGGGGAGCGGCGCTTCTACACCGCGGGCATGGTGCTGTTTACGCTGGCATCGCTGGGCTGTAGCCTCTCCCCGACCTTCGGCATGCTGGTTGCCATGCGTATACTTCAGGGGGTGAGCTATGCGGTCATGATCAGCGTCGGGCTGGGTCTGTACAGGGTTATCTTTCCGCCGCATACGTTGGGCACCATTTTAGGGCTGAACGCGCTGGCTTTTGCGGTGGGGACGGCCATCGGCCCGGCGTTAGGCGGCCTGATCATCTCTTATCTGGACTGGCCATGGTTGTTCTATATCAATCTCCCGCTGGGTGCACTTGCCATTGTCTTCTCCCTGATCTCCCTGGGCGTCGATACTGAGAAGGAAAAAGGCTTCGACTGGGGAGGTGCGGTGACCTCAGCCGTCGCTTTAGGGCTGATGGTCATCGCTGTGGATCAGATCGGGCGCTGGGATAGCCGCATACTCATGCTTTGCGGCGTCGCCTCGGTGCTGCTGCTGGCCATCTTTGTCAGCGTGCAGACGCGCTCAAAAAGCCCGTTGTTGCCGCTCGATATATTCCGTTCAAGGCGGTATACCTTTGCGGTGATCTCTTCTGTCTCAATGTTTGTGGCACAGGGGATGGCGCTGGTGGGGTTGCCCTTTGTACTGCAGCATGCCTATCACTATTCGGTGCTGGAATCGGCGTTCATCTTTACACCGTGGCCGGTTGCCGTTGCAATCTGCGCCCCGGTGGCGGGCAGGCTGTCCAATCGTTTAAATCCTACCCAGATATCGACAGCCGGCGTGGTGATTTTCTCTCTGGGTTTAGGATCTCTGGCTCTGTTGCCGCAAGCGGCGACGGTGAATGATTTTCTCTGGCGCGTGGCGGTTTGCGGGATTGGCTATGGACTGTTCCTGCCGCCGAATAATAAAGAGATGTTCTCGAATGTGGCACCGAACCGAACGGTCACGGCCTCGGGGGTATTGTCAACCGCCAGGACAGCAGGGCAATCCATTGGTGCGGCGCTGGTCGCGATGGTTATTGCACTGTTGAACGGACTGACGGGGCAGGCGGGGGCACAGTTCGCCGTCTATGTCTTCGGGCTGGCCTGTCTTATCTCTGCGCTATCTTCTGTCTCAAGTATGCTGCGCCTGCACCGTTAACAGAGGTTATGCGTTATGCCCGCCGCAGGATAAATGCCATCCTGCGGCGGCTTTTCTGACGGATGGGTTATTCAGGCATTCACCGTTCAGATGACAAAAAATCCGCATACCCTGCTTTAGTGTCCGCGCTCTTTGACGCGTTAATGGCGATGCTGGCAGTCATGCCCGCCACTAATTCGACCCCGTTGGGCAGATGATCAATATGGATGCGTACCGGAATACGCTGAGCGAGTCGCACCCAGCTAAACGTGGAATCTACATCCGGCAGGCCCTGGCTACCGGGTGCGTCATTGCTATCATCTATCCCGCGACCAATGCTTTCTACGTGGCCTGTCAGCGCAGGTGCATATCCCATCAGCACGATTTTTGCCGTGCTACCGACATGAATACGCTGCATTTTCGTTTCCTCAAAATAACCCACTACCCAGAAACTGCTGGCATCAATAATGGCAACTTTTGTCTCCCCCGCGTTGGCATAATCGCCGGGACGCAGTCTCAGATGCGTGACATAGCCGTCTGCCGGAGAATGAATTGTCGCGCGGGAAAGATTGAGTTTTGCCAGTTCCAGCGCGGCCAGTGCCCCCTGATATTCCGCCGCCGCAACGCCCGCCGCACTGCTGGTATTTTGTATATCTTCTTTAGAGATTACCCCGCTAATCTGACTGCGACGTCTGGCAGCATCCTGACGCATTTGCATTTCATTTCGCTTCGCATCAACCTCAGCCTGAGCGCTGAGCACCGCCAGTTTCAACCATTGCGGATCGATTGAATAAAGAATATCTCCGCGATTAACCCATTGGTTATCCATCACGGCAACGCGGTTTACCGGCCCGGAAACATCTGGCGTGATTTGCACCACATCTGCCCGTACCCGACCGTCACGCGTCCAGGGCGTCTGTGCATAATGTTTCCACAGCATGAAGGCAATAATGGCTGCCACCATGACGGCGCTTAGTGTAAATATATAGCGGCCTAACAGCGAAAAAAATGGTTTCATACTGATAATCCTGACGCGTCCAGCCCCTGCATTAACAAGGCAAAGATAATAATAAAAGTCGTGAAATCAATGAGCGGCCGGCAGGGTAAACGCCGATAGAATCTGCTAAAAGATAAAAAGGGTGTGATTAAAATCGTGCCGGAAAATGCCATCAAAGCCATGACTAATAAGCCAGGCAAAAAGACGCCACCGATATTAATGTCAGTAATCATGTGACTGTTCCTTATCCCTCTCTTTTAATGCACAGTTTTTTAACGCACAGTGCAGATCAATAATATGCTCAATAAGAGCGTGCGGTTGTTGATGTGAAACCGGCGGGTTAATGGCGAGTATCAGGCTAATACGTTTCTGTAATTCACCGGGCTGCGCACCGCGGGCCAGCAGGTTGAGAAGTGTATTTACCTGTAATGCGGTTTCTCCCTCCAGCTTATTCAGTGAGCGTTTTAAATAAGTCACTGCAAGTCCAATATTTAAATAATGCAGCAGGCTATTTAGCACCGAGTCCGCCGTCTGGTTACTGCGCGGGAGCCGGGGCAGGATCAGGGCAGTTCGATCTATCATCAGATTCACCCAGGCCACATCATTCATGGATGAGAGACCCTTTGCGCGATATCTGATGTCACGGCGACATCGGTGCAGCAGACGACGGATAGCAGAATCCGCCTGTACGGTCTGTAATAAACCCATACTGACCACGGCATAGCCGGTTGCGGCAAATAACGCGACCGCCGTGTTGATGGCAGTGGCAAAGTCACCACTGTAGCGCGCGCCTAATTCAGACAAGATGGGCAGTGTCAGCGTGATGCCCATAGCCATGAACGTGGTGGGCGGTCTGGCCTGCAGAGATCCGGCCAGCAAATAAGCAGGCGCAAGTACCGCAACCAGCACACTAAATTCGGTCACCTGGGGAAGAAGGATGAAGCTATAAATCAGGCTGATAATCACGCCATAGACGGAGCCTGCAATATATTTAACGATATGAGGAACCGGCGTGTCGAAACTGCCAAATAATGTGCAGCAGACGCCGAGAATCGATACCGCTGTGGCGCCATCGGGCCACGCGGAGTAAATCCACAGCAGACAGCCACTGAAGATGATGGCAAACGCCCCCAGCGCAGCACGCGCAGCCGTAAAATGATCCCGGTGATAAACGTAACCTTTTGCCTCTTCGGCTCCATCAATCATATGCTCAGGTTTGGCCAAAAGGAGGGCATGAGAAAGCTGTTCGCATTGCTGCAAAAGCATGATTGTCTCTTCCAGCCGTTTGACAAAATTAACGCGCAGCGCTTCTTTAAAATTTAATTCGTCAGCGGATGACCGTTGTTGCAACGCCACACAACGTCGCCGCAGCCTTTCAGCACCGGCCTTACGCGCGGTTGAATCCTCACAGGCGAGCCAGTCTGTGATCTCACGGACCAGCGTCGCAATGCTGTCCGGTAAGAGGTTTAATTCGTGCAGATAATCATGTAACTGGTTACTCACAACTAAGAGCCGCGACAATCTGTCATGTATTAACTGACGTGCTTTACGTGATGATTTTGATATCGCGAAGTCATAGGGCAGATGATGACCAAACCCGTCAAGGGACTGTAACGTCAGCGCAAGCTGAAGCTGCTTTTCTTTCTCGCCGGCTTCTCTTTTTAACGTGTCAATCACCATCCGGCGGGCATCACGCTGTGTTACCGCGAGCTTGCTGTTGAAAAGACCCGTAATGCGTTTGGGTATGACATAGCGGTGGATAAAGCTGGCACACAGGATCCCGATCATGATCTCCTGTACCCGGGTGATGGCGATGTCAAAAATCGCGCCGGGTTCGAACACCGCAGGAAAACCAATAAGACTTGCCGTGTAGCCCGCCAGAACAAAAGCATAGGCGCGGGGGGTACGGTCAAGCTGCGAAAAATAAAGGCAAAGTGTTATCCAGCCGGTCAGTACCAGACTGCAAATTATCGGTGTGTTGACAAAATTGGGCACAATCACCACCGTCATCGCCGCGCCTGTGATCGTGCCCGTCAGGCGATAAACGCTTCGGCTCAGTGAGGCACCGACGGACGTCTGCGAAACGATATAGACAGTAATAATTGACCAGGAAGGCCTGTCCAGACCGACAGACAAAGCGATGTAATAGGCCAGCATGGCAGCGGTAAACGTCTTGGCTGAATATAACAACGCATTCGCATCGTTAAGAAGCAAGGAGGAGGGGAATGCCCTGCGTAAAGAGTTGAACATGAGAGTAATGGCCCCTGGCAAGCGGTGGTGGCAAAAGAGTCATTTGCGTATACCGGCAATTATTGCCAGATTACTCAGGGGTGGAAATACTCTATACTGCCAGAAAATACCTGAATCCGGCCAATATGACGCTTTCCCGCGACGTTATTTCACTTTTTGATCCCGACTCCACCGGCTGTGCGGCTGTGGCGCGCCACATTGATTTCACCGAGTACGAAGCGGAAGTCCCCGTTCACACCCATCGAAAGGGACAGTTCATCCTTGCCCTTTATGGTGCGGTAACCTGTCGGGCTGAGAATGACATATGGATTGTGCCGCCTCACTGCGGCGTATGGATCCCCGGAGGAACTCCCCATAGTGCGAGAGCCACCTGGAATGCGCATCTCAGCTATTTATTTGTTGAGCCGGGAGCCGCCGCACTACCAGAACAATGCTGCACATTTGCTGTTTCTCCCCTTATTCGCGAACTGATTAGTCGTCTGGTCGGGGAAGATGCGCATTACCCGCCGGACAGCCATGCGGCACGGCTGGCACGGGTCACGCTTGATGAACTGGTGAATATGCCGCAGCAGAATTTTAATTTGCCGGTCTCAGAAAATCCCAAAATACGAGAGATGGCCGATGCGCTGGTCAGCCATCCGCAAGACCGCAGTACATTGCGTGAGTGGGCAAAACGCCTGGCATTAAGTGAACGTTCCCTTGCACGACTTATGGTGCGCGAAACAGGGCTTTCATTCGGACGCTGGCGTCAGCAACTGCATTTGATTATTGCGCTACGGGGGCTTGCCAGCGGTCAGTCCGTACAAAATGTGGCGAATGAATTAGGCTATGAGTCAGTCAATGCTTTCATCACCATGTTTAAGAAGTCTGTCGGCTGCACGCCTGCGCTCTATTTTAGTGAAAGAAAATAAGCCTGATACGGCCCGCGGACGATGACCTTCAATGCGCCGTGGCGAGGCATCTGCTGCCAGAAGCCGCAAAATTCCCCGTTGTTAATCAAATAAACTGAATCAGTATGTTAAACAAATGATATTTATTCTCATCCTGAGTCGCGTAAAGTAAACCCATCACTAAGCCCTGTTCCGCATGACAGAGACAGGGCACCGGTTTACGGATTATGAGGATGAAGACGCTATGAAAAAGATTGGATTTTTATCATTCGGGCACTGGACGCCATCCCCCCAGTCGGGCACGCGCTCGGCGGCTGATGCCTTATTGCAATCTATCGATCTGGCTGTCGCAGCCGAAGAACTGGGGGCCGATGGTGCTTATTTCCGGGTGCATCATTTTGCGCGCCAGCTTGCGTCGCCTTTCCCGTTGCTGGCAGCCATCGGCGCGAAAACCCGCAAGATTGAGATCGGTACCGGCGTTATCGATATGCGCTATGAAAATCCGTTGTATATGGCGGAAAGCGCCAGCGCTGCGGATCTGATTTCCGGGGGGCGTTTACAGCTCGGTATCAGCCGTGGTTCGCCTGAGCAGGTCATCGACGGCTGGCGCTATTTTGGTTATCAGCCGGAAGAAGGCGAAACGGAAGCCGATATGGCGCGCCGTCATACAGAGAAACTGCTTGATGTCCTGCGCGGCGAAGGTTTTGCGAAACCTAATCCGCAACCGATGTTTGCGAATCCGCCGGGTTTGTTACGCCCTGAACCCTATTCTGCCGGGCTGCGTGAACGTATCTGGTGGGGCGCGGGCTCGAATGCTACCGCCGTCTGGGCGGCGAAACTGGGCATGAACCTGCAAAGCTCCACGCTGAAAGATGATGAAACCGGCGAGGCGTTCCATATTCAGCAGGCGCAGCAAATTCGCGCTTACCGTCAGGCCTGGGCTGAGGCGGGGCATGAGCGTACACCGCGTGTGTCCGTCAGCCGCAGTATTTTCGCCCTGATGGATGACCGCGACCGCGCGTATTTTGGCGGCAGCGGCGATGATGGCGACAAAGTCGGCTTCCTCGATGAGAAAACCCGGGCGATTTTCGGCCGCAGCTATGCGGCGACACCGGACAGATTGATCAAATTGCTGAAGCAGGATGAAGCGATCGCCGAAGCCGACACCTTATTGCTGACCGTTCCGAATCAGCTCGGCGTCGATTACAACGTGCATGTGATTGAGTCAATCCTCAAATATGTCGCCCCTGAAATGGGCTGGCGTGAATAATCGCTGAAGAAAGTTTCAGAAACCCAAAGCCCGCATGAGGAAACTCAGGCGGGCTTTTTGCATTTTGAGACGCTGACAGAGAAACCTCTGTCAGTCAGGGGCTATTCTATAATCAGAGCGGGTGGCATTTTGGTGATAAAACCCGCAAAAATCGCGTATAAGTCCTAAGGCAAAATCTATCAAATACATAGGGTGATTCAGATGTGACTGGTTTCAATCCGCGTATAGAGTAGCAATGAGACTACATAACAGGAGTGTGAGCATGAGCAGTTCTATTGATGAAGAAGCAAACGACGCAAAGCCAATTGTTGAAGCAGACAGAGAAGCCGGTGCCGGTAAATGTCCTTTCCATGAAGGAAACTCAAATAAAGCCTCTGGCGGCGGGACAACTAACCGTGACTGGTGGCCTAACCAGCTCAGGGTTGACCTGCTGAATCAGCACTCAAATCGCTCAAACCCGTTGGGCGAATCCTTTGATTATCGTAAAGAATTTGCCAAATTAGATTACTCCGCACTGAAAGCCGACCTCAAAGGGGTGCTCACTGCGTCGCAGCCCTGGTGGCCGGCGGACTGGGGCAGCTACATCGGTCTGTTCATTCGTCTGGCATGGCACAGCGCCGGGACGTATCGCTCCGTCGACGGACGCGGCGGTTCCGGTCGCGGCCAGCAGCGCTTCGCCCCGTTAAACTCCTGGCCGGACAACGTCAGTCTGGATAAAGCGCGCCGTCTGTTGTGGCCGGTGAAACAAAAATACGGTCAGAAAATTTCCTGGGCCGATCTGTATATTCTGGCGGGTAACGTCGCGCTGGAAAACTCCGGTTTCCGCACCTTTGGTTTTGGTGCCGGGCGTGAAGACGTCTGGGAACCGGATCTGGACATTAACTGGGGTGATGAAACCACCTGGCTGGAACACCGCCATCCTGAAGAGCTGGCCAAATCGCCGCTGGGCGCAACGGAAATGGGGCTGATTTACGTCAACCCGGAAGGGCCGAATCACAGTGGTGATCCGGCGTCGGCTGCGCCGGCCATTCGTGCCACGTTCGGTAATATGGGCATGAATGATGAAGAGATTGTCGCGTTGATTGCCGGTGGTCACACACTCGGTAAAACACACGGCGCAGGTCCGGCCGATAATGTGGGTGTTGACCCGGAAACCGCACCGATTGAATCACAAGGTCTGGGCTGGAAAAGCAGTCACGGAACCGGTGTCGGTGCGGATGCCATCACCTCCGGCCTGGAAGTTATCTGGTCGCAAACCCCGACGCAGTGGAGCAATTACTTCTTCGAGAACCTGTTCAAATACGAGTGGGTGCAGACCCGCAGCCCGGCAGGGGCGATTCAGTTCGAAGCCGCTGATGCGCCGGACATTATTCCTGATCCGTTCGATACCTCAAAAAAACGCAAACCGACCATGCTGGTGACCGATCTGACCCTGCGTTTTGATCCGGAATTCGAGAAAATTTCCCGTCGTTTCCACGGTGATCCGCAGGCCTTTAACGAAGCTTTTGCCCGTGCATGGTACAAACTGACCCACCGCGATATGGGGCCGAAAGCCCGTTACATCGGACCGGAAGTGCCAAAGGAAGACTTAATCTGGCAGGATCCGTTGCCGGTGCCGGTCTATCACCCGACGGCTGGCGATATCGCGCAGCTTAAAGAAAAAATTGCCGCTTCCGGCCTGAGCGTCAGTGAACTGGTCTCGGTGGCGTGGGCGTCAGCGTCGACCTTCCGTGGCGGTGACAAACGCGGCGGTGCGAACGGTGCGCGTCTGGCGCTGCGTCCGCAAAGAGACTGGGAAGTGAATGCCATTGCAGCCCGCGCACTGCCTGCTCTGGAAGCTATCCAGCAGTCATTCCAGAAGGTGTCTCTGGCGGATGTGATCGTTTTAGCCGGTTCGGTTGGTATTGAAAAGGCGGCGAAAGCGGCTCATATCGACATCGAAGTGCCTTTCACGCCGGGTCGGGTGGATGCGCGTCAGGATCAGACGGATATTGAGTCGTTCGAACTGCTTAAGCCTAAAGCGGATGGTTTCCGTAACTACCGTGGCGAAACGGCCAATACATCGACTGAAAATCTTCTGATCGACAAGGCTCAGCAACTGACCCTGACCGTGCCGGAATTAACGGTGCTGGTCGGCGGATTACGTGCGCTGGGGGCTAACTACGACGGCAGCAATCTGGGCGTGTTCTCGGAAAAAACCGGTGAGCTGAACACGGATTTCTTCGTCAACCTGCTGGATATGCGTACCGAATGGAAACCTGTTGATGGCTCCGGTGAGCGTTTTGAAGGTCGTGATCGCGTCAGCGGAGAAGTCAGATTCGCCGCCACGCGTGCCGATCTGGTGTTTGGCTCGAATGCCATATTACGTGCCAACGCGGAGGTTTACGCCAGCAGTGACGCCAAAGAGAAGTTCGTGAAAGACTTTGTCGCCGCCTGGACTAAAGTGATGAATCTGGACAGATTCGAGCTTTGATCTGAACTGATCGTTTGAAAGCCAAAAGCCCGCTTAAATTTTATTAAGCGGGCTTTTTTTCAGTCACGCAATAAAAGAGGATTGTTATCTAATTCCAGGGTGTCGCGTACCTCCCAGCCCCTGAGCTTGCCGGGGTTAAGTAACCCGTCGGGATCAAGACACTTTTTAACCGAAACGACGTCAGGTTTAATTTCTCCCTGTTTACCCTCTTCAATGCGATAAACATGCGGGTTATTTATTTTCACGTCATTATCACGGAAGATTTTCATTATTTCGTTCAGTCTTTCTTCGGTGGAATAACGCACAAGTTGTAAACCGCTGGCGGTGATATTGCCGTCATTGTCACGCAGGAACTCAATGTGCGAAATCACCTCGTCGCCGAACAAAGCCGCCATATCGATAATCTGCTGGCGATAATTCGTATAATTAAACGCCGTCTGTAAATAGGTCAGGGTGCTGTCAATTTTCAGCGCGTGCAGCGTGGTGTGGTTCCAGCAATATTCCATCAGCGACGCATTAGCCTCACGCGCCGCGTCGGCAGACTGACGCACTGCGCTGTGCCCGTGGTACTTTTCCAGCAGATGGGCGCAGAAACCTTCGCTTTCCTGCGCAATCACGCTGATCACCGCATGCTGGCTGGCCTGATAATGCCCGTTCAGATGACTGAAATAAGACGGGATCGGCGCGGCAAACAGCGCGAGCTGGCGTTTGACCAGCCCCGGTGAACGGGCAACGGCGTTGGCATAATCCAGTGCGTCGGTGAAGTCGTCGAACACGTCCAGCCGTTCAATCCACTGATGAACCGGTGCCAGCGCCAGTTCAACCTCAAGCACAATGCCGTTGCTGCCATACGCGTGATGCAGCAGCAATGCCTGCGGGGCGGGCACATGCAGAATGCGCGGTTCGGCTTCCATGGTCATGACTTTTACGCTGAGCACATTGCCCGGTGCGCCGAGCGGGCCGTAGTTGATCGAGCCGATACCGCCAAAGCCGCCGCCGTAAAGGCCACCCAGGCTGGCGAGCCGGTAAGTGGAGGGCATGCAGCGCAGTTCCCAGCCTGCCGGACGGGTCAGGGTTTCAATCTCCGCCAGCCGGATCCCCGCCTGTGCCCGCACCACACCGTTAGCCAGTTCGCAAACCTGATTAAACCCGGTCATGTCCACCAGAATTCCGCCTTCCAGCGGCACCAGTTGGCCGTAGTTGCCGGTCGCGCCGCCGCGCAAAATCAGCGGTAACTGGTGCTGAACGCAGGCTTTCACCAGCAAAATCAGCTCTTCTTCGCTGCGCGGCCTGACCACGGCATCGGCCTGTTTGTCTTCCAGTTGCCGCTTGAGCACCGGGCTGAACCAGTGAAAATCACGGGAAAGGCGTTTAACCTTCGGCGCCTGTAAAGTCCAGTCGAGATCAGGCAGCGCCTGCTGAATCAGGGCGAGCACCTGTTGACGTTGTTCGCTGTCCATATTCTTCCTGCCAAAAATGAATGAGGTTAATGAGATTGCACGGCTTCGCTTTCATGCCAGGCGCTCAGGGCGCGCCTCGAAATCCACGACATCACACCAAACAGCGCGATACCGGTGAGTGAAATTAACAGCAGGGCGGCAAACATCAGCGGGATGTCGAGCTGATAGCCCGCCTGCAATATCTGGTAGGCCAGACCGGTGTTATTGCCGCCGGTGCCCGCCACGAATTCAGCCACCACGGCACCAATCAGCGACAGGCCACTGGAAATGCGCAGCGCGCCGAAAAAATACGGCAGCGCAGAAGGGATGCGTAAGCGGATCAGGATTTGCAGACGGCTGGCGCGGCTGAGCTGGAAATAACTCAGCAGGCCGGGCGAGACACTGCGCAACCCCTGCGTGGTGTTAGAAATGATCGGGAACACCGCCATCAGCGTCGAACACACCACCAGCGACAACGTGGTGTCTTTGACCCAGATGATGATCAGCGGCGCGATAGCGACAATCGGCGTCACTTGTAAAAACACGATGTACGGGAACAACGCGGTTTCAACAAAGCGGTTCTGCACCAGCACGAAAGCCACGACCGAACCGATGACGATAGAGAGTAAAAACGAGATCAAAGTGATTTTCAGCGTAAACAGCAGTGACATGGTCAGCGTACCGAAGTTGGTCCACAGGCTTTCCAGCATCACTACCGGCGAAGGCACCAGAAACTGGGGGATTTTGAAATAACTCACCCAGCCCTGCCACAGTAAGACCACCACAATCGCGACCACAGCCGGATACAGCACCTTGCGAAAGGTTTGGTTATTGATCCACGGAGAGGATTTTTGAGTTTGCATAGCGTTACTCCATACCCGATTGGCTGGCTTGCAGCAGGCTGTCCTGCAACTGCTTCGCATAGCGTGAAAATGCCGGACTGACGCGGAAATCGTCGTTGCGCGGGAAGGGTTCGTTAATGGCGATATCTTCCACTACCCGCCCCGGACGGGCGGCCATCATGATCACCCGCTGCGACAGAAATACCGCTTCGTGAATCGAATGCGTGACGAACACCACCGTCAGCCCCTGTTCCCGCCACAGGCGCAGCAGATCGCTGTCGAGCTTGTTGCGGGTGATTTCATCCAGCGCACCAAAAGGTTCATCCATCAGCAGCAGTTTCGGACGCGTCACCAGCCCGCGGGCAATGGAGACGCGCATCTGCATGCCGCCTGACAGTTCGCGCGGCAGGACTTTGGCAAATTTCCCCAGCCCCACCAGTTCCAGTGCTTCACTGACGCGGGTATTGGCTTCGGCTCGCGGCACGCCCGCCAGATCCAGCGGCAAACGCACGTTGTTCTGCACGTTGCTCCACGGCATCAGCGTGGCTTCCTGAAACACGAATGACAGCGGCACCTGCGCTTTTTCACGGCTGTCGCGCCGCCACAGCACCAGTTTGCCGTCGCTGGGTTCCGTCAGCCCGGCGACCATTTTCAGCAGCGTACTTTTGCCACAGCCCGACGGGCCGAGCAGGGTGACGAATTCACCCTGATTGATGGTCAGATTGACCGGCAAAAGGGCGCGGGTGCCGTTGCTGTAAATTTTCTCCGCCGACAGCACTTCGATGGCAGGCACGGGCGGAGGATTGGCTGAGCGGACATCGCTCATCACGGTCAGTTTGGGGGCTGAATTCATGGCATAACCTTCGCGTCTTTGATCATGTCGAGGGTATAAGTCTGCTCAAACGGCACTTTATCCGCGTCGATCAGCTTGTTTTTCACCAGCATGTCCCAGGTCTTTTTCAGACGCGGTTCAGTGATGATGCCGATACCGCCGGTTTGTGCGTCGCCGCCGGTCACCAGCTCATACTTCTTCATCTGTGCGATGCCGAAGGCAATCTGGTCTGCCCCCATACGCGGGTTGGCCTGGGTGATAAGCTGGTTGCCCGCGGCCGGATCCTGCAAGTATTCCTTCCAGCCCTGCATCGAGGCCTTCACGAAAGCGGCCACCGCTGCCGGGCGTTTTTTAACAGTATCCGCCATGCAGATAATCGAGTTGCCATACGGCGGATAACCCCAGTCACTGAGCATGTAGACGTAGAACGGTTTGCCGCCTTTTTCGATCGAGAAAGGTTCGGAGGTGACATAACCCTGTTGCACCAGATTATTGTCTGCCAGGAACGGCTGCACGCTGAAGGTGTACGGGCGGATTTTGGCACTCCCCAGCCCCAGTTCACTTTTCGCCCACGGCCAGAAAGAGGTATATGCCTCGGTGGCCAGCAGGAAGGTTTTGTCTTTCAGTTCCTGACCTTTCTCCACTTTGTCGTGGCTGATAAACACCGTCGGCGAATGCTGGAATACCGTCGCGACTGTCACCGCATGCACGCCTGCCTGCCAGGTTTCCAGCGCCTGACCGTTGTCGCCGAGCGTACAGTCAGCCTGTCCGGCGGCCATCAGTTGCATCACGTTGACCTGCGGGCCGCCCATTTTGATGCTGACATCCAGACCGGCGGTTTTGTACAGCCCTTTGGCCTGCGCCTGGTAAAAACCGCCGTGCTCCGCCTGCGCGTACCAGTTGGTCAGGAAGGTAAATTTCTCTTCCGCCATGCTGGTGGCAGAAACCCCGGCCAGCAGCACGGCCAGCAGGCTGTAAGTGAAGGGACGCTGTGTTTTCATCTTGAGAATTCCTTTATTCAGAGGCCAGAGAAGACGAAGGAGGAGTGAAGCTGGTTTGCACAAAGCCGTTCCAGTGGTGTTTTCCCCAGGTTGGCTCGCTGCGGGCTTTCCATTGCATGTGATGGATTTCGGTGATCGCCTGCGCCCAGCTTGCCGCCAGCGAATCGAGGATCGCGTGGCCCTGTTCAGCGGTTGCGCCGGTCGGGTCGCCAATGACGCCGCTCGGGCCAAAATCATAGGAAGCCCAGGCAGCGGCAGGGCGGCCAGATGACAGCGTCGGGCACGGGAATTCCGGCGGATAATTGGCGACGGCATGTTCGATGTGAACACATTCCGGTGCCAGCGCCAGCATTACAGCGGTTTCGCTGTGACCGGCATGCATCGCCATTTTCTGCTCCTGCGCGCTCAGGAACTGATTTTCCACGTTGGGCACGCGGAACACGTCGTGAGGGATCATGATCATGTCGCCGTGACGCAGGCGCATTTCCCGCGAAGCCATTTGCAGCACCTGCGGTTGTCCGCCGTGACCGTTAATCATCAGCAGCTTGCGGAATCCGGCGCGATACAGGGATTCGGCAATTTCTAAAACCGTCTGCAACAGCGTGTCGCCGGTTAAGGTCAGCGTGCCGGGGAAATTTAAATGTTCGTCAGATTTGCCGTAGGTGATGGGCGGAATAGCGTAAGCCGGAATAGCTTCCGGCAGCCGCGCCAGCGCATGACCCGCCACGCCGGAGGAGATTACGCTGTCAACCGAACACGGCAGATGCGGCCCGTGCTGCTCAATTGCACCGGTCGGTAAGACGATCACGGTGTTGGCTTTGTCGGGCAGAGCGGCAATGGCCGTCCAGCTCAGAAAAGGGAGAAAACGCGCTGCGGGAATATAACCGTTAATCATGCTGTGCCTCGTGGTCGGACATTTTAGGGTTAGCGGGACTGGGGTAACCAGGCGGTGGCTTCCACCTCAATCAGCACCCCGGCATCTGGCAGCATTTCGCTGACCTGCACCACGGTGGAAACCGGCGGCTGCCCGGGATAAAAGAGTTTTCTGACCCGGCTGTAATACGGGAAGTGATCGAGATTGCGAAAATACTGCACCAGCTTGATCACATCGCTCATTTGCCCGCCCGCGTCTTCAATGGTGTGGCGGATGCTTTCGAGCACATACCAGCTTTGCGCCAGAACCGGCCCCTGTTTGGCGTCAGTGGAGAATTCGCCGGTTTCGCCCAGCAGCAGGCGTGCTTCGGCGGGGATATCCTGAAAACCGCGCACGATGGTCGCCGTCTGCGGGTTAACGGGAATAATGCCGGAGAGAAAAACGAAATCACCGGCACGACGCCACGCGGCATATTTGGCGAGCGGTTTTCCCGCTCCCGCTTCAAGACTCATGGGATAACTCCTGATTCCAGGTACGTTGGTGCGTCAGCCTGCCATGGTGAATAACCAGACGGGCCGCGCTGTGTAAAGGCCAGGTCAGGCTGTCGCTGCCCGGAAAGAGAACCAGCGTGGCGTCGCTGCCGGGCGCAAGCGGCAGGACGTTCTGAGCCTCACCGGTCAGCGCGCCGACATCGCAAATAAGCCGTGACTGCTGATCAAAAACGTTTTCAAGCTGAAGCGCGAACAGGGCGCAGCTCAGCGTATCCAGCGGGTCATAACTGCCCGCCGGACAAAAGGCGTCCTGTACGTTATCGCAGCCAAGCAGCATCGGAATACCCGCCGCCTGTGCTTCTTTCAGCAGGGTGATACCGCGCTGGCGCGGCGTGCGACTTGTGACGGCGTCCTGCAACAGCAGGTTGGTCATCGGCAGCGCAATCAGCGTGACGCGCTGCGCCGCCAGCACACTCAAAATCTCCTGCGCCTGTTGTTCACTGCCGGAAGCCAGCGCACAGCCGTGGCTGCAACAGATATGGCCGCTGAATGTGCTCTCCGACAGGTAATCCGCCAGCCAGCTCAGGCCGTGTGCCACCGGCGAAAGCTCCTCGTCGATATGCAAATCCAGATTCAGTTGCCAGCGTGCGGCGCTGTGCATCAGGTGGGTCATCGCCGCCGGATCCCAGTTTGAGGAGTGGATAAATCCGCCCAGCAGGCAGTCTTTTCCGTTTTGTGCCACCGCGCGGGCGATGCGGTCAGCCGCTTCGGCATCGGCGAAAAAGCTCAGCGGTGCCAGCGCCACCCGCTCCAGCGTGACACCCGGTTGCGCCATCCCGCTCAGCTCAAGCCAGGCCTGCGGTGGCTCCACGTCAAACCAGTCAATGTGAGTGCGCAAACGGGTCACGCCGTTCGCCGCTGCCCAGCTCAGTGCCTTGCCGGCACGCTGGCGAATGTCAGCCGCCGTCCAGTGCTGACGGTCCTGATGCAGGGTTTCAATGGCCGCCAGCAGACCGGGTTTTGACGGGCGGCTGCGGGCAAGGGTGAAGGTTTTATCGAGATGCGCATGGGGTTCAACCAGCCCCGGTAACGCCAGTGCGCCGTGTGCGTTCCACAAATCATCTTGTTCTGGCTGATAAGGCGTCATGGACGCAATTTTGCCTGCATCAAAACGCACATCTGCCGTCACCGGTTCGCCTGCCTGCAAAGGCCATCCGTCGGGCAGCAACCACGCGGGGAGGCGAACGTTAGCAATGCCATTAAGGGTTGCAGCGGGGGTGGGAATGTTCATCGTCAGGCTCCGCGTGGACATTACAGGTCGAGGACCAGAACGGGACTTTTGGATCGCGAACAGCACAGCGTTATCTGCGTGTTCTCCGCTTTCTCTTCTTCAGTCAGCACGCAGTCGCGGTGATCGGGAATACCGTCGATCACGTCAGTAATACAGGAGCCGCAAATACCCTGTTCGCACGACAGCATAATATCGACTCTGGCACTTAATAAAATTTCAGCAATCGTCTGGTGCGGGCCGACTAAATAACGTTGTCCGGTGGAGTTAAGCTGAATATGAAATGCCTGGCTGTCGGCTTCATTATTCAGATTCGCATTACTGAACCGTTCGAAAGATAATTGATTTTCCTGCCAGTGATGGGTCTGCATAATGTCTTTAAGCCGCTGAATAAATCCGTCCGGGCCGCAGGCCATTACCCGGGTATTCTCATCCGGCTGCAACAAACTCAGTGGCGTGTTATGGCGCAGGGAATCGTTTGCACTGCTGTCATGAAAAAAGACGTGTTTCGCTAAGGCAGGCGCGGTTAAACGCGGCAGATACGCAATGTGCTCCCTGTCTGAAACAGAGTAATGCAGTTCAAATTCAATCTGTTGCTCAGCCAGGTGTTCCGCCATCGCCAGCAACGGCGTGATGCCGATCCCCCCGGCAAACAGTAAATATCGCCCGGCCTGTGGCAGCGGAAAATGATTGCGCGGTGCCGAGATCATCAGGTTATCGCCGGGGCGGAAATGATGATGAATGAAGTGCGAGCCGCCGGTGGAGTTTTCCGCCAGTTTGACGCAAATTTCATAATATTCACCGCTGCTGTTTTCACTGCACAAAGAATACTGGCGCGGGCCGAGTTCGGGAATAAAAACGTCAATGTGTGCTCCCGGTAAATAAGCCGGTAATAAACTTCCTTGCTGCGCAACAAGCTGCAGGGAAATATTCCCGACACCGTTGATATTGGCGGTTTTAATTGTGACAGGGATTAATCCGGCATCTTTCATCGTCATTTACCGTATTGACTCTGGTGAAACATTCATAAAAAGGGGAGTCGGTCCGTTTGCCGCATAACCCGCTGTCTTAACGCGCATTACTGCGCGGAGCCGGCCTGATGAGCGGTGAAACGATTGTTCCCGTTGCAATGAAAGCTACGTTATTGTTATAAAACTGTTGCGTCCAGCGCTTTGATTCGCACATCCCGTTGCATAAAAGAGAGCACTCATTATGTTCGCATTCTCCCGGTTTCTGCTGTACTTCACTGAGGTCGCCCGCCAGGGATCGTTCCGTAAGGCCTCGGAAACCCTGCACGTTGCCGCATCGTCAATTGACCGGCAGATATTGCGGGTTGAAAAAGAATTAGCCATGCCGCTGTTTGAGCGACATCCCACCGGGCTGCGGCTGACGGCGGCGGGCGAGCTGTTACTGCATGCTGCCAATAACTGGAAAAAGGATTTCTCGCGTGTCTGCGAACAGCTCGACGATCTGCGCGGGTTACGGCGCGGACACGTGCGCATTGCCACCATCGATGCCATCAACCGGCAGTTTTTCTCGTCGATGCTCAAAAAGGTGCATCTCGAGTATCCGAACATTTCATTCACCCTGACCACCATGAACAACGTGGACATCCAGCAGGCGCTGATGTCGGGCGATGCTGATTTCGGACTGATGCTGAATCCGCAAAGCTCCCGCGAGTTGCAGGTGCGGGCTTTTGCCGAAATCGATTTGGGTGTTGTTGTGCCGAAAGGGCATCCGCTCGGGGGCAGAAGCGGCGTGCGTTTTAATCAGTGCATGGAATATCCGTTTATCCTGCCCGCCGCGCCGCTGATGCTGGCCGAGCCGGTGCAGGCGCTGATGAATATCAACGGCGACATGATTCATGAGGTCGCGGTATCGAATAACATCCACATGATCCGCTCGCTGATTAAGGAGAGAATGGGCATCGGTATTCTGTGCTGGCTCGATATCATGGATGAGGTGAAAAGCGACGAACTGCAGTTTATTCCGCTGACCGATCCGCAGTTAAAAACCTTCACGCTCTCCCTGTGCGTCGCCCCTTCACGACAACTTTCTCTGGCCGCTTCGATGATGCTCAAACAACTGGAGATGTTATTCAGCCAGATCCAGACGCCGGGGCGCGACCGGCGCTGATTTGCACTGATTTGGTGCCTGGCGCTCTGTGATGAATCAAAGGTTGCAGGGCGTGAGACGTAATTATCCCGACAAGGCGCAGGGAAAGCGCGTCTGCGAAGTTGGCATCGTTTTTGTATAGTTAAACGTGAGTAGAAGCGGTCAGTGCAGGCAACTGCGCGGGACATTGCTCAGCAACCATTTCGCGGTTCATTTTGAGCCGGTCAGGGGGCTGAGCCGCGTTTGCTTATCCTCCCTCCGGCGATGATTAGGAGAGGAGCAATGAAGTCAATTTCCCGCATTCCCCTGTCTTGCTGCGTGCTGAGCACGCTGATTGCTGGTGCTTTCTCACTGTCGGCGCAGGCCGATGAGAAAATCGCGCTGCTGACTTCCTGGTACGCGCAGGCTGAACAGGGCGGCTATTATCAGGCGCTGGCGACGGGCATTTACAAACGTTACGGGCTGGATGTCAGTATTCAGTCCGGCGGCCCGCAGATCAACGGCATGCAGTTACTGTTGTCAAAACGCGCGGATGTGATCATCGGTTATGACCTCCAGTTGCTCGAATCCGTGCAGCGTGGTTTTCAGGCCAAAGCTATCGCCGCTCCTTTCCAGTTCGACCCGCAGGGTTTACTGACGCATGCGTCCGTAACGTCGCTCGACGGCCTGAAAGACAAAACCATTCTGGTGTCCAGCTCCGGGCAATCGACCTGGTGGCCGTGGCTTAAGGCGCGTTATCAGCTCAGTGATTCTCAGGTTCGTCCGTATACCTTCAACATTCAGCCTTTTGTCGCCGACGGGAACGTGGCGCAACAGGCGTATGTCAGCTCTGAAGTGTTTCAGGCGCAGAAGGCTGGCGTGAAATCCAATTTCTTCCTGTTCTCGGAGCACGGCTATCCGCCTTACGGTGGCATTTTGATCACCCGCCCGGAACTTATCAGCAGCCGTAAAGACGCGATGGCGAAGTTCGTACAGGCGTCGATGGAAGGCTGGGTGAGTTATCTGCAAAATCCCGCGCCGGGTAATGCGCTGATCAAAAAGGATAACCCGAAGATGACCGACGACCTGCTGGCCTGGGGTGTTGAGCAAATCAAAGCGCACCACCTGATTGATGGCGGCGACGCAGCGACGCAGGGCTGGGGCACCATGACCGAAGCCCGCTGGCAGAAAACCCGTGATTTCATGGTGAACGCCAAACTGCTAAACGCGGATACCGACTGGAAGCAGGCGTATACCACCGAATTTGTTGAGCACATGCAGGTTAAACCCTGAGGAGTGTTGCCATGTCATCTGACTCTTTACTGATTAAAAATGCGCACGCCATCCTCACCGGTCTGCCGGGAGAAGCCGCGCGTCACGCCGGGCCGGATATCCGTGTGCGTAATGGCGTCATCGAGGCGATCGGCCCCCTGACGGCGTTGCCCGGCGAGCGCCTGATTGATGCCCGCGATTGTGTGGTCTATCCGGCCTGGGTCAATACGCATCATCATCTGTTTCAGTCATTGCTCAAAGGCGAACCGCAGGGATTGAACAAAAGTCTCACTGCATGGCTAAGCGCGACGCCTTACCGCTTTCGCGCCACGTTTGATGAATCCACCTTTCGCCTCGCGGTGCGTATCGGCCTGACCGAACTGCTGCGTTCCGGCTGCGCCACCGTGGCGGATCACAATTATCTTTACTGGCCGGATATGCCGTTCGATACCTCGGAAATCCTGTTCAGTGAAGGGGAGGCGCTGGGCATGCGCATTGTGTTGTGCCGGGGCGGCGCAACGCAGGGGCGGGCGATTGAGCAGGATTTACCGCAGGCGCTGCGACCGGAAAATTTCGACCACTATATGGCGGACATGGAACGGCTGGTTGGCCGCTATCACGATCCAAAACCGGCGTCTCTGCGTCGTGTGGTGATGGCACCGACGACGCTGCTGCATTCGGCGCCCGGTGCGCAGTTGCGTGAAATGGCGAAACTGGCGCGCAGTTTAGGTATCCGGCTGCACAGCCATTTGTCAGAAACCGTGGATTATCTCGATGCGGCGCGCGCTAAATTCGACATGACGCCGGTGCAGTTTTGTGCGGAACACGACTGGCTGGGGGACGACGTGTGGTTTGCGCATCTGGTTAAGTTACTGCCGCAGGAGATTGCGATGCTGGGGCAAACCCGTACCGGTATCGCGCACTGCCCGCAAAGTAACGGGCGTCTGGGCAGCGGCATCGCTGATTTGCTGGCGCTGGAACAGGCTGGCGTACCGGTTTCGCTGGGTGTTGACGGCGCGGCATCCAACGAAGCCGCGGATATGCAAAGTGAAGCGCATGCCGCCTGGCTGTTGCAGCGCGCCCGAAAAGGCATGCTGGCGAAGCCGCGCTATGACGGCGGCACCTTTGAGGGCGGCGGCGATGCGGCATCCATCGAAGACGTGGTGCGCTGGGGCAGCGCGGGCGGGGCGCAGATCCTCGGCCTGCAACAGAGTGGCACCGTGCAGGTGGGCATGCTGGCGGATATCGCCATTTACCGGCTGGACGACCCGCGTTACTTCGGTTTGCACGACATGGCAATCGGCCCGGTGGCCTGCGGCGGCCGCGCCTCACTGAAGGCGCTGATGGTCAATGGCCGCGTCATCGTCGAAAACGACGTCATTCCCGGTCTCGATCTGGACGCCATGCGCCATGAGGCAATGTCTGCCGTTCGTACCCTGCAACAGCGCGCTGCGGGCCAACCTAATTGATTCTGAAGGATAAAAAAATGACACAATCCACTCACACATCATCAGCTCAAACACAAGGCTATGCATTACAGGAACTGGAGAAAGAAGCGGGAATGGGCGCGATGGGCGAAGAGACATTTACCCGCGAAGTGCGTTGCATCGATCTTTCAGATTTCGAAAACCGTAAAAGTGAGATCGCCGACGAACTCTGGCGTGCAGCGGTGGAAATCGGCTTCTTTCAGGTGAGCAATCACGGCATTGCGCTGGCCGATATCCGTCAGGCATTCAGCATGACAGAAGATTTCTTCTCGCTGCCCGACGAAGTCAAAGCGCAGTATCCGCTGGCGCGTAACGCCGGTTGGGAAAATAAGTCTCAGGTACGTCCGTCGACCCGAACGCCGGATCAGAAAGAGTCCTACCAGATCACCCGTCCGCTGATGGAGTCGCTGTGGCCGGGCGAACAGGAACTGCCAGCCTTTAAAGACACCATGCTGAGTTTTGAATCGCAATGCTGGCAACTGGGCATGAAATTGCTTTCCTGTTTTGCGCTCAGACTGGGTTTCCCCGAACACTTTTTCGAGCAGGCACACAATCCTGATCAGCAAACCTATCAGAGTACGCTGCGCATGTTGCACTACTATGCCACTGAACAATCGGAACAAGGGATGTGGCGTGCCGGTGCGCACACGGATTTTGACTGTCTGACGCTGCTGTTCCAGCGTCCCGGTCAGGGCGGCTTGCAGGTTTGTCCGGGCAAGGATCGCGAAAGCCAGCAGTGGACCAGTATCGAACCGCGCGAAGACGTGATCACCTGTAATATCGGCGACATGCTGATGCGCTGGAGCGACGATCAGTTGCCCTCCAATTTCCATCGGGTGAGAAGTCCGCTGCCCGGCGAATATCAGGGCGCGCGCTATAGCCTGGCGTTTTTCTGTCAGGCTAACAAAGACGTCGAAATTCTGGGGCCGCAGGCGAAGTATCCGGCCATCAGCGCGGAAGCTTATCTGCAACAGCGTATTCAGGCGAATTTCGCTAAAGGGTAAGCGGTCATAAAAAACAAAAAGCCCGCTGAGTTTACTCACGCGGGCTTTTTTGTCTCTGTCAGGCGGTGGTATTGATATTGCGACCGATTGCCGGATTAGCAGGTAACGCGGGGATCGAGTCAATCATGCTGGTCACTGCCGTCTGCTGACTATCCAGCGACTTTTTCAGCAGGATATTGTTGACCTGAGTGCTGGTATCCAGACTATTAAGGCCGGTCGCCAGCGATGCAATTTGCGAAACATCCATTTTGTTCTCCTGTTCGGTACAACATAAAAGGAACTGATGCGGGCGTGAAACTGAAAGGTTATCGGCAGTTTCCGTAATAACTGTAGCGATAAATACAGCAGACCTGGCAGCCGCTTAAAGACGCTCCCGATGCCGCACGCAAGTGGAAAAGGCTCTGTAGCCTGTATCGCCTCAGGAATTACGGTTATAATCGCACAAATTATTCAACGGATTTAGAAACGAAAATGACAAAACTCTCCTTACAAGAGCAACTGCTGAAAGCAGGATTAGTCACCAGCAAAAAAATGGACAAAGTGCAGAGAACGGCGAAAAAATCACGCGTTCAGGCGCGCGAGGCCAGAGAGGCGGTGGAAGAAAATAAAAAAGCGCAGATGGAGCGTGATAAGCAACTGAGCGAACAACAAAAACAAGCTGCCTTATCTAAAGAGTATAAAGCGCAGGTGAAGCAACTGATTGAAATGAACAAAATCGTCATTTCAACAGGCAATATTGATTTTAACTTCACCGATAATAATCTGATTAAAAAAATGGTGGTGGATAAGACCACCCAGTCTCAGCTGATTAGTGGTCGTCTTGCCATCGCGCGTCTGGTTGCTGATCACAGCGGCGAGACGCAATATGCCATTATCCCCGCAAGCGTTGCGGATAAAATTGCCCAGCGCGATGCCAACAGTATTGTATTAAACAGCGCGCTGAGTCAGGAAGAGCAGGATGAAGAAGATCCGTATGCTGATTTCAAAGTGCCGGATGATTTGATGTGGTAGTTCCGCTTGCCCGGCGCTGCCCGTGACGGATAATGACACTCAGTTACGGGCATCTGCCGGGGCGTCTGAATACAGCCACTTTTCTGCCGCCGCGCGGATCCGGTGTTAACCTGAGACGATCAGTAGGGGATGCCCTCACCAAAAGCGCCGTCAGTTAAACAAATCTCTGCTGCGAAAAGGGCGCCCTGACGCAAGCTTTGGGACAGCGTATCGCCTTTAACATGCGCCAGCAAAAAAGCCGTGATAAAAGCATCTCCTGCCCCAAGCGTGTCTGCCGGCGTGATATTTTCCGATGGCTGACTGATCCAGATACTGCCATTGAACAGTAACGCCCCCTCAGACCCGCGCGTTGCAACAGGCAGGCGACATCCCGCATGCCATGCCGTTTCCAGTATCTCGCGGGTTTCTTCCATGCTGCGTTCAGCGCATGAGAAAAACCCGTAGTCTAACTGACGACATAACGGGCCTATCTTTCCGGCATCAAAATCATCAGAAAAATCATAGGATAAGCTGCCGGGTAGCATACTTAATTCGGGCAATAGCGCATCAACATAGCTATAAGCGCTGGTATGTATCAGCGAAAACTGACCTAGCCAGGGCATATCGGTTAACACAAAATCCATCGACGTCGTCTGCCGGATCCCCCCGGCGTTGGAGTCAATAAACCGTCGCTCCCCCTGATCAACGGTCAGACTGGCATAACCATTTTCACCCGGTACGACCCGGCAATGAGAGGTATCAATCTCCCTTGCTGCCAGGACGCGGCGAATATGTTCTGCCGCGCTGTCGTCGCCGAAAACGCCCAGATACGCCGCATTTGCGGATAATAAGCGGGCGTACACACTGAAGTTAAGCGCGTTTCCTCCCGGATAACCGATACCTGTATGGGTATACCTGTCAATCACGTTATCGCCCAGGCCAAGTACTCTCATGTTGTCATCTCCTAATAAGCGACCTGTCCCATGTATCGTCGTGTTTCCAGCGGATGTTGACGTATCTTCGCTAATGCCGCGCGATATTCGCACATAACACTGTAGAAGAGGACGGGGTTAAAATACTCCACCACGCTGGCGGGTATGACGCCAAGCCCCAGCTCTTTTGCATCCACAATTTCCACCTTATTTCCGTACTGCCGAAGGAAATCGCGCACTCTTTCATCAAGTGCCCTGGTGCGGCCTTCGTTCATCATCAGGATCCAGGGGGTATTCATATCTGTCACTTCAAACGGACCATGGAAGAATTCGCCGCTATGAATTGATGCCGCATTCAGCCACTGCATCTCCATTAATGAACATATGGCAAAACCATAAGCATGTCCGTAGGAAGCCCCGCTGGACAGAATGTAAAAAAGTGATTCCCGGCTGTAGCGCTCAGCAAAGGCGGCGCAGCGCGCCTGAACCTGCTGTCTGGCCCGGAAGATAATCCCATCAATTTGCGCCATGCCTGCCTGGAAATCGGCATATCCGTCATAACCCCCGGTCTGTTGCAAGGCTTCGACGCAAAGACTCAAAATGATTGCCATCGGGTTATTAATCACCTGGCTGTCATCTCCCCAGGCATAAAGCAAATTACTGTCAGAAAAGCCGATAAGGTCTGCATTTTCATTGTGCGTCAGTGTCACCGTAACGCTGCCCCGGCTTTGGGCCAGTTTGGCCGCTGCGACAGACTCTGCGGTATTCCCGCCATGTGAGCAAACAATCGTCAGGGATTGAGGGCCTAATGTCTTTGGCGCGGCATGAACAAACTCGTTTGCGGTCATCATGTAACTGTGTAAAACCGTCGACTCACTGTTAAGAAAATAATTTGCCGGATACATATCCACCAGCGACCCGCCGCAGGCCACAAGAAACACCTGGCTCAGTCCTCCCTGCGGGAGGAAGCGCTGTTCGATAAGAGAGGAGATAATTGCTGAAGTATTCATAAATCAGTCACCGTACACATTGAAATTGAAATATTTTTTAGCCAGCCGGTCATAAGTACCGTCATTGCGTATCGCCTTAATCGCCCCGTTGAGTTGTTCCAGCAGTTCGCTATTTTGCTTCGAAATGCCAATACCGGTACCCGGGCCAAAAATGGCATCATCTTTTACCTGCGGTTCAATCAGGCTGAAATTCTTTCCCTGGGGTTTGTCCAGCAACGCGGTGGTCACCACCGTCGCATCGTCCAGCGTCGCGTCCAGACGGCCGACGACTAAATCGGCGTAAACTGCCTCTGCTGCGGGATAGGAAACCAGTTCGACGCCTTGTGATTGCCAGTGTTTCTTCGCGTAGGCTTCGAACACTGAGCCTTGCTGCACGCCCACACGCTTACCACGCAGAGATTCGGCCAGAGGTTTGAGGCCGCTGTCTTTTGAAGCCACCAGATACGCCGGTGTGTTGAATAATTTATCGGAGAAGTTGATCGCTTTTTTACGCTCATCTGTAATCGACAACGAAGAAATAATGGCATCGAATTTACGCGCCTGAAGCGCGGGGATCAGACCATCAAATCCGTTTTCAACCCAAACACATTTCGCCTTGAGCTGAGCGCAAATCGCATTACCCAGATCAATATCAAACCCCTGCAGGCTGCCATCGGCAGCTTTAAACTCAAAGGGCGGAAATGTCGCGTCAGTACCAAACCGGATTTGTTGCTGCGCTGATGCGTGACCGGAAAACCCGATCATCGCAAGGCCAAGGGAAAATAGGGCAAGCGTTTTTTTCATCATTCACTCCCGTTAAATATACCGTAAAATGTACCATGAAAGATATACGCCAGCAGGTAAGAATACGCAATCAATTTAATGATTTTAATCAGGTATAATAATAAGTTATGATGTTATGGTCTGTTTTTTTATCGGCGACTACCGTTCTGTGAAGGATATTTCCGGTGACAGATCAACGACTCATTGGCTAGAATAACTCCTGTTTTTTAATTTTATTGGGCTATAAAACAGACCATGACTGAGTTAAGTGAAAGTAAACGCCGCCCGCGGAAAGCCTATCTGGCGGCCAGGCAGGTGCTGCTGAATTTGTTAAACACGGAATTCAACGAAGGCGATCAAATTCCGGCAGAACGTGATCTGTCGGGCCTGTTGGGTATCAGCAGGATGACATTACGAAAAATTACAGATGAGCTTGTGAGCAGCGGAATGCTGGAAAGGCGGGGAAACCAGGGGACATGGCTGACTGAGACCACGATACAGCGGCCACTGACGCAGACAATCGAGCACGGCATCAGCAAAATCACGGAGTTAAATGGTGCGGTAGCGGGCAGCCGGTTGATTTATTTTCAGGAGGCCCAAGCCAGCCCGCGTATTGCCGCATTACTAAAAATTCAGGCTGGCGACCCTTTGGTGATGATTAAACGCCTGCGTCTCGCTGACGGTGAGCCTTTTTGTCTGGAAACCAGCTACCTGCCAAGGGCGATTATTCCGGACCTGACCGCTGAGATGCTTGAGCAGAGCGGTTCGCTGTATCGTCTTCTGGCAGAAAACTACGGTGTTTTAGGCGTTTCAGACGAAGGCACGCTCCGCGTGACCCTAATGAATGAAGAAGAACAGACGTTATTAAATGCACAACCCCATAGTCCTGCTCTGGTGTATCGGGGGGTGATTACTGACCGCTTGAATCAACCGGTTGAATATTTAGTGTCAGTAAACCATCCCCAGCGGGTGACATTTCGCATAAGCCACGGGAAATAGGTTTCAGTTCAGGCTCATGAATCACCAGACATCCCGGTGCTCAAAATCCGGCTGCGGCAAACCTCCAGAATCTCATCCGCAAGAGACGAATCATCAGGGCAGGCGCGGGATAACACCAGCGCACCGACAAGATGGGCAATCGTGTCAATCAGGTCGGCACGCGTGCTGCCTTCCACCTCTTTTTCGTTTCCTAAAACTGCCAGCTGACGTTCAATTCCGGCGGCAAATGCCGCCCTGATTGACGCAGACTGACGGGCTGTATCGGCGCCCAGTGCCGACATCACGCACCCCTTTCCCATATCAGCCCGATGTTGTCGGGAGAGGTAGTATTCAATAAATTTTTCCCGGTCTACACCTGCCGTGCTTTCTGCGGATCGCCTGAAACCGCAGCTCATCGCCTCCGACATCAGATCAGCCTTGGAACCAAAGTGTTTGTAGAACCCGCCGTGGGTTAAGCCTGCCGCAGACATCAGTTCCGCCACGCCCACGCCATCGTAACCGCGCTCACGAAAAAGTTCTGAGGCCGTTTCTACAATGCGCATCCGGTTTTCCCGAACCTGCTCTTTTGACACTTTCATGCTTTCCTGCCCCTCTCAAAAATAGGGTTTAAGTATACATTGATGATGACCATAATCAAACCGGTTGACTTTATAGATGATGATCATCATCATTATATTGACCTTTGACCCACCACTTAGCAGGCGAATAAACATGACCAACCGACCACTATTTCAACCCTATGATCTTGGCTCAATAACACTGGCCAACCACATCGTGATGGCACCGCTGACACGTAACCGGGCCGGAGCGGGGCTGGTGCCGGGCGAACTGGCGGCGACCTACTACGCCCAGCGTGCCACCGCAGGATTGCTGATTACCGAAGCGACGCAGATCTCCGCACAGGCGCAGGGTTATCAGGATACACCGGGGATCTATACACAAGCTCAGATCGATGGCTGGCGCAAAGTGACTGACGCGGTGCATGCCAAAGGCGGGCGCATATTTGTACAGTTATGGCACGTGGGACGAATTTCGCATGTCGATTTACAGCCCGGTGGCGCTGCGCCGGTTGCGCCGTCCGCCATCCGTGCTGAGACCAAGACCTTTGTGAACAATGGTTTTGCTGATGTCTCTGAACCACGTGCGCTGGCGTTGCAGGAAATACCGGGGATTATCGACGATTTCAGAAAGGCATCGGCCAATGCCATTGCCGCCGGATTTGACGGCGTAGAGATCCACGGCGCGAATGGATATCTGCTGGAACAGTTCCTGAAAGACGGCGCAAACCAGCGTACCGATGAATACGGCGGCTCTGTCGGGAATCGTGCGCGCCTGCTGCTGGAAGTCACGGCGGCCGTAAAAGATGAGATCGGCGCAGAACGCACTGGCGTACGCATTTCACCGGTGTCACCTGCTAATGCGATTTCATGCAGTGATCCGCAGCCACAATATGATTACCTCGCTGAACAACTCGATGCATTGGGCATTGTGTACCTCCATGTGGTTGAAGGTGCGACGGGCGGTCCGCGTGATGTATCACCGTTCGATTACGACTCCCTGCGCCGGCGTTTTAAAAACACCTACATCGGCAACAATGGCTATGACCTGGAACTGGCGTCCGCTCAGCTTGCGCAAGGTAAAGCCGATCTGTTCGCGTTCGGTCGTCCGTTCATCTCCAACCCGGATCTGGTTGAAAGGCTGAAGACGGGCGCGCCTCTGGCCTCACTCAATCCTGAAACTCTTTATGGCGGTGGCGCAGCGGGATATACCGATTACCAGTCGCTGACGGAGACCAGCAAGTAAAGCCCTACCTACATCGCACATTGCGGATTTTGTTTACACATTAAGAAAGAAGATCAACTTATGACTAAAGCTTCAGTTCTCATCACAGGCGCATCCACGGGTATTGGTGCTGTTTACGCGGAACGGTTTGCCCGCCGGGGCCACGACCTGGTTCTGGTCGCGCGCGACAAAGCGAAGTTAGAAACACTGGCCGCGCGTCTGCGACAGGAAAATGGCATTTCTGTCGACGTTCTGCCTGCCGACCTCACGCAAACGCGTGATTTAGCCGCGGTCGAAGCCCGTCTGCGTGAAGACACACGGATTGGCATTCTTATCAATAACGCGGGTATCGCGCAGTCCGGCAGTTTTACCGAGCAGACGCCTGATTCGATAGAAAGCCTTATCGCGCTTAACGTCACCGCCCTGACCAGACTGGCCAGTGCCGTGGCACCACGCTTTGTGCAAGCGGGGGGAGGATCGATCGTCAACATCAGTTCCATCGTCGGACTCGCCCCGGAATTTGCCATGACGGTTTACGGTGCAACCAAAGCCTTTGTGCTTTTCCTGTCTCAGGGAATGAATGTCGAGCTGTCATCTAAAGGCATTTATATCCAGGCGGTGCTCCCTGCGGGCACTTATACGGAAATCTGGGACCGGGCGGGTATCGACATCACTAACTCGGCAAAATTCATGGAAGTGGGCGAGTTAGTGGATGCCGCACTGGTGGGGTTTGACCGCCGTGAACTGGTCACCATCCCGCCTTTACATAATGCTGCCCGCTGGGACACCCTCGATGCTTCACGTCAGGCGCTGCTCTCAGACATCAAACAAGATGAAGCCGCTGAACGATATAAAACACGGTAATCAATGAGGTGCACTGTGCAGAACGGTCTTCCGGCTGTTCTGCACAGCGGTAAATCCGACATAAATCCCTTACAGCCTGTCCTCTCATCAGCGATGAGAAACTTTAAACACATCATGAAGGCCTTATTCAGCATGACAAAAAAACGTGTAGCACTGGTTACCGGTGCGTCCTCAGGTATTGGCGAAGCGTCTGCCTGTAAACTTTTAGCCGCTGGATTTACTGTATATGGCACGAGCCGGCGTGGTTCACAGGCGGGAAAACATCCGTTTCCGTTACTGACGCTGGATGTGACCGACGACGCTTCTGTCGGGGCCGCCATTGAGGAGTTGCTGGGTCTGGAGGGGCGGATCGATGTTCTGGTGAACAATGCGGGCTTTGGGGTCGCTCCGGCGGCGGCGGAAGAAAGTTCTGTCGATCAGGCCAAACACATTTTCGACACCAACTTTCTGGGCATCGTCAGGTTGAGCCGGGCAGTGATCCCTTATATGCGCCGTCAGGGCAGCGGACGCATCATCAATATCGGTTCGATACTCGGCACCGTTCCGTTGCCGTATGTGGCACTTTATGCGGCCAGTAAGCATGCGGTGGAAGGGTATTCGGGCGCACTGGATCATGAACTGCGCACGCAGGGCATCAGAGTTTCTGTCATCGAACCTGCTTACATGAAAACACAGTTTGAAGCCAATAATATCGAGCCGGATGCCAGGCTTGAAGAGTATGACCAGATCCGGGCTAAGCTGACGAAAGTGGTGAGCAAGGCAATGGCTGAGGCGGAAAGTCCGGAGGTGGTGGCTGACGTGGTGGTTAAAGTGGCTCAGACTTCACGTCCGAAGATTCGCTATACGGCGGGAAAGCTGGCAGGTCAGTTGAATTTTATTCTCAGATTCGCCCCTGCGTCATTCCTGGATAAGGTGGTGCGCAAAAGTCTTCAGCTTGATGCGAAAAAATAAATGAAGAATAAGACGATGAAAGCATTTACGTTTAAACGCTACGGTAAATCCCCTGAGCCGTACACTAATAAGATATCTTTGACTCTGACGCCTGTTTGGCGCGGGCGGATGCGCCGGTTAATCCTGAGGATTTTAGCGGTCAAAAACGACACTCTGAGTTCGGAGTGTCATTCGACATTGGAAAAAAGAGTATTTCATTTCAGCGGGTTATTTGCGCAGCGGGGTTTTCCTGAATTTCCGATAAAACCGTATCAGAAGCCACATGCCAGGGGGTAAGCGCCGCCATTCGTGCAAGAACCTCAACCCCCTGCGACATACCGGGTGCAGCAGATGACATATCCTGCCCCAGTTCCCCGAGGTTGATGGACGGGTGATAACCCGCATATTCAGCACAGTCTTTCAGACCGTTAAGGACAAGCTGGCGGGCAGTGTCATCCGCCATACCTTTCCCGGTCAGCCAGCACGCTAAGCCCTCCGCCAGAAAATAAAAGCCATGACTCATACAAAGACTGACCGTGGCTAAGTCAAAGTCCGGCTCGTCAGGCAATACGGTCAGGGGGCCCAGCAGGGAAAATAAACGCTGAACCTCTTGATCAGCACCAGTCAGGATCACGCTCGATTTATTGATTTCAGCGGCGAAGGAAAACATCAGTCTGACACAATCAGTGTGTCTGAATAGCTTTCGCAGACTCTGTGATGGCAGCCCCGGCACCAGTGAAACCAGCGTTTGCGCGCTTCGCAACTGCACCTGATTTGCCATTTCATTCAGAGCATGGCGATCTACGCCGGTAATAATGACATCAGTCTCATTGATGACATCCTGGTAACTGTCCAGCGTCCAGCAGGGGAACTCTCTTCCCAGCTTGCGCGCGCGTTCGTTGTTTCCCGAAACCAGAAATACCTGTGCATCAGGCGCGGCAAGAAACAATCCTCGTACCAGTTTTTCAGTTAACGCGTCTACCTCCAGAATACCTATCCTTTTCATCAGTCCCCCGGTTATCAGTACGGCTCTGTCGTGTTATCAACGGTAAAAGGTCGTCTCGTCTGTGACACAAGTAAGGGAAGATCTGCGGCATCTTATGGTGTGGCCGTTTCCGGTGGCTGCCAGCCTCCGCCGAGCGCCCTGAACGTTGCAACAGCCGCGCGCGCAGATTCTGTCTGCGCCTGCGCCCTGGCGTCGGAAGCCTGTAACAGGTTTTCATCGTTGTGCAGGACGTCCATCAGGCTGGCCGTTCCCTGCCGGTAAGCGATAAAAGATGACTGGCGGGCGCTGGCCAGGGCGGTTTCACCGCGGGTCAGCGTGGCGGCCTGTGTTTCACGATTGACCAGAGCAGAGAAAGCATTTTCGACGTCTTCGGTGGCGCGTAATACCGACAGGCGATAGGCCGCGAGCGCTTCGGCTTCCTGGCCTTTCGCCTGATCTATCTGGGCGTTGATGCGACCAAAGTCGAAGAGCCGCCAGCGCAGTCCCAGCACGGCTGCCGACTGGCTGGCACCGCCGGAGAACAGGTTGTCGCCCGACACAGCCGTTGCGCTGCCGAGCAGGGCACTGAGTGAAAACTTCGGATAATACTCACTGACCGCCACGCCGATACGTGCACTCGACGCCGCGAGATGGCGCTCCGCCACGATAATATCGGGTCTGCGGCGCAACAGGTCGGCAGGTGTGCCCGTTGAAGTTATCTGCGGAGCCTGCGGTATGGCACCCGGCAACGCTAACTGACTGCGATGGGTGCCGGGAGGCGTGCCAAGCATGACATCTAATGCATTCATGGCCGCATCAAGCCCGGTACGGAGAACCGGTACGGTTGCCTGAACCTGCGCCAGTTCCCCTTCGGTCTGGCGAACCTGATACGCCGGAGCCAGTCCTTTAGCATTCAGGAGTTGTACCTTTTCCAGCAGCTCCTGCTGCGTACTGACCTGTTTCTCCGCGATGGACAGCCGGGTCTGTAATCCGCGCAGGGTGATATAGGTATCGGCAGTCTGAGCCGCGACGGCAAGACGGGTGGCGGCGACGCCCGCTTCGGAAGCCTGATAGTCAGCCAGTGCAGCCTGACGCCCGCGTCGCAGCCCCCCAAATACGTCAATCTCCCAGCTTGCGTTGAGATCGGTTTCATAGCTATTGCCGTAGCGATTATAATCCGGCGTTGCGCTGAGAACCTGACCCAGCGGGGTTTCGGCCGACTGATACGCGCGTGCCGCTTGCCCGCTGACGTTCCCTGAAGGTAACAGCGCTGCTGTGGCCGCGCCCAGTCCGGCGCGTGACTGGGCCATGCGGGCGGTGGCCTGTGCGAGATCGAGATTCTGCGCGAGGGCGTCGGTAACGTACTGACTTAACAGGGGATCGCCGAAGCCGTCCCACCAGACGGCAAAACTGGCGGGTCTGGAGGCGCTTCTCTGCTGGACGGCAGACTGTGCCTGATAGCGTTCAGGAAGGGGGGCATCCGGGCGATGATAATCCGGCCCGACGGCGCAACCCGCCAGTAAGGCGCTGCTCACCACCAGTGCAAGAGTACGGAGGGGGAACATTGATATTCCTTGAGTCAGTTTTGAAGTGTGACTACATTACCAAATGGTCACTCGTTGTCAATCAGGGCTCATTGAGCTAAGCTGGAAAAATGACTAAACACATAAATGTACATCCCCCAAGGGGGCCATCAGATCACAGTGTGCGTGATCAGGTCGTTGACGCTGCCACAGAGCATTTCGGGCATTTTGGTTACGAGAAAACCACAGTGTCAGAACTGGCTAAATCAATAGGGTTTTCAAAATCCTACATCTATAAATTTTTCGATTCCAAGCAGGCGATCGGCGAGGTGATCTGCACTAACCGGCTGGCGATGATCATGGCGATTGTCAATTCAGCGATTGCAGATGCCCCGTCGGCCTCCGAAAAGTTGCGGCGTTTATTCAGGGCACTGACTGAAGCCGGCAGTGATTTGTTTTTTCACGATCGCAAGCTTTATGACATTGCTGCCGTGGCGGCGCGGGATAAGTGGCCGTCGGCAGAGGCTCATGAAGAGCGTCTGAGAACACTGATTGAACAAATCATTGTTGAAGGGCGGCAGGCGGGCGAGTTTGAACGAAAAACGCCGCTGGATGAGGCGGCGCACGCGATATATCTGGTCATGCGGCCTTACATCAGTCCGGTACAGTTGCAATACAATCTGGAAACGGCACCGGCGGCTGCGGCACTCCTGTCCTCACTGATACTGAGAAGTCTGTCACCCTGAGTGGTGACTATTGACATTATTGGTCACTAGTCTGAGAATGCGGTTACTGTCCTGCTAATTCAATTAAGGGAACCCATGCTCAGGCTTAATCCTGCCACCTTTGCTGTTTGCCTGTTGCCGCTTGCCCTTGTGGCCTGCGGCGACTCTTCCGGTACCGACGATCCCCGTACTCAGCCTCCTCTGGTCAGATCTGCGACCGTGGTGAGTGCTGCCGATGCCTCCCGCGCATTTACCGGCGTTGTTGTCGCCCGGATTCAAAGCGACCTCGGTTTCAGAGTGCAGGGCAAAATCCTTGAACGCCTGGTCGATACCGGCCAGACCGTTAAACGCGGTCAGCCATTGATGCGTCTGGATCCGGTTGACCTGAGTCTGCAGGCACAGGCTCAGCAACAGACCGTCGCGGCGGCACGGGCCCGTGCAAGACAAGCGACTGATGACGAGGTGCGCTATCGCGGTCTGGTCGCTGCAGGCGCAGTGTCGGCATCGGCCTACGATCAGATAAAGGCCGCCGCGGATACGGCCAAAGCGGAACTCAGTGCGGCTCAGGCCCAGGCCAATGTGGCGCAAAACGCCACGGGCTACGCCGTGCTGCTGGCTGACGCCGACGGCGTGGTCATGGATACGCTGGCTGAACCCGGTCAGGTTGTCAGTGCCGGGCAGCCAGTGGTCCGGCTGGCCAGAGCAGGGCAACGCGAGGCCATCGTGCAGTTGCCTGAGACGTTACGCCCGGTTGCCGGAAGCGAGGCCGAAGCAACGTTGTACGGTACCGGTAAACAGGCTGTCCCTGCGAAACTTCGGCTTCTTTCCGATGCGGCAGATCCGCTAACCCGTACCTTCGAGGCGAGATATGTACTTGAGGGAGCACTGGCGAATGCCCCGCTGGGATCCACCGTGACGCTGCATATTGCAGACGATAAATTACCGGGCCAGGTGATGCAGGTGCCTTTAGCGGCCATCTATGATCCGGGCAAAGGGCCGGGTGTCTGGGAGATTTCGGGTAAGCCCGCCAAAGTGTCATGGCGGCCCGTGCAGGTGCAGGGATTGGGTGACGATGCGGCGAGGGTGACCGGTTCCCTTAAGCCGGGAGAGCAGGTGGTCGCTCTCGGGGCGCATCTGCTGCATGACGGTGAGGCCGTACGCCTGGCCGAACAAAGCGATGCCAGCGTCGCCGGGAGCCAGCCATGAGCGCGGGGCGATTCAATCTTTCTGCGCTCGCCGTGCGTGAGCGCTCAATCACGCTGTTCCTGATTATCCTGATTACCGTGGCCGGTATTCTTTCGTTTTTTGAACTGGGACGGGCTGAAGATCCGCCGTTTACGGTCAAGCAGATGACCATTATTTCTGCCTGGCCGGGTGCCACCGCGCAGGAAATGCAGGATCAGGTGGCTGAACCGCTGGAAAAGCGTATGCAGGAGCTGAAGTGGTATGACCGCAGCGAGACGTACACGCGTCCCGGTCTGGCTTTTACCATGCTTTCGCTGAAGGACAGCACACCGCCTTCACAGGTGCAGGAAGAGTTTTATCAGGCACGTAAGAAGCTGGGGGATGAGACCAAAAACCTGCCAGCAGGCGTCATCGGGCCAATGGTCAATGATGAATTCTCTGACGTGACCTTTGCGCTCTTTGCGCTGAAGGCCAAAGGGGAGCCACAGCGACTGCTGGTGCGCGATGCGGAATCGTTGCGCCAGCAAATTCTGCATGTGCCGGGGGTCAAGAAGGTCAATATCATCGGCGAACAGGCCGAACGCATCTTTGTGTCGTTCTCGCATGACCGGCTGGCCACGCTGGGTATTTCGCCTCAGGATATTTTCTCCGCCCTCAACAGCCAGAACGTCCTGACGCCCGCCGGTTCGATTGATACCAAAGGGCCGCAGGTCTTTATCCGCCTGGATGGCGCCTTCGACAAACTGGAGAAAATCCGCGAAACGCCCATCGTCGTACAGGGCAGAACCTTGCAGCTTTCTGACGTGGCAACCGTTGAACGGGGCTACGAAGATCCTGCGACCTTCCTGATCCGCAATCAGGGTGAACCGGCGCTGCTGCTGGGCATCGTTATGCGCGACGGCTGGAACGGTCTGGATTTGGGTAAGGCGCTGGATGCGGAAACGGCCAAAATCAATGAGGGCATGCCGCTGGGCATGACCCTGACCAAGGTCACCGATCAGTCAGTCAACATCAGCTCCGCCGTTGACGAGTTCATGATCAAATTCTTTGTCGCGCTGCTGGTGGTGATGGTGGTGTGCTTCGTCAGTATGGGCTGGCGCGTGGGCGTGGTGGTTGCCGCCGCGGTGCCGCTGACGCTGGCAATTGTCTTTGTGGTGATGGAGGCTTCCGGCAAAAACTTTGACCGTATTACCCTGGGCTCGCTGATCCTGGCGCTCGGGTTGCTGGTCGATGATGCCATCATCGCCATCGAGATGATGGTGGTGAAAATGGAAGAGGGCTACGACCGCATCAAAGCCTCGGCCTATGCCTGGAGTCACACGGCAGCCCCGATGCTGGCAGGCACGCTGGTCACCGCCGTCGGATTCATGCCCAACGGTTTTGCCCAGTCCACTGCCGGTGAATACACCAGCAACATGTTCTGGATTGTCGGTATCGCCCTGATTGCTTCCTGGATTGTGGCGGTGGTGTTTACGCCTTATCTGGGCGTGAAAATGTTGCCGAAAATCAAAACGGTGGAGGGCGGGCATGCGGCGATTTACGACACCCGTCATTACAACCGTTTTCGCCGGGTGCTGACCCGCGTCATCGCGCGCAAGTGGATAGTCGCCGGTACCGTTATTGCCGTCTTTACGGTCGCTATACTTGGCATGGGGCTGGTGAAAAAACAATTTTTCCCGACCTCTGACCGCCCGGAAGTACTGGTTGAAGTGCAGATGCCTTATGGCACTTCTATTGAGCAGACCAGCGCCACCACGGCGAAAATCGAAGCCTGGCTGAGAAAGCAGAAAGAGGCAAAAATCGTCACGTCCTACATCGGGCAGGGGTCACCGCGTTTTTATCTGGCCATGGCGCCTGAGCTGCCTGATCCGTCGTTTGCGAAAATTGTCGTGCTGACGGACAGTCAGGAAGCACGCGAGGCGCTCAAGTTCAGGCTACGTGAAGCGGTGGCCAGCGGCCTGGCACCTGAGGCGCGCGTGCGTGTGACCCAACTGGTGTTCGGTCCGTATTCTCCTTATCCGGTGGCCTACCGGGTGATGGGGCCGGATCCTGATAAACTGCGCGAAATTGCAGACAAGGTCGAAAAGGTGATGCAGGCCAGCCCGATGATGAGGACCGTCAACACCGACTGGGGGCCGCGTGTACCGGCGCTGCATTTCACGCTCAATCAGGATCGCCTGCAGGCGGTGGGGCTGACATCGAATGCGGTCGCACAGCAGCTTCAGTTCCTGCTTTCAGGGGTTCCGATCACCTCGGTGCGTGAAGATATCCGTTCGGTGCAGGTGATGGGGCGGGCGGCAGGAGATATCCGGCTTGATCCGGAAAAAATCGCCGGTTTTACCTTAGTGGGTTCTTCCGGCCAGCGCATTCCGCTGTCGCAGATCGGGGAGGTTGAGGTGCAAATGGAAGATCCTGTTCTGCGCCGTCGCGATCGTACGCCGACCATTACCGTGCGGGGAGACATTGCCGAAAACCTGCAGCCGCCGGATGTCTCCACGGCAATGATCAAAGCGTTACAGCCGGTCATTGATACGCTCCCGGCCGGATACCGTATCGAGCAGGCGGGTTCTATTGAAGAATCCGGGAAAGCCACCGAGGCGATGGCACCGCTGTTCCCGATCATGATTGCCATGACGCTGTTGATTATTATCCTGCAGGTGCGGTCAATGTCGGCGATGGTGATGGTCTTCCTCACCGCGCCGCTGGGGCTGATTGGGGTGGTGCCAACGCTGCTGCTCTTTAACCAGCCGTTTGGCATCAATGCGCTGGTCGGCTTAATCGCGCTGTCGGGCATCCTGATGCGTAACACCCTGATCCTGATAGGGCAGATCCATCACAACGAACAGGAAGGGCTGCCGCCATTCCATGCGGTGGTGGAGGCAACAGTGCAGCGGGCCAGACCGGTGTTGCTGACGGCGATGGCGGCCATTCTGGCGTTTATCCCGCTGACCCACTCGGTGTTCTGGGGAACGCTGGCTTATACGCTGATTGGCGGGACGTTTGGCGGCACTATCATCACGCTGGTCTTCCTGCCGGCAATGTATGCCATCTGGTTCAGGATACGGCCCGATGAACAACAGCAGAACGCACGGACGGAATTAGCGTAAGCAGTCCCGGACGAATGGCTGAAGCGTATTTTTGTCGTGCAGTCTCACCACAGATCCTTGTCACAGGGCAAGGGTCTGTGGTTTTTCCCGTCCCGGCTGGCTTTTCTTGAGCAGCAGGGCATTCTTGCGAGAGTGCCCGGCCCCGACGACAGGCGCAAAGATTTCTGCACGCTGACCGAGAAAGGCCTCGACCTCATTCCTGTCGTGCTCATTTCTGCGAGTGCAGTGAGCGGAGCTGAAATCAGATTGCGGGTGTCCGCATCTGTTATTGTTATGTTGCTGGTTTGCGGATCGCCCGGGTATTTGGAATTCAGTCTTTCAGATCATTAAGCAAAGGAAACAGTACTTCTCCGGCTTTAACTGCCGGTAGTTGTGAAGCCCTCAGAAGGGATGGGCAGTAATGGAGTTCTTTCGTAAGGTAAATGGCGGTTATAACGATTAAAGGGGAGTCATTATGGGAAGATTTCACGGTAAACGTGTACTTATAACGGGGGGCACCAGCGGTATGGGGCTGGCAGGAGCGCTGCGAATTGTGAAAGAGGGTGGACAAGTTGCCATCACAGGGCTGAGTGAAGAACGTCTGGCCCGGGCCCGTAAGCTGTTGCCGGACACTGCACTGATCCTGAAAAGTGATGCTGCAAGTGAGGCAGATATTGATGCGCTCGCAACGGCAGTCTGCGGCTGGGGGCACCTCGACGGATTGTGGCTGAATGCGGGTTACGCAGAGGTTGGTGCACCGGAATCCGTTACGGCCGACGCCTTTAATCGCATGATGAATGCCAATGTTCGCGGGCCTATGCTCCAGCTTGCATCACTTTCCAACATTTTGAACCCAGGTGCATCAGTGTTGGTCACTGCATCGTCTTCAGTCTATGAAGGTGCGCCAATGACGAGCTTATATGCTGCAACAAAAGGTGCCGTTGTCGCCATGGTAAAAAGCTGGGCCGCCTCGCTGGCTACACGCAACATTCGCGCCAACACGCTGGTGCCAGGGCCTGTCGAGACTAATTTTAGACACTTCATGCCCGAGGAGTCTCGGCAACAGTTTGAAGATTTTGTAGTAAGCCAGGTGCCTCTCAGACGAGCCGGTACAGCTGATGAAGCGGCTGCCGTCGCACTTTTTCTGCTCTCAGATGATGCGTCTTACGTAACCGGAAGCCAGTACGCTGTGGATGGCGGACTGGTTCACTTGTGAGTTCAATCTGCCTCAGCGGCTTATTAACCGTATTTTCACTCATTGGTTTATAGAAATTACGGATGCCGGGGCAACGTGTTTAAAGGATTTTTGCGGATGGTTTAATTTGCGGATTTTTGAATCGTTAAGAGATATTTGGGGGTCACTGCGTCATCGAACTCACCTGACCCCAAATCTGACCACCAAATTCTCCCGATGCGGAGGGAAAACTGAAAATGCATCGGGAAGGTTTTCACGTTCACTGATCGCCTCAACGCCATACAGGCAGGGGCTCCGGCGTATAAAAAGCAAAAGGCCCGCTTAAGTTTCCTTAAGCGGGCCTTTCTAATTTGGCTCCTCTGACTGGACTCGAACCAGTGACATACGGATTAACAGTCCGCCGTTCTACCGACTGAACTACAGAGGAATCGTTGGAACGGGGCGCATAATATCCAGAGGGCTGCGGAGTGTCAACGCTAAATTCGTCAAAAACGTCCGACTGCTCAGCAACTAATCAATGTCGCCATAAAAGGGTACTTTACTGCGGAAAAATGTCCGTCAAAACGGAATTTAACAATCGCAGCGCTGACCGCGAAGTTGCCTTGCCAGCGGGTCCTGTTGATAAAAACGGCTGAAATGGCCGTATACCAGCGGAAAACGCTCTGAAAGTAATTCTGGTGCACTAAAGAAATACTCTGACAGTACCGCAAAACATTCGGCCGCATCGGTCGCCGCGTAGGCGTCCATGCTGGCAGCCTCTTCGCCGACAGTGTCGATTTCATCCTGCAGATTTTGCATCGCGGCGTGTAAATCGTGTTCCCATGACACCACCTCACGCAGCGGAATAGGCGGAATACCCGTGACTTCGCCGCCGTTGCGCATATCCAGTTTATGCGCCGCTTCGTGGATGATCAGGTTAAAACCAGAATTGTCGAATGAGTCCTCGATGTCCTGCCAGTTGAGTACAATCGGGCCCTGATCCCAGCTTTGTCCGGCATGAATTTGTGAACCGGCATGCACCAGCCCGTTTTCATCCTGCCAGGGAGCATCAACCACGAACGGGGAAGGGTAGAGCAGGATTTCGTGAAAGCCATCGAGCCAGGAAGCGCCCAGTTCCATCACCGGCAGCGCAAAAAGCAGCGCGATACGGGCCTGCATCAGTTCAGTCAGCTCAACGCCTTGCAGAGGAACCAGCCTTTTTTGTTGCAGCAACTGGCTGGCGACCTGAATCAGACGCAGTTTCTCATCTTCGTTGAGGCAAGATAAAAGTGGGATATTCAGCGCGTCATTCCAGGCGTCTGATTTCTCAATTTTCAGTTCATTCGCTTTCCACGGCCACTTAATCATCATCTTGCTCGCAAAGTGATCATTCTGATTGTCAGCAGGGTTCTCCGCCAGAGTACTCCAATACAAGTAACTTCAACAAGTTAGCTTAGTTATCGGACTCATCCTGTATGGATGTTACACACCGGCAATTTTTTAGCAAAAAGCACAGACATCTTATAAGACGCAGCTCACGTTATTAGTCTAGTCACTGAGTCACGAATGTGCCCGCAGTATGAAGAGATAGCGCCCGCCACAGGCTGCATGAAAATCAGAGCCATTTCCGGATAAAATCGGCGGGCGGTACAGGCTTTCCGAAAAAGTAACCTTGCAGGAATTCCAGCCGGTACGGGGCAAGATAATTTACCTGTGTCTGGGTTTCAATGCCTTCGGCCACGATGATCATTTGCAGACGTTTAGCCAGGTCAATCACGTTATCAACAATGTGCCCGGCCAGCGCGTCTGTACCAATCCGGCCTATGAAACTCTGGTCAATCTTCAGAATATCAATGTGGAATTTTTGCAGGTACGCCAGGCTGGAATGCCCGGTGCCAAAGTCGTCCAGCGCGATCAGCACGCCCATCTGGCGAAGTGTGTGAAACAGGCTGGAGGTGATTTCACCCGGCTCGATTAATTCACGTTCAGTCAGCTCAAGCACCAGATTGATCGGGTTCTCCCTGAAGGCATCAATAAATGCTTTGCAGTCTTCAGCCAGTGAGAGGTCTTTGAAATGGCTGGCGCAGATATTGAAACCGAAATGGAAATTTTTAGGCAACTGTGCTGCCAGCGGGCCGAACTGTTCACGTACCTGCGTCATGATGAGGCGCGTCATGGGCACAATCAGGCCGCTCTCTTCTGCCAGCGGGATAAACTGATAAGGCGGGATCAGCCCTGATTGCGGATGCTGCCAGCGCATCAGCACTTCAGCGCCGGTCACCTCATGCGTGGTGCCATCCACCACCGGCTGTAAATAAGGAATGAACTGTTTTTTCTCCAGCGCTTCTCTCAGCGCCGCCGTCGGGCTGCCGACACGGCCGAGCAGACTGTAGGTCATGAAAGCGATAAATAAGCTGAGCAGCGGGAACAATATCAGGCTGACGGTGGCGTAATCAAAAACATAACCCCAGTGGTCACTGGGCCGGATCACTAAGCGAATCGCGTAGGGGTAGTTCTGAGAAGCAAGCTCCATACGTTCACCGTCCGGCCAGCCTTCACCGGTGTGAATGCTGCCATTGCTGTCCATCCACTGGTCGCCTACCTGCAATACCAGATAAGCGTGAGTGCTGAGCAACGACAGGATGTTGTGCAGAAAATAGCCATCCACACCAACCAGCACGCCGCTGCCGTTAACGTCATGACGATAGGCAATAAGAGGATGATCGGGCGTGATGCTGTTGCCACGCATCAGCATTAACCGTCCGTCGATATATTTGTCGGTCGAGATATTGTCAGCACGCGGGCCGAATAAGGAGGCGCAGTAAATCGTATTCTGGCGGTAGAGGTTGACCGTGCGGACATTGGGCACTTTGGCTACCTGCCAGCGTAGCGCCTGCACGGTGTTGGCATCGCAGGGGACGCCAATCAGATTCTCAACGGCACTGGTGGCAATGGCGGCATTATCCAGCGTCATATCCACCAGCCTCACTGACTGTTGCAGGTTTGCGGCGGTATCACGGCGTAATCCCTGAGAAGTTTGCCACGAGATCGCCAGTATGCCGAGAGCAGCAACAACAAGGAATGCGAGTAGTGAAAGGCATATTCGGACAGAGCGTCGGGTTAACCAGTTTAGGGCCAAGGGTATCCCCCAGTGAGAGTCAGAGAGCGGCATTTTGTCCCGTTAATATACCTCATAGTCCCGCTCTGCGGTGTGGAGCTTTGCGAAGAAGATTCGGTATGGCACTGATTTAAAGGTGACGTTTTGCTCAAAAAATACCTATCTGAACCGATATTTCTACCCTGACAATATATAAAAATAATTTTTTAATTAAATGATGGGTTTTTTATATCATTATGCTTGTGTTTATACCCCGCCGGGGAATATGTGATATTTATTATGTTAAGAAAGATGGAATATTCCCTGTCCTTATGAATAATTATCTCAACAGGTGTCTTAAGTCAGAAATGAAAAATATCTTTGCTTCACACTGACGAAAGACCTTTATTAACGTTAAGTGATGGGTCAATCATAAGGTGTGAAATATGTCTGAGAATAACGCCATATCACAATTATCCGGAATGTTGGATAAGTGGTTTTCCTGACGGCGTAAAGTTTGTAGCATAAGGCTTTACGCCGTCGGTTCCGTGAACACCACCAGGACAACCCCATGCTTCCCCGTTTTAAACTGCTCTTTTGTGCTGCTGTTTTATCGTTCTCCTTCTCCGGCGCGTCAATGGCTGCCGATGCGCCTTCTTACGGTCCGCAATTGCAGGGATTTGATTATCCGTTCCCGCTGAAACAATTCTCTTTTAATTCCCAGGGTGCCCCGCTGCAAATGGGGTATCTGGATGTGCCGCCCACCGGGCACAAAAATGGTCAGACCGTGGTGCTGATGCATGGCAAGAATTTCTGTGCCGCGACCTGGGGTGACACTATTTCGGCGCTGGTCAGTAAAGGCTACCGGGTTATCGCGCCCGATCAGGTCGGGTTCTGTTCGTCGACCAAACCTTCGCATTACCAGTACAGTTTCCAGCAACTGGCGACCAACACGCATGATTTGCTTAAAAGTCTGAAGATTACCAAAGCGGTGATTGTCGGGCATTCGACCGGCGGTATGCTGGCGACGCGCTACAGCCTGATGTATGCGCCGGAAGTGTCGAAACTGGTGCTGGTGAACCCGATTGGTCTGGAAGACTGGAAAGCTAAGGGCGTGCCGTATCGTACCGTCGATCAGTGGTACGACCGTGAGCTGAAAACCTCGGCGGAAAGCATTAAACAGTACGAACTCAAAACCTATTACGTGAATAAGTGGAAACCGGAATACGACCGCTGGGTCGATATGCTGGCAGGGCTGAACAACGGGCCGGGGCATAAACTGGTGGCCTGGAACTCGGCACTGATATACGACATGATTTTCACGCAGCCGGTCTTTTACGAATTCAAAAACCTGCGTGTACCGACCACGCTGATGATCGGCACGGCTGATACGACAGCCATCGGCAGCGATATTGCGCCGCCTGCGGTAAAAGCAAAAATCGGTCATTACAACGTGCTGGGTAAACAGGTTGCGAAGCTTATTCCGCACGCGAAACTGATTGAGTTTAAAGGTCTGGGCCACGCACCGCAGATGGAAGAACCGGAAAGATTCAATGCGACGCTGCTGAAAACGCTGGCGCGCTGATGTTCCTGTCCCCCTGAAACGGTATTCATGAAAAAAACCGCAGTCATGACGGACTGCGGTTTTTTTATGTCTGCGGGTTAACGATTAACGCAGATTGTCCGGGAAGTTAGCCGGTAACTCGCTGGCAGCGCAGTCGATCACAGTGTCATTGTCAGCGCCGCAGTCACGGACGAAGGTAATGGTGGCGAATTCGTCGATGACTTCAGTCGGATAAGCGGGTCCGGCATCGCGGTAAGCATTCATCAATGGAATATGTTCGTTCTGGAAGCACACGGTTTTTTCCGGATTGTTCATGATCCAGCGTGGGAAGAAAATGGTGCCGTGGAACACGTTGTCGCCCAGATTTACAATCAGGCTGACATCTGTACCGGTCGGTTCTGTCCAGGAAATTTTGTACACATCAGAAGCCACACGCACGATATAGGCTTTCTGGTCTTTCACCCAGCGGTTACCGACCAGCCCGCTATGGATGCGGTAATCCAGCGTTTCGGCATTTTTCACATAGATTTCATAATTCCAGCCGTTGTCGTAAGTGTAAACAACGTGTTTGCCGATGAAATTGCTCAGGTCATGTTTATCAAAGTTGCTCATGGTAATTCTCCTTAATGCAGTAACAGGTGAAATGTTTTGTTTCGATGAGGAGAATATTACGCGCTAAAAAATTGATAAAAAAACGCTGATTTCAGATGGAAATAATCTAAAATTTAGATGTGTTTTACCTAAAGGGAGTAAAAATATGGCACTTCCACGCACCACACTTGAGCAGTGGGTGGTATTACAAACGGTGATTGAACAAGGAAGTTACGCGCAGGCCGCAGAGGTACTGAACCGCAGTCAGTCTTCCGTCAGTTATGCCCTGAGTGGGTTACAGGAACGTCTCGGTCTGCCGTTGCTGGAGATTCATGGCCGTAAAGCGACGCTGACGGAACAGGGGCGGGCGTTGCTGATGCAGGCCACGCCGCTGATTTCCGCCTTTTTGCAACTTGAGCACCGTGCCGCCGGGCTGAAAGACGGGACGCGCACCGAACTGAGCCTGGTTGTCGACAGTGTCTTTCCCAAATACCGTCTGTTTCGCGCACTCAAAAATTTTCAGCAGCAGTTTCCCGATACCCGTGTTCATCTGACAGAAATTCTGCGCGGCGAAAGCCTTAAGCAATTAAATGAACGATCAGCGGATTTATACATCACCACACTGGCACCGGAAAATGCGATACAGGGGCGCTTCCTGCTCGACGTGGATTTTGTGCCGGTGGCCAAAAGCGATCATCCGCTGATGAGCCTCACCGTTCCGCTGACTGCGCAGGATCTGGCGCGTTTTCCGCTGATTAGCGTGGCCGACCGGCACGCGCCGCGTGCAGAAAATGTGTCATCCGGCCCTGTTGCCAGCTGGACATTCACCACTGTCGGGGCCGCAATGGAAGCCATTGCGGTGGGCGTGGGGTACGGCTGGCTGCCGCTGGAAAGTGTGGAAAAAGCGCTGGAGAGCGGTTTGCTCCGCCGACTGGAATTATCAGCCAGAACGGTGCGGCAAACGGCTTTGTATATGGTGATGGATAATGAATCTGAGCGGTTTGATAAAACGGTCAGCACGCTGGCAAAAAGCATTCTGACGGAGTGCGGTTTGCTGCCATAACGTTCTGGCAGCAAACCGTTTCAACAGGGGCGTGATTACCTTTGTGATGTACGACAGGCTGCCAGAATATCCAGTTGCGGATCACGTTCCGAGGTTTGCACGTCCATCGCGCTCAGCACGGTGTGGAACAGGTTATCCTGTGAAACGTCTTTGTTCACGGCATACGATTTCAGGCATTGCAGATCAATTCCCTGCGCTTTCACATAACCGCTGGATAACCAGAACAGCATCGGCACGTGTGTCTGTTGCGCCGGTGCCACGCTGTAAGGCGTGCCGTGCAAATACAGGCCATTTTCACCCAGCGATTCGCCATGGTCAGAAAGATAAATCACGGCCACGTTGTACTTATCCTGATACTGCTTCGCCTTCTCAATCACCTGCGACACCGTGTAATCCGTGTAAAGCAGGGTATTATCGTAGGTATTCACCAGTTGTTCCTGAGAACAGTTTTCAATATCGCTGCGCGGGCAGTCAGGCATAAACTTACGGAATTCCTGCGGATAGCGTTTGTAGTACGTCGGGCCGTGGCTGCCGATCAGATGTAAGCCAATCAGCGTATTTTTGCCGTCAGGTTTGATGTCGTCATCGATATTCTGCATCAGCGCCATGTCGTAGCAGGTATCGCCATCACAGTATTTACCGTCTTTTTTTGTATCGATGGTGATATTCGGCACACGGTCGCATACGCCTTTACAGCCTTCATCATTGTCTTTCCAGAACACCGAAACACCGGCTTTATGCAGGATATCCAGCAAGCCTTCACTGTTACGGGCGCGGTTGGCGTCGTAGCGGGTGCGCTTCATATTCGAGAACATGCACGGCACAGAAATCGCCGTTGCCGTGCCGCATGACGTCATTTTATTAAAGAACACCACGTCAGGAATAGCCTGTGTGTACTGATTAGTCGGTTTGGCGTAACCCTCAGATGACTGATTTTGCGCCCGCGCGGTTTCCCCAATCACCAGGAACACCAGATTTGGTTTCTGCCCCGGTTGCTGCACCAGTTTTGCATCGTTGCCAATAGTCTGGAACGGCATTTTCGGCGTGAAGTAACGGTGATTGATGTACTGGAACGCGCTGTAGAGGTAGTTTGTCGGCACAATTTCCAGATTCAGGGTGCGGTTGTTACGGCCTACAGAGGCGTAATCTTTGTAAAAAATCCCGGCAATGGAGGCAACCACCAGCAATGAAATCACCATCGACACCAGACGGACACCGAGACGGCGTAACGGCGTTTTTTCATAGCTGACCGGTGTCAGGAAAAGCAAAATAGCGGGCAAAACGCCGGTGAAGACAAACCACAGTATCACTTTCAGATTCAGGTAAGACGACGCTTCAGCCGATTGCGTCTCGAGAATATTTTCGATCATGCCGCGATCAAATACGACCTGGAAGGTCATCATCGCAAAACTGGCGAGGGCACTGACCGGCAGCACGATAATAAAGAATGGCTTAAGCAATGGACGAAAGCTGAAAGGGGTGAACACAAAGTTCAGTGCGGCAAACAGCGCAACCGGAATGCTCAGGGCAAAAGCCAGGTTGTACGCGGGCAGTGCATGTAAGATGTGATAAAAATGCAGCAAAATCGGCAGATTAACGATAAAGGTAAAATACAGGGTCAGCAGTAAAGTCAGCGTAAAGTAGCTAATCTTCGGAAATATAGAGCGCAATGAAAACTCCCAACAGGGTGGTGGTAGCAGCGTTGATGTGAAGGAAACATAACGTATAGAAATGAATATCCAATAGAATATTCATCCAAGCTTAAGAAAGCCTTAATCTACCTGTCATAAAATTTTCATTATGCAGCGTTTCCGAAAAGGTTCAGAAAATAAAAAAAATATAAGAGACCGCCTTTTCGATCCTGAAGCCTTATGCTGTGCCGTGTAGCGATGCGGATGTTCAACGAAACACTCCCCTTGTTTAAACCTCTCTGAGTGCGTTTCCCTCCGCTCATTTTGATCTTTCCCTGATTATGCCTGTCCGGTTTAATTCACTACTGACTGCCTGCTGGCTGTCAGAAGGATGTTCGTGTTGATTTCATCTTCGGCCACAATTGCGGCCAGCAGTATCATAGAGCCAGGTGTCATTATCGGCCCGCGAGTGGTTATCGGGCCTTTCTGCTTTATTTCCGCCGGTGTGCAAATCGGCGAAGGAACACACATTTCTTCTCATGTCGTTATCAACGGCAATACCAAAATTGGCACGGATAACCAGATTGGCATGGGCTCATCCATTGGCGAGATCAGCCAGGATTTGAAATACGCCGGAGAACCCACCGGGCTGGAAATCGGCAATGGAAACCGCATTGGCCGCCACGTGACACTGCATCGCGGCACCGTGCAGGGCGGTGGTATGACCCGGATCGGGCACCTGAATGTGTTTGAAGGGGGCGTGCATGTCGGCCATGACTGTCAGATAGGAAATGCCACGTTTATCGGCGAACACAGTGCTCTGGCGGGGCATGTTTCATTAGGCAGTGATGCCCGGATTGATGCCCTGAGCGCGGTGCATCAGTTTTGTATTATTGGCACGGGCGTCCATCTCCTTGCTAATACCTGTGTGGTGCAGGACGTGCCGCCTTTTGTGATAGCGGGGGGAAATCGCGCGGTGCCGAAAGGGATAAACGAGCAGGCAACGGAATTTTGCCGGGCCGGAAAAGCGCAGCAAAATGTCATCCGCTATCTGTACGATTTGCTTTATCACCAGCCGGAATCGGTGGAACGGGTGAAGGGGGAAATTGAGCAGCTCAGCGCGGAATATCCGTTACTGTGCCACTTCAATGCATTTTTCCTTGATTCAGCGCGCGGGATTATTCGCTAACGATTTCACGGAAACCCTGCGGCTGAACAGAGGAAGAGGGCTGTCAGGCTTCGAGTGCCAACAGGGCAAAGGTCGCCAGCCAGTGTTCGCCCATGTAGGTGCTGTCGAGATGGTTCAGCGCGCTGTGCAGATGGGCTTCTGCCGTCTGGCGCAGCAAGGCCGCACGCGGATCGCCCGCTGGCAGCGCAGAGGCCAGCGAACGCTGACACCAGGCGCGGCTGAGATTCAGTCCGTCCAGATGGCCAATTTTACCGTCACTGCGGTCAGTGACCGTGGCGGGGGTGAAAAGCGTGGCAGGCTGGCTGTGAGCCAGATCCGGCAGGAAACGGCCAAACCAGGTCACAAATGCTTCGCCCGGCAGAACGCGCCGCATCAGTTCAGCCTCCATCAGGGAGGGTGACAGGAATTCATCACCGCCCGGTTCCCACGCCTGACAATGCACATCTTGCAGATGCCAGCGCAGCGCCGTTTCTTCGATCAGTTCTGCCAGTTTGTGATGCTTAACGCAGCTCGCATAATCAAGCGTTAATGCCAGCGCAAACGCGGTGTTGAAATGGCTGCCGACCCGCAGGGGATAGGTGGCTTTGGGCAAAAACTCACTAAAACTCTTTTCGAAGAACCGGCTCATCGGCGCCAGCGTTTTTGCCCATTCAGCAGCCTGCGGCAATGCCATCTCATGCAATTGCTGGCTCAGCGCCAGAAACCACGCCCAGCCATACGGTCTTTCAAATCCGGCATGTTGCGGTTGTTGCAGATAGGCCATTTCACCGGCGACGTTTTCTGGCGTGAAATGCTGGCCGATCACCGCAATGATTTTTTCAGCTTCCGGTAATTGCGGAAAACGATCCAGCAGGCGCAGCAATAACCAGTATCCGTGCACGCAGGAATGCCAGTCATAGCTGCCGTAAAAGACCGGATGTAACTGGCGTGGCGTTTGCGCATCTGCCGCGCTGCTCATGGCATGCATGAGTTTGTTCGGGAATTCACGGGTTAAATGATTCAGCGCCAGTGAGGCAAAACGGGACGCCATCTCTGGCGTCAGGGCGGTACTTTGTTGCGTCGTCATCGTCTTTCCTTATCAGAAACGGAACACAAAGAAATACATAAACGCGGTATTCACCAGCAACAGCAATACACCGGTTTTCCACTGCGCTTTAATCACGCCATTCTTGTCCTGCAATTCGAGCAACGCCGCAGGCACGATATTGAAATTGGCCGCCATCGGCGTCATTAAGGTGCCGCAGAAACCGGACAACATGCCGATCGCGCCCATAATCGCCGGATTTCCACCCAACTGGTTGACGATGAGTGGCAGCCCGATCCCCGCGGTCATCACCGGGAAGGCGGCAAAACCGTTGCCCATGATCATGGTGAAAAGTGCCATGCCGAAGGTATAGGCAATCACAATCGCCAGCGGTGAGCCGAGCGGAATGATGTTTTTGACCAGTTCCGATACCACGCCACCGACCCCCGCCAGCGCAAACAGCGCGCCGAGTGCGGCCAGCATCTGCGGCAGAATAGCCGCCCAGCCGACGGTATCCATCGTCTGTCCGCCCGCTTTCACGGCTTTGACCGGCGAATCACGCAGCATAACCAGCGCCACAATAAAGGCCACCAGCGTGCCGAGTACCAGCGAAATCAGCGTCACGTTTTTGGCTTCCACCAGCGGCGTGTATTTCAGCGTCAGGGTGCCGATCAGGGTCACAATCGGGATCAGCAGGGCGGGAATAAACAGTTTGTTGCCGAAGCGTTTTGCCCCCGCTTCGCGTTTTTCGACCTGTCCGGGCTGCTCACTGTCTGATTTGCCTTTACCCAGTTTCCCGCTACCGGCGATGACCGCCAGTAAAATCGCCATACAGCCGGTCACGAAGTGCGGCAATTCAGCGCCAAACAGGAAAGTGACACCGTAAATGCCCCAGAACAGCGCGTTGACATAACGGCGGGAATGGCTTTTATCGCGCACGTTGAAGAACGCATAGGCGCAGAACATCAGGCCCGCAAGAATATAAACAGTCTGCAGGTTAATCATTTCGCTGCACTCCCGTGATGAACGTCGAGGCGTTTAGCCAGCGAGCGGTCAAGCAGCCATAACCGTATAAAGTGGATAATCAGCGCAGCAATGGCGGTAGGGATCGCCCAGACAGACAGATGCAGCGGTTCAACGTTAATGCCGTACTGTTCCAGAAAACCTTTGATCAGCAGGATAGATTGCACGGCAATGAAAATGTCTTCACCGAAGAACACCGCCACGTTATCGGCGGCTGCCGCGTGAGCACGGATTTTCTGTCGCACATCATTAGGCAAATCGCCGTATTTGGTGGTGGCCGCAGCTTCAGCCATCGGCGCTATCAGCGGGCGAACCATCTGTGCATGACCGCCCAGCGAGTTAAGCCCCAGTGCGGCGGTCATCTGACGCAGGAAGAAGTACAGCATCAGCACACGGCCGGTAGTGGCGGCATGCACTTTGGAAATCAGATGACGGGCCTGTTCTTTCAGGCCGCTGCGTTCGAGGATCGCGATCACCGGCAGTGTCAGCCAGATCAATCCCATATAGCGGTTATCGGTGAACGCTTTGCCGAAGGCGCTGATGATGTCGATGGTATGCATGCCGCCCGCCAGACCGGTAGAAATACCGGCCACGGTCACCACTAATAAAGGATTAAACCGCAGTGCAAAACCCAGCACGACGATCGGAATACCAATTAAAACCCACATATTTTGTCCCTCAATAATGTTGTGTTTGTTTTATATTTTTAATGGATCTGAACAGCGCTATACGCGGGTAATAACTGCGTGTTATTACTTAGAATTAATGCGTATATAAAAAGCGTGAGGCGGAAAGTAACAAGCGTTAACGGTGAACGCAAGATGCAAAGGCAGGGGAGGTCATAGGAAATTATTCTATGAATCTGATGTTTAGCATTCTGACGAAATAAATAACTGGTATGGAAATAGTGACTGGCGTATCTGACAGGGCGCGGGCGAAATAACAGAATAAATAACCCGGCCTGATGGACGGGTATAACAAAAAGAGAGGGGCTGGGGCGGGGTTATTCGCCGTCTTCGTCGCCGTAATATTTCACACCGAGTTTGATTAAGTCCCGCCCCTGAGATTTACGGTGTAAGTTGCTGTCGCGCAGGGAATAAACACAGCCGCAATATTCCTGCTGGTAAAAGCGTTCGCGTTTGCTGATTTCAATCATGCGCGCAGAGCCGCCTTTTTTACGCCAGTTATAATCCCAGTAAACCATGCCCGGATAAGGCGCCGCCGCGCGTTCGCCACTGCCGGTAATTTGCTTCATGTCTTTCCAGCGGGAAATCCCCAGACAACTGGTGATGGCGCTGAAACCATGTTCAAAGGCGTATAACGCCGTACGTTCAAAACGCATGTCAAAACACATGGTGCAGCGCACGCCGCGCTCAGGTTCATTTTCCATGCCCTTCGCCCGCGCAAACCAATTATCGGTGTCGTAATCTGCATCAATAAAAGGAATGCCATGCTGTTCGGCAAATCGCATGTTTTCTTCTTTGCGCAGAAGATATTCTTTCTGCGGGTGAATATTCGGGTTGTAGAAGAAAATTGTATAGTCGATCCCCGATGCCTGAATGGCTTCCATCACTTCGCCCGAGCAGGGTGCGCAGCAGGAATGCAGTAATAATTTATCGTGCCCTGCAGGCAGGCTCAGTTTATCGCGGATTAATTCAGACATACTTTTCTCCAGACTCTCAGATTTTCTTTACGACTTTTTCAGGGGGATAATAAAAGAACCTCCCCGCCAGTCAAAATTTTCTTAACTGTTTAACTTACCGGAGGATTGTGCGCCGGCGTTCAGTGCTATGATGTGACCACGTCAGGGCAAAGCCCGGTGAACAGAGATTTAAGGATACAGGCAATGCAGATTATGAGATCGAATCAAATTCGCTGGCTCAGTGTGTTGATTGTGATGGGCGGGCTGTTACTGATTCTTCCTCTTCATTTACTGGCATGTTTTATTGCCGGTTTTTTAGTGTTTGAACTCATCAATGCGCTTACCCCGTACTTTCAAAAAATCATCAGTGGCGAACGTGCCCGCTGGGTGGTGGTGGCCATTATCGCGACCCTGGTGATCAGTTGTCTCACGCTGGCGATTGCGGGCATTGCGGATTTTCTGATGGAGGATATGCGTAATCCGGTGGCGTTTAACGCCATGGTCTCGCATCTGCTGACTGACGCACAAAGCCGTTTATCGCCGGTATTACTGCATTATTTACCGGCGAATATTGAAGAGTTGCAGCGCAGTTTCCTGCAATGGCTGCGTGAACATATCGTGATGATTCAGGCCGTTGGCAAGAATGCTGCCCACGTTTTCCTGACCATGATTATCGGTATGATCCTCGGTGCGATTATCTCGCTTCAGCAGCCGCGCAAGGGCGAACTGAACGCCCCGCTGAAAAAGGAGCTGTTGCAGCGGATGCATTTGCTGGGCGAAGCCTTCCGTAACGTGGTCTTTGCGCAGTTCCAGATTTCCCTGATCAATACCGTGCTGTCAGGTATTTTCCTGTTTGGCATTTTACCGCTGTTCGGCATTCATCTGCCGCTGGCAAAAACGCTGGTTGTCGTGACCTTCGTCTGCGGGTTGCTGCCGGTTATCGGTAATCTGATTTCGAATACGCTGATTTTCATCGTCGGCCTGTCGCTGTCGCTGTGGGTCGGCGCGCTGGTGCTGGCGTATCTGATCATCATCCACAAAGTGGAATACTTCCTGAATGCCCGCATTGTTGGCAGTCGCATCAAGGCGAAATCCTGGGAGGTTTTACTGGCGATGCTGATCTTCGAGGCGGCGTTTGGCATACCCGGCGTGGTCGCTGCACCTATCTATTACGCTTATCTGAAAAGCGAACTGAAAGAAGCGGGTCTGATTTAATCCTTTCTTAAAACGTGGCGCTTTGCGGGCAAAGTGCCACTGTTTAGTCTCTGCACAATCCCGCCTGAAAATCCTGAAATAAACAGATTCAGGCAAGTAATGGCGAGGATCGTTATATCAGTAAGTCATCTTAAACCGTCATAATTTTGCGGTGCCTGCCTTTTCTGCGGGCATGAAGTATTCCGTAATCCAATCAGGAGATAAAAATGACGCTTAACGTTCGTGGTTTCGCTGCACTTTCAGCGGATGCGCCTCTTGCGCCTCATAATTTTGTTCGCCGTGACCCGCGTGATACCGACGTTGTGATCGACATTCTGTACTGCGGTGTTTGCCACTCTGACATCCACCAGGCGCGTAATGAATGGCATCAAAGCATTTATCCGATGGTTCCGGGGCATGAAATTATCGGACGCGTGAAACAGGTTGGCGCGAAAGTCTCTGGCTTCAAAGTGGGCGACACCGTCGGTGTCGGTTGTATGGTCGATTCTTGTCAGCATTGTGAATCCTGCGCGGAAAGCCTGGAACAGTACTGTGAAGAAGGCGCTACCATGACCTATAACAGCCATGATCGTCATGACAATATGATGACCTACGGCGGTTATTCCGAACAAATCGTGGTTTCAGAAAAATTCGTTCTGCGTGTTTCTGAAAAACTGGACATCAAATCTGCTGCACCGCTGCTGTGTGCCGGTATCACCACGTATTCTCCGCTGAAACACTGGAAAATCGGTAAAGGTCACAAAGTGGCTGTGGTGGGCCTGGGCGGTCTGGGTCACATGGGCCTGAAATTTGCCAAAGCACTGGGCGCAGACGTGACGCTGTTCACCCGTTCCAAAGGCAAAGAGCAGGAAGCTTACCGTCTGGGCGCGGACCACGTGGTGCTGTCTACTGATGAAAAACAAATGGCCGCCGTAAAAAGCCACTTCGATTTCATCCTGGACACCGTGCCTAATCCACATGATCTGAACCCGTATCTGGACACGCTCAAACGTGACGGTACCCATATTCTGGTCGGTTTGATTGAGCCAGTCGAGCCTGCGCTGCACAGCGGCAAACTGGTTATGGGCCGCAAAACCGTCGCCGGTTCCCTGATCGGTGGTATCGCTGAAACCCAGGAAATGCTGGATTTCTGTGCTGAGCATGACATTTCCTGTGATGTGGAAATGATTGACATGCAGGACATCAACGGCGCGTACGAACGCATGCTGAAAAGCGACGTGAAATACCGCTTTGTTGTTGATATGGCGTCATTGAAAAACGCCTGAAAGGCCGTATTGCGCTGCGTTGATTAAATAAGCAGCTAAATAGCGACCTGATGTGCCTGTCCGGCTTACGACTCTCTGTGTAGAAGAACCCGGCAGGGCGGGCGCATTGTGGCGAAATTTACTCTTTACACGTTTCTGTGACTTCTCGGCTTGAAAGCGCGGTGGTATCCTGCTGCCTTTCGCCGGGCGAAGGAAAACCAGTGGCTAAGAGTTTTGACGAACTCATCAGAGACATGGATCTGATGATTGAACATGTGGACAGGCTGAAAAACTTGCCACCACGGGTTGCTCAACCAGCGGCCTCTGACAAACCTGCGTACGATTCTTTCGGTGAGATTTTCGCGCTGAAAGCTGTCATGCGGGCTTTTATCTCTTCAGTCGACACTATTGTTAAAGTGCAGATTGCCAAGAAAGTTGAACAGGATATCGGCCATCTGGAGAATACCGTGCGGTCGATTGGCGGCGGCAGTGCAGACGCAGACGACGTCGCGCAAATCACGGCATATGTTCGTCACGCGGTGTCTGAATTAATGGATTAATTCTCCGTGGCGTCAGTCAACGCCGGTCGCACAGTGTATTTCACCAATACCTTGTGCGACCGGCGTTTTTTTTGGACTTTTTGTCCGCAGGCGCGGGCGATGAAAAGCGTCTATTCTTGCCATAATTCCTTTTTGCTGGTGCCGGTTATGTCTCAGGATTACCGCTTTTTTGCGTCAGCCCGACGCCGCTGTTATGCCCTTTTATTTGAACACCGCACCCGCAGCGGCCGCCGGATGGAAATATTCTGGATCCTGGCGTCACTGCTCAGCGTTCTGCTGCTGTTTATCGAATCCAGTGCATATGACTTGTTTCCGGCGACACCCAATATCATCCCGTTGTTCGGCCTGGTCGAAATGGGGTTTACCGCGCTTTTTACGGTGGAATACGTCTTACGGGTGGTCTGTTCGCCGCGCAAAACCCGTTATCCGGTGAGCTTTTTCGGCATTATCGATCTCTGCACCATTCTGCCCATGTACATCCTGTGGATGCTGCCTTCCTTCGCGGGGGCGGGGAATCTGGAGATCCTCATCCGCCTGCTGAGAATTTTACGTGTGCTGCGGGTACTGAAATTGTTGCGCTACATGAGCGACGCCGGGGTTTTATGGCGCAGCCTGATGCGTGCGAAACGTAAGCTCTGCATCTTCTTTGGCTTTGTCGCCATTATTCTTTGTCTTTTCGGCGGGCTGATGTTTGCTGCCGAAGGCGGCAACGGCGGATTTACGTCGCTGGGCGCGTCTGTTTACTGGGCCGTGGTGACGCTGACGACGGTCGGATACGGGGACATTACACCGCATACTGCACTGGGAAGAATGCTTGCGTCGGTGCTGATCCTGCTGGGGTATTCGATCATCGCCGTGCCGACCGGGATTTTAACGGCTTATATGTCGCAGGAATTGGAAAAAGGGCGTGCTGCCCGTTCTTGTCAGACTTGTCTGCATTCTGGCCATGAAATAGATGCAAAATTTTGCGCACATTGCGGAGCGGTCTTAGCGGCCGATAAACCACAACCTGTTGAAAAATAGCCTGATAACTGTACATCTATTGAACTGTTCGGTACAAAATTAGACTAATTTCGCGCTTTACCGCAGCATTGCATTAAAAAGAGTTGCTATTAAAGGGCAGTCATGAGTAAATACATACCGGCCTGTGGTACAGACCTATTTATGCACGACATCCTGAGTAAAGTTGTTCCAATTTAAAGCGTTATCCATGATAACCCTGCTCTGACGAATTTCCTTCTTAGTGCCTCCATAAGTAACGACTGAAATCCGGCTATAACATGCCCATGGTGGCGAAATTTATTTTTAAAAGGTAATTCTTATGTCAATGATGAAAGGTCAGGTTAAGTGGTTTAACGAGTCTAAAGGCTTTGGCTTCATCACTCCTGCTGACGGCAGCAAAGATGTGTTCGTACACTTCTCCGCTATCCAGGATCAAGGTTTCAAGACCCTGGCTGAAGGCCAGAACGTACAGTTCACTATCGAGAACGGTGCTAAAGGTCCGTCTGCGGCTAACGTTACCGCTATCTAATCTTACTTTACCGCTGTTTCAGCGATAAAAGTACAGATGACAAAAACCCGCATGCGCGGGTTTTTTTACGTCTGTTGTTTGTCAGTTAACCGCTTATCAGTTAACCGTATCGTTGATACGCCGTTTGTCATTTCTGCGAGCGTCTGCTGTTTTATCCGGCGGTCTCTGGCAAAAAGATAAAAAAAAGCCCGCATAACGGCGGGCAAAATATTTCTTATGACATTCATTATGTACTTCCTCGGGGGGTAAGCACACCGCCAGTATAGAGAAAATGAAAGTCAGGATTCTTGCTTCAATTCGTTAAGAAAATGAAAAGGAGTCCCGCAGGGGTATTTTACCGTTTCGCATTATCTTTCCTTTCATGCCATGCCTTTGTGCGGTGGTCTGTACTACAATAATCATAATTGAAAACCATGGGATAACCTGATGAAAGTTAATGATCTTGTGACAGTGAAAACCGACGGCGGGCCGCGCCGCGAAGGTAAAGTATTAGCCGTAGAGGAGTTTTACGAAGGCGTCATGTATCTGGTTTCGCTGGAGGAATATCCGGCGGGCATCTGGTTCTTCAATGAAGGCGACACCAAAGACGGCACGTTTGTCGAACCACGTGAAGGTTCTGAATAACGTTTACGCTACATCCGTTACGAATAAAAAAATACCGGGGCAGAAGGTTTGCCACCGGTATTTTTTTACTTATTGCCCGTCCGGAATAACGCTGACGCGACTATCAGAACGTTTCCCAGTTCGGCTCATCGTTCACCCCTTTTGACGAACGGGAAGCCGGGCCGGGCAGGGCGCGGGATGATGCCGGGGACTGTGGCTGCGCACTGCGTGTGCTGCCATCCAGACGGAACACCGCGACAGCCTGTGTCAGGCGCGCGGCCTGTTCTTCCAGTGACGCGGCCGCCGCTGAGGCTTCCTGCACCAGTGAGGCGTTTTGCTGCGTGACACCATCCATTTCCGACACCGCCTGGCTGACCTGACTGATCCCACGACTTTGTTCATCCGATGCGGAAGCGATTTCGCCCATGATGTCCGTCACATGGCTGACCGCGGTGACAATTTCTGACATCGTGTCACCTGCATCGCCCACCAGAATGCTGCCTTCGCCGACGTAATCGACGGATTCTTCAATCAGCGCTTCGATTTCTTTCGCTGCCTGTGCACTTCGTTGTGCCAGGCTGCGCACTTCGCTGGCCACCACCGCAAATCCGCGCCCCTGTTCACCGGCGCGTGCCGCTTCCACGGCGGCATTGAGCGCCAGAATGTTTGTCTGGAAAGCGATGCTGTTGATCACATTGGTGATTTCAGCAATTTTGGTCGAACTGCGGGAAATTTTATCCATGGTACTGACAACCTCCGCCACAATATTCCCGCCTTTTTGCGCTTTATTGGAGGCGTCGGCGGCCAGTTTGCTGGCGTGGTGGGCGTTTTCGGAGTTCTGTTTCACCGTCGCCGTCAGCTGTTCCATGCTGGCAGCTGTTTCTTCCAGTGCCGCCGCCTGTTGTTCAGTTCGTGATGATAAATCGGTATTGCCCGAAGCAATTTCTGTCGACCCCTGATAAATAGACACCGCGCCTTCACGTACGGTCAGCACCGTTGACGCCAGCGAGCGTTGCATTTGATCTACGTTGTTACTCAGTACGCCGATTTCATTCCGGCCATGTGCCCGGGTGGGCTGCGTCAGATCTCCCTCGGCAATTTTCTGAATGCGCATCACCATCCGGTTCAGCGGATGAATAATCACTTTGCGCATGACCAGATAAGTGATGAAGGTCAGGACCAGCGCCAGCAGGAACCCGCCGCCCATCAGGGTATAACCGAGCACGGCATTGCGCTGCGCTTTATCATTGATGGTGTTAGCGGTTTGGGTGCGATAGGCAATCGCCGCCAGCAGCGGGACGTTATTGGCGAGATCCAGGCCACGTACTGTTTCTGCTTCCTGAGAAATCACTTCTTCGAAATGTGCCTGTTTGGCCGATTCCAGCATCGGCGCCATGCCCTGAGTCAGATAGGCGTCGTAGGCTTTTTTCAGCGGTTCATCGAGCGCCCGATCTTTATCGGTTTTATTTGGCCGGTTGATATACATATCAAACGAGGTTTGTGACTGTTTAATGCGGCTGGCAGCGTCCTTCAGGTTTTGGCTAAACACATCCTGATCGCCAATACGCGCGGCTGCAGCGGCCTGAATCAACAGCAAACGTGCGGTACGCAGATGGTTTGAACTGTTGGAAAGCGCCAGACGGATTTGCAGCTCCTGGGTGGCGTTTGCCAGCGCGGCATTACTTTGCTTCAGAAAGAAACCGGAGGTGCCGATGGACACAGCAAAAAGGAAAAGGATCCCGGTAAGAATCAGGCTAATCAGGGTAACAAGGCGAATATTGCTGATAAAGGAGGTTCTGGTCGTTAACTGTGTAGGAGTATCCATTTTATTTTGTTCCGCTCAATTGATCCTGTATACCGCCTGTTCCGGGCGGTCAGTGACAGCGATAAAGGCATTGCCAGCGGGCAAGTCCGGCCTTGACGAAAAAAACGCCATAGGGTGTCATCGGCATTCCGGCGCAGGGATTCAGTTTATATTTGTGGCGGAGATCTCATTTTCAGAGATTAACGACGATTTCTACAGGCCACACCGTTGCGTAGCCTGTAGCAGGAGGCCGAAAAAGAAGGGCGGAGGTTAATTGACGTAGATGCCGTTGGTAAGCTGATCACATAAACGGACGACGTGATAAATAATATGTTTATTCGGTGATTTTATTTTCCTTTTAATATTTCCCTTATAGGAAGACACCGTTTTGGTTTTAATTTGTAATTTATCGGATATTTCAATGGTACCGTTGCCGGACATCCACATCTTGAGCATCGCTGATTCAGAACGGCTGAGCATCACGGGCCGGGTATCGAGCATTCCGCTGCTGGCAGGATCCTGCGACTGCGGCAATAACGGATGATTGATTAACTGCTTAAGGGTATCGGCCTTAATGGATTTCGACGTGATAATCACGTTCTTACGCACAAAAATATACTCTTCAAAATGAATACGCGTACGGGACATAAAAATAAAAAACAGCGTATCAGGGTATTCGGTGATCAGTTCTCCCAGACGCTCTTTATTACCTGAATGAGGCGATATGCAATCCTCGTTAATAAACACAAGGGAAGGATTCAGTTTGCTGCAACCATTGAGAAGCTGCTCAAAATGGCTGACGTAACTGATGTCTTGTTCACTGGCGAGAAATTGTTGCAATCCGAGACGCGTATACCGGCATGGATCCAAGATTATCGTTTGCATAGTAAGTCCCCATAGGACATCCCTGTTCTGCATAATGATTGGATTCTTTGGTGTCAGCACAAAAGGCACAAACTGCATGCTGACTCTACTTTTTGCATGAAATCTGTCCGGTTGGAAGTGATTTTTTTACCCCGTAAGAGGTAGGAAGGGGTTTGGTAAATTTGGTTTATGTCACAATTTATTTTGTGACTGAACAAAAAAATGACTCGAATTAAGACTATTCTTAATGGATGTAAGGACATAGAAGAAAAGCTAATTGATTATGATGTTACAGTAACACTCTTGAAGACATAACAATATGCTGATAACCCTGCGTATGCTTAAAAACAATTCACGAATGAAAATGGCAGGAAAAGCGGACGCAGTGCGTAAACACTGCGTCACAGAGATTACCAGTAGGACTGCCAGCATTGCGTCACGCGTGTCAGCGCTTCGACATAAAAATAGTCCCCCCAGCTGCAACACTCATCTACGCCTTTACCGCTCGCCATGTGATAGACAGAATGCTTAAGCAAACCGTCACAATCCTCCTGATCACCGGTAAGATAATTCTCAGTCAGTGAGTCCATCATGCGCAGCGCCATTTCTTCATAGCACGCACGTTTATCATCGGTGGCTGGCAGCGCGGTGGCCAGACTCAGCAGGCCGCAGACCGCAATAGCCGCAGCCGAACTGTCGCGAACGGCATTGGTGCCAAGCAGTGCAAGATCCCAGTGGCAGACATCGTCTTCCGGTAAGCGGTTAAGGAAATAATGCGCAAGACGCCGTGACAGCTCAACCTGATCTGCATCGCCGGTATAACGATAGCTGAGCAGAAAACCGTAGATGCCCCAGGCCTGACCCCGTGACCAGCAGGAGTCATCAGCATATCCCTGATGCGTATTACCAAAACGCGGCTCGCCGGTCACGGTATCCATGTAATAGGTGTGATAGGTCGAGGCGTCCGGGCGGACAATATATTTCGCCGCCTGTTCTGCATGGGCGCGGGCAGCCTCGGCGAAACGCGGTTCACCGGTTTGCTCACTCGCCCAGTACAATAAAGGCAGATTCATATTGCAGTCGATAATCATGCGGCCAGCCTGTTCCGGGTCATTTAAATCGCCCCACGCCTGAATGATTTTCGCCTGGGTATTAAAACGCTCCATCAGCGCTTCAGCTGCGAGGAGTGCAAAACCGCGCGCCTGCCGGTTGCCGGTCAGTTTATACGCGCTGACGCATGAGAGGCTGTAGAGAAAACCGAGGTCATGCGTCGCGGTATCAATGCGGTTGGCGATACGGTTACCAAACGACGTGACCTGTTTTTCTGCCGCCAGCCGGTAACGATCATCGCCGGTCATTTCCCATGCCAGCCATAGCTGACCGGTCCAGAAACTGGTGGTCCACTCCACATTCTCTGTCAGCGGGTAATGGCCGTTTTCGCAGGTTTCCGCCGGGAACTTATTGCCGAACTTCTCCAGATTGCGGGAAATTTTGCTGAGCACCGTCTGGCGCGCGCGCTGCATCTTTTGTGCAAAGGCGATCTTATCCAGCTGATTCAGTTCCACGGGTAACAACGTCTCTTTCGCGATGGTGATAGTCATACCTTCTCCCTTTCCATTCCAATAGTTTCAACTTCAACCTGTTCAGCCGGTACGGGTGTGCCTGAGCGCAGGCTGTGGCAGGCCGATAACGTGAAGGCGGAAATCAGCGTAAAGCACAGTGCGATACCGCCCATAATCAGATAAGTGTGTTCAAAACCGATGCGGTCGTAGAAGTAACCAGCAGGGGGAGCGACCACAATCGAGCCGACATAAATCATGGCCTGATAGCCCAGCAGATACATGGTGGCGTTGACGCGTTTGCTGAAATGCTCGGCGATGTACTTAAACACTGACACCAGCAGCAGCGCGATTTCCAGCCCGTAGAACGGCTTGATAATGGAAATCAGCAGCGGATCGTTGGTCAGCCCGGAGGCAATCAGGCGTAATCCCACCAGTGCACCGACCAGCAGCAGGCTTTTCTTGGCGCCGAAATAATTCACCAGGAAAGGGATCACCATCATCATCAGGAATTCGAGGCCGGACTGCACGGTGCTCAGATAACCGTACCAGGCGTTGCCTTGCTCTTTAGTGTCGAAGAAGGTGACGAAATAACGTGAAAATTGCTGTTCGGCGACAAACATCATCCACGCCACACCGGCGACATAGAGCGAGAACATCCAGAACTTGCGGTTTTTGAGCAGTAAAATCACATCGCTGAACACGATCTTTTGTTGTGAAATCACGTCGTTATCTTTGAGTTCTTCATCACCGATTTTCAGCGACAACAGCACCGCCAGCATGACCAGCGAGGTGGCGCTGCTCAGCCCGAAGTTCCAGGCCGGGGAGAGATTAAACAGCACGCCGGAGAACGACGCGGCCAGCGCCCAGCCCAGCGAACCCCACATGCGGACCTGCCCGAACTCCATGTGATACAGGCGGCTGAAGCGGTCGGCGTAAGATTCGGATGCTGCGACACCGGCGTACCAGCCGAGGCTCAGATACAGCGCACCGACGATAATCCCGAGCATCAGATGGCTGTCCAGCAGGGGCTGATAAACGAAAATAAAGAACGGTGCCATCAGGGCAGAAACCAGCACGACAAAGTACAGCAGAGATTTGCTCATGCCGATTTTGTCCATGATATAGCCGTAAACCGGCTTCATGATCACCGCGAACACGCCGTTAACGGCAAACACGGTACCGATACTGACACTGTCGAGTCCGGCTTTTTGCCCCAGCCATAAGGCATATAGCCCGAAGCTTGAAGACCAGGTGAAGAAATACAGGAATATAAAGCTGCTCATTTTGTAGTAAGCCGTTTTACTGGCTGTTTTTATGGCTTTCATAGTGACTCCTGAAACGGATCCTGAGGATTAACCTAACGTGATGTGCCCGCTGTTACCCTGATATTGCCAGCGCAATTGTTGCCCCTGACGACTGACTTCCGGCCCGGCCAGCGCGCTGATATCACGGGTAGCAGACGCACATACGGCGCATATCAGCCAGTGAGAACCGGCAGGCAGTGACGATTTCAGCACCGGAATGGCGGCGGTTTCGGCGAACATAATGCTGCTGTTGGGCGGGGTGATAACGGCGGAGGCTTCGCGTGGTTCGCTTTCTTCAAGTGCGACAATCCGGCTGACGCCGTTGCGTGCCGTGACTGTCACACCATGTTTTTCTGCCGACAGCTGTGTTTGCGTTGAAGGTTCCTGCATTACCGCGAAACCGCCTTCGGCCGTCTCCAGCGGACGCTGATTCTCGATGTGATGAACGCGCAGATGCCAGTCACCGCAGGGGAGCAGCCAGGTACGCACGGCAACGTCGTGCCACGGCAGCCAGCGGGAGTAAATCATCTCGCCGGTGATCCGTGTCTCTGCACAGTCCCGACGTCCGCGGAAATAACCGTCACTTTCCGAGAACATCAGCATTGAATCGCAACCGGCATGATTCAGCCCGTACCTGCCACGATCTAAAGTGAATCCGAACTGGCTGGAATAGGCGAATTTGGTGTATTTGGCTTCGGTATTCACAAAGTTATTCAGCTCAAGCTGCCCGGATGTCAGCATCACGACATGCTGGCCTTCGGTATCGCGGGTCAGGATCTGACTGGCATGAGGAATACAGTAAGCCGCGGGCAGTGCGGGAAGCGGGGCTTCTTCTGCCTGCCAGAAGGCATCGTCCGGCGGCAATGCCAGCACCAGGAACAGTTTGCATGCCCAGTAAGGTGAACCCGGCGCGTTATAGTCTTCAGCCATCACCAGATTTGGTGTGTGGTAACCAATGCTGAGCACGCCGTCGCGGTCGAAAATCGGCTCTTTTAGCCAGTGACGCAAATGACGCAAAATCAGCCCCTTGATAATACCCGGGCTGAACACCTCCAGTTTGCTGTACGCCGCCGCACTCCAGAACGCCGCTTCGGCAAAACGATAAGCCAGGCTACGTCCGAAAGGCACCGCCGCGCCGCCTGCTGAAAACATCGTAATGAAATCCTGTGCGAAACGTTGTGCGCGTTCACGTAACATGGCCGCACGCGGCGCATCCACATCGGCCATATTCTGTGCATACAGCAGCCCGTAATAATGAAACGCCATCGAAATGTAGTAATCACGCGGCCTGCCGGGACCGTCGGAATACCAGCCATCGCCCAGATAATATTCTTCCATCAGCGCAAATCGGGCCGCCACGGCTTCCTGATCCCAGGGTAATCCGGAGACTTTAAAACCCATCTGCACCATGACCGGGAAGAAATTCCAGTTATTATTCGGGATGGTGGCATCACGTCCCTGATTCAGCCAGTCAGCCAGATTCTGTTGCTCCTGCGCGCTGAAATGCTGCAACAATTGCTTGTTCAGCAGCGTCAGCCCGACGCCAAACGCCGCCATTTCCACACAGCGCTGATCAAAATCACGGATTTTCCCCCAGTATTGCGGATGCTGCGGATCGGTACCGAAACGAATGGCATTCAGATAAAAAGGCAAATCTTCACATTCACCGCCACCCGCCAGCAGCGGGAATATTCCCCACAACATGCGTGACAGCGCTTCCATTTTGGCAATCTCTTTGCCGTAATGGGGGGTGGAATTGCCCAGACTGATTCCGCTTTTGCCTTCTTCCGTATAAGGCGACACCGCCGCGAGCAATTCTTGCAAGAGATGCTGCACATCATCGCGGGTCTGTAACGGATTATTGATGTTCACTTTTTTCGGCGTCATAAAAACTCTCCCGGTGATGTGAGGGAAGCAGAAAATAAGGGTTTATTAATTTGAAATATTATTTCAATTCTCTGTGCTGCGAGTGAAATATAGAGAACTGAAAATCGCTGATTGTTACGTGCTTCACAGAATGGCGTGATTTTTGAAATTGTGATTACCAAACCACGATTAAAACGGCTTAAATTATAAAAAACTGACTGAAAATTGTGTTTTGTTGTCCTTGCCGTTAATGACGTAAAAATGAACTGAGGAAAACAGGAATGCCGGTATCTGATTATCTGGAACGCATTGCCCTTAATGAACGTCAGGTTTCCTTTAACCGGATGAACCGTGGGAGTGCTAATTATTTCCACTGGCATCAGTGTCTGGAGTTACTTTTCGTCAGTCAGGGTTACGGCATTGTCATTGTGGATAATCAGCAATACACGTTGCGCCCGGGACGGTTGTTTGTCTTTCCGCCTTTTAAACTGCACAAAGTGTTTGTCGAATCCGGTGAAAAGAACCTGTATTTGCGCACTACCATTCATCTGGACCACCAGTTGCTGGATGGCTGCCTGCAATCGTTCCCGCAACGCCGGGCACGGTTCGCAAGTTTGTGGGATGCCGACCGCGCGGCACACATTTATGATCTCAGCGAACATGCCAGCCATATAGAAGTCATTCTCGAGCAGTTCAATCAGTTGTCTGAAGCGCAGGCCGATCAGTGGGAAGAAATTACCCTGCTGATTTTGCAACTGATGGCCTTTATGCCCGCAGAGGACGCAATGCCGAAAACCATCAGCCGGACAACGGCCTCTAAAGTGATGCAGTGGATTGAAGAAAATTACGTGCAGAAGTTTTCTCTGGCGCAGCTCTCAGCGGCCATCGGGTTGTCAGAAAGTTATATCTCGCGGGTTTTCGGGCAGGAAACCGGGGGCTCCATTCAGGATTACCTTGCCACCCGGCGGGTTAAAAGGGCATGTGAATTACTGCGTTCCACCGACCGTTCGGTCGAAGAAATCGGACTGCAATGCGGATTTACTGACGCGCCGTATTTTATTACCCGTTTTAAAAAGATGATCGGCAAAACGCCGTTGCAGTATCGCAAGGCGGCATTTTCTCTGACGACTTAACGCCAGCTGGCGGGGGCAGAGCCGAGCGGTGAAGCCGGGAAGCGCCAGTGTAATGTCGTATTTTCCAGACGAACAGGAGGAAGCAAACGCCGGGCATTGCCCCAGACCGTACGTTCCTGTTCGGGTAAAAAGTCGGCCGGATCCGCGGATTCAATCAGTGGTTCGCCGCTTTCTGCTAAGGTGCTATTTTCCATCAGTTCGCGGGCAGTACGTGCCAGTGAAAGGCGGCATTCGCTGCCCTGACCGGTTTCCATACGTTGCGCCAAACCCTGCAGCACTGCCGCAGCCATCAGATAGCCGGTAGTGTGATCCAGCGCCTGAACCGGCAGCGGAACAGGCTTGTGACGACCGGAACGCTGCATTCCCTGTTCAGCGATCCCGCAGCTCATTTGCACCAGACTGTCAAACCCGCGCCGTTCGCGCCATGGTCCGCTCCAGCCATAGGCATTCAGGCACACATCCACCAGCCCTGGCGCAATCGCGCGACGTTGTTCACTGCCGTAACCCAGTTTGTGCAGCGCGCCTGCGCGATAGCCATGCACAATCACATCCGCGTCCCGCAGTAATTCTTCGAAACGGTGCCGGTCCTGCGGGTTATGCAGGTTCAGCCGCGCACAGTGTTTACCCAGCGTGACATCCGCTTCCTGACTGGGTTCATCCCAGCCAAAGGGATCAATGCGTAATACATCCGCGCCCAGTCCTGCGAGAAAACGCGTCGCCACCGGCCCGGCGATAATCCGTGTCAGATCGAGTACTTTCACGCCCGCCAGCGGCTGTTGCGGGGATAATTCCCAATGCGGCGGTGCCACTTTAACGGACAACGCATGCTGAAAAAGAGGTTCCGCGTTCAGCGATTTTCCCTGAACATGCTGCTGCCATTCTTCCGGGCTGAGCATCTGCGCGGCACATCCACCTGCCCGCACCACGGCGTGTTCCAGTGCTGCTTTTTTCCACATCACCACCCGCAGCGCCAGCGCCTCGCGGTTTTCCGCTTTGCCGAGCAGTGTTTCAACCACCTTACGGTGCGCGGGGGCATTGGTATGCAAACGGATCCAGCCGTCTGCCGTGGCGTAATCACCCGCCAGACTGTCCCAGGCTGGCGGTATTTCCCAGCCGTCAGGCCGGATACTGGTTTTACACCACAGCGAGGCCAGACGGCGATCCACGGTTACGGCATCGTGTTTGCCGTTTCTGAGGGCGACCAGTTGCGACACTGCGATTCCTGCCAGCGCAACAGAGGCGGCAATCAGCGGGGTTACCGGATAATAAGAGGGAAGATTTCCGGCACCGCTGACATGGAGCGTGCAGGGGAGTGAAATTTTGCCGGTTAACTGCGCGTATAGCGCACGGGCTTTCTCCTGAATCAGTTCATCGGACATGCTGAAACCTCATGCAGTAAAACAAAAAATCACAAAGCGATGAGATTTCAGCATAGCAGGGCGGGCACAAAGGCGTGCTAACCCGGCGCGGATAACACGCTGAATCATGAGTGATAGTAACCTTCCGGTAACAGAATGTTCCTAAAGTCACCGGGGGGTTACGCACCTCAACAGGGCAGGAATTACGGCTAAAACCGGCGTTTCTGAAAACCGGCTCATCCCCTGTCATACGGGGGATGAGCACTGTCATAAGCGCTAACTTTTTCAAGTGAAATATTAGCTGAATGCATTCAATTTCTTGTACTCGGCTTGTGAATTTTACGTTAGCCTTAGGGTCGAAAATTCTGAATACGCGGGGACTGCGTTTTTGTGACGAAGCCCCCGGATTTTTTTGCCCAGTACAGGAAACGATTCTGGCATGGAACGAAGAGCATTTATTAAAGCATCTATGGCATTCGCCGCCTGGTGTGGTGTGCCGGCTATGTCCACACTGTTCACCCGTTCCGCAGAAGCGGCAGAGGCGAATGTGGCAGACGGCGGCGAATTGCCGTTTGATTTCAACGCGCTGAAAAAAATGGCGAAAGATTTGGCTGACAAGCCCTACGGTGGCGCGCCGCAGCCGTTGCCGAAGACGCTGGCTGAACTCACGCCACAGGCCTACAACGCGATTCAGTATGATCATGCACATTCGCTGTGGAATGGTCTGCCTGACCGTCAGCTTGATGTGGAACTGTTTCACGTCGGCATGGGCTTCAAACGCCGCGTGCGCATGTATTCTGTAGATCCGGTGAAACACATGGCGCGCGAAATCCATTTCCGCCCTGAATTGTTTAACTATCACGATGCCGGTGTGGATACCAAACAACTGGAAGGCTTCTCAAATCTTGGTTTCGCCGGTTTTAAAGTCAATAAAGCCCCTGAACTGACGCGCCGCGACGTGGTTTCCTTCCTCGGTGCCAGCTATTTTCGTGCAGTAGATGATACCTACCAATATGGCCTGTCAGCCCGTGGTGTGGCGGTCGATACCTTTACCGATCAGCCGGAAGAATTCCCTGATTTCACCGCATTCTGGTTTGATACGCCAAAACCTGGCGACACGACTTTTACGGTTTACGCCTTGCTGGACGGCATGAGCATTACCGGCGCGTATAAATTCGTGATCCACTGCGAACCGACCCGTGTGGTGATGGAAATTGAAAACCATCTGCATGCCCGCGAAGATATCAAACAACTGGGCATTTCTCCGATGACCAGCATGTTCAGTTGTGGCACCAGTGAACGTGGCCGTTGCGACACCATCCACCCGCAAATCCACGATTCTGATCGCCTGGAAATGTGGACCGGTACCGGTGAGTGGATTTGTCGCCCGTTGAACAACCCGCAGCGATTGCAGTTCAACGCCTTCAGCGACAACAGCCCGAAAGGTTTTGGTCTGTTGCAACTTGACCATGAATTCAATAATTATCAGGACGTGATTGGCTGGTACAACAAGCGTCCGAGCCTGTGGGTAGAACCGGTCGGGGACTGGGGGAAGGGCGCCGTCAATCTGATGGAAATCCCGACTACGGGTGAAACCCTGGATAACGTGGTGTGCTTCTGGCAACCGGAAACACCGGTGAAATCCGGTGCTGAATTTAGTTTCAGCTATAAGCTGTACTGGAGTTCCGTACCTCCTCACCGCAGCCCGCTGGCGAATGTGCTGGCGACCCGTACCGGTATGGGCGGTTTCCCGGAAGGGTGGGCGCCGGGTGAGAACTATCCGCAAGTCTGGGCGCGTCGTTTTGCTATCGATTTCATTGGTGGCGAGCTGAAAGCCTTTGCTGATAAAGGGATCGAGCCGGTGATCAACGTCTCGGCGGGTAAAATCAAAAACATCGAAATTTTGTATGTGCAGCCGTTCGACGGTTACCGCATCCTGTTTGACTGGTATCCTGACAGCGATTCAGTCGCGCCGGTCGAGCTGCGTATGTTCCTGCGCAACGGCCAGACTGCGCTGTCTGAAACCTGGCTGTATCAGTATTTCCCGCCAGCGCCGGATAAACGCAAGTACATTGATGACCGTCAGATGACGAAGTAGTCCCCGTCATCCTTCAAACCGCAGGTGCGTTGGCTGCATTCGCTCACCCGAATCACTGACTTTAGTCAGCTCATCGGGATTCGTTCGTTTGCCGCCTTCCTGCAACTTGAATGATTTAGGGGAGTTGTCATTAATAAATACAAAAAGCCCCGACTATTCGGGGCTTTTGCTTTTTTTCTATTTTATTTTTGCAGATGAACCCAATACAGGCACGTGCAAAATACTTCCACGGGTAAAGCAAGGGTAACGCACGACACTTAACTGATGAAGGGCAAGATGGCAATCAAAACGCCTTCACCAACATTCCGTTCTGTGGCTGCTGCTGCGGATTTCGCAGCGCCATGTCGAAAGATTTCTCGATCTCTTTCAACTGTTGTAAAAATTCGTTCGGCGAAAAGTCGTGTGGTTTGCTGCTCATATAGGCAAGCGCCAGTTCTTTGGCGTTATAGCGCTGAAAGTTGTACATGCTGTTCCTTATTAATTTCAGAAATATTAATGGAATGGCTAACAGCGAGCTGGCTAATGACCACTGCTTACGACGTGCTGCCAATGCGATGAATTCTACGGGGTTTACTGATAAGGGAAAGTCGCTTTTATTGATGCATTCAATAGTTAAAAGCTAACAGACTGCGCTTTATCTATCAGCGATGAATCATGCGAATTTTAATAATCATTAAGAGGTATTAAATCGTTCAAATATGAATTGTCTTATTATTTTAAACTTCCGCATTAATTGAAGAAATTCTTTGCGAGTCATGCTGTTAATGTGAATTAAAAGGGTTGGGCTTCCTGTCATGCTGCGTTACCCTCGGAGGGTTATTCACTTTCACATTATCAACGAAAAGAGGTTTTTATCATGAGTAAATTTATCTTCTCTTCGCCAAGAAAATACGTTCAGGGCAGCGGTGTACTGGATGAGTTAGGGGATTATCTGCCCGACCTGGGGGGAAAATCATTCCTGATTGCAGATGATGTTGTTTGGGGAATTATCGGTGACCGCGTACAGAAATCATTGAAAAAAGCGGGCGTAGAATTCCACTACGAGCGCTTTAACGGTGAAGCCTCTGCCAGCGAAATCACCCGTCTGGCAGGTATCGCCCGTGATGCGGGAACACAGGTAGTGGTTGGGCTCGGTGGCGGTAAGACGCTCGACACGGTTAAAGCCATTGCAGATGAACTGAAACAAAACGTAGTGATTGTGCCGACCGTTGCCTCTACCGATGCGCCGTGCAGTGCGCTGTCGGTTATCTACACCGATGAAGGCGTTTTCGAATCCTACCGTTTCTACAATAAAAACCCGGATCTGGTGCTGGTGGATACCCATGTTTGCGCACAGGCACCGGTACGCCTGTTCGCCTCCGGTATCGCTGACGGCCTGGCGACCTTTGTTGAAGCGCAGGCGGTATTGCGTTCTCATTCCCAGTCTATGGTAGGCGGCGACCCGACTATCGCCGGGATGGCCATTGCCGAAGCCTGCGAAAAAACGCTGCTGACTTACGGCTACAGTGCTTACACCGCAGTTGAGCAGAAACTGGTGACGCCAGCGGTTGAAGCTGTGGTGGAAGCCAACACATTGCTTTCCGGTCTGGGCTTTGAAAATGCCGGTCTGGCGGGGGCGCACGCCATCCACAATGGTTTTACTGCGATCTCTGGTGATATTCACCACCTGACGCACGGTGAAAAAGTGGCATACGGTACATTGACGCAGATGGTGCTGGAACAACGTCCGGACGAAGAAATCGCGAAATACGTGCGCTTCTACCGCGCCATCAAAATGCCAACCACGCTGAAAGAAATGCATCTGGAAAACGAATCTTTCGCCAATCTGGTGAAAGTGGGTGCGCTGGCAGGCGGCGAGGGCGATACGCTGGGCAATCTGAACCACAACCTGTCTGCCGAAGATGTGGCGAATGCCATTCTGGCGGTGGATGCGTTCAGTAAAACTGTGAAGTAATTATCGGCTTGTGCCTTTGGGAAAAGTGAGGCATGCGGGTGGTAAGGCGAATGCACACGTTAACTCATTCATTTGTCTTTAATACCCAACCCTCCCCTTCGCAGGAGAGGGCGCCGGTCGGGCTATTTCCGGCCTGGCTTTTTGCTACTCCCCCTGCAGAGGGGGAGTCTGAGAAGAGGTTTTAAGGACCAGAACCGGGGTAAAATACAGGTTGTTCAGGCGCCTTAAATCCGCGCCATCACCCAGGGAATCGCCACCGGCAGTTGTGACAGCAGGTAAAGCACCAGGCCGATAAAGGCACCGACCAGCGTGCCGTTGATGCGGATAAACTGCAAATCCTTACCGATATTCAGTTCTATTTGCCGCGACATATCGCGCGCGTCCCAGCCTTTCACTGTGTCGCTGATGTGGCGGGTCAGGAATTCGGCGAATTCCGGCGCGACTTTCTCTGCAATACTTTCCATCTGCTGATTCAGCGAGAGGCGCAGCTTTTCGTCCTGCGCCAGCGCATTACCCAGCCATTGCCCGGATTCGGTGACTTTGGCGAACACCTGCGAATCCTCGCTTTCTAAATCTTCTTTCAGCCAGTTACGCATATCGCCCCACAGCTGCAAAACATACGTATTCAGCTTTTCGTCATCTTTCAGATACTGTTTGATCTCTTCAGCTTTCTGCGCGGTCGCCGGGTCATTTTGCAGCTTCCAGATAAAGCTTTGTACCGAGCGATCGAAGCCTTTGCGGAAAGCGTGGGTTTTATCGTTGCCCATATCGTCGAGCACGGAATTCACGGCATTGGAGACCATATCCGCGCCGTTGCGCCCCAGCCAGCCGGTGGGCAGTAATTTGGCGGTCAGCGGATGTTCGCGTTTCATCCAGCCGACAATCTGCGCGGAGATAAACTGCCGCGTGCTGTCTTTTGCCAGCAGGATTTCCAGCTGATCCATCGCCTGATCCAGCAGTTCCTGATGGCGGCCGTTTTTGGTCAGGCTTTCCAGCAAGGTGGCAATCGACGCCGACAGGTCGATTTTGTCGATCACCCGGTACAGCGCACGGCGGATAAGCTGGGCGATGCGCTGATCGTCAGTGACGTCCAGAAAACCGCGGATCATCTTCACGGCATATTTGGCAAACCGTTGTGCGTTGTCGGGCGCGTTCAGCCAGTCTGTCAGCATCCGCGCCGGGTCATGCTGGCGGATCAGTGTGATAAGTGTGGCGGGCGCGAGGAATTTCTCCTGCACGAACACCGCCAGATTATCGGCAATCTTGTCTTTGTTTTTAGGGATGATCGCCGTATGCGAGGCGACAAACGGCACCGGCACGCGGCGGAACAGTGCCACGACGGCAAACCAGTCAGCCATTGCCCCGACCATCGCGGCCTCGGAAATGGCTTTCAGACCGGACACCCAGAAGTTGGGCGGCAGGAAAAGGGTGATGACAAACAGGGCGGCGGCAACCAGCAGCAACCCCAGCGCGTTACGTTTACTTCGGCGAAGTTCTTGTTCTTTATCCATTACCTCAGTTTAGGAAGCGAGCGGCGGACTGTCAGCTTTTTTCTTGCGATTGCGCCACTTGCCGTGCAGTGCGCGATAACCAGTTGCCGGAACGCCGCCAGCGCGGGTGTTTCTCCGTCCTGACGCCATGCCATATGGATTTCAGCAACGGCGTCGGGATGGCTGAGCGGGCGGAATTCTATGTCGGGAAAGGCCAGCTGGCGGGCACTGTCGGGTACAATCGCCAGCCCGACACCGGCGCGCACCAGCCCGAGAATAGTGTGAGTCTGGCTGCAATGTTGCACGTAATGCGGCACGACGTTGGCCTGTGCAAACAGCCCGGCGATACAGTCGTAAAAGTATTTTCCTTCGCTGGCGGAATACATGATGAAAGGTTGTCCGGCAAAGTCCCGCAGACGGAGGCGTGGTTTGGCGGTCAGCGCGGATGAAGCAGGCAACGCAACGCATAAAGGCTCACGCAGTACGCAATGATAGGCCAGCGGAAATAACGTCACCGGCTGGCGCACAAAGCCGATATCCAGCGTGCGCGCCGCCAGTGCCTGAAGCTGGGCTGACGACACCATTTCCTTCATTACCAGCGTGATTTCCGGCAATTCCTGAGCTGCCAGCGCGATAATCTGCGGGATTTGCCAGTAACTTTGTTTCCACTGATGCGGCGGTGATTGCGTTGATGACACTGGCGTTTTTTGGCAAAGGTTTACCGGCCATCGGCTGGGCAGTGATGTCAGATACCGCGCCGGAGAAAATGATCGGCCTGAGCGGCGGGGTGTTTAACTGCCTGGGTAACGTTGCGGGGATTATTACGCCCGTAGTGATCGGTTATATCGTCGCGGCAACCGGCTCCTTTAACCTCGCGCTGTGGTTTGTCGGCGCACACGGTTTGCTCGGCATGTTTGGCTATCTGGTGGTCGCCGGTAAGTTCGAGCGCATGGTGATCCGCCAGGATACGCGGGTAAAATGAGAATTGTTCTTGATATGACAATGCGTGTCATTAAACTGCGTGCAGCATCATTTACCTGCATTCAGAATGAGAAAAATTCATGGAGTTGTTACGTGTTGTCTTTAAGCAATACCGCTGGCCGTTTTTAGGGGTGATGGCGCTGAGCCTGCTCAGCGCCGTTCTGGGCATCGGGCTGATCGCGTTTATCAATCTGAAACTGATTGAAACCACCCAAGGCTCGCTGATGGTTCTTCCGCAATTCCTCGGATTACTTCTGTTGCTGATGGCGGTCACGTTAGGCTCTCAGCTGGCGCTGACCGTGCTCGGTCATCACTTCATTTACCGTCTGCGTGGCCAGTTCATTAAACGTATTCTCGATACCGATATCGAACGCATCGAGCAAATCGGTAATGCGCAACTGCTTGCCAGCCTGGGCAGCGACATCCGTAACATCACACTGGCGTTTGTGCGCCTGCCGGAGCTGGTGCAGGGGATTATCCTGACCCTTGGCTGTGCGGGATATCTGGCCTGGCTGTCACCGGAAATGCTGCTGGTGACGGTCATCTGGCTGTTGATCACTATTTTCGGCGGTTTCAAACTGGTGTCGCATGTTTACCGTCATCTGGCGAAAGTGCGTGATGCGGAAGACAAACTGCAAACCGATTATCAGAAAGTGATCGAGGGGCGCAAAGAGCTGGCGCTGAACCGCGAGCGTGCGCGCCATCTGTTTGATGATGTGTACCGTAAAGATGCCGAAGAATATCGTCATCACATCATCCGCGCCGACACCTTCCACCTGAGCGCCGTGAACTGGTCGAATATCATGATGCTGGGCGCGATTGGCCTGGTGTTCTTCATGGCGAATACGCTCGGCTGGTCGGATACCGACGTTGCCGCTACTTATTCCCTGACGCTGTTGTTCCTGCGCACGCCAATGTTACAGGCTGTGGGTGCGCTGCCGACGCTGCTCAGCGCGCAGGTGGCTTTTGGCAAACTGAAAGCATTGAAACTGGCGGAATATAACGCAGCCTTTACCCCCGCCATTGTCGCGAAAAAGTGGCAAACCCTTGAACTGCGCGACCTGACCTTCAGTTACGCAGGCAAAGAAGAGGGCGCTGGTTTTGGCGTCGGTCCGCTGAACCTGACGATCACCCGTGGCGAGCTGGTATTTTTGATTGGCGGCAACGGCAGCGGAAAATCGACAATGGCGATGTTGCTGACCGGCCTGTATCAGCCGCGTTCCGGGCAAATCCTGCTCGACGGCGTGCCGGTCACCGCCGAAAACGCCGAACAATACCGGCAGATTTTCTCGGCGGTGTTCACCGACTTCCACCTGTTTGGTCAGCTCATGGGTCCGCAAGGCGAGATGCCGGACCCGCTGCTGGTGGAAGACTGGCTGCAACGCCTGAAAATGAAAGAAAAACTCCAGTTCAACGGCAATGAAGTGACCAATCTGCAACTGTCCGCCGGACAGCGTAAACGGGTGGCGCTGTTGCTGGCGGCTGCCGAAGGGCGTGATTTCCTGCTGCTCGACGAATGGGCGGCCGATCAGGATCCCCAGTTCCGCCGTACCTTCTACCGTGAGCTGTTGCCACAATTGCGTGATATGGGTAAAACCGTGCTGGCAATCAGCCATGATGATCACTATTTTGAACACGCCGATCGTCTGCTGGAAATGCGACAGGGCAAATTGCACGAACTGCACGGGCAGGCGCGTATTGACGCCAGCCGCGATGCGGTCGCACAGATTGGAAGTCACTAAATTGTTTACTGAAGGCAAAGGAAAATGAACTGGAATGAAGTGATGGTGTGGGGCATCAGCGGTGCGGTCATTGGCTCGCTGATCGGGGCATTACACAAAAAAGGCAAAATTGGCCGGGTACCTGCGGTGATCTTATTTCTGGTGTTGATCATCGGCGGTAACCTGCTGTGGGGGGGCGTCATCAAACCGCGTCTTGCCGGTAACAGTGAAGAGCAGAAAATCGATCAGGCGCTGGCCGAATTGCCGCTGTACAACACCATCAGAATGCAGGAACCGGCACTGTATGCGCAGATCCGCAGCAATATCCTGAATATGAAGAAAGAGGGTAAACCGCAGCAGGAAGCCATTGATACCGTCAAACCGATGGTGTCATTGTTACTCTCGCAACGCATCAGCCACGCACCGGACGCCAATGTGAACCAGGCGATGCAGGTAAATCTGGAAGAAATGCAGACGCTGCAGGCACGCAAAGACGGCAGTTGCTTTAAATTCCTTTATCCGCAGGTCAGCGGCGGCGTGAATACCGCACAGGTGCTGCCACCGGAACTGTTCCGCAAAGATCTCGACACCATGAATGATTTACTGCTGGCGACCGGCAGCGGGCAAACGGTTATGCCCACCCCTGTGAGCACGGAAAAAGTGGTGCAGATGATGGTGCCGGTGCGTGAAGCCCTGGCCAGTATGTACGGAGAACAGTTGCAGATGTTTAATGACCTGACCAAACCGGATATCGATCGCGAAAAAGTGTGTGAAATTTCCATCAGCCTGTACTCCGGCATTCTGGCGCTCCAGCCTGCGGAGTCTGCGGCTATACTTCGCCAGATGCTCGGTCAGCACTAACCGTCATCCCTCAGGCTGCCTCTGCGTTAGCTTCGTTCGCAAACCCCGGTCATATACTTATGTATGCTGCCGGGGATTTGCTCAGTCGCTGCCCTGATGCACCCCGAATGATTTAGGGTTATGCACCGCAGCCTGAGAAGCAGAAAATCCCTACTCCTTTTGGCACGAGAAAGCGTATCCTTAGCCGGATTTTTCAAACAATAATTTCCCGAACTCCCGGAATCATCCTTCTATGCAAAAAATGTTAAGAGTGCCGTTGTTGCTGGCATTGTTGTCATGTCTGCTGATAACGCCGGTGCTGAGTCAGGCTGACGAAAGTACAGGCCAGCCTGCCACGGCGGAACAACCGGTTAAAGTGAACGTCACGACCGCGTTACCGGCATTACAAAAGCGTCTGGATCAGCTGAAACAGCAGGTCTCTTCGGCGAAAACCGACAAGAAATTTACCGGCCTGACTGATGCTGCGCAGAAACTGGCCGAAGATGCCGACAAACTGACGGGTGCGCTGACGCCGGATCTGGCGCAGGTGCAGGCACAGCTCGACGTGCTGGGTCCGGCGCCTGCACCGGGCACGATCACGGAAACACCGCAAGTGATCAGCCAGCGTAATAAGCTCAACAACAGCAAAACGCTGCTGACCACGCAAATCGAGCAGACCAAAGCCATCTCCCTTGGTGCGCAAAACCTGTCTTCGCAAATCGCCGGATTACGTCGTGATGCACTGAAAACCCAGATTGCGCTCAATACCGGCAGCATTCTCGGAGGGAATTTCTGGGCACCGCTTATTACGCCAAACGATGATGATGCGGCGCGTTTTGATGACTTCGGTTCGCAGGTTAAAGACGCGTGGATGCAGGCGTGGAGCGAGGAATGGCGCATCGGCACCGCAATTTATCTGTTACTGGCGCTGGTGATTGGCCTGGCCGGTCGCCGCGTGCTGGACAGACCGATGAACTGGATCCTGCCGCGCTGGTTGCCGCAGGGGCGTTTCCGTCGCAGTTTTCTGGCCTGTTTTACTACGCTGAGCACCACCCTGACGCTTGGCATCAGCGTTCAGTTGCTCGGGTATATTTTCACCCGTCTGCCGGATACCTCGCCGTGGGTGACGGAATTTGCCGGACAACTGGTTGAACTGACCTATTTCTCCGCCGTGATCGCCGGTCTGGGGATTGCATTACTTTCCAATAACCATCCGTCGTGGCGTCTGCCGGGCATTGCCGATCCGCTGGCAAAAACACTGGCATCATTCCCGGTTCTGCTGGCGGGCTTTATTTTCCTGTTCGGTATCATCGAACAGCTGAATAACCTGGTCGGTGCCAGCGTCTCAGCAACGTTATTTGGCAACGGACTGGCGGCGTTACTCGTGGCGCTCAACTGCCTGATCGCGCCAGTGCGTATCAACCGTATGCGTCGCAAGATGAAGGCCGAAGGGGAACAGACCGAAGCACGTTCCACGCTGGCCGGGCTTATCCATCTGGTGATAAGCCTGACGGCGTTTGTCATCCTGATGGCGCTGCTGATTGGTTATATTCCGCTGGCGCGTTTTGTGACCTTCGAACTGCTGTGGATCGGGCTGGTAGTCAGTTGCCTGTATCTGCTGATCCACTTTGTCGTGGACCTGTGTGAGAGTCTGTTTGCGCCGACCACGCACAGCGGCAAAATCCTCAAAAGTACGCTGAGCGTCAATGACCGTCACCTGTCACTGGCTGCCACGTTATTCTCGGCAATCGGTAAAACCGGACTGCTGCTGATGGCCGCCGTCGCGCTGCTTAACGGTACTTTCGGCACGACGACGCCGCTGGAGCTGCTGGCAAAAATCGTCGATATCTGGGGCGGTAAAGGTCTCGAAAGCATGAACATCATTCCGGCGCACGCGGTCAACGCGGTGCTGTGTCTGGTGGTCGGCTGGTATATTTTGCGTTCCGCACGCAGGTGGCTGGATAACGATTTCCTGCCAAAAACCATGATGGATCGCGGTATGCGTGCCTCGCTGGTGACGCTGTTCACCAACGTCGGCTACGTGCTGATCATCCTGCTGACGCTGTCTTCGCTGGGCATCGAATGGAACAAACTGGCGTGGATCGTCAGTGCCTTGTCGGTCGGTATCGGTTTTGGTTTGCAGGAGATTGTGAAGAACTTCATCTCCGGTCTGATCCTGCTGACCGAACGTCCGGTGAAAGTGGGGGATTTGATCAGCATCAGCGGTGTGGAAGGGGATATCCGCCGTATCAATGTCCGTGCAACTGAAATTCAGCTAAGCGATAAATCCACCGTGATTGTGCCGAACTCACAATTGATTTCGCAGAACGTGCGTAACGCCACCATGGGTAACGCGCAGGGCGTGGCGACTATCACGTTGACCTTCCCGCTGGATATCGACCCGGAACAGGTTAAGACATTGCTGCTGGAAGCCTACAACTTGCACGAATCCATTCTGGAAAACCCACCGGCCTCGGTCAGCTTTAAAGAACTGGGACCGACCGGGATTGTGCTGAGTGTGACAGGTTTTGTGAACAGCCCGCGCATGGTCAGCGGTACGCGCAGTGATTTGCTTTACGAAATCCTGAAAATGCTGCGGGCCGCGGGGATCAGTCTGAGTCAGACGCAGACGATGATTCTGGAGAAACCGGCAGAGAGGATCGTTCCGGTTGAGGAGTAAAATCCAAAGCATGATCCGGTCGACTCCCTCCCCTGCGAAGGGGAGGGTTGGGGTGGGGTATTAAAGAAAAATCAATAAGTTGAAGTATACCTTGACAAGATGTTAGCCCTTAAAACCCCCTCCCGACCTCCCCCTTCGCAGGGGGAGGAGCCAGGACAAAACCCTAAGAATGATCCGTTCGGCTCCCCGCTGCGAAGAGGAGGGGCTTTCCCTTAAACTTTTTTATTCCTTCTCCGATGCATCAGCAAATACACCGCCGGGATCACCAGCATCGACAACAACGGGGCACTCACCATGCCGCCGATCATCGGCGCGGCAATACGCTGCATCACTTCTGAACCGGTTCCTCCGCCCCACATGATCGGCAGTAAACCCGCCATGATGGTGGCAACAGTCATGGCTTTTGGCCGGACGCGCAACACCGCACCGTGGTGAATGGCGTCGCACAGTTCTGCCTCACTCATATCCCCGCCGGCTTTTTGCTGACGTTGCACTGCCTGATTCAGATACAGCACCATGATCACCCCGAACTCGGCGGCAACCCCGGCCAGGGCGATAAACCCGACGGCGGCGGCGACCGACAGATTGAAACTCAGCAGGTACAACAGCCAGACGCCACCGGTCAGGGCAAACGGCAGTGTCGCCATGATCAGCAGGGCGTCGCGCACGCTGCTGAACGTCACGTATAACAGGACGAAGATGATCAAAAGTGTCACCGGTAGCACGATTTTCAGTTTTGCCGTGGCGCGTTCAAGATACTCGAATTGCCCCGACCAACTGACTGTCACCCCTTCCGGCAATTTTACCTGCTGGTTGACCGCCTGTTGCATGTCTTCGACGGCAGATTTCAAATCTCGTCCGCGCAAATCCACATAGATCCAGTCTGAAAGACGGGCATTCTCACTTTTCAGCATCGGCGGGCCATCGGTGACGTTGACGGATGCCAGCGCCGACAGCGGCACCTGTGCGCCGGAGGCGGTCAGCACCGGTAAATCCCGCAGCGCCTGCACGTTGTCGCGCAGCTCACGCGGATAACGCAGGTTGATGGGATAACGCTCGCGGCCTTCCAGCGTTTCGCCGATATTTTCCCCGCCGACCAGCGTTGAGACCAGCGACTGTAATTCAGCCACCGTGACACCGTAACGTGCCGCTTCACGCCGGTTAATATCAATATCGACGTAACGACCACCTTCCAGCCTTTCGGCCAGTGCCGAGGTCACGCCCGGCACCTGTTTCACGATATGCTCGATCTGCTGGGCGATCTGCTCGATTTGTGCAACGTTATTGCCGTTCACCTTGATGCCCACCGGGCTTTTGATGCCGGTGGCCAGCATGTCGAGACGGTTGCGGATAGGCGGCACCCAGACGTTGGCGATGCCGGGCAATTTCACCGCGTTGTCGAGTTCTGTCACCAGTTTGTCCGGCGTCATGCCCGGTCGCCACTGGTCCCTCGGTTTAAAGCGGATGGTCGTTTCGATCATGGTCAGCGGCGCCGGGTCAGTGGCGCTGTCGGCGCGTCCGGCCTTGCCAAATACACTGGCGACTTCGGGCACAGTTTTGATTAACCGATCCGTCTGCTGCAACAACCGTGCGGCTTCGCGGGCTGAAATCCCCGGCAGCGTCGACGGCATATACAGCAGGTCGCCTTCATCGAGCGGCGGCATAAATTCACTGCCCAGTTTTGCCAGCGGATACAGAGACACCAGCAGGAACAGGCCGCTGAATAATAGCGTGGTTTTCGGACGTTTCAGCACGGCAGAAAGCACCGGCTGGTAGGCGGCAATCAGCCAGCGGTTGATCGGGCTGGCATTTTCATCAGGAATTTTGCCACGAATAAAATAGCCCATCAGCACCGGCACCAGAGTGATGCCCAGCCCGGCAGACACCGCCATCGCGTAGGTTTTGGTGAATGCCAGCGGGGAGAACATCCGGCCCTCCTGTGCTTCCAGCGAAAACACCGGAATAAACGACAGGGTGATGATCAGCAAACTGCAAAACAGCGCCGGACCCACTTCCGTGGCGGCACGCTCAGACACCTTCCAGTAATCCGCCGACGCAGGCTGCTGGCCGGGATGATCGTGCCGCCATTGCTCCAGCACCTTATGCATATTCTCGATCATCACAATCGCCGCATCGACCATGGCGCCGATGGCAATCGCGATACCGCCGAGCGACATAATATTGGCGCTGACCCCCTGATAATGCATGACGATAAACGCGCCGAGAATACCGAGCGGCAGGGTGATGATCGCCACCAGCGCCGAGCGGAAATGGAACAGAAACAGCGCGCAGACCACCGCGACTACCGCGAATTCCTCCAGCAGTTTATGCGACAGCGTTTCGACGGCGTTTTCAATCAGCGGCTGGCGATCGTAGACCGGCACGATTTCAACCCCCGCAGGCAGCGTGCGGGCGAGGGCATGTAGCCGCTCTTTCACCGCCTTCAGGGTTTCCAGTGCATTTTTACCCGAGCGCATAACAATCACGCCGCCCGCCACTTCGCCTTCACCGTTAAGTTCCGCCACGCCGCGCCGCAGTTCAGGGCCGGTGCGGACGGTGGCGACATCCGCCAGCAGCACCGGAATACCGCTGTTGACTGTCACGACCACATTGTTGAAATCATCCAGACTTTTCAGATAGCCGGAGGTGCGCACCATGTATTCGGCCTCGCCCATTTCCAGCAGCGAGCCACTGCTTTCCTGATTAGCGTTTTGCAGCGCGGTCACCAGTTGCTGATGTGTCACGCCCCGGGCGCGCATCCGTTGCGGATCGGCCACCACCTGATACTGACGCACCATGCCGCCGATGCTGGCGACCTCAGAGACATTCGGTACGGTTTTCAGGTCATAACGCAGCGTCCAGTCCTGCAGGGCACGAAGTTGTTCGAGGCTGTGTTTGCCGGTTTTGTCGATCAGCGCGTATTCATAGATCCAGCCGACGCCGGTGGCATCCGGCCCCAGCGAGGCTTTGGCTCCGGCGGGCAGTGAGGATTGAACCTGACTCAGGTATTCCAGCACGCGGGAGCGCGCCCAGTAAGGATCGGTACCATCATCGAACAACACATAAACATAGGCATCACCGAACATCGAAAAGCCGCGCACGGTTTTCGCGCCGGGCACTGACAGCAGGGTGGTGGTCAGCGGATAGGTCACCTGATCTTCGATGATTTGCGGTGCCTTGCCCGGATAACTCACGCGCACGATCACCTGCACATCGGAGAGATCCGGCAGGGCGTCGAGCGGCGCTTTCTGCAATGACCAGATGCCCCAGCCCGCCATCATCAGCGCGGCGAGTAACACCAGCAGCCGGTTCTTCAGCGACCAGCGGATCACAGCGGCAATCATAAATCACCTCCGTGCTGGTGCGCGTCCGGCGCGGGGGCGTCGGTGGCAGGCAGTGCGCTGCGCAGGCTGGCTTCGGAGTCGATCAGGAACTGTCCGGAGGTGACAACAGACTGACCTTCTTCCAGGCCTGAAAGTACCTGCGTCCAGCCATCACGCGTCACGCCGATGGTGACCTTCTGCGGGGTGAAATGTCCGTTGCCGTCGTCGAGCAGCACGGTATTGCGGCTGCCGGTCTGGATCAGCGCTTCCTGCGCAATGGCCAGAACCGCCGTCTGCGCACTGACATCCGGCGATAAATTCAGGTACATGCCGGGACGCAGTTTTTCCTGCGGATTATCAATCACCACGCGGGCTTTCAGCGTACGGCTGACGGCATCCACATCCGGCAGCAATTCGCTGACCGTACCGTGAAATATCTCGCCCGGCTGACTGTCGGCACTGGCCGTAATTTTGCCGCCGATCTGGATCTGACTGGCGGCAGAAGGCGGATAATCCATCACAATCCAAACCTGTTTCAGACTGGTCAGTTCGAACAGCGGCTGTGTGGCGCTGACCTGCGCCCCTTCACGCACGGAAAGCAGGCTGATATAACCGTCTTCCGGCGCGACTACGTCGATGCGGGTTTGCGGCTGACCGGTTTTATCGACGCGGCGCAGAATGTCTTCCGGCATAAACTGCAAAGCCAGCCGCTGACGGGCGGCAGCCGTCAGGCTGCGGTCGGCAAGCTGACGCACGGCCAGATATTCCTGCTGCGCGGCGGTCCAGTCGGGGATCCACAGTGTGGCCAGTTTCTGACCTTTTTTCACAGGCTGCTGGCTGGCAGCGACGTAAAGTTTTTCGACTAAACCATTCGCACGGGCGGCGACCGTGCGCAGGCTGCGTTCATCGGCGCTGACCGTGCCATACACATTAAGCGGTGCGGAAATCATCCGTCGCTGTACCTTTTCACTGCGCATACCGAGATTTTGCTGCTGACGGGCGCTGACCGTCACACCGCCGTCATCCGTGGCTTCATCGGCGTAACGCGGCATCAGATCCATATCCATAAAGGGCGATTTGCCCGGTTTATCGAAACGCTGGCCGGGCGTCATCGGGTCATACCAGTACAGCACTTTGCGTTCGGCCGGAGCAGCAGAAGCCTGCGTTTGCGCTGCAGGGCTGTGACGGCCAGCCACGTAACCGGCGGCGAGTGCGGCCATGATGGCGACGGCCAGCAGGCTGTAAGTTTTAGCGGAAGTCATTAATGAATCTCCTGGGGGGCCAGATAGCGCAGGGCGACCCAATAGCGGGCCACTTCCAGCCCGGCATTGCGTTCGGAAATCTGGCTGTCGATCAGGTTGCGGCGGGCGTCGAGAACGTCATTCAGGCTGCTTTTTCCGGCGCGATACTGTGCCTGAATCACGCTGATGCGTTGCTGTTGCAGGGGAATAACGTTGTTTTTTTGCCGCTGCCATAACGTGGCGGCGGCCTGATATTGCGCCAGCAAACTGGTCAGTTGCGCCTGATGGTCGCGCATCAGTTGCGCCAGCCGGTCATTGCTTTCCATTGCCATCGACTGATCGGCGGCGTGATCTTTATCCTGACGCGAAGCGGTAAACAGCGGCAGATCGACGGTAAACATCACCCCTGCCAGATCTTCATAACTGTCGGCACGATGGGCGTAATAGACTTCCACGCCGACATCCGGCAGCGCCGCAATGGCCGACTGGGAAGATTTCGCCTGCGCCACATCGGCTTCACGCCGAGCCTGAATAATTTCAGGATGTTGTTCGACGCTTGTCGCCTGTAACGCCTGTGGAGGAAGTTCGGTGAAAGGCGGAATGGCACCGTTAATTTCAGGCTGATCGATGCCGGTCAGCTGGCTTAAGCGGGTGCGCGCCAGTTGAACATCCCGTTCGGCTTCGGTCAGTTTGTCTTGCATGCTGATGAGCGTCAGGTGCGCGTCCAGCACCGAGGCGGGCAGCGAACTGCCGCTGCTGACACCGCCCCGCTGAACCCCAATCTGGCGCTGACTTTCGTCCACCAGTTTTTGTAATTGCGAGACGGTTTGCCCGCCGATGGCCAGTTCCATCCAGGCCAGCGCCGCATCGCGTTGCAAACGTGCCCGGATACTCTGGCGGGTAGCCGCCACTTCCCGGGATTCTGCACGCAGCGTGTCGGCTTTGCGCTGGCGCTTATCGCTGCTGATGTAATCCTGCATGATGCCGATACGTTCCATCGTCATCCCTTCACGGGTAAACCGGTCGGTGTTGCCGCCGCTGACCGGCAGGTTTTCGATACCGAATTTCAGCTTCGGATCCGGCAGTTGCATGGCCGAATCGGCACGGTTATCCAGCGCATTGATCTGGTGACGACTGGCAGAAAGCTCGGCGGAATAATCCTGCGCAGCGACCAGCGCCTGCGGCAGGGTAACGGGTGTGGCAAACGCGCTGACCGGCACAAAAGCCAGCAGCCATTGCCACGTCATCCGGTGATGGCGCGGTAAAGTCAACATGGTGAATCTCCCGGTCAGCGTTTCAGCGGTGTCAGTGTCTGTAACTGATAAGCGGACTCAGTTTTGACAAAGCTAAAGGTGACCGGCGTACCGGCGGGCAGGGAGTTGGCGGCGATCTCCGGCGGCAGACGGAAATTCATGGTCATGGCCGGCCATTTCAGCGCAGGAATGGCGTGATGGGAAATCCCCACGCGATCAGACTGCCACTGAGTGATCACGCCTTCGGATTCATAGGCCTGCATATTATGCTGCATCGCCATAGCATCGTGATTCATTGGCATAGCATCGGCAAAAGAATAAGCTGAAATAAAGAAAAGACTTGCAGTAAATACATTTAAAATTGCACGCATGGGAAATACTCCAATACTGTCATTAGATAAAAACTGGCCATTAATCTGGCAAAACAATTTCATTTAATATTGAGTGCGGAAAAACACTCAGGACAGCAGGGGCTATTCTCTGTATCGGCAGAACTGAACTTCAGCGGGAGGAGGAGTGACGGTTGGCGCAATCCAGTCCGCGGTGGTGACCGCTGTGCTGGCATCGACGGTGAGCATGGCTAATGCCGGAGCGACGGGCAATGCCACCAGTGGCACGGAACCACTGTCAGACTGGGTTCTTTCAGGGGCACAGTGCTTCTCACACAACAGCGACTGACTCTGCATGTGCTCTGGAGAATCAGGCATTTGCATGGTGATGTTATGTGCCATGGCGGTGTTTTCCACCGGCGGGCGCATATCGCACTGATGGCTGGCGAGCGCCAGTTGGGCATTCAGGACAAGCCAGCATAACGCGAACAGCAACACACTGACCCGCTTGCCGGGCAAGCGCAGCGAATGCATGAACTGTGAAATCGCGAAACGAACTGACATGATGAATATTATTTCCGTAAGGAAGATGCGACCGAGTATATAAGGAAATAAGGCGAAGAGGAAAGGACAAACAGAATAAGTCAGGATTAAAATTGTCAGGATAATTAAAGAACGCGAATAACAGCGGTTTCTGTTATTCGCATGTTAATTAACGTGTGTTTTCAGGTGATAATTAACTTACAGCCAGCCTGATTTTTTAAGCTTCCAGTATAACCACACACAACCGGCGACAGTGACGCCCAGCGTTACCGGATATCCCCACCAGTCATCCAGCTCCGGCATGTTTTTGAAGTTCATGCCGTACAGACTGAAAATCACTGTCGGGATCGCCAGAATCGCGCCCCAGCCCGCCAGTCGCTGTACCACTTCGTTCTGATGCACCGACACCAGCGCCAGATTCACATGCATGGCGTTCGACAGCATTTCGCGCACATCGTCCGTCGTGCGGATCACCTGATTAGCGTGGTCCTGCACATCACGCACATAAGCCCGCAGGCTCTTAGGCATCAGTTCTTCGTAGTGATGGCTGAGCTGATTACAGATATCTTCCATCGGTACCGCGGCGTTGCGCAGCGAGAGCAGATCCCGCCGCAGACTATAAACCTGCTGCACCGCCTGCTGATTAAAGGTGTTGCGGAACATCAGTTTTTCGATGGCATCAAACTGTTCGGTGTATTGATGCAGGATTTCCAGATAGTTATCCACGATGGAATCGAGTACGCAATACAGTGCATAAGCTGGCCCTTTACTCAACATTTCCGGGCGTTCTTCGGCGTGTTTACGGATTTCTTTATAGCTGGATGACGCACCGTGACGCACGGTGATCAGAAAGTTTTTGCCGAGAAACAGGTGTGTTTCGCCGTACTCGATGGTTTCATTCACTTTCTGCGCAGTGTGCGTAACGATAAACAGCGATTCGCCGTACTGCTCAATTTTCGGTCGCTGATGGGCGGTCAGTGCATCTTCAATCGCCAGGTCATGCAGACCGAATTCTTCCTGAATGCTGCGCATATAGGCATCTTCCGGCTGCCACAGTCCGAGCCAGACAAAGGTATCGGGCTCTTTCAGGACTTCGCTGATGTCTTCGACCGTCACATCCTGCAATCGTTTACCGTCGCGGTAAGCCACGCTGTTAATCACTGAATCACAGCTGGGTTTTTTATCTTCGTTGGAAATGGAATTCATTGTTTTACCCGATTGTTATTCAGACGAAAATCCTGCCCGCAGGCAGGACGATTTCAGTGTCTGAACAGAATAGCGCAGTCTCCGGGAAATGCGCTGACGGGATCTTTAAAAGAATGTTTCAGCCATCGGCAGACCGGCTGACCGTTTCCCAGATATCGATATCCTCACGCATTTGTTGCATCTTTTCCCTGACAAATTTAACGGCGTCACTGCCGAGTAACAGCGAGGCAGGCGGCTCAGGCGCATCGAGCAACTGCAACATCGCTTGTGCGGCTTTTAGCGGGTCGCCCGGCTGATGACCGCTGCGTTTTTCCCGCGTTTCCCGCACGGGGTCGAAACTGGCATCGTAATCACTGATGGCACGCGGTGAGCGCACCATCGAACGTCCCGCCCAGTCGGTACGAAAAGACCCGGGCTGAATGGCCGTGACGGCAATATTGAACGGTTTGAGTTCTTTGGTCAGTGTTTCAGAGATCCCCTGCAAGGCGAATTTACTGCCGCAGTAATAGCTGATGCCCGGCATTGTAATAAAGCCTCCCATCGACGTGATGTTAAGAATATGTCCACCGCGGCGCTGACGAAAATACGGCAGGAAGGCTTTGATGACCGCAACCGCGCCAAAAACATTGACGTCAAACTGATGCAGCGCCTCGCTTAACGGCGACTCTTCCATAATACCTTCATGCCCGTAACCGGCATTGTTGACCAGCACGTCAACGGCGCCGATTTCCTGTTCCACGGCAGCCGCAAGCGGGGCGATGGCCTCGAAATCAGTGACATCCAGCATGCGACCAAAACTTCGGCCGGGGACCAGCGCGTCAAATTCTGCGCAGGCTTGTGCATTACGCAGCGTGCCGACCACGCGATGTCCTGCTTTCAGGGCTTCTTCTGCCAGCGCACGGCCAAATCCGCTGCTGACGCCGGTGATGAATAGTAATTTTGACTGACTCATACAAACTCCTCAGTAAAAAGCGGACTTGCAGAATAGGGGGGACAACAGCAAATCCGTAGCCCCGATCCTCTCTGATGTTTGCCTGTTCCTCTGAGGCGTCTGGACGCAACTGATTCCCGGTGCGACACTTCATTCACTTTCCGCTGCATATTTTCAGGTTCATATGACGTTTCCATCTTTGACAGTGACTGAGCAAATGATCGTGCTTTTGGACCAGCTTACGCCCCATGAAGGCTACAACCTGACGACGCTGGCAGATGTGCGTTTTTTACGTTCAAACCGTCCGCTGCTGCGCACGCCGGTTTTGTATGAGCCGGGGATCGTGATTGTGGTGCAGGGGAGAAAACGCGGATTCTTAGGTAATGATGTCTATTTGTATGATGCACAGCATTATCTGACCGTATCGGTGCCGGTGCCTTTCACCATGGAAACTGACGCCACCGCCAGTGAACCGATGCTGGCAATTTATCTGCGGCTCGATTTCAGTCTGGCGGCAGAACTGATGTTGCAGCTCGATGCTTATGACGCCCCGCAGCCGGAATCGCCGAAAAGTATGGTGTCGAGCCTGATGGATGACGCGATGCGGGCTTGCGTATTACGTTTTTTGCAGGTGATGGCATCTCCGCTGGATGCAAAAATTCTGGGCAGGGCGATGATGCGTGAGTTGTATTACCGCGTGCTGACCGGTGCTCAGGGCGGCACGCTGCGCAGCGCACTGACCCTGCAAGGGCAATTTGGCAAAGTGGTAAAAGCCCTGCGAAAACTGCACGCAGAATACCACTCGCATCTGGATGTGAATGCGCTGGCAAAAGAAGCGGGGATGAGCCTGCCGACGTTTCACAGTCACTTTAAAACCGTCACTGATACGTCGCCGATGCAGTATCTCAAGTCCACCCGTTTGCATCAGGCCAGATTACTGATGTTGCGCAATAACCTGACCGCCTCGGCGGCCAGCGCACAGGTAGGCTATGAAAGTGTGTCGCAGTTCAGCCGCGAATTTAAACGCTTATTCGGGCTGACGCCGGTGAGAGAAGTGGCGCGGATGAGGCAGAATTTTTCATTGCCTGCCCCGTCCACGCCGTCAGATTTTATCTCTTCACATTAATAAGGCGTTACGGTGTCACGCCAGACGTGGTTTGTACCTTCACATCCGGCGTGGCTGCCGGACCAAAGACGGTGTAGGTCGGCAAATCGACGTTCTGATACGGCTCCCAGCCGCCGCCTAACGCTTTATACAGCGAGACCAGATCGGTGCTGGTTTTCACTTTCGCTTCAGCGGATTGCTGATGCGCCTGTGCCAGCTGGCGCTGGGCATCAAGCACGTTGATAAAGGTAGAAAGCCCCTGACGGTAGCTGTCGCTCGCCAGATCAAAGGCGGTCTGTAGCGCTTCGGTAGTCTGGTCTAAACCGCTGACCTGATCCTGATCGGTGCGGTAATTCACCAGCGCATTATCGACATCCTGCAACGCTGTCAGCACGGTCTGGCGATAATTCAGCGCCGCATTCGCCTGTTGCGCACGGGAAAGATGCACGCTGGACACCAGACGTCCGCCCTGGAAAATCGGCAGGGAAATCTGCGGGCCAAAGGAGTAGAAATGGCTGCTCCAGTTGTCGAGATAACTGACGTCTGTGTTACGCATGCCGAACTGGCCGGTGAGCGAAATACTCGGGAACATCTGCGCGACGGATACACCAATATTGGCGGTTGCCGCGTGGAGATCAGCCTCGGCTTTGCGTACGTCCGGACGACGGCGTGCCAGCTGTGAAGGCACACCGACCGGCACGGCAGCGGGCAGGGCAGGCATCGGTTTAGGGGCAGAAAGTTCAGCATCCAGCGAGCCAGGCGTCTGACCGAGCAACACGGCCAGTCCGTTCATCGCCTGACGTTCCTGCGCCTGATATTGCGGCAACTGGGCGCGCAGGGAACCCAACTGTGCGCGGGCATTTTCGACATCAAGCTGCGGTGACAGCCCGTTTTGCTGACGGTTTTGTGTCAGATCTAAGGTTTGCTGCGCGACATCGATTTGCGTCTGTATCGCCGCCGTTACGCTTTGCGCGCCACGCAGTTGCAGATAGGCACGGGCGACCTCAGCTTCCAGCGAAACTAATGCATCGTTGCGTTGTTCTATGGACGATTGCGTCTGGGCATTGGCGGCTTCGACCTGACGTCGTGTGCCGCCGAACAAATCCAGCTCCCAGCTGGCATCGAAATTGCCCTGATACAAATTCACCGGCCGCGTAGCCGTGTTGATCGCGCCGGAGGCTTCCGGTCCGAGATCGTCAAGTTGTTGCGAGGCGCCGCTGGAATCGAGAATACCTTTCAGACCGAGCTGCTGACGGGTCATTTTCGCGCTGCCCTGCACCGATGGCAGCCAGGCGCCTTCGGCCTGTTTCACCTGCTCGCGGGCACCGGCGATACGCAGTACTGCCTGTTGCAGGGAAATATTCCCGGCAATCGCACGGGTGATCAGGCTGTCGAGTTGCGGGTCATTAAAGGCTTTCCACCACAGCGGATTTGGCTCCGAGGGCAGGGCAATCGATGCGCCGTCTTTGTCTTTCGGCTGGGTCATATCGTTATAGGCCGAGGGTGTCACCGGATTCGGCTTCTGATAATCCGGGCCAACGGAGCACGCTGCTAATACCAGCGTTAATGTCGAGAGAGTCAGAAAACGGGTGCCTGAATGTAAAACCCCCTTCCGGCCCCGGCCTTCGCAGAGGGTGGAGCAGGACGGCATCACGGATGGCTGATTTCTCAGAGTAGAGCTTTTCTTGTTCAACTTAATGTGCTCCGGCATTACCTTCGCTCTTAACTGGCGAAAGCAGGAAACAAAACGGGATCAAAATAACGGCGACGATGGCGCAATAACCGAATACGTCGATGTAGGCCAGAATGCGCGATTGCGAAATCATCTCCTGATACATGCGCACGGTCGCCAGTTGCATCGGGTCGCCGACCACGTGGGCAAAATCACGGATCGCCTCAGCGCTTTTGCTCACCGCCTGATTAAACTGTTCATTGAGCGGCGACATGTTGTGCGCCATATGCGCACTGTGTGCCTGCGTTCGCTCGGTGACACCGGCTGTCGCCAGCGAAATACCAATCGACCCCGCGACGTTACGGAACATGGTAAACAGCGCGGCAGCGTCGGCGTTCATTTTTTGCGGGATGGTAATAAATGCGATAGTGGTCAGCGGCACAAACAGGAAACCGAGCCCTATCGACTGCGCGCTGCGGTACAGCACCAGCGTTTCAAAATCGACATCAGGTGTCAGCGTTGCCGAATAGATAAACGAGGCCGCCAGCAGGAAGAAACCGAAGGCAATGATGTAACGCGTTTGTACAACGGGCATCAGCTTCAGCACCAGCGGGATCGACAGCACGATCAGCACCGCGCCCGGCGACATCACCAGCCCCGAGAGTGTGGCGGTGTAACCCAGTTGCTGCTGCGCCAGTTGCGGAATGACCACCGAACTGCCATACAGAATCATCGCCATACCGGCCATCAGTAAACCGGCGACAGCAAAGTTTTTATCCTTCAGACAGCGCAGATCGACCACCGGTTTTTTGGCGTACAGCAACCAGTAAACCGCGCCGACAATCCCGGTGGCCGCCAGCACAGCAAAGGTGACAATAAAGCCGGACTGGAACCAGTCATCGTCTTCGCCGCGATCCATCATCACCTGTAAGCAGCCCAGACCCAGCGCAATCAGCCCGATACCGATGTAATCAATACTGAGTTTGCCTTTGGCCTTGCGCTCCCACGGCGGATCTTCCAGCAGCTGATAAATCGCCAGCAGGGCAATAATCCCGACCGGAATATTGATCAGGAATACCCAGCGCCAGCTGAAGTTATCCGTGATGTAACCGCCAAGTGTCGGGCCGACGACCGGCGCGACAATAATGGCAATCGATGAAAGGCCAAACGCTTTGCCGCGATCTTCCGGTTTAAAGTAATCCAGCAAAACCGATTGCTGGATCGGCTGCAAACCGCCGCCGAAAAAGCCCTGCAGGATGCGGAATAAGATCATCTGCCACAGTTCGGTGGCGATGCCGCACAGGAAGGAGCAAACGGTGAACATGCCGATACAGATCAGGAAGTAAGTTTTGCGGCCCATCACGCGGCTGAGAAACGCCGAAATCGGCAGCACGATACCGTTCGCCACCAGATAGGACGTCAGCACCCAGGTCGATTCGTCATAACTGGAAGATAATGAACCGGCGACGTGCGGCAGCGCCACGTTAACGATAGTGGTGTCCAGGATTTCCATGAACACCGCAATGGTCACGACGGCGGCAACTGCCCACGGATTGGCCTTGGGTTTCCAGTAGCTGCGATCTTCATTCATTCGACGGTCACCGTCGGTTCGACAGACAGACCCAGCGGCAGAGGGTGATTCTCATCAAGACCGCTGTCGATGACGATTTTCACCGGCACGCGCTGAACGATTTTCACGTAGTTGCCGGTGGCGTTTTCAGCCGGGAAGGCCGAGAAGCGCGAACCGGTACCTTGTTGAATACTGTCAACGTGGCCGTGAAGTTTGATGTCCGGGAAGGCATCGACGGTAATTTCTACCTTGTTGCCGGGGCGCATGCGTTCGAGCTGCGATTCTTTGTAGTTTGCGGCGATCCAGATATCTTTTGAAACCACTGAGAACAGCGAGGTGCCAGCCTGAACCAGCGTACCGAGCTGCACATTACGCTTGGTGACGTAGCCGTCGAACGGTGCGCGCACCTGCGCATAGGAGAGGTTGAGCGTCGCCGTTTCCAGCTGAGCTTTCGCCTGTTCAACCTGTTGCTGACGAGCTTCGACGTTGGTTTCAGCCTGACGGATATTCAGCTGTACCTGCGCGGCAACCTGCACCTGCGCTTTGGCATTTTCCAGATCAGCGGCTGCAGAACGCACCTGCGCGTTGGACGTATCAATATTTTGTTGCGTGGTGGCACGCGGGTCTACGCCGCGCTGACGACGGAAATCGGCAGTGGCATTCAGCAAATTGGCTTCCGCCCGCGTCTGCTGGGCTTTCGCCTGAGCAAGCTGCGCCGGATATTGTACTTTCGCCAGATCGTATTGCGCCTGCGCCTGATGCAACTGCGCGACCGCCAGACCGAGCTGAGCCTGTGCCTGATCGCGCTGCGCGGCCGCGTCACGCGGATCGATTTCCACCAGTAAGTCGCCTTTCTTCACGAACTGGTTATCTTTCACCGCAAGATGAGTGACATAACCGGCAATTTTCGGCGCGATGGTGACGGCATCACCTTCGGTAAAGGCGTCATCGGTGCTGACCTGATCTTTGGTCATCAGCCACCAGACCAGTGCCACGACCACCATCACCACTACCACAATCCCGAGGATGATCAGGGGTTTCTTGCCGGGGCCTTTACGCTTTTCATCGTTATCCTGTTTACTGTCGTCGGGATTTTTCTGGTCTTTGGGATCCTGAGTGTGACCTCCTCCTGATTTTACCTGGCTGGAATCGAGTTCAGTATTTGCGTCGCCGGACGCGGAGGGCTGTGTCTTGTTATCGTTTGTCATAATGCTCTTCTGAATAGTGCTCTTCTGATTATCGGCCGCCACGCGCCGGAACAAAGAAATCTTGTTTTAAGCTAGAACGTATTGATGTAAATGCAAGTAAATCCATGTCAATTAACCTTAGGGAAAGCACAAAGATCCAAACCATAGGGAACGTCTTAAAAGTTGGAAATGGGTTATAATGCCGGGCTGGTATTTGTATTTTTCAAATAAAGTTGATTCTCTGCTTCAGGACATTTTTGTGAAACATTCCCAACAACAACCATTCTTGTGGGTCAACCCATGACCCGTCCCGCGCCTTCCTATAAAGGCCTGACACGTATTGCCTCGCTGGTGTCGCTGTGCGTCGCGCTGATCCTGGTTTGCGTCAAAGTCTGGGCGTGGGCCGCCACCGGTTCGATTGCGCTGCTGACCTCTGCCGCCGACGGTCTGGTCGATGTACTGGCCTCGATGGTGACGCTGATCGGCGTGCGTTATGCCATCCGTCCGGCAGACAAAGGCCACCGTTACGGCCACGGCAAAGCCGAAGCTGTGGCCGCGTTTGTACAGGCGCTGTTACTGGGCGGCGCGGGGCTGGTGCTCGGCGGTGAATCCATCGGGCGCATCATTAATCCGGAACCCCTGGCGCAGCTCGGTCTTGGTATCTGGGTGATCATCGGCAGTTCGCTGGCCGCCACCGGGCTGGTGCTGATGCAAACCTATGTGGTGAAACGTACCGGATCAACGGCCATCGCGGCTGACCGCGCGCACTACATTACGGACGTCGCGGTGAATATTGCCGTACTGCTGGCGCTGATTTTCGAGCGTTACTTCGGTTGGACGCGTTCCGACTCCATCGGCGCACTGTTGATTTCCTTCTATATGATCTGGAATGCGCGCGGTATGGCGGCAGATGCACTGACCCAGTTGCTTGATCGCGAACTGAGTGCAGATGACCGCAAGCGCGTGAAAGCGGCAGTATTAAGTGTTGAAGGCGTGCGCGGTGTACATGACATTCGCACCCGCAACGGCGGCGACCGCGTATTTGTCGAGTTTCACGTCGAGGTTGATGGCAATCTGACGGTGGATGTCGGGCACGATATCGGTGATGCGGCTGAAATGGCGGTGAGCAAGTTGTTTAAGTCTGCGGATGTGACGGCTCATCTGGAGCCGGACGGGATTGATGACGACAGACTGGATAATTTATTGCACTAAGGTCAAGGTTGTGGGTTTGCTCCCTCCCCTGCGAAGGGGAGGGTTGGGGTGGGGTATTAAATAAAAATCAAAGAGTTAAATTTTTTTAGTGTCAGTATTTACCCTTAAAACTCCTTCCCGTCCTCCCCCTTCGCCGGGGGAGGAGCAAAGCAAAACCCTCATTTTCAAAACTATTGCGCTTTAATCGCCATGGCATCCCGCATGGTATAGAACAAATCCGTCTGATCCGTCAGACCCACCACATTCGCCGCATGCGGGCCAAACGCGGCAATACGCAGCTGCGTCCCGGTGTGTCCCTGTGAATCATCTTCTGAGTTGCCGTAGCTGATAGTCATCGGTGCACCGTCCCTGGTGGTCAGCGTCTGGGTCAGACCGGGGGCTTTGGCATCGGATTCGATAATCTGGCTGGAATGGGCGTGGTCGGCGGTGACGATAACCAGCGTGTTGCCGTCCTGACGGGCGAACTCCAGCGCTTTTTGCACGGCCTCATCCAGATCCACCGTTTCACCGAATTGTCCGCACGGATTAGCGGCGTGATCCTGTTTATCAATCGATGCGCCTTCAACCTGCAGGAAGAAACCGTTCTGATTAGCTTTCAGCAAGTCGATGGCTTTTTCAGTCATGGCGGCAAGCGTCGGGATGTCAGCGGTGCGCTGCGGATTGGCTTCACAGGTGACAGCCGGTTTATCAATGTTGCCGTGATAAGTGGCTTTCGGACCCTGCCAGCGCACCGGCATGTTGCCTTCGGAGAACAGGCCAAGAACCGGTTTCTTCTGGTCTGCCTGCGTGATGGCACTGAGCTGTTCTGCGTTTTCCACCCAAACATAACCCTGTGTCAGCGCCTGTTCTTTGAGGGATTTATCCTTAAATTCACCGGCTTTCGCCAGCTGGCTGAACGATTTTCTGCCGCCGCCCAGCGTGACATCAGCGCGAGCCTGCAACAACTGTTCCGTGATCGAACCGCGTCCGCCATTTTCCAGCGCGTTGCTGGCGCATTTCTCTGCGGTTTCTTGCGGGCCGTAGCACTTGCGTGAGGTCACATGCGCAATCTGTGCGGCCGGCGTTGCATCCTGCAATTCTGCGGTGGAGACGTTGCCGGTGGCCTTGCCTGCGGCTTTGGCGATCTCAAGAATGGTCTGGTGATCTTTGCCGTTTACATCCACACCAATCGCGCCGTTATAGCTTTTAACACCGGTCGCCCAGGCGGTGGCTGATGCGGCGGAATCGGTCACGTAACTTGGTTTTTGCGTTTTCTTATCCACAGAATAATGCGTGTACTGGCCGGTCAGCGGCAGGGCATCAATGCCTTTGAAATAGCCGCCTGCGCCTTCTGCATAGTTACGTGCAGACGTGATTTCAGAATCACCCATGCCGTCGCCAATCAGCAAAATCACGTTTTTCACCGTTTTGTCTGACAACGAGGCTTTCAGCGCTGCTGTCTGATCACCGCTCAGACGGCGGGCACCACCCGGTTCCGTCAGCACGCCTTTTGCCGCCCGGTCGGTCAGCGTGTCGGTGTCAGCGGCGAGGGTGGAGGCAGAAGCGGAAAGCAGCAGGGCGGCAGTGACTGCGCGGGCGACCAGAGATACGGATTGTTGCATTATCAAAACTCCTTTTTATAAACCATCGGAAATAAAAATATACATATCGATATTTTTTGTTACCGGAAGGTTAAGGGAGAGTTGTGACGTTTTAATGACAGGCGCCGGACTGGCCGTGAGACTGGGTTTTAACTTTAACTTTAACTTTAACTTCAACTTCAACTTCAAGGTCAAGACCTTGGGTTGCCACCCAAACTGGCCTTAAGAGGCGCCTATCGCCGCGCCTCTTAAGAATCTCCGGCTCTTTTACTGCGCGCTCCGCTCGCTGGCTATGTTTCAGGTAGCACGGCGACAGGCTGGAAATCTTGCCGCTTTGCGGTTCCTTCACTCGGTCCTGGAGCCTCTGGTCTCCAGGCCGCTCCGTTCAGCAAGCTTTCTGAATCGCCCGCGACTTTTTAAAGAATGAAGTAAGTGAGGTTGTGAAGTAAAAGCCTGAGGCCGGTTCCAAAATATCGCCTGAGGAGAGGTGGAAAACCGCGCGTCTTTTTGCGCGGGTTGTAACCCGAACGAAGGGAACCGTGCAGCGGCGGGATTTTGCGGCTATCACTGCGGCTGATGAAACATAGCCAGCGAGCGGAAGCGCTTGTTGAAAAAGCGAAGGGAGATCCAAGAGGGAAAAAGCACGTTTCCCTCTTGGGCGGTTTCGGCGCTGCCCGATAAGTGATCACCGTTATTGAGAAACCGAAACTTTCTCGGTCAGCTTTTCAGTGCAACTGAGAAGCCGCCTTTGCATCGGCACTATGCAAAAAAAAAGCCCCGATGTACGGGGCTTTTTCACAACAACGTCAAAGACGTAATCAGTTGATCTGTACCGGCATACCGGAACGCATCTCGATAGCGCGCTGAACAACAGTCTGGTTGACCGCCGGATCCATCGATACGCTGCTTGCGCTGCCTGCCAGAGTGATTGGCAGTGGCTGCTGAGAATCAAACTCTTCCTGGTTAGAGGACAGCGGGTTGTGGATCTCAATATAACGTTTGCCGTCTGGTTCCACGGTGGCTTTCACCGGCTCGTTGATGAACTGAACGCGGGTGCCTTGCGGGACGTTGTCGAACAACCATTTGATGTCAGCATCACGCAGACGCACACAACCGTGGCTCACGCGCAAACCGATACCGAAATTGGCGTTGGTGCCGTGGACTGCATACAGACGCCCGACATACAGCGCGTACAGCCCCATCGGGTTGTCCGGACCCGCAGGGAAGACGGCTGGCAGGAATTCGCCACGAGAAGCATATTCTTCATGCATTTTCGCCGTCGGGGTCCAGGTCGGACCGGCTTTTTTACGCTGAACGGTAGTCACCCAGTTCATCGGGGTGTCTTTGCCCAGTTCACCGATACCGATCGGCAGCACGACCACAGTATTGGTGCCTTTCGGGTAGTAATACAGACGCATTTCAGCGCTGTTGATCACGATGCCTTCGTGCGGGGTTTCCGGCAGGATCAACTGCTGAGGAATGGTCAGCACGGTGCCCGGGGTTGGCAGGTACGGGTCAACGCCAGGGTTAGCTTCGAGCATGTTGCTCAAACCCATCTGGTATTGCGCTGCAAAATGTTCCAGTGGCAGGCTGCTGCCCTGCGGAACAGTAACTGTGATGTTTTCACCGACCAGACGACCATTATTGGCCGGAAGAGGGTAGACCACAGCAAAAGACGCCTGGCTATATGCAGCAACTGCCAAAACCAGGGTAAGGATTGCGCGAATGCTCATTTTCATATTTTCGTTGGTCGTTAATGCCACACTGGCAGTTGTCAGGATGTTGATTCCCCCCGATCCGATAGAAACCGGCCGGAGGAATAGTGTACTTGCACATAGCACTTGAAAGGGATCCGGTATGTGTAACGAATCGCATTTCAGGGCCGCTAATTATAAGGATTTATTTCAAACAGGCCAAAGCTTTCTCACCTTGTTAGAAAAGTTCCCTGCCACAACCGCATTTTTTGCGGCAGCCTGCACATTTCCTTCACATTCCTGACCTTATTTACGGCAAAACGGCACCATAACCAGTGCGGCAATAAACATCCAGGCCATGACCTGAAAGATGTCGTTGAACGCCAGCGTCAGCGATTGCGCCGCGACTTTCGCCCCAAACACGCCTTTCGCCATCAGCAATGCCTGAGCGGTATCAGGCGTCAGGTGACCGATTTTTTGCGCCAGCGATCCCATCACTTCCTGCGCATGATCCCCGTATTGCCCCAGCGATTCGCCGAAACGTGCCGCATGAACGCGGGTCCAGTCCTGCAACCAGGTATTCACCGTGGCAATGCCAATCGCGCCGCCGAGATTACGCATCAGGTTAAACAGCCCGGAGGCGTAGCGCAGTTCCGGCCCCTGAAACGCGGTCAGCGCCATGTTCACACTCGGCACGATGCACAACATAATGAACAGGCCGCGCACCACCTGCGGCCAGAAAAACTGTTCTGCTCCCCAGTAAGGGGTCACGGCGGTCGTCAGCCATAAACTCAGTGCGAAACCGGATAAACCCACGGTGATCAGTATCCGCCGGTCAACGCGGCTGATTAATCTGGCGGCAATAATCGTGCTGAAGAATTGCCCGACACCCACCACAAACACCGTTGTACCGATTTGCAGGCTGTTGAAATCGCGGATGCGGCCGAGGAAAACCGGCGTCAGATATGTAGAGGCATAAAGACCAAATCCAACCACCAGATTGAACAGGCAGGCGAAGGTGAATGTCGGGTCACGGAAGGGCGTCAGGCGTACGATCGGGTTTTTCGAATAAAAGGATCGTTCGAGAAACAGCACAAAGGCCACCAGTGAGAACCACGCCGAAATCTGGATTTGCGGATCGCTGAACCAGTTCTTGCGCGGGCCTTCTTCCAGCACATATTCCAGACAACCGAGCGCTATTGCCATCGATAATAAATGAATCCAGTCGATACGTTTAAGCATCGGATAGTCCGCTTTATCCACATGAATAAACAGCACGGCACCGGTGGCAACCAGAGCGCCGGGCAGAATGTTGATGAAGAAAATCCAGCGCCAGTCGAGTAACTGCGTGACTATGCCACCCACAGTCGGCCCAAGCGTGGGGGCCAGCACGCTGACCATGCCGAGGATCGCCGGGATCAGTGCCTGCTGTTTGCCCTGAAACATGGCGAAGCCGGTCGCGAATACTGTCGGTACCATCGCGCCGCCGGTAAAACCCTGCAACGCGCGAAAGAAGATCATCGACTCGATATTCCACGACAATCCGCATCCGATGCTGCTGAGGGTGAACAGCGCCGCCGATGCGCTGAACAGCCAGCGGGTGGAAAGTGCCTGCGTCAGAAAAGCCGAGAACGGGATCATCACCAGTTCGGCGATCAGATACGAGGTTTGTACCCAGCTGATTTCATCCGGTCCGGCGGAAAGCCCGGCCTGCACATCGTTTAACGAGGCGGCGACAATCTGAATGTCGATGAGCGCCAGAAACATACCGAACGCCATAATGCTGAAAATCAAAAACTTACGTGATGTCGGATAATCCGCAGGCGAAAGCGTCGCGGCTGGAGTCAGGGTGACAGACATGGCTATGAGATCCCGGGGACTTGTTTATATGATGGTCATCATATTAATATGATGACCATCATACAATGAGTGAAATTAAAAATGAGTGAAGCAACAGCAGATGAAGGGAGCCCGTCCCCGGCAGTAAAAGCCACTAAACGGTCAAAGCGGATCTTTGTGGTCAGCGGTATTGCGCTGATGGTAGCCCTGAGTGGCGCTGCATGGTTACTGGCTGCGCCCGCGTCGGAATCCACGGATGATGCCTATCTGACGGCAGACACCACCAGCGTTGCGCCAAAAGTAAAAGGCTTCGTTTCGACGGTGCTGGTGCGTCATAACCAGCGGGTGCATGCCGGCGATAAACTGGTGCTGATCGACAGCGAAGAGTTTACGGCTCGTCTGGCGTCTGCGCAGGGAGAACTTGAAGATGCCCGCGCGCAGGTAGCGCAGCAGGAAGCGGCGTTGCTGAGCCAGCAGGCGCAGGAACAACTGGCACTCACCCAAATCGAAGCCGCGCGCACGGCGATCCGTTCGTCGCGTGCGGAACAGCAACATGCTGAAGCCGAGCAGCAGCGTTATCAGTCGCTGGCGGTCAGCGGTGCCACATCACGTAATGATGCCGACCGGTATAAAACGGTGGCGGTGACGGCAGAACAAACCTCGGCGCACGCCGCGGCGATGCTGGATGTTGCCCAAAATCAGGCGGCGGTGACACACGCCCGGCGGGCAGAAATTCAGGCGGCGCTGGCACTGGCGAAGGCCGCTGTGGTGAAAGCGCAGGCGGCACAAGCGCTGGCGCAGCAGGATCTCAATCACACCACTATTGTTGCTGCCATCGATGGCATAGCGGGAAACCGGCAGGTACAGGTTGGCGATTACGTTACACCCGGTCAGCGGCTGATGACGCTGGTACCGGAACAGGGCATTTATGTGACGGCCAACTTCAAAGAAACACAGACCGGCAGAATGCAGCCGGGACAACGTGCGGACGTGCATGTGGATGCGCTGCCGGGCGTGACGTTTCGCGGTGAAGTCGACAGCCTTGCGCCGGGATCAGGTTCGACGTTTGCATTGCTGCCATTTGAGCCGGGCACGGGCAATTTCACCAAAATTGTTCAGCGGGTGCCGGTGCGGATCCGGCTTGACGCTGGTCAGCCAGATTTAGCGGCGCTACGCCCCGGATTATCCGTGGATGCGCGCGTTTCGTTAACCGATGCGGTCAGGTAAGCTATGACAGCAATTTTCTGATTATCAGGGTGTTATTATGCGCTATGAGAGTGAACATAAACCTAAAATCCGCGAGCGGATCCTGAAGGAGGCGGCGAAAGACATCCGTACCAAAGGGCCGTTGCAGGTCAGCGTGGCAGGTGTAATGAGCAAAGCTGGCCTGACGCACGGTGGGTTTTATGCGCACTTTGCCTCAAAAGAGGCACTGATTGAGGCCGCCATCGGGCAGATGTTTAATCAGGTTATGGCCCGCTGGGATAAAGAAAATCAGGGGCTGACGGCGCAGCAGCAACTGGCAGGGTATATCGATTTCTACCTGTCGCCCGGGCACCGCGATAACCGGGCGCAGGGCTGTCCGGTGTCGGCGCTGGCCTCTGAAACGCCACGCTTGTCCGCGCCCTGTCAGGCAGAGTTCGCGCGCGGCATCGAACGTATCCGTGGGATGATTATCCGCCAGTTGACAGCGATGGGCGTGGACGACCCGCAAACGCAGGCGATATCGGTCAGTGCGGAACTGATGGGCAGTTTGTCGCTGGCACGTTGTGAGCCTGATCGTGAAGTTTCAGATGCGTTGCTGGAAAGTGCGAAGAAAGCGCTGAAGGCGCGGCTGAATCTTGCAGAAGAATAAACCGTATCCGGGCGATTCACAGACCTCCCCCTTTTCAGGGGGAGGCGCTGAAAAATCTATCAGAAATCATACCCTACCGTAGCAACCACGGTACGTTCCTGACCCCAGTAGCAGTAGCTGGTGCCGTAACAGGCTGCGACATATTTCTTGTCGAACAGGTTGTTAGCATTCAGCTGCACATACGCGCCTTTCAGTTGCGGATTGAACTGCACCAGATTCATACGCAGTGACGCATCAACCAGCGTGGCAGAAGGCATGTGGCGGGTATTTTCGTTATCCGCCCATTGTGTGCCGATGTAACGCACACCTGCACCCATATCCACACCAATCGGCGTGTTGTACTGACCCCAGATGGAAGCCATTTGTTTTGGCGTCACATACGGCGTGTTGCCGTTGTTCTCAGCCGCATCACGGATACGCACTTTGTTGTAGGTGTAACCGGCCATCACGTTAAAGCGTTCAGTAACCTGTTTCTTAGCTTCCAGCTCCAGACCCTGTGAGCGGATTTTACCTGCCGGCTCGTAGTAGCTGCCGACTACCACGCGGTTACCCACGTCTTTTTGCGTCAGATCATACAGCGCCGCGGTGTACATATCGGAAGTGCCGACCGGCTGGTATTTGATCCCGGCTTCGTATTGCTCACTCTGCATCGGTTTCAGCAGCGTGCCGTCAGCGCCTGGCAGGGCAGATGGCGTCATCGCCTGGCTGTAGCTGACGTACGGTGAAATGCCGCTGTCAAAGGCGTACAGCAGGGAAGCGCGGCTGTTGAAATGACTGTCTTTACGTTCGCTGTTGCTGGTGGTGCCGTAGATGCTTTCGTAACTGCGGCTCGAGGTTTTCAGTGTGTCGTAACGGCCTGACAGGGTCAGATACCATTTGTTCCAGTTCATCTCATCTTGCAGATAGGTACCCATCTGCTCATAACGGTTTTTACCGCGTTTATGACTGTAATAATCCAGTGCATCACCGCCAACGCCAGTGTACGGGTTGAGGTTTTCAGCGTAAGCAGCGTCAGATTTCACATCATTGATAAAGTGGGAGTAATCGAAACCGATCACCACTTTATGTGCCAGTTCGCCGGTCGCGAAATCCGCTTCGAGCTGGTTATCAATCGCAAAAGTATCCAGCGAGGACTTCTCACCGGAATAATAACGACTCATCTCGGTACGGTCCGCATTCCAGCCCGCCTGATACACCTGATCCAGTTCGGTGTTGGAATGGGTGTAGTTGGCATTCTGGCGGAATGACCAGACGTCGTTAAACGCGTGCTGGAATTCGTAGCTGTAGATTTGCTCCCAGCGTTTGAACTGGTTGCGGGTGCTTTCGCCATCGAAGAAACCCCGGCTCAGTTTCTGCCCGTAGAGGCTGCCGTCAGCCGGAACCGCGGCGTGGTAGCCACCGGACGGATCTTTTTGCAGATACGCGCGCAGTAAAAGCGAGGTATTTTCATCCGGCGTCCACAGCAACTGTGGCGAAATCGCGTAACGCTCTTCACGCTGGTGATCGTACTGCGTATCGCTGCTGCGGGTCATCCCGGTCAGACGGAATGCCAGCTGATCGTTGATGGCGTTGGTGTAATCGAACGCGCCGCCTTTGGTGTTTTGCGTGCCACCGGAAAGCTGGAAGTGACCTTCTTCAGCAAACTGCGGGCGCTTGGTGGATTCCACCACCACACCGCCGGGAATGCTCTGGCCGTAAAGCGCAGAAGACGGTCCTTTCACCACATCAATACGTTCCAGGAACCACGGATCAACCTGAATGGAGTTATAGGTCGAGCCATCGCTCAGGATCCGCAGGCCATCGAGGAAGGTGTTGTTGACGTCACCGCCGTGGAAACCGCGCAGGGAAATGGTGTCATAACGCGTTGCGCCGCCGGCAAAGTTGGTGAATACGCCTGGCGTGTAGTTCAGTGCAGCGTTAACCGTGGTGGCGTTCTGGTCAGTCATTTGCTGACGGGTCACAACAGAAACGGCCTGACCGGTGGTGATCAGCGGCTGATCCGTTTTGGTCGCACTTTTACTGGTTTTCGCGCTGTAACCCTGCGTCGGAGCATCGGCGGTATCCGCAGGCGCGGCTTTGACAATGACGGTGTCTTCAGCAGCCATTGAGGCAACCGGCATTGCCAGCGCGCACATAAGCACCGAGCGTTTGAGGGGGAAAGCCAACAACATATTCATAATCCCTATAAATAACTCAATAATGATTGAGTGATTAATTGATGCGTGTGTAATAAACCCAAAAGCCAACATGTGTTCCGCACAAAAGCGTGACGTGCGAAGGGCAGTCACTTAACCGAAACGTGACGGATGTTAAACTTAATGATAATTGTTATCATTATTATTTTACAAATTCAAGGGAACTTTACGCCAAAAATGTGAAGTGACGCATTTTTAACCTGATGAAAACGAGGGTTTTTTAATCACAGTAATAAAAATCTGAGCAAAATGGCCGGAAGTGATTAGGGTTAATAGTGAGTTTTTTAATCATGTTCTCTATGTAAAATTCACGGCCGGGAGGCGAAAATGGGTCAGGGGAGTCCGGAGGAATACAGCAGGAAATGGGCAGCGGTTGACAACTATCTGGTGAGTCATTTAGTGGACAGCGATCCGGTTCTGGATCAGGTACTGAAAAACAATCATCAGGCCGGTTTACCCGCACACGATGTAGCACCCAATCAGGGAAAATTACTGGCGCTGTTCGCCCAAATCATCAGCGCACAGAAAGTCTTAGAAATCGGCACGCTCGGCGCTTACAGCACTATCTGGCTGGCGCGGGCGTTACCGGCGCGCGGAAAAGTCGTGACGCTGGAAGCCGATCCGCATCATGCGCGCATCGCACAAACCAACATTGAGCTGGCCGGTTTGCAGGATAAAATTACCTTACACACCGGGCCTGCGTCAGAGACCTTGCCCACGCTCGCGGCGGAAGCGCCGTTTGACCTGATTTTTATTGATGCCGATAAACCCAGCAATCCGCTTTATCTGGAATGGGCGCTGAAATTGTCGAAACCGGGGACATTAATTATTGGCGATAATGTGGTGCGGGACGGCGCGGTGGTGGATCCGCACAGCGACGACGCCCGGGTGCAGGGTGTGCGTCGCTTTATTGAGATGATTGAACAGGAACCGCGTTTATCAGCGACCGCGCTGCAAACCGTCGGCAGCAAAGGCTGGGACGGTTTTGTGCTGGCGCGGGTCACCGGTTAACAGGGCTTAACGCGCCAGACCAAAGCCAATATCAAACAGCGGATTTTCGCTGTCATGTGGCATATCGGATTGTTGTCTGAGCACGGCTTCTTCAGACGATGGCAGTTCAAACGGCAGCTTACCGGTATAGGCTTCGGTGCTGGTCAGGCGCGTAAACAAAACGGTATCGCTGACACCGAAATTGCCGATAATCACTTTCGCTTTGTCCTTCACGTTGGTCAGGATCGCCGGACGGTCGAGATAAACGGTGACGATTGTCGGCACTGCTTTGCTGGCTTTCACGATCGCCTGATAATCCGCGTTATCATCGGTAAAGGCCAGCGAGCCTTCGTGATGGCGCTTGCCAAAGAACCAGGCTTTATGCGGTTGCTCGTACGGGGCATGGGCGCGGATCAGCGCAATATCGGCTTTCTCCGGCGCATCCACCACGGTAAAACCGGCTGCCGTTGCGGCCTGCGGTGCTATGCCGTACAGCCAGATCTTTTTGCCTTTTTTCAGCGGTAATACATCATCGGTATTTTGCAGCAATACCAGTGAATGTCCCTGCGCCGAATTGGCTTCTTTTTGCCAGTCAGCGCGCCCGACGGTTTGGGTGGCTTTCTGCACATCGACATACGGATTTTCAAACAGTCCGGTCTGGAATTTTTGCTCAAGAATACGCACAACAGATTCATCCAGGCGCTGTTCAGTCAGTTGCTTTTCATGCACTGCGCTGACCAGCAACTGTGAGTCGGTCACGCCGCCAAACTGATCGACACCCGCCAGCACCGCCTTCACGAAACGCTGCTGCGGCGTCAGATTCTCGACACCCCACGACATGCCACCGGGCACCGGTTCTTTACCTTCCGGCGAACCGTTCAGGCATTCGTTTTCGCAATTGCTGGTGATCAGCCAGTCGCTGAGAATGACGCCTTTGAAACCGTATTGTCCGCGCAGAATGTCGGTCAGCAACTGATGACTGAATCCGGCACCGACCTGTTCGAGCGGTTTGCCGTCCACGGAAACATTTTTCAGGATTGAATATGTCGGCATGACGCTGGCAACATTGGCTTCAAACGCGCCGGTAAACGGATAGATGTGTTCTTTGAGATTATTGCCGGGGAAGACGGCGTTTTTGCCGTAGACGTTATGGCTGTCAAAACCGTTCTCAGCCGCGCCATAGCCGACCCAGTGTTTGACCACGGAAATCACGCTGCCCTGATTTAGTCCGTCAGGACCGTTTTGCATCCCTTCGATATAACCCCGCACCATGTTATGCACCCGTGTCGGATCTTCGCCGAAGGTGCCACTGATACGCGCCCAGCGCGGCTCTGTTGCCAGATCGGCTTGCGGTGAAAGTGCCTCACGGATACCGACGGCCAGATATTCCTGACGGACGATATCGGCGTAACGGCGGGTGAGTTTCTCATTGCCAATCGCCGCCAGTCCTAAGGTTTCCGGCCACCGGGTGAATTTACCGGAAGAGGTACTCGCACCGACCAGATACTCGAATGAGTTACGCGGGTCGCTGCTGACGGTGACCGGAATACCCAGGCGCGTCTTTTCGGCAATCTGCTGCAGTTTATTGTTTTCTTCCGCCATCATGGCGGGGTCGTTCGCCGAAAGCCGGGTGATCAGGCTGTTGACCTTCGCGCCGGCAATCATCTTTTCCGCCGCTGCCATGTCATAATGCGTGCCTGCGCCGATCGGGCTGTTGGCCGTCGGTGCCGAGCCATGCATCATCACCCCGGCTTTTTCCTCCAGCGTCATGCGTTTCACCAGATCCGCTGCTCGTTCTTCCGGCGTCAGTCGCCAGTCTTCATAAGGTTCCAGTTTCCCGGAATGATCGAGATCTTTGAACTGTAAGCCGTCGACAGTCAGCAGCGTCACTTCGCGCTGGCTAAGTTCCGGTTGATTATCGGCGGCAAAAACAGAAGGTGAGGAAAGCAGCAGGGCAGCGACAGCAAGGCTCAGAGGTTTGATTTTCATCATCGTCCTTAATGGTTGATAACTATAGAAGAACTCAATTCCCAATCAATAACCTATTTGCCAGCTGAATGTTGCGATCTGCTTCGCAATGATGTCAGCCGAATGCCAGTCCGAGCACCGCGCCAACGGCCAGTACCCATAACGGGTGGATACGCTTACTGAGCGCCAGCAGGGTACACAAGGCGATCACTCCCGCAAGCGTCAGCGTGGTGGCTGAGGCTTTGGCGATCAGTAATCCGCTCGACACCACCAGCCCGACAGTCACCGGCACCAGCCCGCGTTGCACTATCTGCCGCCACGGACGGTCTTTGTAACGTTTCCAGCCGCCCATCACGACAAGTGTAATGATTGACGACGGACCAAATTTTGCCAGAGAAGACACCAGCAATCCTGACCATCCGGCAACCTGCCAGCCAATCAGCGGCACGATCATCATATTCGGGCCGGGAGCGGCCTGTGCCAGGGCGAACAGCGCACTGAACTCCTGCGCACTCATCCAGTGATGCACCTGCACCACTGCACGTTGCATCTCGGGCAGAACGGTATTTCCGCCACCAAATGCCAGCACGGAAAGTTCGGTAAATAACAGGGCAAGAGAAAGTAAAACTGGCATCAGAATTTACTCCTCGCGCAGATGAAAATACTGACCGGGGCCAGCACCAGCATGACCGGCAGCATCGGGATCCGGAACACGGCAATTGCCATTACGCCGACGGCAACCAGCAAAAGTTGCAGCCATTTCCCCCGCAAAGGAGCAAGCATTTTGATGCCGGTCGAGAGCAGTAAACCGGCCGCCGCCGCCGCCATTCCGGCGAACAGATGTTCCACCAGCGGTTCATTCTGATAACGTGCATACACCAGGCCGAGCAGCACCACACAAATCGTCGGCGCGAGAATAAGCCCGAGTAGCGCCGATAATGCGCCGCGTAATCCGCGGAACTCCATCCCCAGCGCGACCGACAGGTTAATGATGTTGCCGCCGGGTAAAAACTGGCACAACCCGAGCAACTCGGTGAACTGAGCGGCGGTCAGCCAGTGGCGTTTATCCACCAGCATGTGTCGCGCCATCGGCAGCACGCCACCGAAACCGGTCAGGCCAAGGACGAAAAAGCCCATAAACAGTTGCCTGCAATCGGGTTGCGGCGCGGTATTTTCTTCTGTCTCAGGCATTAATTTTTCCTGCGTTTGCGCTGACATTTTCACACTCTCCCTCAAAAGTAATCCAAAGCCGCCAGAGGCGTAAATTCTGTTAAGGATCATGCGCGTGGATGTGCCATGATGTCTAATGCATTTATTAATGGCTAAAGATACCCTGAAGGTATGGTTATGATTGAACTGAAACGTCTGAATGCGTTTGTTACCGTGGTGGAAGCGGGCAGCATTACCCGCGCCGCAGAATTGCTGTTTATTCAACAGCCGCCGCTGACGCGCCTGTTACAGGGACTGGAGCAGGAATTTGGCATCCCTTTATTACAACGCTTGCCGCGCGGGGTGATCCCGACCGAAGCGGGTGAAGTGTTAGTGCAGGAAGCCCGTGCCGTGCTGGCACGTGCCGCTCAGCTCAGCGCTGCCATGCACCGTGCCGCGCAGGGCGAACAGGGTCGGATCCGCATCGGTTTCACCAGCTCGGCCGCGCTGCATACTTTTGTGCCCGCGCTGTTGCGCCGTTATCGGGAAATTTATCCGGCCGTCAGCACTCAGCTTGAGGAAAGTGGCAGTGGCGAATTGCTGGCCGCCGTGGTGGCGGGCGAGCTGGATGTCGCTTTTGTGCGCATGCGGGTCAAAGATATGCCGGAGTTAGAGATGGAAAAGGTACTGGAGGAACCGATGTGGGTGGCGGTTCCGGCCGGACACAAACTGGCGTCGCAACCAGCCAGTCAGCCACTCAGACTCGAAGATCTGAGTAACGAGCCTTTTGTATTATACCGCCGTCGCGCCGGTCAGGGATTGTACGATGCCATACTGGCGGCGTATGTGCGTGCCGGTTTCAGTCCGCATATCGTGCAGGAAGCGCCACGTTTAACCTCTTGTCTGAGCCTGGTCGGCGCCGGACTGGGGATTTCTATTGTGCCGGAATCCATGACCCGGCTGGGCGGGGACGGGGTGATATTTTTGCCGCTGGACGCCGCGACACAACTCAGCGCACCGTTATATCTCGCGCGGCGCGAAGACAACCATTCATCGGCTATAATCAATACGTTTTGCGATCTTGTAAAATCGCAACTGACGGCTCATTAAAGGTGCTGCTCGGAAATGTGTTTCTGGGTGGATTCCAGTGTAATGCCGTCGGATTCGATGGCGCTGAGCAGGGAATCGAGCAGGCCGGGGAAGCGGGCATCCAGATCTTCGCGGCGCAGCGAAAGCAAATTGGCACGACCGTCAGGGCGCTGCCAGATAACGCCGCTGTCACGCAATACGCGCCAGTGGTGCGTCAGCGTCGATTTTGACAGGCCCTGTAATAAGGTTCCGCAAGGATGCTCGCCACCTTTTGCCAGGGTGCGCACCACGGCCAGACGTAACGGATTACCCAGCGCAGTCAGAACATTTTCGAGGCGGATCTGCTCGCGCTCAGGATGGTTGGCTATCATATTGTTCCTTTACTTTAACGACGCTCATCGGCGGCCGCGCAATATAGCCTATCCCTCTGCTGCTGTACAACGCGACGGCCTCTGACCAATTTCATCGATAGAATAAATTTATTGTACGAATATACACGTACAATTGTAGTATACTCTCCGCATTAAGAAGTTTAGTACTCATTACTTTGTGACGGGATGTGAAAACCACTCTCCGCCAACTTAGCCATCAACCAGTAAGGACGTTATATGGCTCGCAAAACGCCAATCGAGCGCTACCGCAATATCGGTATCTCAGCACACATCGACGCAGGTAAAACCACCACCACCGAGCGTATTCTTTTCTATACCGGCATGAATCATAAGCTGGGAGAAGTGCATGACGGCGGTGCGACCACAGACTGGATGGCTCAGGAACAGGAACGCGGCATTACCATTACGTCAGCCGCCGTGACCTGTTTCTGGCGCGGGATGGATCACTCCTTCGATGAGCACCGCATTAACATTATCGACACCCCGGGGCACGTGGATTTCACCATTGAGGTGGAGCGTTCCATGCGCGTTCTCGACGGTGCGGTGATGGTATACGACGCCGTGGGCGGCGTGCAGCCACAGTCTGAAACCGTCTGGCGTCAGGCCAATAAATACAAAGTGCCGCGTCTGGCGTTCGTCAACAAAATGGACCGTCAGGGCGCAGATTTCTTCCGTGTCCGCCAGATGATGGTTGACCGGCTGAAAGCCAATCCGGTGCCGATTGTCATTCCGATCGGTAAAGAAGAGCATTTCACCGGCGTGGTGGATTTGCGCAAAATGCGCGCCATTTTATGGGATGACGCGACACAAGGTATGACCTTTACCTATGAAGCCATCCCGGCAGAATTGCAGGCGCTGGCAGAAGAATGGCGCGAGAAAATGGTGTCGGCAGCCGCTGAAGCTAATGACGCGCTGATGGATAAATATCTCGAAGAAGGCACGCTGACTGAGGATGAAATTACCGAAGGGCTGCGTCTGCGCACTATCGCCGGTGAAATCCAGCCGATGCTGTGCGGCAGTGCGTTCAAGAATAAAGGCGTGCAGCGCATGCTCGATGCCGTGATCGAACTGATGCCTTCTCCGCTGGATATTCCACCGGTGGCGGGTACAGACGAAGACGATAACGACGTTTTCCGTCACTCTGATGACAACGAGAAGTTTTCGGCGCTGGCATTCAAACTGATGACTGACCCGTATGTCGGCCAGCTGACGTTTGTCCGTGTTTATTCCGGCGTGCTGAAAAAAGGCGACAGCGTGTATAACCCGGTGCGCGGCAAGAAGGAACGTATTGGCCGTATCGTGCAGATGCATGCCAATGACCGTATCGAGATTGACGAAATTCGTGCTGGTGATATCGCCGCCTGTGTGGGGCTGAAAGATGTGACGACCGGTGAAACCCTGTGCGACCCGTCGGACATCATTACGCTGGTGCGCATGGAATTCCCGGATCCGGTAATTTCGCAGGCCATCGAGCCGAAGACTAAAGCCGATCAGGAGAAAATGGGCATCGCGCTGTCACGGCTGGCGTCAGAAGACCCGTCGTTCCGTATCCGCACCGATGAGGAATCCGGCCAGACGATCATTTCCGGTATGGGCGAATTGCATCTGGAAATCATCGTCGACCGTATGAAACGGGAGTTCGGCGTGGAAGCCAACATCGGCAAACCGCAGGTAACGTACCGTGAAACGGTGCGCAAAACGGTGACTGATGTCGAAGGGAAATTTGTGCGTCAGTCCGGCGGTAAAGGTCAGTACGGCCACGTGGTCTTCACGCTCGAACCATTGCCGGCAGGCACAGGTTTTGAGTTTGTGGATGCGACCAAAGGTGGCGTGGTGCCGCGCGACTATATCCCTGCGGTTGAAAAAGGGGTCACGGAAGCGCTGAACAACGGCATTCTGGCCGGTTATCCGGTGGTCGATGTGAAAGTGACGCTGACCTTTGGTTCCTATCACGAGGTCGATTCCTCGGAAATGGCGTTCAAAATGGCGGCGATCTTTGGTTTCAAAGAAGCGGCGAAACGTGCCGATCCGGTGATTCTGGAACCGATGATGAAAGTGGAAGTGGAAACGCCGGAAGAGTATGCCGGTGGCGTGATGGGCGATTTATCGTCGCGTCGCGGTACGGTGCAGGGCATGGAAGAAATCGCGGGCGGTGGCGGTAAAATTATCAAAGCCGAAGTGCCGCTGTCTGAAATGTTCGGTTATTCCACCGTTTTGCGGTCGATGTCGCAAGGTCGTGCAACCTACAGCATGGAGTTCAATCACTATGCCGAGGCACCGCGCAATGTGGCCGAAAACATTATTGCGTCGCGTGGTAAATAAGCAAAACCGGCGTAATCTCCGTCAGAGACAAAACGGTCCGCAAGGGCCGTTTTTTTTGGTCGTAGAAAAGACAGCTGAAATTACTAAAGGAACTTGTGATGACGTGCTTAGTAAAAGGAATTAAAGAAAACCCGGCGATTTTTGTAAAAGACGCTAACAGTTTAGAAACAAACCAAAGTCTCCAAACTGATTCCTGGGAACAATCAGAAAACGCAGAAGCTATTGATACATGTAATGAATTTACAAGTAGAGCAGGGCTGTTTTCAGAGGGGCGTGGCGTGCTTTAACAGGCCTGTAAGGAATTTAAGGCGCAGAATTCTGCGCCTTATTTTACGCGGTTATTTAGCTGACCAGTTTACTGACGATGGTCGCCACATGTTTGCCCTGATGTACGGCAATCCGTAGTTCTTCTGCGCTCGGCTGGCGCGAGCCGTCGCCACCGGCGATGGTGGTGGCACCATAAGGTGTACCGCCGCGAACCTGAGAAATATCGAACAGTTCAGGTGTGGTGTAACCGATTGGAACGATAATCATGCCGTGGTGGGCGAGGGTGGTCCAGGTTGACGTAATGGTCATTTCCTGACCGCCGCCGGTGCCGGTTGAGCTGAATACACTGGCGACTTTGCCTGCCAGTGCGCCTTTGGCCCACAGGCCGCCGGTCTGATCAAGGAAAGTGCGCATCTGGCCAGTCATGTTACCGAATCGGGTCGGTGTGCCGAAGATGATGGCATCGTAATCGCCGAGTTCTGCGGGGGAAGCGACTTCTGCCGTCTGACCGGTTTTACCACCGGCAGCCTTAAAGGCTTCTTCCGGCATGGTTTCAGGGACGCGTTTTATTGTGACTTCAACACCTGGAACGCTGCGTGCGCCTTCTGCAACACTCTGCGCCATCGTTTCAATATGACCATACATGGAATGATAGAGAACCAGTACTTTTGCCATCTTTAACTCCTGTTGAGGTGATGTTTTTACCGTATCCTGCCGGGTTTTGGAGCCGGTAATACGGGCGAAAAATTCGCTTAAAAATCCCACGTTTACTCCTGCGCCTGTAAGGCGTTAGTCATGAGCAAGAGAGTCCATCGTCCGCGCATAAGGCGTGAGTTACAAACGCAAATTTTTGAACAGACTCATCAATTAATTAGGGCAATTAAGCTTATTTTATACAGCCCCTTTTACTCCATGGGGCATGCATGGGACATAACTGCTTAGCTTCTGGTTTAGCATCGTCACCTGATCAGCGCTGCTTTCCGGCATCCAACTGCCATAAACGTTAAACACCATCTGGGCGCTCGAATGTCCCATCTGTGATGCGATGAATGACGGATTTGCACCCGCAGAAAGCGACCAGCACGCATAGGTGTGAGAGACTGATAGGCCTTGCGGCATTTTAAACCTGCGCGTTTCAGTGCCGTTTCCCAGATTGCGCTGAGGGAACCCACTGCATAATGATAGCCGGAGTTTTCATTGTGGCGCATTACTCTTGGGCTGAAAACGAAAGTACAGGCATGGGATACTGAACGGCCATATTCCCGCAATTGAACATCTATTCGATGCTGCTTTGTCCCCCTGGTTAATCGTGCCTGACTTCAACCTGGTTAGCGCGATCAATAAATCTTCTGTTACCCAGTCATTAGGCTCTAACTGAATGATGTTGTGTGTGCTCATTTCAAACAGCTCCAATGATCTTTATGAAGATGACCGGCCAGCAGAATAGGGCTGAAGGTAAAAAAACGGAAGCGGGCGAAGAAATGCTTGCCGCTCCGAAATACATCAAAGATCAATGGGTTCTATCCGGCATCCCTCGATCAGCCTGAAATAGAAACGCTTATTGTGGGGGGGATCTTGAAGGAGAGGCGACGATAATTTTCGGCGTCGTTACGCATATCATCAATGATGCGACGACCGATGAGTTTGATGATATTCCGTGTATTTGATTTAATTGCCTGCTGAAGACGCAGGGTTTATTCTAAAACCCTTCAAATCAAAAGGATATTGAGAATGGATACAACTGAAACGCTAAACGGAACATACTTCTATCACGGTCATGCCAACGTAACGAAAGAAGAGCTGTTCTGGCTTATCTTCATCGAATCTTTCGCAGACCATAGTGGAATGGCTGTTGAAACTGCCGCAACCATTATTGCAGGTCAGCCAATTTTACCTAAGCGCAAGGTACTGGGGGCTAAAGGCAACAAAACCAGCATAGCGTCGAAGATGGCAAGACGCATTTTTAATAATGCAAGATTCCCTGACGGAATGCGTATTGAATCATTGGTACTGGGCGAGGTACGCCATACGAACAAAGTCGGTGCTGTCGTCGGCCGCGCAGTTCCTTATTTTGGTTACGCTCAGGCAGTAGTAATGGTTGCTCTTGTGGCAAGGGATACTCGTAAAAAATACAACCTCATTGCGTATCCTCAAGACCGTGTGGCGTGGACGTACTTCTGATGGCAATTGATGAAAGTGAGATTCTTCAATACATCACTGAAAATTACAGTGAACGGAAGAAACCGGTCAGCAAAGACTGGACTTTTAGAGAACATTTTTACTTTGTACCGGAAGAACTGGAAGAAATGCTTTTAGATTTATTCACACGGTATAACATCAAACACGACAACTTCAACATTGATGATTATTTTCAACCCGAATTACCGTGGTGGTGGTTTAGGCTGCGGCGGGAGTACAAAGAAAAGTCGTACAAGACTCTTACTGTTGAAATGATTATTGAGTCTGCAAAGGCTGGTAAGTGGCTTTACGATTAAGGGGCATAGCGCCCCTTTTTTCACATTAAGCCGTCTGGCGGTCGTTCCAGGAGTCGGCAAAAATAATGTTGCCGTCGTTATGCTTCCACGTAATTTTCTCGTAGCGTAACTCTACTGTTTCAAGATGGTTGTCCTGAGTATTATCACCAGTTGCCATAGCTGGAGAGATGGACACTATCCGAACTTTTTCGAGCAACATGTTGAAATACTCAACTTCCTGGCCTGCGTCGTTAATCCGGTACCATTTAATCTCGGCAGATTCGAGACTCTGGCCTGTTGCCACCGCTTTATAAATATAGGGGCTTGAACAGTCGAAGTCCTTCACGATCAGTAAAGGGGAGTGCATGCGGGTCCCCGTTACTTTACCCGTCGCGTTATCCGTAGGGATCATCAGGTTGTGATGGAATCCCTTAACCTCGATGCTGTATTCCCGACCGTTAACATCCACACCGCCTTTGATCAGCGCGCCGCCGTCATCCTTCAACCATAAATATGCTGGTATAGCCATTATTCAAATATCCATATAAAAAGGGTGGGCAATGTTAAAACAACCTGAACGGTATTTGCACGGTTAATTTGACTTAAGTTCGCCCTGATGTGAGCGCAGTGATATGAAGAAAAAACTGGGAGCTGCTGCTGTGTAGTTTAAAAGGTATTCTGATTCTGTATGAGCAGGGGGCGAGCAATGGGGCACCTGTGGGGCAAAAAAAATAGTCAAATATCGCATAAGTTTGTCGTTGGCGATTTTGGCTGATTCTAACCAACTGTTATTTAATGCGCTTTTGGGCGAACTTTACCGATTTTTATTATCATCCGATCACAGTTTCAATATGACCATACATGGAATGATAGAGAACCAGTACTTTTGCCATCTTTAACTCCTCATGAGGTGATGTTTTTTCCGTATCTTGCGCGGGTTTCTGACCTGCAATACGGGCGAAAAACCCGCTTAAAAATCCCACGTTTACTCCTGCGCCTGTAAGGCGTTAGTCATGAGCATGAGAGTCCATCGTCCGCGCATAAGGCGTGAGTTACAAACGCAAATTTTTGAACAGACTCATCAATTAATTAGGGCAAAGGTGCAGAGAAGGCGGTTTCGCACCTCTATATACTAGAACAGAAGTGCGGGACTGGCGGGAGAGGAGGGCAGGAGATATAAAAACGTAGTCAGAGTGCATTATTCTCTTTCTTTTTCCCAACTGACCAGAATTGAGATTTCATCAGGTTGCGCGATGAATTTACTGAGTGTGGCGGTATGACCGTCTTTCATCATGACCGATACAGCGACGCCGGTCACCCCGTCGGTCAGCGGGGTTTCCTCAACGCGCTGTAACATTTTCAGGCAGGTATATTGCTGCCCCGGTGGTAGATGTCTGAACTGATCGGTGTGGTGCTTTTTCATATCGGCGTCCTTCCATAAATTTGCCCGTCACGCATCAGAACCAGCTTGTGCGTGCGCTTGTAATAAATCGCTGTGAAAACGCCTTTGCGATAGACCTGAGCATCTGCGTTATCTTCATCAAGATATGCGGCGGTCCCTTCGATATATCCCTGTTTATCCGCAGGAAAGATTTTGACGTCGATACCTTTAATGCGCGCATGCACGATCTTTTTAGCGGCCTGGGCATATTGCGTGGAGGCATTTTCCATTGCCTGCTTAAGGGCAACACTCTGAATGGCGGTCTGACGATTTTGTTCAGCCATATAACAGGTATCTTTGGAGACGCCCTGTGACTGGCAGTCAGCCATTCTTGAAGCCTGAGTAGAGCAACCGGAAAGCAGGATAATGGCTGCAAAAACGATAAATTTTTTCATTGAGATTTACCTGAAAGGGAAGAACGGGGGACGGAGCCCCCGGAACGATTTACCAGCCAACGCTCACGCCAGCGCCATAACCAAAGTTACTTTGCGTGTCGTCGGAGACTGACATTTTGACAATGGTGGATCTGCTGGCATGGAATGAAGCGCCAACGGACAGGGCGTTTTGCGCATCATAACCGCCGACACCGGCACCCACCGCGAACTGTTGGGATTCCTGCACCTGAGGGATATTGGCCTGCGCCATAGCGGAAGCCGATCCGGCAGCGGCTTCTTTTTTGTTGTCATCAACCTCAGATTTTAACGCGGAGAATTTTGAGTTGGTGTAGTCCTGAGACTTCTGCAACACCTGAGCATCTGCGGCAGCACGGCTGTGAGATTCAGAGAGAATTTCGGCGTGATTTTGTTCAGCTTCGGCATTCAGGGCAGTGATCTGTTGGTCGTAATAGCTTGAACGAACCCTTATATCTTGTGAATAGGGGGAGGAGCCGGGCTGCGATGTAATCCCCTGTTTTTTGGGAATAACAGGATTCTGCTGCTCTGTCGTGTTAACACTAACGGGATTCCCGGTAGGGTCATTTTTGGCCGGAGTGATCAGCACAGGATTCCCGGTAGGGTCATTTTTGGCCGGAGTGATCAGCACAGGGTTCCCGGTAGGGTCATTTTTGGCCGGAGTGATCAGCACAGGATTCCCGGTAGGGTCATTTTTGACCGGAGTGATCAGTACAGGGTTACCAGTAGGGTCATTTATAACAACGCCATCTTTAGCGGGTTCTGCGGGGGTTAAAGTAATTAACGGCACGGTTTCTGTTTTTATTGGCTCAGCCATCGAAATTTGGTCTACCGGAACTGTCGAGGTTCCGTTGTAGTAAGTATTGTTCAACAGGTAGTCGTGTACCTGCTGGAAACTGGTGGCGCTTTCAATTCCCTGTTTTATGTAATTTGGGTAACTCTGATGTGCGGAAAGATACTGATTAACTGCATCCGTTTCTTGCGATGTGAAGGCCGCACTGGCTGATTGTATGAAAGTTACAGAACTAACCATCAGTAACGACCCTGCAAGCATCCTGCAAAACGTAGCAGCAGAGATTCCAAATGGCTTCGTGAGGATCTTATTCTCGCGATTAACTTTGCGATTTGCAGCGGCGCTATGTTGAATTCGTTCTGAAACTTGTGCAGTCATTTGTTTTTTCCGATATTGAAATAAGTATCTGTTAGCGACAAATAAGAAGCATTATCAGAACGCTCTTTCTGTCTCTTTACGAAAATCATACATGCGGTGAATGTGACTTGCTTCACGCATTCAACGAACGTTTGACTTATGTCAAGAAACGTAAAGTTATAGCGCTACATGAATTTGTTTCACTTAGCTTGTTTGTTTGTAGCTAGCAGACACTAATCTTTGTGTCAGTGACACTGAAAATCAGGAGTTCTCGTAGCGAATAGCGACGGGATGGAATATCTATGAGATTCCTGTACAATGAGCAGGGTTATATAAATTGGAGATAAGTTTATGGCAGATAACGCAAATGAGTTCCTGGACTATGTCCGGAGGCTGGATATCGACCAGCCCGCGTTGTGTATCCTGTTGGGACTGCCTCGCAGCACGCTAAATAAGTGGATCAACGGCACTGTGACGCAGATCCCACAAGTGGCGGTAACGGCAATCAGAATGCTGTGGTTTATGCGTAAGAGTGATGAAGCACTGTTTGAAAAGTGGGCAATGGTGCAGGATTTTGGCGTCACCGCCGATTATGCGGTCAATGATAAGGCGCAGGAGTTTTTGCATACCATCAGGCGCGAGCCGAGTGCGCCAATCAAAAAGTTACTGATGAAATAATGGCGCTGGCAGGGTTTTATACAGCGTCCACACGACAATAAAAAAGGCGGCTAACCTGACGGGTTAATCGCCTTTTTTACCTTCAGGGCAGGGTGAATGGCTCAGACAACGACGTCGAAAATCATCTTCACGGGTTCGATATTGGTGAAGTTTGCCACGTCAGCGACAAAATCCGCAGCATTGTCTTTCATGCCTTTTTCAAAATCTTCCATTGAGTTGCAATAGATATGGCAGGCGGCGATGAATGGCGACTCAGCCGGAGCGCCCTCAGGCATTTTATCAATAGCGTAAGAATGGCAAAACTCGCCCATGCGGCGTTTGATCAGCGGTAAATGCACATCACGATAATAATCATGATCAAAGGTTCCGTTTTCGATATTTGGATACAGCACACTGTATTTAATCATTTTATGACTCGTCTTTTCCCGGATAAAAATCAATTTTAGCCTACCGGCTAAGAATACACCGCGCCATTTGTGCCTGATGTTATTTATCTGAAAAATCATTCATCTGCATACATGTACTATGCTTAATAGATTGATATTTAGTATGGGATAGACATGGGATTTTTAGGTTGGACAGCGGCGGTCGGAGGACTGCTATTGATTATGTCACTCGCATCGGGGTGGATTTCCCGCGGTCCGGTGACGACGTTTGGTTTATATCTGGCCGCAGGGATCGTCTGCGGTCCCTGGGTTTTGGATTTACTGCATATCGATCTGGTGGCGTATTCCACCCTCACCGCACATTTCACTGAAATCGCCATGGCGGCGTCATTATTTATTACCGGACTGAAACTCCGGTTGCCCTTTCGCGCACAAAGCTGGCGCGTCGGTGTGTTACTGGCTTTTCCTGCCATGTTACTGACCGTCCTGTGCGCCGCGGCTATTGCCCATTACATTACAGGTATTTCATGGCCACTGGCTCTTGCGTTGGGTGCCATCATTGCGCCGACGGATCCGGTGCTGGCCAGCATGATTGCAGTGAATGATGCCAATGATGATGACGGACTCAGGGTTGCACTTTCCAGCGAGGCGGGGATGAATGATGGCTCCGCGCTGCCCATCCTGATGCTGGCGCTGATGTTGTTTACCGCGCATGAAGGATTATCTTCACAAGAATTGTGGCACTGGGCATGGCGCGATGTGATCTGGGCATTGCTCGGCGGGCTGGCAATTGGCTTCGCGATGGGGAAACTGGTCGGGCTAAGTGCGACGCGTTTTCACAGCCGTCAGCGTACGGTCGCACCGAGTGATTTTCTGGCGTTGTCACTGATTGCGCTCAGTTACGCGGCCGCACAATCTCTTGATGCTTCCGGTTTCCTTGCAGCCTTTGCCGCCGGTGTCGGGTTGCGCAGCGCGGAAGTGCGCGTGGTCTCTTTGCATCCGCCGGAGGATCTGACGGACGGGTCGCGCCCGCCACCCGCTGAAGGCATGGTCAATCCACACCAGCGTCATTCGATGCAAGCTGAAATGCCGCGCAATTCGATCGGACTGATGGTGGGTGATGCACTGTCATTTGGCGATACCATTGAGCGGATTTTTGCCGCCGGGATTGTCATGGTGCTCGGGATAACGCTGGCGGAACACTGGGAGCCGATGGGGCTGTTGATCGCTGCGCTGCTGTTTATCGTCATCCGTCCTCTGGCTGTTTATATCACGACAATAGGCGTACACGTGCCCAAGGGCAGGCGGCTGATGATTGGCTGGTTTGGTATTCGCGGTATCGGCAGTATGAACTATATCGCTTACGCCTGGACGCACGGATTGCATGGCGCGGACGCCAACTATATGACCAACATCGCGTTCACGGTGATTGTCACCAGCGTGGTGATCCACGGCATAACCGTATCACCGGTGCTGCACTGGCGGCAGGCAAGGCAGGAAGCAGCGCAGGAAGAGCGGGAGGCACGGGAGAAAAGCCAGGAAGAAAAGGCATAAAAAACGGACGCTCAGGGCGTCCGTTTCTGTTTCTGGCGTTGCGGTCAGGCAATCTGTTTTTTACTGAGGCTGAGCATAAACAACACCGCAGCGCACAGCACGACAGAAGGGCCAGCAGGCGTATCATAGAATGCAGAGAACGTCAGGCCGCCGGTCACCGCAATGATGCCAACCGCTACCGCGACGCAGGCCATTTGCTCAGGCGTTTTAGCGAAGCGTCGCGCTGTCGCGGCGGGGATAATCAGCAACGAGGTGATGATCAGCGCGCCGACGAACTTCATCGCCAGACCGATCGTCAGCGCTGTTACCAGCATCAGGACGATACGTGTGCGTTGCAGTTTTACGCCATCAACATGAGCAAGTTCCGGGCTGATGGTCATGGAAAGCAATGCCCGCCATTGCCAGCACAGCACCGCAATCACCACCGTTACGCCAGCACCAATCATCCAGATGTCGCTGTAGGTCACTGACAGCAAATCACCAAACAAATACGCCATCAGATCCACACGTACGCCGGACATCAGGCTGACCACCACCAGACCGAGTGACAGGGCGCTGTGCGCCATAATTCCGAGCAGGGTATCGACGGCCAGATGCGGTTTCCGCTCGAGCACCACCAGTAACACGGCCAGCAATAACGTGACGGCGATAACGGTATAGAAAGGATTAACATTAAGCAGTAAGCCAAACGCTACGCCGAGCAGAGAGGCATGGGCCAGCGTATCGCCAAAATAGGACATGCGGCGCCAGACGACAAACGAGCCCAGCGGGCCAGCGGCAATCGCCAGCAATACACCCGCCAGCCAGCCGGGTAATAACAGCGCGATCATGCGTCACGACCTCCGGTGTTGCGCAAAATTATCTTTCCCTTTAAATCATGACGATGGTTGTGGTTGTGACGGTAAATCGCCAGTTGCTCGGCGCCACGGTTACCGAACATCGCAATAAATTCCGGATGCGTGGACACTACTTCCGGCGAGCCGGAACAGCAGATGTGCTGGTTCAGGCACAGCACTTCGTCCGTTTTCGCCATCACCAGATGCAAGTCATGCGACACCATCAGCACCGCGCACCCCAATTCGCAGCGCAGGCTGTCGATCAGGTTGTACAGCGCCAGTTGTCCGTTGACGTCAACACCTTGCGTCGGTTCATCGAGCACCAGTAACTGCGGGCTGTTCATTAACGCACGCGCCAGTAAAACACGCTGATTTTCGCCGCCGGAGAGTTTTTGCATCGGTTGATCCAGCAGGTGCGCAGCCTGTACGCGTTTGAGCGCGGGCAGAATATCGCTTTTCTTCACACCGGGTTTCAGTCGCATAAAGCGGCTGACGGTCAGCGGCATGGTGGGATCAAGATGAATTTTTTGCGGAACATAGCCGATACGTAAACCGGGTTCGCAAGTCATCGTGCCTTCTGTCGGCGCAATCAGGCCAAGCACAACGCGCACTAATGTGGATTTCCCTGCGCCATTCGGGCCGAGAAGGGTCAGAATTTTCCCCGGTTGCAGGCTTAGCGAGATGTTGGACAACACGCGTCGCGAACCGAAAGTCACTGAAATATTTTGGAGCGTAGCTAATGTGGGCATGTCATAGGGTCTTGCAGAACAAATCGGATGTTATAATATTGCGTTTCGCTAAAAATAACCAGTTTTCCCCCAACCTGAAGATGAGTTCACTCAGCATGATACAGAAAAAAAGCGTTAAACGGATGTTTCTGGCAGCCGCAATATTGAGTTCAGGCGCGGTTTTCAGCACGCAGGCCGTGGTTCTGGCTTCCGTACGCCCGCTGGGTTTTATCGCATCAGCCATTGCCGATGGTGTTATGCCGACGGAAGTGTTGCTGCCGGACGGCACATCTCCACATGATTTCGCCTTACGCCCTTCGGATATTGCACGCATGCGTAGCGCCGATCTGGTGGTGTGGGTGGGGCCGGAAATGGAAGCTTTCATGACCAAATCTGCGGCGCAGTTGTCGCCGAACCGTCAGGTGGCCATCGCGACGTTACCGGCAGTGAAACCGCTGCTGATTAAGGGCAGTGATGATGACGAACATGAGGCTGATCATGACCATGATCACGATGACGCTGATCATCATCATGGCGAATACAATATGCATGTCTGGCTGTCGCCGGAAATTGCCCGCGAGGCTGCTATTGTGATCCATAACAAGCTCGTAGCGCTGGTTCCGCAAAAAAAGCAACAATTAGATGCAAATTTATCTCATTTTGAAGACACCTTGACAAAAGCTGACAAAAACCTTGGTAGTATTCTGCAACCTGTTCAGGGTAAGGGATATTTTGTTTTTCACGATGCCTATGGCTACTTTGAAAAACACTTCGGCCTTTCGCCACTTGGTCACTTTACGATCAATCCCGAAATTCAACCCGGTGCACAGCGATTACATCTCATTCGAACACAGTTGGTTGAGCAAAAAGCGACCTGCGTTTTTGCTGAGCCACAATTCAGGCCGGCCGTCATAACGGCTGTTGCCCAGGGAACAAAAGTGCGTATGGGCACATTGGATCCTCTGGGGAGCAGCATTGCACTGGGTGCGGACAGCTATGTGAACTTTTTGTCACAGCTGACGAACCAGTACCTGAGCTGCCTGAAGTAAGCTAAAAGGACAGAATTTAAGTGCAGCTGATAGCCCGATCTATCGCTCTGGCGTATAGCAACCTTCCACGGCCCCATCGCATTATGCTGGGGTCTCTTACCGTCGTCACACTGGCTGTGGCCGTATGGAAACCGTTAGCTTACCACCCGGACAATGACCTTTCTGATACCCGACCGCTGGTTAAAAATATCACACTTGATAATCAGCAACTGCGTTCACTGCTTCCCGAAGCCAGCGAACCTATCGACCAGTCTCCCCCCGCTGATGATGACATTCCGCAAGATGATCTTGACGATAAAACTGTCAATGAAGCGGGCGTGCATGAGTATGTGGTTTCTACCGGCGATACCCTCAGCAGCATTCTGAATCAGTACGGCATTGATATGTCGGAAATTGCTGCGCTTTCTGACGCCAACCGTGATTTACGTAACCTGAAAATCGGCCAGCAGATTTCCTGGACACTTAACGATGCCGGGGATTTACAGCGTCTGACGTGGGAAAAATCACGTCGCGAAACCTATACCTTTGACCGTTCCGGCAATACCTTCAAATCGTCTCTGGAAACCCTGAAAGGGGAATGGAAAGACTCCGTATTGAAAGGGACGCTGAACGGCAGTTTTGTCACCAGTGCCAAAGCGGCAGGGCTGAGCAGCGCTGAAGTCAGTGCTGTCATTAAGGCGCTGCAATGGCAACTCGATTTCCGTAAATTGAAGAAAGGCGACGACTTTGCGGTACTGATGTCCAACGAGGTGCTGGACGGTAAGAACGAGCAAAGTGAATTGCAGGCAGTGCGTATGCGCACTGGCGGTAAAGACTACTACGCCGTGCGCGCCGAAGACGGTAAGTTCTATGACCGTACCGGCAGCGGGCTGGCGAAAGGTTTCCTGCGCTTCCCGACGGGCAAACAGTACCGCGTTTCGTCTAACTTCAATCCGCGTCGTCTGAACCCGGTGACCGGGCGTATTGCGCCGCACCGTGGCGTCGATTTCGCCGTTCCTGTCGGTACGCCTGTTCTGGCGGTGGGTGATGGCGAAGTGGTCGTTGCCAAGAACGGCGGCGCTGCGGGTAACTATGTGGCCATTCGTCATGGTCGTCAGTACATGACCCGTTATATGCATCTGCGTAAACTGTTGGTGAAACCCGGTCAGAAAGTGAAACGGGGGGATCGCATCGCGCTTTCCGGCAATACTGGTCGCTCAACCGGCCCGCATCTGCACTTTGAAATGTGGATTAACCAGCTGGCTGTGAATCCGCTGACGGCTAAACTGCCGCGCACCGAAGGGCTGACAGGTAAAGATCGCAGTACTTACCTGGCCACCGTTCGTCAGGTTGTTCCTCAACTGAAGCTGGACTGACCGTTCAGGATCCCCTTTTGCGCTTAATGTTGTGAGGCAGTGATTTATTGCAAAATAAATCACTGCACTTATCATTAAGGCAGAATTTGTCATAAGAGCCTGAGCATGCAGCCAGAAAAAGAAAAACGATCTACCGTAGAATTTATTCCGCAGTTTCAGAAAGCCTTCTATTATCCGCGTTACTGGGGCGTCTGGCTGGGCGTCGGAGCGATGGCCGCAATGGCGTATCTGCCCGCAAAGGTTCGTGACCCTATATTAGGCAGTCTTGGCCGTCTGGCCGGAAAGTTTGCGAAAGGCGCACGTCGTCGTGCGCAAATTAATCTGCTGTACTGCCTGCCGGAAACCTCTGAAGCGGAGCGTGAACATATCATCGATGAAATGTTTGCCACCGCGCCACAATCCATGGTGATGATGGCTGAGCTGGCGATCCGTGACCCCAAAAAAGTCATGCAGCGCGTTCACTGGCACGGCAAGGAAATTGTCGATCAGATGCATGCCGAAGGTAAAAATGTGATTTTTCTGGTGCCACATGGATGGGCTGTGGATATTCCGGCGATGCTGATGGCCGCTGACGGACATCCGATGGCCGCCATGTTCCATAATCAGAAAAACCCGCTGACCGATTATCTGTGGAATACCGTTCGCCGTCGTTTTGGTGGCCGGATGCATGCGCGTAATGATGGCATCAAGCCGTTTATCAGTTCGGTGCGTCAGGGATACTGGGGCTACTATCTGCCGGATCAGGATCACGGTGCTGAGCACAGCGAGTTCGTCGATTTCTTCGCGACCTACAAGGCGACATTGCCTGCGGTAGGACGCCTGATGAAAGTGTGCCGTGCGTCGATCATACCGTTGTTTCCGGTGTATAACGGCCACGAACAACGTCTCGATATTTATGTGCGCCCGCCAATGGATGATCTGGCAACTGCCGATGATAACCGCATTGCGCGCCGGATGAATGAGGAAGTGGAAGTGCTGGTCGGGCCGAATCCGGAACAGTACACCTGGATCCTCAAGTTGCTTAAAACCCGCAAACCGGGTGAGCCTGAGCCCTATTCACGCAAAGAGCTTTATCCCAAAAAGTAACGGTAAAAAGATTTGAAAAAGCTGAGGCTCACACCTCAGCTTTTTTTTATGCTTTTTCAGGGATACGTTTGAGAAACACTGCAATCAGCAATGTGCCGGTGACACCGGAAATCATGCCTGCCAGCATAAAAATGCCGTTGCCCAGTGCGAAATACAACTGCTTTGCCACTTCTATACCCGCCGCAAAAACCACAATGGTGAGCAGCCCAAGTGCAGCGGCGACCGTGCCTTTACCGGTCGGGCTGGAAAACAGCGTCAGGCGGTAAAGCCCGGCATTTACCAGTCCCGAGCCCAGCGCATAGAGGCTCAGCCCGCCAATCATCCAGCCCCAGGCATGTACCATAAACAGCGCGGCATAAGCACTGACTGCCAGACCGAGAACTATCGGCGCGAGACCGAGCCAGACAGGCGTGCGGATATTCACTTTGCCACTGAGTTTGCTGAGCGTGATGTTACCGATAATCAATCCGGTAAATACCGGCACTTGCCACCATCCGTACTGTAGCGGCGTCATTCCGCCATCCTGAATCAGTAATACCGGCGACTGCGCCACCCACGCCAGCAACGGCAGGGTGATCAACCCGATAGACAGCGAACCGAGCACCACGCCTTTGTTGGTGAAGACTTCGCGGTAATCGGTCAGTAGCCTGCGCATTGAAAAACGCTCCCCGCGACCGCTGGCGGTTTCCGGCATACTGCGCCACAGCCCCCAGAATGAGAATGCAGAGACCAGTGAGAACAACGCAAACATGGCTTTCCATGGTGCGTAATGAATAAACGCCGCGCCAGCCAGCGGCCCGAGCAGGGGAGCGATCAGCGTGATGTTCGCCATCAGCGCCATCAGTTTCACGCTCATTGTTTCACTGAACGCTTCCTGAATGGCGGCATAACCTACCGCGCCGATAAAGCACAGGCTCATCCCCTGTAAAAAACGCATCAGAATGAACTGTTCAATGTTTCGGGTGAAAACCGTCAGCAGACAGGTGACGGTGAAAAAGGCCACGCCTGTCAGCAGCACCGGCCTGCGGCCAAGGCGGTCGGAAAGCGGCCCGAGCAACCATTGCAGCAAAATACCGCCGCACAAATAAGCGGTTAGCGAGGTTGAAACCCAGTCGGCACTTGCGCTGAAATCACTGATCACCTGCAGCATACCCGGCTGGATCATATCGTGGGCAATATAGGTGGCGAACTCGAATAGCACCAGCGACAGCGGGAACAGCCACTGGCGGAAATTCAGCCGCGAAGCGGGTTCGGAAACGGACGACATAACCTTAATTCTCCGGGTCTTAAAATCGAAAAAGCGCGGCCTGTGAAAGCCGCGCTACTATTCATGGCATTAAAGCTTCATCAGATTAAACCGGGTTTTCAGTAGCGGTTAGCATAGGCCGCAATCGGGTTTTCCAGCGTGCCGGCGAATTTCAGGTTCTGCGCCGGATCTGACAGGTTGATCATCTGCTGGTTATTCGCCAGTTGCAGACGGTTCAGGCATGAGTGCGTAAACTCGGCGCCAAACATGTCATAACGGGCAAATTTCTCCGACAGTTCCGGATACTGAATTTGATAGTCGCGTACCACTTCGGCTACCACCTGCCAGAACTGCCCGGCAGGATAATTGCCATGTTCTTCCAGAATACGGGCGATAAAGCGGAATACCCCGGCAAAGACGTCAGTGAAAATCGACAAAATTTTAAGATTTTCCGGTACGTCCACCGCCAGACGTTTGGCTTTTTCCGGCAGGCTGGCGTCGGGGTTCATCACCGCAATTTCCTCGGCGATATCCTTCATGAAAGCATTCACCGGAATATTGTTTTCGAACCGCAGGATCAGGTTTTCACCATGCGGCATAAACACCAGGTCGTACTGATAAAAGCAGTGCAGCAGCGGGCTGAGATAGGCGTGCATGTAGCGTTTAAGCCAGTCGCCGGTGGCCAGACCGGATGATTTGATCATCTCGATAATCAGTGCATCGCCGTGTTTATCGGTGTGCAGCAGGGCGGCCATGGTCATCAGACGCTGATTTGGCTGCAACAAGGCGACCGGGTTTTCGCGCCACAACGCCGCAAACATTTTCTTGTACGCGCTGTCGCCTTTGATGGCTTGCTCGAAATAGTGATTGTGGTAACCGAGTGACGCCACTTCCTGCAAAATGCTGAAACCGGTGGATTGCAGATACGCATCGTTTTCGACCAGATCCGCCAGCCATTCATTAATGCCCGGAGTGGTCGCCATATAGTAAGGTGAAAGCCCGCGCATAAAGCCCATGTTCAGGATCGACAGCGCCGTTTTAACGTAACGTCCTTTCGGACGGCTGGCATTGTAGAAGGTGCGGATTGACTGTTGTGCCAGATAGTTATCATCACCTTCACCGAGATAAATCAGAAACTGACGGGCGATATCCGGTGCGAAGACGGTCAGTAATTTGTTCTGCCACTGCCACGGATGTACCGGCATGAAGTAGTAATTTTTCGGGTCGACACCTTTATCAACCAGCTTTTGCGTGAAAGCACAAATCTGCGCTTCACCCAGTTCTTCCGCGATCAGTTTTTCATACGGTAAACCTTCGACACTGGCGAAATGTGCTTTGTCATGATGAACCGCCACCCAGACCAGTTGCAGTGGATTGGCCGCTTCCGGCGCGTAACGGACATAATCACCGGCATCAAAACCGATACGGCCGTTGTTGGCGATAAAGCTCGGATGGCCTTCGGTCATGCTGGTTTCGACGGTTTGGAAATCGGCCTGTGACAGTTGTTTCGCTGTGGTGTGATTGTTTGCCAGTTTGTAGGCACTGCTGTAAAGCGTGCTGCTGATTTCTTCCAGATAGGTCGGCAGCATGGCCTGGGAAATACCAATTTGCTCGGCGAATTCAATGATAAATTTAACCGCGTCCAGCGGCTGCGGGATAAAATTATCCAGACGCTGAATGCTGTCGAGATCAATCATCCAGTCATTCAGAGGCAACTGGCGGGCACGGAAACGATATTCTATTTCCGAGGCCGGTACTGCCAGCTGATAGTCAGTCCAGGTGCCGGTCGTTTTCAACGCCTGCGGCGCGAGCAGACGTTCATGGGTCAGTTCCGCCAGGCATTTTCGCAGCAGCAGGGCATTCGCTTTTGCCCAGATTTCCGGTCGCAGGTGCTCACCGGTTTGCAGAGTTGCAGGAGTCATGGTGTGTTTTTCCTTCTGGCTTGCCTGAAAAAAATCTTCACGCTGGCAAAATGCCAGCCATGCAGTTTTGTGTGTCAGTTGAATTTGTTTCTGATAGCGGAAACCGGCGCGCTTATTCAGCTTGTGAATCTTTTCGTTACGAACATCCGGCTCGACCACTACGCGGCGGACTTCGGGCTGGCTGAACAGGTATTCCATCACGGCCGAGAACACCTGCCAGCTGAAGCCTGACACCGGTTTTTCGGCCGGTGACAGCAGAATATGCATGCCCATATCGCCGGGCCGGACGTCGTAATGTTCATGCAACGGGTCATCCTGAACCGGATAGCATTCGATGAGAAATTGCGGCTGACCGTCTATTTCGCCCATCAGCGCCGCCAGCGGTTTACCGTGAGTCAGGTTGCGATAGAAGCTGTCGACTTCTGCGAGGGTACTGTTCTGCATTCCCCAGAAATGTGCGTAGGGCTGCGTCATCCAGTCATGTAAAACGGCGGCATCTTTCTCCAGCGCCAGCGGGCGTAAAGACAGTTTTCCTGCGTCGCGCTGGCAGGAGAATACGGCGGTTGAAATGGCATCAGACATGGGTAAATTCTCCGTTAGTTTGCGCCAGGGATGCGGGACCCAAAGGTCTGGAAGGCGATGGATTTCTCCAGCGGATACACTTCAGTGCCGAGCATCTCGCGGATTATGGTGCTGTTGCGGTAGCACGCCATGCCCAGATCCGGAGTGACGAAGCCGTGCGTATGCAGCTCGGCGTTTTGTACGAAAATCTGGTTGTGCGCATCGATGCTGTAATTGCGCCTGACGGCGTAACGGCCCGCGTCATCCCACTGAATACGGTTGTAAATGCCTTCAACAAACTGCGGTGGCTGATAGCCGTAACCCGTTGCGAGGATCACGGATTCCGTGCGGTGTTGGTATTCCTGTTGTTGTTCGTGGTGGAGCAGGGTCATTTCCAGTTCGCCGCTGCGGCTGCGGGTCAGTGCTTTCAGTTCCGAATGTGTATACAAATTGACATTCAGCGGGCCGTCGAGACGTTTGACGTACATCAGATCATAAATGTCGTTGATCAGACTGATGTTAATGCCCTTATACAGGCATTTTTGTTCACGATTGAGCTGATCGCGCTTGCTCATTGGCAGCGCGTGGAAATAATCGATGTATTCCGGTGAGGTCATTTCCAGCGTCAGTTTGCTGTATTCCAGCGGGTAGAAACGCGGGGCGCGGGTCACCCAGGTCAGGTGGTAATCGTGCTTATCGATATCAGAGAGCAGGTCATAGTAAATTTCTGCGGCACTCTGGCCGCTGCCGACCACGGTAATGGATTTCGAATTCTGTACCTGCTCTTTGTTCGGCAAATAGGCCGAGGAATGATGCACGTTCCTGCCGGCATCCCGCGCACAGGCGGGTATCCACGGCGACGGTCCTGTACCGAGAACCAGCCTTTTGGTGCGGTAAATCTGCTTTTCGCCGCTTTTGGTTGAGCGCGTTTCAACCAGATAGCATTCCTGCACGGCATCCCAGGTGACCAGTTCCACGCGCGTGGAGAATTGCAGGCTGGTCAGTTGGCTGCATGCCCACTGGCAATACTGATTGAACTCTTTACGCATCATGAAGAAGTCTTCACGGATGTAGAACGAGTAAAGTTTTCCCTGTAATTTCAGGTAATTCAGGAAGCTGTAAGGGCTGGTCGGATCGGCGAGAGTCACCAGATCTGCCATGAACGGCGTCTGTAAATGCGCGCTTTCCAGCATCATACCGGTGTGCCAGTCGAAGCTGTCATTCTGGTCTAAAAACAGACCGTTCAGCTCTTTCACCGGTTCAGTCAGACAGGCCAGCCCGAGGTTAAACGGGCCGATGCCCACGGCGATGAAATCATACGTTTGGTCGTTTGAATGGATATTCATGGTGCGGCTCCTTTTACCGGTTTTTCGCGGCGCTCAGCGCGCTGGCAGTCAATTCTTTGCCGTAATGCGTGATCAGGCTGAGCACATCGGCAACGTCTTCCCTGGTGGTGGTGGGGTTCAGTAAGGTGAATTTCAGATACTGACGCTGATGCACTTTGGTACCGGCGATAACGGCGCTGCCGTCGCGGAAAATGGCCTTGCGGATCCCGGCATTGATTTCGTCAATCTGTTCATGACTCATGGAGATACGCGGCACAAAACGGAATACCAGCGTGCTCAGTTCCGGTTTATGCAGCACTTCGATATTCGGATTTTGTTCCATCATCTGATGCGTTTCTGTTGCGCGTGCCAGCAGCACATCAAATGATTCCCCCAGTGCTTGTTGACCCATAATGCGCAACGTCAGCCACATTTTGAGGGCATCAAAACGTTTGGTGGTCTGGATACTTTTGTTCACCAGATTTGGCGTGCCTTCCAGTTTCGCACTCAGCGGATTCAGGTATTCAGCGTGGTGCGTGACGTGCTCCAGATGGCTGTGATCGTTAACCAGGAATGCGCTGCAGCTCACCGGCTGGAAGAAGGATTTGTGATAATCCACGGTAACGGAATCGGCCAGATGGATCCCTTCAATGCGCTGGCGATGCTGAGGTGAAACCAGCAAACCGCAGCCGTACGCGGCATCAGCATGCATCCAGATTTTTTCCTGGCGGCAGATTTCAGCGATCTCATTCAGCGGGTCAATGCTGCCAAAGTCGGTCGTACCGGCGGTTGCCACGACCGCAATTGGAATCAACCCTTCAGTGTGGCAGCGCTCAATTTCCTGACGGAGCGCGGCAATATCCATACGGAAAGCGCTGTCGCAGGCGACTGGCACCACGGCGTCATAACCCAGGCCGAGCAGGGCAGCGGATTTCTGAATACTGAAATGGCTGACCTGTGAACTGAAAATACGCCAGTGGTTGGCTTCCGGCGGCAGCCCCTGGTACTTGATGCTGTGTTGCGGGCGGGTGCGTTTGCAATGACTGTCTCGTGCCAGCAGCATTGCCATCAGATTAGACTGCGTACCGCCGCTGGTGAAAATACCATCTGACTGTGCGCCAAAACCGATCCGGGCGAGTGTCCAGTCAATAACTTTTTGCTCGATGAGTGTGCCGCCTGCGCTCTGATCCCAGGTATCCACAGAGGAGTTGATGGCGCTGATAAACAGTTCCGCCAGTTGGGAAGGTACTACGGTCGGACAGTTGAGATGCGCGAGGTATTTCGGATGGTGGAAATAGACCGCGTGCTGAAGATATAAATCATCCAGTTCTTCCAGCGCCAGCCGCGTTCCGTCTAAAGGTTTGGTCAGGTCAATATGGCGAAATTGCTCGGCTAATTCAGCCGGAGAAACGCCGGAAAAAGGTTTCTCAGTATGGTTAATATGGGTTTTAATTAATTCGAGGCCTTGCTCAATCAGGGTCTGCCATTCAGAAGTGCTGTTCTGGTTAAAAATATAACCTTTATTTTTGCTTATATTCGCCTGAGTGATTGTCAGGTCTTGAGTGCCGGATTGCATTAATTCCCAGTTATTTATCTGGCTCATTCTGGATCCTTTTGGTTAGTCCTTTTCATCCTCAGCAGGCGTGGGGCGGCCACCCGGATAAAGTCAGGATTTAGCAGTGAACGTAAGCATCAGCAGGCAGGGCTGATGGCCATGCCTGTAAAGTGTATGGTTAAATATTTTATGTTATAAAAAATAAGCAGTGATATGTCTTGTTTGGATTCCTTAGTGCGGACTTATACAAGGTTTTAACGATTGAGAATTATTATAAATGCAAATCATTATCATTCAATAACGACATTGAACATTTGCCCATAACAGAACTTTTTGATTGTTTAATGTGATGCATGTCACATAAATTTCTGAAGGATAAGTACGGAGTACACATTCCTATGAGATGAATCTGTATTTGTTATACGTTTGCTGACTTAAAAGAAGGGTTGTCTTGCGATAAAAAGTTATATTTAAGCGCAATGTTTGTAGGTGTAATGAATTTTCATCACGCAATGATTTATGCAGTGAACCTGATTATTTCAAACGAATGGCAAAATAATGATCAAATTAAGACTGTTCACTGACCAGCAGGAGGGAGTAATAGATTCAGGGGCAGGACGAAAATAAAAAAGGCCGATCACGATGATCGGCCATATGTTTATATCTTATTACATTTCACCATTATTCTACACGCAGTATGCGGCTGGTATTGGTGGTACCGACGGTACTCATGACATCACCCTGGGTGATGATCACCAGATCGCCTGACAAAAGGTAACCTTTATCACGCAGTAAATTCACGGCATCCTGTGCGCCCGCTACGCCGTCATTTGCGCTGTCGAAGAAGACAGGGGTAACGCCGCGGTAAATCGCGGTCAGATTCAGTGTGTGTTCGTGGCGCGACATGGCAAAGATCGGCAGGCCGGAGCTGATACGTGACAACATCAGCGCGGTACGCCCGGACTCGGTCATGGAAATGATCGCCGTGACCCCTTTCAGGTGGTTTGCCGCGTACATGGCGGACATTGCAATGGCTTCTTCGATGTTATCGAATTCCACGTCCAGGCGGTGTTTGGAAACGTTAATGCTTGGGATTTTTTCTGCGCCCAGACATACGCGCGCCATGGCTGCCACAGTTTCAGCAGGATATTGACCGGCAGCCGTTTCCGCTGACAGCATGACCGCATCTGTGCCATCGAGCACGGCGTTCGCTACGTCCATCACTTCTGCACGGGTTGGCATCGGGTTAGTGATCATCGATTCCATCATCTGGGTCGCAGTGATCACCGCGCGGTTCAGCTGACGTGCACGACGGATCAGTTTTTTCTGGATACCCACCAGCTCAGGATCGCCGATTTCAACACCCAGGTCACCGCGGGCCACCATCACGACATCGGATGCCAGAATGATGTCATCCATTGCTTCATCTGACGCCACCGCTTCAGCGCGTTCGACTTTAGACACGATTTGCGCATTACAGCCTGCATCGCGTGCCAGACGGCGCGCGTAGTTAAGATCTTCGCCGGTGCGTGGGAATGAAACTGCCAGATAATCTACGTCCATTTTGGCCGCAGTAATAATGTCTGCTTTATCTTTCTCAGTCAGCGCTTCGGCAGAAAGACCTCCGCCCAGCTTATTGATGCCTTTATTGTTAGACAGCGGGCCGCCCACGGTCACTTCCGTGAACACTTTCATGCCCTGAACTTCGAGTACTTTTAGCTGCACACGGCCGTCATCAAGTAACAGAATATCACCCGGCACCACATCAGCTGGGAGACCTTTATAGTCGATGCCGACTTTTTCTTTATCGCCTTCACCCTTGCTCATGTTGGCATCGAGCAGGAATTTGTCACCGATATTGAGGAAAACTTTACCTTCTTTGAAGGTCGATACACGGATTTTCGGACCTTGCAGATCGCCAAGAATCGCGACGTGGCGGCCGAGACGCGCGGCTATTTCACGCACTTTGTTAGCGCGAAGAATGTGATCTTCAGCGGTTCCGTGGGAGAAATTCATACGCACAACGTTCGCACCAGCAGCAATGATCTTCTCAAGATTATTGTCGCGGTCAGTTGCAGGGCCGAGCGTGGTAACAATCTTCGTTCTTCTGAGCCTTCTGGACATGCCTAACTCCGTTAACTGATGAAACATGGTAATGCAAAAAAACAGCGAGCCCACATTGGGTTTAGGTGTAATTGTAATACAAAAGGGTTTCACCTGTGTGACCCGCTGACCTCATGTCTGACATTTACCCTGCGCACTTTGCGCGTAGATTTCCCGCCAGACTCCCTATTAAATCAATGATGATTTGTTCATATATTTTATGAATGATTTGATGTGCCGACTCGCATGACGAGCTTACTCCGGCAGGTTAGGGACAACCATTCCCTTATCAAAGCGCGATTCTTTCAACGCTTCTTTGACCCGCTTCAGGTTATCTCTGAATTTTGCACCACGACGCAGCGTAAACCCGGTAGCCAGCACATCAATCAACGTCAACTGAGCGATTCGAGAAACCATCGGCATATAAACGTCGGTATCTTCCGGAACATCCAGTAACAGAGCCAGCGTGGCCTCATGCGCCAGTGGCGTATTAAAGGACGTGATGGCAATGACCGTAGCGTCGTTTTCGCGGGCAAGTTGCGCCAGCTCGACCAGATTTTTGGTGCGGCCGGTGTGGGAAATCAACACCACCACATCGCCTTCGCTGGAATTCATGCAACTCATGCGCTGCATGACGATGTCATCGAAATACACCACGGGAATGTTAAAGCGGAAGAATTTGTTCATGGCATCATGCGCCACTGCGGCCGATGCGCCCAGCCCAAAGAAAGAAATCTTTTTCGCCTGGGTGAGTAAATCGACTGCGCGGTTGATGGCAGCGATATCGAGAGTATTTTTCACCTGATCGAGGCTGGCCATAGCGGATTCGAAAATTTTGCTGGTGTAAGCGCTGACGCTGTCGCTTTCATCCACGTTACGGTTCACATAAGGTGTGCCGTTTGCCAGACTTTGTGCCAGATGTAATTTAAAATCTGGAAACCCTTTTGTGTCGAGGCGACGGCAAAAACGGTTTACAGTAGGTTCACTGACGTCCGCCATGCGGGCGAGAGTGGCAATACTGGAGTGGATTGCAATGTGTGGGGATGCCAGGATCACTTCGGCGACTTTGCGTTCTGACTTGCTCAGAATGTCAAGGTGGGTCTGGATTTTTTCCAACGTATTCATAAGCATGACACTCATAGGTTTCAACGATTTCTTTGAAAAGAGGAAATCGTGTTGATTTGATGAAAATATACTACGCGCTTAATGCTGTTGGCAGCGTCAGTCAGGCGAAAAAACGCTTTTTTTGTCAGAGTTTGACCGGGATCTAACTTTCAGTATGGTAAATTCTGTTCAGTTTTGTCATAAAATTACAGAATGTGGTGGGTTTTACTATCCGCTGAGACATTTATGATAAAAACAAGCTTTTCCGCAGAGTTATCCCCCTGTCAGAACATGGTTTACGGCTCACGGGCAATCAGAGTACATTGTTGCTGAAATAAAATTACAATATGTACCCGAGATAATTCGAGTTGCGGCTCACGCACAGCAACCAGAAATATGTTAGGTATTCCTGCATTGAGGAGAAGAACATGGCGGTAACTCAGACAGCCCAGGCGTGTGATCTGGTAATTTTCGGTGCAAAGGGCGATCTTGCGCGCCGTAAGCTGTTGCCTTCCCTGTATCAGTTAGAGAAAGCGGGTCACATTCACCCGGACACCCGCATCATCGGTGTCGGACGTGCGGAATGGGACAAAGCGGCCTATACCGAAGTGGTCAAAGAAGCACTGACCACCTTCATGAAAGAAAAAATTGATCCGGAACTGTGGGATAAGCTCAGCGCCCGTCTTGATTTCTGTAACCTTGATGTCAACGATGTGAAGCATTTCAAAGTGCTGGGCAAAATGCTTGACCAGCAAAATCGCGCCACCATTAACTACTTTGCGATTGCGCCAGGCCACTTCGGTGCGATTTGCCGCGGTCTGGGCGAAGCAGGGCTGAACAAAGAACCTGCGCGCGTCGTGATGGAGAAACCACTGGGACACTCTCTGGAGTCTTCTCAGGTTATCAACGATCAAGTCGCGGAATACTTCGCTGAGTCCCAGGTTTACCGTATCGACCACTATCTGGGTAAAGAAACGGTACTGAATCTCCTGGCACTGCGTTTCGCTAACAATCTGTTTGCCAGCAACTGGGATAACCGCACCATTGATCATGTGCAGATCACGGTCGCTGAAGAAGTCGGTATCGAAGGCCGCTGGGGTTACTTTGATGACGCGGGTCAGATGCGCGACATGATCCAGAACCACTTGCTGCAAATTCTGACCATGATCGCCATGTCACCTCCGGCTGATCTGAGCACCGACCGTATCCGTGACGAAAAAGTGAAAGTGCTGCGCTCACTGCGTCGTATCGACCAGTCAAACGTGCGTGAAAACACCGTGCGCGGCCAGTACACAGCCGGCTTCGTGCAGGGCAAAAAAGTCCCTGGCTATCTGGAAGAAGAAGGTGCGAAAAAAACCAGCAGCACCGAAACTTTCGTGTCTATTCGTGTGGATATCGACAACTGGCAGTGGGCGGGCGTGCCATTCTACCTGCGCACCGGTAAGCGTCTGCCGAGCAAATGTTCTGAGGTCGTGGTGTATTTCAAAAACCCGGCGCTGAACCTGTTCCGTGATTCTTACCAGCAGTTGCCGCAGAACAAACTGACTATTCGTCTGCAACCGGACGAAGGTATCGAGATCGAAGTGCTGAACAAAGTGCCGGGTCTTGAGCACAAACACCGTCTGCAAACCACCAAGCTGGATCTGAGCTTTACTGAAACCTTCAATGAACAGCATATTGCCGATGCTTACGAGCGTCTGCTGCTGGAAACCATGCGTGGAATTCAGGCGCTGTTCGTCCGTCGTGACGAAGTGGAAGAAGCCTGGAAATGGGTCGACTCCATCATGAACGCATGGGCTGCGGAAAGCGAAGCACCAAAACCGTATCAGTCCGGGACATGGGGGCCGGTGGCTTCCGTGGCGATGATCACCCGCGACGGCCGTTCCTGGAACGAGTTCGAGTAACGAATAATTTATTGAGTCATTACTCCCCAAAATAATTGGAGTTGCAGCAAGGCGGCAAGTGTGTGAGTCCCGATGAGCTGACATGAGTCAGTGATTCGGGTGAACAAGCGCAGCCAACGCCGCTGCGGCTTCAAGTATGACGGGGAGAGTAGTATCGTCCAATCGGGTGTGGTCGGTTACTGGCAGGGTTTAAATTCTGCTGGTCCCTGTGGCAGGGGCGCGCCATCAATCACAACGGTGCCTGCGGGCATGAATGGAGAACAAGATGAAAAACTGGAAAACAAGCGCGGAACAAATTCTGACCTCAGGGCCGGTTGTTCCTGTGATTGTTATCAACAAACTGGAGCATGCGGTTCCGCTGGCTAAAGCGCTGGTTGCGGGTGGCGTCCGTGTGCTCGAAGTGACGTTGCGCACCCCATGCGCGATGGATGCGATCCGTGCCATTGCTCAAGAAGTGCCGGACGCTATCATTGGCGCAGGTACGGTACTCAATCCAGAGCAACTGGCTGAAGTGACCGAGGCGGGTGCCCAGTTTGCGATTAGCCCTGGCCTGACTGATGCTTTGCTGAAAGCAGCCAATGCCGGTTCTATTCCTTTAATCCCGGGGATTTGTACGGTATCTGAACTGATGATGGGGCTGGATGCTGGTCTGCGTGAATTTAAGTTCTTCCCGGCTGAGGCCAATGGCGGTGTGAAAGCGTTGCAGGCGATTGCCGGTCCGTTCCCGCAGGTGCGTTTCTGCCCGACTGGCGGGATTTCGCCGGCGAACTACCGTGATTACCTGGCGCTGAAAAGCGTGCTGTGTATCGGTGGTTCATGGCTGGTGCCAGCCGATGCGCTGGAAAGCGGTGATTACGCACGCATTACTGAGCTGGCGAAAGAAGCGGTCGCCGGTGCAAAGATCTAAAACAGCGACGTGCTGAAAATGAAAAACCTCCCGCGGGAGGTTTTTTTATGTCTGCTGATCAGTGCTTAGCGTGCGGCAATGATCTTGATTTCAATTTTATATTTCGGATTCATCAGGTTAGCCTGAACCGTGCAGCGTACCGGTGCATTGCCCGGTGATACCCAGGCATCCCAGGCTTCATTCATCGCCGGGAAATCTTCTTTATTGACCAGAAACAGTGTGGCATCGAGAATTTTGCTCTTATCCGAGCCCGCTTCCGTTAGCGCAGCATCGATAATGGCCAGCGTTTCTGCGGTCTGGTCTTTTGCATTCGCGTCCAGATTTTCCGGCACTGCCGTGTAATAAATGGTGTTGTTATGGATAACGATGTCGGACATCCGTGGCTCAGGTCGGATACGCTCGATGGTCATATTATGGCTCCAGTTAGTCACTTTTTTATGATGCCGCTAAGGGTATCACAAAGGATGAATACGTTGGATTGGCAGATGGCGGTGGTAGTCGGGGCGAGGGATTGGCATAATCACTGCTGATCCGTACAGGTAGAGAGACAGAGTGACAGACGATTTCGCAACAGACGGCGCACTGGCGCAGAAAATTGAAGGTTTTAAACCCCGTGAACCTCAGCGTCTGATGGCGCAGGCTGTCAGCAAAGCCATCAGCGGTAAGCAAGGGCTGGTGGTGGAAGCCGGTACTGGTACCGGTAAAACCTACGCTTATCTGGCACCGGCATTGCGCTCCGGCAAAAAAGTCATTATCTCCACCGGTTCGAAAAACTTACAGGATCAGCTTTATTCCCGCGATTTGCCCAAAGTCGCCAGGGCGCTGAATTTCAAGGGCCGTCTGGCGCTGCTGAAAGGGCGCTCAAACTATTTATGTCTGGAACGTCTGGAGCAGCAATCGCTCTCCGGCGGCGATCTTGCCAGCCAGGCGCTCAGCGAACTGGCGCATCTGCGTCACTGGTCGAGCAGCACGGAAGAGGGCGATATCAGCACCTGCACCGTGGTACCGGAAGACAGCTTTGTCTGGCCGCTGGTGACCAGTACCAACGACAACTGTCTGGGGAGTGACTGCCCGCTTTACAAAGAATGCTTCGTGGTAAAAGCCCGCCGTAAGGCGATGGACGCCGATGTGGTGGTGGTGAACCATCATCTGTTTATGGCGGACATGGTGGTGAAGGAGAGCGGCTTTGGTGAGCTGATCCCCGAAGCTGACGTGATGATTTTCGACGAAGCCCATCAGATCCCTGACATCGCCAGCCAGTATTTTGGCCAGCAGGTCACCAGCCGCCAGCTGCTTGATATGGCAAAAGACATTACTATTGCTTACCGCACGGAAGTCCGTGACTCTGTGCAGTTGCAGAAAAGCGCTGACCGGCTTAGCCAGAGCACGATGGATTTCCGTCTGGCGCTCGGCGAGCCCGGTTTTCGCGGCAATCTTCGCGATGTTCTCAGTCAACCCGCCATTCAGCGTGCCTTACTGTTGCTCGATGACGCGCTGGAACTTTGCTACGACGTGGTTAAATTGTCCCTCGGCCGTTCTGCGTTGCTGGATGCGGCTTTCGAGCGCGCCACGCTTTACCGCAACCGTCTCAAACGCCTGAAAGATGTGTCGATCCCCGGTTACAGTTACTGGTACGAATGTAATTCACGCCATTTCGTCCTGGCGCTGACTCCCTTGTCGGTGACCGACAAATTCAGCGAGATGATGAAAGAAAAACCGGGGGCGTGGATTTTCACCTCGGCAACGCTTTCGGTGAACGATCAGCTGCATCATTTTACTGAGCGTCTGGGGCTGGATGAGGCAGAAACGTTGCTGCTGCCGAGCCCGTTCGATTACGCCAAACAGGCGCTGTTGTGCGTTCCGCGCTTTCTGCCTGAATCAAATGTGCAGGGCAGTTCGAAACAGCTGGCGCGGATGTTGCGCCCGCTTATCGAAGCTAATAAAGGCCGCTGTTTTTTCCTGTGTACGTCTCACAAAATGATGCGTGAACTGGCGGAAGAATTCAGGGCCAGCCTGACGCTGCCGGTTTTGTTGCAGGGCGAAACCAGCAAGGGCCAGTTGCTGGCGCAGTTTGTCGAAGCCGGTAACGCATTACTGGTCGCCACCAGCAGTTTCTGGGAAGGGGTGGACGTGCGCGGTGACGCGCTGTCGTGCGTAATTATCGACAAACTGCCGTTCACGTCGCCTGATGATCCATTGCTCAAAGCCCGTATTGAGGATTGCCGTCTGCGCGGCGGAGATCCGTTCAATGACGTACAATTACCGGATGCTGTCATTACGCTTAAACAGGGTGTCGGACGTTTGATCCGTGATACGGATGATCGCGGGGTGATGGTGATTTGCGATAACAGGCTGGTAATGCGTCCGTATGGTGAAGTTTTCCTCAACAGTTTGCCGCCGACACCGCGCACCCGTGATCTGGCACAAGCGATCCGCTTTTTACAGAACGCTGAAGAGCAGAATTAGCCCTTTGTTTATGCTAAGATGCCGCCCCGAAAAAGGTTCTTGTACCCGTCATATTTCACGTTGCAGATGCGTTGACTGCGCGCGAGGTATTGAGGGTATAACTTATTAATTTCCCGCCTGAGGTTTGGCATGTCCACGCGAATTTTAGCAATTGATACGGCGACAGAAGCCTGTTCGGTTGCGCTTTACGATCAGGGCGAAACGCTCGCTCATTTTGAACTCTGCGCCCGCGAACATACGCAGCGCATTCTGCCGCTGGTGCAGCAGATCCTCGCCGAAGCGGGGCTTTCCCTGAAACAACTCGACGCACTGGCCTTCGGCCGGGGACCGGGGAGTTTTACCGGCGTGCGCATCGGCATTGGTATCGCGCAAGGCTTATCGCTCGGCGCGGAACTGCCTTTGTTGCCCGTCTCCACCTTACTCACCATGGCGCAGGGTACTTACCGCCAGACCGGCGCGGAACAGGTGCTGGCAGCCATTGATGCCCGCATGGGCGAAGTGTACTGGGGTGAATTTACCCGCAATACACAAGGTGTCTGGAGCGGTGAAAATACCGAGACGGTCATCAAACCTGAACAACTGCTGGCGCGTACCGTTGAGCGAAACGGGCGCTTTGCCACCGTGGGTACGGGCTGGGAAGCCTATCCGCATTTACTGGGTGAATCCCCGGCGGCGGATTTATTTGATGGAAAAATGTTACTGCCGCAGGCGGAAGATATGTTGCCGCTGGCGCTGCAGCTCTGGGAAAACGGTATTCGCGTTAATCCGGAAGATGCTGAACCGACTTACCTGCGTAATGAAGTTACGTGGAAAAAGCTGCCAGGCCGATAAGTCATGGCAACTTGTGCATCAAAAGACGGTCAAAATGAAGAGTTTGCACAGGAGTCATCGTAATGCGTAAGTGGTCTGTTGTTCAGCAGTTATCAGGTGTAACGGGTAAGAAAATGGTGCGGAGTGCTGTTGCACTCAGCGTGTTGGTATTATCAGGGTGTGTCACCGTGCCCGATGAAATTCGTGGGACCACGGCTACGCCGCAAATGAATTTACAGGCCGTGCAGGGCGCGCCGAATTTGTACGTCGGGCAGGAGTCGCGTTTTGGCGGCAAAGTGATTGCCGTAACCAACCTGCAAAACAAGACGCGTCTGGAAATCGCAACTGTTCCGCTGGATGACGGTGCTCGCCCGATTTTAGGGGCAGCATCACGCGGACGCATTATGGCTTACATTAACGGTTTTGTGGATCCGGTGGATTACCGCAATCAGTTAGTGACCGTCGTCGGGCCAATTACCGGCGTGGAAAAGGGTACCATCGGCCAGACGTCTTATGATTTCGTTACCGTTAATGTCAACAGCTACAAACGCTGGCGGATACAGCAACAGGTCGTCATGCCTCCGCAACCTATCGGCCCATGGGGCTATGGTTTTGGCGGGCCGTATGATTCCTGGGGGCGGGGGTTTGGGCCCGGTTGGGGGCCCGGCTGGTATAATACAGCACCGGCCCGGGTCGAAAGCGTCGTCACCGAATAGACCGCCGCCGCCGCGTGGAGCTCCGCCTTCTCATGGCGTGCTTCCCCCGGCAACAGTAAAACCGGCAGCGACGCATTCTGTTGTGCCGCTGTCCGGGAAATGACCTGAAGAGAAGCGTTGTTAAGGCGGCTTAATTGCCGCCTTTTTATTTTCTGCCATGGACGGTTGACAAAGTAAGGGCACAGAAAAAGTGACCCGCCTCTCAACCTCGACATTGTTTGAAACGCAACTGGTAAGCTGAGTTAAAATATTGTTAAAGACGTGATAAAACTCGTCGAATAGAGACGGCAACAGAACATGATTTCAGGAGTGATACCTTGGAAAAGGTTTGGCTAAAACGATATCCGGCAGATGTTCCTGAGAACATCGACCCTGACCGCTACAGTTCGCTGGTCGAGATGTTTGAAAATGCTACGTTGCGTTACGCTGACAATGCGGCATTTATCAACATGGGCGAGGTGATGACTTACCGCAAGCTCGAAGAGCGCAGCCGTGCTTTCGCCGCCTATTTGCAAAATGAGCTTGGGCTCAGGAAGGGCGACCGCGTTGCCCTGATGATGCCGAATCTGCTGCAATACCCGATTGCCCTGTTTGGCGTATTGCGCGCCGGCATGGTGGTAGTCAACGTCAATCCTCTGTATACGCCGCGTGAACTCGAGCATCAGCTCAACGACAGCGGTGCCAGTGCCATTGTGATTGTTTCAAACTTTGCACATACCCTGGAAAAAGTGGTGTACAAAACCCAGGTTAAGCATGTGATCCTGACCCGAATGGGCGATCAGCTTTCTGCGGCGAAGGGGACGCTGGTTAACTTTGTGGTGAAATATATCAAACGGCTGGTGCCTAAATACCATTTGCCGAATGCGATTTCCTTCCGCACCGCCTTACAGCGCGGACGTCGTCTGCAATACATCAAGCCCGATATCATTAATAATGATCTGGCGTTCCTGCAATATACCGGCGGAACGACGGGCGTGGCGAAAGGGGCGATGCTGACCCACCGCAACATGCAGGCGAATCTCGAGCAGGCGAAAGCGGCCTACGCGCCGTTGTTACAGACGGGACATGAACTGGTGGTAACCGCACTTCCGCTGTATCACATTTTCGCACTGACAGTGAATTGCCTGCTGTTCCTTGAACTGGGCGGTAAAAGCCTGCTCATCACCAATCCGCGCGACGTGCCGGGGATGGTCAAAGAACTCGGGAAATATCCTTTCACGGCTATCAGCGGCGTGAATACATTGTTCAATGCGTTGCTCAATAATGAAGATTTCCGTGAGCTTGACTTCTCCTCGTTGCGTCTTTCTGTCGGCGGCGGAATGTCGGTGCAGAAATCAGTGGCAGAGAAGTGGGAAAAACTGACCGGTAAACATCTGCTGGAGGGTTACGGACTGACAGAATGTTCACCGCTGGTGGCGGGTAACCCGTATGATTTGAAACATTACAGTGGCAGTATCGGTCTGCCAGTGCCGTCCACGGAAGTCCGTCTCGTGGATGATAACGGCCAGGATGTCGGGCCTGGCCAGCCTGGCGAGCTGTGGGTTAAAGGCCCGCAGGTTATGCTGGGTTACTGGCAACGGCCTTCCGCCACCGATGAGGTGCTAAAAGATGGCTGGTTATCGACGGGCGATATCGTTACAGTGGACGAGCAGGGCTTCTTACGGATTGTTGACCGTAAAAAAGACATGATTCTGGTTTCCGGTTTCAACGTTTACCCTAACGAAATTGAAGAGGTGGTTTCACAGCATGACAAGGTACTCGAAGTTGCCGCCATTGGCGTGCCGGATGAGTCGTCGGGTGAAATCGTCAAAATTTGCGTGGTGAAGAAAGACCCATCACTGACCAGCGAAGAGCTTCTCGCACATTGTCGTCGGTTATTAACCGGTTACAAAGTACCGAAGATTGTCGAGTTCCGCGACGAGTTGCCGAAGTCAAATGTCGGTAAAATTCTCAGAAGGGAACTTCGTGATGAGCAGCTGAAACCGAAAGCCACTCCGAAGCAGGATGCGGCATAGCGGATTGCCTGTTCAGTCAGAAAGAGTCAGATTCTTAACGCCGGCGATGTCCGGCGTTATCACGTTATAACGCAGTAATGATTAAGAGAATGATGTTTTGAATTATGAGTTGATCACCACCAATGACGCGCTGGAGCAAGTCTGTCTTCAGGCCAAAGCGCACAGTAAAATTGCGCTGGATACCGAATTTGTCCGTACCCGCACGTATTATCCGCAACTGGGGCTCATACAGTTATTCGATGGCGAAAGGCTGACGCTGATCGACCCATTGCCAATCACCGCCTGGCAACCCTTCATTGATTTGCTGGTTGATCCTGATGTCATCAAATTCCTGCATGCCGGCAGCGAAGATCTGGAAGTTTTCCTGAATGCCTTTGGGGTGATGCCTTCGCCGCTGATTGATACGCAGATCCTCGCTGCTTTCAGCGGGCGCCCGTTGTCCTGTGGTTTTGCACGTCTGGTGGCTGAAACCACCGGCGTTGAGCTGGATAAAAGCGAATCGCGCACTGACTGGATAGCCCGTCCGCTGAGCGAAAAGCAATGCGTCTATGCTGCGGCTGACGTGTGGTATCTGCTGCCGCTGGCCGATCAACTGATGCGTGAAACACAAGACGCAGGGTGGATGGATGCCGCGCTGGATGAATGTCTTGCTCTGTGCCGCCGCCGTAAGGAAGTGCTGCAACCGGAACTGGCTTATCTGGAAATCAGTAACGCTTTTCAGTTGCGTCCACGCCAGTTGGGATGCCTGAAGTTGTTAGCCGCGTGGCGCCTGAACCAGGCCCGTCAGCGTGATCTGGCCGTTAATTTTGTAGTACGTGAGGAAAACCTCTGGCAGGTGGCGCGCTATCAGCCAACGTCGCTGGGCGAGCTGGAAGCGCTTGGTCTGAGTGGCCCGGAGATTCGCTATCACGGGCGTACGTTGCTGGCGCTGGTGGAGGAATCGAATGCACTGGATGAAGCTGAACTGCCCGCACCGATTTTGAACCTGATTGATCAGCCGGGTTACCGCAAAGTCTTTAAGGATATTAAGGCACTTATTCAGACTGTCAGTGAAGAGAGTAAACTGAGCGTTGAAATGCTGGCATCACGTCGCCAGATTAATCAGTTACTGACCCATCACTGGAAGTTAAAAGATAAAGAATCACAACCTGAATTAATCAGTGGCTGGCGCGGGAAGTTGTTAGCTGAAAGACTGAATGAAATTTTGAGCAATTATTGATTCCTTCTTTTAAGAAGGAAAGTGAATATGCGTTAAAAAGAGCGGGCAATTGTCCCGCTCTTTTTATTTTATATTTCCCGATAACGCTTAATCCTAAAATAGCGGCAATCAGGCCAGTCTGGGGATATTAAATTCCAGCTAAAATGAGAGAAGTCTTAATCAAGAATTATCAGGAATAAGCACAAACAGACGGAAAAAGAACCTGTTTAATGGGGTTATATACAGTGGTTATTTCGGGGCGGGAAGAGAATAGCGGAAGGGAACGAGATAAAAAGCAGTAGCCCCCTGAAAAAACAGGGGGCGCTATGCTGAAAAAAACACCTGCGAACAAAGCAAACAGACTGCTGTCATTTAGGCGTTTCTTCCGATTCTGGCAGGGTGACGTTAAGTTCCAGTACGGAAATATCGTCACCTTTTTGCTCGAACTGAACCTGCAACATTTCTGGGTCAATCTTAATGTACTTACAGATGACCGCCAGAATGTCACGTTTCAGTTCAGGCAGATATGATGGTTCACTATCCCCTCGACGCCGTTCGGCTACGATGATCTGTAGCCGTTCCTTGGCTATATTGGCTGTCGATTTTTTGCGGGACAGAAAGAAATCTAACAATGCCATGGTTTATCCCCCAAAAAGGCGTTTCAGGAAACTCTTCTTCTCTTCCTCAATGAAACGGAATGCACGTTCTTCCCCAAGCAGACGGCTGACAGTATCGTCATACGCTTTCCCTGCATCGGATTCCTGATCCAGAATGACCGGCTCGCCCTGGTTGGACGCACGCAGTACAGACTGATCTTCCGGGATAACCCCGATCAGAGGAATACGCAGGATTTCCAGCACATCTTCCATGCTCAGCATGTCGCCACGGCTGACACGGCCCGGGTTGTAACGGGTAAGAAGCAGATGTTCTTTGATAGGCTCTAAGCCTTGTTCCGCACGGCGAGATTTTGAAGACAAAATGCCCAGGATGCGGTCGGAGTCACGAACGGAAGAGACTTCTGGGTTGGTGGTGATCACGGCTTCATCGGCGAAATACAACGCCATCAGTGCGCCGGTTTCGATGCCCGCAGGGGAATCGCACACCACGAAATCAAATTCCATTTCGGCTAAATCGTTCAGGATCTTCTCAACGCCTTCGCGGGTCAGTGCGTCTTTATCACGTGTTTGCGAAGCCGGAAGAATAAACAGGTTTTCGGTGCGTTTATCCTTGATAAGCGCCTGATTCAGCGTGGCATCACCCTGGATCACGTTAACGAAATCATAAACCACCCGGCGCTCACAGCCCATAATCAGGTCGAGATTACGCAGACCGATATCGAAATCGATAACTACAGTCTTTTTGCCTTTTTGAGCTAAACCGGTAGCAATGGCCGCGCTTGAAGTGGTCTTGCCAACGCCCCCTTTACCCGATGTAACAACTATGATGCGTGCCATGAATGGATTCCTTGTCAAAAGGGCTTAGTTTAAAGGTTGTATGGTTAACACATTATTTAACAGGCTGAGGCGCGCTGCCTGACCGAGATAATCGGCCGGGATTTGATCACTCAACCAGTATTGCCCTGCGATAGAGACTAGTTCAGCGCCTAACTGCGTGCAAAAAATCTGACAATTTGCATCGCCTGCGGCGCCAGCCAGCGCTCTGCCTCGCATCATGCCGTAGATGTGGATATTGCCATCGGCAATCAGTTCCGCACCTGCGCTGACACTGTTGGTCACGATGAGGTCGCTGTTACGGGCATAAATTTGTTGGCCGGATCTGACCGGAGTACTGACAATGCGGGTTTTAGCCGGTGCATTGTCGGGCACGACAGGAACCGGTGGTTCTGCAGCGATACGCTGTGCGCGGCCTTCACTCAGCAGCGGTAAACCGGTGCGGGAAAGTGCGCGTTTTTGCGCCTCATCTTTGCAACCACTGATGCCAACAATGCGAAAGCCTGCAGAAGCGACAGCCTGTTGAATGTCTTTCCAGTTTGCTTCACCGGTCAGTGAGGCAACGTTGATAACAACAGGGGCATTTTTCAAAAAGGCTGGAGCTTGCTCCACTTTTTCCTGTAATGCCTGGTAAATAACCTCAGGTTGTGAACTATGTAAATGAACAACCGATAAGGTAAAACTGCTGCCTTTTAGTTCTATTGGCGATTGTGACATCTATCCTGACTCAGTCTCAGCAACTCTAAATCCCCGGAATACCACTCGGGGGGCGATATTCCGATGTACGATAAGCATGTTATAGTTACAGTTATATCTAGGCAAGCCACCGTTTCAATAAAATAGAGTTAAAAAAATGCTTTGTGTGATCTATAGAAGTACTAAACGCGACCAGACTTATCTGTATGTCGAAAAAAAAGACGATTTTTCCCGTGTGCCTGAAGAATTACTCAAAGGTTTTGGCGTGCCTCAGTTCTCAATGATGCTAAACCTGGCAAACCGTGAAAAACTTGCCACAGCAGATATTGCTAAAGTGCGTCAGTCGCTGGAAGAGCAGGGTTATTATCTGCAGGTTCCACCGCCGGTAGAAAGTTTATTGAATATTCATCTGAACGACGCCAGTAAATAACGCATTCCTGACATTTGTCTCGGCACTCCTCGAACTTTCAGACGGCATGACTTGCATTCATCTTGGTCGTGCTCAAAGCTTATAGCGATGAATCACTTGCAGAAGTCAAAAGGAAGAAATTGATGAAATTGTCGGCACTGGCCGTGTTAACACCGCTGATCATCCTCAGTGGTTGTGCAGCACAGAAAGCTACCTCAGGGCAACCCTCTACACCATCCACTGCGGCAACACAGCCTGCTGCTGCCGCACCGGCAGCGCCTTCTGGCAAAACGTCTCTGGCTGAACAGGGGCGGGACCCCGCGGAATTCCCGGCTTATGTCGAACAACTCAAAGCACAGGCGCTCTCACAAGGGATCCGCCAGCAGACCATCGACAGCACCTTCGCCAACATTCATTTTGTTGACCGCGTGATCAATTCAGATCGCAATCAGCTCGAAAAGAAAATTACCCTCGACGATTATCTGACACGCGTTCTACCTGAATGGAAGATTAAACAGGGGCAGGAACAGCTTCAGAGTAATTTGCCTGCGCTGACAAAAGCCAGCGAACGTTATGGGGTTCAGCCGCAGTACATTGTGGCGTTATGGGCGATGGAAAGCAGCTTCGGCAAAATTCAGGGTAAAGAGGATGTATTCTCTGCGCTGGCCACACTGGCCTTCGAAGGACGTCGTGAAGCCTTCTTCACCAAAGAATTTATGTCGGCGCTTAAAATTGTCGATTCCGGTAAAGCCACCAGCGACATGATGAAAGGTTCCTGGGCGGGTGCGATGGGGCAGTCGCAGTTTATGCCAAGTTCTTATCTGACTTACGGCGCTGACGGTAACGGCGACGGCAAGATAGACATCTGGGCAAACACCGATGATGTTTTTGCTTCCACGGCCAATTATTTGGCGAAAGAAGGCTGGAAAGGCGATCAGGGCTGGGGCCAGGAAGTGAAATTACCAGCTAACTTTGATGGCGTTCTGTCGGGGCTGAAAAATAACCAGATGCATCCGGCCAGCTACTGGCAGCAGCGCGGCGTGACGCAAGTTGACGGCAACCCGCTAATGTCGACAGCGACCCGTTCATGGATTATCACACCGGATGACACGCAGGGGCGCGCGTTCCTGGTTTACGATAACTTCCGTACGATCATGCACTGGAACCGTTCAACCTATTTCGCGCTGAGTATCGGCATGATGGCGGATGGTATTATGGGCTCGCAGTCACCGGTGGCTTCCGGCGATTTAGCACCGGCGACAACTCCGGCGCCTTCTGCACCGTTAGCGCCAGCACCGCATAATCCGTTCAGCGGCTGAAATTCCTAACTTCAAGGAGTAGCTGTATGTACCAACACAGAGACTGGCACGGCGCATTACTGGATTTTCCGGTCAACAAAGTCGTGTGTGTCGGCAGTAACTACGCCGATCATATTAAAGAGATGGGCGGGCAGAAAGCGGCGGAACCGGTGTTATTTATCAAGCCGGAAACCGCTTTGTGCGATTTCCGCCAACCCATCGTCATCCCGAAGGATCTCGGTGCGGTACATCATGAAGTCGAACTGGCGGTACTTATCGGCACACCACTGAAGCAGGCGACGGAAGATCGCGTCGCCAATGCTATCGCTGGTTACGGGCTGGCACTTGACCTGACGCTGCGGGATTTGCAGTCGACGTTCAAACAAGCCGGACAACCCTGGGAAAAAGCCAAAGGGTTTGACGGTTCCTGCCCGATGAGCGGATTTATTCCGGTAAGTGAATTTGGTGATGCACAACAGGCTGAACTGCGGTTAGAGATCAATGGAGAAGTGCGTCAGAGCGGGAATACCCGCGATATGCTGACGCCGCTTCTGCCGCTGATTGCCTATATGAGCCGCTTCTTCACGCTGCGCGCGGGCGATATCATTCTGACCGGTACACCACACGGCGTCGGCCCGCTAAAAGCGGGTGATGAAATTGTGGCTACACTTAATGGTAAACAGGTAAGTTCCCGCGTGATCTGACGGCGTTTTTCCTCTCCGCCGGAACCCATTTCCGGCGGCTTTACTTGCATCTGCAGGCTAAAGCGTCTATATAAGCACCCTCATTTTCTTTATACCGGATGCACATTATGACTGAACCCGCTTTTTGGCAGCACAAAACGCTGTCTGAAATGACCGACGAAGAATGGGAAGCATTGTGCGACGGCTGCGGACAATGCTGCCTGCATAAGCTGATCGACGAAGACACCGATGAAATCTATTTCACCAACGTCGCCTGTAACCAGCTCAACATCAAGTCTTGCCAGTGTCGTAACTATGAACGTCGTTTCACGCTGGAAGAAGATTGCATTAAACTGACCCGCGAAAACCTGACAACCTTCGACTGGCTGCCGCCAACCTGCGCTTATCGCCTGATCGGCGAAGGACGCCCGCTGCTTCCCTGGCATCCGCTGCTGAACAAAGCATCGAAATCGGCCATGCATACAGCGCAGATCTCCGTACGCTACATCGCCGTGCGCGAAGACGACGTTGAAGACTGGCAGGATCACATCCTGAATAAGCCAAGCTGGGCGAAGTAACTACCTGAAGTGATTGAAGAACTTCATCACTGTGATATAGCGCGGGGTATATACGGGGCATCACCCGTAAACGCTGTACAGTGATCTCCTCCCTGAAAGCAGTGCCAGTCTAAACTGAAGTATCCGGTCTTTCTTTCATTTCACTGAGAGGCATATCAACCATGAAAAAGACCCGTTATACCGAAGAACAGATAGCCTTTGCCCTTAAACAGGCCGAAACCGGCACTCGGGTGGAGGAAGTGTGCAGAAAGATGGGGATTTCTGAGGCTACTTTTTACAATGGGAAGAAGAAGTTTGGCGGTATGGGCGTGACAGAACCGCGTCGTCTGCGACAGCTGGAGGAAGAGAATCACCGCCTGAAACGGCTGGTCGCCGATCTCAGTCTGGACAAGGAAATGCTGCAGGACGTCATCTAAAAAAAGTTCTGAGGCCGGTGCAGAAACGCGAGGCGGCCGAATACCTGCTGGCGGCGTACCGCATCGGGGTTCGCAGGGGATGCCGGCTGATGATGCAGAGCCGAACGGTCTACCACTACCGCAGCTGCCGCGATGACCGGACCTTCACGCAGCGGATACGGGAGATTACAGAAACCCGCATTCGTTATGGTGTGCAGCGGATCCATATCCTGCTGCGGCGCGAGGGCTGGCTGGTTAACCACAAGAAAACCCATCGGATTTACTGTCTGGAAGGGCTGAACCTGCGGTCAAAACACCCGCGGCGGCACGTGACGGCCAGGCACAGGCGTATCCGCCCGGCCGTGACCGCTGTGGATCAGTGCTGGAGCATGGATTTCGTTGCTGATAATCTGTTCAACGTACGCCGGATCCGTGCCCTGACTGTAGTCGATAATTTTAGTCGTGAATGCGTGGCGATCGAGGTAGGCCAGGGACTTCGCGGTGACCATGTGGTCGCGATGGAACGGTTCAGGCAGACACAGCAGCGTGTACCACAGCGGCTACAGACGGACAACGGCAGCAAATTTATCTCGAAAGCGCTGGATCGCTGGGCGTATGAAAACCGGGTAACGATGGACTTCTCACGCCCCGGGAAGCCCACAGATAACGCCCTGGTTAAGTCATTTAACGGCAACCTGCGTGATGAATTTCTGAACGTGCACTGGTTCCTGTCACTGGAAGATGCTCAGGAGAAGATCGAGCACTGGCGGCAGGAATATAACCAGTATCGACCACATTCCTCGTTAAATAACCAGACTCCTGCAGAATTTATCCGAAGCCTGCAAACAGGCCCGGATCTCTGATTTATCCTGGCACCGATATTGGGAAGGGATCATTCTTTATCAACGGAACGTCAGGTATTTCAGTACGAGTTGATTACACATCGGTAGGAAAATAAAAAAAGGGCCATCAGGCCTAATGCTGGTCACTTAAGGAAATGAGGCCCGTGAATTTGGGCCTTCGATGAAGAAAAATAGCGCTATAAGCCTGATTCCTTCATTATCCTTTGAAGCACAAAAATGAATTTGTATTCATAAAAATGCTTAACTGACTGGCATTACCATCATGCCCTTATTTTATTTTTTATGTAGATGCATGCTCCATCCAGGCGGGTTGATGCGAATCTGCATCGACTCTCCTGTCGGCAATGCATTGAATGATTTTATATCCTCACGATAACCCACCTCGGCCATTGGTGGTATTGAGAACCCACGTAATAAAACAGTAAGTGCCATGATGGAAATTATCATAAGTGGCGCCAAAGATTTGGGGGAAATTCGGCTCACTACATAAAGAAGAAGAGAAAAAAATGCAAAGTTGGTGATGAAAAAGTATCTTTCACCTCCCCCAGGGATCAGTAAAGTTGGCCACTGCGGCTGATCAAGGCTCATCATAGGCTTTGCCAGTGCAAACCCGATCATCAACACCGGGAATAAAACCGCCGATTTAAAACGCCACCCACACCTAAAGAAGAAAATAACCACCAGAAAGATTAGTGCGATGAAAAGCAAGATGTTCAGTACATGCATAGACCCCATGTCTGAAATTCGGTCGTTCATAAAGAGCGAACCACCTATCACACGGTAACTTATGACATCGGCCAAGAGACTAAAGCTTGCTCCTAGGGGGGCTGAAGACCTACCGGTGTCAGAGGAGTTCAGGATAGCTGCGACCTGTATAATGCAACACACGACCATGGTGATATCAAAAGCATTGATTCCCTTTATAGCCTTGACAATACCTCCACGCTGAGACACTCGCTTAATCAGCAGACATGGCGCAATGAATACAACAAAAGGCCCACTGAGAGAACTGATAATTAGAAGTGTAAAGTCGTGTATCTTCCAGACTACCTCTTTACCATCATCAGCCAGGACAACAGCCATAAGGTATAGAGATAAGTACCAGTGAACATTTGTAATGTTCACATATCCTTCAGTCAGATTTGGCATCAGCAAAAAATATATAACTGCCGCGATTCTATAAGGCATCCTTATAAAGGACATTCTTCCAGATAAAACAAAAAGCACAAAAAAGCATCTAATGCTTATCGCTATAATGTTGGCAACCAATGCAGCATTTGAAATCCCAGTAAGTATTGCCATTCCATAAGTGATTCTTGATATGGTTTGATAATATCCATTTTGCGGGTAAATTAGCGAGTTCCAAAAACCATTATTATAAATATTCTCCATCCATATTTTTCCATCCTCTGCCCAAGGCTGCGCGTTGAAAATTATGTCTGGTCTACGAGATACGATTACGGAAAAGACAAAAATAAATAATCCCGCCACCGCAATATATTTTTCTAAACGACTAAATCCGTTCATTTTATTCTTTATCCGACTTAGAAAGTATGTATCGTGGGCGTTTTTTTGTTTCAATGTAAATCCTACCTATATATTCACCAAGTACACCAATTCCTATAAGCTGTATACCACCTAGAAAAAGAATAGAAACTAAGATAGATGGATATCCAGCGACTGGATTTCCCCATATAAGTTTATCTATGATCATCCATGCGCCATAGACAAACGATAGAGCTGCGACGAAGAATCCTACGTATGTCCATATTCTAAGTGGTAGCGTGGAGAATGATGTAATCCCCTCAAGTGCAAGATTCCATAATTTCCAGCCGTTGAATTTTGTCGAGCCAGCTACGCGCTCGTCTCTTGTATATTCAACAATCTCAGTTCGGCCACCTACCCATGATAAAACTCCTTTCATGAATAAGTTTCGCTCTGGCAGAGACTTAATATTCTCTACGACAGCACGTGACATTAATCTGAAGTCGCCAACGTTTTCCTCTATTTTAGGATAACTTATCATGTTATGTAGCCTGTAAAACCATTCAGCGCTTTTCCGCTTGAAATGGCTGTCTGATAGTCTATCAGATCGTTTAGCTAGAACAACATCTGCTCCGTCCTGCCACTTTTCAATAAGTCTGGGGATAACGTCGATGGGGTCCTGAAGATCAACATCGATTGGGATTACTGCATCTCCCGTTGATGCTTCAAGGCCAGCGAACAAAGCTGGTTCTTTACCAAAATTTCTTGTAAAGCACAGCGAAGTGACAAGAGGATCAGATATTGTCAATGCAGTAATAATTTTTTTTGTATTATCTACACTTCCATCGTTGACAAAAACAATTTCCACTTCATATTGCGACAACTGCTCGCGGACGGTTCGATAAAAAATATCGATTGTATCCTCTTCGTTGAATACTGGGACTATAAGAGATATTTTCATTATTCCTCCCTAAATATTATAAATGTTGAATACAGAAACCCAACAATTAGACTTATTGCTGAAAATACTATCAGAGTTAATACTGGATTAAGCTCAACCTTATTGCCAAAATAACCGCAGGCCAACGAAATCGATCCCATAAAACCGACATAGAGAAAGTACTTTGTAGCTGTATGGTCAACCTGATAAGTCCACTTGGCGTTAGCAAAAAAACTAAACGTGACAGCGACACAAAACCCAGAGAAGTTACTTACCATTTGGTCATGACCGAATGAAAAGTATACAGCAGCAAATGTTAGCCAGTGGATTGCTGTGTTAAGTCCGCCAATAAATGCATATTTAACAAAAATCTTTAACATGGTTATAGTCAGATTATGAGAGATTGCAGGATCCTAGCATTTGTTGCATAGAACGCAAGGAAGCGTAAAGAATTGTTAGTTGTATTTCGTGCTGGCAAAGATTTTCACCTGCTTGAATAAATAAAAGTAATTTTTATTAACCACCACGCCATCCTTACTAGTACCTTCACAAGCAAGGAAATACATGATTATACTGTATATATAAACAGTTTTTGTAAGGTGATATATGGGCAAGGATTCTAATTTTGACATCGTATACCGTGGTGAGCCGCGCGACCGGATACCATCGGGCAGCTATGTCTTCTTTCAGCGTCGCAAGGAGCATGGAGGGGGTATTGGCTTGGTCAGGTTTACGATGACTGGTTTGGGTTTGTTATCGAGGAGCCGGTATCGCCCAGGCGAGGAATGGAGCATTTGATACTGACGAGGGGCAACCACGAGGGAATCATGGAGTTTGATGACAGTCTGGACAACTTCATGCTGAAGGGGGAGTAAAATGAGCATCAGGGCATATTCGGGGCAAAAAATTACCGCAAACCGATGTTACTACGTGCCAAGCAGCGCTTCAGTTTGCGGTAATACTCTGTTTAAACCGTGATTAAATCTTACTTCACATCACTTTGCTTCCCGACACCTGCATGCCATGAATAAGCCAAGCTGGGCCAGATAACCGATTTTGCCCGCAATCAGAAAACAAAAAGCCCCGGCAATCATTGCCGGGGCTTTTTATTACGAATTTTTACACTAAATCTCAGAGTCGGGTCTGACACCGTTCATGGCGCTGAGTGCTTCGGCATCCAGTTCAGGATCTTCTTTATCAATCAGTCGGGTCAGTTCAATGAGTGCCTGGAATTGCTCGAACAAAATCTTAGCGTCTGATTTAAGCATCTCATCAGCAGAGTCCAGCACTGAGTTGATGGCTTTGTTCACGCTTTCGATAATTTCCTGGGGGCCGCCATTTTTGCCGACAGTTAAAAATATAGCACTCAGCAAAAGGGACTGAGCCTCAACCTGTGCGGTAAGTTGCTTGGAATCCGCTTCCATGTGGGAGATTTTTGCGACCATACTTAAGATGATATTTTTCATTCATTGCCCCTTCAGACAAAGAGTATCTATTGCTTCTTATTTCTACGCCAGGTTATGAAAACTTCATAATCATATTTGGTAAAACTCGGTGGATTGTCGCAGTTGCTGAGAGCCTCAGGCATCTGGATGGTTTTTCCCTTCTTCGATAAAGTCTTCATTAATCTCATCGGTATTGTTCTGATGATCCCGGCCGGAAAGAATGTTCCAGCAGGCGATGAATAACGCGGCAATCAGCGGGCCAATCACGAAGCCATTGATGCCATACACTTCCATACCGCCAAGTGTGGTGACCAGGATAAGATAATCCGGCATTTTGGTGTCTTTGCCGACCAGCAGCGGACGTAACACGTTATCCACGATGCCGATGACCACCACGAAGAAGGCCACAATAAAGATCCCCTGCCACAGCATCCCGGAGGCGAAGAAATAAATCGCCGCAGGCACCCAGATAATGGCTGAACCCACTGCCGGAATGATCGACAGGAACGCCATCAGAGCACCCCAAAGCAGGCTTCCGTCCAGACCGGCGATGTAAAACGCAATACCGCCCAGCGCGCCCTGTACAACCGCCACCACAACGGTGCCTTTTACTGTCGCGCGAGAAACTGCTGCAAACTTCATAAACAGATGATGCTTTACATACCGTGACAACGGCAGGGTGGCGAGTGTCAGATTGACCAGGTAAGCGCCATCCTTGATCAGGAAGAACAGGATATACAGCATGATGCCGAAACCCACGACAAAGCCGAATGTGCTCTTACCTATTACGAAAACGCTGCCAGCCAGATACTGACTACCTTGCAGTGCCATATCAGAAAGTTTTTTCTGAATCTCAGCGGTGCTGTCGAGATCATGGTCTGACAGGAAGTGCCGTGCCCATCGTGGTAAATGATGGATGAAATCCGCCAGGATCACGGGCAGCTGTGTCTGATTTCCCTGCAGTTTGGTATAAACCGCATTGAATTCAAGTGCCAGCGACGAGGTTATAATCGCCAGAGGGGTGAAGACAATCAGACAAATAATCAAAACGGTCAGCAGAGAGACCACACCGTTGCGATCACCGACAACCTGTTTCAGCCGATTTTTTAACGGATTGAAGATGACGGCGAGAATAATGGCCCATAGTACGGAAGAGTAGTAAGGCCTTAATACATCGAAAAAAGCCAAAGTTACGATAAAAAGAATTGCGATGAAAAAGCCTTTTGAAAAACCTTTAATGAACATTTTTGTTCCTCTGATAAATCTTTTAGCCCTCGTAGCATAGAATGCATTGACGAATTTACAAACGTAGGTCTTTTTTTGTGCAGTGTGTTGTGTGCAGAAGGGGGAAGGGGGGAATCTTACCTCTGATCAAAAGCAACGCCGGGATTAATGGAACTCCGCCATTGCACCCGCGTTAATACCTGTCATTCCATTTCCGTTAAACGTCACTGTCGATTTCTATCCCTGATGTTTAAATTTTATTTAAACAGACCGTATAACACGAAACCAGCGACGACCCAGAAGGCGACGCAGGCTCCAACACAAATGATCCAAATGGCCCAGACGGGAAGATTTTTCATTGCACGTTCCAATAATGGTAATAAAAAGCACAGAGGCAGAAAGCCCGTGTTGACCGGGCGCTGCAGATAATACATCACGTCTGTTTTGGAAAACATCTTCTCCTCCACAGACATAAAAAAAGCGCCATCAGAGGCGCTTTTCCGTGTCAGCAAGGACTGAATTAACGACCAAATAAATCGCGACGTTTTGGTTTAACGAACTGAGCCAGCAGCACCAGAACAGCAATCACCATAAACACGCTGAAAATCACGACCAGCCACTGTGGCATGCCCAGTGACAGGAATTCCCACTGTTTTTCTGCACAATCACCGCTGGCGATAAACATCCACGGGAACCATTTGTCCAGTGGCAACCAGCTTGGGAAACGCGCGGCAAAATCACAGGTGGCGAACGGAGAAGGGTGCAACTGAATCATGGTGTGTTCCCATGACAGGCGGATACCTTCGTAAGCACTGTAGAGCCAGATGAGGATCCCGGCATAGCGTAACCATGTGGAAGGTGCGATAGCACCGACGAGGCCAGCCAGCAGAATACCCATCAGAGCACAACGTTCATAAATACACATGACACAGGGCTTAAGTAACATCACGTGTTGGAAATACAATGCAACCAGCTCAAGTGCCAGTGCAGTCAGAGCCATCAGAAGCCATGCACCGCGACCTTGTGAACAGCGGTTAAGATATTGCAACATAGAAAATTTTTCCCTGCAGTTAGCTACTGACACGCAGTGTAAACCAATTGCTTGCTGCTGCCAGCCTGTCCGAATCAATATTCGGTAAATAATTAATATAAATCGGACAATTCGACTTTAAATTCTGTAATTTCCTGAGTGAAGGTGCTTACAGGAGATTACTGACTCAATCTTTCCTTCATCAATGCACCGGCATGATCTCAGTTACCGGGGGCAAACTCAGCCATCCCATGTCGCTGTACCACTGGGTCATATCGGGCAACAGATACTGAACACACAACAGGCCGACGAGTGTCATGACCACAGTGTACGGCAATGCCATCCAGACCATCCTTCCGTAAGAAAGCCGGATCAGCGGTGCAAGGGCAGAAGTCAGCAGGAACAGGAAGGCTGCCTGACCATTGGGTGTCGCCACTGAAGGCAGGTTGGTGCCGGTATTAATGGCCACGGCCAGCATCTCAAATTGTTTCAGATCGATAATGCCATTTTCCAGCGCCGATTTGGCTTCATTGATGTAGACCGTACCGACGAAAACGTTATCTGAAACCGATGAGAGCAAACCGTTGAACAGGTAAAAGAGTGAAAGCTGATTGGACGGTGCAGCCTGAAGCACAAAATGAATGATCGGGCTGAACAGATGCTGTTCGACGATCACGGCAACAATGGCAAAAAATACCGTCAGCAGGGCAGTGAACGGCAGTGAATCCTGGAATGCCTTGCCGATGGCATGTTCATCCGTCACACCACATAACGCGGTTGCAAAGATAATCACCGTCAGGCCGATCAGGCCAACCTCAGCGAGATGGAATGCCAGCGCAACAATCAGCCACACACCAATCACCGCCTGCACAGCCAGTTTTATACGCTCCTGCTTCGTGTTGTTCTCGCTGTTCTTTTGATCAAACTTTTTAAGCACTTCATACACCGGATGTGGCAGTTGCGCACCATAACCAAACCAGCGGAAGCGTTCTACCAGCGCACATACAATAAATCCGCAGAAAAAGACCGGCACGCTGACCGGCGACATGCGGATCAGAAAATCGATGAATTGCCAGCCTGCGCTTTTCGCGATGATCAGGTTTTGCGGTTCGCCGACCATCGTCATCACGCCACCCAGCGCGGTACCGACACCGGCGTGCATCATCAGGCTGCGTAAAAATGCGCGGAATTGTTCAAGCACAGCCTGATGCTGCTGATTGCCGGTAAAAGAGCTGTCGTCATTGACCTCAGTATTTTCATTCTGATTTGAAGCAACGTTGTGATAAATGGAATAAAAGCCCACTGAAACGCTGATCACCACGGCAATAACGGTCAGTGCGTCCAGGAATGCGGAAAGAAAGGCGGCAGCAAAACAAAACGCCAGTGAAAGGGCAATTTTATTGCGCAGATTCAACAACAATTTGGTGAACACGGTTAACAGCAACTGCTTCATGAAATAGATGCCAGCGACCATGAAAATCAGCAGCAAGATGACTTCCAGATTAGCAGACACTTCTTCGCGGATCCGTCCTGCGCTGGTCATGCCGATCATGACGGCTTCGATGGCGAGCAATCCACCCGGCTGAAGCGGGTAGCATTTAAGCGCCATACCTAATGTGAAAATGAACTCAATCACCAGCAACCAGCCCGCGATAAAGGGACTGATGAGGAAGAAAATCAGCGGGTTAACAATCAGAAAAACCAGAATTGCTATTTTGTACCAGTTTGGTGACTGGCCAAGAAAATTCTTTATGAATGCGCGGCTGTAGGTTGTTTCCATATTGCCCAAAGGTCCTTTATATATATTTTATTAATGTTTCAAAAAGATAGGTAAGTTTAATCGTCTGACTGGATTTTTCAATAATAAAGGGCGATGCAATAAATCCATGAAAAATGTGAAATTCTGTCAGCCCACCCACAGTTTCAACATTACTTCCGTCGGGACGCTATAACAGGGCATTTTCATCTGGTATGATGAGATGAACTATATCCCTAATAAAAGCCCCACACGGAACGACAAACACATGGTTATTAAGGCACAAAGTCCTGCCGGTTTTGCCGAAGAGTATATCATCGAAAGTATCTGGAATAGCCGCTTCCCTCCGGGTTCAATTTTGCCTGCTGAAAGAGAGCTTTCAGAACTCATTGGTGTAACCCGAACCACATTGCGTGAAGTGTTACAGCGGCTTGCCCGCGATGGATGGTTAACCATTCAGCACGGTAAACCGACGAAAGTGAATAATTTCTGGGAAACATCCGGCCTGAATATTCTTGAAACGCTGGCGCGTCTGGATCATGACAGCGTACCGCAGCTGATTGATAATTTGCTGTCTGTGCGTACCAACATCGCGACGATCTTTATCCGCAAGGCGATGCGTACCAACCCGGAAGAAACCCAACAGGTTCTCGCGAAAGCGACTCAGGTTGAAGATCATGCCGAAGCCTTTACGGCGCTCGATTACGGCATTTTCCGTGGTCTGGCATTCGCCTCTGGCAACCCGATTTATGGTTTGATCATCAACGGACTGCGCGGTCTTTATACGCGCGTCGGACGCTATTACTTCTCCAATCCTGAAGCGCGCAAACTGGCGATCACTTTCTATAAAAAGTTGTCTGATATCTGCCACGAGAAAAGCTATGAGCAGATTGTGGATTGTGTGCGTAATTATGGCCGTCAGAGCGGTGAAATCTGGCACAGCATGCAGGGTGCTATGCCGGGTGACCTGGCCGAACAAAAACATCGTTAATTCCCTATATCCTTCAAACAGTCTCATCGTTGGCTGCCTCGATATAATTTGAAGGATTGAGGGAGCCAGTAATAACAAAAGGGCGCTTAGCGCCCTTTTTTAATGCCTGAAAATGGAAATTTTACAGCGGTGTCGGACGTGGCGGGCAACGTTCGAGTAACTCGACGCTGCCGTCTTCATTGAGTTGCTCGATAAAGACATCGAAGCCCCACAGGCGGTGGACGTGTTTCATCACTTCACGGCGGCTTTTATCAAGCGGTGCCCGGTCCTGCGGAATGTAGCGTAATGTCAGCGAGCGGTCTCCGCGCAAATCCACATTCCAGACCTGAATATTCGGTTCGTGATTACTCAGATTATACTGCGCCGACAACTCCTGACGAATTGCACGGTAGCCTTCCTCATTGTGGATCGCGGCGATTTCCAGATAATTATTGTGATCGTCATCGAGCACCGTAAACAGACGGAAATCACGCATCACTTTCGGTGACAGGAACTGGCTGATGAAGCTCTCGTCTTTAAAGTCACGCATCGCAAAATGCAGCGTGTCGAGCCAGTCTGAACCGGCGATATCCGGGAACCAGTAACGGTCTTCCTCCGTCGGCTCCTGACAGATACGCTTGATATCCTGCATCATCGCGAAACCCAGAGCATACGGGTTGATACCACTGTAATACGGGCTGTTATAAGGCGGCTGATACACCACATTCGTGTGACTGTGCAGGAACTCCAGGATGAAACGGTCGGAGACTTTTCCTTCGTCATACAGATGATTCAGGATGGTGTAATGCCAGAATGTCGCCCAGCCTTCGTTCATGACCTGAGTTTGTTTCTGCGGATAAAAATACTGGCTGATTTTACGCACAATGCGCAAAATTTCTCTCTGCCAGGATTCCAGCAGAGGTGCATTTTTTTCCATAAAATACAACAGGTTTTCCTGCGGTTCCGGCGGGAAACGTCGCGCCTGTTCTGGTGCGTCTACACTGTCTTTGCGTGGCAGCGTTTTCCACAGAGAATTCACCTGACTTTGCAGGTATTCCTCACGGCTTTTTTGCCGCGCCAGTTCTTCCTGCAGGGAGATTTTTTGCGGACGTTTATAGCGGTCAACGCCGTAATTCATCAGCGCGTGACAGGAATCCAGCAACCGTTCAACTTCATCGACACCATAGCGTTCCTCGCATTCACTGATATAACGCTTGGCGAACAGCAGGTAATCGACGATGGAACTGGCATCGGTCCAGCTTCTGAACAGATAGTTATTTTTGAAGAAAGAGTTATGCCCGTAGCAGGCATGGGCCATCACCAGCGCCTGCATGGTGATCGTATTTTCTTCCATCAGATAAGCGATACACGGGTTGGAGTTAATGACGATTTCGTACGCCAGACCTTGTTGTCCGTGCTTATACAGCTGTTCGGTTTCGATGAATTTCTTCCCGAACGACCAGTGAGTGTAATTGATCGGCATGCCAATGCTGGAATAGGCATCCATCATTTGTTCGGAAGTGATGATCTCGATTTGATGCGGATAAGTTTCAAGCCGGTAGGACTTCGCCACCCGGTCAATCTCTTCGAGATAGGTTTGCAATAACTCAAACGTCCAGTCCGGTCCATCGCTAAGACGTTTGTCCTCAGTTTTTTGCTTTTGGGTCACTGTCGTCATAAGCCGCACCCTCATTCAGTTATGGACGCTACAGAGTGTTTGATTCACAACCTTTTCTTAAGATTTCGCACGTCCATTGATAATCGTAGCTCAATCTGAGTGTGTCGTTAGATAAACACCATGAATCCATTCCTCAACAAATCTATATCCTTAAGGCCGGAGACTGTCAATCGGCGGGCAATAAAGAGCCCAAAGCCGCGTACAGTCTGGCTTTGGGCGAACAATATCAGGAGACAGGCGCAAACAGCGGGGGATTAACTGCGGATAAATTCTAACAAATCCTGATTTATCTGATTCTTGTGTGTGCTGCACAGACCATGAGATGCGCCCGCATAAACCTTACCTTTGCCATTTGGCAACAACTTAAGCGCAGCTTCGCTGGAGGAAGCGGGTGGCACAATCTGGTCATCATCACCGTAAATCACCAGCGTCGGGATCGTCATCTTCTTCAGGTCTTCGCGCTGATCGGTTTCAGAAAACGCTTTAACACAATCATAAAGTGCTTTTATTGAACCCTGCATACCCTGGAGCCAGAAACTTTGGCGTAAACCTTCTGACACCTCAGCACCGGGGCGGTTGAAACCATAAAATGCGTCGGGTAAGTCCAGGAAAAATTGGGAACGATCTTTCGTCACACCGCCACGGATACCATCGAAAACAGAAAGAGGTAATCCTCCGGGATTGAAATCCGTTTTGATCATAATCGGTGGCACTGCACCAATTAACACCGCTTTTGCCACCCGTGAGGTGCCGTGCCTGCCAATATAACGGGCAACTTCGCCGCCGCCGGTAGAGTGCCCGACGTGTATCGCGTCTTTGAGATCCAGATAAGCCGTCAGTTCGGCCATGTCATCTCCGTACTGGTCCATATTATTGCCTTCCCATGACTGAGAAGAACGCCCGTGTCCGCGGCGGTCGTGGGCAATAACGCGATAACCATGTTCTGCCAGAAACAGCATCTGATCTTCAAAAGCATCCGACGACAGGGGCCAGCCGTGACTAAAAACCACCGGCTGTCCGCTGCCCCAATCCTTATAAAAAAGTTGTGTACCATCTTTAAGCTTCAGAAAGTTTGAGTTATTCACAATCGACTCCTTATTGCTGAAAATTGCTGAAATGAACGGTGCAAAACAGAAACCGATTGAAGTGTAGGTCAGTAATTGCGTCGTTGCGATATGAGTCACATTTTTAAAATGGCAACGTGGCGGGACAGGGTATGAAATTTAACCTGATACTTAGCAGGGTTTATATATTGAAACTTAATTTTTACGGGTATAGCATTAACCCGCTATTGTTTGTTATTGATGCTTTAGGAGGTCAAGAAAATGGTAAATACCTTTACTTATGATAGATATAGAAATCGTATCGGCCAGGGCGTTCGTGTAATGGATGCCGAAACGGGCGTTACCGGCAAAATTACCGCGTTCAGGGTGAAATCGAGTTCACCGGAAGAAATTCGCCGCGAAAGTTGTGTGCAACTGGAAGGGCAGACGGGCCTGTTTAAACCTGTCTCTCTGATGAGACTGGAAACGACGTCTGCCTGATTTTTTCTGTTACGCCGGTAAATTCCCGCAATATAAGGCCACTATGAATAGTGGCCTTAATGTTTTACGCAGCCACTTCGGCTTTGCCTCGTTTTATAAATCCCCGTTCAACCTGAACGTCAATTCTCCGCGCAGCGTGAGGGAATATCACATGCCTGTTTTTTTGTGGTGTTTTATTCCGACAATTGGCTTGTATACAAGAATAAAAACCTGCAGCAAAACTGCCCCTGATGCGTCGGGAGTCTTGTGACATCAATGCAATCAATGCTGTCATTACGCCATAAATTTCTTGTCGCATGGCCGGAATGTTGCGGAATATCGTTATTTATTTCTGGCTATTGAAATAAATGCTGTCATGAACGATAAATAAATGTGAAAGACCTCACGGTTGTGAGTGCCTGTGTTGGTGATTTTTCTCAGTCAGGTTAATTTCCTGTCATCAGAATATTATGCTTTGTTTTGTCGTGGAGTGGAGTCGATATGCGTGTGGTGATTTTAGGCAGTGGTGTGGTCGGTGTCGCCAGTGCATGGTATCTGGCTAAAGCGGGTCATCAGGTGACGGTTATTGACCGCCAGTCCGGCCCGGCAGAAGAAACCAGTGCGGGTAATGCAGGACAGATCTCACCGGGCTATGCTGCGCCGTGGGCGGCTCCGGGGGTTCCGGTCAAAGCCGTCAAATGGATGTTCCAGAAGCACGCGCCTCTGGCGATTCGCCTCGACGGAACACAGTTCCAGCTTAAATGGATGTGGCAAATGCTGCGTAACTGCAACATGGACCACTATCAAACCAACAAAAGCCGCATGGTGCGTCTGGCGGAATACAGCCGTGACTGCATGAAAGCGTTACGCGAAGATACCGGCATTCAGTACGAGGGACGGCAGGGTGGCACGTTGCAGCTTTTCCGCACCGCGCAGCAGTTTGAAAGCGCAGCCAAAGATATTGCGGTGCTGGAAGACGCCGGTGTGCCGTATCAGTTGCTCGAATCCAGCCAGCTGGCGACTGCAGAACCGGCGCTGGCTCAGGTTGCGCACAAACTGACCGGCGGCCTGCGTTTACCCAATGATGAAACCGGCGACTGCCAGATGTTTACCCGCAAGCTGGCAGACATGGCGCGTCAGGCGGGAGTTATCTTCGAATTTAACCGCACGGTGGATAAGCTGCATATTGAAAATGGCGAAATCACTGGCGTGCAGTGTGGCAATGAGATCGTCAAGGCGGATGCATACGTGGTGGCATTCGGATCGTATTCCACCGCGTTGCTGCGTGATCTGGTCTCCATTCCGGTTTATCCGCTGAAAGGCTATTCCCTGACGATTCCGATTACTGATCCGGCTTCTGCGCCGGTGTCTACCGTACTGGATGAAACCTATAAAATTGCTATCACCCGTTTTGATGACCGCATCCGCGTCGGCGGTATGGCGGAGATTGTCGGCTTCAACCTGAAGCTGGCGCAGGCGCGCCGCGAAACGCTGGAGATGGTGGTCAAAGATCTCTATCCGAACGGCGGCAACGTCGAACAGGCCACGTTCTGGACGGGGTTGCGTCCGATGACGCCGGATGGCACGCCGATTGTCGGGCGTACGCGCATTAAGAATTTGTATCTCAATACCGGCCACGGCACGCTGGGCTGGACGATGGCCTGCGGCTCCGGGCAGTTGCTCTCGGACATTATGTCCGGCGTGACGCCTGCGATCCCATCCGATGATCTCTCGGTTGAGCGTTACAGCCCGGATTTCATTGCCCGTCCGGCTGGCCCGCACAAAATGCATCCGGTAGGCTGAACCTGCTGTAATCCGATCCCATGCGGGGTTTGATACCGCATGGTTTTTACTTTGCTTATTGCCGGAGCTGGTATGCCTCGCCCGATTTCAGCCACATTGTCTCAGTCTGCGTTAACTCAAAACCTGAACATCATTCGCGGTTTTGCCGCCAACAGTAAAGTCTGGACGGTGGTGAAAGCCAACGGCTACGGCCACGGTATATCCCGTATCTGGCGCAGTTTATCCGCCACTGACGGTTTCGCTTTACTCGATTTCAATGAGGCGATTTTACTGCGTGAGTCCGGCTGGCAGGGACCGATATTACTGCTTGAAGGTTTTTTTACCGCAGAGGATCTGGCTATTGTTGATCAATATCGCCTGACCACGGCCGTACACAGCGAATGGCAGATAAAAGCCCTTGCGCAGGCCAGCATCAGCCTGCCGGTCAGTATCTACCTGAAAGTAAACAGTGGCATGAACCGCCTGGGTTTTGCGCCTGAGCGCGCCGGTGCTGTCTGGCAGCAGTTACGCGAGCTGAAGCAGGTGGGGGAAATCACGCTGATGAGCCATTTCGCCACCGCTGACAGTGTGGAAGGTGTCGATGCGCAGATGAGTGTGATTAACCTCGCCGGGCAAAACATTCGCGGCCCGCGATGTCTGGCCAATTCCGCTGCGACGCTGTGGCATCCGCATACACATCATGACTGGATCCGTCCGGGAATTATTATCTATGGCGCGTCGCCAAGCGGTGAGTGGAAAGATATTGCGCATACCGGTCTGCAACCGGTAATGACGCTTAAAAGTGAGCTGATTGCCGTACAGGAACTTAACGCCGGTGCGCGCGTGGGTTACGGCGGGCGTTACAGTGTAACTCGTCCTCAGCGTATCGGCGTGGTGGCCTGTGGCTATGCGGACGGATATCCGCGCCATGCGCCTTCCGGTACACCGGTTTGGGTAGACGGCGTGCGAACGACGACGACGGGCACGGTTTCAATGGATATGCTGGCTGTGGATTTAACGCCATGCCCGCAGGCGCAGATGGGTGCGCCGGTTGAGTTGTGGGGGAATAATTTACCGGTGGATGACGTGGCAACAGCGGCCGGTACGCTGGGTTACGAACTGCTGAGTGCGCTGGCACCCCGCGTACCGGTGTCGACAATCGGTTAAAAAACGTATTACTGTCCCAGGCGGGTCAGCTGGCCCGTCGATTTTTTGCTGGCGCGTCGAGCCAGCATCGCCAGACATCCTCCTGCCAGCATCACCAGCGACAGACTCAGCTTAGGCTGCAACGGTAATGCCATCGCGATAAAACCAAGTAGTGCACCGCCCGCCATTTGCACCGAACCTGCCAGTGCCGAAGCCACGCCTGCTTCACCGGAGAACGGTTCCAGCGCATAACTGGTGGCCGGGCCCATCAGGAAAGCCAGACCGGCACAGGCGCTGGCGACTGGCACCATATACAGCCAGGTTGCTGTTTGTTCCGCAGGCGGAACCAGCGTGATCCCAGCGATTAGCCCGAGACAGCCAATAAACATCAGGATGCCGCCTGTTTTCAGACATACCGGACGGCCCACTTTGCGGATAATCCGGTTGGCGATAAAGCTCATCCCCATGATCCAGAATCCGTTTGCGCCGAATACCAGTGAAAACTGCAGTGGCGTCAGCCCGGCAGTGTTCATCAAAACGGTCGGCGCCAGCGAGACATAGGTCAGCGCCATACCCATTGCACCTGCATTCACCAGAGCAAAAGTAATGAAGCGCGCATTGAATAAAATGCGGGCGTACTGACGGAATGGCAGGCCGGTGTTGGTCTGCGTATCAGCAGGGCGAGTCTCAGGCAGTTTGAATATAACCAGCAGTAAGACAGCCAGTGTATAACCGGTTAATGCCCAGAACGGCGCACGCCAGCCATAATATTGCGCGATCAGGCCGCCGATCAGCGGTGCCAGTGCCGGAATGATATTCAGCGTGCCATTGAGGAAACCATACGCACGGGCGGCATCGTTGCCACTCATCCGGTCGCGTACGCCGCTGAAAATCACCACGGAAGTGCAGCACACTGCCAGTCCCTGAATGACGCGGGATAATAAAAACATCCACGGTGTTACGGAGGTCGCGGCAACTATCGCCCCTGCCAGATACACCATGACGCCGATAATGGCGATCGGGCGACGACCAAATTTATCCACCAGCGGACCGGCCACCAGTTGTCCCAGCCCCATCACCAGAATAAATAATGAAATCGAGGACTGAATGACCGCCTCGGTGCTCTGTAAACCGAGCGCGATGGCGGGAATGGCGGGCAGGTACAAATCAATACCTAAAGGGCCAAGCAGCACCATGCTCAGCAGCAGGAAAAGGAATTTTTGCATTGAAAACATCACTGTCAGTCATCCGAAAGGAGGCTAAGGGTAATGATTTCGTTAATGAATGGAAAGAAGCTTGTGATAATCAGACCGGCGGGCGCTGTGAATAAAAACGGACACCCGCAGGTGTCCGTGATCTAAGCGGTGACGAAAGACTTATTTTTTCTTCCAGAAATCATCAAACACCGTGATCGGCGGCTGACGTTTATGTTCAGTGCGCAGGTACCAGCCCTCAATGATGGTGGCATATTTATCGTCGATTTTCTTGCCTTCCAGATAGTCGTCGATCAGTTCGTAAGTTACGCCGAGTGCGGCTTCATCTGGCAAGGCAGGGCGGTTATCTTCAAGGTCAGCGGTCGGGGCTTTCGTATAGAGATGTTCCGGGCAACCCAATTCTTTGAGCAGGGCTTTTCCCTGACGCTTGTTCAGACGGAAAATCGGGTTAATGTCCGTGCCGCCATCACCGTATTTAGTGAAGAAACCGGTCACGGCTTCGGCAGCATGATCAGTCCCGACCACCACGCCTTTTTTCATCCCGGCGATGCTGTACTGCGCTTTCATGCGCTCGCGGGCCTTTTCGTTGCCTTTAATGAAATCGCTCAGTTCAATACCGATTTCACGTAAGGTCGCTTCGCTTGCCAGGACGGCACTTTTGATATTAACGGTCAGAACCTGATCTGGCTGGATGAACGCAATGGCATCCTGGCAGTCCGATTCATCAGCTTGCACGCCATATGGCAAGCGCACCGCAATGAACTGGTAAGCGCTATCATTTGTTTGTGCGCGTAATTCGCTAATTGCTGTTTGGCAAAGTTTGCCGGTAAGAGTAGAATCTTGCCCGCCGCTGATACCCAGAACCAGTGTCTTGATGAACGGGTGGGCCAGCAGATAACTTTTGAGAAAATCGACGCTGACACGAACTTCCTGTGCGGCATCGATGTGGGGTTTGACGTGCAGAGCCTGAATAATCTCTTGTTGTAAAGCCATGACCACTCCTCCTGAAGGCTGCCTTCGAGGAACCCGAGGCAAAAATAAGACGTTATCAGGACAAAACTACCCCGCATCGCTCAAAAGGACAAGATTCAGCGACGAGTTAGGCGGAAATCTGTACGCTGCCGGCTCGCAATATTTCGAACCAAAGTGGCAGGAAGACGTAAAGTGTGGCGCGTAATGAACCATTTCCATTCCTCATTGAAATAAGAAATCAATGCAAGAAAGGGTAATGATTTTGTATGTTTCTATTGCCGGAAATATATGTCACTCGGAACTATCCAAAAAAGCCGCTTTATTAAGATATTCCGGGCTGAGTGCGTTATATTTGTTGCGGTAGAAATATTTGTATGCATATGCCATCGAAATGGAGTTGCCAGGCTTGATTAACGGATCCTAATTAATGGCATAAATCGTGTGGTTCCAGTCTCGTTATTTGCCTTAAGTCTTATTGGGGAAACAAAATGTTTTTTCGGGTTGTACGTCGTTTACCAGCTTGTGCCGTAGTCTGCGGTGCAGCGCTGTTCAGTATTTCAAGCCTTGCAGACACCACCATCTTCACCGCGTTAGATGATCCGGCTCAGGCGAAAAAGCCGTTCGAGGGCAATATTCAGGCGGGTTACAGTGCGCAAACCGGTAACACCAGCAACTCCACGCTGAATGCTGATACCACCATGACCTGGTTTGATACCAACACGGCTAACAGCCTGTGGGGTTCTGCGCGTAACACCTCTTCTTCCGGTGTGCGTTCATCCGAGAAGTATCAGGCCGGTGCCCGTACGCGTTATAACCTTGACAACGCGAACTATATTTTCGGTCAGGGGAGCTGGCTGAGCGACCGTTATAACGGTTACCGTTCGCGGACTGTGGGCGCTGTCGGTTATGGTCGTCAGATCTGGAGCGGCCCGGTTCATACGCTGAACCTGGAAGCAGGTCCTGGTGTTCGTCATGATGAATTCGAACAGGGCGGTAACACCACTCGTGCGCTGGCTTACGCTTCAGGCACTTACGGTTACCAGATCAGCGACACTGCGCGCTTCACGCAGGGTGTTTCTGTATTAGCGAACGACGAAACTACGCTGAACTCAGAAACCGCGCTGACCGTTGCGATCAACTCCCACTTCTCGTTGAAAGTGGCGTATGACGTAACCTATAACACCAAACCACCAGCCAGTGCGCCGGATAAAACCGACACCGTGACGTCTGTAAACCTGGTGTACGGTCTGTAATTTCCCCCGGGGAATTATGCAGAAAAGCCGGAGGAGAAATCCTCTGGCTTTTTTTATGGGTTATTTTTGCCAGCATCTTGCACTGAATTTTAAATAAGCGGATGGCTATTAAGCCTCCCGATTATATTCCCTGTATCCTGCTTGTAAGCCACAAGAAAATATCCCTGAAGGCCACAAACGGTGCTGGCAGGGGCAACAGAATGAATACCCCTATAAACCATGATTTCTTATGTTTCGCGCTATGCTTCTTGCAGAATTTTTTTATAAACTTAAAAAAAACCTAAAGTAAATCTTATCCCTGCCGATAGAAACCGAATGTTTAATCTTAAATCAATGCCATAGCCACTTCTGATGCTGTGTTTTTGAGGCGTACAGGCAAGCGGTTCTGGCCATAGAAAACACCGGATATGGAAATCATAAGCTTTCTTACACCATTAGCCCGCACTGTTTCGGCGTGCGCGTGTCTTTCCCTGCGGTGGCGAGTTTCCTGCCTGCTGGTACTTACCGGAATGTTTTCCCTCACCGCGCAGGCCGCGCCGCTCAGCCCCGCCGACCGCGACAGTATCGAACAGCAGCAGCGGCAACTTCTGCAGCAGAACCAGCAGCAGCGTCAGGAACTGGAGCGCAGCACGTCAGTCGCCCCCGCTCCGCAAACTCCCGTACACTCCGGCGGCCCGTGCTTCGATATTCACGACATTACCCTCAGCGGCGCAGACCATATGCCCGCGCGAATACAGCAAAAACTGACCCAACCCTATCTGCAACAGTGCCTCGGCATTGGCCAGATTAATGCCCTGGTGAAACAGGTCTCTGACTGGTATATCGGCCAGGGCTATATCACCAGCCGCGCGTTTCTCACCGAACAGGATTTATCTTCCGGCACGCTCAGCCTGACGGTGATGGAAGGCAAACTCGAAGCCATCAAAATGGAAAACCAGCGCGGCGCAATGCTGGCGATGGCGTTTCCGGGGCTGACCGGCAACATCCTTAATTTGCGTGATATCGAACAGGGGATGGAGCAGATTAACCGGCTGCGCAAAACGCCGGTGCAGATTGAAATCCAGCCCGGCAGCCAGCCGGGATACTCCATCGTCAACCTCACCTCAAAGCCTGAGTTTCCCCTGCAGGCCAGCGCCGGTTTTGATAACTCAGGGCAGAAAAGCACCGGCACCGGACAGGTCAGCGGCTCGCTGACCGGCAATAACCTGCTCGGGCTGGCGGATCAGTGGTTTGTCAGTGCGTCACGCAGCAGCGACGGCGCAAGCGACCACGACGCGAAAAGCGTGCAGGCGGGCGTTAATCTGCCTTACGGCTACTGGCTGTTCGATTACAACTACAGCTACAGCGACTACCTGAGCACCATTGAATCGCAGGGCTATCTGTGGCGCTCCACCGGCGACAGCCAGGCGCACCGCTTCACGCTTTCCCGCGTACTGTTTCGCAACGGCGACATGAAAACCGCCGCCAGCCTCGGGCTGACGCACCGCCTCAACCGAAATTATCTCAACGATGCCCCGCTGGAAAGCAGCACCCGCAGCCTGACCAGCTGGACCGCCGGTATCAATCACAGCCAGAAACTCTGGGGCGGATACGCCACGCTTAACCCGGCGTTCAGCCGTGGCGTGCCGTGGTTTGGCGGCGAAAACGATGAAGATAAAAATCCGGATGCCCCGCGTGCGGAGTTCTCTAAATGGACGCTGTCCACCAGCTATTACCGGCCTGTCACGCAACGCATTACCTGGCTGACCAGCGCCTACGGCCAGTGGGGCGATGACCGTCTTTACGGCAGCGAACGCCTGACGATTGGTGGCGAAAGCTCGGTGCGAGGTTTCAAAGAGCAATACCTCTCCGGCGACAACGGCGGCTACTGGCGTAATGAGCTGGACACTCAACTGTTCGCCATGCCGGGGCTCGGACAAATCAGCAGCGTAACGGCCCTCGACGGCGGCTACCTGCAACGCAGCAATCACGACACCAATGCGTCCGGCACCTTATGGGGCGGGGCGGTGGGTTTATCGAGCAGTAACGCACATTTCTCCAGCCAGTTTACCGTCGGCTGGCCGCTGAGCTATCCGGACTCACTGGCACCGGATCGCGTCACGGTCTACTACCGCATCGGTTTTGCACTTTAGCGTTGTACCTCTGCATAAGAGAGAAGGAATTCGGCGATGAAATCGATCACAGAGCAACCGGTCGCGTTATGGCGTAAAGCGCTGGCCTACGGGCTGATGGGCTGGCTGGTCTGGCAACCGGTGATGCCTGCATTTGCGGCGGGTATCACGGTAGCCGAAGGCAACACCCGCACCGATCAGGCGGGTAACGGCGTGCCGGTGGTGAACATCGCCACCCCGAATCAGGCCGGGATTTCGCATAATAAATACAACGATTTCAACGTCGGCCAGCAGGGCCTCATTCTCAACAACGCCACCGGCAAACTGACCCAGACTCAGCTGGGCGGGCTGATACAGAACAACCCCAATCTTACGGCAGGTCAGGAAGCGAAGGGCATCATTAACGAAGTGGTGTCGTCGAACCCTTCGCAGCTTAACGGCTACATGGAAGTCGCCGGTAAAGCCGCGAACGTCATGGTCGCCAACCCTTACGGCATCACCTGTAACGGCTGCGGCTTCCTCAACACCCCTAACGCCACGCTGACCACCGGCAGGCCGGTGCTGAATGCGGACGGCTCGCTGCAATCCCTCGACGTCACGCAGGGCGCGATCACCGTTGAAGGTCAGGGGCTGGATGCCCGCACGAGCGATTCTTTTTCACTGATTTCCCGCGCCGCGCAGATTAACGCCGGGCTGTACGCCAGAGACCTGAACGTCACCCTGGGTGCCAACCGTGTCGATGCGCAGGGCAATGCCACGCCGATATCCGGCGCAGGCGTACCGGCGGTGGCGATTGACACCGGCGCACTCGGCGGTATGTACGCCAACCGCATTCATCTGGTTTCCAGCGACAAGGGCGTCGGGGTCAACCTCGGCAACCTGAATGCCTCGGTCGGCGATATGCAGATTGATGCCAGCGGCAGGCTGACGCTAAGTAATGCGACTTCCACCGGCAAGCTGACGGCGAATGCGCAGGCTATCGCGCTTAACGGCACCCAGCAGTCGGGCGGCGATATGGCGCTCAACAGTCAGGGACAACTGGCCGTTCAGGGGAGTCAGGTGACCAGCGGCGGCAATATCACGCTGGCCGCTGACCAGCTCAATTCAGGTAATACCGCGCAGGTGTCTGCGGCAGGCAATATTCATGCTACCGCCGGTAATGACAGCCAGTGGCAGGGCAAGTTGACGGCGGGGAAAGATCTCCAACTGAACGCCGGGGATCTGACCAATAACGGGCTGATCGCCGCAAACGGAAACGCCCGTATCACCACGCAGCGGCTGACCAATACCGGCACGCTGCAGGCACAGGGGACGCAAGATCTTCAGGCGACAACGCTGGATAACAGCGGGGTGGTGCAGGCCAGCGGTGCCCTGACCCTCACCGCCGGAGAAACGCAGCTTGGCGGATTGCTGTCGAGTGACAATCAACTGACCGGGCGTTTCGGGCAACTTTCCACCCTCGCAGGGTCGCAAATTCAGTCCGGTACCGATGCGGATATCGGCGTGCAGGGCAGTGCGGTACTCGGCGGGAACGTCCGCGCCGGACAAAACCTGCAGCTCAGCAGCGGCTCATTGAGTTCGGCCAGCAGCGCTAAGCTTTACGCTGTCGGGAATGTGCAGGCGGAGGCGGGCAATAACGGTGTGTGGAATGGCAGCCTGACGGCGGGCGGTAATCTGGGCGTCAGTGCGGGCGACATGACCAACAATGGCACGCTGGCCGCCAGCGGCAACACGCAGCTCGCCACGCAAAAACTGACCAACGGCGGCCTGATCCAGGCGCAGGGTACACAGATCCTGAACGCCAGCGAACTGAACAACAGCGGCAAAATGCAGTCCGGCGGCGCGCAAAACATCACCGCCAATACCCTCAGCAATCAGGGGCTGATCGGTTCACAGCAGGGGCTGGGGTTGCAGGTTGCTGACCAGATGACCGTGGGTGAACAAGGCTCGCTGTTTGCCGGTGACCGGCTGAACATCGGCGGCGGTCAGATGATTGTCGACGGCACGCTGACCGGCAAAAATGGCCTGACGCTCAACAGTAATTCCCTGAACGCCGGGCAAAACTCGCTGATCACCAGCCTTGGCGATATTCAGTTTACTGCCGCGCAGCAGACGCTGGGCGGCCAGTTGTCGACCTCCGGCAACGTCGGCCTGAACGCTACGGATCTGTCCGTCGGGGCGCAGGGTTCCGTTCACAGCGATAAAGATTTATCCCTGACGGCAACCGGCAGCGCCACGGTGGCCGGTGCGCTCGACGGCAACACGCTGGAAGCCGGTGGCGGCACATTGCAGGTGACCGGCACCGGTTCACTGGCCTCCACGGGAGATATGCAGTTATCCGCCCGCCAGCAGCAGCTCGACGGTACCATCAGCGCGGGCAATAATCTTTCGATTAACGCTGACCGGCTTAATGCCGCACAGGGTGGTAAAACCTCGGCACAAAATGACGTGCAGGCCACGGTTGCCAGCGGCGGGCAGTGGTCCGGCAGCCTGATTGCCGGACGTGACCTGAACTTTACCGCACACGATTTCAGCAACGGCGGCACGCTGGCCGCCAACCGCAACGGGCAGTTCAGCTTCGGCACCCTGACCAGTAACGGCCTGCTGCAATCCCTCGGCACGCAGCAGCTTGACGGCGACACCTTCAATAACAACGGCACGGCGCAGTCCGGCGGTGACCAGACGCTGACCCTCAGTCAGTTCAACAATCAGGGGCTGACCGGCACCCGCGGCGACATCATACTGAACGCGCGGGACGGCGTGACCAACGGTGATGCGGCAACCTTACTGGCCGATGGTCAGCTGACGCTCAACACCGCCCAGGCAGATCTGGGCGGCACGCTGACCGGCACGCAGGGTGCAACACTTAACGCCACCGCGCTGACCACCCGCGCCGGATCGGTACAGTCCAGCCAGGGCGATGTGAACCTCAGTGCGGATACCGCGAACTTAAAGGGTTTTCTCTCCGCAGATGGTAACGCGGCGCTGACCACGCAACAGCTCACCACCGGCAACGGCTCGCAGACGCAGGGTAAAAACGCGCTGGGGATCAGTGCGTCTGAAAAAGCCGATCTGGCCGGGAAACTGGTGACACCGGGCACGCTGACAGTTCAGGCCGGTACGCTGACCAACGGCGCGGCGCTGGGTGCGGACAATGTGGATATCACGGCCAGCTCGCTGACCAACAGCGGTGCCATCACCGCCGACGACGGCCTGCATGTGAAAGCCGGTACGTTGCAGCAGCAAGGCAGCCTGTCTGCGCAGAACCAGATGACGCTGGAAGGCCAGACGCTGGTCAATCAGGGCAACGTGTCGGGCGGTAACGTCGGCGTGAATGTCACCGGCAGTCTGACCAATCAGGGCACCGGCGTGATATCGGCGGGTAATGGTCTGACCGTGACGGCACCGGTAGTGACCAACAGCGGCCAGCTTCTGGCACAAACCGTCGGCGTGAATGCCATGGGTATCAGCAACAACGGGCTGATGCAGGGCAACGGCGGCACCACGCTCACCGCCAGTACGTTAACCAACGGTACGCAGGGGCAGGTATTGTCCGGCGGCACGCTGGGTGTGCAGGCAGGCGATACCCAGAATCAGGGACGTTTACAGGGCAGCCAGCTTAATCTTACCGGTAACAGCCTGACCAACGGCGGCACGGCATTAGGCACGAATGGCCTGAACGCGCAGATGCAGGGGGATCTCGCCAACAGCGGCAGCCTGCTCTCTTCCGGTGATGTCACGGTGAACGCCGCCACGCTGGAAAACAGTGGCCAGTTGCTCAGCGATAAAACCGCCACGGTGACGGCTGACCACGTCAGCAACACAGGACAGATCCAGGGCGACACGCTCGCGCTTACGGCGAACAACGCGGACAACAGCGGCAACCTGATTGGCCTGAAGGGCCTGACGGCGCAGCTGCAGCAGGATTTAACCAACGCCACGTCCGGCAAGATGCTGACGCAGGGCGCACTCACCGTCACCGCCGCGCACGTCACCAACAACGGCAACTGGCAGGCCGACAGCGCCGATGTACACGCCGGTCAGTTAGATCTTAACGGCGCGATCCAGACCGCCTCGCGCGCCAACCTCAACCTGACCGGCGCGCTCAACACGCAGGCGCAGGGCAAAATCATCTCAACCGGTCTGGCTATTTTGCAGGCGGCGAACCTGAATAATCAGGGGAACTGGTCGGCGGATAACCTGACCCTTACCGGCGGTGTCCTGACCAGCAGCGGCGGTATCAGCGGTGTCAGCGCGCTTACGGCCACGTTCAGCGGGCAACTTCAGGTTCAGCAGGGCGGCACATTACTCAGTGGCGGCACCGCCACGCTGAACGCCGGGAATATTGCTAACAGCGGCACTCTTCAGGCCGGTAATCTGACGCTCACTACCAACAGCATTTCAAACGCCGGGCAGTTACAGGGCCAGCAAAGCCTGCAGGGCACGGTACAAAACGGCATCACCAATCTGAGCGGCGGCACCGTACGCAGTCAGGGGACGTTAGATTTGGGCGCACAATCGCTGCTCAATCAGGGTCAGCTGCAGGGCGACGGCGTCAGCCATCTGACCCTCACCGGTAATCTCAACAACCAGGGCACCTTACTGACCGGCGGCAGGCTGACAGTGTCTGCACCGGTGCTGACCAACAGCGGCACGCTGCAGGCACAGGGCCTCACCATGACCGGCGGCACGCTCAACAACAGCGGTACGCTGACCGGACAGGGCGACAGCGCACTGAACGTCACGCAGATGACCAATCAGGGCCAGCTTCAGGGCGACCGGCTGACGCTTACCGGTAACGAACTGCATAACACCGGCACCGTATTGGGCAGCCAGTCACTGGGGCTTAACGTTCAGAACGCCGACAACCAGGCGGGCGGCAGACTTTACAGCGCAGGCAACCTGACGCTGGTGACACCGGTGCTCAATCAGGCGGGCAGCCTGCTGGCGCTGGGGGATATGACGCTGCAACTCGGTTCGGGTTTTACCCAGACCGGCACGCTGGCAGCGGGGCAGAACCTCAACCTCAGCACGCAGGGCGACCTGAACGTGCTCGGCACCTTGCAGGGCAACGGTATCCAGCTCAGTTCCACGGGCAACTTTACCAACAGCGGTCAGTTGCGCGGTGGCGGCGGTACGGTGGGCGTGGACGCCAGCAACATCCAGCTCAACGGCAGCGGCAGCGTACAGTCCGGCGGGGATATCCGCCTGGCCAGCCGTGGCGTGCTTAACAACAGCGGCTTTGTCGGCGGGGCGGGCAACGTGGTGATGTCCGCAGCCGGGCCGCTTGCCAACAGCGCACTGCTGTACGCCGGTAACAACATGCAGTTGCTGGCCGACAGTATTCACAATAACTACGGCGATATTCTGGCAGGCAACAGCCTGTGGCTGCAGCGGGACGCGGCGGGCAACGCCAACAGTGAAGTGGTCAACACGTCGGGGGATATCGAAACCACCAACGGCGATATCACCATCAATACCGGCCATCTGCTGAATCAGCGGGACGGTTTGAGTGTGTCCGGTTCCTCTCAAACGCCGGTGGATGCGCCGTCATGGTTGGGGCAAAGCTCCGTGACCATGAGATTAGGGGATCTCAACGAAAGCGACCTCGGTTATTACACGGTATCGGTCAGAACTGGCGGAAGTATGGGACAAGGTAACGGTTCCGTTGATGACCATTTTTACCTTGCGCCGAAAGCGACGGCTGCAGAAAAGAAATATCTGGTCAGTACCTCAACCGTTAATGCTACCGCCTCAGGAGGCGCGGGGCGTATTGCTTCAAACCGCGATTTAAATATTGCAGCCAGTAATGTAGATAATATCGCCAGCAATATTTTGGCAGGGGGAAACATCACCCTGTCCGGCAGTTCTTTGAATAATCAGTCTTATGAGAATGGCGTCCAAAATGAATATCTGACCTATAAATATACGGGCGTTACAGCCACTGAGAGCTTCGATAAACTCCACGGCTTAGCTTACTTTGACCCTGACTGTGGCAACTGCTATTACGTTGATGCCGATACTAAAGTTACCTATCAGTTAGCGAACGGCGCAACTTACGAAACCCTCAGCACCGGCGAAGGCCTCCGCTCAGTTATTCAGGCCGGTGGGGCAGTTAACGCCAGTTTCAGCAATAACATCAGCAATACCACGACCTCCGCTAACGCAGGCGGTTTATCCCATGCGATAAGCGCCCCGTCTCTGAACGGCACGTCGGGCCTGCAACAGGTCAGCGGTTCGCAAAGTAAACAACTGGCATCCGCACAAAACCTGACCGTCGGCTCGGTACAGTGGAACAATTCCGTCACCGATGCGTTAAAGCAAATCGGCAATCAGGGCGCTGCACTGACGGATTACCCGCTGCCGACCGGCAATAACGGTTTGTTTGTGGCGAGTCAGGATCCTTCCAGCCCGTATCTGATCACCACCAACCCGCAACTTGGCGGGATCGGTAAAACCGATCCGTCACTGTTCAATGCGCTGAACGATTACCTTGCGCGACCGACGTCTGCGATATCTGCCGTGGGCAAACAGGCCACCCCGGGTGGTACCGGCCTGACCTCTGCGGCCTTTTCTGCAACGCCGGTGGCAGGTCAGGTTGTCCATCCTGCGGTTCAGCCTGGCACGCCGTCCAACCCGCGCATTGAAACGGCACCGGTCTATACCGACGAGAGCAAGTTCCTCGGCTCGGCCTACTTTATGGACCGGCTGAAGCTGACGCCGGACTATGACTACAAATTCCTCGGCGATGCCGCCTTCGATACCCGTTATGTCGATAACGCCGTGCTCAGTCAGACCGGACAGCGCTACGTCGGCGGCACAGGGTCAGACCTCGCGCAGATGCAGTATCTGATTGATAACGCCGCCGAACAGCAGGCCGGTCTGGGCCTGCAACTGGGCGTCAGCCTGTCGCCGGAACAGGTCGCGGCGCTGACCAAAAGCATCGTCTGGTGGGAAAAAACCACCGTCAACGGCCAGACGGTTCTGGCACCTAAACTCTATCTTTCTGCTAACGACACCCACGCGGTGACCGGCAGCGTGATTTCCGGGAACACCGTCAATCTCGACGCCGGGCATATCGTCAACGCGGGCAGTACCCTGCAGGCCCAGACGCAACTGGCGGCAAAAAGCAGCAGTTCGCTGGATAACCTTAACGCCGGGCTGATTGCTTCTAACGGCAGCCTGCAGCTGAGCGCGCTGGGCGATATCAATAATATCGGTTCTTCGATTAGCGGACAGACCGTGGCACTGGCCTCGGTCAGCGGCGACATCAATAACGTCACGCAGGCGCAGCAGTGGACGGCCGCGCCGACCACCAGCAAAAGCAAAACGTCTCAGCTGACCTTCAGCCAGACCCAGACCGGCGACGTGGCCGGTATCTCGGCCACTGACGGGCTTTCGCTTACCGCCGGTCACGACATCAACAACACCGGTGCCCGACTCACGGCGGGCAGTGACCTGCAACTGGTGGCGCTGAACGATATCAGCATCACTGGCAACGCGCTCAGCACCAGCAAAACCACGGCGAAAAGCAGTACACAGACCACCGACAGCCAGGCCAGCACGGTCAGCGCGGGCGGTAATTTATCGGCCAGCGCGGGACACGACCTGACCGTGGCGGGCAGCGCCGTCACCGCCAAAGGCGACGCCACGCTGGCGGCAGTCAACGACATCAATCTCAACACGATGGATCAGAGCAGCCATCAGACCAGCGGCAAAAATCAGGCTGACAGCAACAACGCCACCCGCACGGTGGTGAGCAGCGGCGGTGACCTGACGCTCAGCGCCGGGCGCGACCTTAACTCGCAGGCGGCGCAACTCACCGCCGATCTCAACGCCTCACTCAGCGCCGGTCGCGACGTCAACCTGAACGCGCATCAGACCAGCACCTACAGCGAAACCCACGGCAGTAAAAGCGTGAGTATCCGCGAGAATGTGGGGCAGGAAGGGACAGCGGTGGTCAGCGGCGTAAGCACCAGCATTGCCGCCGGGCGTGACATTACGACACAGGCCGCGCAAGTACAGGCCACCGGCGACCTGGCCCTGAACGCCGGGCGGGATGTGAATATCACCACCGCACAGGAAAGCCAGTACAGCTACGACGAAAAAACCAAAACCAAAAAACACCTGTTCTCCGGCACGACCACGCATACCGTTGCAGAGGACTATGCCACCACAGAGAAAGCCTCGCAGCTGAGTGGCGACAAGGTGTCAATTGTTGCCGGGCAAGACCTGACGGTGAAGGGCTCGTCCGTGGTGGGTGACGGGGATGTGACGCTGAAAGCGGGGAAAAATGTCAATATCCTTGCAGCCACCGATACCAGTTCCAGCTACCGCCTGAGCGAGACTAAAAAAAGCGGGCTGATGGGCACGGGAGGTTTTGGTGTAACCATCGGCAGCGCACAATCGCGACATCAGCTCAATGAAGAGGGTACCACTCAGAGTCAGAGTGTCAGCACTATTGGTTCAACCGGCGGTAACGCAAATATTATCGCGGGTGAAAAAGCACATATCAGCGGCGCGGATGTGATTGCCGATAAAAACCTGAACGTTGTCGCGGGCGAAATTGTGGTTGACCCCGGTAACGATCTGTTGAGACGTAAAGAGAGTTACGAACAGAAAAAGAGCGGTCTGACATTGTCAGTGTCCAGCCCGGTGACCGATGCCATTCTTGCAGCGAACAGCACACTCAAACGAAGTGGGGAGGTCAGCGACGAACGGCTGAAAACGCTGTATGCCGTGCAGGCGGCAGATAACGCATGGATAGCTGTCGCGGGTGCCTCTTCCATGGCGACTGATGTAGCCCAGGGCAATCTGAACGCCGTGAAGGTGGAACTCAGCGTAGGTTCGAGTAAAAGCTCATCTGAATCCAGTTCTACACAAAATCAGGTACGCGGCAGCACCCTCAGCGCAGGCGGAAATACCACGCTGGTGGCTACGGGTAACAAAGGTACCAGCGGTGATCTTCATATCAGCGGCAGCGGTGTGACAGGCAATAATGTCACTCTTGTGGCGCAGAATGATCTGCTGCTGGATGCCGCATCGAACAACACCGAGCAAACCAGTAAGAATAACAGCAGCGGCTGGAATGTCGGTGTGCATATATCGCTGGGTCAGGAGACGGGAATTGGCGTGTCGGCCAGCGGTTACCAGTCAAAAGGAACGGCTGACGGTAAGAGTACCGAATATGTTAATACGCGGGTCAACGCCAGTGATGGGCTTAGCCTGAGCAGCGGACGGGATACGGTTATTTCCGGTGCGCAGGTGTTGGGTGAAAAAATCACTGCTGAGGTGGGTCGCGACCTGACGATAACCAGCCTGCAGGATACTGACGAGTACCACAGCCAGCAGAAAAGCGTGAGTGGCGGCGCCAGTTTCACTTTCGGGTCAATGACCGGTTCAGCCTCACTGAGTATTAATAAGAGCAAAACCGACAGCGACTACGCAAGCGTTGGTGAGCAAAGCGGGTTGTTTGCCGGGGATAAAGGGTTCGATATTACGGTAGGCAACCATACCCAACTGGGTGGTGCAGTCATAGCGAGCACTGCAACAGCCGATAAGAACCTGCTTGATACCGGTTCGTTGGGTTGGAGCGATATCAATAACGAAGCGCAGTACAGTGCCAGTAGCCAGGGGCTTGCCGGTGGCTTTTCATCGGAAAAAAATAATAAAGGCGAGCGGGTTAACGGCGGCGGCGTTGTCCCTGTTATTGGTGTTAAGAGCAGCGGTGACGCTTCAGGTACAACGCAATCGGCCATTGCTGCGGGCAGTATCGTCATCCGAGACAGTGAGAAGCAGACGCAGGATATTGCAGGGCTAAGCCGCGATACCGACAACGCCAATGGTCATATCGATAAGATTTTCGATGAGAAGAAAATTGCCGAGCAACAGGAACTGGCGGCGTTGTTCGGGCAGATGGCGAACTCAGCTGCCGGTGATCTTGGTGAGGCGATGGGCTGGGGACCGAATAGCCCCGAAAAAGCCGCGATCCACGGTGTGATAGGTGCAATCCAGGCGAGTTTCGGCGGCGGCAATGCGCTGGCCGGCGGGTTGGCCGGGATGAGCAGCGAAGCGTTTAGTCAGATGGTCGATACTTATCTGAGTAACAACACACAACTGGACCGCAATGAAAGAGGGGCTATCACCCAGTGGGCCGCCACGTTAAGTGGTAGTGCAATTGGCGGAATTATTGGCGGAACGACCGGTGCACAGTCCGGTGCAGCCGTCTCACTGGATGCTGAACGCTATAACCGCCAGTTACACCCGGATGAACGAGCTGAAATCAAAAAGCTGGCAGGCGGAGACGAAGAGAAAGAGCAGCGACTGTTAGCTGAAGCCTGTCGCCGGGTAGATTGCGCGGCTGAGTTTGCGCTGGGTTCAGAGCAACGGGCCTATTATGAAGCGCTGGTAAAAAATCAGGCCGCGACGCCAGAAGAGCGTAAAGCGCTGGACAGCTACTGGGTTACACAATTTAAAGAAAGTTACGGTAACTATCCGGGTTATGCAGGGACGGAAGACAAGCAACTGTTCCAGTACGGCGAAGCGGATAAGCTCAACGACAGCCAGCAGTTTGTACGTAATCAGTATGTGGTTGAACTGAGTAATAAGCTGGGTGTTGAGGTTGAGACAGCGCGTCAAATGACCGAAGGGATGTCGCTGGCTATGCTGGTTGTGGCGGCGAAGAACGGGAAGAGTTTACCGGGTAGGGGGGCTAATAGTTCCGTTAGTGGCCTGAATCTGAATAAGTCGCTGGCAAGTGAGGCTCAGTTGGCTGAGCTATCCAGAAGTGGAGGGACTTCAGTGGCTGGTCATGGATCTGGTGCCGTGCTGAAAGACTCTGCCCGTTTAGTTGCAGAATATGGTGGAAAAACAGCCGACTGGAGTAAAGTTAGTAGTCAAAGCTACAAAGCTGTTGATGGTACTGTTTTCGAAATCCATGCTTACCGTAATGCGGCTACAGGCCAAGTTGTTGAGCCAAAAACGATAGCGATAAAAAAATAGTGGGACGTTATGAAAGTAAAATGCCTTGCGACTAACCTAACAGCACAACAGAAGACAGTGCTCGGCTTAATGGATAATCAAGATCCTCAGTATCCATATATTGTTGGGCAAACTTATACGGTTTTGGCTATAAGTAGCAAAATTGGTGTTAATGCGGGAACATTGCTGCAATTACAAAAAATACCAATGGATTATATTATATCGGTTCCCTTATGCATTTTTGAAATCGTTGATAACCGTCCATCGCAATACTGGAAGATCCAAAAGCGTAGTGAATACGAAATATCACTTTGGCCGGAGGAGTTTTATCAGGAGTACTTCCATGACGATCTAAGTGACGGAGTCCCAGAAGTCGTTGAAATCTACAAACGCGTTGTTGAACGATTAGAAAAAGAGTTTGATTAATCAATAATCCCGGCTCACTTCTGAGCCGGGATATTTTTACGTGTCACTCAGCAGCTCGGATCACCAGTTGCCCGCGTTCTACAGCAATGGTAACCAGAGTATCAGTCCCAAATGTAAGTATCCCAGTCAGTTACCCTTCAGGTGCAGGCCGTCCGTGCGGCTATAACACGTGGCCATTTTAGTGGCGCGTTGCTCATGAAGAACTCTGGCATAACGCACCCTTACTCAACTTAACGGCGCTGTGATTGCCTCGACGGAACAGCCTCAATATCGGCACGCTGGGCTGGACAGATATCCAGAATGAAGCGGATTACAAGGCCCGCAGTGTGGGGATTTCTGCCAGCGGGAAAACGGGAAGGTTATCAGCGGAGCACTTGCCGGGCTCACCGGAGGCGATATGGGGCAGGCGCTGGCGGGCGGGCTGGCACCTTATCTGTCTCAGGAGGTAAAAAAAGTCACGGGGGACAGCGCTGTCGCTAACACTGTTGGGCATGCGCTGGCCGGGGCTGTGACAGCCTATATTCAGGGTGGCTCAGTGACGGGCGGCGCAGCAGGCGGTGCTGCGGGAGAATTAGCTGCGAAAATCATCATCAGTGCATTTTACCCCAATACCAAACCAGAAGATCTGACGGAGGATCAGAAGGCAAATGTCAGCGCATTAAGTACATTAGCTGCCGGTCTGGCGGGTGGTGTGGCCGGGAATTCGTCATTGGCAGGCGTGCAAGGGGCGATATCCGTGATAAAGAGGGCAAGACCGATCAAATAAATCAGATGATCCCGCCGCTCCCGACGATGGCGTTTAGTAGCGGTAATGCCAGTGGTACGCCCCGCTCTGCTGTAGGTAAGTGGTAGTGCAATTGACGGAATTATTGGCGGAATGACCGGTGCACAGTCCGGCGCAGCCGTCTCACTGGATGCTGAACGCTATAACCGCCAGTTACACCCGGATGAAGTAGCCCGGATCCAGCAATTGTCCGGTGGGGATAAAGATAAAGAAGCGCGTCTGAAAGCGGCGGCCTGTGCGTTGGTGAAATGTTCCGCTGAGTTTGCGGAAGGTTCTCCGGATTATGTGAAAGCGCAGGCGCTGGAGCAGTTAGGTAACAGTGATGCGTATGCCAGTGAGCGTACAGTACTGGCATCACAGAGCGGTAACCAGCTGATCTACGCAATGGGCAGCTATGCCAGCGCCAGTTTGCCGATGTTCGGGTATTCGGTTAGTGATCAAACCGGGGATGCGCTATCCCACTACGGTGTGGGGACGCGTTTAGGTGGCCTGACGCAATTTACCGCCGGGGAACTCCAGGCGGTGGGTGGGGCAGCAATATGCACGACCACCGCGGGTGTAGCTTGCCTGGCAGGCGGTTATCTGGCAGCCTCAGGGATAGATACGGCTAATGCAGGCTTTAACACCTTCCTGTCTGGTGTCAACCAGAAAACCAGCGGTGCGTATTTGCTGGAAGGGTTGGGAGTCTCTCCACAGTACTCGGAAGGGATTTACGGCCTGACGCAGGTGGGCGCGGCGGGGATTGGCGGAGTAGGAAAAGCGACGTCAGTTACTGCCGATGTGGGTGCAAAAGGCGCTGGCAGTGTCACATTCCATGCGGCGGATGATATTCGGTTCTCGCAAAATAGCTTTTCATTCAATAAAACTGACCGAGACACGGGTAAAAATTACACATACGACGATTTGGTACAAAGCATGCGGACTAATGGTTGGAAAGGTGATCCAGTTGACGTCGTTAAAATGCCTGATGGCAAGCTGACTAGCATGGATAACACTCGAATTGCCGCGGCCAGAGAGGCGGGGATCGACGTTAAAGCTAGCGTCCGTGGATTTGATGATCCATTGACGCCAGCTATTCAAGAGGCTAGAGGGTGGCAGAATTTTAATACTTGGGGTGAGGCCATTACTGGTCGTATAAACAAACAGTCAGGGGGGTTTTCTACTTCTAATCCTTACGGTTCAACAGAACCACCACGTATTTCTGGAGGTGCTAAATAATGAAGCCTTTTTTGTACGACCTTCCAATTTTACCCAATAGTTTTGAATTCCCTGTTGATTATTTAGATGTGGTTTTAGCTGATGAGTTTTTAGATATAGAGCCTTGGCGGCTTCTATCGAAAGATATGGCGACATCTCTTTTTTATTACAGCTCGATGCTTTTGAAGTTTTCGGGGGCTGCCCTGGTTCCCTTTGCAATTATTCAAGATGAGTCAGGGCTGTATAATGATGGCTGGGTTGTTCTTGCTTGTTTTGATGGGGGAGGTAAGGATGGCACTACGGGTGTCCGGATTTATGATTATTCAAAACCGAAGTTAAGTCCTTGGGATAATTTGTCTTATTCTGGTTTCTCTGAATGGTTTAGTGCTGCCAAAGAAGAGTCTTCCCGCTATAAAGCCGAGCAAGTCGAAGACAAAGACAATGGCTATTCCTGATATATGAAAAAATTGGGGACATGGTTCGTTAACCATACGCCATTCTCAGCCTGAAAAAAGTTGAATCCCTGTTGGTGCATCCGCAGGGCTTCAACTTTTAGCACCGCAGGCTTTCCATATCGCTGTCCGACAGCTACGGCTGTGGTTATGTCTTGTGATAGATGCACATGGTGACGTGAACCTGCAATCAATCCTTGCTGAAGAATAGATTCAAGAAAGCGTGTTGCAGTGCCATGGTAGAGGAATTCTGGCGGTTTTTTCTCCATATGTTGAAGGTTCACGTCTGGTGTTGAATGTCCCTGAACTGCACGAATACGCTGGCCATCTTCGGAGAGAGTAAAACGTTTCTTATCACTGCTATTTACTACTGTCTGAATTATTGCCTGATCAAGTACGCGGCCTTCTTTCGCCGCGCCGAGAATCAAAGAATTGATATCTGCCCAGCCTTCTACATCAAGTTGCAATCCGATGGTGTCAGGTTTATGACGTAAAATATAACTTAGAAATTTACTTATTTCGTTAAGCATCTTGCTGTCCATGATTGCCCTAATTATGTTTGCCATGGGTGTGATGCCTGAGATATTAGCACACCCAAAACACGTCTCTTCCACGTTTTGTAATGCACACTGAATAGACGTCCCTGCCCATAATTCTGCATAATCCCAACATCCAAATTAAATCTTCAAACTCCGTCAGACGTTGACTTTAAAAAACATCGCTGGCGCACTCAAAATCCTGCTGAACGAATGGTCTTCGAGATCTGTCGGAGACCACGCAGGCAGCGCCGTGACCGCCAAAGGCGACGCCACGCTGGCGGCAGTTAATGACATCAACCTCAACACGATGGACAAGAGCAGCCATCAGACCAGCGGCAAAAATCAGGCTGACAGCAACAACGCCACCCGCACGGTGGTGAGCAGCGGCGGCGACCTGACGCTGAGCGCCGGGCGCGACCTTAACTCGCAGGCGGCGCAACTCACCGCCGACCTCAACGCCTCACTCAGCGCCGGTCGCGACGTCAACCTGAACGCGCAGCAGACCAGCACCTACAGCGAAACCCACGGCAGTAAAAGCGTGAGTATCCGCGAGAATGTGGGGCAGGAAGGGACAGCGGTGGTCAGCGGCGTAAGCACCAGCATTGCCGCCGGGCGTGACATTACGACACAGGCCGCGCAAGTACAGGCCACCGGCGACCTGGCCCTGAACGCCGGGCGGGATGTGAATATCACCACCGCACAGGAAAGCCAGTACAGCTACGACGAAAAAACCAAAACCAAAAAACACCTGTTCTCCGGCACGACCACGCATACCGTTGCAGAGGACTATGCCACCACAGAGAAAGCCTCACAGCTGAGTGGCAATAAAGTCTCCGTTGTCGCCGGGCAGGACCTGACGGTGAAAGGTTCGTCCGTGGTCGGTGACGGGGATGTGACGCTGAAAGCGGGGAAAGACCTCAGCATTACCGCCGCCACAGAGGAACAGTCCAGCTACCGGCTGAGTGAGAAAAAACCAGCGGCATGTTCAGCGGAGGCGGTCTGGGCGTGACGTTCGGCAGCAAATCCTCGCGTCAGCAAATCAATCAGGACGGCACCACCCAGAGCCAGAGCAGCAGTGCCGTCGGCAGCACCGGCGGCAACGTGAATCTGATTGCCGGTGAACAGGCGCATATCGGTGGCTCGGATGTGAACGCTAAAAATGACGTCAACATCGTCGGCGGCTCGGTCACGGTTGACCCCGGCAATGACATGCTGACCCGCAAACAAATCTACGAGCAGAAACAAAGCGGCCTGACGGTCTCGCTGTCGAGCCCGGTGACGGATGCGCTGTTGTCGCTCACCAGCATTGCCAAACAGGCCTCACAGACCGGCGACGGCCGAATGAAAGCACTGTATGGCGTGCAGGCGGTGGAGCAGGGCTGGATGTCCTCGATGGACGGGACCGCAACGCAGGCGTCTCAGTTGATGAATGGCAAAGTGGATGGCAACCTGGTCCAGTTGCAGGTCAATATCGGTGCGAGTAAAAGTAAATCCACTTCCGAACTGGAACAAAATCAGGTCACTGGCAGCACGATTACCGGTGGACGTAATGTTGCCATCGTTTCGACAGGTGCCAATGGGCAAAGCGGTGATATCACTATCACCGGCAGCGGTGTGACGGGAAATAAAGTCACGCTTGCTGCGCAGAACGATCTGCTATTGCAGGCCGCGACGAATAACAGCAAACAGACGAGTAAAGACAGTTCAAACGGCTGGAGTGTCGGCGCGCATATCTCACTGGGTAAGGAAACCGGCATTGGGGTACAGGGTAATGGGTATGCTGCGAAAGGTTCCTCGGACGGTGAAACGACGGAATACGTCAATACCCGCGTAAATGCCAAAGATAACCTGATTTTAAGCAGCGGGCGTGACACCGTACTCTCCGGAGCGCAGGCGCTGGGCGATAAAATCACGGCAAATATCGGGCGTGATTTGACGCTCACCAGTCAGCAGGATACCGACGACTACCAGAGTAAACAGCAGAGCATCAGCGGTGGATTCAGCTTCACCTTTGGGTCGATGACCGGCTCTGCTTCCCTGAGTATGAGCAAGTCTAAAACCCAAAGTGAATACGCCAGCGTGGGCGACCAGAGCGGGCTGTTTGCGGGCAATCAGGGTTATGACATCTACGTCGGTGACCATACACAACTGAACGGTGCCGTGATTGCCTCGACCGCTGATGCGGCCAATAACAGTCTGAATACAGGGACGCTGGGCTGGGACGATATCCAGAACAAGGCAAACTACAGTGCCAGCAGCGTTGGGGTCAGCGCCGGTTTCTCATCCAGTAAAGACCAGGGGGACGTGCGGCACAATGCAGGGGGTGTGCTGCCGGTGATGACCAATGCCAGCGGCAGCGCATCGGGCACCACCCGTTCAGCGGTTGCTGATGGCAGCATTACGGTGCGTGATACCGGCCAGCAAACGCAGGATGTGAGTACGCTGAGCCGTGATACGGAGAACGCCAACGGGCATATCGATAAAATTTTCGACAAGCAGAAAATAGAAGAAAATCAGGCCGTGGCGCAGGCTATCAGCCAGGTGGGCGTCCAGACGATGCAGAACGTGGTCATGCAGGCGCAGGTGAATGCACGAAGTGACGCGCTCGCAAGATTGTCAGGCACGGCGGAGTACAATAAAGCTTCACCTGCAGACCAGCAGAAAATGCTGGAGAACTCGCCGGAATACATTGCAGCAGAACAAAAGTATGGTATCGGCAGCCCGTTCTGGACGGCGGGCACGGCGATATCAGGCGCGCTGGCAGGCTTAACCGGTGGCGACATGAGCCAGGCGCTGGCGGGCGGGCTGGCCCCTTATCTGTCCCTGGCCGTGAAGGCGGCGACCACAGACGCCAAAGGCAACGTTAACGAAGTCGAAAATATCACCGGGCATGCGCTTGCCGGCGCAGTGGTCGCCTATCTGCAGGGCGGTTCTGTGTCGGGCGGTGCAGCCGGGGCCGCGACCGGTGAACTGGCTGCGCAGTTGATTGCGAAAGAGCTGTATCCGGGAGTAAAACCGGAAAACCTGACGAATGATCAAAAAGCGAATGTCAGCGCACTGAGCACGCTGGCGGCCGGTCTGGCGGGTGGCGTGGCCGGTAATTCGTCTGTGGCTGCGGGGACGGGTGCGGTTGCCGGGAAAACGGCAGTTGAGAATAATGCGGAGAGTGACCTTAGCAAATTCGAAAAGGATGCAGAAGAGTTAAGGAAAAAGGAGAATGAGATATTTGGTGGGCTTCCTGACACTGAAAATCCTGAGCTGACACATAACGTAGTAAGTCCAGGATTAGGAGTAGGTGTTGGGATTGGTGCAACAGGAACAGGCAAAAACGGGGGTGGAGTGAATGGCGGAGGAACTTCAACACCTAAAGTACCGACTAACTTGCAACCTTTCACAAACCCGGCACAAGGTCCTGTAATCCCCTCGGACTGGGTGAGCAAACCAGGTAGAGTAACCGGAAGCATAATTTATTATCCTCCTGGTACTGACCCGAGTAACCCTGGCAGCTCGTATATTAGAGTTATGCCGCCTGGCTCAACTCCGGTACCTGGGTTAGAAAATGGTTATTGGATATCGGTCAAAAATGGTCAGCCGACGAATCCTGCCACAGGCGGTACCGGCACTCGTGGGGAAACGCACATTCCATTACCAACAGAGACGATGCCACCAAAAAGATGAGGTAGCAATGATTAGTAAAGATGAACTTCATGAGTTTGAGCACTCTATATTTACCGGAATAACAGTTGGAATTGGGTCTATGATTTTATTATTTTCGTCTAGTACCCGAGTATTGATCCAATGCCCATTCCTATGCGGTCGAAATGAACGGCCACATTTAGGTCATGGAGAAAATATAGAAACAAGTAATTTACTTTTTCCTCTTCTTAATCATGAGGTTAAAAATTGCTCACTCCTGGGTAATAAAAGATTGAATTTATGCTTTGACGATGGAAGTTATATATGCATAACTCCAGAAAATAACGGGTTAGAATCTTATGTAATTACGACTAGCCAAGGTGATTATCCGATAATTACTTACTGATTAATAACCTAAGCCAAGTCGTCGGAAGAGCCTGTGCATGCCTTCACTGTTGAATGAAGGTTCTGAAAGTGAGGTGTGAAATGACTAGTGAACGAGAGGCTTTAGAAAAAATTCTGGGCGGAAAAATTGAGCAATCGGACTCTCGAAGTGTACCTGGTGTTACGGTTGTTGATGGGCAGCAAGTTGTTTATTTTTCGGATGATGGGAAAAACAAATTCCGAAAACAATTTAATAACGTAACGTGCTTTTCTGAACCTCCGAATGCCGTTCGAGGTGGGGTAAATGATCGAGGGTGCAAAGTCACCCCGCCCTCGGGTCCTCTTTTTCACGCGATTTCCTATCATGGTGATCTTAACGGTTGGAAAAAAGATATTGAGATAGGGGCAAATGGCCTTGCTCTATTACTCGCTCAAATCGAAGGTGAACAATTTGTTATTTCTGATGGGCGCTCGTTCCCTCTATCAGATTGTAAAATAGAGTTTTCTTGATGGTTAGGCGCCTCAATCGCTTTTTTGCCATGTCTCCTGACCAAGGTTTTTAGGGCTAATCAGCCTGATGTGAAGGGAAATGGTTTCGGAGGTGCCAAAAAATCAACCAATTGCCTATTTTCTGACTCGGAATCCGGATTTTAGGCGCACAGTTCCTGAGTTTGTCCCCGCAACCATTCTTTTGCATCACTGATGCAGCCTGTCTGACGGCAATTTTGTTACCCACGTATCCCCGCTAGGGCGCCGAAAAACGTAGTCGTTCACCACAAAGAATGGCAGATATGGATTAATGAATAGTATACAACTTAATGAATATTAAAGAAAAATACCCTTATTTATCATATTTATTAAGGTTCTACCTTAACTAAGATTTTGAGGTGCTGTTTGGTAATGCGAATGAAAGATTGGCAGCATATAAGGCTACTGAGACTGCGGAAGAGCGGCAGCAGATGAAAGCAGAGATAGATTATTTGCTGGCACTTTCTCTATCAGAAGATGAATTACAGGACATACTGCTTAACAAAATTGATTGTAACTATTATTACCCATAACGAATGGCGTTCTTCGGAAAAATGGCTGAAACACATATATAAACAAATGAACTGAAAAGATCCCGGCCAAGTTGCCGGGATCTTTTTATCAATTACTCAGCAGGCCTGATCACCAGTTGCCCCGTTCTACGCTAATGGTAACCGGCGTATCAGCGGAGCGCTTGCCGGGCTCACCGGTGGCGATATGGGACAGGCTCTGGCGGGCGGGCTGGCACCTTATCTGTCTCAGGAGGTAAAAAAAGTCACGGGGGACAGCGCTGTCGCTAACACCGTTGGGCATGCATTGGCCGGGGCTGTGACAGCCTATATTCAGGGTGGCTCAGTGACGGGCGGCGCAGCAGGCGGTGCTGCGGGAGAATTAGCTGCGAAAATCATCATCAGTGCATTTTACCCCAATACCAAACCAGAAGACCTGACGGAGGAGCAGAAGGCAAATGTCAGCGCATTAAGTACATTAGCTGCCGGTCTGGCGGGTGGTGTGGCCGGGAATTCGTCATTGGCAAGCGTGCAAGGGGCGATTGCTGGGAAGACGGCAGTGGAGAATAATGCACTTAGTAGTCTTGGGGACGTTTTTGGTAGCCAAGGTAGTAAGTATTTTGAAGGTGCAGCCTCTTTAGAAAAAGAGCTTTTGCAAGATCCCAATCTGACGGATCAAGAAAAACAGAAAATCCGTGACCAATATATAAAAGGTGATCTACCTGAGGATGTTATCAAGGCTATCTTGGAAAATAATCCAGGATCAGACACTGTGATGTCATTATTGAATGCAAAAAATCCAGAAGATTATGCGTTAGCATTATTAAGTACATTACCAGCTGAGCGAGCATTAGCCTTAATTGGGAAATTTGCAAAAGCTGCTCCAAAAACTGGTGTCTTTAATATAGCTGAACGAGTTTACGATCAACTAAATGACCCAAGGTTGGGGAGTTTGTCTGGGAAATTTAACGCTGCAGACCTGCAAAAGCTTGTTAACAACCCCGATGCGGTACGTGTTTATGATGCAAGAAGCGGTCATATCAATGTAATACAAACCGTTGATGGAAAGCTTTTGCGCATTACTGTACCAAATAATGAAATGAAGATAATATCTGTCGGTCCTATCAGGCCAAACCAAGTGAAAAATCTTATCGAGAAAGGTTCTTTTGTTCCTTTACCTTGAGGCGCAATGAGTATGGCAAAAATACATATTGAAGAAATACAAAAATATCTTGCGGCACGAGGTGAAAAAGATGCATTACCTCATGTGAACAACGGAGAGGGTTATTTCCTTGAAATCCGATTTGATGATCAAACGCTGAAGGCTTCACACTGTGTAGATGAGGAGCTCAAAAACAAAGTTATTACGGCTGATTGTCCTTACGGAGCGGTGACAATTATTTTTGGTGAAGACGGGCAACTTGTATCTTTAGATTTAAGTTGATTACTCAATCCCGGCCATCGATCCGGGATTTTACTTTATATCCTCAGCGGTTCAGCTCTGGCAGGATAACCAGTCGTTCGCGCACAGCAACAACAATCACTGTGACCACGCTGAATCAGCCGCCGAGTCGCCGAACTTGATGTCCGCCTCTCACGAATCGCATCCCAGACTGCTCAAGGGAAAGTAGAGATCATTCACGATGCTCTCATTGACGGGTGGACTGCTGGGCCTAATCATCGGAGCCGCGCTGGGACTGACTGGCGCTGGTGTTCGGCCTCGGCATGGACATACGTCATGCAACGCCTGTGGCGCTGCTCGCCGTGGGCGTTGCAGCGACCCTGGGTGCTTTGCGGGGATTGCGCAAGGGAGTTGTTCGGTATAGAGCAGCAATGATGCTGGCTGCTGCTGGCGCCGTGACGGCTCCGCTACTCAATGGCTGGCGTTGGCAAGTGCATTCTCAGCGGTGGGGTTACTGGTATACACTGGTCGCGAAGTCTCTGTGGTACAAGCCCGTCCAATTTGGTTTAGCTACGCTTTCCCGTTGGTGATGTTTCTCAGTGCCTTTTCGGCCTTTTTCGCACTACTAATCGTGTCGAACCGCGAGGACAGGTCGTTAGAGCGAAAACTGGCTTTGGGGCAACTCTGTGCGCTGCCCGCTCAATCGTGCAGAAGATTACTATCTGCGTGTTGCCGCCAACATCGCGTTTATGGGTAAAGCGCCGGTTGCGCAGGCAACGGTAGACGATGTGACGCTCACCGGAGTGAACCAAATGCTCCCCTTCATCCAGCAAACGCTAAAACGGGTGATAACCCAGTCCTAGAGCCGCCTGTGCAAACAGCTCACCGCCATACTGACGCTTCTGCACTTTGGTTGAATACTTACAATTGTGCCAGCAGGAACCAAAATGCAAGTTGGGAAAGTTGCACCTCAGCCGCAGTTTGGAGCATCAAGTTCTGGTGGGGTTCAGTATGAGCTTTTAGATCGTATACCAGCGGCATTATTAGGTAAGCCAATACCTTTAAAATGAGATTATTGAAATGACTGACCAAATTGTGAACGAGTTAAGTGTAAAAGATGGAAATAAAGTAGTGCTATATGATCGGCTCGATATGGAAAGCATCTATGGCAGAGAGCAATGCGCCAGAAATGTTTACTTGATTGATGCGAGTGCTCAAGTAATTTGGCAGGTTTATAGTGAGTATGATTCTGAGGGGAATCCTTTCACAAATATCAGTGTAGATGATCTAGGTAATATTACGGCCTATCGTTGGGATGGCGGACTATATTTTATAAACGGAAATACTGGTTTTGCAAAACCTCAAAAACTAATTAAGTAGTTATGTTTCAAATTATTTTCAGTCTCTGGGGGTTTGCTGTATCATTCGGACCAATGTAGGCACTATACTGGTAGTAATTTCAAGCAGTTACTGTGGAGATATCAGATAAAGCAAAGCCTGGGTCGCCGGGGGAATTGCTGGGAGCATCAACAGCCTGATGGAACGTTTTTTTAGAAGTCTGAAAACAGAATGGATGCCGGATAATGGATACGCTAATTTTAGCGAAGCCAGCACAGCGATAACGAATTACATAACGGGATATCACAGCCAACTCAAAACTCATCAATATAATGGTGGTTAGTCGCCCAACGAATCAGAACGATTGTTCTGGAAAACTCTAAAGCCGTGGCCAATTTTTGTTGACCACTACACAGCCAGAACGGAAGGCCCTACTCGGGGGGCTTCTTTTGTTACAGAGTTTGATCCTAAAACGGGCAGTACGAGGCAGTGGATGGAAAGCTATGATCATTCAGGGGAGGTAATCCGTGTCCACCCGAAAAGTATTAATGGCCAATCGGTTGATGCTCAGCACTACCCTCCGACCGGAGCAGAATTAAAGAATTGGGGGCAGCAATGAGCATGGAAGACGTAGTGGCTGATAGGCTTGAAAGAATAGTTGCGGATGGGTTTGATATTTTTAAAATATCAAAAGAGGCACTTGATATTTATCAAGATCCAAGTTTTTCACTCACGAAAAAGTTAGATTTTGCGTTGCTGTCACTAATTGCAATGGTCGAAGGGCCAGAGTTTGAGATGACAGAAAAAGAGTTTCATGAATTTTTATCTGATATTCGACAGATGTAGTCTCTTCAAAATACCTACATTGGTCAGGCACTATCGACACCGGCCTTGCGCCGGTGTTTTTGCACCCATTCTGTAACCTTCTTGCACTCAAGCTATATCATTTTTGTAGTCCTTTTTTCTCCTCCCTTGTAAGCACACCTGTTTTACTTCCACGCACTTTTTGAGATTTCCGGTTTCTGATCCCTTCCCAATATCTGTGCCAGGATAAATCAGAGATCCGGGCCTGTTTGCAGGCTTCGGATAAATTCTGCCGGAGTCTGGTTATTTAACGAGGAATGTGGCCCATCATGGTTATGTTCCTTCCGCCAGCGATCGAGCTTTTCTTGCGCATTCTCGATCGACAGGAACGAGTGGATATTCAGGCATTCCTCAGACTGCCATTGAACGATTCGAACAATGGGTTATCTGCAGGCATGCCGGAGAGAAGTCCTTAGTAACTTTATTTTCGCATGCTCATCACTTTTGAAATGATTTGCCAATAAATACGTTCATAAATGGTGATATTTACTTTTTTAATCAATAAATTATTTTACTCACTGTGCTGTTGCGTCATATGAAACGGTATAGTTTGGACGTATGGAAAGAAAATCTTCACCAAAACGAAGAGTAATTTATTGATCTCATTGAAAGGGAATATGCACTCAAAAGTGAAGGGAAACAGCCAGTAAAAGTAACTTAACCGGCTGTTTTTAAAGACTAAACATTAATGATCCTGAACCTGCTTATGAAACAGCTCCCTGAATACCGGATAAATATCTTCCTGTTCACGGATATGCTGCATGGCGAAATTATCGAATTTCTCCTGTAGCACTTCGTATTCACGCCACAGCGTCTGGTGGGCGCGGCGGGTAATTTCGATATAGCTGTAATAACGCACCATCGGCAGGATCTTCTGTGCCAGAAGCTGATGGCAGAGCGGGGAGTCGTCAGCCCAGTTATCGCCATCGGAGGCCTGCGCGGCGTAAATATTCCACTGCGCCGGGTCGTAGCGTTCCTGAATGACTTCATCCATCAGTTTCAGTGCACTCGAAACGATGGTCCCGCCGGTTTCCTGCGAGTAGAAGAACTCCTGTTCATCCACTTCTTTAGCCTGTGTATGGTGACGGATATAGACCACGTCGACGTTCTTATACGTCCGGCTCAGGAACAGATAGAGCAGGATATAGAAACGTTTGGCCATGTCTTTGGTTGCCTGATCCATCGAACCCGAGACATCCATCAGACAGAACATCACCGCCTGGCTCGAAGGCTCGGGGCGACGTTCATAGTTACGGTAGCGCAAATCAAAGGTATCGATGAACGGCGTTTTGGCGATTTTTGCCCGCAGCTCAGCAATCTCTTTACGCAGCCGTTCTTCTTCCAGTAATTGTGCTGGTTCGCTGTGCTCGACCTCGGTCAGCGTCGATTCCAGCTCACGCAGCTCGCGTTTTTTACCCGCTGTCATCGCCGTGCGGCGGGCCAGCGAGTTTTGCAAAGAGCGCACCACACTGATATTGGCCGGTACGCCATTAGACGTGTAACCGGAGCGGTGGGTTTTAAATTCATTCAGCTGTTTATGCTGGTTTTTTCTCAGGTTTGGCAGCGCCAGATCTTCAAACAGCAGATCGAGATATTCGTCCTTTGAAATCTGGAATGAAAACTCATCTTCGCCTTCACCATCCTTGCTGGCATCGCCCTGACCACTGCCACCGCCACCGCCCCCCTGCGGTCGTTCGATGCGGTCATTCTGCACAAAGTGATCGTTGCCGGGATGAACACGGTGGCGCAAGCCACCGCGACCCTGATGAAACATGGGCTCGTTGATATCGGAATTGGGGATCGAAACGGATTCCCCGCTATCCACGTCGGTAACCGAACGCTTGTTGATGGCCTCGGCAATCGACTGTTTGATTTGCGACTTATAGCGGCGCAAAAAGCGCTGGCGGTTCACCGCGCTTTTATTCTTGCCATTCAGCCGACGGTCAATAAAATACGTCATATTTCCCCCAAACGACGTTGCCAACGATCTTCTGTTACGAGGATTTTCTTACGCGCAGGTACCATTCACACAGCAGGCGTACCTGTTTGCGTGTGTATCCTTTCTCCATCATTCTGTCGACAAAATCATCATGTTTTTTCTGTTCATCTGTCGACGTCTTGGCGTTAAACGAGATAACTGGCAGTAATTCCTCGGTATTTGAGAACATTTTTTTCTCAATGACCGTGCGCAGTTTTTCGTAACTGGTCCAGTTTGGATTGCGGCCGCTGTTATTGGCGCGGGCACGCAGCACGAAGTTGACGATTTCGTTACGAAAATCTTTTGGATTGCTGATCCCGGCCGGTTTTTCGATTTTTTCCAGCTCGGCATTCAGCGATTCACGGTCAAACAGTTGACCGGTATCCGGATCGCGGTATTCCTGATCCTGGATCCAGAAGTCAGCGTAGGTAACATAACGGTCGAAAATGTTTTGTCCGTATTCTGAATAGGATTCCAGATAAGCAGTCTGGATCTCTTTGCCGATAAACTCAGCGTATTTCGGGATCAGATAGCCTTTCAGGTGCTCCAGATATTTTTCAGCGATGTCCTGCGGGAACTGTTCGCGCTCGATTTGCTGTTCCAGCACGTAGAACAAATGCACCGGGTTGGCAGCCACTTCCACATGGTCAAAGTTGAAAACACGGGAGAGAATTTTAAACGCAAAGCGCGTCGACAGCCCGTTCATGCCTTCATCCACACCCGCATAATCGCGGTATTCCTGATAGGACTTGGCTTTCGGGTCGGTATCTTTCAGGCTTTCACCGTCATACACCCGCATTTTGGAATAACTGCTGGAGTTTTCAGGCGTTTTCAGGCGCGAGAGAATCGAGAAGCGCGCGAGCGTTTCCAGAGTTCCCGGTGCACAAGGAGCATGCGAGAGTTCACTGTTGCTGAGCAGCTTGTCGTAGATTTTCATCTCTTCAGACACGCGCAGGCAATAAGGCACTTTCACGATGTACACACGGTCAAGGAACGCTTCATTATTCTTGTTGTTACGGAACGTCACCCATTCAGATTCGTTGGAGTGCGCCAGAATAATGCCGTTGAACGGCAGGGCGGAGATCCCTTCGGTACCGTTATAGTTACCTTCCTGTGTCGCCGTCAGTAACGGGTGCAGCACCTTAATCGGTGCCTTAAACATCTCAACGAATTCCATCACACCCTGGTTTGCGCGGCATAAAGCACCGGAATAACCGTAAGCATCCGGATCATTTTGCGCGTGGTTTTCCAGTTTACGGATATCCACTTTCCCGACCAGTGCGGAGATGTCCTGGTTGTTTTCGTCGCCCGGTTCCGTTTTGGCGATGGCGATTTGTTCGAGAATCGACGGCCAGACTTTCACGACTTTAAACTTCGTGATGTCCCCCCCGAATTCATGCAGACGTTTTGCCGCCCATGGCGACATGATGGTGCCGAGATAGCGCGGAGGAATGTTGTATTCTTTTTCCAGAATATGCGCATCTTCCTGCGGATTGAACAGGCACAGCGGATGGTCGTTTACCGGGCTGCGTTCGCCGTTGGCGCTCAGCACGTAAATCGGTACACGTTGCATCAGGGATTTCAGCCGTTCGGCCAGTGACGATTTACCGCCACCCACCGGGCCCAGTAAATAAAGGATTTGTTTCTTTTCTTCCAGACCCTGCGCGGCGTGTTTCAGGTAGGAGACAATCTGTTCGATAGCCTCTTCCATGCCGTAAAATTCTTCAAATGCAGGGTAACGTGCAACAACACGGTTCGAGAATAAACGCGACAGGCGTGGTTCAAGCGCGGTATCTACCATCGCTGGTTCACCGATTGCCATCAACAGACGTTCCGCCGCATTGACATAAGCACTGCGATCTTGCCGTGCAATGGTAAGAAATTCCTGCAGTGTGAACTCTTCGTCCTTGGCAGCCTCATAGCGCTGGCGATAATGGTCAAATATGTTCATACGATGCCCGTCCTTCGTTATTTTACCCTTCGTCTTTGGAACCGCACCTTCGTTGGCTTCGCTTGTTCACCCGGGTCACTTAACTGTGTAAGCTCATCGGGAATCATTCACTTGCCGCCTTGCTGCAATTCCAATGATTCGGGTAACGCACAGGTTAATGAGAGCTTTTTTCAGCGCTCCCGGAAGAAAGATCTCCCACCTGAAATACAGCAACCCTTATGCCAACTTGCAAAACCCCTTGGAAAGCGACAATCTCGATGGTTTGAGAACTGTCTTTATTCGGTGGGACGGGCAACCGTTCAGGCTAAGTCTTTCATCTATTTATAAGCGTAGTTTGGCATTAAGAAAATTTCCTCTCTGGTTTTGGCGTTTTTTAAGTCATATCAATGACTCAGTTGTGCGGAATGCTCTGAAAAGCCTTACAGGACGTGCCCTGCAGAGCGGAAGTTGTTTCTTTAGTCATTTTTATTTCATATTTTGCAGTTAAATTGTGCGATCGCCCCGGTTTTTCTGGATATGTCTTTTTATAGACCCAGAATTGCTAAGCGTGACGTTTAAGGTTCATTTACACTAGCGACGTTTTTTTACTTAATGGAATTAAGACAATGAAAATGATCAATCTAAAAACACTGTCCATCGTTAGCGCGGCAGTGCTTTGCAGTCATGCTGCCGTGGCGGGAACCTGGCAGGCGGGTGCATCTGCGCTGGTCGCTCCGGATCCGTACCGTGGTAATAATGACCACGTATACCCGGTACCGATCATCAATTACGACAATGATGATTTCTATTTTCACACCCTGATGGCGGGCTATTACCTGTGGAATGATGACGCCAACAAACTGAGCGTCACCGCCAGCTATTTCCCGTTGAGCTTTGACCCAAGCGACAGCGACGATAAGCGCATGAAGCGCCTCGATAAACGTCACTCAACGCTGATGGCCGGTCTGGCTTATTCGCATAATGCCGAGTGGGGTACCCTCCGCGCCAGCTTCAATGCGGATACGCTGGATACCAGCAATGGCATGACTGCTGATCTGGCTTATCTGTATGCCATTAAAGGCTCTAACTGGGCTGTGGTACCGGGCTTTGGTGTGACCTGGTTTAGCTCGAATCTCACCCAGTATTATTATGGCGTGACCAAAGACGAATCCCGTCGCAGTGGCTTCCATAGCTATTCCCCGAACGACAGCTTCAGCCCGTATGTTGAAGTCTCCGCAAAATATAACTTCACGCCAGCATGGCAAGGGTTCGTGACCGGTCGCTACCTGCGTCTGTCCAGTGAAGTGACCGACAGCCCGATCATCGAAAATAACTGGACTGGCGTGTTGTGGACGGGTGTGACTTACACCTTCTGAGGCAATGCACCATCATGGTGAACATATTGCACATTAGTGGGGCGTATCGCCCCATTTGCACATTTATAGATCAGTAAATTTTCAAAGAATCGAATTAACTTTTCAGCTATGACCCAACCGGAGGAAACAGATGAAAGCGAAGACCGTGCAATTGCCTGATGGCACGACAGTACCCGCAATCGGACAAGGTACCTGGTATATGGGGGAACGGAACAGTGATCTCCGTGCCGAAGTGAAGGCCTTGCAGCAAGGGCTGGATGCCGGTATGACGCTGATCGACACTGCAGAAATGTACGCGGATGGCGGTGCGGAAAGGGTGGTCGGTGAAGCGATATCCGGGCGGCGTGATGACGTGTTTCTGGTGTCAAAAGTGTATCCGCATCATGCCGGTGGCGCGAAAGCGATCGCCGCCTGTGAGCAAAGTCTGAAGCGTTTAAAAACAGATTGTCTAGACCTGTATTTGTTGCACTGGCGTGGTTCGATTCCGCTACATGACACTGTCACGGCGATGGAAAAATTGCAGCAATCCGGCAAAATCCGGCGCTGGGGTGTCTCTAATCTTGATACTGACGATATGCAGGCGCTGTGGAAAATCCCCGGAGGCAATGCATGCATGACCAATCAGGTGCTGTATCACGCGGCAGTCCGTGGCATTGAGTTTGACCTGCTGCCGTGGTGTGAGGAGCACAGCGTTCCCGTTATGGCCTATTGCCCGCTGGCGCAGGCCGGCAAGTTACGTCACGACGTCCTGACTGCACCGGTGATGCAGGAAATCGCCAACGCTCGGGGTGTCAGCAGCGCGCAGATTGCTCTGGCCTGGGTAACGCGCACCGGTAACGTGATCGCTATTCCTAAAGCGGTACAACCGCAGCACGTGAAAGATAATGCGGCGGCGCTGACGCTCAGCCTGACGGCCGATGAAATAGCACGAATTGACACAGTATTCCCGGCACCGAATCATAAAACGCCGCTGGATATGGTTTGAAGTCAATCATTCACATCGGTCATCAGACGATAAAAAGGGGCCATCTGGCCCCTATGTCATCTTTGCTGCAAACCTAAACCGGTTATTTACGGACAGAGAAGGTCACTGCCAGACGCGCTGGCGCGGCATGCGTAGAGGTGTGTGTATGAGAAACTTGCGCCGTTTCAACGCACACCATGGTTTTATATCCGTCATCCGGCATATCAGCCATGCTCACCGACAGTGCAGAACCCGGATTCCAGGCCACCACATCGGCGTTATTTTCATGTGCGACAACCAGCGTACGTTTCAGAACCGGATCAACGATTTCGCTGGTGGCTTGCGGCTGGGTGTAGATGCGGTCAGTCTGGCCCGTGAAGGTCAGATCACCGTCTTCCTGCTTGGCTTTTGCGCCATCGACTTTATCAATAAAGCTGTTGCCCAGGCCTTTAATAGTGACATCGGCGATGTCGCCAATGTTGAAATAGGTGTGCAGGGCGCTGTTGGCTTCGAAATCACCGGTCGACTCCAGCTCGATGTGGCAGGTTGCCCCGAGCGTGAAGCGTGCCGTCAGCGTGAATGCATGCGGCCATAATTCCAGTGTTTCAGGGGAGCTTTTCAGCGTTAAGGTCAGTACCACATTTTCGTCAGTTTCTTTGTGGTCAGTCAGTTCCCACGCAACGTTACGTGCAAAACCGTGTGAGGGTTTGCCCGCCGGACCAAACCACGGCCAGCAGATAGGGATACCGCCACGAATCGCAACGCCTTCTTTGAACGCGCTGGCGCTGCTCATCCATAGCACCGGCTCTTCGCCTTCAGGCTGCCATGCCAACAGATGTGCACCTTGCAGGGCAATGGCAGCACGGACTTTCGGATGAGTCACAACGAGTACCGGCAGTTCGTCGACAAGACGCTGGCTAACGGAGGTAGAGATTTGGTTTACGATCGGAAGAGAAAAGAGTTGTTCTGTCATTATCTAAAATCCTGTCAGGGTTAAACAATTACGATTTTGAACCAAGACTACACATGAACCAAACCCGTCTGTTTGATCGCACTCATGTGCTGATAAAAAAGTGCATCCGACAGAAAGCAAAAGGGCGACTTGCGTCGCCCTTCAATCAGTTCATTCACATAACCAATTATTTGGAAACGTGAGCGATCAGATCCAATACTTTGTTTGAATAGCCAGTTTCGTTGTCGTACCAGGAAACCAGTTTCACAAAGTTGTCGTTCAGCGCGATACCTGCTTTCGCATCGAATACGGAAGTCAGTTTTTCGCCGTTGAAGTCGGTAGATACTACGTCGTCTTCGGTGTAGCCCAGAACGCCTTTCAGATCGCCTGCTTCAGAAGCTGCTTTGATTACTGCGCAGATTTCTTTGTAAGACGCTGGTTTTTCCAGACGTGCAGTCAGGTCAACAACAGAAACGTTAGGAGTAGGAACGCGGAACGCCATACCCGTCAGTTTACCGTTCAGAGCTGGGATAACTTTACCTACTGCTTTAGCAGCACCGGTAGAAGAAGGGATGATGTTCTGGGATGCGCCGCGGCCGCCGCGCCAGTCTTTGTGAGACGGGCCATCAACGGTTTTCTGAGTTGCGGTAGTTGCATGAACAGTGGTCATCAGTGCTTCAACGATACCGAAGTTGTCGTTGATAACTTTAGCCAGTGGTGCCAGGCAGTTAGTGGTGCAAGATGCGTTAGAAACGATTTCCTGACCTGCGTATTCTTTATGGTTAACACCCATAACGAACATTGGGGTGTTGTCTTTAGAAGGACCAGTCAGAACAACTTTCTTAGCGCCTGCAGTGATGTGCTTACGAGCAGTCGCATCATCCAGGAACAGACCAGTAGCTTCAGCTACAACGTCAACGTTAACTTCATTCCATTTCAGGTTAGCTGGGTCACGCTCAGCGGTAACACGGATGGTTTTGCCGTTAACAACCAGGTGACCGTCTTTAACTTCAACAGTACCGTTGAAACGACCATGAGTTGAGTCGTACTTCAGCATGTATGCCATGTAGTCCGCGTCTAACAGATCGTTGATTGCTACGATCTCAATGTCAGAACGTTCTTGAGCAGCACGGAAAACAATGCGACCGATACGGCCAAAACCGTTGATACCTACTTTGATAGTCATATATTCCACCAGCTATTTTTTTAGTGAATAAAAGGTTGGTTGTAAAATTACAAAAACCTTGCTGAGCGTCAAGCGGAATCGTGTCAATTATTGCTGTAAGTCAAAGCGACGACCTACTCTTGCTCGCTTATTGCACGTTCCGTTTTTAAATCGGCTCACAACCACATGGGGGCGAAAAACAGAATATAAAGAGCCGGAAGATCAGGAGTGTGATCGCCATCACAAGTTGCAAGCTGGCTAACGCTGATGCCATACAGTTTAGGACAAAACGGGCAGACTCGTTGTTAATTTTTTGTTATTATAAACTGTTATTTAAGTTGATTTTTATATTCGTCAGAGAACGAGAATCATGAGCATTGAAGCCAAATCTTCCCCTACACTTGACCAACTCACTGAAATTCAACGTTATGTCACGCAGGAGCACGGAACAGAACCTCCGTTCTCCGGAAAATTGCTGCACAACCACCGCGAAGGGATTTATCATTGCGTGGTCTGCGAGTCAGCGTTGTTCTACTCCGATACCAAATACGATTCCGGCTGTGGCTGGCCAAGTTTTTATCAGCCAGTTAACCCTGATGCGATCAAATATCTCACTGATAATTCGCATAAAATGGCGCGTGTCGAAATCCGCTGTTCCCGCTGTGAAGCTCATCTGGGGCATGTTTTCCCGGATGGCCCGAAACCGACAGGTGAACGTTACTGCATAAACTCTGCCTCAATGAGCTTTACGGATGGCAAAAGTGGCAATAAAACCCGCGGTTAGTTCGCAAGAAAATGGTGATGTAATTTTACCGACAAAATCGATTCAGCTATTATTCAAAACCGTTTGAATAATACAGATGAACACAAGGTGCTCAGATGGAAATTAATCAACTTATTGATGTAATGACGCCGGAAATTTACGCACGTCTCGCGCAGGCAGTTGAACTCGGAAAGTGGCCGGACGGTGTCGCGCTGACGCCGGAACAGAAAGAGCACAGCCTGCAGGCCGTGATGCTGTATCAGTCGCGTCACAATGTTGATGCCCAGCACATGAGCATTGGCACGGACGGGCAGATTGTCACCAAAAGCAAGCAGGAACTGAAACAGCAATTTACGCAGGATACGCTGATTAAACTGAAGCCGGAGTAAGTGGGCGGGTTGCGAAAGTGCTGTTTGCTGATAAAGGCGCTGAAGCGCCTTTATCAAGTCAGACGGGAAGACAAATTCAGCCTGTTACTGCCTCAGAGGTACTGATTTTTGCCCCTGCTTTACGCATCGCTTCAACCGCTTCAGCACTGTCTTCGGGTTGCAGATTGACGCCACGGCAACCGTCGGTCAGCAGTGTCACCTGATAACCTTGCTCCAGCGCATCCAGCACCGTGAATTTCACACAGTAATCCGTCGCCAGCCCCATCACATACACATGTGTAATCTGCGCCGCTTTCAGCCAGTCATTGAGCATCGTAGCAGCACGATGTCCGTTATCGAAAAACGCACTGTAACTGTCGATGTCAGGATTGGTGCCTTTCTGCACCACAAAATCCACCTGCGGCAGATTCAGCCCCGGGTGAAATTCAGCGCCCGGTTCACGCTGAACGCAGTGAACCGGCCACCAGACTTGCGGCAGACCGTTCAGTTCGCCCGACGTCCAGGGCTCCGCGTGGGAATTCACCGCAAAGCTGCGATGTCCCGCCGGATGCCAGTCCTGCGATGCCACCACGGCGATGTCATGGCTTTTACACCATGTCATCATCTTATTGGCAACCGCAATCGTGGCGTCGCCGTCAGTCACGGCCAGCGCGCCGCTGCGACAAAAATCATTTTGCAGATCGACCAGCAACAAAGCAGATTTCATATCGCCCTCTTATTTATTCGGTGAGTTCGCCGCGCAGGTTTTGCTGCATCAGTTCGCGGATTTCCTCGGGAGTGTGTGACTGGCTGAGCAGATAATGCAACTTGGTCAGTGCCGCTTCCACGGTCATATCAAAGCCGCTGATCACACCGGAATGGGCGAGGGCGTTGCCGGTGGCATAGCCGCCCATGTTGACGCGCCCTGAAATACATTGCGTCAGATTAACCACCACAATGCCGCGCTCAGATGCGTCTTTCAGCACTTTCAGCAGGTCGCCTTTTTGCGGGGCGTTACCGACACCGTAGGAGCGCAGGATCAGCGCTTTTACCGGTTGCATCAGGAAGTTTTGTACCACTTCGGCGGAAATGCCCGGGTAGATCGTTACCACGCCGATCGGTTGTGGCGTGATGTGATGCACTTTCAGCTTCGCCGCAGGCACTTCAGGCAGTGACGGCGTGGAAAGTCGGCGGATGTGGATCCCGGCTTCCAGCAGCGGCGAAAGGTTCGGTGAGGCAAAGGCATCGAAACCATCTGCGTGCGCTTTGGTGCTGCGGTTGCCGCGATACAGACGGTTGTTGAAGAACAGGGTGACTTCGTTGACCGGATGATTCGCGGCGATATACAGCGAGTTCAGCAGGTTGATCTGACCATCAGAACGCAACGCTTCAAGCGGAATCTGTGACCCTGTCACAATCACCGGTTTGCTCAGATTTTCCAGCATGAACGACAGTGCAGAAGCGGTGAATGCCATGGTGTCGGTGCCGTGCAGGATAACAAAACCGTCGTAGTCGTCGTAATGCGCCTGAATATCGTCGGCGATGTGCTGCCAGTCTTCCGGCGTCATGTCGGAGGAATCCATCAGAGGCGCGTATTCCTGAATGGTAAATTCAGGCATCTCAGGGCGATGGAATTCAGGCATCAGCGCCAGCTGACGTTGTAAATGGCCGGACACCGGAATGTAACCCTGTTCAGAACGCTGCATACCGATTGTGCCGCCGGTATAGGCAACGTAAATAGATTTTTTAGTCATCGAAGATGTTCTTTTTTAGAAAGGTGAAAGCAACTGCGCTAAGTATAAAGGCTTCGTGGCTGACGTCCCACCCTAAAAAAGCCCGGAGTTCTCAGCAAGAAGCTCCGGGCTGTGCATTAAGGCGATTCTTTATCCCACATTATCCCAAAACGGAACGTTACTTCACATCACCACAGGTCAGGCAGAGTGCGTAACGGTTCTGCGGATCGTTCATGTTGCTGAACAGGTCAGCCTGTGATTTCAGCGCCATGGCCATTTTGCTCACCGGCGCAGGCAGATACGCCTGGATTGCCGCTGGCAACATAGCGTGGACCGATGCGCTGACCTGCGAGAATACCAGGTCGCTCAGGCTTGGCTCGCTGACATACCAGTTCAGTTGCCATTTTGGCAGTTTGGCCAGTTCAGCGGCTTTCTTCACAGCGTCATCGAAATCACCCAGCTCATCAACCAGGCCATTGGCTTTGGCATCTGAACCGATCCACACGTGGCCCTGGGCGATCTGGTCGATCTGCTCAGGCGTTTTGTGGCGTGAATCGGCAACCAGACCGAGGAAGGTTTTATAACCGTTCTCGATATTGAGTTGCATCATCTGCGAGAACTCCGGCGGCAGCGCTTTGGTGGAAGCGATATCCGCCAGCGGTGACGTTGCCACGCCGTCGGTATGCACACCCGCGTAATCGAGCGTGTTCTGGTACGTGTTGATTACACCAAAGATACCGATGGAGCCGGTGAGGGTGCTCGGGCTGGCGATGATGTAGTTGGCTGGTGTTGAAATCCAGTAACCGCCGGATGCCGCCATACCGCCCATTGAAACCACAACCGGTTTACCTGCGGCTTTCGCAGCCGCGAGTTCGGAACGGATGACTTCAGAAGCGCTGACGCTGCCGCCCGGGCTGTTAACGCGCAAGACAATCGCTTTCACTTTCGGATCCAGACGGGCATCACGAATTTGCTGTGCCGTGGTGTCGCCACCGACTGCGCCCGGTTGTTCTTCACCGTCGTTAATTGCACCGGTGGCAAAGATCACCGCGATTTGCGGATCGTTGTTGTCCGGTTTTGGCTTCGGCGAATAATCGTAAATGCTGGTGTAATTAAAGTCTTTGGTGTCTTTGTTCCAGCCAAAGGCTTTCACCATCTCGTTGTCGGCTTCGGTGCGTGACGCCAGTGCATCAACCAGCTTGGCTTTCAGCGCATATTGCGCCATATCACCGCCGGTTGCCTGCATACCCGCCAGCACGCCCGCCGCACCCGGGAACAGTTGTTCGGGCGTGATCTGACGGTTGGCTGACACGGTATTGAGATAGTTGGTCCACAATCCGCCAATCCAGCGGCTGTCTGCCTCACGGGCGTCAGGAGACATATCATCACGGATCAATGGCTCAACGGCAGATTTATAGGTTCCGACGCGGAAGATATTGGTGGTGACTTTCAGCTTATCCAGCAGGGATTTGTAATACAGATTGTTAGTGGCAAAACCGTGAAGATCGACCGCGCCCTGCGGCGACAGATAGATTTTGTTGGCGTAACTGGCCAGATAATATTGTGACTGGTTATAGCTGTCGCCGATGGCGTAAACCGGTTTGCCTGCATCGCGGAATTCACGCAGCGCTTTACCGATGTACTGCAGTGAAGACTGGTCGGTGCCGGTGAAATCGGTCAGCTGTAACACAATCCCGGTAACGTTTTTGTCGTCTTTAGCGGAGCGGATGGTCTCGACGAGATCAAACAGCGAGTTCTCCTGCAAGCGGCTGCTCGACGTGCCCAGCAATTCGCGGCCCCACTGACGGACTTTATTATTGACGGAAGGCTTGTCGACCACTGAGCCGCTCAGATCAACCAGCAGTGCACCTTGGGTCGTTTCGACAGGCTTGTCCTGCACGGCATACCAGATGCCAACACCAGCCAGAATAATGAGAATAAGGAATACGTTGAGAATGAATTCTCTGACGAAATTAAGAAGACGCCAGGTCCACTTAAAAAAACCGGCGATAATTCGCCACAATGTGCGCATGGTCTCTCCAACAAGACAGATAAGTCCCGCTATCCTAATGACCCGCCAGAAAAATGTCAGCTTTAAATCATGTCAGAGTTTGGCAGTGATGCATTATCTGAAAGCCAGTTGACCGTTGGAAAAAGGCGTTACGATTATGTTAACGTAATTCAAATAGCAATTATTCTCAGGAGAATATCATGGACGCTTTGGACTTATTACTTAACCGCCGTTCTGCTTCCCGCCTGGCTGCACCGGCACCGGCCGGTGAAGCGCTGCAAAACATCATCCATGCGGGTATGCGCGCCCCGGATCACGGTGCCCTGCAACCCTGGCGTTTTGTCATTGCTGAAAACGACGGCCTGACCCGTTTCAGTGAGGTGCTGCGCGCGGCCGCCATAAAAGACGGCGCGGATGAAAAAGCCATTGAGAAAGCCACGCAGGCGCCATTGCGCGCACCGCAAATTATTACCGTGATTGCCGTGTGCAAAGAAAGTCCTAAAGTACCGCAATGGGAACAGTTGCTTTCCGCCGGTTGTGCGGTTCATGCCATGCAGATGGCTGCACTGGCGCAGGGTTTTAACGGCATCTGGCGTACCGGCGCGTGGACTGATCATCCGGACGTACGCAAGGCATTCAAATGTGGTGAAAACGATAAAATCGTCGGTTTCCTGTATCTCGGTACACCGCAACTGAAAGCCAGTTTGCAGGTGATCCCGGCCGACAGCACGCCATTCGTCACGCATTTGTAAAATCAGACCGCTCACTTATCAACCGGTTTTGATCGGCCTTTTCCGATTAAACCGGTTTTTTGCTGCCTAAATGAGCGACCGCCGTCGCGGATCCTTGTAACCATCTTACTAATTACGCCGTCAGCGGCTAACATAGCCACTCTGCATGATGAGGACGTAGTGAAATGAAGGGTGGGATAATGGAAATCTTTGTCGCGATTACACCGCAAACAGGTGCCTGTTGATGCGTCTGTTCATTGCCGAAAAACCCAGCCTTGCCCGCGCGATTGCGGATGTCCTGCCGAAACCTCATCGCCGGGGCGATGGTTATATTGCCTGTGGCAACGATCAGGTGGTGACCTGGTGCGTCGGCCACTTACTCGAACAGGCGCAGCCCGATGCCTACGACAGCCGCTTTGCGCGCTGGTCGCTCGCCGATTTGCCGATCATTCCTGAAAAGTGGCAGCTTCAGCCGCGTTCTTCCGTCGCCAAACAACTCAACGTGATTAAACGCTTATTGCTCGAGGCCTCGCAGGTTGTCCACGCCGGTGACCCGGATCGCGAAGGGCAGTTGCTGGTGGATGAAGTGCTGGATTATCTCGAACTGACGCCGGAAAAACGTCACGCGACCCAGCGCTGCCTGATTAACGATCTCAACCCGCAGGCCGTCGAGCGTGCTATTGAGCGGTTGCGCGACAACCGTGATTTTATTCCGCTGTGTGTTTCCGCGCTGGCCCGCGCCCGTGCCGACTGGCTTTACGGCATCAATATGACCCGCGCCTACACCATTCTGGGGCGCAACGCCGGTTACAACGGCGTGCTCTCCGTCGGACGCGTACAGACCCCGGTTCTCGGACTGGTGGTCCGTCGCGATGAAGATATCGAAAACTTCGTGCCGAAAGATTTCTTTGAAGTAAAAGCGCATATCGTCACACCTGCCGAAGAGCGTTTTGTCGCGCTGTGGCAGCCGAGTGATTCCTGCGAGCCGTATCAGGATGAAGAAGGGCGATTGCTGCACCGTCCGCTGGCCGATCATGTCGTGGCGCGTATTGCCGGACAACCGGCGATGGTCACCGGCTATAATGACAAGCGTGAGAATGATATTGCGCCGCTGCCGTTTTCACTCTCCACATTGCAGATTGAAGGCTCGAAAGCCTTTGGGCTGAGTGCTCAGCAAATTCTTGATATCTGCCAGAAATTGTACGAAACGCACAAATTGATTACGTATCCGCGTTCGGATAGCCGATACCTGCCAGAGGAGCATTTTGCCGGGCGTCATGCCGTGCTGAATGCCATTGGCGTTCACCGGCCTGACCTGATGCCACAACCGGCAGTGGATACCGATTTACGTAACCGTTGCTGGGATGACAAAAAGGTTGATGCGCACCATGCGATTATCCCGACGGCGCGCAGCAGTAACGTCAATCTGACGGATGACGAACGCAAAATTTACGGCCTGGTGGCGCGTCAGTATCTGATGCAGTTCTGCCCGGATGCGGTTTACCGCAAATGTGTTATCGACCTGGATATCGCGGGCGGTAAATTTATCGCCAAAGCGCGTTTTCTGGCCGAGGCGGGCTGGCGCACGTTGCTGGGCAGTAAAGAACGCGACGAGGAAAACGAAGGCACGCCACTGCCGGTGGTGGCCAAAGGTGACGAACTGTTGTGCGAGCGCGGAGAAGTGGTTGAACGCCAGACCCAGCCGCCGCGGCCTTTTACCGATGCTACATTGCTTTCCGCCATGACCGGGATTGCGCGTTTTGTGCAGGATAAAGAACTGAAAAAAATCCTGCGTGCGACAGATGGATTAGGTACGGAAGCAACGCGTGCCGGGATTATCGAGCTGCTGTTCCGCCGCGAATTTTTGTATAAGAAAGGGCGCTATATTCATTCCAGCGATACCGGCCGCGCGCTGATCCACTCGCTGCCGGACATCGCCGCCCGCCCGGATATGACCGCTGACTGGGAATCCACGCTGACGCGTATCAGTGAAAAGAGCTGCCGTTATCAGGATTTCATGCAACCGCTGGTCGCGACGTTGCAGAATCTCATCATGCAGGCCAAAACGAACCGGGTGTCTTCGGCATTCCGCAGTCTGCCTTCCAAACCGGCGGGCGCTGTGGCGAAAGGCAAAAGCGCCCCTAAACGCCGCAAAGCGAGTACCAAAGGGAAGGAAGCAAACAGTGATGAATAATGTTTTTATCCGTAAAGTTCTGATGGCAGCGCTGATCAGTTCCGCGTTGCTGGCTGCACCGGCGATGGCGAACCGCAGCAATATCGGCAACGGTACGGATGTCGTTGTGCCATTGCCGCCGCAAATCTGGCAGAACAGCGGCAACAACAATAACAGCGCGCCAACCTGCCACAATTGCTGTATCTACAACAACCAGAGTTACAGCGAGGGGGCCGTTGTCACGGCAGACAGCGTGGTCCTGCAGTGTTCCCGTGATCCGAATGTGGTGGGCACCAACGAACTCAAATGGCAAGTGTTGAAGAAATAACGCTTTCTTAAAATGTTCAGACAAAAAAGGCGCGAAACTGGCAACAGTCCGCGCCTTTTTATTTGCCATGATCGCTAACCGGCAAATTTTGCCAGATAAGCTTGTGCCAGCGGGATATCCGCCGGTGCCAGTTCAAACGACAGCACCTCATCCGGCGTTACCCAACAGATTTCAGAGTGACACTGTAACCTAATCTCGCCGGTAAACCCGCTGACCCGCCAGCCATGCAAACGAATTAACCGTTCAGACTGTTGCACAACGCTGGTGGCGATGAAATCTTCCACCGTGGCAGTGATGCCCATTTCTTCCTGCAACTCGCGCACTAATGCAGCAGGCTGGCTTTCCCCGGCTTCGACTTTGCCGCCGGGAAATTCCCACAAACCGGCCTGATCGCCGGACGCATCCCGACGGGCAAGCAGCAATTTGCCCTCGCGCTCAATCAGGGCGGCGACCACGTCAATCGTTTTCATGGTCATTACTTCAGGTCGAACGTCGCCCAGATTGGCGCATGGTCAGACGGCCTTTCCATCCCGCGGATATCGTAATCAATCCCGGTGGCGATACAACGCGCGGCCAGCGGCGTGCTCGCCATGATCAGATCAATACGCAGACCACGGTTTTCATCAAAGCCGCGTGAACGGTAATCAAACCACGAGAATTTATCAGCGGTGTCGGGGTTGGCGGCACGGAAGGTGTCGATCAGACCCCAGCCTTTCAGGCGATCCATCCACTCACGTTCTTCCGGCAGAAACGAACATTTACCGGTGCGCAGCCAGCGTTTGCGACTGTCTTCGCCGATACCAATGTCCAGATCGGTCGGGCTGATATTCACATCGCCCATCACCACGACCGGATTGTTCACCGACAAACTGGTGGTCAGGTAATCCTGCAAATCACGGTAAAACTTCTCTTTTGCCGGGAATTTAGTCGGATGGTCGCGGCTTTCACCCTGCGGGAAGTAACCGTTGATGACTGTCAGAATGCCTTGTGGCGTTTCGATATCGGTCATGATGATGCGGCGCTGAGATTCTTCATCATCACCGGGGAAACCACGGCGTACAGCGACGGGTTCTTGCTTGGTCAGCATGGCAACGCCGTAATGGCCTTTTTGCCCGTGATAAAACACGTGATACCCGTGCTGGCTGACTTCTTCCAGCGGGAACATATCGTCATGCACCTTGGTTTCTTGTAAACCAATAACGTCAGGCTGGTGCTGTTCGATTATTGCCGCAAGCTGATGTGGACGTGCGCGCAATCCATTGATATTAAAGGAGACGAACTTCATAGTCGGGAACCATTTGGCGATGAAATCAGAAGGGCGATAGTAGCAGAAAAAGGCGGGATGGCGAAACCAACATGTGCCGGATGCTGTCAGCAGAAATCACTATGAAAGCAAAATCCTTACCCGATCATCATGGCAGTCAGATGTCATTCAGCGAATTATTTTGTCAACTTTTCGTGACAGTCTCTTCTTCCGGTGTACATGAAAGAGTATTATGCCTGCAGCGATTTCCGCACCGGCAGAAAAAGGTCAACACTGATGCGTCTGGAAGTTTTTTGCGAAGACCGCCTGGGTCTCACCCGTGAACTCCTCGATTTACTGGTTTTACGCAGTATTGATTTACGCGGTATCGAGATTGCCTCGATTGGCCGTATTTACCTGAATTTTTCCCAACTGGATTTTGATACTTTTCGCGCCCTGATGGCTGAAATCCGCCGCATTGACGGCGTGACGGACGTCCGTACCGTGTCGTTCATGCCTTCCGAACGGGAGCATCGTGCGTTACGCGCTTTACTGGTTTCCATGCCGGAACCGGTTTTTTCCATTGATATGAAAGGCAAGGTCGAGCAGGCCAATCCGTCGGCGATGGCATTGTTTGAACTTGATGAAGACAAAATCCGCAATGTGACAGCAGCGAATCTGATCACCGGTTACAACGTCACGCGCTGGCTGGAAAGCGAAAATGCCCAGCCACACACCGAACGTATTGTGATCCGCAGCCAGGATTTCCTGATGGATCTCACGCCAATACATGTGGATGACGAAGACGAAAAAGGCGGAATTGCCGGCGCCGTCGTCATGCTCAAATCGGCTGCCCGCATGGGACGTCAGTTGCAGGATCTGACTGTTAACGATGACAGTGAGTTTGACCACATCGTCGCAGTCAGCACCAAAATGCGTCACGTTTTGGATCAGGCGCGTAAACTTGCCATGCTGGATGCGCCGCTGCTGATTGTCGGTGATACCGGCACCGGTAAAGATTTACTGGCGCATGCCTGCCATCTGCGCAGTGCACGCGGCAAAAAACCTTTCCTCGGTCTGAACTGTGCGTCGCTGCCGGATGACGTCGTAGAAAGTGAGCTGTTTGGCTACGCGGCAGGCGCTTATCCGAATGCGCTGGAAGGCAAAAAAGGCTTCTTTGAACAGGCTAACGGCGGCTCCGTGCTGCTCGATGAGATCGGTGAAATGTCGCCGAGAATGCAGATCAAACTGCTGCGCTTCCTCAATGACGGTACGTTCCGTCGCGTGGGTGAAGAGCACGAAGTGAAAGTGGATGTCCGCGTGATGTGCGCCACTCAGAAAAACCTGGTGGAACTGGTGCAGCGCGGCGAGTTCCGTGAGGATCTGTATTACCGCCTGAACGTGCTGAGCCTGACACTGCCACCACTGCGCGACCGTCCTGCGGATGTGATGCCGCTGACTGAACTGTTCGTGGCGCGTTTCTCGGATGAACAGGGGATGCCGCGTCCGAAACTGTCTTCACAGCTGGCGAATTACCTGACGCACTACGGCTGGCCGGGCAACGTCCGCCAGTTGAAAAATGCCATTTATCGTGCGCTGACGCAACTGGAAGGCGGAGAGCTACGCCCGCAGGACATCGTTCTGCCGGACTTTGACGCTGAAGTGACGATAGGTGAGGAAGCACTGAACGGTTCGCTTGACGACATCAGCAAACGTTTCGAACGCTCCGTGCTGACCCGGCTTTACCGCACTTATCCGAGCACGCGTAAACTGGCGAAACGTCTGGGCGTCTCACACACGGCTATTGCTAACAAACTGCGCGAATACGGCCTCAGCAGTCGTCGTGGCGAAACGGGCGACAGCGACGAGTAATTCCCGGTTCAGAAATTATGCACAATAAAAAAGCAACGGATTACGCCGTTGCTTTTTTTTCATCTGCTAAGAAGTGATTATTTCAGCACAGCCAGCGCAGATTCATAGTCAGGCTCAGTGGTGATTTCATTCACCAGCTCGCTGTACAACACGTTATCCTGACCATCCAGCACCACAACCGCACGGGCAGTCAGACCGGACAACGCGCCATCGGTAATGCCCACGCCGTATTCGGATTTGAAATCACCGCCACGCAGGGTGGACAGGGTAATCACATTGGACAGGCCTTCCGCGCCGCAGAAACGGGACTGTGCGAAGGGCAGATCAGCAGAAATGCACAGCACCACAGTGTTGTCGATGTCAGCCGCCAGCTGGTTGAATTTGCGGACGGACGTGGCGCAAACGCCGGTATCGATGCTTGGGAAAATGTTCAGGACTTTACGTTTGCCCGCGAAGCTGCTCAGGCTGACATCAGAAAGATCTTTAGCGACCAGGGTGAAAGGCTTAGCAACATCGCCTTTCTGAGGGATTTTGCCTGCAACGCTAACCGGGTTGCTTTGAAAGTGTACTGTCTGGGTCATGATTATTTCCTATTTCCATTTGAGTCAAACGGCTTTCAGTTTAGGGGAACAATGCTATGTTGGATATAGATTATTTGTTAATAAGTTGTATGTATTGATTGTATCCCGCAGGGCGCATTTCACTATTGGAGACGCTATGAGAAGTGTTCGCTTTTATCCTGAAGCCTGGCCGTTACATACGCCGTTTGTGATCTCCCGTGGCAGCCGCACTGAAGCGCGGGTGGTGGTGGTCGAAATAGAAGAAAGCGGCATTCGCGGCGTCGGGGAATGCACGCCGTATCCGCGTTATGACGAGAGCGAAACCTCGGTAATGGCACAAATCGCCAGCGTCGTTACCGCTATAGAACAGGGTGCCAGCCGCGAAAAACTGCAACAGATACTTCCGGCAGGCGCCGCCCGCAATGCGCTGGACTGTGCGCTGTGGAACCTTGAATCCCAGACCAGTGGCCTGAATTTATGGCAACTGACCGGCACTGAACCGCTGCCTTCCATCAGCATGGCGCAGACGGTGAGTATCGGTTCGCCGGAAGCGATGGCGGAAGCGGCGCTGGCCTTGCAGCAAAAGGGGGCGACTCTGCTGAAAATCAAACTTGATGACCGCCTGATTGCCGAACGGCTGGTGGCGGTGCGTGCCGCCGTGCCGAACGCCTCGCTGATTATCGATGCCAATGAAGCCTGGCAAAGTGACGGACTGGCGGCTCGCTGTCAGTTGCTGGCTGACCTCGGCATTCTGATGCTTGAACAGCCGCTGCCTGCCGGTGAGGATTCGGTACTGGAAAACTTTATCCACCCGCTGCCGATTTGCGCTGACGAAAGCTGTCATACGGTTGAAGGCTTACCGGCGCTGAAAAACCGCTATGACATGGTGAACATTAAACTGGATAAAACCGGTGGACTCACCGGTGCACTGGTGCTGGCAGAAGCCGCGCGTGAACAGGGTTTTGAGATTATGCTCGGCTGCATGTTGTGCACGTCACGGGCGGTTCGCGCAGCATTACCGCTGACGGCGGGGGCTAAGTTTATTGACCTTGATGGCCCGACCTGGCTGGCTCAGGACGTCGAACCGGCCATGAAATTTCACTGCGGTGGCATTGACGTTGCCGGTTCGGACTGACTTCGCCCGGCTTTTTATTCACCAAACCCGGCGGTTTTGTGCGCGAAGGCAAATCTGTAATGATTTCTTATAGGGAATTATTACCGGTAATGATAAAACTCGTGAATGTTTCAGGGCGTAGCCCTTTGTCAGTTCAGGAGAATTTATGCTGCAGGGAAATCCATTTCCGCTTTTATCGTATTCCGCATGCGCCGCGCTGGTGGCGCTGACTGCCAGTCAGGCTATCGCCGCTCAGGTTCCTGCCGGTTCCCAGCTCGCTACCAAACAGGAAATTGTCCGTCACATTAAAGACGAACCCGCCTCACTGGATCCGGCAAAAGTTGTCGGCCTGCCGGAAGCGCAGGTGGCGCGTGATTTATTCGAAGGGCTGGTGAATCAGGACGCCACCGGGAAAAATATTCCGGGCGTGGCGGAAAGCTGGCAAAACCAGAACAATCAGGTATTCCTGTTCACTTTACGCAAAGACGCCAAATGGTCGAACGGCGATCCGGTGACCGCACAGGATTTTGTCTATAGCTGGCAGCGTCTGGTGGATCCGAAAGGGTCATCATCCGGCGCGTGGTTTGCCGGGCTGGCCGGCATTGCTAATGCGGATGCGATTATCGCCGGGAAAATGCCGGTGGATAAACTGGGTGTGACCGCCGTCAGCCCGACGCTTTTACGCGTTACTCTGGATAAACCGGTGCCTTATTTCGTCAGTCTGCTGGCGAATTTCAGCCTGTTCCCGGTGCATAAAGCCACTGTTGAAAAATACGGTGATGAATGGACTAAACCGGGCAATCTGGTGGGTAACGGCGCGTATGTGCTGAAAGACCGCGTGGTCAATGAAAAGCTGGTGCTGGAACCGAACCCGTATTACTGGGATCATGCCCGCACGGTGCTGACGAAAGTCACCTTCGTGCCGATCAACAAAGAATCCAACGCCACGAAACGTTATCTGGCCAATGATATCGACATCACCGAGTCCTTCCCGAAAGACCAGTACAAAAAATTGCTGCATGATTTGCCGGGGCAGGTTTACACGCCGTATCAGCTCGGCACTTATTATTACGCCTTCAATACCCGCCGTGCGCCGACCGACGACGTCCGGGTGCGTCAGGCGCTTTCACTGAGCATTGACCGTAAAATTATTGCTGAAAAAGTGCTGGGCACGGGCGAAAAACCGGCGTGGCGCTTTACGCCGGATGTGACCAACGGCTTCAAACCGGTTGAAAGTGAGCTGCAGCAATATTCACAGGAAGAACTGAACGCACAGGCGAAAAGCCTGCTGGCGGCGGCCGGTTACGGCCCGTCAAAACCGCTGCATCTGACGCTGCTGTACAACACCTCGGAAAGCCATCAGAAGATTGCCATCGCAGTGGCATCGATGTGGAAAAAGACGCTGGGTGCCGATGTGAAACTGGTGAATCAGGAATGGAAAACGTACATCGACAGCCGCAACACCGGTAATTTCGATGTGATCCGCGCGTCCTGGGTCGGCGATTACAACGAAGCCTCGACGTTTCTGTCGCTGCTGACGTCCACACATAACGGCAACATCAGCAAATTCAGCAATGCGGAATACGATAAAGTCATCAGTGACGCCAGCCGTGAAACCAGCGAAGCGCGCCGCAATAATGACTACAACAAAGCCGAGCAGATTATTACCGGGCAGGCACCCATTGCGCCGATTTATCAGTACACCAACGGCCGTCTGATCAAACCCTGGGTGAAAGGCTATCCGATTAATAACCCGGAGGATGTGGCTTACAGTCAGGAAATGTACATCCTCAGACATTGATATTTCTGACGTAAAAAAGCGCCCGCAGTGAATAGCTGCGGGCGCTTTTCTTTTATCTCATCTTTCAGTTTTTACGGCTGAACAGACGTAGCAAGAGTGCCGCACCTGCCGCAATCGTTGCCAGCGCCACCACACCCGTCCAGCCACCGGTTGCCAGCGCTTTACTGCCCAGCGCCGCACCGGCTGACATGCCGATAAACACCACGGTGAACAGCAGGGCATTCAGTCTGCCGCGTGCCGCTGGTTCAAGGCCATACACCAGCGTCTGATGTGCCACCAGCGTGGCCTGAATACCTAAGTCAAAACCGATGGCGCTCAGCACAATCAGCGCCAGCTGAGCGTGCGGTGACAACAGCGGTAACAGGAACATCGCCGCAAAAGAAATCATCACCAGTGCTGAACCCATTTGCGTGACCCGCGCCGGGCCTTTCTTATCGGCTAACGCACCGGCCAGCGGCGCAGCTAATGCCCCTGCTGCACCCGCCAGACCAAATGCCCCGGCCACCGCGCTGCCCAGATGGAACTGTTCGTTAAGCATAATCGCCAGCGTTGACCAGAAGGCACTGAACGCGACGGACAGCAAACCCTGAGCCAGTGCGGCATGACGCAGTGTTTTATAGTTTTTCCACAAGCCAAACATCGAGTGCAGCAGACCGGCATAACTGATACGTGTATCCGGTTTGAAACGCGGCAATACCCGCCAGAGCGCAACGCCAATCAGCGCGACGCTCAGCGCCGCCAGCTGATACATCACCCGCCAGCCAAAATATTCGGCCACAAAACCACTGAGTACGCGGGAAAGCAAAATCCCGACCAGAAGACCGGTCATCACCGTGCCGACCGTTTTCCCCCGCTGTGCAGCTGGCGCCAGATGCGCCGAGGCGGGCACGATATCCTGCGCCATGGTGGCACCGATACCGGTGATCAGGCTGGCGACCAGCAAACCGTGAATGCCTGGCACAAAACCACACAGCAACAACGCAGCGGCCAGTAAAATGCTTTTCAGCAGAATAATGGTGCGGCGGTCATGGCGGTCACCCAGCGGAATGAGAAACAGAATTCCCAATGCGTAACCGGCCTGTGTGAGCGTCGGAATCAGACCGACGGATGTGGTGCTGGCTTGCAGATTACCGCCCATAATGCCGAGCATCGGCTGGCTGTAGTAAATCGAGGCGACGCTTAACCCCGCACCGGCGGCCAGTGTAAAAATGATTTTGCCCGACAGGGCGGATCCCTCAACATGGGATGTGCTGGTAAGTTCTGACATAACGTGACCCCTGAATAATAAGTTTGTAGCCGTAAGTGCGTGGAATGCATTCTTCACCCGAATGGTTATAAGTGGTAGCCTGCGGAAAGGTAAAACTGTTATACGTGAGGCGTATGAATACACCCGTCACCAGCGGTATTGACCGTATCGACCTGATGCAAACTTTTGTGCGTATTGTGGAAAGCGGCAGTTTGTCTGCGGCTGCGGCGCAACTGAGCACCAGCCAGCCGACCGTCAGTCGCCGTTTGCAGTCACTCGAGCGCCTGCTGGGCGCGAAACTTATCCTGCGCACCACCCACGCGATGAAGCTCACCGACGACGGCCAGCGGTGTTATGAGCAGGCAAAATTATTACTCGAACGCTGGGTCTCGCTGGAAGATCAGCTAAGCGGGGCGGGTGATGAACCGGTGGGGACCCTGCGGGTGCGTGCGCCGCATGCGTTCGGACAGGACCAGCTGATCGCGCCGCTGACCCGTTATTTACAGCGATACCCGAATCTTTCCGTCGACTGGATGCTGAATGACCGCACGCCGGACTTCATTTCTGAAGATATTGACTGCGCCATTCAGGTGGGGAATGTTGCCGATCCGTCGATGGTGGCCATTTTGCTGGCCGAGGTGCCACGTATTGTGGTGGCGACGCCGGAACTGCTGCGGCAGCATCCGGTTACCCGGGTCAGCGAACTGGCAAAATTACCCTGGATTTCTTTCAGCACGTATTACCGCAACGAATTTACGCTAAAACATGACAATGACGGCAGAATGGAAAGTTGCAACATTGCGCCGCGTATGGCGACTGACAGTTTATACGCCATGCGTAAGGCCGCGTTGTCGGGATTAGGGGCGGGCATTGTGTCTGCGTGGATCGTCAAAGAAGACATCGCCGAAGGACGTTTACAGCGCGTATTACCCGGCTGGAACGCCTTGCCGCTGCCGGTTTATCTGGTCTATCCGTATTCCAGTTATTATCCGGCGCGCCTGCGCAAATTCCTCGAAATGATGCGCGGCGTGATGCCTGAACTGGCCGAAATGCAGACACCCGGCGGGTAGAAACACTCGGTTATGTCGCGAAACTGAGAGACTTAGCGCTAAACTTAAAACAGATAACGAAGAAAAAGCGAGGAATGTCGTGGAAGTCATCAAGGGAAAAGAACTACAGGTTTCGGATGCCGTTTATGCTTTCCAGATGGACGGACAGGGCGGCGTGAACGATATCAGTCCGCTATGTGTCGCCAGTGAAGATAAACCCTGCTGGTTGCATCTTGATTACACGCTTCCTGCCAGCGAACAGTGGATCAACAGCACGCCGGTGTTACCGGATACCGTGCGCGAGGCACTGGCCGGGGACAGCGTCCGCCCGAAAGTTATGCGCGTAGGCGAGGGCACGCTGATCACCTTGCGCAGTATCAATCTTAATGCGGATGCGCGGCCCGATCAGCTGGTCACCATCCGCGTCTACCTCACCGATAAAATGATTGTCTCCACGCGGCACCGGAAAGTGTTTTCCATGGAAGAGATGATCGGGGATATGAAGCAAGGCAGCGGGCCGCGGAATACCGGACGCTGGCTGGTGGAAATTTGTGATGCGCTGACCGATCACACCAGTAATTTCATTGAAGATCTGCACGATAAAATTATCGATATTGAGGATGATTTGATGGAGCAGCAGGTGCCGGAGCGGGGTGCGATGGCGTTGCTGCGCAAACAGCTTATCGTTTTACGTCGCTATATGGCGCCGCAGCGCGATGTGTTCTCCCGCCTTGCCAGTGAACGCCTGCCGTGGATGAATGACGATGACCGCCGTCTGATGCAGGAAATTTCCGATCGGCTGGGGCGCGGACTGGATGATCTGGATGCCAGCATTGCGCGTACTGCCGTGCTCTCGGATGAAATCAGCTCACTGTTGGCCGATTCACTGAACCGCCGCACTTACACCATGTCGCTGCTGGCGATGGTCTTCCTGCCTGCGACGTTCCTGACCGGTCTGTTTGGTGTCAATCTGGGCGGTATTCCCGGCAATACCTCGCCGTTTGGTTTCGGGATTTTCTGTGCCTGTCTGCTGGCGCTGGGCGGTGGTGTCGCACTGTGGATGAAAAAAAGCCGGTGGCTGTAGAGCATTAACTGGCTGAAAAAAAGCCAAAAAAAAGCCGGTCATAAGACCGGCGTCGTTCGAATTAAATTGTGCTATGCATTAATTCTAAAAATTTGGAAATAAGACAATATGGAGCACAACGCCCATCGCTTGACGTTGCATTCACCTGCGGAATAGATACTGCACCGATTCAGCCATTCTAATGTTGATTTCGCTCAATCTTTTTTAAGGTTTCTCCCCTGCGGAAGGCCTGTACAGGCATTTTTGCTTGCCTGCCTTATTTTCGACATAACAGGAGATTGCTGTGCATACCCGGGAAATGATTCATCAGGCGTATGAAAATACGACCACTAAAACATCCGGCATCTGGAAAAACCACCGCGACACGGGCGAAATCCGCACTGAGCCTTTTTATCACCCGACGCGGCTTGCCATCACCAGCGGTCATCGCGCAGGCCCCCGGATGGCGGGGTTACTGGCAGACTTAGCCACCGCTGCGCAGGGGGATCTGCTGGCCGATGTGGCGCAGGTTAACGGCATGCATTTCACTTTTTTCGCCATCACGCAGGCGCTGTATGACCGCCCTGAAGACGCGGAAGGCCTCGCGGATCTGATCAGCATTTTTGAACAGTATTGCCGTGGCCATGTTATGCAGATCAGCGATTTGCGGCTGGTGGCTTTACCGGATCAGCTTCTGCTGGCCGGATTTCCGGACGCGGAAAGTTTGCGGGTGAGACAGGCGCTGGTTGAGCATCTGCTGAATACGCCGTGGGCAGCCAGGATCAGAGAGCGATTCCCCAACACGGAAATCCCGCAAGTCTTCTGGCACAGCACCTTGCTGCGTTACAGCGCGCAATATCTGCCTGAATCGCTGCGTGTCTGGTTCCATGAAAACCGGCAGAAAGACTTTGGCTCGCTGAGTTTGCCGGTGAACCTTGTCATGACTAATTACAACTGGACGGAGACGTTCACACTAGCCTGATAAACAAAAAGCCCGCATTGCGCGGGCTATAAGATTCACAGTGAACGCTGCGCGGGAGATTATTTAATTTCCAGCACGTTCAGACGCTCAACCGGCACCGCCGCTTCATCTTCATCCGGCTGCCAGCCAACAGGCTGCATCGGCATATCTTCACGGTCAAACGCCAGATCTCCACCGTCGACTACGGCATCGCCATGACGGATCCCTTTAAAATCGAACAGATTCATGTCATTGAGATGCGAAGGCACCACATTTTGCATCGCGCTGAACATGGTCTCAATGCGGCCAGGATATTTTTTATCCCAGTCTTTCAGCATGTCGCCGATAACCTGACGTTGCAGGTTTGGCTGCGAGCCGCACAGGTTACAAGGGATAATCGGGTATTCGCGCGCAATCGCAAAACGTTCGATATCTTTCTCGCGGCAGTATGCCAGCGGACGGATCACGATGTGTTTACCGTCGTCGCTCATCAGTTTTGGTGGCATTCCTTTCAGCTTGCCGCCGTAGAACATGTTGAGGAACAAGGTTTGCAGAATGTCATCGCGGTGATGGCCGAGGGCAATCTTGGTACAACCCAGTTCCGTCGCGGTGCGGTACAAAATCCCGCGGCGCAGACGTGAACACAGGGAACAGGTCGTTTTGCCTTCCGGGATTTTATCTTTGACGATGGAATAGGTGTCTTCGGTGACAATCTTATATTCCACACCCAGCGCGTCTAAATACTCAGGCAGGATGTGTGCCGGAAACCCCGGTTGTTTCTGGTCAAGATTGACCGCCACCAGTGAAAAATTCACCGGCGCGCTTTGTTGCAGGTTGCGCAAAATTTCGAGCATGGTGTAGCTGTCTTTTCCGCCGGAAAGACAAACCATAATGCGATCACCTTCTTCGATCATACCGAAGTCAGCAATTGCTTTCCCAACGTCACGGCGCAGGCGCTTTTGTAGCTTGTTGAGGTTGTACTGATCTTTTTTATTAACTAATTGATTATCTGACATTTTTTTATGTTCGATTCGTCTGGTGGCGCAGCAGGGAAAACCTGCAACGCGAGTTTCTTGTTCAGCATACCGGTCGGGTCGCTTTCATGCTCCAACTGCCGATGATAAAAGGCGGGTTTGTTCCCGCAGTCAGCATCCGGCATGCGTTCGTGTGGCGCGTATGATACGGATTACGCCGTGAAATGTCAGCGCGTTTTATAGCAGCATTCCGGCATGCTCCGCTTGGGGAAAGGGAGTTGCAGGTCTGGAAGAAGAGGCGACCCTTATTTTCGGTGTCATAACGACAAATAAACTTTCAGATGTTCATGAGTACTTTCGGTCATCTCCGGCCAAGAATCGGCAAATTTTTCAGGCAACAGTTTAGGTTATTTTACCTGTCCGCAGAGGGGAAGCGGGGCTGTTTAAGGGATTTTGTGCCTTGAATGACACACCTGTGATGAACGTACGGGGCAAATACAGATGTTTCTCAATGAACAAGCTGAAATGCTAACTATGCTTACTAAACGCATTGTTAAATCAGAATCACTTTCAGGAGAGAAGTATGAACAGGAAAAACCTTATTGCCGCGTCACTTGCCGCTGTATCCATTCTTTTTGTCGCAGGTTGCGCGTCTAATCAGGCGATTAAAACTACGGACGGGAAAACCATCGTCACAGACGGTAAACCTCAGGTAGATGACGATACCGGTCTGGTGTCTTATAAAAATGCCGAGACGGGTAAAACCGAGCAGATCAATCGCGACCAGGTTAAAAATATGAGTGAACTGGATAACTGATTTATCCGGAAATTCTGACAAAGGAGAGAATGATGAACAGGAATTTATTGCCTCAAAAAATGCTTTTGCCTTTAGCCGCTATCCTGTGTGTCGCAGCGCTGTCTGGCTGTACCCGCACGAGTTATGCGATTCAGACCAATGATGCGCGAACCATCATCAGCGACGGTAAACCGAAAGAAGCAGATTCCGGTCTGCTGGAATATACCGACGCCAATGGTGTGAAACAGCAAATCAGCAAAACTGAAGTGAAACAGGTAACAGAACTTCCGAAGTAAATCCGGTGCGTAATCTTTTTTTGTCTGATATTAAAACCCGCTGCTAAAGCGGGTTTTTTATGAACGGATTACCGCAAACCGTTGCCCAAATCTCTGCATTGGTTTTCTCATTGCCCCTATCTTTGCGACGTCACCACATTGCGTTTTAATGCTTTTTTGGCCAGTGCGGCTTTCATGCCTTTTTCTGCGCTGCGGTGCAATATCCAGCCGAACAGCAGAACTGACAGGGCGCACAGCAGGAACAGGAGCCGTCCCCACAACGGATTCGGCACCAGCACCATCAGCAGCAACCCCGCGCCCATGTACATCGAAATACGGCCGATTTTATCGCGCTGCAGGCGGTCAAACTCATCTTGTTCATGGTCGGCATAGACGGGTGTCTCCATGTCAGAAAAGAACTGCTGGCGCTGAGTTTCCCGCACCGTATCGGACTCGCGATAGAACAGGGTGGTCAGACAGAAGAACCCGCCGGTAAACACCAGGTGCGCAAAGATATTCCACATGATCGCCACATCCAGCAGTTCACGTGCCGTCAGGGTGATCCCCAGCAGACGGGCGACATCCGGCGCGGTGAACAGGTTCGCCACCACATAAGACACACATAATCCGAATAATACGGTGACCCATGCCGCCCAGTCCGGCGTTTTACGGATAAACACACCGAGGAACAGCGGCACCACAATCGGTGCCTGCATCAGCGTGCCGACTTTCATCATCAGGTCGAACAGGCTGACTGTCTGCATGGTGTGCATGTATTGCGCCACCAGAATGACCAGTACGCCATTCACCACGCAGGCAATCTGGCCGACGCGCAACTGATATTTGTCGCTGCGTTCACTGTCGCGGTTAATGACCGGCGTCCAGAAGCTGCGTACAAAAATCCCGGAATTACGGTTCAGTGCACAATCCATAGAAGACATGGTGGCGGCGAACAGTCCGGCCATCAGCAGGCCGACGGTGCCCACCGGCATGGCGCGTTCTGCAAAAATCAGATACACCGCATCGGTCGCGTTTTTGCCCAGTTCCGGATGCGCGGTTGCCGCGTCAGGATAAAGGATCGCCACCGCCCACGGCGGAATGAACCAGATAATCGTACCGACCAGCATCAGCACTAACGCGAACAATGCCGCCTTTTTGGCATTGAAACTGTCTTTGGCATTCAGGAAGCGGTAGGAATCCTGCAGGTTATTGATGCTCTGCACATTCTTGATAAAGAAGAACAGGAAACAGGCCACCAGCAGGGAAATATAATGCGGGCCAACGTCAGGGCCGGTAATGAAGCCGGAAGGAAACTCCGTCACCAGTTTCACCGGGCCGCCGACTTTAAATAACGCCACCACTGCGCAGGCAATGGAAATAATCGCCACCACCAGCGTCTGCACAAAATCACTGGCGACCACGCCCCACGCCCCACTCAGCAGCGAAATCACCAGCACCACGATGCCCGTCACCCATAGCGTCAGAGTGATGTCGTGCCGGAATACCGCGCTGGCAAACACCGCCAGGCTGTTCAGCCATACGCCGGCGCTGAGAATGCTCAGCGGAATGATCATCCAGGTGAAAAACTGTTCATTACCTTTGCCGAAGCGATGGTTGATTGCCTCGGTTGCGGTATCAACACGCAACTGGCGGAAGCGGGCGGCAAACCACCACCAGGCGATCAGATAGCCGAACACGTTACCGGCAAACACGCTGACGACATTGAAACCGTAGCGGTAAGCCTGACCGGCCGCACCGGTAAATGTCCAGGCGCTGAACTGGATCATAAAGGCGGTCGCGCCGACCATCCACCAGAGCATTCGCCCGCCGCCGCGGAAATAGTGACTCGAGGAGCCGGACGCCATTTTTTTGAAGGCATAACTGATGGCAATCATTAAGACGAAGTAACCGATCATGACCAGAACGTTGATATCCATTGTCGTTACTCTCTTGTTTGTAGGGTGAGATGTTTTTTGGTTATGTATTGAGCAAGCGTAGAAGAGGGAATTGAAATTAAAAGTCGGACAAATAAGAAATGCTTAGTTTGTTATCAAATTGTGATTCTGGTCACTTGTTTGGCCTAATATCGGCTTTTAAGTCAATTCTAGCTGGCGAAAATGAAGGTTCATTGCTTTATTAGTATGACTAAAGCGTGAAATCTCAACGGGGAAATGGCGCGGAGCCGGGAGAATACATGACGTTAATGCTGTGCAGTAATGGAAAAGGAGTGACGGCCAGCCTGGTGCTGTTGCTGACGCTGATGACGGGTTCTGCCGGAGCACTGGCTGCGGAACCGGCATTTTTGAATACGGCGCAAATGTCTGTTGTCCGCCAGCAACTGCACGATCACCGTGCGGCACCGCAAACGGCGGAGGCGTATCAGCACTTGCTGGCCGCGGCGGATTCCGCCCTGAACAAGCCTGAGCTGAGCGTGACCGACAAAGGCATGACGCCGCCGGGAGGCTCGAAGCATGATTATCTCAGCCTGAGTGCGTACTGGTGGCCGGACGACAGCACACCCGACGGGCTGCCGTGGGTGCGCAAGGACGGTCATGTGAATCCCGCCAGTAAAAACGACCAGAGTGATGGCGTGCGGCTGGCCGATTTTACCGCACGGGTGCAGAACCTGACGCTGGCGTGGTATTTCTCCGGCGAACAGAAATACGCCGATAAAGCCGCCAGCCTGCTGCGCACCTGGTTTATCAACCCGGAAACGCGCATGAACCCGAATCTGAATTATGCGCAGGGCGTGCCGGGCATTTCGCCGGGACGTAACGCCGGTGTGCTGGATGGCCGCTATTTCTCCACCCGAATTGTCGATTCGTTAGTGCTGTTGCGCGGAAATCCGGCCTGGACAGATAACGACGAACAGCAAATGCGGGCGTGGATGCAGGATTATCTGCAGTGGTTGCAGGGCAGTAAAATCGCGAAAAAAGAAGGGCGAACGGAGAACAATCACGGTAACTGGTATGTGACACAAGTCTCCGGTATTGCCTGGTATCTGGGCGATAAAGCGCTGACTGGCGACATGGCGAAACTGATGAAAAGCAAGCTGGATGTGCAACTCAAACCCGATGGCACGCAGCCTGCCGAGCTGGCGCGCACGCGTTCGTTTCATTACAGCTACTTCAATTTGCAGGCAATCAGCATGATGGCGGTGCTGGCGCAGAAAAACGGCATTGACCTCTGGCATTACAAAACACCACAAGGCGGCAGCGTGCTGACCTCGCTGGATTTCATGGCGCGCTTTACCGATCCGTCAGTGCCCTGGCCATACAAGTCACTCGATCAGATCCGTGTGCGTCCGGTGCCGTTGCTGTCCTGGGCGGATAACGCTACGGGTGAAAACCGTTACGAACAATACATCCGCAGCGCGAAATTCACCTTGCCGCCAGCGGTGAAACCGGCTTCCGGCGGATACCACGAAGACCTGACCCGTGGCGCGGTGATGGAGGCTGAACGCGAAACCTGGCTGCTGTCATTGCCATCGTTTGCGGCAGGATATGTCGCGCCACAGCCTCAGGAGATGCATAAATGAATCACTGGCAGCCGTTGCAGATAAGCGCGGGCGAAGCGGATGAACTGCGCGGACAGATTAATGCAGATTCTCCTTTGGGTGCGGCGCTGCGTGCGCAAATCACCACGCTGGAAAACATGCTCGTGCAGCCGCTGACGATTCCCGGTCACGGCGAGGCCGGTGGCCCTGAGCATACGCAGCACAAGCAAAACTATCTGGGAATCAATCTGGCGGGGCGTTTAGCGCTGATCACCGGTGAGCCACGTTATGGCGATTACGCGCTGGCGCTGCTGACCGGTTACGCCGACATTTATCCCTCGCTGGGCAGCGCGACCAGCAAAGACAGCAATGCGCCCGGTCGTTTGTTCCATCAGACCCTGAATGAAAATATGTTCTGGCTGTACGCCGTCGAAGGCTACCACTGTGTGATGCCATCGCTTAGCGCGGCTCAGCGGGAACATATCGAAACTAACCTGTTTCAGGTGATGGCAGATGATGCGCTGAACCGGCATAGCCGTGATTTCGATATCGTGCATAACCACGGTATCTGGTCGGTGGCCGCAGCGGCGATCAGCGGTTATGTGCTGGACGATGCATCGCTGGTAGAAAAAGCCTTATATGGCCTGAAAGGCGACAGTGAAAGTGGTGGATTCTTTGCCCAGCTCAGCCAGCTTTTTTCGCCGGACGGTTATTATATCGAAGGGCCGTATTACCACCGCTTTGCGTTGCGTCCGTTGTTACTGCTGGCGGAGGCCATTGAACGGCGTCAGCCGGATTTACAGATTTATCAGTTCCGTGAGCAGATTATCCGTAAAACCTGTGAAGCCCTGATGCAGACCGCATTCCCCGACGGCGTCTGGCCTGCGCTGAATGATTCCTCTAAAACCATCAATATCCGTGATGACGGCGCGGTGATCGCCGCCAGCGTCTGCTATTCCCGCTATGGCCACAATCCGCAGTGGATTGCTGTCGCACAACAACAGCAAACGGTGTGGGTGAGTGCGGCCGCGCTGAAACTCTCTGCTGCCCTGAAAAAAGCCCCGGCAACGCCCGTGGACTGGGGCAGCGCAGAACTGCGCGATGGCCCGCAAGGCACGCAGGGCGGCATCGGGATTTTACGCAGTGACGCAGAAAATCAGGACATGGCGCTGATGTGGTACGGCCAGCACGGCAGCATTCCCCGCCTGCATTCGGCGCTCAATCACGGCCACTTTGACGGCCTGCATCTTAGCCTGTTCAGCGGCGGACGCGAGTTCCTGCGTGATTACGGCTTTGGCCGCTGGGTCAACGTCGAGCCTAAATTCGGTGGCCGCTATATTCCTGAAAACAATAGTTACTGCAAGCAGACCGTCGCGCATAACACCGTGGTGGTTGACGGGCAAAGCCAGAATGGCGGCAACAGTCTTGAGGCCGAAACACGCTGGGGCGAACCGCATTTCTTCGTCACGGGTAATCCGGCCTGTCAGGGGATGAGTGCGCGGCTTAATGATTATTATCCGGGGGTGAACCAGCAACGGACGGTGCTGATGCTGAGCCTGCCGGAACTGTCTTCGCCGCTGATCGTCGATGTGTTCCGGCTTACCAGCCATGAGCCGCACCAGTACGATTATTGCCTGCATCATCTCGGTCAGTTTGTCCGCACTGATACCGCTCTTGATGCTGCCAGCCAGCTGACGCCACTCGGCGAAGATCACGGCTATCAGCATTTATGGGATTGCGCGAGGGCTGATATTGCGGCGGGAGATTCGGCCTTATTCAGCTGGCTTGACGGCGACAGTTACCGCACCCTGGTCAGCGCCTTTCCCTACGGTGGCGAACTGATTGTCGCCCGCACCGGTGCCAGCGATCCGAATTTTAACCTGCGTAATGAACCCGCTTTACTGCTGCGAACCCGGGGAGCAAACGCCATTTTCGCCAGCGTGTTTGAAACCCACGGCTATTTTGATGAAGCCAGCGAAACGTCCCTTGACGCGTGTGGCAAGGTTGAACGCGTCAGCGTGGTCAGCCATGACGACGTGCAAACCGAACTGAATATTTACTTTGCCGCCAACCGGACACTGAACGTCCGCATCAGCAACCGCGCCGCACCGGCTGCGGAAGATGCGTTCAGCGTGGCGTGGCAATCCGTTTCACCTCTGAACATCCCTGAATCATAAAGGAGTCACTATGTTTAACGATTTGAAAGGTCAGCGTGTTTTGATCACCGGTTCAACCAAAGGTATCGGGCTGGCGGCGGCGCAGGCATTTGCCGCAGCGGGCGCAAAAGTCGGGATTAACGGCCATCGTCATGATGCCAGCCTGGACAAACTGGCGGCTGATATCGCTAAGAACGGCGGCGAAGTGGCCTATTTTGGTGCGGATGTGACGAAGTCGGCCGAGTGCGAAGCGCTGGTGGCGAGTTTTGTCGAACGCTTTGGTGGCATTGATGTGCTGATTAATAACGCAGGCGGCCTGGGCGGACGTCAGGGGCTGGAAAGCATTGACGATGATTTTTATGACCATGTGATGGATCTCAATGCCCGCTCGGCGCTGATGGTCACAAAATTTGCTATTCCGCATCTGCGTCACGCGGCGAAACAAAGCGGCAAAACCACATCGGTGATCAGCACCGGTTCGATTGCCGGACGCGAAGGCGGCGGGCCGGGTGCCAGTCTCTACGCCGCCTCAAAGGCCTGGCTGCACAATGTGCACCGCAACTGGGTGAAAGAATTCACCCGGTACAATATCCGCTTTAACGTGATCGCGCCGGGCACCATCGACACCGTTTTTCACGCGGATAAGAGCGCAGAAGTGCGCGAAAAAATCGCCGGCTCCATCGCCATGGGTCGTTTCGGCACCGCTGAAGAACTGGCGCCGTCTTACCTGTTTTTCGCCTCGCACGCCTGCAGTGGTTACATCACCGGCCAGATTCTGGATGTGAATGGCGGCCAGATGGCGCCGTAGCGCACAGTTCGGGTGTTTCAGTGTGGCGGGGGCATGCAGCGCGCCGCCACCTGAACTATGATGTCGGCAATCTGCACAGGAAAAAGGGAAGAGCATGACGATGCAGTTTGAAACCGCCGCAGGCATGACCCGTGGCCTGAATACCCATATCGCCCGCGACATCGCCCGCAAAATTCTTTCGGGCGAACTGGCGTCAGGCGCGATACTGCCGAGTGAAATCGAGCTGGGCGAACAGTTTGGCGTCAGCCGTACTGCGTTGCGTGAAGCGCTGAAACTGCTGACCTCCAAGGGATTACTGGAGTCGCGGCCAAAAATCGGCACCCGCGTGAAAGAGCGTCCGCAATGGAACATGCTGGATCCGCAGTTGCTGGAGTGGATGCAGGGCATGGAAGCGACGGAAGATATTTACCACCAGTTTCTGGAATTTCGCAAAGCGATTGAACCGCACGCCACCGCGCTGGCGGCGGTGAACGCCAGTAAAGAGCAACGCATTGAACTCTCAAGAATTTATCGCCAGATGTGTCACGTAGCCGAAAACTTCGATGCACAACATTGGGTCGATATCGATACGCAGTTCCACCGGATGATTTTCATTTCCTCCGGAAACTGTTTTTACGTGCCGTTCGGCAACGTGCTGACCACCATTTTCAAATGGTTCTTTGAGTATTCCTCAAAAGAAGGGGGCATGTGCCTCAGTGAACATAAACGTATTTACGAAGCGATTATGGCTGGTGACGAAGGTGCGGCATTTTCTGCCTCGCTGAGTCTGATGAAAGGGCATAAGCACCGGTTGCATCAGACATAACGTTCAGCAAAACCGTTTCATGCCGTTCCTCCCGATGCGCAGATCTCTCTGCGCATTTTTTATGTCTGATGATCCTCAAATGAGCTCACTGATACAAAAATGAAACAAACGTCACGGGCGGTTACGCCCCAGTGCCAGTGGGTTATATAGACTTGTCATAATTATTACGGTCTAATCATTTTATCAGGACATAACATTTTATGGCGCAGAGTGATTAACGATATTTATTTTAGTTATTAACCCGGTGAATATATGAAAATACTCAAGGTCAGTGATTTCTTTCTCTCGGAACATCATGCTTTCAGTTTATTCGATATGAATCGCCAGTCGATGGAAGATGTACACGGGCATGAGTTTGATGAGCTGGTTATTGTCCGCAACGGCAGCGGGTTTCATATAATCAACGACCAGGCAGAATTTATTCATAAAGGCGATTTTTTCATCGTCAGGGCTCATGATGTCCATTGTTATGAATCCACCAATAAGCTGTCAATTACTAATATTTTGCTCCATAAAGAGCGCCCGTTTTATTTTCTCAATAACATTGGACAACTGACGGCGGGGATCAAAGATTATACTGCCTCGATAAAAAAGCGGCGTGCAGGATTAACGGACGGTGAACTGACGAAAGTTATTGAGCTGACCGATAAAATCACCCGGCAAAGTGATGCCTGTTACGACAACGCCTACTTTGCCACAGCAGAGTCTTATTTATTTTCGATGATGGTCATCCTGTACCAGTGTGCAACCCGCAGGGAATGCCGGGCCAGCCCGACAGATTCCGGCAAGCGACATCTGCTGAATTATTTACGCGAGAATTACACATGCAGCATCAACTGGGATTATTTATGTGAAGAAAGTGGTGTGGCAAAAAGAACGATGTTCAGATTTATAAAAGAGATGACAGGATTTACACCTGAAAAATTTCAGCAGCGTTACCGTCTGTTAAAAACACAGGAATTATTGCGTACCTCAGATTTAACTGTCGGGAAAATAGCCACCGTGTGCGGTTTTTCCACCCCATCACGTCTGACGGAAGCCTATAAAAAAGAGTTTCACAGAACACCCTCGCAGGAGCGAATGAGAGTCAGTAATAGTGTGATTAAAACGCGCTATTAAAAACAAAATTCAATAATAAGAATTAATAATATAAAACCATAACAGCACTAATAATTCAGGATAACTCACGGACTTTTTTATTCACCATTACCTCTGAATGACATTATTATGTCAACCACTAAACAACCTAATCCCTGGTACGTCGGGGTGGTTTCCGGCATGGCGTCATATATTGATTCAGCCGCGATTGTTTCAAACGGAACGGCCCTGGTTATTTATCAGAAAATGATAGGGACAACATCAGCTCAGATAGGCATACTTTCTGGCATATTAACCCTGAGTATTGCACTGGGTGCATTTCTGGGCGGCAGACTGGGGGATTGTTATGGCCGACGCAAAGTGTTTATTGTCACCATGGCAATGATCATTATCGGTACGCTGCTGCTGGCATTCGGCAATACCTTTCCGGTGCTGCTGACTGGCACATTGTTGGTCGGGTTAGCTACCGGTGCAGACTTACCGGTATCACTGGCGACCATTGCTGAAGCGGCGACGGATAAAAATCGCGGGAAAATTATCGGATTGTCGAATCTGCTGTGGTTTTTGGGGATTGGCACCACGATGGCAATTTCTGCCATGGTGGGCGACTGGGGAAGGCCCGGTGCGCAGATTATGTATCTGCATGTCTGCGTGGTGGCCGTCGTTCTGCTGGCGTTGCGCTGTACGATCCCGGAGTCGCCTTTATGGCTGATTGCCCGAAACGAACGGCGTGCAGGCATTGTCACGGTGCGTGCGCAGAAAGCGTCGTTTAAAGATCTTATCCACGGGAAATATCTGTGGCCGTTTATTGCGTTGTGTCTGTTCTATACTTTTACCAATCTTGCAGCGAATACCGGCGGTCAGTTTGGGACTTATATTGCAGTTAACGTAGTTGGTATTTCCGTCGGGCAACACTCGCTGTGGAACCTGCTGACCATGCCGGTCGGGGTATTTGCCGGGATCATGTTTATGCGCTTTGTCGATACACCGAAACGTATCCCCGCGTTTATTTTGGGGGCATTTTGTTTCGCGGGAGGATTCTTCCTGCCGGTAGTATTTAACTTTTCACCCGTATCCTGGTTCTGTTGTTTATTCTTTACCGCGATAGGCAGTGGTCTGGCCTTCGAAGGGATAATGAAAGTCTGGTCGCAGGAATCCTTCCCGACCATGCTCCGGTCTACAGCACAAGGTATTATCGTCGCTATTTCCCGGTTGTTATGCGGTGTGCTGGCATTCATTACGCCACTGCTGCTTGATGCCGGTCCGCTGGTATTGTATTTCATCTTATCCTCTACGGTGGCTTCCGGTTTATTGATCGGCTGGATCTGTTTCCACGGCAAGCAAAGGAATGAATTTAACAGCGAAGCCGGTACGGTTATTAAAGAACCGGCAACACAATATCCGGCATCCGCTATAAAGCAAATCTAGTTGTTTATTTTACCGCTCAGGCAACATTACACGAGGAGTAAGGCATTATGCTCGCAGTGATCAGACTTACAGTAAATCAGGAATCTGCATTGCACGGTGTGCAGGAACTGCCTGTATTAGGCTGGGAAATTGAAAGCCATAACAGAAATGTCCGGCAAACTGCTTACCGGATCCAGATCAGCCAGGATCAGAATTTCGATAATATCCTGCTTCGCGGCGAATGGCAGGAAAGCGAATGTTCAAATAATGTTTCCCTGACGGAATTAATGCTCACATCCTCGCAGCATTATTTTATCCGTGTACAGGTACGTGATAATTATGACGAAACCAGTGCCTGGAGTTCACCTGCGGAGATGATTTCCGGCGTGCTGTATAGCCATGAATGGCTGGCTGATTTTATTACCGCCGAAACGTCGGCAGATAAAGACAATTCCGGCGCAACATTATTGCGAAAACCTTTTGTTCTGAACCGTGCGGAAGATATTCAGTCTGCCTTTATTCATGTCAGTGCACTCGGACTTTATGAATTACATCTCAACGGTCATAAAGTCGGAGAAGATGCCCTGACGCCAGGCTGGACGAGTTATCACCATCATTTACTTTATCAGACTTATGATGTGACGGGACATCTGGAAAAAGGCGAAAACGTTATTGGCGCTATTGTCGGTGCGGGCTGGTACAAAGGCGATATGGGCTTCAGCCGTCATCGCAATTATTATGGTGAACGGAGCGCGCTTATTTCCCAACTGGTCATAAATTATAACGATGGCTCGCATGAAATTGTGGTCAGCGATGAAAGCTGGAAAGGGCAGGATTCCGCCATTCTGTTTTCAGAAATCTATGACGGCGAAACTTACGATGCGCGCAGGGAAATCCCCGGCTGGTGCGTGAAAGGGTTCGCAGAGAAGGGATGGCGTCCGGTCAGTCTGGCGATGCATGAAAAATCCACACTGGTGGCGCAGGGAAGCAACAGGGTCAGGAAAATGGGAGAAATTAAGCCTGTTGCGCTGCTCACCACGCCGCAAGGCGACACAGTCATTGATTTTGGCCAGAATCTCAGTGGCTGGGTAGAGTTTACGGTCAGCGGCAAGGCGGGCGATAAAGTCGTGTTACGCCACTTTGAAGTGCTGGACGCAGAGGGCAATGTGTATCTCGATAATCTGCGTTCTGCCCGACAGCGCACTGAATATGTGCTCAAAGGTAAAGGGGCAGAAACCTGGCATCCGCACTTCACCTGGCAAGGTTTCCGCTTTGTGAAGGTTGAGGAATATCCGGCGCAGTTGGATCTGAATAACTTCACCGCCATTGTTTTGCATTCCGATATGGAGCAGACCGGGTCTTTCGCCTGTTCAAACCCGGATCTGAATCAGTTACACCACAATATTCTGTGGGGGCTGAAAGGTAACTTTGTCGACGTGCCGACGGACTGCCCGCAACGTGACGAGCGGCTTGGCTGGACGGGGGATGCGCAGATTTTTTGCCGTACGGCGAGTTATCTGATGCAAACCCGCAATTTCTTCGCCAAATGGCTGACCGATCTTCGTTATGACCAGACGGCTGAGGGCGGTGTGCCGCACGTTATTCCGGATATTCTGACCGGTTACTGTGGTCAGGACCGCCTGTTGTCTGAAGGCGGAACCCATTCTGCCTCGGCCTGGGCGGATGCCGCGGTGATCAACCCGTGGACAATGTACCTGATGTATGGCGATACCAACGTGCTGGAAAACCAGTATGCCAGCATGAAAGGCTGGATTGATTTCATGACCGCGCATGCGGAAAATTACCTCTGGCATTACAAATTACAGTTTGGTGACTGGGTGGCGCTGGATGCCAAAGAGGGCAGTTATTTCGGTGCTACCCCAAACGACCTGACCTGCACGGCGTATTACGCTTATTCCACGCAATTGTTCGCCAAAGCCGCCAAAGCGCTGAATCGTACTGAAGACTATCAACATTACACTGCCTTGCATCAGGCGATTGTCCGTCGTTTTCAGGAGGAGTTCTTTACGCCATCGGGTCGTCTGGCGGCCAGAACGCAAACCGCGCATATTCTGGCACTGTACTTCAATCTGGTCCCTGACGAATTCCGCCAGCGCACCACCGATACGCTGGTTGAATTGCTCAACGAGCACGACGGGCATCTGGTGACCGGCTTCGTCGGCACGCCGTATTTCTGTCACGCACTCAGCCAGAATGGCCGTACTAAAGAAGCCTGGAATTTACTGCTGAAAGAGGATTTCCCTTCGTGGCTGTATCAGGTGAAAGCCGGTGCCACCACTGTCTGGGAACACTGGGACGGCATTAATCCGGACGGCAGCATGTGGAGCGCGGACATGAATTCCTTCAATCACTACGCTTACGGCGCGGTGGGGGAATGGCTCTACCGCGTGGCGGCAGGGATTGAAGCTGATGAGGAACAGCCCGGATTCAAACACGTCATCATCAAACCGCAGACCGGCGGCGGCCTGAGCTGGCTGGATACCCGCTATCAGTCAATCTATGGTGCGATTGGCGTACGCTGGGAAGTCAGCGGTCAGACCGTCTTCCTTAATGTCACGGTTCCGGCAAATACCTCCGCCACCGTGGTCCTGACGGACGGTCAATCTGTGCAGGAAGCGGACGGGATTGATTTTGTGCGCTGCGCACAGGGATACACCGCTGAGGTGGGATCGGGGGAATATCGGGTGGAATACCGGTTAGTTTAGTGAGGTCGCTTGTTTGCTCCTCCCCCTGCGAAGGGGGAGGTCGGGAGGGGGTTTAGCAGACAAAACGGCCGTCAAAGCACAGGTTAACTTTTTGATTTGTCTGTGATACCCCACCCCAACCCTCCCCTTCGCAGGGGAGGGAGCCGACCGCGTTTTTTTCTCAACTCACAGTTTAAAAACTCAAGACTCCGGCTCGGTCTTCTTCCCCGCCAGCATGGCTAAAAAGTCATATTTAGCCTGTAACTCTTTCTCTGCCACCGCATACAACATCTCTGCTACTTCCGGCTGTTGGGAGTTCAGTCTTCTGAACCGTTGTTCATTATTGAGCGTATCGGTCAGCCCGCTGGAAGGCGGTCTTGAATCGAGGGCCAGTGCCGGTTTGCCTTCTTCGACACGACGCGGATCGAAGCGGTACAGTGGCCAGAAACCGGTGGTAGTCAGTTGTTTCATCTGGTCGTGACTGAGCGCCAGATCATAGCCGTGTTCCTCACACGGGCTGTACGCGATAATCAGCGACGGCCCCGGATACGCTTCGGCTTCCTGAATGGCTTTGACGGTCTGGTTAAGCTGCGCGCCGAGTGAAATCTGCGCCACATACACATGACCGTACATCATCATGCTTACCCCCAGGTCTTTGCGTGATTTGCGTTTTCCCTGTTCTGCGAATTTCGTGACTGCACCGAGCGGAGTCGCTTTCGACTGCTGTCCGCCGGTGTTGGAATAACACTGGGTATCGAGCACCAGCACGTTGACGTTTTCGGTCAGGCTTAAGACGTGATCCAGTCCGCCGAAACCAATGTCATACGCCCAGCCGTCACCGCCAATCAGCCAGATGGATTTATCCACCAGATAATCGGCATCGGTGGCTAACTGACGCGCATCCGGCGTGTCGATGTCTGCCAGAATTTTACGCAGCGCCGTGACATGCCCGCGTTTCACTTCAGGCGTGGACGTGTCATTGCGCAGGCCACCGAGGACGTCCGCCGGAATATGTTCCGCCAGCGATGCAACCAGACGCAGCACGCGGCGGCGGTGCTGATCCACCGTCAGACGAAAGCCCAGCCCGAACTCGGCGTTGTCTTCAAACAGTGAATTTGCCCATGCCGGACCGCGACCTTCGGCGTTAGTGGTGTACGGCGTTGAAGGCAGATTACCGCCATAAATAGACGAACAGCCGGTGGCATTGGCGATCAGCAAACGGTCGCCATAAAGCTGGGTCAGCAGTTTGATGTAAGGCGTTTCGCCACACCCGGAGCAGGCACCGGAATACTCAAACAGCGGGGTGATCAGCTGAGACGTGCGGATATCAATGCGTTCCAGCGTGGTTTTATCAATCTCCGGCAGTTTGAGGAAGAAATCGTAATTGGCGCGTTCTTCTTCCAGATGTTCGATGCGATCCGCCATATTAATGGCCTTGATGGACGGATCCTGACGGTCTTTCGCCGGACACACTTCAACGCACAGATTACAGCCGGTGCAGTCTTCCGGTGCGACCTGCAACACGTACTTCTGACCGCGCATGTCGCGGGATTTCACATCCAGCGATTGCAGGGCAGGCGGCGCATCTGCCATAAATTCCGGCTGAACCACTTTGGCGCGGATCGCCGAGTGCGGACAGGCGGCGACGCAATGATTGCACTGGGTACACAAATCCGGTTTCCAGATCGGCACTTCTTCGGCAATGTTGCGTTTTTCCCATTGCGTGGTGCCGGTCGGCCAGGTGCCGTCCGGCGGGAACGCGGAAACTGGCAGGGCATCGCCAAGACCGGCCAGCATGGTGGCGGTGACAGTTTTGACGAAATCCGGTGCCGCATCGGAAACAATCGGCGGGCGTTTGCGCGGATTTTCCGGAATAGCCTGCAGCGGCACGGAGACCAGTTCTTCCAGCGTAGCGGCCAGCGCCATCCAGTTGCGGGTGACGATCTCTTCGCCTTTGCTGCGGTAACTGCGGGCAATCGCGCCCTGCAATTCGGCGAGCGCCTGTTCGCCCGGCAGGATCTGCGTCAGGTGGAAGAACGCCATCTGCATGACGGTATTAATGCGCGCGCCGAGTTTGCATTCGCGGGCAATTTTGGCAGCGTTAATCACATAGAAACGGGCTTCGCGCTGGATAAGTGTCGCCTGCACTTCCAGCGGTAAACGCGCCCAGACTTCATCAGCGCTGAACGGCGTATTGAGCAGGAAAATACCGCCCGGACGCAGACGTTCTGCCATCTGATACAGGTCGATAAACTGCCACTGATGACAGGCAACGAAATGCGCCTGACTCACCAGATACGCGGATTTGATCGGCTTTTCACTGACGCGCAGATGCGACACCGTCAGGCCACCGGCCTTTTTGGAGTCGTAGACAAAATAACCCTGCGCATACATCGGCGTGCTGTTACCGATGATCTTGATATTGTTTTTGGTGGCCGACACCGAACCGTCGCTGCCCAGGCCATAGAACAGGGCCTCGAGCGACGCGTGCTGCGGCAACGCTTCTTCCACCACCGGCAGGGAAAGGCCGGTGACGTCGTCATAAATGCCGACGGTAAAGCGCGGACGCGGCTGGCTGAGCGACAGTTCGCGGAACACCGACAGCACGCAATCCGGCCCGAATTCTTTCGAGGATAATCCGTAACGGCCGCCGCTCACTTTTGGCAGTGAATCGCGTTCGCCACGGGAATAGGCTTCGGCCAGCGCGGTCATCACGTCGAGGTATAACGGTTCAGCCAGCGCGCCCGGCTCTTTGGTGCGATCCATCACCGCGATGCTTTTCACACTTTGTGGCAGCACGGACAGCAAATGTCCGGCGCTGAACGGACGGTACAGCCGGACCTTCAGTACGCCGACTTTTTCGCCACGGGCATTCAGGGTTTCAATCACTTCTTCGGCGGTGCCGATGCCGGAACCCATCAGCACAATCACCCGTTCGGCTTGCGGATCGCCAACATATTCGAACGGCTTATATTCACGGCCAGTCAGGACGGCAAAAGCATTCATCGCATCAATGACGTGCTGGCCGGTGGCGTTGTAATACGGATTGGTGGCTTCGCGGGACTGGAAATAAGTGTCCGGGTTGGCGGAAGTGCCGCGGATCACCGGATGGTCCGGCGACAGAGCACGGGCGCGATGCGCATCAATCTGCGCCTGCGGCAACATCTGCTGGAGCGTGTCATCACTGAGCGGGGCAATTTTGTTGATTTCGTGCGAGGTCCGGAAACCGTCGAAGAAATGAATAAACGGCACGCGGCTGTTGAGACTGGCAACCTGAGAAATCAGCGCGAAATCCTGCGCTTCCTGCACGCTGGCGGCAGAGAGCAGGGCGCAACCGGTCTGGCGTACGGCCATCACATCCGAATGATCGCCAAAAATGGACAGCGCGTGGGTGGCTACGGTGCGCGCAGCGACATGCAGCACGAACGGCGTCAGTTCACCGGCCAGCTTGTACAGCGTCGGGATCATCAGCAACAGACCCTGAGACGAGGTGAACGAGGTCGACAGTGCGCCGGTCTGCAACGCGCCATGCACGGTGGAAATCGCACCGGCTTCCGACTGCATTTCCATTACCGTCGGGACATCGCCCCACAAATTTTTCTTCCCTTCGCCTGACCAGGCACCGGCAATTTCGGCCATGGTTGAACTGGGGGTGATCGGGTAGATAGCAATCACTTCGTTGGTACGATAAGCCACGGAAGCGACTGCATTATTACCATCAGTGGTGATCATGGAATACCTTTTTTGCTTTGCTCACAATGGCAGCCAGCGGAAAAGTCGGTTGCTGGCGGGAATGTTAAAAGCTTAGCAGAGGGCGGATTAATCGATTTATCCTGATTGTGTGCAGGGCTATTTCGGCTGATATTTTAAGCGGTTACTGAATAACCCGAGGCGCTGGGATTATTATTAGCTGTCGTGCAGAAGCCGGTTCGGGACAGCGGCTAAATAGGGGCGTGAAGGGCGCGCGCGTGATGATTAATGAATATCTTTCGACAAATTCAGTCAGCATATAAGCGCCTTATCATTATATTTTCCCGCGAATGCAGCGGGAAAAGCGGTTAATTACTGTTGGTTTTATGCGTTAAAGAAATAACCGGCCGAAATAAAATGTGTCTGAGTGTTTAAATTTGAGATTATTTTAGGAAAAAGTTGATGTTATTTTGCCGAAAGGCTCGACGCAGGCGAAAAACGTCGGATATGATGGCGATTCGCAAAAAAATCCCCGTCATATTCAGGAGCAGGACAGATGATCACTGCGTTTCGCGTGTTACTGGCCGCCGGTGTGCTGGTGTTAGCCGCATGCAGCAGCCACGACGATTCGGCTGACGTTCCACAAAAAGGCAACAGCGTTAATATCGGGCAACGTACCGTTAATATGGATAGCCCGGCGTATGCAGCCTGTTCGATGGCGGGCGGGCAATTACGGATGGCGCCGCAACTTGATGGCAGCCGCGTCGGTATGTGTTCGATGGCTAATGGTCGTCAGTGCTCGGAAAGTGCTTTGATGCAGGGTGTGTGTAAAGCCTGATAAACGCCAGACAGTCGTCTGGCGTTTTTGCAGTTAACGTGGCAATAAATTTACATCCGGTCTTTCAGACGATAAATCAACTGGTGTTTACCCTGTTTCAGGGTCAGTTTGTTTTCCTGCAAGGTCAGCGCCGCGCCGTTATTGAGCACATCGCTGATCACGTGATCCCACTTATTCAGGTTTTCATCCGGGCACATCATCATGGTGGATGCCAGTCCTTTCACGGTCAGCACGTTGTTTTGCAACTGGCCCTGACCCATGAAGTTATTACACATTTTTCCCGAAACGTGCATGTTTGAGCCGAACTCAATGTCCGGAATGCGCCCTTGCGCGGCAGGCACCGTCTGACCATCGACGCTCAGCAACTCAAAACGGTGATGCTGCAAATCGGTCTGTTTAACGGCGGTATTCTGATTCATGCTGCACGCCCCCAGGGTCATCGCGGCGGCCAGAACAAACAGTGACTTCTTCATCTTCTCTCCTGAGAAATATTCCTTTGGCACTCGCCATGTCGATATATTCAACTGACTTATGCAATATTTGTTGGCGTATTATAGCGTGAATGAATGGGAATTTTAAGCCCTTAACTCCCTCCCTCTTCGCAGGGGGAGGGGCTTAAAACCTTGTCCGTCTTTATCCCGTCATCTCCCGATCATAAAAGCGTCATTTTAGCCCGATAGGTTATGCCCATCACCGGTCAGAGAGACTTACAGCGGCATGAGCTACCTATCACTGCATCACATCCGGAAATCCTGGGGGACGAAAGTGGCCCTCAATGACATCAGTTTTGATGTGGAAGAGGGTGATTTTATTGCCTTGCTCGGTCCTTCCGGCTGCGGAAAATCGACGTTATTACGCACCATCGCCGGGCTGGAAACGGCGGAAAGCGGTACGTTGTATTTTCAGCAATCCGATGTCACGTCGCTGGCACCCTCGCAGCGTAAACTGTCGATGGTGTTTCAGTCTTACGCGTTATTTCCGCACATGAATGTGCGCGAAAATCTGCTTTTCGGCCTGCGTGCGCGTGGCGAAGACAAGCGTCATTTTGCATCGCGGCTGGCGGACGTCAGCAGGCTGATGGAACTGGAGCCGCTGCTTGACCGCTTACCTTCGCAGCTTTCCGGCGGTCAGCAACAGCGCGTGGCGCTGGGCCGGGCGGTGATTGCCAACAACAGGCTGTGCCTGATGGACGAACCGCTTTCCAATCTCGACGCCAAACTGCGCCAGAGTATGCGCCGCGAAATCCGTGCAATTCAGAAGAAGCTCGGCCTGACCTTATTGTATGTCACGCACGATCAGACCGAAGCGATGAGCATGGCGGACAAAATCATTTTGCTCAACGATGGCCGCATCGAGCAACACGACACCCCGGATAACCTTTATAACAACCCGACCAGCATTTTTGCCGCGCAATTTATCGGTGCGCCGCCAATGAATATTCTGCCGCTCGAACGCCGGGGGCAGCATCACTATCTCGCCGGTACGCCGCTGCCGGTGGTGGAAAACCTCAACGAAAACGCCCTGAGTCTCGGCCTGCGCGCCGAAGATATTCAGCTGATTTCGCCTGAACACGCCAGCCTGACCGCCCGGGTGGTCAGCCATGAATACATGGGGGCGGACACCCTGGTGGCCTGCGCACTTGCCGGATATCCCGAGCTAATGACCGTGAAAGTCGCGGGCATGAAACGCTTTGCTGATGGTCAGAGGGTCGGTCTGCAATGGACCACGGGCGCACAATATTTTTTCATTACAGCAGACGGAAAACGCTGCTTCCACGCTGAGCAATCCTGTTTACCGTCAGATCACAGAGTTGCTGTGTAGTTGTCATTTTTTGCCGTTATTCACTTTTATTGACTCATACAACGCCTATTGCCGAAGGGAAAACTATGTCATCTGTTCACCGTTTTTCACGTCTCGCTACCGCCGTTCTGCTCATCTCCTGCACCTCTGCTTTTGCGGCAGATCCGGTGAAATTACAAATGTATTACCCGATTGCTGTCGGCGGGAAAATCAGTCATACGGTGGATACGCTGGTAGAAGATTTCCAGAAAACACATCCTGATATCAGCATTCAGCCGGTGTATACCGGTGATTACGCCACCACCGTCACCAAAGCGCTGACGGCGTTTCGTGGCGGCAATGCCCCGCAAATTGCGGTGATCGGCGATATTGAAGCGTATTCCCTGATCGACGCGGGCGCGATTTTGCCGGTCAGCGATCTGGCGAATGACGCAGACGGTAAAAAATGGATAGACGGCTTCTATCCGGCCTTTATCCGCCACATTCAGGGCAAAGTCTGGAGCATTCCGTTTCAGCGTTCGACGGTGGTGTTGTACTGGAACAAACAGGCGTTTGAGAAGGCGGGTCTGAATGGCGACACGCCGCCTGCCAGCTGGCAGCAGGTGGTCGATTTCGGCAAAAAACTGGTGGTGCGTGACGGTTCTGAAGTGAAGCAGTGGGGCATTGAAATCCCGTCCACGCCGAACGGTTACTGGAATTTCCAGGGGATTGCGGCCACCAACGGCAGCCATCTGGATAATGGCAAAGGCACGGCAGTGACATTTGACACACCCGCCAATGTGGAAGCCCTGCAATGGCTGACCGATCTGTCGCAGAAAGAAGCGGTGTCACCGAAGGGCACCATCGCCTGGGGCACCACACCGCAGGACTTTATCGACGGCAAAACGGCGATGATGGTCACGACGACCGGCAACCTGACGACCGTGCGTGAGAACGCGAAATTCCCGTTTGGTGTGGCGATGCTGCCGGAGAAAACGCAGCGTGGCAGCCCGACCGGCGGCGGTAATCTTTACGTCTTCAAAAACACCACGCCGGAACAACAGAAAGCGGCACTGGAATTTATCCGCTGGGTTTCTGCCCCTGAACAGGCGGCGCGCTGGAGTATCGCCACCGGTTATGTCGCGACATCGCCTGCTGCGTGGGAAACCCCGGTCATGCAGGATTATGTGAAACAGGTGCCGCAGGCGCTGGTGGCACGCGAACAACTGAAATATTCGCAGCCGGAACTCTCGACCTATAACAGCGTGCAAATTCAGGAACTGATGAACCACGCGATTGAAGCTGCGGTCACACAGGCAAAAACGCCAGCAGACGCGCTGAGTTCGGCGCAGAAACAGGCTGACCGCCTGCTGAAACCGTATCAGTAAGCGCGAAAGGAACAGCATGAGCACATTTCACGCGGTTCTTCCGGCCACCCGCACACGCGGGTTGTCATTACAACTTTACGGCTATCTGTTGCTGCTGCCCGCGCTGGGTTTTCTGCTGCTGTTTACCCACTATCCGGCGCTGGCAACGGTGTGGGAAAGTCTGTTCAGCGCTGCCCGCAGCGGGCATCCGCCGCAGTTTGTCGGGCTGGATAACTACCGTGCGCTGCTGGACGACGATGTGTTTATGTTGTCGTTACGCAACAATCTGCTCTACGCCCTTATCACCATCCCGCTGTCGGTTGCCCTTGCGCTGCTGATGGCGCTGGCGGTCAACCGCCGTCTGCGCGGCAATGCGCTGACCCGCGCCGCTTTCTTTATTCCTTCGCTGCTGCCGATGGTGGCGATTGCCAATCTGTGGCTATTTTTCTATACGCCGCAACTCGGTTTGCTCAACAAAATGCTGGCGCTCTTTTCGCTACCTGCGGTCAACTGGCTCGGTGAACCGGGCACGGCACTCTACAGCCTGATGGCAGTTTCAGTCTGGCGCGAGGCCGGGTTCTTCATGATTTTCTACCTTGCCGCATTACAGCAAATCGACCCGCGGCTGGCCGAAGCGGCAGAAATCGAAGGGGCATCACGGCGCTATTTCTTCCGCCGGGTACAGTGGCCGCTGCTGATGCCAACCACATTATTCGTGCTGATCAACGCCTCGATGAATGCATTCAGGATTGTCGATCAGGTGATTGCGATGACCAATGGCGGGCCGAACAACAGCACCAGTTTGCTGCTGTTTTACATCTACCGCACGGCGTTCAGTTACTGGGATTTACCGGCTGCGTCGGCAATGACCGTCGTGTTACTGGTGATCCTCGCCGTCATCGCGCTGATTAAATTCAACCTGCTGGATAAAAGGGCGCATTATCAGTGAAATCGTTTTCTTTCAGCCGCCTGATCCTGAATCTCGCCATCTGGCTGGCGGCGTTACTGTGGTTTTTACCGGTGCTGGTCGCGGTCTGGGTGGCGATTCATCCGGCGTCAGTGCAGGGCAGTTTTTCGCTGTTTGCGCCGCTGACTTTTCAGAATTTCATCAACGCCTGGCAGGCGGCACCTTTCGCGCGCTACTTCATGAACACTACTTTGCTGGTGATGATGATTGTGGTGTGCCAGCTGATTCTGGCGACCCTGGCGGCTTACGCGCTGGTGCGGTTTAAACTGAAAGGGGCAGGCTTTATCTTCGCGCTCATTTTGCTGCAACTGATGATAAGCCCCGATGTGCTGATCCTGAACAACTACAAAACCATTGGCGCGCTCGGGTTGCGTGACACGCTGGCGGGCATCGCGCTGCCGTATTTTGCCTCGGCGTTTGCCATTTTCCTGCTGCGCCAGACGTTTAAAAGTATTCCGCTGGTGCTGGAAGAAGCCGCCATTGTGGAAGGCGCCAGCCGGTTTTATATCCTGCGCAAAATCTATATCCCGCTGGCGAAACCGATTTATGTCGCTTTTGCACTGGTTTCCATCAGCTTCCACTGGAACGATTTTCTCTGGCCGTTAGTGATCACCGATTCCGTCAAAGTGCGGCCGGTGACGGTCGGACTACAGTTGTTTTCCGCGCCGGAGCAGGGCGTGCAATGGGCGCTGATCAGTGCCGCCACCCTGATGACCGTGTTGCCACTGCTGGTGTTATTTCTGATATTTCAGCGTCAGTTTGTTCAATCCTTTATGCGGGCAGGGATCCGTTAAGATCCCGACAGGAGAATGTTATGGCCGTCACCACTTTATCCCCTTTGATATCCGAACGGCAGGCGCTGGCGCTGGGCAACGTGAGTGCATTTTATCAGTTGCCGGACGTTCACGATGCGCTGGTCACTGGCACACGGCTGCGCTTCGGGCTGATTGCCGACCCGCAGTATGCGGATGCCGAACCCCAAAAAATCCGTTATTACCGCAACAGCCTGAATAAACTGGCCACCGCCATCAATGAGCTTAATGATCTCAAACTCGATTTTGTGGTCACGCTGGGTGATCTGGTGGACCGCGACTGGAGCAGTTTTCAGGCCGTTCTTGCCCGTTATGAGGCGCTGCGCCACCCGCATGCGGCGGTGATCGGCAACCACGACGCGCAGGTGATTTCCGAGCATCTCGGGGCGCAGAAACCGGCCATCGGTTTACCGAAAAGTTATTATTCGTTCCGTTTGCCGGGCTATCGTTTTCTGGTCATCGACGGTAACGACGTCAGTTTGTATTGCAACCACGCCAATGCCGATGACCGCCAGTTAGCAGAATATATGCTGGAAGAACTGACAGAATGTCAGCAGTCGCAGGCGCAGCCCTGGAACGGTGCGGTCGGGCCGAAACAGCTTGAATGGATTGAGAAAAACCTGCTTGAGGCGCGTGAGCAGTGCGAGGTGGTACTGGTTTTCGGCCATTATCCGCTGACACCGGTTAACAGCCACAACCTGTGGAATTGTGAAACGCTGGTGGAATTGCTGTGCCGTTACGACGTTCGCGCCTATTTCGCCGGCCACGATCACCGTGGCGGTTATGACCGTGTAGACAATACTGATTTTATTACGCTGAAAGGCATGGTCGACGGCGAAAGCAGCCTGCCATTTTCCTCGGTCACGCTGGCTGATGATGTCCTGACCCTCACCGGCTACGGTCCGGAAATCAGCCGGGTGCTGAGCCGCTGAGTGTGTTGCAGCGCAGATGCAGAAAGTAAAAAGGCTCACCGGAGTGAGCCTTATAATGATGATGCTGATTACGTGATTAAAGCAGGTTCGGGCAGACCACACCTTTCGACAGCTGATCAATATTCAACAGCGTCGTTTCTGAAATGCTGGTCAGTGCGTCGCTGGTCAGGAAGGCCTGATGGCCGGTGAACAGCACGTTGTGGCAGGACGACAGACGACGGAAGACGTCATCAAGAATCACTTCGTTAGAATTGTCTTCGAAGAATAAATCGCGTTCATTCTCGTAAACGTCCATGCCCAGTGCGCCGATTTTTTGCTTTTTCAGGGCATCGATAGCCGCAGTAGCATCCAGTAATCCGCCACGGCTGGTGTTGACGATCATCACACCGTCTTTCATTTTGGAGAAGGCTCCTGCATTAAGCAGATGATGATTTTCCGGTGTCAGCGGGCAGTGCAGCGAAATGACATCGGATTCGGCATACAGCGTATCCAGGTCGACATACTCCGCGCCGAGTTCGAGGGCCAGCGGGCTGGGATACGGATCAAACGCCAGAATGCGCATGCCGAAACCTTTCAGGATCCGCATCGTCGCCACGCCAATTTTACCCGTACCGATAATACCGGCGGTGCGCTGATACATGTTAAAACCGATCAGACCTTCCAGCGAGAAGTTGGCTTCACGCGTGCGTTGATAAGCGCGATGGATGTGGCGGTTAAGACACATCATCATTCCCACTGCATGCTCAGCCACCGCTTCCGGCGAATAAGCCGGTACGCGCACCACCGAAATTCCCAGTTCTTTTGCGGCATCTAAATCGACATTGTTAAAGCCTGCACAGCGCAGTGCCAGCGTTTTAATGCCCAGAGAGGCCAGTTCCTGCAGCACTTCGCGGCCGCCATCGTCATTCACAAAAAGGCAGACTGCATCGGCACCTACCGCCGTTTTCGCCGTTTGCGGGGTCAGCAGAAAGTCGAAAAATTCCAGTTCATAGCCATAATGCGCGTTAACCAGTTCCAGATATTTCCGGTCGTAATTTTTAGTACTGTAGACAGCCACTTTCATGGTGTTTCTCCGCAGTGAGTTTGAATCTCTGGCGAAACGGCTTCCGCATGTTTTATAAGGAATAAACAGTTTCAGAAACAATTCGCAATATGCCATCAAACTAGCAGAGCGCAGGAAGGCAGACAATTTATCCTGTGCTATTTGATTCAGGTGCTCTGGCATTCCTGTCATCAGTTGTTACGCTAATTATGATATCTTGCGGGCGTTTAGATCATTTAGTGAAGCATAAGACAAGGCAAGTCATGAGGAACGGACTGAAGAAAAGCGCGCAGATACTCCTGAGTATAGTGGTGATTATTGCGCTGCTGTTGTGGGTGTTATGGAAAACCGTGCCGCGCTGGTTGCCCGTTGTTGCCAGCCACTGGTTGCCGGGCGGAACCCAACTGGTGCTGAGTGGTTCTCCGCACTGGTCGTACGGCGTCCTGCAACTGCCGGGCGTGCGCTATCAGGCCGGGGACTGCACGCTCGCGACGGCACGAAATGCCCGCCTCAGTCATAACACCGGCCAATGGGCGCTGAAGCTTGATGCGCTGACGGTCGATACCGCCTGTCTGGCAAAACTGCCCAAAAGCGAAAGTCAGTCAACGCTTTCCCTCGCAGAGATACAGCAACTCCTGCCTGCCGGTGACGTCAGTATCGGCCAGCTTTCTGTGACGCCGTGGCAGCATTACGCTGCCAGTGTGCAGCTCAGTAATCTGGACGGCGTACAACATCTTTCTGTGAATGGCGATGCCCTGAAACTTGACGCCGTGCTTGACGGTAACCGTCAGCTTGCCATCCGTTCATTCAGTCTGACGCCGCCGGGCAGTACGCAGCCGGTGACGCTCAGCGGTAAACTGCTGCTGCCAGCGAATCTCGATCATCTGCCTGAATCCGGCGAACTGCACGCCGAAATGCAAACGGCGCAGGTGCCTCAGCCGCTGGACATTACGCTGAGCTGGCAGGTAACCGACGGTATTCTGACGCTGACCGAAAAGGGCAGTGATCAGCCTCTGGCGATGCTGCCATGGAAACTCAACAATAACGAATTACAGATCACGCAGGGACAATGGCGCTGGCCTTATGCCGCACAACCCCTGGCAGGGGGCGTAAATCTGACGCTCAGCGACTGGTCACCGGCGTTTGATCAGACCCACATTACCGCAAGGCTGAATGTGCTGACGCAGGGCCACAACGGCAAGGCCAACGTGGTGCTGACGCTCGGGCCGGGACGCATTGGTTTACTCGACAGCGATTTAGGTTTCCGCCTGACCGGTCAGGCAAATTTACAGACCACGTCTCTGAGTGCGTCATTGCCCGGTCAGCTCAGCGGCTCGGTGCTTAACCCGACGCTTTCATTGCGCAGCGGTTCGCTGTTACGGGCGTGGGGTAAGCCGACGCCGGAACTGACCATCAGCGATGCGCGCTGGCCACTGGCGGGGGTCAAAGTCTCCGCAGAGGGCGTGAGCGGGCCGTTGCAAGCGATCCTCAAAGCACGTCACAGTTTCTGGGGCGCGTTTGATCTGCATCTCAGCGGGAAATCGCTGGCGTTCTGGCCGGACATTGGGTTGTGGAATTTCAATTACTGGGGCAACGGGCATCTGCCGCCACTGAACGGCCGCTGGGACATGTCTGGCAAAGGCCAGTGGCACGACAATCTGATCAGCATTAATTCGCTCTCGACGGGCTTTGACCGCCTGCATTACGGGCTGGCAGATGTCGATGCGCCGCGCCTTACGCTCGAACACCCTTTGATCTGGAAACGTCCGCCATCCGCCCGCTTCAAACCGCAGTATCCTGATGAGCCAACGGCGTTTAAAGGGGACATCAGACTGGTGGCGAAGAAGATTTCGCTGGCGAACGGCGGCTATCTGCCGCCCGCCACGCTGACGTTACAGCTCAGCGGTGGCAGCCCGGACAGTTTCATCATGCGCGGGATGCTGGATGCCAAACCGATCGGCCCGATCCGGCTCAACGGGCGCTGGGATGGCGAACGTCTGCGCGGGGAAGGCTGGTGGCCGAAACAGCAACTGACCGCGTTCCAGCCGCTTCTCACGCCGGATCTGAACATCAAATTACGTGAAGGAACCTTCTATGCGCAGTCGGCATTTTCGGCCGCGCGCGGGCAGGGATTTGTCGCGGGTGGTCACTGGGTGGTGAAAAACGGGGGCTTCTGGATGCAAGACGGCGACCTGAGCGGGCTGGATTTCAGCCTGCCGTATCGCCTTCAGGATCAGGTCTGGCAGCTCGGCGTGAAAAAGCCGGTGACGCTGCGTATCGGCGAAGTGAACAATCTGGTCAAAATGCAGAACGTGACGGCCGATTTACAGGGACATTATCCGTGGAGTGAACAAACGCCACTGACCCTGAGCAATCTCGGCGTCGATATATTGCGTGGTCATCTCAGCTTGTCGGCGCTGCGTATGCCGCAGCATGATGCGGCTGTGCTGAAGCTGGAAAAAATCAATCTCAGCGAACTGTTTACTGCGCTGAAACCCAAGCAACTGGCGATGTCCGGTGTGATTTATGGTGAGTTGCCGCTGTATGTGGAAAATCCGCAGTGGATCATTCATAACGGTTGGATCAGAAACGACGGCAGCCTGACGCTGCGCCTCGACCCGCAATTTGCCGATGCAATGGCCAGCGGCAATTTCGCCAACAATATGGTCATTGGCCTGCTGCGCTATCTGGAAATCAGCCGTTCCGATGCGCAGGTCAGTCTGGATAATCTTGGTGTGCTGACCATGAAGGCTAAAGTTGACGGTGTGAATTACACCGACACGACGCACGGTGGCGATAAAGAAAAACGTGAAATCGTCCTCAATTATTCCCATGAGGAAAATATCTATCAGCTTTGGCGCAGTTTGCGTTTTGGCGACAATCTTCAGGAATGGCTGCAACAGCAGATGTCTTTGCCTGCTGATGCGCTGTCAAAAAATCCGTCTGCGGCGGGACAGAAAAAGGATCCAACAGTGAGGAAGGAACAATGAAATTGCGAGTTGTCGGCCCGGGCGTGGCGCTTTGCGTAATGATGCTCAGCGGTTGCGTGCCGCGTATCGAACTGGCCGCGCCGAAAGAGCCGATCACCATCAACATGAACGTGAAAATCGAACACGAGATCCATATCAAAGTGGATAAAGACGTGGAAAATCTGTTGAAGAATCAAAGCGATTTATTCTAGGAGCCACTATGTCCGCGATATTTTTCAATAAGAACAGCATCAGGAGAATCAGCCTGATGTTACTGACGGGTGGTTTACTGTTTTGCAGTCAGGCGTTCGCGTTAACGCTCAATGAAGCCAAACAGCAAGGGCGCGTGGGCGAAACCTTGTCCGGCTATCTGGCACCGCTGAAACAAGACGCCGACAGTGTCGCGCTGGCGACAAAAATTAACGAGGGGCGCAAACAGCAATACGAACAGGTGGCGCGGGACAATAACGTCAGTACCGACGATGTCGCCAGACTGGCCGGACAAAAGCTGGTCGCCCGTGCCGGGAAGGGCGAATATGTGCGGGGCATCAACGGTAAATGGTTGCAGAAGTAAGCAGAGGATCGCAGGCAAAAAAAAGCGCGCCTTTCAGCGCGCAATAGCTTTATCACAACATCATCTGAGCGGAACGGACAGATTCTTAAGTGAATGGGTGCTCAGATTGTGATAACGATAATTATGCAGCAGCCAGTTCTTTGATGGCGGCATCGATTGCTGCTTTCGCATCAGTCTGTGCTTTGGTCGCCACTTCAGGACCGTAAGCAATACCTTCCGCGTAAACGAATTCTACGTCGCTCATCCCCAGGAAGCCCAGGAACAGAGACAGGTATGGGGCAACCAGGTCGCTTGGGGTGTCTTTATGAATACCACCACGGCTGGTCAGAACGATAACGCGTTTACCTTTCACCAGGCCTTCAGGGCCTTTCTCGGTGTATTTGAACGTCACGCCAGCACGGGCAACCAGGTCGAAATACGTTTTCAGCTGAGTCGGGATGTTGAAGTTGTACATGGGTGCAGCGATAACGATCACGTCATGCGCCTGCAGTTCGTCAATCAGGGTGTTAGACAGCGCCAGTGCTTCTTCCTGACGTGGCGTCAGTGGTGCATCGGAAGGACGCAGTGCGCCAACCAGTTCGCCATCTAATACAGGGACTGGGTTAGCCGCCAGGTCACGAACTGTCACGGCAGAACCGCTGTTTGCAGACTGATACTGTGCAATCAGGTAATCGGCCAGTTGATTTGACTGAGAGAAGTTAGCCAGAATGCTTGATTTCAGAACGAGTACTTTGCTCATTAGTGAGTTCCTTAACTGTGTGATACATAGGGAATGGTTTTTTATAACCAGAACGTCCCCCGAATGGAACTTACTTTATTCACAAAGCTTATTCAGTGATAGCGCAATATTTAGAGACCTATCATCGATTTTTTTGAACAACTTTAATCCTGCGGCGTAATCACCCGTTTTCAGCATGTTCAATACCTTGTGTTAACATAGACACAAGCAGGCAAGGCTTAAACCTTCCTCATCACCCATTCAGATTCAGCTGGCGCAGACGTTTTGCTCTCCGGCTGACATGCAACAAGGAATTGTGAACGTGAAATCACCGCTCGCGGCATTATCAGCGCAGTTAGACGGGCTGATGCTACGTGACCGGCAACGCCTGCAACGCCGTTTGCAGGGTGCCAGAAAGATTGATAAACCTGAAGCACTCGACGCGTTAAGTGCTGAAATCCAGACCGCCATCAACGAGAGCCTGAAGAAAGTCAGTGCCCGTGAAGCCTCACGGCCAAAAATCAGCTATCCGGAAAACCTGCCGGTCAGCCAGAAGAAAGAAGACATCTATAACGCTATCCGCGATCACCAGGTAGTGATTGTCGCAGGTGAAACCGGCTCCGGTAAAACCACACAGATCCCGAAAATCTGTATGGAACTCGGTCGCGGGATTAAAGGCGTGATTGGTCATACTCAGCCGCGACGTCTGGCGGCGCGTACTGTGGCCAACCGTATTGCCGATGAGCTGGATACCACGCTGGGTAACACGGTCGGTTATAAAGTTCGCTTTAACGATCAGGTCAGTGAAAACACCCTCGTTAAGCTCATGACCGACGGTATCTTGCTGGCGGAGATCCAGCAGGATCGCATGCTGATGCAGTACGACACGCTGATCATCGATGAAGCGCATGAACGCAGCCTGAATATCGACTTTATCCTCGGTTACCTGCGTCAGTTGCTGCCAAAACGCCCCGATCTGAAAGTCATTATTACCTCGGCGACTATCGATCCGCAGCGGTTCTCGCGTCATTTTAATCATGCACCGATCATTGAAGTTTCCGGCCGGACGTATCCGGTTGACGTGCGTTATCGCCCGATTGTGGATGACGCAGATGATGTGGATCGTGACCAGTTGCAGGCGATTTTCGATGCGGTCGATGAACTCGGTCGCGAAAGCATGGGCGACATTTTGATCTTCATGAGCGGTGAGCGTGAAATTCGTGATACCGCCGATGCGCTGAACCGTCTGGATTTGCCTCACACCGAGATTTTGCCGCTGTATGCGCGGCTGTCGAACAGCGAGCAGAACCGCGTATTCCAGTCGCACTCCGGTCGCCGTATCGTGCTGGCGACCAACGTCGCCGAAACCTCGCTGACCGTGCCGGGTATCAAATATGTCATTGATCCCGGCACCGCGCGTATCAGCCGCTACAGTTTCCGCACCAAAGTGCAGCGCCTGCCGATCGAACCGGTTTCGCAGGCGTCGGCTAACCAGCGTAAAGGCCGCTGCGGACGTGTTTCCGAAGGTATCTGTATCCGCCTGTATTCCGAGCAGGATTTCCTCTCGCGCCCGGAATTTACCGACCCTGAAATTCTGCGCACCAATCTGGCTTCCGTCATTTTACAAATGACCTCGCTGGGGCTGGGTGATATCGCTGCATTCCCGTTTGTTGAGGCGCCGGACAAACGCAATATTCAGGATGGCGTCCGTCTGCTGGAAGAGCTGAACGCCATTAATAACGCCGTCGATGGTCGCTATACGCTGACACCGCTCGGTCGTCAACTGGCGCAGTTGCCGGTGGATCCGCGTCTGGCGCGCATGGTGCTGGAAGCACAGAAAAACGGCTGCGTACGTGAAGTGATGATCATTACCGCCGCGCTGTCGATTCAGGATCCGCGCGAGCGTCCGATGGAAAAACAGCAGGCGTCCGATGAAAAACATCGTCGCTTTGCCGACAAAGACTCTGATTTCCTGGCATTCGTAAACCTGTGGGATCACCTGCAGGTGCAGCAGAAAGCGCTGTCTTCTGCACAGTTCCGCAAATTGTGCCGCAGCGATTTCCTCAACTATTTGCGCGTGCGCGAGTGGCAGGACATTTACACCCAGTTGCGTCAGGTAGTGAAAGAACTGGGGCTGCCGGTGAACAGCCTGCCCGCTGAATACCGCGAAGTTCATTGCGCATTGCTGACCGGTTTGCTGTCGCATATCGGCCAGAAAGATGCCGATAAGCAGGAATATACCGGTGCACGCAATGCCCGTTTTGCGGTGTTCCCTGGCTCCGGATTATTCAAAAAACCGCCGAAATGGGTGATGGTCGCCGAACTGGTGGAAACCAGCCGCCTGTGGGGGCGTATTGCCGCGCGTATCGAACCGGAATGGATCGAGCCGCTGGCTCAGCATCTGGCGAAAAGCAGTTACAGCGAGCCGCACTGGGAAAAAGCCCAGGGCGCGGTGATGGCGACGGAAAAAGTCACGCTGTACGGCCTGCCGATTGTGGCGGCACGCAGGGTGAATTACGGCACGATTGATCCGGTCGTGTCACGGGAACTGTTTATCCGGCATGCGCTGGTGGAAGGCGACTGGCAGACCCGTCATGCGTTCTTCCGCGCTAACCTGCGTCTGCGCACCGAGGTCGAAGAACTGGAACACAAATCCCGTCGTCGCGATATTCTGGTTGATGACGAAACCCTGTTCCTGTTCTACGAACAACGCATCGGGCAGGAAGTGGTGTCGGCGCGTCATTTTGATACCTGGTGGAAAACGCAGCCGCAGGACAGCCTGAACTTTGAAAAAAGCATGCTGATTAAAGAGGGCGCGGGCAATATCAGCGCTCACGATTACCCGAACTTCTGGCATCAGGGCAATCTCAAACTGCGCGTGACCTATCAGTTTGAGCCGGGTACCGATGCTGACGGCGTAACGGTACATATTCCTTTACCGCTGCTCAATCAGGTGAGTGAAGAAGGTTTTGACTGGCAGATCCCGGGCATTCGTCGTGATCTGATCATGGCGCTGATTAAATCGCTGCCAAAACCCGTTCGCCGCAATTTTGTGCCTGCGCCAAATTACGCGGATGCCTTGCTCGGGCGCATCAAACCGTTCGAGATGCCGTTGCTGGATGCGATGGAAAAGGAACTGCGTAAGATGAGTGGCGTGACGGTGTCACGTGAAGACTGGCAGTGGGATCAGGTGCCCGATCATCTCAAAATGACGTTCCGCATTGTCGATGATAAAAACAAAACGCTGCGCGAGGGCAAAGACCTGGCCGCGCTGAAATCTGGCCTGAAAGAGCAGGTTCAGCAAACGCTTTCTGCGGTGGCTGATGACGGTATCGAACAACGCGATCTGCATGTCTGGAGCTTTGGTACCTTACCGGAACGCTACGAACAAAAGCGCGGCGGCTATGAAGTAAAAGCTTATCCGGCGATTGTGGATGAGAAAGACAGCGTAGCGATCCGCCTGTTTGACAGTGAACTGGAACAGCAACAGGCGATGCTCAGCGGGATGCGGCGCCTGCTGCTGCTGAACATTCCTTCACCGGTCAAATACCTGCATGAGAAGTTGCCGAACAAAGCCAAGCTGGGGCTGTATTTTAACCCGTATGGCAAAGTACTGGATCTGATTGACGACTGCATTTCCTGCGGCATCGACAAACTGATTGCGGAGTCCGGCGGGCTGGTGTGGCGTGAAGAAGATTTCGCAAAACTGCATGAGCATGTGCGCGCCAACCTGAATGATACGGTGGTGCAGATTGCGATTCAGGTGGAGCAAATTCTGACGACCGTTTTCAGCATCAATAAACGGCTGAAAGGACGGATCGATATCAACATGGCGCTGGCGCTTTCAGATATCAAAACCCAGATGTCCGGCCTGATTTATCGCGGTTTCGTGACGCAAAATGGCTGGAAACGTCTGCCGGATACGCTGCGCTATTTGCAGGCCATTGAACGCCGGATGGACAAACTGGCAATGGATCCGCACCGCGACCGTGCGCAGATGCTGAAAGTGGAAAACATCCGGCAGCAATGGCAGCAGTGGTTCAACAAACTGCCGCCGGTGCGTCAGCAAAGTGATGAGGTGAAAGAAATACGCTGGATGATTGAAGAACTGCGCGTCAGCTATTTCGCTCAGCAACTGGGCACGCCGTATCCGATTTCGGATAAACGGATTTTGCAGACCATGGAGCAACTGGTTTAACCGGTTCTCAAAACTAAAAAACCGCCTGATACACGAAGGCGGTTTTTTTATGCTCTGAAATGCTGATGCTTACGGTTACTGAGCGGGCGTCGTTACCGGCGTGCTGGCGCTGATCACGCCGGAAGACAGCGTATTCAGGGCATCGCGGATGGCCGGAACGGCCAGCGCACGGTTATCGGCCAGATAACGGTCTTGTGCCGCTGGCGCGGAACTTTGAATCGCGACCAGCGACCAGCCATCGGCATTTTTCAGCAGCAGCGGTGAGCCGCTGTCGCCCGGCAAAGTATCGCAGCGATGCGATAACACACCCGGTTGCGCCCATCCGGTGATCAGACAATCCTGATGTACATACAAATCATCCAGATGATCTTCCGGGTATCCAGCCTGGGTCACTTTCCTGCCTTCCTGTTTCAGCAGAGCGGTCAGGTTGTCACGGGAGCCTTCCCACAATGGCAGGGGTTTGATCGGCAATGCCAGCTTTTCATCTGTCAGGCGAACCAGTGCGAAATCAAACGGTGCCGCTTTAGGCGGAACAATCCAGCCATCGCCATCCGCTTTCAGTTTCTTGCCCAATTTCGGATCCACCAGCGTTTGTAATGCGGTGATCTGATATCGCCATTTCTGATCATGAGAAATGAATCTCAGCGCCACGACTTTGTCTATTTTGCCCGGAGGCGCCAGCACACAATGGCCCGCCGTGAGGACAAGATGTTTAGAAATGAGCGTCGCGGTGCATAAATTGCCGCTCTCGGTTTCAATCTGCCCGATGGCCTGCCATGGCCAGTGCGCCGCCGCAGCCACAGGTGTGCGCTGATCGTGACCAAAGAAAAGGGCCGTTTTTTCTTTCATGCTGATGGAAGGTGTGTCGGAATCTGCATCATCAGGAGAGTCTGCATGTACAAGGGTACTGGCGGTAAAACAGAAAAAGCACAAAAACAGCGGTAACGCGATGCGCATAACATTCTGACCTTGAAAACAGGGAGAACCCGGGAAGCCGTAATTATGGAACGATTATAGACGGTTATGTTTCGTGGTGGATATATTTGTCTGGTAACTCAGCCTTTTGAGCCGATGACGGGCGTCATCGCGGGGTATCTCAGAAGTAGAAGAACAGGGTGATCAGACCGCAAAGGATCAGGGAACACAGGGTGATTTCGAACAGGTAGCGGCGCAGCATCTTCCATCAGTACCTCAAGATAGAAAACCGGAGAAAAAAACACCCGGCGAACCGGGTGTTAAATCATCAGTCTTGATAATGGTGAGTAGATACGCTCACAAAGACTTTTACTGACTACTTATGCTGCTGGAGTTGCTTTTGCAGCTGGAGCCGCTTTTTTAGCGTGTTTCACGTGTTTTTTAGCAGCCTGGGCTTTCTGAGCTACTGGTGCAGCTTTCTTAGCATGTTTCACGTGTTTTTTAGCAGCCTGCGCTTTCTGAGCTACTGGAGCCGCTTTCTTAGCGTGTTTCACGTGTTTTTTAGCAGCCTGCGCTTTCTGAGCTACTTTCTTGTGAGTTTTGTGCTTAGTCACATGCTTGGCAGCAGGTGCTGGAGCAGCGGTAGTTGCAGCAGCAGCTGGCGCCGGAGTTGCAGTAGTTTCAGCAGCGAAAGCGACAGAAGACAGACCCATTGCAGCGGCTACAACCAGAGCTAATACTTTTTTCATCTTTAATTCCTCAGAATTTTTGTTTAAGTGTCCACCCCACTGCGGGGCCGGTATGAAGAATACTAGGCGTGTTGGATCTGGTTGTCCGTGAGTGATTGGTTTCGGTGTGTAACGGAATGTACAAAGGAGGGGGGCGTAATAAAATCAGGAAATTACGGTGAAATTGGAGGATATAGCGATGGGGTTGCTACGGGGCAGTGGATCGCGTGTTTGCGTTTAATGCAAACTTCAACTTATTGATTTTGCTTTAAAACCCCACCCCAGCCCTCCCCTTCGCAGGGGAGGGAGCGGACCACGTGTTTGCTCCTCCCCCTGCGAAGGGGGAGGCGGGGAGGGGGTATTAATGGCAACTTCCCTTTTAAAGAAAACTTCAACTTATTGATTTATATTTAAAAAATCGACAACGCACGCCTTCCGCCTACAAGTATCGCCCTTCAAGATGCGCCCGGAAGAACGCCGGATTCAGCGTTTCGCCTGTCGCGTTTTTCATCAGCTGATCTGTCGTGAACCGGCTGCCGTGCTGCCAGATATTCTGTTGCAGCCACTGGAACAGGGCGGTCAGGTCACCGCGGACAATGTCATCCTGCAACGTCGGAATGGCTTTGTTAGCCGTCTGGAACAACTGCGCGGCGTACATCGCGCCGAGGGTATATGTCGGGAAATAACCGAAGCCACCATCGGTCCAGTGGATATCCTGCATGCAGCCGTCGCGGTAGTTGCCGACAGTGTCGATGCCAAGATATTCCTTCATCTTTCTGTTCCACAGGGCCGGAATATCATCAACTTCTATTTCACCTTCCATCAGCGCTTTTTCGATTTCATATCGCAGAATGACGTGGGCCGGATAACTCAGTTCATCGGCGTCAACACGGATAAGGCCCGGCTGGACGTGCTGGTTCAGCTTCATAAAGTTGCTTTCATCCAGCCCTTCACGGTGACCGAATTGCTCGATAACCAGCGGATACACAGATTTCAGGAACGGCTCGCTGCAACCCAGTTGCATTTCAAACAGCAGGCTTTGTGATTCGTGAACACCCATCGAACGGGCGTTGGAAACCGGCTGGCCCAGCCATTCTTTTGGCAGGTTTTGCTCGTAACGTGCATGACCGGTTTCGTGGATAACTCCCATCATGGCGCTGAGGAATTCATTTTCATTGTAACGTGTGGTGATACGTACATCCTGCGGAACCCCGCCACAGAACGGGTGCGCGCTGACATCCAGACGACCGGCATCGAAATTAAAACCCAGTTTACCCATCACTTTCAGACCAAGCTGCCGCTGTTTTTCGATGTCAAACGGCCCCTGTGGCGCAATACGGGTTTCGGATTTTTGCTTTTCAACCACGGTTTGTAACAGGTCCGGCAGCCAGGTTTTCAGATCGCCAAACAGCACATCCAGCTTCTGTGAGGTCATGCCCGGTTCGTATAAATCGAGCAGGGCGTCGTAACGGCTGATGCCCGCAGCCTCGGCGCGCAACTGTGCTTCCTGACGGCTCAGTTTAACCACTTCTTTCAGGTTATCCGAGAAGCCTTCCCAGTCGTTCGATTTACGCTGGATACGCCACGCCTGCTCGCAACGTGCGCCGGCCAGTGATTTTGCCTGTACCAGGCTTTCCGGCAGCAAAGCCGCCTGCTGATAGTGACGGCGCATTTCGCGCAGATTGGCCTGCTCAACGTCATTAAGTTGTTCGCCGCTGGCCTGTTCCAGCCATTCACCGACCTGTTTCGCCGTGAGGATCTGATGCGTCAGCACGCTCAGTTCAGCCAGCGCTTCCGAGCGGGCCTGTCCGCCTTCCGGTGGCATCATGGCCGCGGCATCCCAGCCTGCAATAGCCGACAAATGGCCGAAGCGGGACAAACGGGCGAAGGTGTCGTGTAATTTTTTATAGGCGATGGTCATTGTGGCTCCCTTCCTGATTTTCGTGATTAGGCTGTTCTGCAGCCAGATTGAATGTGGGTTTTACCGGCCAGCTGAAACGCAGACTGGCACCGCCGAGCGGGCTGCCGTCAACGGCGATACGTCCCTGATAAGCGACGGCGATGGAATGGACGATTGCCAGCCCCAGCCCGCAGCCGCCGGTGGCGCGATCACGGCTCGGGTCCAGGCGAACAAAGGGCTCAAAGATGCGGGTACGTTCTTCCGGCGGGATGCCCGGCCCGTCGTCTTCAACCTGCAGGCAGGCGAGTTCACTGTCTAACCACAGGCTGACGCGCAATGTCTGTTGTGAATAGCGCAGACCGTTATTGACCAGATTGTCCAGCACACGCTCCATCAGACGTAAATCCACACCGCCGAAATCGGCATTTTGCGGCGCGTCATAGAGAATGGTGCGTTCGGTGATCAGCCGGAAATCATCGACTTTGTCTTCCAGCCATTCGGCCAGATTGACTTTTTCCAGGTTAAGCGCCACCTGCGGACGGTCCAGACGTGCATAAGTCAGCAATTCGTCGATCAGCGCTTCAAGCTGCCCGATATCGCGGTTGATGGCATTTTGTTCCGACTCCGGCAGGTTTTCACTGATCGCCAGCCGGTAACGCAGGCGGACCAGCGGCGTACGCAGCTCATGGGCGATACCGTCGATCAGGAGTTTTTTACTGGCGACCAGCGTACTGATGTTGTCTGCCATCTGGTTAAAGGCCACGCCCAGCCGGTTAAGGCTGGAGGTGGAATCAAAATCAATACGTTCGTCGAGATGGCCGTTACCGAGGCGCAGCGCGGAGTTTTCCAGCCGCAGCAAATCCTGCCAGTGCGGGCGCATCCACAGGAATACCGGCAGGGCCAGCGATAAACCGATGAAGATCAGCAACCCCAGATCCAGCAGCCGCATTTCATGCATATAAAACAGGTACGGAATGGGGCCGACCACCAGCACGTAATGGCTGCGCGGCACACGCTGAATGAAAGTGTATTCGTCATCAAGCGCAATAATTTCGCCGTCTTTAAGACGTTGATCCAGCACAGGGCTGAGTTTGCGTTTTCCGAGCGGCTCGATATGCAGTTTGAAAGACAGATTCAGATCCAGCGTATTGATGGTCTTGTTCCAGTCTTTAATCGGAATTTCCCGCAGTTCACTGCGCATCAGGTAGAGCGAACTTTTCATCAAATCGTTCATGGACTGACGGCCGGTACGTTCAGCGGTGACTTTGTAAACCAGTCCGACCAGCATCGCCATCACCAGAAAACAGACCAGCAGTAACAGAAAGAACTGGATGAAAAGCTTTTTCATTCCTGTAACGTCTCCCAGGCGTTGGGAGCAAACAGATAGCCTTTATTGCGCACGGTTTTGATGCGAAATGGCTCAAGGGTGTTGTCATACAGTTTGCGACGCAGGCGGGAGATCGCGACATCAATGCTGCGATCCAGCCCGTCATAGCTGACCCCGCGAAGGTTTTTCAGCAGCGCTTCGCGATCCATAATGCGCCCGGCGTGTGTTGCCAGTTCCCACAACAAATCAAAGTCGGAGGTAGAAAGAACGATCGTTTCATCCACCAGCGTCACTTCGCGGTTAACCGGGTCGATGCACAACTGACCGAAATGCAGGGCATTGCCGCTTTTGAGCGTCTGAACCGGTTGTTCATTTTGGCTATTCTGCGCCGGACTCTGACGTAAATGCAGCCGCAAACGGGCCAGAAGTACCGCTGGTGGCGTTGTTTTCAGGATGTAATCACTGGCGCCCATTTCAAGCGATAAAATGTGGTTCATGTCGCTGTCGAGCGATGTGAGCAACACAATCGGGCCGGGGAAAATCGGGCGTAAATCGCGGCATAATGTCATGCCATCTTTGCCCGGCAGCATGATATCGAGCAGAACCAGATCGGGTTTTTCTTTTTCAATACGCGCCTGCGCGGTATCGCCACGCGGTTCAACCAGCACGTCGATATCGTGTTTACCCAGATAGGCGGCGATCAGGTTGCCGACTTCTGCATCATCTTCTACAAAAACGATTTTATTCATTGGCTTGCTGCTTTAAGAAATCCGGTGATTAGCATAGCGTGACCCGCAGGGCGACGCTATCGTGCTAGCGTAATAGAACATGTCAGTTTCCGTTACGGAAAGCACCGGAAGCGACTGGCAAAGTGTTAGTGAATTATGCCATTATATAGCTGAATATCTTCGGCGTTATACATTGATTAAATAATTGATTGACCCTGACCAGGAAGAGGAAGAGGGGATGAATGAAAACCGCCTGGTACCCGATGCGCGCAGTCAACAAGCATCCTTTGACTACATGGAATACTTGTCCGCATCCTGCAAAAAGAAATGGAGTTTTGTCGACGCTATTTATGGCGTGATGCCGTTCTTTGGCATGGTTCTGAAATCCCGTTCGAAAAAAGAAAAATCCAGGCAGGAAGCGTTGCGCGCACTGGCCTTACAGGTAGTTTCCACCCAGGTCAGCGACGAGACCAATATTGTCCGGCTGATTGAACTGGCTGAGCAGCAGAATATGTACAGCATTGATATTAATCTGCCGTACTCGCTGACTGAAGAACAGCTCACTGCAATAAAAGTAGAATGCAAACATCTGGTGCAATTAAACCAGAATAATGATCATCTGTTAGTGCAGATTATGCAGATGCCTCCCCGGCACTGATTTCTCCGTGATGCATTCAAAATAAAGGCCGCTCTCGCGGCCTTTAACATTTCAGCAAATCCCTGCTTATTTCTTCAGTTCTGCGCGTAACTCTTTCACGTCTGAGGCAGAAACCGGCGCGGCGGCATTTCCCCAACTGTTACGGATATACGTCAGCACGTTAGCGACATCAGCATCGCTCATGTTGGCATCAAACGATGGCATCGACGGCGCGGTCGGTTGGCTGTCGGTAGCCACCGGACGGCTGCCCGTCAGCACCACGCGGATAAGCGACGTGGCGTTGGTCTGGTTGATGAGCGGTGAATCGGCCAGACGCGGGAACAGACCTTCCTGACCTTTTCCGGCTGGCGTATGGCATGCGGAACACCGGTCAGCATAGATATTTTTCCCGGCCACCATCGCCTTATCATCGGCTTTCACCGGCGCAGGGGCTTTGCTGCCGCTGTCATGACCGCTGTCTTTCAGGTACACCGCCACGGCTTTGAGATCAGCATCCGTCCAGTGCTGAGACGAATTAGTGACTTCTTCCGCCATCGGACCGGAAGCGATATCGAAACGGTTAGACCCGGTTTTCAGATATTGCATCAGATCTTCCTGCGTCCAGTTGCCGACACCGGTGTGCTTGTTGCTGGTGATGTCCGGCGCGACCCAGCCTTCTACCACTGCGCCTTGCAGGAACTCGCTGTCCTTGTCGCCGCCAATCATATTTTTCGGTGTATGACAGGTGCCGCAGTGTCCCAGACCTTCAACGATATACGCGCCACGGTTCCATTCCGCTGATTTATCCATCTGCGGTTTGAATTCGCCTTGGGTGAAGTTCAGCCAGTTCCAGCCCATCAGACTGGTTCGCACGTTGAACGGGAACGGCAACTGGTTAGTCTCGACTTCGTGATGCACCGGTTGCAGGGTTTGCAGATACGCCCAAATGGCGGCGTTATCTTCGCGGGTTACTTTGGTGTAGGCCGTGAACGGCATCGCACCGTAAAGACGTTTGCCGCCGTGGCCGATACCTTCGGACATCGCGCGCTGGAAGTCATCGAACGTCCATTTGCCGATACCGGTTTGCACATCTGGCGTAATGTTTGCGCCGACCAGACGGCCAAACGGTGTTTCAATCGGTACGCCACCGGCGAAAGGTTTGGCATCCGGCGTGGAGGCGGTATGGCAGGCGGCGCAGTCGCCCACCGTTGCCAGATACCGGCCACGTTCCACCTGTTCGAAAGAGCCGTCGCCTGCCGCGTGGGCCAGCCCGCTGATGCTCAAAGCCAGTAAACCGAGTGAGAATGAGGTTAACTTTTTCATGCGATCATCTCTCCCGGTTTTTTCAGATAGTAGTTACGGATTGCATGGGCGGCTTTGAACGCCAGCGCGCCGACGGTGCCGGTCGGGTTATAGCCAGGGTTTTGCGGGAAGGCAGAGGCGCCGACCACAAACAGATTAGGCACATCCCAGACTTGCAGATGTTTGTTTACCGAGCTGGTGGACGGATCCGCGCCCATCACAAATCCGCCGACCACGTGGGAAGACTGATACGGCGTACCGTTCCAGTGGCCTTTCATCGGATTAGCGACCAGCTGACGCGGATTCATCGCCTTGGCGATTTCGGCCACTTTACCGGTGCAATACGCGGCCATTTTCAGATCGTTTTCCGGGAAATCGAAGGTCACGCGCAGCAGCGGGCGACCCAGACGGTCTTTATAGTTCGGATCCAGCGACAGATAGTTGGTTTTGGTGGTGTAGCTGCTGGCCTCACAGCCGATCGACATCGAGCTGAGATAGTTGGCGACCGTGGCTTTTTTCCATTCGCTGCCCCATTTCGGCGTTCCCGGCGGAACAGGGCGGTAGCCGATGGGCGCACCGCCGATGGGTGTGACACGGATACTGCCACCGCCAAAGAAGCCCAGACCACTGTGATCGAAGTTGTCATTGTTGAAATCGTCGATGCCCATCCCGACCGCGCCTGCACCGATGAACGGGTTAAAGTTTTTGTCATCGAAGAACAGTTGCACACCGTTGGCGGTCTGATAAGCGTAATTACGGCCCGTGGTGCCGCTTAAGGTGACCGGGTCATAGGGTTTACCGATACCGGAAAGCAACATCAGACGAACGTTTTCGAAGGTAAAGGCACTGACGATCACCAGATCAGCCGGTTGTTCCCACTCGTCACCGGACGAGTCGATATAGACCACACCTGTGGCGCGTTTACCGGTGGAATCGGTCAGCACCTGCATCACTTCACAGTTGGTGCGGGCTTCGAAATTCTCCTTGCGGATCAGTGCCGGTAATACGGTAGTGATGGCGCTGGCCTTGGAATAGTTCGCGCAGCCGTAGTTGGTGCAGAAGCCGCAGTAGGTACAGGGTCCCATTTTTACACCGAGCGGGTTGGTGTAAGGCTCGGAAATCAGGGAAGAGGGCACAGGGAACGCTTTGTAGCCCATATTGCGCGCGGCTTCAGCAAACAGTGTCGGGCCGTAAGGCTGATCCATCGGGCGGGTCGGATATTCAATCGAGCGCATCCCTTCATACGGGTTACCGCCGTCATGATGTTCGCCGTTCACGTTACTGGCTTTACCGGAAACCCCGGCCAGACGTTCGAAAGAGGCGTAATGCGGTTCCATTTCGTCCCAGTCGGTGCCCCAGTCTTGCAGAACTAACTCTTCCGGGATGGCGTTCGCGCCGTAACGTTCAGTCAGATGGCTTTTCAGGCGGAATTCATCTGGCTGAAAACGGAAGGTGATCCCCGCCCAGTGGTTGCCTGCGCCGCCGGTGCCGTTACCCGGATGGAAAGATCCCCATTCGCGCATCGGCAAAGCCGTTTGCGCCGGATTGTTGCGGATGGTGATGGTGTTCTGACGGGTGCGTAACATCAGTTCCTGACGGGTGTTGTAACGCAATTCATCGGTAACGGTGGCTACGTTGAAATCGCGCGCCGTATCACGCCACGGACCGCGTTCAATCGCCACCACATTCAGACCTTCGTCGCACAATTCATTGGCGATGATCGAGCCAGCCCAGCCGAGTCCGATCACCACCACGTCGGTTTTGGGTAATTTTTTTGCCATAATATTGTTCTGCCCTTAGCTTTTCATTTTCCATGCGTCGCCGCCGGAAATGCTCAGCGGTTCGAGATCGAGTTTCTGGTTATGTTTGCCGACATATTCGCGGTAGTCGTAGCGTGCGCCAGGAAAGCCCAGCATTTTCCACGACACCATATTGCGGTTACCGCCATAAATCGGGTCAGCGAAGAAACCTTCCATCGTGTTCTTAAGTGCAATGGCGAAGAACAATTTGGAATCGATCCCATCAAGGGCAATTTTTCCACTCTCAAGGCCTGACAGGATTTGATCCTGTTGGTCACCGGGCAGATCTTTGAATAATTTCTGATGCTGTGACCGGGTGTATTTATCCAGTGCGGCCAGACCAAGACGGTAACGCTGTTGCGGAACCAGCGGTGACTGGTCACCTTGTTCCGGTGTACCGTCCTGGAAAGGGCCTTGCATATAGAGGCGGGAATAAGTGCCGTAGAATCCGGCCAGCTGACGGTCGATAAACACTGCGCATCCGGCATCTTTACCGCCCACGCTCAGGTCATCGGCGGGCACCAGACGGTCAACAATAGCTTCCATAGCAGCGGCTTCGGCGTCGGTGAAGAACGCCCAGCCATCGGTCTCAATCTGCGGCGGCGGGCTGGCGTCAAAGGGGCTCCACACGGGCGTGCCTTTGAGCGTCACCGCGTTTGCGGCTTTGGCGGCACCCAGTACTGCGGAGGCGGCCGTGAAGGAGAGAATTTGTCTGCGGGTCACGCCGGGCAAGGTTTTTTTGCTCATTTATGTTCCCTGTTGGTATACATCACTTTAAGGTCCGGACGCACTCTGCCAGGGCAGTCGGGTGGCGTCGGGATAATCGTTAACCTGCTAAGGATAAATGAAAACAGACTGTAAAGATAAATGGTTGGTTTGTTAAAAATGTTATCAAATGTGTGCAATGATATCTCTGGTGTTATTTTAGGTGATATTTTTTGTGATGTGACGGCAAATCATCCATGTATTCACTATGGAAATGAATTGGCATGATTTCATTTAAGGAAATGATGTATGTGGCCGTTCGTGGCGTGAAGGTTGAATTATGCTGACCGTGCGGTAAGATCAAACCTTACGGGCAAAATGTGTAAGGTATGACTGACGTCACAGATTTTTTTTCTGATTTATTGAAGCGATTTGCAGGCAAGACCTGCGCCTCTTTGCTGATGGCTGGGGGAACCGCCTTCTATGCTGTAAGCGCCAGTGCGCTGACGGCAGAACCCACCGAATACGGCGCACTCAGCTATAACCTCAGCGGTTTTCTGCCTGCCAGCGACGAAAGTTCTGTCTTTAACAATGGCACCCCGACCCAACCGTCTCAGACGTTACCGAGCCTTGGCAGCCAGTATATCCATAACAATACCGGACCGACGGCCACTGAAAAACAACTTGCTACCACGCTGAAAGAGCTGGGAGCCACCACTACGGACAGCGATGATCCCCTGCGTGTGCAGGCGGAGACGCTGGCGTTGAGTCAGGCCGCGAAACTGGTGCAAAAAGAAACCAGCAGTTTGCTTTCGCCGCTGGGAACAGTCAGCACCTCACTGGATATGACCGGGCGTAATCTTGACGGCAGCTCCGGCCGGCTTTTCAGCCCGCTATATAATTCTCAAACCAATCTGGTTTACAGCCTGATTGGCCTGCAAAGCGAGACGGATGCCACTGTCGGTAATTTCGGCCTGGGCCAGCGCTTCAACACCGGCGCGTGGATGCTGGGATATAACGCTTTTGTGGATAATGATTTCGATCATCAGCTGACGCGCGGCAGTCTGGGCGCGGAAGCCTGGACAGATTACCTGCGTTTCTCCACCAATTATTATCATCCGTTTTCGTCCTATAAAGCCGACAGCAGTACGTCTGCGCAACTGCGCCGTCAGGCGCGTGGCTATGACATCACCACCAAAGGCTATTTACCTTTCTATCGCCAGTTGGGGGCTTCGCTGAGTTATGAGCAGTATTTCGGTAATCAGGTGGATTTGTTCGGCAACGGCACGCGGCAGAGTAATCCCTCGGCGGTGTCGTTTGGCGTGAATTACACACCGGTACCGCTGGTGACGGTGATGGCCGAGCATCAGGCCGGGCAGGATGGCGATAATCAGGATGTGGTGAAACTGACCCTCAATTACCGGCTGGGTGTGCCGCTGGATCAACAATTGTCTTTCCGGAATGTCGCGGCAGCGCGCTCGCTGCGCGGAAGCCGCATGGACATGGTCGATCGCAATAATATGCCGGTGATGGAATTCAAACAGCGTAAAACCTTGTCGGTGTTTTTAGCCACGCCGCCGTGGTCATTGCAGCCGGGTGAAACTGTGCCGCTGAAACTGCAACTGCGCGCGCTGAATTCAGTGGTGGCGCTGAGCTGGCAGGGCGATACGCAGGCGCTGAGCCTGACGCCACCCGCGAATAACCGTAATCCCGATGGCTGGAGTGTGATTGTGCCGCCGTGGGATGATTCCCCGGACGCCACCAACATTTATCGTCTGTCGGTGACCGTGGAAGACAGTAAATCGCAGAAAGTGACGTCAAACTGGATCACCCTCAATGTATCCCCGCCGCTGACTGCGCAACCGCAATACGGCAACGACGCGGGGCTGAATTTCTGATCGAGCCACTGCACTGATGGTCTGGCTTTTTGCTCCTCCCCCAGCGAAGGGGGAGGCAGGGAGGGGGGTTTAAAGGCTAACACCTTGTTAAAGCACATTACTCTGCAACACCCATACCGCCGCTTCGACGCGGGATTTGAGTTTCATTTTTTTCAGCAGATGTTTGACGTGCACTTTCACCGTGCTTTCGGTGATATTCAACCGGCGGGCGATCATTTTGTTCGGTAAACCTTCAGCGATCAGTTTGATGATGTCGCGTTCGCGCGGCGTCAGGGACTGAATATCGCGGTCACCGCTCGGGCGGCTTTCACGCAGGCTGGCGGCAAGCACCGGCGTCAGCGCTTCGCTCAGCACCATCTTCCCGGCGGCGGCGTTATGCAACGCGGCCAGCAAATCTTCCGGTTCCATATCTTTCAGTAAATAACCATCCGCGCCACGTTTCAGGGCTGTCACCACGTCATCTTCGTGATTCGACACGCTGAATACCACGATACGACCGGAAAGCGAGGTCTGGCGCATGCTGTCGAGGGTATCCAGCCCGTTCATGCCCGGCATATTCAGATCCAGCAGGATCAGATCCGGGTCGAGCTGTTTCGCCAGTTCAACGCCTTGTTCGCCATTGCTGGCTTCGCCAATGACCTTGAGACGCGAGTCCAGCGCGATCAGCTGTTTCACGCCGTTACGCAGCATAGGATGATCGTCAATCAGCAAAATAGTGGAAGGGGTGATGTCGTTCATACTTGCTCCTGGGGATTGACAGGCAGGGCTTCCGGACGGAAACGCACCGTGACTTCTGTGCCGCCATCCGGGCGTCGGGCGACCCGACAGCTGCCGTGTAAGGTACTGGCGCGATCCTGCATGATGATCAGGCCATAATGATTTTGTCGCTCGACGTCCTGTGAAATGCCTTCGCCGTTGTCACAAACACACATGTTGATTTCGCCGTCATGACAGTGCAGTGAAAGCGATACCTGCGTGGCGTTAGCGTGTTTGTAAACATTGTTCAGGGCTTCACGGGCGATGTGCAGCAGGTGAATACCCTGATTGGCCGGCACGGAACGCGGCGGGATCTGGTAATCAAAACCGATGGACAAACCCATGCGGCGCGAGAATTCATCCACGGTATGTTGCAGCGCAGCACGCAGGCCGGGAGTATTGAGCGTCAGTCGGAACGTGGTCAGCAGTTCCCGCAACTGACGATAAGCGGTACTCAGTTCCTCACGCATTTGCTGCAACAGATTTTTATCTTCTTCAGAGAACGTGTCAGCGTGCATTTGCAGGCAGGCCACCTGAATTTTCAGGCACGACAGCGATTGTGCCAGCGAATCGTGCAGTTCGCGGGCGATGGCTGAGCGTTCTTCCATCAGCATTAACTGCTGCTGATGTTCTGCCTGACGCGCCAGCATCAGGGTGCTGGTGAGCTGTTCCAGCAGGGTATGTAGCAGTTGCTGCTGATCGTCATCCAGATACTGGCCCGGCGGCAACTGTGCCAGCAACACACCGTAATTTTCACGATCGTCGCGCAGGCTCCAGCTCAGGGATTCGCCGCCGTCATCCGCATGTTCACCGACCTTAGGGCTGTCAGGCTGACGGGGTGAAGCATGGCTAAATTCATTGAACACTTCCACACTGTTATTTTCGTATTGCCGCAACTGAATGCCGCTCAGCGGAGTCAGTGACTGTAACTCTTTCAGCACCGGCTCCATGCGCACCTCAAGCGGGTCGCTGGTGTGAAGCTGACGGCTCACACGGTACAGATAATCCAGCATCTGATTTTTTTGTTGCAGGTCGGCGGTTTTTTCTGCCACGCGCTGCGCCAGATTATCAACCATCTCCGCCAGCGCCAGCGACATGCTGTTAAGCGAATCGCCGAGAATATCCATTTCATTATGCGCATCGCCATTCGCCACACGTTTGCGCTGATAGCGGTGGCTGAAATCCCCGGCGGTAATGGCGCTGGCCTGTGCGAGCAGGCTTTTCCAGGGCGTTAACAGATGGCGGCGCAGGAACCAGATGGTCAGCGCCATCAGTAATACAGTGACCGCCACCAGCCCGCGCTGAATCAGCGAAATCTGTTGCAGATGGTATTCGGTTTTGTACTCAAGTGCGGCGACCAGCACATCAAGCTGGCCGACAAATACGGCGATATTGGCTGATACATCTTGCGGATGCTTAGCCGCCAGAAGCTGGTCGCGCAGGGTAGTTTGCCAGTACTGACGTAACGCCAGAAACTGCGGTTGCAGGTTTTCGCGCTCTACCGCCTGTAATAAATCGGCGCTGCTTTCGTCAGCTTCCATCTGGCTGATATAACGGGCACTGGTTTCGCTCAGAGGGACCTGCGACAACAGCCGGTAACTCTGCATACGCAGTGAACCTGCTTTATTAATCGCATGGGCGTTGCCTTCGATACTGCCCGCCATCCACGCCGCCATGCTCATTCCGCCAATGCCCAGAAGGCCGAGCAGCAGCATCAGCAATGTGATCTGGCTGATGAGCGACAAAGAAGGCAGTGCGCGTTTAAACATGAATAGTATTTCCTGAACCTATATCGAAAGCTGCGGATACCGTGCCGGGCTGACGCCAGCCTGTACAGAGTGGGCATTTTTTATGATCAGAGGAAGTTTCCCTATACCTCTTTATGGTTACTCCTTTATTTCCATCTGATTTATACCTTCATTAGATGAAAGAATATTTCTTCATCAACTTTATGAATACTAGCAGTTTATTCTTTTTTCACCGGATACTCACAAAGGATTCATGGTCATTTTTCCTGCATTATCCACCTGCGATTGCGTTGATTTGTATCAACATCCTGAAGCGGGGCTCTACCTAGTGTGTGCGACATAACTTAATCATTACAACAACAATGCGTTGCCACCGAGGTACACATGTCACACACATCAGTTTCACCGACGGAAAAACCGTCACGCCTGCTGCAGGACTGGCGTCCGGAAGATCCGGCCTTTTGGGAAAAGACCGGGCATAAAGTGGCCAGCCGTAATTTATGGATTTCCGTGCCTTGTTTGTTGCTGGGATTCTGCGTCTGGATGCTGTTCAGTCTGGTCTCCGTTAACCTCAATAAAGTCGGTTTTAACTTCACCACGGATCAGCTGTTTATGCTGACCGCTATTCCGTCCGTGTCCGGCGCACTGTTACGCGTGCCTTACTCCTTTATGATCCCACTGTTCGGCGGCCGCCGCTGGACAGCCATCAGTACCGTGTTTCTGGTGCTGCCGTGCCTGTGGCTGGGTTTTGCGGTGCAGGATACCAGCACGTCGTATAACGTTTTCCTGATCATTGCGCTGTTGTGCGGTTTCGGTGGAGCAAACTTCGCCTCGAGCATGTCCAATATCAGCTTCTTCTTCCCGAAAGCGAAGCAGGGCGGCGCATTAGGGATCAATGGTGGTCTGGGTAATCTGGGCGTGAGTGTGATGCAACTGGTTGCGCCGCTGGTCATCTCCCTGGGTGTGTTTGCGGCTTTCAGCGATAAACAAACGCTGGCGAACGGTGCGGACATGTGGCTGCAAAATGCGGCGTGGATCTGGGTACCCTTTTTGATCATCGGTACGCTTGCTGCCTGGTTTGGTATGAACGATCTGGCGTCTTCTAAAGCCTCAATCCGCCAGCAGTTGCCGGTGCTGAAACGCGGTCATCTGTGGATCATGAGCATATTGTATCTGGCGACTTTCGGCTCATTTATCGGTTTCTCCGCCGGTTTTGCGATGTTGACTAAAACCCAGTTCCCCGACGTTAACATCCTGCAATTCGCCTTCTTCGGCCCGTTCTTTGGCGCGCTGGCGCGTTCTGCGGGAGGCATGCTGTCAGACCGCCTTGGCGGTATTCGCGTAACCCTGGTGAATTACATCGTCATGGCGTTTTTTGCCGGTTTACTGTTCCTGACCTTGCCGGTCGGCGGCGCGGGCGGCAACTTCCCGGCATTCTTCGCGGTATTTATGGTGCTGTTCCTGACGGCCGGTTTGGGCAGTGGCTCCACCTACCAGATGATTGCGGTGATTTTCCGCAAACTCACTACTGACCAGGCTAAAGCGCGTGGCGCCAGCGATGATGAAGCGCTGCGTGAAGCGGTGACGGATACTGCTGCGGCGCTCGGTTTTATCTCTTCAATCGGCGCGATTGGCGGTTTCTTTATTCCTAAAGCGTTCGGGACTTCACTGGCGCTGACCGGTTCACCGGCTGGCGCGATGAAAGTCTTCCTGGTGTTTTACGTGGTCTGTGCGCTGATCACCTGGCTGGTGTACTGGCGCAAACTAAACAAAGGTTTTGCCACCAAACAAGTCAAAAGCTAATCGCGATACTCAGTGACGGAAATATAAAGAAGGGGCTTCGGCCCCTTTTGGCGTGATCAGACCTGCGGCACAGGAGGTTATTTCACGTAAGAATTCAGCACGCTCAGTACGACGTCCAGATCGGCCTCACGTTTCACAACATCTTCTTCATGAACAATATGCTCAGTCAGATGGCCTTTAATCACTTCCCGCATCAGGCCATTCACCGCGCCGCGGATCGCGGCAATTTGTTGCAGAACAGCCGCGCATTCATGGGGCTCATCCAGCATTTTATTTAACGCCGCCACCTGACCCTGAATTTTGCTGGTACGGGCTTTCAGCTTCTGTTTATCGCGAATGGTATGGGACATCTCACTTCCTCCGTGACACCAATGACGGCGCGATCATATCATTTTGTGGATACTGGGGGGGTGTATTTAATACTGGGGGGGAGTAGAATCCCAGCGCCTACCTTATCGGGAATCATTAACATGAATGACTTTTCTACCCTTTTACAGCAGGGAAATGCGTGGATCTTTATACCCAGCGCCATATTGCTGGGGATTTTGCACGGGCTTGAGCCCGGCCATTCGAAAACCATGATGGCCGCCTTTATCATTGCGATTAAAGGCACTGTCCGGCAGGCTATTTTACTGGGGCTGGCGGCCACGGTTTCGCATACTGCGATTGTCTGGATCATCGCGTTTGGCGGCATGTATCTCAGCAACCGGTTCACCGCAGAGGCTGTCGAGCCGTGGTTGCAACTGGTGTCTGCGGTCATCATCCTGGGCACGGCGGCATGGATGTTCTGGCGTACATTTCGTGGTGAACAACTCTGGAAGAAGGAGCACGCGCACGGGCATCATGCTGATCATGACCATCATCACGGACATTCCCGCACGCATGCGAATGTTCAGCGTCACGTTCAGCCCCGGGGACTTAATAACCTGCGCGGCATGAAGCGTATCAGCCTGTCGCCGCAGGAATATCAGGACGCCCATGAACTGGCGCACGCCAGCGATATTGAGCGACGTTTTGCCAGCACGGAAGTGACTAACGGGCAGATTTTATTTTTCGGTCTGACCGGCGGGCTGATCCCGTGCCCGGCCGCCATTACCGTGCTGCTGATCTGCATCCAGCTTAAACAACTGGCGCTGGGAGCGACGATGGTGGTGTGTTTCAGCATCGGACTGGCGCTGACGCTGGTAACTGTAGGCGTGGCGGCTGCCGTCAGTGTCCGCCAGGCGGCTAAACGCTGGAGCGGTTTAAACACGCTGGCGCGCCGGGCGCCTTATTTTTCCAGTGTGCTGATCGCGCTGGTGGGGATTTATATGGGCATTCACGGGGTTATGGGCTTAACCTCCTAAAAAATCTTAACGTAATCAGTCATAAGCAATAACAATTCAGACTTTTTAAAACCGGCTCAAGGCGTTATAAATGACGGGATGATAAACGGATAAATGGATCCCGCCATGAAAACTGCCCACCTTGTTGACCCCGAACTGCGCCCGTTACTGGATCTGATGCCAGAACGCGTGCTTGCAGCCTCCGTTCTGCCTGCCATGCGCGAGCAACGTCAGACGGCGGCGCTGGAAAGTCTGTTACAGGATGATGGGTTGCCGGTAACGGTTAGTCAGCATCACATTTCAGGTGGCGAAAATGCGCCAGCGGTGCGTGTCGTGGTGATTTCGCCGCAGCATGAACGGAAAGGCCGGATGGGTATTCTGCATATTCACGGTGGCGGTTATGTGCTGGGCAGCCCTGAACAGTCGATGCCGCTGACCCGCCCGACGACGGCACAGCACGAATGCGTCATTGTATCGGTAGATTACCGTCTCGCGCCGGAAACGCCATTCCCCGGCCCGCTGGAAGATTGTTATGCCGCGCTGATCTGGATGACCGCACAGGCAGAGGCGTTGGGTATTGACCCTGCACATATCGGTGTGATGGGTGACAGCGCCGGTGCCGGGCTGGCGGCCTCTCTGGCGCTGCTGACCCGCGACCGGGGCGGTCCGACACTGGCGTTTCAAAACCTGATGTATCCGATGCTCGACGACCGCACTGTGACCGATCCCAACCCGAATCCGGTGACCGGCGAATTCTCCTGGACGCGCGAGGACAACCGTTTCGGCTGGCACGCCTACCTCGGTCACGAAGCCGGTTTGCCGGATATTTCCTGCTACGCTGCGGCTGCCCGCGCAGAGGATCTGAGCGGATTACCACCGGCCTGGATTGGCGTCGGCTCAATTGATTTGTTCCTCGATGAAAACATCGACTATGCCCGCCGGTTAATCCGCGCTGGCGTGCCGGTGGAATTCAGCATCTATCCGGGCGGATTCCACGGTTTCAACGGCGATCCGGCCTATGCACTGGCCCGTCGCGCCCGCAAACAACGTCAGGATGCCTTAGCCGGTTTTAATCCGCTGCGTCATTATCATGACTTTGGCTTATAATCAGCAGCAATCGATAAGGCATAACAACCGGCTGAATTAGAAAATAAATTGGATATCAAACAACTTATCTATCTCTGTAACCTCGAACGCGAACGGCATTTTGGCAGGGCGGCGGAAGCCAGCTTTGTCAGCCAGCCGACGCTGTCGATGCGTCTCAAAAACCTCGAAAAAGAGCTCGACCTGAATCTGATCAATCGCGGTAATAACTTCGAAGGTTTTACCGCAGAAGGTCTGCGGGTGCTGAGCTGGGCGCGGGAAATCGTGGCTGTCTATGAAGGCCTGAAACTGGAAGTCGAATCGCTGAAACAGGGCATGAGCGGGACATTGCGTATCGGCGTGATGCCGCAATGCAGCGTGTCGCTGGCGCAACTGATTAAGGCGGTCAGCGAAGCGCATCCGGGACTGGATTACCGCGTGGCAGAAGTCAGTGCTGATCAGTTGATTGAAGCGCTGAGCAGCCATTCGGTGGATGTCGGTATCGGTTTCTTTGAGTTCTCGACGCTCAATGAGCTGCGCTTCCAGCTGGTGCCGCTCGATGACGGCGGTGTTGACGTGGTGTATCACCCGGATCATTTCCCGCAGTTACAGGGCATTGAACGGATAACCGCCGAACAGGTTGCCGCGCTGCCGTTGTGTCTGTCTGAACCGAGCCGCTATTTCCGCCGGTATCTGGATAATTTCTTCCGCCAGGCCGGACTTGAGCTGCATCCGCGGCTGGAAAGCACGTCTATTTTCCAGCTGATGCAGGGCGTGTTTGTCGGAATTGGCTGTGCGCTGGTGCCGCGTGGACATCTGATTGATGAAATGCATCCTGCACTGAAACGTTGCCCGCTGGATATCACGCCGATGAGTCGTCATGCCGCGCTGGTCGTCGCCGAAGCGGGCAGGGCAACGCCGCTGGCGCAGCATTTCTTCACCGCCGCCGGGCTTTGGCTGGCGCAGCAGGCGCTTAACAAGTCGTCAAATGTGGCGCAATAAAGACGTTCTGTCCGGTATTCCTATTGATGTAATGAAACTTTCAGCCCAAGCTTTGCCGCAATACTTATGTGAAATGGATGGAGTAAGACATGAAAACATTGAAAGCCGTTGTTCTGGCGATGGCCTCTGCGGGTATTTTGCTTTCAGCAGGTGCACAGGCTTCGAATAATCTTCTGGGACAACTGCAGCAGGCCGCCAACGAAGGACTGAATGGCACCAGCAGCAAAACCGGTTCTGCCGGCACCACGTCTTCGCTGACCTCGCTGCTCAGTGGCGGCGACAGTGCCCTGACGTCGACCAGCGCGAACAACGTCGCAGGTGTGTTGCAGTACTGCGTGAAGAACAACGTACTTTCCAAAGCCAGCACTGAGAATGTGAAAGATCAGTTGCTGAGCAAGCTGGGCATCCAGACAGCAGAGGGTGCTGAAAGCCAGGATTATCAGCAGGGTCTGGGTGGTTTGCTGAAAACCGGTAAAGATCAAAGTGTGGATCTGAATAATCTGGGGAGCGGGCTGACGCAGGTGAAAGAGAAAGTGAAAACCAAAGCCTGTGATGTGGTGCTGAAGCAGGCGAAATCGTTTATTTGATTGCAGAGGCCGCTGCAATGGCGGCTTTTAACTTCAAATTCAAATTCAAGGTCAACACCGTGGGCATCGGCCCACACCGACCAGAGACCCGGTAACGCGCGGGCCTCTGGACTCCGCGCTTTTTCACTGCGCGCTCCGCTGGCGCAAGGGACATGTTCTGCTGTATTGATGAGTGGCGCAAATCCAGGTGCTGCGCACTACCTTCTCTCGGTCTTCGAGCCACAGGTCTCGAAGCCGCTCCGTTCAGCTGGATTTTGAGCACGCCATTGAACTCTCTAAAACAGAGTAATTTTGTTTTTTGAATTTAAGATCCTGCGGGCGATTCAGAAAGCTTGCTGAATGAGAGGTTGCAGACCATAGGCTGCAATCCCGAAACGAAGGAACCGCGCAGCGGCAAGATTTCCAGCCTGTCGCTGCGGTTGCTGAAACATAGCCAGCGCGCGGATCACATGTTTGAAAAAGCGAGGGGAGTTCAGAGGGGAAAAGCCTTTCCCCTCTGGTCGGTTTCGGCACGAAAGGCCGTGTGATAACCGTTATTGAGAAACCGAAATTTACTCAATTCTATTTAAAGCTTTTAAAGCTTTTAAAGCCATTTAAAGGGATCCAAAGGGAACCCCCTTTCACTCCGCATAAACCTTCTCTTTACTCTCGCACAAATCTTCGATCAAACATGACCCGCACCGCGGCTTACGTGCAATGCAGGTATAGCGGCCATGCAGGATCAGCCAGTGGTGGCAGTCGAGCTTGAACTCGGCCGGAACCACTTTCAGCAATTTCTCTTCGACGTCATCCACGGTTTTACCCGGCGCGAACTTCGTGCGGTTACAGACGCGGAAAATATGCGTATCCACGGCAATGGTCGGCCAGCCGAAGGCGGTATTGAGCACTACGTTGGCGGTTTTGCGGCCAACGCCAGGCAGCGCTTCAAGCGCGGCGCGGTCTTCCGGCACTTCACCATGGTGTTTTTCCAGCAAAATACGGCAGGTTTTAATCACGTTCTCCGCTTTGGCATTAAACAGGCCAATGGTTTTGATGTATTCCTTTACGCCGTCCACGCCAAGCGCCAGAACCGATTCCGGCGTGTTGGCGACCGGATACAGCTTTGCTGTCGCCTTGTTCACGCTGACATCGGTAGCCTGCGCAGAAAGTAATACCGAAATCAGCAGTTCGAACGGGGTGGTGTACACCAGTTCGGTAGTGGGATGCGGATTGTTATCGCGCAAACGGCTGAGAATTTCGGTGCGTTTTTCCTTATTCATGAACGCTTCCCTTTGGCAGGCTTTCTTCCACCACAACGTGCTGTGCCGCTTGCCGTGCTTTCATACGCTGATCAATCAGATATTTGCCGGCCAGCAGCAGACCGAGGCCGATAAATGCGCCCGGCGGCAGCATTGCCAGCAGGAACGGGTTATCCAGATGCAGCACTTCGACGCGCAGCACTTTCGCCCAACTGCCGAGCAACAAATCAGCGCCATTGAACAGCACGCCGCTGCCGAGAATTTCACGCATTGAACCCAGCACAAACATTGCGCAGGTTGCCCCGAGACCTGTCATGGCACCGTCGAGGGCAGCCAGATGCACAGGGCTGCTGGCGGCGCAGGCTTCGGCACGTCCGACCACAATGCAGTTGGTCACAATCAGCGGAATAAAAATCCCCAGCGCCTGATACAGACCGAACGCGTAGGCGTTGATCAGCATCTGCACGGTACTGACCACCGAGGCGATAATCAGCACGTAAATCGGGATGCGGATTTCATCCGGGATCCACTTACGGAATGCGGAAATCATGGCGTTGGTACAGGTCAGCACCAGCGTGGTCGCCAGCCCTAAACCGAGGGCATTGGTGGCAGTCGACGTCACGGCCAGCAGCGGACAAAGCCCCAGCAACTGCACCAGCGAGGAGTTATTGGTCCACAGACCCTGAACGATTATCTTTTTGGCTTCACTCATCACGGGCTCCACAAGGGGTGAGGTGGGAAAGCTGAGACGGTACCGTCCCGATAAACAGCGCCGTACGTTTTACCGAGCGGACGACGGCGCGCGGTGTAATGGTCGCACCGGTAAACTGATCAAACATACCGCCGTCTTTCTTCACCGCCCAGCGCTCATCGCTTGCACCATTGACGGTCTGATTGGCGAAATGTTTGATCCAGTCGGAAATGCGCACTTCAATTTTGTCACCCAGCCCCGGCGTTTCGTGCTGTTCCAGCACGCGGGAACCGTAAACTTTGCCATGAAAATCAGCCGCCACCAGCAACTGAATCGCACCGGAATAGCCGTCAGGCGCGGTGGTTTCAACCACGGCAGCCACCGGCTGACCATTTTTGCGCGCCAGATACAGACGGTGCGGTGCCATGCTGCCAAGTGACTCATCAGTGACGTTGTAACATTCGTTTTGCATATCGTTGTCGTACACGCTGGCCGGGATCACCTGATCAAACAGCGTTTTTTGCTGTAACAGCGCCTGATGTTCAATGGTCGGCTTGGTCATCAGGTTGACCAGTGCCGTCATACCGGTCATCAGTGCGCCAAAGAAAGCCAGGATCAGGCCGTGGCGTCGCATTGTAGCTAACATAATTCTTCCTCAGCGATGCCCGTAAACGCGTGGTTGTGTGTAGTGATCAATCAGCGGCACGGTGATATTGGCCAGTAAAACGGCAAAAGCGACACCATCCGGATAACCGCCGTAACTGCGGATCAGCCACACCAGTAAACCAATCAGTCCCCCGAAAATCAGGCGGCCTTTCGGGGTGGTGGATGCCGTCACCGGATCCGTGGCAATAAAGAACGCGCCCAGCATCGTCGCGCCGGAGAACAGTCCGATCAGCGGTGAAGGATAGTTTTCCGGTGCCAGACCCCACGCGATACCTGCGCAAATGACCAGCATGCCTAACATGGCGGCCGGAATATGCCAGCTGATGATTTTGCGCCACATCAGGAACAGGCCACCGGCCAGGAATCCGAGGTTAATCCACTGCCAGCCGAGACCGGCCAGTGTGCCGCTAAACAGCGGCGTCCCGAGGATCTGATCGGCGGTATGGCCGGAGCGCAAACCGGTTTTAAATGCATCCAGTGGTGTCGCCTGCGTCACGCCATCCACGTTCATGTTCAACTGATACGCGGTCAGATCCTGACTGTTATGGCCGGTGAAAATGGTCAGCAGCGTGTCGGTGAATCCGACGTGATGATGCTGTAAAACATCCGGCGGCAGCCAGGTTGTCATCTGAACCGGGAAAGAAATCAGCAGCACCACATAACCTACCATGGCCGGGTTAAACGGATTCTGACCAAGACCCCCGTAAAGTTGTTTGGCGATGATGATGGCGAAAATCGTGCCGAGCACCACCATCCACCACGGGCCCAGCGGCGGCAGGCTGATACCCAGCAAAACGGCTGTCAGCAGGGCACTGTTATCGCCCAGGCGTTTTTTCACCGGCAGTTTGCGCAACTGTAACACCGCGCCTTCTGCCAGCAGGGCAATGACGATAGCGAGCGTCAGCTGAATCAGCGTGCCGTAACCGAAGAACCAGACCTGAGCGAGCAGGCCGGGAATACACGCCAGAATCACCATCATCATGATGGTACTGGTGTTCTGGCGATTATGCGTAAAAGGTGAACTTGCAATCCTGAAGGCCATCTATTCCTCGTTCGACATTGTCTGAGCGGCTTTACGGGCCTTAACTCGGGCGATCGCAGCCGCTACAGCGGCTTTGCGTGGATCGCTTTCTTGTTGTGATGTTTCTTTTTCTTCCGGTTCAGCGTCCTGCGCTTCACTCAGCGCAGCGGCTTTTTTGGCTTTGGCACGCGCGATGGCAGCCGCCACCGCCGCCTTGCGTTTGTCGTCTGCGGAAGGCTGTGCAGGTGACGTTGTCACGTTTTCTTCAGTGCCCGCAGGTTGCGCAGCAGCGGCCTTTTTGGCTTTCACGCGGGCAATGCCGGCGGCGACAGCAGCTTTGCGATCGTCGTCAGCGGAGGGCTGTGGTGCAACGTTCAGTTCGCTTTCTTTGGCTTCCACGACAACGCCGTTATTACTGGCTTTCTTCGCTTTCACGCGGGCAAGAGCGGCTGCCACGGCGGCCTTACGATCGTCTTCTGCAGATGGCGGCGTTTCAGGCACCGGCTCAGAAGCCACCGGGATTTCCTGCTCAGCGGCGGCTTTCTTCGCTTTCGCACGGGCAATGGCAGCGGCCAGCGCCGCTTTGCGCGGATCGGCTTCGGCCTGTTGTTCCGTGGCTTTTTCAGCGACAGGTACTTCTTTTGCTGCGACGTCGTCCAGCTTCACTGCCGCTTTCTGATGTTTCTCTTCACGCGCTAATTTCTCACGTTCCATACGCGCCTGTTTGGCTTCGAAACGGGCTTTGGCTTCGGTGGCCCGGGCAGTCTCTGCATCGATGGCACGGATTTCGGCCTTTTCCTGACGGTAATATTGCACCAGCGGAATATTGCTCGGACAGACATAGGCACAGGCGCCGCATTCGATGCAGTCGAACAGATTATGCTTGCGCGCTTTTTCGTGTTCTTCACCTTTACTGAACCAGTAAAGTTGCTGAGGCAGTAAACCGGCCGGACAGGATTCCGCGCACAGGCTGCAACGGATACAGGCTTCTTCCGGCTCCGGCTGACCCAGTTCGGCGTCAGACGGCGCGAGCAGACAGTTGGAAATTTTGACCACAGGCACATTGAGCGATGGCAGGGTGAAGCCCATCAGCGGGCCGCCCATGATCACCATCTTTTTATCGCCCTGCGGTTGTAACTGGCCTTCCTGCATCAGGTGTTCAATCGGCGTGCCCAGACGCGCCCAGACGTTACCCGGTTTTGCCATCGCTTCGCCGGTCAGCGTGACCACGCGTTCGATCAACGGTTCGCCGTCAATGATTGCGCGTTTAATGGCAAACACGGTGCCGACGTTTTGCATCAGTACGCCGATGGACGACGAGTGATGGCCTTTCGGCACTTCGAGGCCGGTCAGGATTTTGGTCAGCTGTTTGGCACCGCCGGACGGGTATTTGGTCGGAATGACCCGCAGTTCGAAACGCACTCCGTCGGAGATTTCAGCGCTGATCGCGGCTTTAAGCGCGGCAATCGCTTCAGGTTTGTTGTCTTCGATGCCGATCAGCACCCGTTCAGGATGCAACATGTGGCAGAGGATGCGCGTGCCCTGGAGAATTTCCATGGCATGTTCCTGCATCAGCCGGTCATCGGCAGTGATGTAAGGCTCACATTCGGCCGCGTTGAGGATCAGTGTGCGGGTCGATGTCAGGCCACCGGCTAATTTGCTGGCGGTCGGGAAGCCTGCGCCACCCAGCCCGGCAATACCGGCCTGACTGATGCGCTGATTCAGTTCATCAGCAGAAAGCTGGCGGTAATCGGCAATGAATTCGCGTTCGCACCAGGTATCAAGGCCGTCGGCTTCAATCAGCACACAGAGTTCTTTCAGACCGGAAGGGTGCGCGGTGATGTGCGGTTCGATGGCCGTGATCACGCCCGACGTCGGCGCGTGAACCGGCACGGTACGGCCACGGCCAGTGGTCAGCGGCTGACCTTTTAACACAGGGTCGCCGGCTTTCACACACAGCTCGCCTTCAGGGCCAAGGTGTTGCTGAAGGGGGATGATAAAGCGCTCAGGCAGCGGCACGTTGCGCAGCGGAACGTGGCTCGACTGAGTCTTCATTTCCGGCGGATGAATACCGCCGTCGAAGTCCCAGACTTTGTCTTTTTTGAGCGCCGCAAACAGATTAAACATGTTACTCCGCATGGATGACCTGAACCGGAATGGATTTCAAATCCCACTTCCAGTTTGCGGTGGTGGTTTTTACTGGCAGCATTTCGATGCAGTCCGTCGGGCACGGCGCGACGCACAGGTCACAGCCGGTACATAAATCAGTAATCACGGTGTGTACGGCGCGGGTGGCACCCACGATGGCATCCACCGGACAGGCCTGAATACACTTGGTGCAGCCGATGCAATTGCTCTCGTCGATATAGGCGACTTTACGCACCGGGACAGCAGCCGCAGCGTCTTCACCCATCGGCTGCGGCTCAACGTTAAGCAAGGTCGCCAGCTTGAGCATGACGGCTTCGCCGCCCGGCACGCATTTATTGATGTTGTCACCATTGGCGACCGCTTCGGCGTAAGGCTTGCAGCCGGGATAGCCACATTGCGCACACTGGCTTTGCGGCAGGATATCGTCAATCTGATCGACAACCGGGTTGCCTTCCACGGCAAAACGGCGCGAGGCGTAACCCAGCAGCAGGCCAAAAACCAGCGCCAGAGCGGTCAGCGCGCCAATCGCTACCCATAATTCAAACATTAGAATTTCACCAGACCTGTGAAGCCCATAAAGGCTAATGACATCAGGCCAGCCGTGACCAGCGCAATCGAAGAACCTTTGAACGGTGCCGGGACGTCAGCCACCACCAGACGTTCACGGATAGCGGCAAACAGCACCATCACCAGCGAGAAGCCCAGTGACGCAGCGAAACCGTACAGCGCAGATTGCATAAAGTTGAATTGCTGGTTGATGTTCAGCAGCGCCACACCGAGCACGGCGCAGTTGGTGGTGATAAGCGGCAGGAAGATGCCCAGCAGGCGGTACAGAGACGGGCTGGTTTTGCGCACCACCATTTCGGTGAACTGCACAACAACCGCGATCACCAGAATAAAGGCCATAGTGCGCAGATAGACCAGCCCCAGCGGCATCAGAACGAAAGTGTTGACGATCCACGAGCAGATATTCGACAGGGTGATCACAAATGTGGTGGCGAGACCCATACCGATAGCGGATTCCAGTTTTTTGGAAACGCCCATAAACGGGCACAGGCCAAGAAACTTAACCAGTACGAAGTTATTTACCAGCACAGTGCCGACAAAAAGTAATAAATAAGAGGTCATGACAATTGCCCGGACATAATAAACATTAAAAACCTCAGGGTTATTCCGTGAAGGTTTCTTTTACCCGCAGTGAGCGCTTGAAATAAGGCACAAAGACGGCGGCGGCCAATAAAGGTAACAATAAGTTACGCACGGCCAAATCATCGGTAACCGGTGAGAATGCAAAGGCTTTTACCGCCAGAAGTACTGTGCACAATAACCAGATAATATACATTTTGGGTAACACGCTGGCGCGCTTACAGAATTGCAGCAATACCGCGACGGTAAATAACCCCATCGCTAACGTGGTCACCACCGAGAAATACCATTGCAGGGTAAATGCCTGGGAGTTGGTGATGAGATATTCGCGCGATTCCGGCATAAATAACGCCATTGAAAACAGAAACAGCATTAATACCACGCTCAGCAGCGTCACAATCAGATACGCCATCGGGGCCAGTAGCCACCCGCCAATACGTTTATAACCCGGATTATTCAACATAAAAGCTTTTCTCACGCTGGTTTTGCTATCAAATCAGCACAGGGAAACTTCCCCGACCTTCAAGGCGCAGTAGCTTAACCTGTGAGAGGCATTCTCGTTATCGTATTTATGTGATCAATGATCCCCTTCGCTCAGGAAGGGGATTTAAATAGAAAGGCTTTAATGCACCGGCACCAGAATTTCGGTGGCGACAATTACCACAATCAGGCCAACCAGCACGGGAACGGACGTGCGTTTGACGACTTCGAAAGGCGATATTTTTGCCATACCGGCCACGGCCACTATGACGCCCGAAACAGGGGAAATAGTGCGACCCAGGTTGGATGCCTGCAACATCGGGATGACCAGATATTCCGGGTTGATGCCCATTTTCGCGGCCAGTTTCGGGATAAGTTCGACGAAGGCGTAAAACGAAGCATTACCGGAGCCGGTGGTCATGGCGGCGAGCACGGTGATGACTACCAGCACCAGCATCATGACGATGCTGCCGGAGCCAAAGTTTTGCGCCAGTCCTATCAGGCTGCTGATGAACCCGACGGTGCTCAGCCCCTGAGCAAACACGCCCGCCGCGACCAGCAGCATCACCACGTTGGCGAATGCATCCGCCATGCCGCGATAAGCCACGTCCAGTCCGGCGAATACCGCTTTGCCGTTACGGTTACGCACGGTTTCAATCAGGGCGGTCAGTAACATACAAATCACCAGAATGGTGATGATATGCAGATTGGGTCCCCATTTACCGTCAAAAATCAGCACACCGATAATCGGCGTGAAAGGCAAAATAGCGTAGAAAGCCGGAGCATTGGTTTCAATGACATCGTCAGCATTGGAATCGACAGCATCTGCCAGCACGGAGGTATCGCGTTTATCCAGATAGCGTTGCCAGAAGAAGTGCGCGACCGCCATCGCCGCGATGGCAGCAATCGAAATCGGCAGGGTGACTTTAAAGGCAAAATCCACCAGCGGCATATTCGCCGCCTGCGCCGCCAGCACCACATCACCTGAGGTAGGGGAAAGAATGATCGCCGCAGGAGACGCACAAATCGCCGCCGCCGCGCCCCGGCTGATGCCGACGTTAACCATAATCGGGAACAACGTTGCCATCAGTAACACGCCCAGACCGGTCGCCGAAGACACGGCCAGGGACATCAGACACGCCAGAATATACGCCGCAACCATCAGAATGTACGGTGAATTGATCATCTGTAACGGGCGCGACGCCAGTTTGACGACCACATCGTTGGCACCAATATGGGTCATATAGGCTGCGAAACCGCACAGCATCATGATCATCATCCCCAGATCGCCACCGCGGCTCATCAGCAGAATTTTGACGTACTCAACGATATCTGTCGCATTCCAGCCGGTACTTTTGGTGCCTTCCGGCAGGATGCTGTGACCCATGATGGCGCTGATAATCAGCAATAATAAGCCGCCGACCATCAGAACGCCGGTGGGTGAATAGCCTTTAATGATATAGCGGCCGACAAAGACGGCGACTACCAGCCCGATCAGTAATTCCAGCATTATTGTGTTCCCCGAGATTAAATTTGGATCCAAGTGAAAGGCGGGCACTTTGCCGAAATAGTTCACCGGGCGTTATGACGCTTATCAATTATGGGTGATGAAAAAGCGGGGAATATTTAAATTTGTGATGCCTGTTCAGAAGAGGATTCGGTACGGCTCCTCCCCCTGCGAAGGGGGAGGCGGGAGGGGGTTTTACGGGCTTACACCGCGTTTGAGCAAACTTCAACTTATTAATTTCGCTTTAATACCCCACCCCAACCCTCCCCTTCGCAGGGGAGGGAGTTGACCGTGCACATCAATACGTTTGCCTGAAAAATCAAAGCTTCGGGATTTCCCGATAAAATCCCACGCCGATGAGGCGTCCAAACAGGAAAGGTATAAATTTCCGCCCGCGCAGCCACGCTTCCAGCCGTGAAGGGGCACGCTTCCTTTGTTTCTGTCCTGCTTTACTGATCATGATCTGTAATGCCTGCGTCGCCCACGTCGGGAACGCGCGGCGGCGCTGGATACGTTTTAAGTGTCGCAGCGTCAGGCGTCCGGCCTTCAGCGGTTCAGTGATGATATTCGCTGTCGCCACCGCATCCTGAATCGCCAGATTCACGCCGACGCCGCCAATCGGTGACATTGCATGTGCCGCGTCGCCGATGCACAACAGACCCGGTTTAGCCCATTCTTTGAGACGGTCGATGCGGATCACCAGCAAGCGTACGTTTTCCCAGCTGAGAATATCGTCGGCTAAGCGCTGGCGCTCTAACGGCGACACTTCCGCCAGCAGGTCGAGAAAAGGCGCGATGCCCTGTGCTTTGAGCGCATCCAGGCTGTCTTTCGGGATCGAATACCCACACTGCCAGTAATCACCCCGGTCGATCATGATGAAGTTTTTCTTTGGCCCGCGATGCCCCATCGACCACTGAGGATCATCCGGACGTTTGGGAATTTTCAGCCATAACACGTCACGTGGCGCGCCATAACGGCGGATTTCCATCCCGGCCTGTTCGCGCACGATGGAATTACGCCCGTCGCAACCGACGACCAGATCCGCATCAAAATGCTGCGTTTCGCCATTCACTTCAGCAAGAACGCCGGATACCTGGCATTTATCCTCCAGCAATGACAGGACCTGCGCGTTATGAATCAGCCGGAAATTGGGCAGTTGCGCAGCCTTGCTGGCGATGAAGTTGAGAAAATCCCACTGCGGCATAAAAGCGATAAATTTGCACTGCGTCGGCAGATGACTGAAATCCGCCAGCGTGGTTTCCTGGCCGTTGATCTCGCCAAAAAGCTTTTCAGCGCGCTGATGCGGCAGGGCGAGGAATTCGTCGAGAAAACCCAGTTGCCAGATGATGTCCAGTGTAGACGGATGAATGGTATCGCCGCGAAAATCGCGTAAAAAGTCGCTGTGCTTTTCCAGCACGGTGACGTCAATTCCCTTTCGCGCCAGAAGATATCCCAGCATTAATCCTGCGGGGCCACCGCCGACGATGCAGCAGGACGCTGCTGCGGAGGATTCAGTGTTCGGTGTCATTCCAACCTGCCTGACGGGATGAATTTACATGATAACAATTATCATTTGCACACGTGGGCGTCAATTCATCCCGTGCTACATCACAGAACATTTCCTGCACAGCGTCGTAACAAAACTCCATGTTTTTGCACCACCGCGATCTTGTCGCTGCTTTCCCGTTTGGGATGAAATTTACTCATTGTGTCTGTAAATCATTCGCTTAACGGTTGTTTTTAAAACTGGCAGATAAATTGCAAAGTGGTCCACAGGTTGAGTTGTTGGGCCAATTATGGCCGATGTTTGCACAAGCCAAAGTGCGGAGAAGCCAATGAACGGCGACATAAATTTATTGCATCCGATTGCGCCACAACAAAGCGACACGCTGGTGCTCGATGCGCTGACCCGCTATGTGGCGCAGTCCGGCACCCGTATCGGCGAGAAATTGCCGCCTGAGCGCGTGCTGGCCGAAGGGCTGGCGGTGAGCCGTAACACCGTACGCGAGGCGCTGAAACGCTGGGAAGCGCTGGGGATTATCGTGCGCAAAAAAGGCAGCGGCACGTTTTTGCAGTCTGAAATTACCGCCAACGACAGCTTTCTGTCCCTGCGCTTTAAGAATGACTCAGCCACCATGCTTCATGCACTGGAAGTGCGCCGGATCATTGAATGCGAGGCTTCCGCGCTGGCGGCGGTACGTGCGACGGAAAGCGATTTGCTGTTTATCGAACAGAAGCTGGATGTGATGGAAAAAGTCCATCTGAGCGTCGGTTCCGCCGGGGCAGAAGACTGGCAGTTTCACGCGGCAATCTACAGCGCGGCGCACAATCCGCTGCTGCTGCAAATGGTCGGCGGCATTTATGACCTGCTGCATGCCTTTTTTGAATCGCCGCCTGAGCAGGCGCTGTTCAGCGACTCTTTTCCGCTGCATCGCATGTTATTTGAAGCCATTGCGCGCCGTGAACCGGAAAACGCGCGCAGGCTAAGCAACGACATTCTGAACATAACTGAACGTGACATGAAGGAAGTGATCAATGCAGCAAGATGATAAGAGCCAGCCTGTTGAGTTAGGGGAAAACACCCGTTTAGTGCACGACGCCCGCCACGATCGCGGAGCGATTTCGCCGCCCATCTATCAGTCTTCGTTATTCAGTTTCACTGATTATGACAGCATGATTGCCCGTTTTCGCGGCGACAGCGACCATGCTTTGTATTCCCGCGTTGATAACCCGACCGTCGTCGAATTGCAGAAAAAAGTGGCGCAACTCGAAGGCGGCGAAGCTTGTCTGGCGTTCGGCAGCGGCATGGCGGCGATCAGTAACGCCATTCTCAGCGTGGCCGGTCCCGGCGATAAAGTGGTGTGCGTGAATCACGTCTACCCGGACACCTACCGTTTCCTGCGCGGTTTCTGCACCCGTTTTCAGATTGAATCACAGTTTGTCGATGGCGGTTCACTGCCCGCGCTGGAAGAGGCGATGCAGGGCGCGAAACTGCTGTATCTCGAAAGCCCGAACAGTTGGGTGATGGGCGAACAAAATCTGCGGGCCATCGCGGAACTGGCGAAAAAATACGGCGTAATAACGATGATCGACAATAGCTGGGCGTCGCCGATTTTCCAGAAGCCACTGGCTGCGGGCATCGATCTGGTCATTCATTCCGCGTCGAAATACATCAGCGGGCACAGCGACGTGGTCGCCGGGCTGGTGATTTCCAGCCAGGAACGCATCAGCGCCATCAGTCGTTATATCAGCCCGTTTTTAGGCGGCAAACTTTCTGCCAATGAAGCCTGGCTGCTGCTGCGCGGCCTGCGCACGCTGCCGCTGCGTATGCGCCAGCATCACGAAAGTGCGCTGGAACTGGCGCGCCGGTTGCAGGGCTATTCGCGCATCACGCAGGTGAATCATCCGGGACTTGACCCGTTGCCGACTTCCACGCTGACCGGCTACAGCGGTTTGTTCTCCTTTGAGCTGAGCGAAGGCATCGATATTCCGACGTTCTGTAACGCGCTGAACCTGTTCCGTATGGGGGTCAGTTGGGGCGGTTTCGAAAGTCTGGTGATGCCAGCCATTTCTGTGCTGAATCAGGCGGGCGAATTCAACTCGGCAATAGATTTCGGTGTGTCGCCCCGCGTGATCCGCATTTCTATCGGGCTGGAAGAGACCGAAGATTTATGGCGTGACCTGAAAAACGCCATCGAAAGCGCCTGTTCCTGAGGCCTTTGTTCAAAGACCGTTCCTGTGTTCCGACTTTTTTCACCGTGGAGAATCAAGATTATGCGACACCCGAAACGTCATGTGCTCAGCCTGCTGGCGCTCAGCGTCAGCCTGTTTTCCTGCGCCAGTTTTGCCGCCACCAAACTGACGCTGGTGGAAGTGATCACCAGCCCGGCGCGTACTGAAATGCTGCAAAAAATGTTAACCGCTTACAAAACGCAGCACCCTGATGTCGAGATCGACGTGGTGTCGCTGCCGTGGGGACAGGCGTTTGAAAAGCTTGGCACCATGATCCAGAGCGGACAATACCCGGATGTGGTGGAAATGCCGGACACCTGGCAAGGGCTGTATGCCAGTAACGGCATGCTGGCTGATCTCGAACCGCGGCTGAAAGGCTGGTCGGGCACGCCGGATCTGACTGACAAAACGCTGACCATGGCGCGTTCTTCCGGCGGCACCGCCACCATGATCCCGTACGGTTTTTATCTGCGGGCCATGTTCTGGAACAAAAAACTCTTCCAGCAGGCGGGTCTGACCGAGGCGCCGAAAACCATGGACGAGTTTATGGCGGATGCGAAGAAAATCAGCGCGCTGGGTAACGGCATCAGCGGTTATTGCATGCGCGGCGGCGTCGGCGGTACGAATGCCTGGATGATGTTTATGGCGGCGATGAACGGCTCGCCGGACTTCTTCGACAAAGAGGGCAACAGCACGCTGACCAAACCTGGTGCGATTAAAGGTGCGCAATTCCTGGTGGATATGTACCAGAAGGGTTATGCGCCAAAAGACAGCGTCAACTGGGGCTTTAACGAAATCGTCTCCGGATTCTATTCCGGTAAATGCGCAATGCTCGATCAGGATCCGGACGCGCTGATCGCCATCAAAAACAGCATGAATCCTGACGATTTCTCGGTCGCGCCAATGCCGCTCGGGCCGAACGGCAAAGCCTATCCGACCATCGGTTATACCGGCTGGTCGATGTTCAAACAGGGCAAACATCAGGATCAAAGCTGGGATCTGATTTCCTTCCTCAGTAACAAAGAAAACAACCTCACCTGGTCGAAATTTGTCGGCACCTTACCGATTTATAAGGGCGCAGAGCAGGATGCGTATTACCACGCGCCGCAGTTTGCAGGCTGGTTTGCCGAGCTGAATAGCCCGGATTACATCCCGCTGACTATGCCAACGCACCTCAAAGGCTGGGGCTATTTCAACTCGGTGATTGTGAAAGACAGTTCGCAGGAAGCGCTGCTCGGCCAGAACGACACCGAAAGCATGGTGAAAGACTGGGCGAAATACCTGACCAAAGAACAGAAAGCCTGGCTGGCTGCGCAAAAGTAAACCGGATAACTCCGGCGCGAATCTGCTGCCGGAGTTCGATATTCTTCTCAACGGAGACGCGTCATGATGTTGGAAGTTTCACCGCCAGACACCGCTGCCGTGCCGCGCTTCCCGCGTTTGCGGGCGCTGCTGGAACCCTGGGTTTATCTCAGCCCGACGCTGGTGCTGATCGGCCTGTTTATCTTTGTTCCGATGGCCATCGGTATTTCCTATGCTTTTCAGAACATCCAGTTGCTTAACCCTTTCGATACCGGCTGGGTCGGGCTGGATAACTTCCGCACCATGTTTGATGACCGGCATTTCTATGCTGCGCTGCGCCATACCTTCAACTGGACACTGACTTCACTGGTGTTGCAGTTCGCGCTGGGGCTGGGGTTAGCCTTATTGCTCAACCGTGAGTTTCCCGGCCGCCGCTGGGTGCAGGCGCTGGTGTTTCTGCCGTGGGCGGTTCCGGCGTTTCTCTCCGGCCTGACCTGGGCGTGGTTGCTCAATCCGGTGATTGGCGTACTGCCTTACTGGCTGGCTGATCTGCATATCATTTCCGAGCCGTACAATATTCTGTCTGATCCGCAACTGGCGCTGTACGGCCCGGTGGTGGCCAACGTCTGGTTCGGCATTCCGTTTTTCGCCATAACGTTGCTGGCGGCGTTGCAGTCGATTCCGAAAGATTTGTACGAAGCGGCGGCAATGGACGGGGCGACCGGCTGGCAGCAGTTTCGCAAAGTTACACTGCCGTTTCTGGCACCGATGATTGCCATCACGGTGATGCTGCGCACCATCTGGATTGCGAATTTCGCCGACCTGATTGTGGTGATGACTGACGGCGGCCCGGCGAATTCCACCTCGATTCTGTCGAGTTTCATCTTCACCACTGCGTACCGCAAACTCGACTTTGGTTATGCGTCGGCGATGGCGGTGTTCCTGCTGGTGCTGATGACGCTTTACGCGCTGGTTTTACTGCGCATCCGCCATCAGTTGCTGAAATAAGGAGGCTCATATGAACGCATTGTCATTCAACGCGTGGCTGCGCAAGGGCGGACACCGGCTGGGGATTTTGTTTTACCTGGTGTTCGCGCTGTTCCCGATTTACTGGCTGATCAAAATCTCAATCACACCGGACAAACTGCTCTACAGCGAAGGCGTGCGGATGTGGCCGGGTGAGATGACGCTGACACATTTTCAGCGGGTGTTTACGGAAAGCCAGTTTCCACTGTATTTCTTCAACAGTCTGATTGTGTCATTCGGCACGGCATTTCTGACCACGATCATTGCTGCCGGTGCAGGCTTTGCATTTTCCCGTTTCAGTTTTCGCGGCAAAACGGTGATGGCCGCGTTGCTGCTGTTTACGCAGATGTTCCCGCTGGTGATGATCCTCGCGCCAATTTACAAAGTAATGGCACCGCTCGGCCTGACCAACAGCCTGCTGGGGCTGGTGCTGATTTACACCGCCTTTAACGTCCCTTTTGCCACGTTCCTGATGCAGTCGTTTTTCGACAGCATTCCGAAGGATCTGGAAGAGTCCGCGATGCTGGAAGGGTGCAGCCGCTTTATGGCGCTGCGCAAAGTCATCATCCCGCTGACGTTACCGGGCATGGCGGCAACGTTAGGTTTCGTGTTTACCGCCGCGTGGAGCGAATTGTTGTTCTCGCTGATGCTCATCAACAAAAACGAGGTGATGACGTTCCCGGTTGGCTTACTCAGTTTTGTGTCGAAATTCGCGGTTTCATGGGGCGACATGATGGCGGCGGCCGTGCTGGCGCTCATTCCTGCCTGTCTGTTCTTTGCGTTCATTCAGCGTTACCTGGTTCAGGGGCTGACTGCGGGTGCGGTTAAAGGATAATTTTATGGCTCAGATTACGATTTCCGATCTTCAAAAACGTTACGAAAATGTCGAAGTGTTGCGACATATCAACCTGACCATTAAAGACGGCGAGTTTGTGGTGCTGGTCGGGCCGTCCGGTTGCGGTAAATCGACCCTGCTGCGCACCATCGCCGGGCTGGAACTGGCGACGGCGGGGGACATTCATATTGGTTCGCGTCTGATGAATCAGGTGGCGCCGAAAGACCGTGACATTTCAATGGTATTCCAGAGTTATGCGTTGTATCCGCACATGACCGTGGCGCGCAACATGGGCTTCAGCCTCGAAGTGCAAAAACGCCCGAAAGCGGAGATTGAGGCTGCGGTAAATAAAGCTGCCGATATCCTCGGACTGACCGCGCTGCTGCATCGCCGCCCGAAAGAGCTTTCCGGCGGGCAGCGTCAGCGGGTGGCAATGGGCAGGGCGATCGTGCGCGAACCGCAGGTGTTTTTGTTCGATGAACCGCTTTCCAACCTGGATGCGCAGTTACGCGGGCAGATGAGGATTGAAATCAAAAGCCTGCATCAGAGAATGAAAAACACCATTGTTTATGTGACGCACGATCAGGTCGAAGCCATGACGCTCGCCGACCGTATCGTGGTGCTTAATCATGGCCTGATCCAGCAGGTCGGCACGCCGCTGGAACTGTACGACACACCGGCCAATAAATTCGTTGCCAGCTTTATCGGGTCGCCTTCAATGAATTTCATCAACGGCACACTGGAACTGGGTGATTCTGCACCGCAGTTACGGATTACGCCGGAATTAACGTTGCCGGTGGATCCTTCAATCATGAATCTGCAAAGTGGTTCAGAGGTGATTTATGGCGTCCGCCCTGAAGCCATTGTGCTGTGCGAAGAGGGTGCGCCGGGCGCCGTGCCGCTGGACATCACGCTGATTGAACCGACCGGTCTGAGCGAACTGATCCACGGTAAATTTGGCCGTGAAAGCCTGAGTGTTTACAGCATGGTGAGATCGGGTGCCGCGCCGGGGGATCGCGTGTGGGTACAGATTGATACTGCACGAATGCAGTTGTTTGAGGGAGATAGCCAGCGGCGGATGGGGAAATTAGGGGAGTAGATTTTGGGTTTGCTCCTCCCCCTGCGAAGGGTGAGGAGCAAACAAGTTAAACCGCTTTCGCCTCAGATAAGCTCATCAGCTTAAAGCCGACACCGACACCGGCAATCAGCATCAAACTGATAAACCCGGTAATCCCGTACCAGCCAAATGAGTGCCAGAAGAATCCGCCTGATGTCCCGGCGACGCTCGACCCTGCGTAATAACTGAAAAGGTATAACGAGGAAGCCTGTCCTTTTGCGCGGCGTGCACGACGCCCGATCCAGCCGCTGGCGACGGAGTGGGCGGCGAAGAACCCGCCGGTAACCAGGATCATACCGATGAAAATCAGCCAGACCGGCGAGAAGGCGGTGATCAAAATCCCCAGCAGCATGAGCGCTGTTGCGCCGATCAGCACCGGGCCGCGGCCATAAACACCGGTCAGCGCACCGGCTTTCGGCGAGCTGTAGGTACCCATCAGATAGACCACAGAGATAATGCCGACAATCGCCTGGCTCAGATTGTAGGGCGATGAAAGCAGACGGTAACCGATGTAGTTAAACATGGTCACGAAACTCCCCATCAGCAGGAAACCTTCGGCGAAAAGTAGCGGCAAGCCGCTGTCGCGCCAGTGCAGCTTGAAGTTAATCAGCAGCTTGCGTGGTTTCAGCGAGCTTGCCCGGAAATGTTTTGACGGCGGCAGAATGCGCCAGAACATAATTGCCGCCGCGAAAGCGAAGAAACCAACGACGGCAACGGCGATACGCCAGGAGAAGAAATCCGTCAGCACGCCGCTGACTAAACGTCCGCTCATGCCGCCGATAGAATTTCCGCTGATGTATAAGCCCATCGAGAAAGCGACCACGCTCGGGTGGATTTCCTCACTGAGATAAGTCATGGCGACTGCCGCCACGCCGCTCAGCGACAGGCCGATCAGCGCACGCATGATGAGAATGCCATCCCAGCTTTGCATAAAGGAACAGACCAGCGTGCAGCCCGCAGCGAGAAATAACGCCACCACCATTACTGATTTACGCCCGACGGCATCAGAAACTGGCCCGGTGAACAGCAGGCCAATCGCCATTAAACCGGTGGACAACGACAACGACAGGCTGCTGGTGGCCGGTGAAACGCCGAAATCATGCGACAACACCGGCAGAATTGGCTGGACGCAATACAGCAGGGCAAACGTCGCCAGACCCGCTGAAAACAGCGCAAGGGTGACGCGGATAAATTGCGGCGTACCACGTTTGATAAAAGGAGTTTTAAGTCCGGAGCGGGCGACGGGGGTTTCAGGATTTAACTCGTCGTCGTTAACTGAATCACTGGCTGGTGCAGCGGAAATCCGCCGGGAGGTTTTCACTGGAAGTCCTTAATACGGGGGCTGTAAAACTTAATTTTAAAATGTATAAGAATTTTAACGCTGCGAGGTTTATTGTCTAATATATTAATCAGTCAAAAACGATATGTTTAAAGTATCAATCGGGCGAATTAATCCACATCATGAACCACATCGAACTGCGTCATTTACGTTATTTCATCGCTGTTGCCGAGGAACTGCATTTTGGCCGGGCAGCGGAACGTCTGCACATGTCCCAGCCGCCGCTGAGCCAGCAAATTCAGGCGCTGGAAACCCATCTCGGCGCCGCGCTGTTTTACCGCAACAACCGCAGCGTGCGGCTGACGCAGGCGGGACAGGCGTTTCTGCCGGAAGCCCGGCAGATTTTGCAGCGTGTCGGTGAGGCGTCCGCTCAGGCGGCACGCATTCATCGCGGCGAGTCTGGCAATCTGACCCTCGGGCTGACCTCTTCGGCACCGTTTTTACGTCGTGTTTCCCGCACCTTGCACCGTTTTCGTCTGACCTATCCGGATGTCAATATTCGCATTGAGCAGCTCAACAGCAAACAGCAGATCGAACCGTTACTGGAGGGAAAACTGGATCTGGGCATTATGCGTAATGGCGAGTTACCGGAGGAGCTGGAACACCATCTTGTGCTGTCCGAGCCGCTGATTGCTGTGGTGCACAAAGACCATCCGCTGAATGCGCTTAAAGAGGGTGAACTGACTTTTCAGCACCTTGCCGATCAGCCTTTTGTGTTTTTCTCCAAAGATGTCGGCACGTCGCTTTACGACGATATACTCGGCCAGCTCAAAGTGCAGGGGATCACGCCGTATATCACTCAGGAAGTCGGCGAACCGCTGACCATTATCGGCCTGGTCGCGGCCGGTCTCGGGGTGTCAATTCTGCCCGCTTCTTATCTGCGTATTCAGGTTGAAGGGGTGAGGTATTTGCGATTTGGCACGCTACAGGGCACGACAGCGCTTTGGCTGGTGAATCACGCACGGCGTCCTGCGACTGCCGCAGCCCGGGCATTTATGGATTTGTTGTTACACGAAGAATAAGGAGGCGAAGTCAGAAGATGCTGTATTTCCAGTCAATTCTGAGCGTGTTTTCGCGCAATTTGTGCACCAAATCACATAACGAATCAAATAGTTGACGACATATAACAAAAACTCCAACATAGCCCTAATCTTTATTTTGAAGCGCGAAAATAACAGGAGTTCCTTGAGTGATCCCCGACGGGCAACCAGGACATATAGATCAGATAAAACAAACCAATGTCGGTGCTGTGTACCGCCTGATAGATCAGTTTGGTCCTATTTCGCGCATTGAATTGTCAAAAAAAGCACAACTGGCTCCTGCCAGTATCACCAAGATAGTTCGTGAGTTAATCCAGGCGCATCTGGTGCTGGAAACTGAATTTCAGGATCCCGGTAGCCGCGGGCGTCCGGCCATTGGTTTAGCGCTCGATACGCAGGCCTGGCATTATCTTTCAGCACGTATCAGCCTCGGTTCCATTACCCTGGGTCTGCGTGATCTCAGCAGTAAACTGGTGGTAGAAGAAGTCCTCCCGCTGCCGGAACAGGCGTCGCAACCTCTGCTTAAACGTATTATTTCGGAAATCGATCAGTTTTTTATCCGTCATCAGCGCAAACTCGAACGTCTCACCGCCATCGCCATTACCTTACCGGGCATGATCGACGCACGGCGTGGCATTGTGCACCGCATGCCGTTTTATCATGACGTGTTTGATATGCCGCTGGGCGACACGCTGTCTGAGCACACCGGTTTGCCGGTGTATGTGCAGCACGATATCGGTGCCTGGACGCTGGCCGAGTTGCTATACGGTGCCTCCCGGGGCTGTAAAAATGTGGTACAGGTGGTGATTGATCACAACGTCGGAGCCGGGGTGATCACGGGCGGGCGCGTGTTGCACGCGGGCAGCAGCAGTGTGGCGGAAATCGGCCATACGCAGGTCGATCCTTACGGCAAGCGCTGTTATTGCGGCAATCACGGTTGCCTTGAAACTGTCGCCAGCACTGACAGCATTCTTGATCTGGTTCGTCAGCGGTTAACGGTCCCGGTTCCGGCCAGCTTACTGCATGGTGTGTCGCTGACTATCGAGGCCGTGTGTGATGCAGCAAACCGTGGCGATCAGCTAGCGCGTGATGTGATCATCAGCGTCGGACAAAGCGTTGGACGCATTCTGGCGATCATGGTTAATCTGTTTAATCCGGAGAAAGTGCTGATCGGCTCACCGCTGAATTTATCTCAGGATATTCTCCATCCCGCGATAATGTCCTGTATTCAGCAGCAATCGCTTCCCGCCTATAGCGAAAATATCAAACTTGAATCGACACAATTCTATAATCAGGGAACGATGCCCGGCGCGGCGTTAGTGAAAGATGCGTTATATAGCGGATCCCTGTTAATTAAATTACTGCAAGGCTAATATCCTGCAAAATTGAAGTTACTTCTGCATTGGCTGCATTTGTTCGCCCGAATCCTTGATCTTCGTCAGCGCATCGGGACTTTCTTCCTTGCCGCCCTGTCATAATTCCCATTAATTGGGATATATCATTAACCTGTGTTGGTAAATAAAAAAATATAAGCCCTCGGCATTAACTGCATGGACAGTCAACAAAACATTGCGCTAACGCAAACCGCTCTCATCCCGCATCGCCTAGACTTTCTGTCGTGACTTTGTCTCTGGCGGTGTGTTCTTACCGGAGACTATCTTTCAATAAGACGGAGAGATCCCGGAGCCTGAATTCCATGTTAACGCACTTTTTCGTCACGGGTACGGATGCCCGTGTAGGTAAAACCATTGTCACACGTGCCTTGCTTCAGGCTTTAGCCGCGCAGGATCGCTGCGTTTTAGGCTATAAACCTATTGCAACAGGCAGTCAGGAGCTGGCCGACGGGGTTCGAAATAAAGATGCGGTAACGCTCCAGCAGTCATCTTCAATTTCTTATCCTTTTAATAAAATAACTCCGCTGGCATTAGCTGATGAAGATATTTATGCCAGCCAGGTCCCTGAAAATGTTTTTGAAATAATGACTAACGGTCTTAATTTCATGCGTAAGGAGGCTGACTCCGTTGTAGTTGAAGGGTGCGACGGCTGGAGAACATTGATCACACCGCATCTTTTATATTCGGACTGGGTCCGCCAGCAAAATATGCCGGTAGTATTAGTGGTAGGTATTCAGGAAGGTTGTGTCAGCCATGCGTTATTAACCGCGCAGGCGATTATTGCGGATGGTTTACCACTGCTTGGTTGGGTGGCGAACCGCATTAATCCCTGTCTGGCTCACTACCAGGAAACGATTGATGCGCTCAGCGCCAATATTTCCGCACCGCTGCTCGGTGAAATTCCGTATTTACCTCGTGCGGAAAGCCGCGATATGGCGAAGTTTATCGACCTGTCCAGCTTTAACCTGGAAATGGTGATTAAAGTATGAGGCTGACGGTTTTTTAAAATTTATCATGGATGGTATTAAGTGATTGAAAAACAGCAATATTCAAAATTGAACAGCATGTTGCTTAAACGCAAAATGATGAAAGTGATCGACCCTAAATGTGTCGATCAGGAGCCCGCTAATCCGTTATATGTTTATGAAGTTATCCGTGAGGCGGCGGGAAATTATAAACTTGTTAATATAATGGATCCTCAACGCACCCTTGTACCAAATGGAGGTGGCTGGGTGTTTGCTATCATGGATGATGCTCCGGGGGCTGTTATTTGCGGCAAGGCAGATTATCAAAATGTCCATGGATATACTTCTCTTACGGGTATCTGTGAACATAAAAAAGGGGGAGTGATAATAGAAAGGGAACGCGGAGTTTATTTCGCTGGTGAGCTCGTATTTAGTGCCGGGCGACTGACGCGCTGGACTAATGGTAGTGGACATTTTGCTCCCTCCCGGTCATTGGCTTTTTCCAACTTATTAGCCCCCGTACGCCTCACTTTACCCATCCATTTATTCAGGCCAGAGGACGCATAATCGCTTTCTCAATAAATCATCTTTTTTAGTCAACACTTATAACTGATGTTGTCATAATTAAACTGTCCTTAACAGGCGCTGTGTGCAAACCCGGCGCCTCTTTTTTGTCTATAATTTGGTATCTGCCTGCGTGCACTCATCAAAACAATGCTAAAGAAAACAAAGAACATGGCCGTCAATCATCCTGAAGTAAAGTCTGCTGTTAAATCTTCTCACCGACCTCTAATCCTTGCCGCCTGCATGTTGTCGATGTTTATGGCCGCCGTAGAAGTGACCATTGTCGCGACGGCGATGCCGACCATTATTGGCGATCTGGGTGGGTTCTCGCTGCTCGGCTGGGTGTTTGCCGTCTATCTGCTGACGCAGGCGATCAGCGTACCCATCTACGGGCGGCTGGCGGATTTGTATGGTTGCCGGAAAATGTTTTTCATCGGTACCACGCTGTTTCTGATCGGCTCTGTTCTGTGCGGATTCGCCCCTTCGCTTGGCTGGATGATCGGCTTTCGTGCCCTGCAGGGACTGGGTGCAGGGGCAATCACGCCGATAGCCACCACGCTGATTGCCAATGTGTACGGCCCGCAGGAAAGGGCAAAAGCGCAGGGATATTTGTCCAGCGTATGGGGCGTTTCGGCGATTGTCGGCCCGCTGATGGGAGCGTTTATTGTTTCCCATTTTCCGTGGGCGGTGGTGTTTTGGGTGAACGTGCCTGTCGGCCTGGTGGCGATGATCATTCTGGTGAAATACCTGCCGCCGGACGGACAGCGTAAACCACATAAGCTGGATCTGGCCGGTACCGGTTATCTGACCCTTTCTGTCGCGGCCTTACTCCTGGCGCTGTTGCAGGCTGAAGTGCTGGGTTACTGGGCGTTGGCACTGATGGCATTAGCCGTTTGCAGCGTATGGCTGCTTATCCGCCAGGAGCGTAAAACGCCGGAGCCTTTGTTCCCGCTGGCGCTGTGGCAAAGCAAAGTGATTATTGCCGGAAATGTTGGCGGGTTGATCATTGGCGCCACCATGATGGGTATCAGCGCATTTTTGCCAACCTATGTGCAGGGCGTACTCGGCGGAACGCCGTTACAGGCGGGCACCACGCTGGCGCTGATGTCGATTGGCTGGCCGCTGGCGAGCATGTTCAGCAGCCGTCTGATGCAGGCGACTTCATACCGTGCAACGGCGGTCATTGGCGGATTATTGCTGGTCGGCGGAAGTCTGGCGCTGTTGCTGCTTTCGCCATCGTCCGGTTTGTGGATGGCGCGTCTGGCGGCATTTTCGATTGGCGCGGGCATGGGGTTGTGTAATACCACCTTTATTGTCTCGGTGCAAAACAGCGTTGAACCGGCTATCCGCGGCATCGCGACGGCCTCAACACTCTTTACCCGTATGCTGGGTTCCGCCATTGGCACCGCGGTGCTTGGCGCAACGTTGAATCTGAATCTGCAATATCGTCTGCCGCAGGTAAACGATCCGGTACAGCTGTTGATGGAGAAAGCCACCCGCAGCGCAATGGATAGCCAGCAACTGGGTGCTCTGACCGACAGCGTGGCGGCGTCGCTGCACTGGGTATTTGTGGTGTCTGCAGTGATTTCGGTACTGGCAGTCGCCGCCGGTTTACTGATCCCCTCCGGTGACCGCCCGCACGCTGAACCGCAGCGGGAAAGCTAAGCCGGGGGCCGTTGTTGCAGCCTGACCGCAATCAACATCAGCGTCAGGCTCAGCAGCACTGCAACCGACGCCATCGCCATCCCGTCGCCCACCGAACCCTGTTCAAACTGACGCCAGACATACACCGATACGGTCTGTACGCCCGCCGGTGAAAGCAGCAGGGACGTCACCAGTTCCCGTGACGCCACGGCAAAAACCATCATCATTGATGCCAGCAGGCTCGGAAATACCAGCGGCAGCAGGATCAGACGCAATGTCTGCGCCGCCGTGGCACCGTGCACCCGTGCGGCGGCGTCCAGATTGCCGCCAATCTGCTTCAACGCGGCGCTGACATAACGCACCGGATAAGGCAGCAACAGGCAGCAGTAAGCCAGCAGCAGAATTCCCCAGGTGTTGTACGGCGTCACCGGCCAGAAACTGCGGTTCCAGGCCAGAATCAGACCGACACCCACCACAATCCCCGGCAATGCTGCCGGTAACAGCGATAAACCGTCGATAACCGCCGCACCGCGAATTTTTCGTGCCACTACCAGCCACGAGGCAAGAAAGCCGGTCGCCCCGGCGATCAGCGCGGTACCCAGCGCCAGACTGAGGCTGGTCGACAGCGCACTCAGCGCGTCGCCGTGCGCGGCAAACAGATTACTGAAGTGGCGGAAGGTCAGATTTTGCCACGACAGCCCGCCGGACAACGTGCGGGAAAACGCCGTGGCCAGTGTGGAGACAATCGGCAGTGCGACGGCAACCACGGCCACCGCTGTAAACAACATCAGCACCGGAATTGTCCAGACTCCCGGCGTTTTTTGTGTCACGTCCGCCGGTTTGCCGGTCACGCTTTCCACATTCTTGCCCGCCAGCACTGCACGCTGAACGCTGTACGCACAAAGCGCAATTGCTACCAGCATCAGCGACAGCACTGCCGCGCCGGGCAGGTCGATCGGCCAGTCGGCAAGGCGCTGTTCGATGCCGGTGGTGAGCATCAGAATGCCGCTGCGCGAACCCAGCGCGCCGGGCACGCCGTATTCTTCAATCGACAGCGTAAACGCCAGTAACAAACTGGAGGCCATTGCCGGTAACGCCATGGGTAAAGTGATGCGCAAAAATGCCCGCCACGGACCCGCACCATGAATACGCGCAACATCTGCCAGACGACTGCCGCTGGCGGCCATGCTGCGCGATACCGCGAAATACACGACCGGAAACACATTCAGCGTCATCACCATCACCATGCCCGGCAGCGAAAACAAAAAATCATTCAGATGCAGCCACGGCAGCAGTTGCTGGACATAACCGTGGGTCTGTAACGCCAGCATCCATGACAGCGCGGCAATATACGGCGGTAAAAGGAAGGGCACCAGAAACAGGATGTCCCACAGCGCGGCGGCGGGTAGCACGAACAGGCCGCGCAAGGCACCTAATGGAATGCCAATCAGGCCGCTGCATATCGCCACGCCCAGACCGACTTTTAATGTTGTCGCGAACAGTTCACGTAACTGAGGTTCTTGGAAAACACGGGAAAATGCACTGAACGGTGCCGAATAACTGCCGGCATCCAGATGCGGAAAGACCGCCTGTAAAATCACAAAACTGACCGGCACCGCGACCAGCAGTAACAGCGCAATGCCCGTCATGCCCGGCAGGAAAGCATTTCTATTCATTGATTAAATCTCAGAAGCGGGCTGCTTTTTCAAACAGCCCGGGAAGGGATTATTGCTGTCCGAACAGTTTCGCGAAGCGGTCGAGAACGTCTTTACGTGATGCGGAAGCCTGTGATGCTTCCGGTAATAATTTCAGCGATTTAAACAGCGGGCGTTTGGCGTCGATATCCGTACGGGCTGGCATCAGCCAGGCATCGGCGACCAGTTTCTGGCCTTCAGGCGACAGCGCGTAATCGATAAAGGCTTTGGCTTCTTTGGGCTGCTGGCTGGATTTGAGGATCATCATCGGGCGCGGGGCGATAACCGTTCCGCTGCTCGGGAAAATCACTTTGACCGATTCACCGTCCTGCATACTGGCGTAAGACACATAATCAACCGCGCCAAATACCGCAGCTTTCGCGCCCTGTAAGACCGGCGTCAGCGCCTGTGCGTTGGGTCCGGCGATAATCATGCCGTTGGCTTTCAGATCCTCAAACAGTTTCCAGGCCTGTTGCGCGTGGGCATTTTGTAGACCGATCAGCAAATCCAGAGACGCCCCGGAGAGAGACGGATCCGGCGTGGTCACTTTGTCTTTGAATTCCGGTTTGGCTAAATCGCCCCAGTCTTTAGGCTCGGTCGTCCCACTTTTTGTGTTCCAGACGATGCCCAGTGCGGAAATACCCTGAGCGACGTAATAGGGGGTTTTAAACTGCGCGGGAACCTGTGCCGCATTGGGGCTTTGGTATTCAAGCAACCAGCCACGTTGTTCGAGATCGGTTGCGGTATCCCAGGATGCTGAGATAAGTATATCGGCCCGCGGGTTGGCCTGTTCGGCTTCCAGGCGAGCCATCACTTTGCCGGTTGTTGCCTGGAACACATCGACTTTTACGCCGGTTTGTTTTTCATAGCCTGCCGCCAGTTTTTTTGCCAGCGAGCCCGGCCCGGCGGTGTAGAGCGTCAGTGCCTGAGCGTTGCCTGCCGCCATTGCGAGAGAAAGAGTCATTGCTGTCATTACGCCTGTTTTGGTACGGGAAAACGTTTTGGAGGTTTTGTTGTGTGTGCGGGTCATCATTTTCATTCCATCAAAGGTTAAGCAACAAAAGGTGAAACAACGGAAGGGTCAATCTGGTCAATGCTGGCGATCGCGCCTTTGTCCATGCGCGCAATGCGGTGAGCGAGTGCGTGAGCCTCGTGCTGATCGTGGGTGACATACACCGCCGTGGTGCCGAGCTGGCGCAACAATGTTGCCATTTCCTCGCACAGGCTTTCCCGCAGGTCGCGGTCAAGATTCGACAGCGGCTCGTCGAACAGCAAAATGCGTGGCTCAGCCACAATGGCGCGGGCGAGGGCCACACGCTGTTGCTGACCGCCGGAAAGTTCGGCAGGGCGGCGGGAGACAAAATCCGCCAGTCCGACGCGCTCCAGCGCCGCCATCACTTTCTCCTGCTGTATCGCACCGCGGATGCCGCGCATCTGCAACGGAAACGCGACGTTCTGGCGCACGGTCATGTGCGGCCACAGGGCATAATCCTGAAAGGCCATGCCGAGATTGCGTTTTTCCGGTGGCAGACTGATTTTCCCGCTGGCGACAGTGACACCATCAAAGCTGATTTGTCCTGACGCAGGATGGAGTAATCCCGCCAGCATTTTCAGCAGCGTACTTTTTCCGCAGCCGGAAGGGCCAAGCAGGGCGAGGATCGTGCCTTCCGGCACGGATAAATTGACGTGATTGAGTACCGGGTTGCTCCCAAAGAAATGGGACACCTGATGGACAGAGATCGCGGGGGGAGAAGACATGCGCGCAGGCGCATTCCCGCTGGCTGTAGCTGGAATGATCATGGTTGGTACTATCCTCTTTGGGACTTATTAGTGCAGGTGAGGGTAAAGGGGGAATGTGACGGACGGATGACACCTTTTGGAAAGGTGTGGAAATTGCCCTGGCGGGCGGCCGCCAATTCAACTTCAAAACCGTGGGCGTCGGCCCACACCGACCAGAGACCCGGTAACGCGCGGGCCTCTGGACTCCGCGCTTTTTCACTGCGCGCTGTCGCGGGTATGACGGACATGTTCTGGCGCATTGGTGAGTGGCGCAAATCCAGGTGCTTCGCACTGCCTTCTCTCGGTCTTCGAACCACAGGTCTCGAAGCCGCTCCGTTCAGCTGGATTTTAAGCACGCCAATCCACTTTTCTAAAAGATAAAAGACATTTTGCCTTTGAATTTAAGATGGTGCGGGCGTTCAGAAAGCTTGCTGAATGAGAGGTTGCAGACCTGAGGCTGCAATCCCGAAATGAAGGTACCGCGTAGCGGCAAGATTTCCAGCCTGTCACCGCGGCAACTGAAACATAGCCAGCGAGCGGAGCGCGTGTTGAAAAAGCGTGGGGAAATCCAAAAGGGGAAAAGCACTTTCCCCTTTTGGGCGGTTTCGGCGCAGCGCGTTAAGTGATCACCGCACGTAAGAAACCGAAATTTACGCTAACTCGCTTTAGCAGTGTAAGCCGCCATTGCAGCGGCCTTCTGCAAACAAATCAGCGACTGCAAAGTTTGTAATAAACTTCATTCCACCGGATCTGATTCTTGAAGTCCGGCAACGTCGTGTCGTTATCGATCACCAGCAATTCAATCCCGGAAAATTCCGCATATAACCGCAGCGCGTCAATATCCAGTGCCTGTGAGAACACGGTATGGTGCGCGCCGCCGCCGAGGATCCACGCTTCTGCCGCTGTTGCCAGTGATGGCTGGGCTTTCCAGATAGCGCGGGCAACCGGCAGTTTTGGCAGCGGGTGTGGCTGTTCGATGGTATCCACCAGATTGACCAGCAGACGGAAGCGGTCGCCCATGTCGATGACGCTGGCATTGACCGCCGGGCCTGCCGGTGTGGAGAAAATCAGACGCGCCGGATCCGCTTTACCGCCTATGCCGAGATATTGCGCATCGAGCAGCGGCTTCTCTTCTTTGGCAATCGACGGACACACTTCCAGCATGTGCGAGCCCACCACCAGATCACCGCCTGGTTTGAAGTGGTAGGTGTAATCCTCCATGAAAGAAGTGCCGCCTTTCAGACCGCTGGCCATGACTTTCATGATGCGCAGCAGGGCAGACGTTTTCCAGTCACCTTCGCCACCAAAGCCGTAGCCTTTCTGCATCAGACGCTGGACTGCCAGCCCGGGCAGTTGTTTCATGCCGTGCAGATCTTCAAAGTTGGTCGTGAATGCCCCGAATTTACCTTGTTCGAGGAAACGGGTCATACCAAGTTCAATTTTGGCAGCATCCAGCAAGTTTTCACGACGTTCGCCGTTAATTTTTACCGCATCCGTCAGGCGATAGGTGGCTTCATATTCTTCCACCAGCGTATCGATGTCGCCTTTGCTGACTTCGTTGATTACGCTGACCAAATCACCAATTCCGTAGGCACTGATGCTGTAGCCGAACTGGATTTGAGCGGCAACTTTATCGCCTTCGGTGACAGCAACTTCACGCATATTATCGCCAAAACGTGCCACTTTCAGGTGCTGGCTTTCGTTTTTGGCGGCAGCAACGCGCATCCACTGGGCGATACGGCGGTGAGATTCACCGTCCTGCCAGTGACCGGCTACCACGGTGTGTTGCTGACGCATACGGGCACCGATGAAGCCGAATTCACGGCCACCGTGCGCGGTCTGGTTCAGGTTCATGAAGTCCATGTCCATGGTTTCCCATGGGATTTCAGCATTGAATTGCGTATGGAACTGCATCAGCGGCTTATGCAGGATGCTCAGCCCGGCAATCCACATTTTGGCCGGCGAGAAGGTATGCAGCCAGGTGATGATGCCCACGCAGGCGTTGTCATAGTTGGCTTCACGGCACAATGCGGTGATTTCGTCCGGCGTGGTCACCAGCGGTTTGAGCACCAGTTTTATCGGCAAACCGGCTTCGCTGTTCAGGCTACTGACCACCTTCTCGGCGTTCTCTTTTACCTGACGTAATGCCTGCGGACCGTACAGATGCTGACTGCCAATGGCGAACCACACTTCGAGATGTTTAAACGCGTCCATTTATTACTCCTGAATATCGGATAGATGAAATACGGGTTAATGCGCCGGTTTCGCTGCAAACAGCGGTTCAGTCGTGGCACACCATTGCTGATAACGTTCGTACAGGCGCTGATACTGCGCGACGCGCTGCGGATCTGGCGTCAGCGTACGTTCGATGCTGCAGGCCATTTTTTCCTGTGCGGCAGGAACATCTTTGAACTCCCCGGCAGCGACGGCGGCGAAAATCGCGGCACCCAGTGCGCAGCACTGATCGGAAGCGACAATTTGCAACGGACGGTTCATCACATCGGCGCAAACCTGCATGATGACCGGCGATTTACGCGCGATGCCCCCGAGCGTCAGCACGTTTTCCACCGGAATATCCTGCTGTTCGAAACATTCCATGATGGCGCGCGCGCCAAAAGCGGTCGCTGCGATAAAGCCGCCGAACAGTTCAGGTGCTTCTGTGCCCAGATTGATATCGGTAATGACACCTTTCAGGCGCTGGTTGGCAAACGGTGTACGGCGGCCGTTAAACCAGTCGAGCACCAGCGGCAGATGATCCAGTTTCGGATGAGCGGCCCAGGCCACAGTGAGATCGGTCAGCAGATTTTTTTGCAGGCTGGTCAGTTGCGGTGCCATTTCCGGATGGGCTTTGGCAGCCTGAATCAGCGGCCAGCTCAGCAGACGGCTGAACCAGGCGTACATGTCACCGAAAGCGGATTGTCCGGCTTCCATCCCGATCATGTCCGGCACGACGCTGCCTTCCACCTGTCCGCAGATCCCGGCGATAGCACGGTCGTTTACGCGTTCTTTATCGGCGATCAGGATGTCGCAGGTAGAGGTGCCGATCACTTTGACCAGCGTATAAGGCTGTGCGCCCGCGCCGACTGCCCCCATATGGCAGTCGAATGCGCCGCCCGAAAGCACCACACTGGCGGGTAAGCCAAGACGTTCTGCCCATTCAGGTGTCAGTGTGCCAACAGCCTGTTCGGCGGTGACGGTGTCGGTAAACAGCGGATAGGGCAGATGTTCAACCAGCAGCGGATCGAGGGCGGCAAAGAACGCTTTTGGTGGCAGGCCGCCCCATGACGGATGCCAGAGCATTTTGTGTCCGGCGCTGCAACGTCCGCGCACCACTTTGTCCGGTGCGGTGGTGCCGGAAAGCAGGGCGGGCACCCAGTCGCACAATTCAACCCATGACGCGGCTGCTTGTTTAACCGCAGCATCAGCACGGGAAACGTGCAGGATTTTCGCCCAGAACCATTCTGAGGAATAAACGCCGCCGATATAGCGGGAATAGTCGGGGAAATCGCCGCTGCGACACAGACGGTTGATCTCTTCCGCTTCTTCTATTGCCGTGTGATCTTTCCAGAGCACAAACATGGCGTTCGGGTTTTCGGCAAATTCCGCTTTCAGCGCCAGAATGTTGCCTTCTTCATCGACAGGGGCCGGGGTTGAGCCGGTGGAATCGACGCCGATACCCACCACGCGCGCAGCCCGCTCGCTGCCCAGCCGTTGCACAACGTTTTTAATCGCCTGTTCCATTGCCTCTATATAGTCGAGCGGGTGATGGCGGAACTGATTTATTGCCGCATCACAATAGCGACCTTCATTCCAGCGCGGATAATAAACCACATCGGTTTCCATCTCGGCACCGGTCTGACAATCCACAGCCAGGGCACGGACGGAATCGCTGCCAAAATCAAGACCAAGAGCAATCGCACCTTGCGTCATTCTTTTTCACTCCTTCAGGTTTGCCGTAGTCATTACGGCGGCGAATCGAATTGCTCTAACAGTAGGAGGATGCAAAAAAGTGAGTGAGGAGGCGTTAGCTGGAAGTATGCACAAATCTGCTCCCAATGATGTTTCTGTGAGGTTGGTCAAATGTTAGCGTTTGGCTAAAATCGCTATATCTATGCACAAACCTGCTGTTTTCCCGCCGTGTGATAGCGCTCTACATTCCGCTGCAAAATTACCGCTAAAACTTAACCCGTCTTACAAGAGAGTGTGACGCAAATCCTCTATAAACTGGACTTCGCCGCACTTTCACTTTGTTTCTTTACGCTACTGATAACGTTTTCACGATTGCGGCAAACCACCAGATTTAAGACTGTGATTGTGAAAAACAACAATAAAAGTCGGAGAACATCATGCATAAATTCACTAAGGCATTAGCGGCGGTCGGGTTAGCTGCCCTTATGTCACATTCAGCTATGGCAGCCGAGAATCCGAAGCTGGGCTTCCTGGTTAAACAACCGGAAGAGCCGTGGTTCCAGACTGAATGGCGGTTCGCAGATAAAGCCGGTAAGGATCTCCACTTCGACGTCATTAAAATCGCCGTGCCGGATGGTGAAAAAACGTTGAATGCAATCGACAGCCTGGCGGCCAACGGGGCGAAAGGTTTTGTCATCTGTACGCCGGATCCGCGTCTCGGCCCTGCCATCATGGCGAAAGCGCGCAGCTATGACATGAAAGTGATCCAGGTGGATGACCAGTTTGTGAATGCCAAAGGCAAGCCAATGGAAGAAGTGCCATTAGTCATGATGGCCGCGACCAAAATCGGCGAACGTCAGGGGCAGGAACTGTACAAAGAAATGCAAAAACGTGGCTGGAAAGTCGCTGATACCGGCGTGATGGTCATTACTGCCGATGAACTCGATACGGCGCGCCGCCGCACCTCCGGTTCAATGGAGGCACTGAAAGCTGCCGGTTTCCCGGAAAAACAAATCTACAAAGTCCCGACTAAATCTAACGACATCCCGGGCGCACTGGATGCCGGTAACTCCCTGCTGGTGCAACATCCTGAAGTGAAAAACTGGCTGATCATCGGCATGAACGACAACACCGTATTGGGTGGCGTGCGTGCAACCGAAGGTCAGGGCTTTAAAGCGGCTAACGTGATCGGCATCGGCATCAACGGTGTGGATGCAGTGAATGAGTTGTCAAAAAGCGCCCAGACTGGCTTCTACGGTTCCCTGTTACCTAGCCCGGATATCCACGGTTACAAAAGTATCCAGATGCTGAATGAATGGGTTACCAAAGGCGTTGAACCACCGAAATTTACCGAAGTGACGGATGTTGTCCTGATTACCCGCGACAACTTCAAAGAAGAGCTGAAGAAGAAAGGTCTTATGTGATCTTCAGATGTGGTTGAAACAAGCAATACCCCTAAATAATTCGAGTTGCAGGAAGGCGGCAAGTGAGCGAGTCCCGATGAGCTTACATAAGTAAGTGATTCGGGTGAGTAAGCGTAGCCAACGCATCTGCGACTTGAAGTATGAAGGGGAGAGACGCTGCTGCAGAACGGACGACAGTTTTAAATAGTTTGAACTGTTTTCTGCTTTGCAGTGGCGTGCATCCATACTTACTCAACTTCCAGGTAGCCACTATGACTCAGCAATCTTTCGATAATAAGACGCCTTTGCTGACACCGTCACTGACGGAGTTTGATGCGGCCAGGCCGTATCTGGAATTCCATGACATTGGCAAAACTTTTCCGGGCGTGAAAGCGCTGGACGGTATTTCATTCAATTGTTACGCCGGACAAATTCATGCGCTGATGGGCGAAAACGGAGCGGGGAAATCCACCCTGCTGAAGATCCTCAGCGGGAACTATCAGCCTTCCCAGGGCAATATTCATATCAAAGGCCAGCCGGTCGCGTTCAGCCATACCACGGATGCGCTCGATGCCGGTGTGGCGATCATTTATCAGGAACTCCATCTGGTGCCGGAAATGACGGTAGCAGAGAACATTTATCTCGGGCAGTTGCCGAGCAAACACGGTTTTGTAAACCGTAAATTGCTGCGTTACGAAGCCAAACTTCAGCTTGAACATCTCGGGCTGGATATCGACCCCGATACACCGCTGAAATATCTCTCCATCGGCCAGTGGCAGATGGTGGAAATTGCCAAGGCGCTGGCGCGGAATGCCAAAATTATTGCATTCGATGAACCTACCAGTTCGCTTTCTGCACGCGAAATTGAACAATTGTTCCGTGTTATCCGTGAGTTACGGGCGGAAGGGCGTGTGATTTTATATGTCTCACATCGTATGGAAGAGATCTTTGCATTAAGTGACGCCGTCACCGTTTTCAAAGACGGACGTTACGTTCGCACCTTTGACGACATGACGCAGGTGGATAACAGCAAGCTGGTGCAGGCGATGGTTGGCCGTAATCTCGATGACATTTACGGTTACGCGCCACGTCCGCACGGCAAAATTCGCCTTGAACTGGATGAGGTGAAAGCACCGGGCGTGAGAACGCCGGTCAGCCTGACGGTACGTCAGGGCGAAATCGTCGGCCTGTTCGGGCTGGTGGGTGCAGGGCGCAGTGAGCTGATGAAAGGATTATTTGGTGGTACGCGTATTACCGGCGGTACCGTCCGGCTGGACGATGTAGCGCTGAATATTCGTAAACCGGCAGATGCGATCCGCCAGGGCATCATGTTGTGCCCGGAAGACCGCAAAGCTGACGGCATTATTCCTGTGCACTCGGTGCGCGACAACATCAACATCAGCGCCCGTCGCAAAACGGTGAAAGCAGGGTGCCTGATCAACAACGCCTGGGAAGCGAAAAATGCGCGTAAACATATCGATGCGCTGAATATCAAAACCCCCAGCGACCAGCAACTGATCATGAACCTTTCAGGGGGTAATCAGCAAAAAGCCATTCTGGGCCGCTGGTTGTCGGAAGAAATGAAAGTCATTTTGCTGGATGAACCAACGCGGGGTATCGACGTTGGCGCCAAGCATGAAATTTATAATGTGATTTATTCACTGGCAAAACAAGGCATTGCGGTGCTGTTTGCGTCCAGTGATTTACCGGAAGTGCTGGGTCTGGCCGACAGGGTGGTGGTGATGCGCGAAGGCGCAATCTCCGGCGAACTGTTGCATGACGACGCCACCGAAGAAAAAGCGCTGGGGCTCGCTATGTTGCGCACGCCAGTTCTTGATTCTGCCCATGACGCTGCCTGACTGAGGAGCAAAAATATTATGTCGAGTATGACAACCAATTCAGCCAAACCGGATCAACCTTCAGCAGCCTCACGCGGCGGCCAGGGTCTGATGCGTATCTGGGACAGTTACGGCATGTTAGTGGTGTTCGCCGTACTGTTTATCGCCTGTACCATTTTCGTGCCAAACTTCAGTTCTTTCATCAACATGAAAGGGTTGGGGCTGGCGATTTCGATGTCCGGCATGGTGGCCTGCGGGATGCTGTTCTGTCTGGCTTCCGGTGACTTCGATCTGTCTGTTGCATCGGTGATTGCCTGTGCGGGCGTCACCACCGCCGTGGTGATCAACATGACCGAAAGCCTGTGGATCGGCGTTGCTGCCGGTTTACTGCTCGGGATGCTGACCGGTTTGCTCAACGGTTTTGTTATCGCCCGTCTGAAAATCAATGCGCTGATCACCACGCTTGCCACTATGCAGATTGTGCGCGGTCTTGCGTACATCATTTCTGACGGTAAAGCGGTGGGCATCGAAGACGAACGTTTCTTCACCCTCGGTTATGCCAACTGGCTGGGGCTGCCTGCACCTATCTGGCTGACGGTCGGCTGTCTGATCATCTTTGGTCTGTTGCTGAACAAAACCACCTTCGGGCGTAACACGCTGGCGATTGGCGGTAATGAAGATGCGGCGCGTCTGGCCGGTGTGCCGGTGGTGCGTACGAAAATCATCATCTTCGTGCTGTCCGGGCTGGTATCAGCGGCGGCGGGGATCATTCTGGCGTCACGTATGACCAGCGGCCAGCCGATGACCTCACTGGGCTTCGAGCTGATCGTTATCTCTGCCTGCGTACTGGGTGGCGTTTCCCTGAAAGGCGGTATCGGTAAAATTTCCTATGTGGTTTCCGGGATCCTCATTCTGGGTACCGTGGAAAATGCCATGAACCTGCTGAACATTTCTCCGTTCTCGCAGTATGTGGTTCGTGGCTTGATCCTGCTGGCGGCAGTTATCTTCGACCGCTACAAACAGAAAGCGAAAAAGACCGTTTAATCTGGTTTTGTGATAACGCTTTCACGCAATCATCACGCGGCATTTAACGCTATTACGGGTTAAATGCCGAAAAAACGCGTGGTTGTTCACAATTTAGCAACCTTTACTGGCAGCGTTTTCACTGCCGATTAGAATAGATGAAAAGTCCATAGTCCAGTGAAGTTTCAGGAGGTTCGATGTATCACCGTATGATTCAGGATCAGCAGCAAAATCCGCTGTTACCGGGTTACAGTTTCAATGCCTATCTGGTCGCCGGTATGACACCTATCCTTGCTGACGGGCCACTGGATTTCGCCATCGACCGTCCGGGTGGAATGAAAGGCTACATTCTTAATTTGACGGTGAAGGGGCAGGGTAAAGTCTTCGACGGCGAAGACACGTTCTACTGCAATCCCGGTGATCTGCTGTTATTCCCACCGAAAGCCCGCCATCTTTACAGTCGTTCTGCCAACGCTGACTCCTGGTATCATCGCTGGGTGTATTTCCGCCCGCGCGCCTACTGGGCAGACTGGCTGGAATGGCACACCAAAACCCGCGATGTCGGGCGTCTTTCTTTACCGAATAATACCTTGTTGCTGGAATTTGACCGTCTGTTTGCCAACATCGAACAAACGCAAAAATCGGGGCGACGTTTTTGCGAAGAGCTGGGGATGAATCTGCTGGAACGTCTGTTGCTGCGTGCCATGGAAGAAGATCCGCAGAGTCCGCAGAAAATCATGGACCCACGTGTCATCGAAGCCTGCCAGTTTATTACCGGCAATCTGGCGGGTGAGCTGCGTATCGATGAAGTCGCCCGCCATGTTTGCCTCTCACCATCGCGGCTGGCGCATTTATTCCGCGAACAGGTCGGGATCAACATCCTGCGCTGGCGCGAAGATCAGCGGGTGATCCGCGCCAAACTCTTATTACAGACGACGCAGGAATCCATCGCGACGATTGGCCGCGTGGTGGGATATGACGATCAGTTGTATTTCTCGCGGGTCTTCCGTAAACGGGTGGGGGTCAGCCCGAGTGATTTCCGCCGCCGGAGTGTGGAGATTAACTATCCGGCCAAGCCGTATAAATCACATCCGTGGCCTGAGCATGAAAATGCCGTGGCGTATCATTTTTGAGTTTTTGCCTTGCTCTTCTCCCATAGCAGGGGAAAGTCAAAGCACTGAACCGCTCCCTCCCCTGCGAAGGGGAGGGTTGGGGTGGGGTATTAAGGTCAAATAAATAAGTTGAAGTTTGCTTTGGTATAGGTGTTAGCCTTTAAAACCCCCTCCCGTCCTCCCCCTTCGCAGGGGGAGGTGCAAAATTATTGATTAAAAAAACTCTGTTTCAAAGCCCGCTCCACACCCCGCAGTTCTGCCAGTCCCCGCAGACGTCCAATCGCCGAATACCCCGGATTGGTTTTCTTATGCAAATCATCCAGCATCTGATGGCCGTGATCCGGACGCATCGGGATAGCGCGCAGATTGCCAGCGCGGCGACGTGTTTGTTCTTCCGTCAGAATCGCTTTGATAACCGCCACCATATCCACATCACCATCTAAATGATCGGCTTCATGGAAGCTTTCCGGCACGTCTTCGCGCTGGGTGGCGCGCAGATGGATGAAGTGCACGCGGTCGGCGTAAGTGGTCATCATTTTCACCAGGTCATTATCTTCACGCACGCCGTAAGAACCGGTGCAGAAGCAAAAACCGTTGTGGATACTGTCGACCGTTTCTTTCAACCACTGCATATCTTCAATGGTGGAGATAATACGCGGCAGGCCGAGAATAGGGCGCGGTGGATCGTCCGGGTGAACTGCCAGACTTAAACCGCATTGCTCGGCAACCGGCACAATGCTGCGCAGGAAATGCGCCATGTTTTCGCGCAGTTTGGCTTTGTCGATACCGTCGTAAGTCGCCAGACGCGCACGGAACTGGTCCAGCGTGTAGCCTTCTTCCGCACCCGGTAAACCGGCAATGATGTTAGACACCAGCTGATCTTTCTCCGCCTGCGTCATCGCCGCAAAGTATTCGGCTGCCTGTTTTTGCTCATCCGCGCTGTAATAAGACGTCGCGCCTTCGCGTTTCAGCAGATGCAATTCAAAGGCCGCAAATGCGATATGGTCAAAGCGCAGGGCGCGTGAACCGTCCGGCAGCAGATAGCCGAGGTCCGTGCGTGTCCAGTCGAGAACCGGCATGAAGTTATAGCAGACCGTATAGATGCCGCATTCCGCCAGATTACGGATAGATTGCTGATAGTTAGCAATGTGCTTTTCAACATCTCCGCTGCGGGTTTTGATTTCCTCATGCACCGGAATGCTTTCCACTACGGACCACACCAGACCTTTGGCTTCAATTATCGCCTTACGTTTCTTTATCTCTTCTACCGGCCAGACTTCACCGTTAGGAATATGGTGCAGGGCGGTAACCACGCCGGTTGCGCCAGCCTGACGCACATCATCAAGTGAAACCGGATCGTTCGGGCCGTACCAACGCCATGTCTGTTCCATGTGTTTTCCTTAAAATTGTTAACTGACTGTCTGAATGTAGTTGACGCAGGGCCGGTGATAAGTTCAATCTTAATGCGCGGTCTGGTCAGGTGGTCTGCTGGTCAGGCCATCAGACCGACATATGATTCAGCATCAAACCGAACATTAATGTGACCGGGATAACAGATCTGGGATTCAGCATGAACACGGAGAAAATAATGGCATTACCCACCCTTAAAGTTGAACGGCTGTATCGCCAGATTTCTAATGTATTGATTAACTGCATTAATACCGGACAGTTTGCCCCGGGCGCGATGATCCCGTCTGAACGGGATTTGTCTAAACAACTTGGCGTCAGCCGTTCATCTATCCGTGAGGCATTGATTGCGCTGGAGATCACTGGCTGGGTGGAAATCCGTACCGGCAACGGCGTGTACGTCAGCGACCCGTTGCCGCAGGCCACACCTGCGGTGCAAACGGTAAGTACCGAAGAGGAATTCAGCCTGCAATCGCTGGTGAAAGCGCGTCAGGTTTATGAATCTATGACAGCAGAACTGGCGGCGATTAACGGCACCGAAGAGCAGCGTGAAAAACTGAGAGCTATCGCCAGGGAATTAAACGAACTGAATGCCAATAACGACGCTTTTCTCGAAGCTGACCGCCGTTTCCATATGATGATCAGCGAAATGACCGGCAACGAAGTGCTGCACGATATGATGGGATATTTGTGGGATAAACGTCGTTCACGTCGGTTTATGCGTCTGGAGAGTCATTACACCGAAGTGGATTTTGCCCGTGAAATGAATGCCGATCATCAGGGGATTTTAGACGCGATTCTGGCGCAGGATGGCGCAGGGGCGAAGGCAAGAATGAGCCGGCATTTACAGCATGTGTATGACCAGTTATTTGCGGAATAAATGCAGAAAGACGGACAACTCCCTCCCCTGCGAAGGGGAGGGTTGGGGTGGGGTATTAAGGTCAAAATCTAAACCTGAGGTTTACTCTTACCCGGTTCTAGCCCTTAAAACCCCCTCCCGTCCTCCCCCTTCGCAGGGGGAGGAGCAAACCAAAACCTTGCTTACCGGTTTCATTCAGCTCGGATACGGCACCCATCCCCCGCCATTCAGGCGAATATAGATTTTCCCCTGATATTCCATCACCACTGAGTTCTCATTTTCAGATACCAGCGGCGTTTGTGGCAGGTTCGAACCGAAGGTTTTCCAGTCCATCGTCGGGCTGGTAAACACTTTGCCATCGACTGCGCGGGCGACCATTTCTGAAATCGCCTGATAGCTGCTCTGGCCGTCAATTTTCATTGGTGATGGCGCGTGCGGTGCCTGCATCCCAAAGAATTTCACCCCGACAGGAATATGGGTAATGCCCGGACTCGGGATATCACGCAGACCCGAGATTTGCATCTTGTCGCCCACCAGCGCGGCGCCGTGTTCAGGCACCACCACCAGCATCACTTTGCGGCCGGATTTATCCAGCTGATCCATAAAGATATTCAGCTGATTCAGCAGAGTTTGCGCACGGTTATGATAATCCGCGCCCTTATTGCTGCCCACGTAACGGTTGCCGTCATGCAGCGGAATCAGGTTAAAGAAGGTTGCGGTGCGTGCGGTACCGGCTTTCTCCTGATTCTCCAGCCAGCGGGAGAACAGTTGTCCGTCGTTGAAAATCGGTGAGCCATCAAAGGACGTCAGCTCATAACCCAGACCGGCCTGGGACATCAGCGGAACTTTCATGTCAGCATCATCACGCAGGTTACCGATGTAATTACCGAACACACCCGTATGGTCCATTGCCAGCTGAGGCGTGAAGCCCAGACGCGCGAGATCGTCAAACAGATAACACTGCTGACCGGCAGGCTGATACAAATCATGATGCGATGTCTGACCGCAACTGGCGCGCAGCAGGCGGATGGATGCCGGGCCGCTGTAGGCTGTGGCTGAATTGAAATTGCTGAACACAAAATCAAAACGCGACCACAGCGGTGAATTCGAAAGATTCACGGCGTCCAGATCTGACCAGGCCAGCGAACAGATGTTGATCACCAGCAGGTCAAACGGCTGTGCATCGGCAGGAAGTGCGTCGGGGAACTTCGTCGCCTTACGCCGTTCGTTTTGGTAGAACTGCTCTAAATAAGCGTTCAGGTTGGCATTGGTTGGCGGGCCGTTCACGGTGTTATCAGTGGCTGATGGCGCAACGGTCACTGGTGTCGTTACGGCATTTTGGGCGATAACCGGTGGCGGCGAATGTGCGAAAAACGGTGTGATCAGCCCGCTGAGGTTAAGCCACAGCAGCGCAATGACGGTAAACGTGGTCAGCCGGATCCACTGGGATATAAACAGATAACCGACCAGCAAAGCGAAACCGATGGCAATCCACTGCCAGTTGATAAAGCGATCGGCCAGTTCGAGCAGATAACTGAAACTGAAGCCTGCTACGTCCGCCCCCTGATTGACAATTGAACGCCAGCCAGGCAGCCAGGTATCGTGATACAGCAACGCCAGCCCGAAAGGCAGGGCAATCCACTGTCTCCAGCGGTGCAGGCGCAGCGAACGTAACGGGAATAGCAACACGGCGGCAAAGACGACATTGCTCAGGGCATCAAAATTCAGATAACCCTGTGAAAGCAGAACAAATTTGAGTAAAAAATAATAGTTCCAGGCACCGAGGCCGCGCCAGGATTGCCAGATCCGCAAACGCGGCGAAGAAGATTGCGATTCGTTCATAGTGAAGTTTTGGATTTTCCTGTAGCCGCAGAAGTTTCAGGCAAAGTAGCGGAGCGTTTGCGGTTCTTATTGATGCTGCTGATGGTCATGGGGGTTAAATAACGCGGCGACAGAAATCGCGTCGCAAAGCGGTTTTTCCAGCGCGGCAAACGGCTACGCAGGGCATATCCCAGCGGGATAAAAATCACCGCCGCCAGAATAAAGATTTCGATAATATCCTGAATATCCATCTCTTTTACTCCCGCGCCTGAATAACTGGCGTATCGCTCACGGCCAGCGTGATGGGAACGGGCTGATGAACCTGGGCACGTTTTAAAGGTTCAGTTTTATGCGCCACAAAAGGCTGCGCTTCAGACACCGGATTTGCCATCGGCGGCCTGGCGGCCAGACGCAAAACTTCCGTGCGGATATCCAGCTCCTGACTCCAGAACGTCTGGCTGGTGAACACTTCTTTGACCGGCAGATTAAACAGAAACGCCAGTACATTTTCGACGTCGCTGACCTGACAGTTCGACAGGAACAGATACAGATGACGCCCGGTAACGGTCAGAATATCGCCGTCGCGGCGCAGAGAACACAAAGACATCGCCTGCTGCGGGCTGATCCCGGCGGCAGGGCGCAGCGAAATTAAAATGCCCCGGGATTCCGTCGCCAGCGCGGCGTGATTCCAGATATCGTGCATGACTTCGCAGAAAACCGGCAGTGGCAGATAACCCTTATGATGCGTGGGCAGACGGCTGTCGAGCAGCAGCCCGATATCATCCGGCACATGGCGGGTATAAGTGAGATTTTGCAGGTCATCGAGCAAGGTCAGAAAGTTGGAGAGGCGCGCTGCTTGTGGCACAACCAGATTCGCACCACAGGCCTGGAGCAGACGCTGATCGACATAGCGCAAAGAAGAATTCATTTCGCGCACGACAATTTTTAAACCATTGCCACGCTGCATGCGTAAACGATGAACCTGACGGGCCAGCACTTCCACTTCGTCATTACCGGTGAGGGCGAAAATGACCGTCGCCGATCGCGCATGTGCCGCGCGCTCGCTCAGCGCCTCATTATCATCGAACAGGAACCAGCGTTCTGAAAGTGCAGGTGCGCCTTCAAGCACTGAGCGTTCGGCCAGCAGCATCCACTGATCATCGCCGGTTTGTTCGGAAACAGCGGCAGAGGCGTTCTTTTGAATTTCCCAGCCGGTCAGGCGGCGCGTCAGTGGATAAAGCGTATTAGCTTCTGCCCCCAAATTGTCATGCCACCAGGAAACGCCCCACTGGTTCGGTTCAACATCTGTTTTCAAATCCGCAAGACCGCATATATTGCGATGGTATAAATGAAGCTGAGTTTTAACCGCATTAATACCGGCTCCATAGCAGATAATAAGGATAGTTGCACCTTTATTATTGACACATGCGCTCATTTCACTCAGCCAGCGGACCCATTGTTTATCATTTACTGCCTGCCAGGTACTGACCGGAAGTAATAGAATCATTAATGAGGCTGAGTGAGCAGGCAAACGATTAATATCCGCTGCAAGAGAGAGAAATGCTTTCTTCCCATTCGCTAACAGGTAATAAAACGTTTTTTTCTGATATTTTTTTAAATAAATGAGAAGGATATCATCGTCAGATAGCCTGTTTTCTTGTGCAGTGCAAATTAAATTGTGCTGTGGGAAAAAAACGTTGACCGGAACTTCACCTTGCTGAGCCTCAACCGTTTGTCCGCAAAGATGATAAGCGGCTTCCTGACTTTCGGTGTTAACCCAGTAAAGCCCCTGAGCCTGCATCCGGGCTAATCCATTCCAGAATTGCTTCATGCCCAATGAAAAGGAGAGTGCCATATAGTTAATCTGCTTGTATCGTTTTTGATTAAAAGTCTGCTTGGGACACACTGAGAAATGTGAGTATAATAAATTCTATCATTGCTACATTAAATAATCATAATACTTCACAATAATGTTTGATACTAAAAAGCCCAGACAGGTAAGCGCATTTTGGCTGTCGTGGTATCAGTATTTAGATTGAAGCAGGGAGAAAGAATCGGTGGGAGCCAATATTGTAGACCCGGAGGAATCCGAACCGACGAAAGATGATGATTTCTTTGCACTGAGTCACCTTTTTTCTTTGTCAGAATTAAATTATGTCGATATAGCCCGTAAAGAAAAGATTCCGCAACTAATGTCCCGCTGGCCGCTACTGGCTGAGCTGGCGCAATACGGTGAACGCGGCGCGGAGAAAAAATAATATGGCTGTCATTGCCTTACAGGGAATTCGTGGCGGTACGGGCACCACTTCAGTCACGGCTGCACTGGCCTGGGGTCTTGCGCAATTAAATGAAAAGGTTCTGGTCATCGACTTTTCACCGGAAAACTTACTGCGATTGCACTTTGGTATGCCTTTCGCTCAGGCTCGCGGATGGCGCTATGCGCACAATACAGGAGAGCCGTGGCAAAACTCCGCACTGCGTTACCACTCTCATCTTGATTTCCTGCCTTACGGGCATGCCACGACCGGCGACGCCAGTCAGCCGGATTTTGACTGGCAAAAGGCGATCACTCAGCTTAAAAATACCGGCGTATATGACTGGATCCTGATCGACTCTCCGGCAGCCGATCCGCTTACCGCGCAAAAAATTGCCGACAGTACGGTAGTGCTTCTCCACGCCGATACCCAGTCACACACCCGTTTACATCAGTATGTGCTGCCAGCCAACGGGCGCTATCTGCTCAATCAGTTCATTCCTTCCAGTCAGTTACAGCAGGATATTTTGCTGTTATGGCAGGAAACTTTGCCCGTTTTGATTCCGGTAATTCTGCACCGCGACGAAGCCATGGCGGAGTCACTGGCGGCGAAACAACCGGCAGGGGAATGGAATAGTAACAGTAAAATCAGTCGCGAAATTAACACGCTGGCGAACTGGTTCCTGCTGCATTTGCGCCATTCAGGGGATGTGCATAGCCAGACAATGGGGCGGAGTCCGGAAAAATGAACCGCGTGCTCAACCTGTTTCTGGTGCCGCCGGTAGTTTTCGAATTACAAAACCGCTACCGGTACTATCGCGCCAGCCACTCCTCACGGACCGCCGCTGGCGTAATGATTTTCTGCGTGGCGCTTAGCTGGCTGTTTTTGCGTTTTGAATCCCCAGTCTGGCAGCGTGTTAAAGCACAACGCACCCGCTGGTATCCGCAAATTTCGCCGTCGCGCCCGCGTCTGGCCGATCCGCTGCGCTATATCGTGCAAAGCCTGTGGTTGCTGATCATCCTGCCTGCTGAAAGCCGGCGCGGGCGTGTGATTCACACCCGCTGGCCACAGCAGTTGCGCAAAAAAGTCCATTTGTGGCTCGAATTATTACCTGAACAGGTCACACACAGTCCGCTGGAAATTAAGGTCACGCGCCGTATCGGCAAAATGAGCCGTCTCGGTAAACGTATTCTGGTCTGGATGACCGCACTGGTGGCGCTCACCCTGGCGATGTTCTGTATTTCTCAGCCTTTTAGTTACATCGCACAGTTCGTCTTCGTGGTGCTGCTGTGGAGCATTGCGATGATTATTCGCCGTATTCCGGGCCGCTTCCCGGCGCTGATGATGATCGTGTTGTCGCTGACCATTTCCTGCCGTTATTTATGGTGGCGCTACACCTCAACGCTGAACTGGGAAGATCCGCTGAGTCTGATTTGCGGCCTGCTTCTGTTAGGTGCGGAAACCTATTCCTGGACGGTGCTGGTGCTGGGCTATATCCAGACCCTCTGGCCGCTCAACCGTAAACCGGTGCCGATGCCTGCAGATGTCTCGACGTGGCCGACGGTGGATCTGCTGATCCCGACGTATAACGAAGATCTCAGCGTCGTGAAACCGACGCTGTACGCCGCGCTGGGTCTCGACTGGCCCCGGGACAAACTGACCATTTATCTGCTTGATGACGGCAACCGGCAGGAATTCGCCGATTTTGCCCATGAAATTGGTGTGAAATACATCGCCCGTGAAACGCGTGAAAATGCCAAAGCGGGCAACATCAATAACGCACTGAAACAGGCGAAAAGCCAGCTTGTGGCGATTTTTGACTGCGACCACGTGCCGACCCGTTCTTTCCTGCAACTGACGGTCGGCTGGTTCTTTAAAGATAAAAAACTCAGCATGTTGCAAACGCCGCATCATTTTTTCTCGCCCGATCCGTTCGAACGTAATCTGGGCCGTATGCGCCGCACGCCAAACGAAGGCGAACTGTTTTACGGACTGGTGCAGGACGGCAACGACCTGTGGGATGCCAGTTTCTTCTGTGGATCCTGCGCCGTATTGCGCCGCGATGTGCTTGATGAAATCGGCGGTATCGCCGTAGAAACGGTCACTGAAGATGCGCACACGTCTCTGCGGATGCACCGCCACGGTTACACGTCGGCGTATATTCGTATTCCGCAGGCGGCGGGGCTGGCGACAGAAAGCCTCTCTGCTCACATCAGCCAGCGGATCCGCTGGGCGCGCGGCATGGTACAGATATTCCGCCTCGACAATCCGATGTTTGGTAAAGGGCTGAAGCTGGCGCAACGGTTGTGTTACGCCAACGCCATGTTGCATTTTCTGGCCGGTATTCCGCGCCTGATCTTCCTCACAGCGCCCCTGGCGTTTCTGCTGCTGCATGCTTACATCATTTATGCACCGGCCGTTGCCATCGCACTGTATGTCTTGCCGCACATGATCCATGCCAGCCTGACTAACTCCCGCGTACAGGGCAAATACCGCCATTCGTTCTGGAATGAAATCTACGAAACCGTGCTGGCCTGGTATATCGCCAGGCCGACCACCGTGGCGTTGTTTAATCCGCATGCCGGGGCTTTCAACGTCACGGCCAAAGGCGGCCTGAATAAGCACGCTTACGTTGACTGGAAAATCAGCCGCCCGTATCAAATCCTGATGTTGCTCAATCTGGCCGGTTTATTCTTCGGTGCCTACCGCATTGTCTATGGCCGCCCGGATGAAATCCTGACGGTGCTGGTGAGTATGGCGTGGGTGATTTACAACATGATTATTCTGGGCGGGGCGATTGCCGTGGCGTTCGAATCCAAACAGGTGCGTCAGGCACATCGTGTAGAAGCCAGAATGCCCGCGTCACTGTTAAAACCCGACGGACACATTTATGTCTGCACCATTCAGGACTACTCCGACAACGGTGTCGGACTGGAAACCCCGAGCGCAAGCCAGTTTCATGCCGGTGACAACGTCACGTTACTGCTTCACCGTGGACAACAGGAATATACCTTCCCGATGCAGATCAGCCGCGTGTTTGGTGAAAACATCGGCATGCAGTTACTGCCATTAACCACCCAACAACATATCGATTTCATCCAATGTACGTTTGCCCGGGCCGACAGTTGGGTATTACGCGAAGACAACTTCCCTGAAGACAAACCGATGGAAAGCCTGCGTGAGGTGCTGGGGTTGGGGATCCGTGGCTATCTGCGGATGCTGGACATCGCCCCGCAACGCTACCGTCCGCTGGCGTCCGGAACCCGAACGTTTGGCCGCTGGCTGCTGTCTTTCGCTCCGCGTAATCCGCCGCTTGCCGTTCAGCCTGATGAATACAACCTGATGATGACAAAACAATGAAAAGACTTCCGTTAACCACTTTTATGGCATCTGCCTTGATGACATTGGCGTTGGGTTCTGTGGCTCCGGCCTTCAGTGAACAGACGCCTGCACCGGTTGTACCGGGCAACGCCACGCCTGCGCCTGAAGTGACCCTGCCGATGGTGGCGCCTGCGGTAAACCCGATGATTATTCCGGGTGCGCCGGTGCGCAGCGTGACATTACCGTTTGCCGATGTGGCACCGCGGCCGGGTGCCATCACCTTGCGCGGTATTCAGCCGAACGGACAGATTGAGTTCGGTGTGCGCAGTGACGAAGTCGTGACACAGGCCACACTGAATCTCGAGTTCACGCCGTCGCCATCGCTGATCCCGGTTCAGTCGCATCTTAAGGTGTATCTCAACGACCAGCTGATGGGCGTTGAAGTGATTGATAAAGACCAGCTCGGCAAGAAAAATCACCTGCAGATGACCATTGACCCGCGTTATGTCACCGACTTCAACCGCATCCGTCTGGAGTTTATTGGTCACTACCAGAACGTCTGTGAAAACCCGGCGAACACCACCCTGTGGCTGGAAATCGGCAAGGGCAGTTCGCTTAGCCTGCAATATCAGAAACTGCCGCTGAGCAACGATCTGGCACATTTCCCGGTACCGTTCTTTGATGCGCGCGACAGTCGTCCGCTGAGCCTGCCGATGGTCTTTGCCACGTCTCCGGATGCCGGCCAGCAACAGGCAGCGGCAATTCTGGCCTCCTGGTTCGGCACCAAAGCCCAGTGGCGCGGGCAATCCTTCCCGACGTTGTATAACCAGTTGCCGGACAGCCACGCGGTGGTGTTTGCAACCAATGGCAAACGCCCTGATTTCCTCAAAGAATTGCCGCCGGTGAAAGGGCCGGTGGTGCAGATGATCAGCCGCCCGGATAATCCGTACATCAAAATGCTGCTGATCCTCGGTCGTGATGATCAGGACTTACTGACGGCAGTAAAAGGCATTGCGCAGGGGAATATCCTGTTTCGTGGCGAAACGATCGGCGTCGATAAAGTGGACAGGATCCAGCCACGCCAGCCGTATGACGCGCCAAACTGGGTGCGTACCGATCGCCCGATGAACTTTGGCGAACTGAAACAGTATGCGGAACAGTTACAGTCTGACGGCATCCAGCCGAATCCGATCACGCTCAACATTAATCTGCCGCCGGATCTGTTCCTGATTAACAGCTCCGGTATCGATATGCGGCTGAAGTACCGTTATACCTCGCCACAGCTGAAAAACACTTCTCGCCTGAGCATCAGCCTGAATAACCAGTTTGTGCAGGATCTGACCCTGAAAACCGGACACGATGAGGATTCACAATTACTGCATCTGTCCCTGTTACAGGGGCTGCTGGATGGCAGCAAAGACCTGAATATTCCCGCGCTGAAACTGGGTGCGGTTAACCAGATGCGCTTCGATTTTGACTACACCTCGCTGCTGGCGAGCGGCACCGAAGGGCGCTGTGAAACCTATAACACCGTGCCAAATCATGTGGTGATAGATGACAGCTCCACTATCGACTTCTCCGGTTACCGCCATTTCATGGCGATGCCTGACTTGCGCGCCTTCGCCAACGCCGGTTTCCCGTTCAGCCGCCTGGCGGATTTATCCCAGACGCTGCTTGTGGTTCAGCCGCAACCGCAACCGGTTCAGTTAACCACGCTGCTTGATACGATGGGCAATATTGGCGCACTCACCGGTTATCCGGCGCTTGGCGTGGGGCTGACCGAAGATGCGGCAAAAGCAAAATCCACCGACGCCGATCTGCTGGTGATCGGCAATCTGCCTGCGGATTTGCGTGACGACAGCATGCGCGATGAGAAAAAGGCCAGCTTACTGATCGAGGCAGCGCGCGATGCGGTGAATACGCCAGTCCGCCAGACATCGTTACCGGATAACACGGCACCGGCCAGCGATGCGCGGGTGGATGCCAGCGCGCAAATCAGTGCGCAAGGCCCGATTGCGGCGGTTGTCGGGTTACAGTCGCCGTACTTTGATCAGCGCAGCGTGGTCGCGCTGATGGCAAACGGTCAGCAGGGCTTCGAAATGCTGAACAAGTCGATGCAGGATAGCAAACAGAGGGCGCAGGTCTTTGGCTCGGTGGCGGTGGTGCGTGATTCCGGCGTCAGCAGTCTGAAAGTCGGTGATACCTATTATGCTGGCCATTTGCCGTGGTGGGAGCGGGTATGGAACGCCCTGGCGAACCATCCGGTATTGCTGGCGGTTATGGCGGTGATCGTGGTGATTCTGGCAGCAATCCTGTTGTGGACCGGTTTGCGTTCTCTGGCCCGTCGTCGTCTGTCTGATGATGACCAGGAATAAGTCCGTGAACACACAGCGCACAAACCTGTTTTTGCGCAGCAGACTGGCCCTGACGATAGGGCTGGCCTTGCTGGCTGCGCCTGCGGTTGCAGCCCCCGTTGTTTCACCGGAGCAATGGTTACTGGAACAGGTGCGGGTCGGTGAAGCCAGTCATCAGGACGATCTGGTGCGTCAGTCCCTGTTTCGCCTGGAATTAATGGATCCGCAAAACCCGAAAGTCATGTCCGCCCGTTTACGTTTGCTTCTCCGCGAAGGCGATCAGGCCAAGGCACAGCAGCAACTGGAAAAAATTAAACAGGTTTCGCCTGGTTCGGATGAATACCGGCAGGCGCAGCTGAGCCTGAAAATCGCCTCCCCGGAAATGCAGCAAAAACTCCAGCAGACGCGGTTACTGGCAACGGCAGGGCGGCTCGATGAAGCCAAAGCGCAATATGATGAGTTGTTTGGTGGCCAGCCGCCAACGCTGGATCTGGCAGTAGAATACTGGCAACTTATTGCGCGGCTGCCGGGGCAAAAAGCCCGTGCGCAGTCACAGCTTCAGGCGCTGAATAATCAGTATCCGGGTGATGTGCAGTTACGTCTGCAACTGGCGCAGATGGCGTTTGATGAAGGGGATAACGCCAAAGCTGTCGGGCTGATTAAGCAAATCGCCGCCACCAATGAAGGGCGTTCTCCGGCCGCTGATTTATGGCTGCAGAAGATTAAAGACCAGCCTGTGGGCAACCCGAGCGTCGATGCCTTGCAACAGTTTATCGCCACGTTCGACACCGGTCCGCAGGTGATTGCCGCGCAGCAGGAACTTCAGCGCCAGCAGGCGTTACTGGCCGATCCGCGTTATCAGGCGCGACTCCGTGGTCTGGCGCAGATTAATAATGGTGGCTCCACCGGCGCGATTGCACCGCTGAAGCAGGCATTGCAGGCGCAACCTGACGATGCTGAAGTCCTCGGTGCGATGGGGCTGGCTTATTCCCGCGCCGGTAACCGCCAGCAGGCGCTGACTTTGTTTCAGCGGGCGAAAGCCGCCGAAACAGATGGCTATAACGCGGGTAAATGGAACAGCCTGATCCGGTCCAACAGCTACTGGCTGAAAATCGAACAGGGCGATAAGGCATTGAAAACCGGGCTGCTTGATCAGGCCGAAGCGGCTTACAACCAGGCGCAACGTCTGGACTCCCGCGACCCGTGGGCGCAGATCGGGCTTGGGGATGTGGCGGTTGAGCGTAAAAATGACACGCAGGCGGAGCAGGCTTACCGCCGCGCACTGAAGCTGGAGCGCGATAACAGTAGCGCCCAGCGCGGGCTGGCGAATATCTATCAGCGTCAGTCACCGCAAAAAGCGCTGGATTACATTAATTCATTGCCTGGTGCATCGCAGGCGAAACTCAGCGATAAACAGCGTGGCCTGCAAAGTGACGTTGTCACTGCGCAGGCGCAAAAATATGCCGCCGAACACAACTGGAATCAGGCTGCGAACCGCTATGGCGAGGTACTGAAACTCAATCCGGACGATGTCTGGACGACCTACCATTATGCCAGTGCCCTGCGTGAGGCGGGTGAACCGGCGCAGGCGGATGCAGCTTTTGCACAGCTTGCGGCGAAGCGTCCGGTGGATCCGCAACAGGTTTACGCTTATGCGTTGTATCTGTCCGGTTCCGATCGTGACGACGCCGCACTGCGCCATCTTAATACCTTGCCGCAGGCGAAATGGGACGACAACATGCGCGAAATGGCGCAGCGCATTCAGCTCGGTAAAACCCTGACCGCCATTGATACTTCCCTTGCTGCCGGTAATACCTCGCAGGCGAAACAGCAGTTGCAGCAGGCTGATCTGCATGAACTCAGCCTGAATCAGCAACGACAGGTCGCCATGGCCTGGCGTGATGTCGGTGAAACCACCAAAGCAGCGGCGCTGTTACAACCCTTGAAAACGGCTGCGCGTTCGCAGCCGGACGGACAAGACAAGGCGCTGATTTATCGCAACGCCGCCAACCTTGAGCAGCAACTCGGACAGCCACAAACGGCGCGTCAGGATTACGCACAGGCGATGGTCGCCAGCGGCATCACCGGTCAAGTGCCAGAAGATAACGACAGCTATACGCGCCTGACCCGCAACAATGCCACGGATGACTGGCTGAAACGCGGTATCCGTTCAGACGCGCATGATCTGTACCGGCAGCAGGATGTGAATTTCACGCTGGACACCGATTCGTGGACATCAAGCGGCACGCCGGGGAAATCTGATCTCACGGCCAACACCACCATGTTGCAGGCGGATATGCCGGTTTATCAGGGGCGCGGATTCCTGCGGGCCGACTGGGTGCGGATGGATGCCGGAACCTTTGATAACGAAGACGGTAATTACGAAGCCAGTTTCGGGACCTGTAGCGATCAAAACTGCCGCCGTTACCGCAGCCAGAACGCCAATGGCGTCAGCCTTGGCGCAGGATGGGAAAATGACAAGTGGAAAGGCGATTTAGGCACCACGCCACTGGGTTTCCCGGTTGTAGACTGGGTCGGCGGGCTGGCTTACAGCGGTGACTGGGGCGATATCGGCTGGACGACCACGGTGTCGCGCCGTCCGGTTTCCAGTTCGTTACTTTCTTTCGCGGGCGCAAAAGATCCGGGTACCGGCACCACCTGGGGCGGCGTTCGCGCGACCGGTGCCAGCCTGGGATTAAGTTACGATCAGGGGCAGGCTAACGGCGTGTGGGCTGATCTCAGCGCGCATCAGCTGACCGGTGAAAATGTCGAAGACAACACCCGCGAACGCCTGATGGGGGGCTATTACTACAAAGTCATTAACGAAGATAACCGCCGCGCGACGGTGGGGCTCAGCTCCATGCTCTGGCATTACCAGAAAGATCTCAGCGGTTACACGCTGGGACAGGGCGGTTACTACAGCCCGCAGCAATACTTCTCACTCTCCGTACCGGTCAGTTATCGCCAGCGCACGGAGAACTGGTCATGGCAGCTTGGCGGTTCGGTCTCCTGGTCGCGCTCCTCAACCAGCGATCAGAAACGCTATCCGATCCAGAATCTGATCCCGGATTCATTACCGGATAAAAATGCTATCGAAACCGGCAGCAGTGGATCCGGTTTTGGCTATACATTGCAGGCACTGCTCGAACGGCGTGTCAGTTCTCACTGGACCGTCGGCGGGGGGATTGATATTCAGCAGGCGAAGGATTACACGCCAAGCCACTTTCTGCTCTACGCGAGATATTCGATGAGCGGCTGGCAAGGGGATCTGGATATGCCGCCGGAACCGTTAGTGCCGTATGCGGACTTTAAATAATGCCAGACCGGGCATTAGGGCGGTTTTTCGCTTGCAGCGAGGGCTTGATCGAGACAATTTCGGTTTATTAACAGCGGTTATGGCGGTTAAACCTCAAGACCTTGGGCTCGCCGCCCAAACTGGCCCAGAGGACGCGTAAGCGCGCGCCCTCTGGACTCCCGCGCTTTTTCACTGCGCGCTTCGCTCGCTGGCTATGTTTCAGGAACCAAGGCGACAGGCTGGAAATCTTGCCGCGTTGCGGTTCCTTCACTCGGTCCTGGAGCCTTTGGTCTCCAGGCCGCTCCGTTCAGCAAGATTTCTGAATCGCCCCTGGCTTTTAAAAAAACAAAACAATTTCGGCGCGAAAGGCCGGGTGATAACCACAATTGAGAAACCGAAATAATCTCGATCAAGCCTTAGCGGCCAGCGAAAAGCGAAATTAAACAGCGCTTTGTTTATACCTGTCCGTCCCCCCCCATCTCACCATTCCTTCCAGCAACTGTTTCAATAACACCTGCAATTCAGCCGCCTTATCAGGCGAGTAAGCAAATGGCTCCATCTCCTCCATGTAATTCACCTGCGCCAGCTCAAGCTGAACAGCGTGAATATCCACATCAGGCTGGCCGTAAGCCCTCGTGATATATCCACCCTTAAAACGGCCATTAAGCACATGGCTGAAGCGGGTTTGTTGCTGGCAGGTTCTCTCAAGGATTTCACTCAGCGCCGGTGAACAGCTTGCGCCGCTGTTGGTGCCGAGGTTGAGATCCGGTAACTGGCCGTCGAAAAGACGCGGGATCACCGATGCAATGGAATGCGCATCAAACAGCAGTGCATAACCGAATTCCTGTTTCATGCGCGCCAGTTCTGACTGGATTTTCTGGTGATACGGTTGCCAGATTTGATCCAAATATTGCTGGCGTTGGGTATTTGTCGGCGTCATGCCTGGTTTGAAGGTCGCGCGACCATCAAATAACGTCTCGGGATACAAACCCGTGGTGGCAGTGGTATACAGCGGTTTATCGTCGGAAGGCCGGTTGAGATCGATAACGAATCGTGAATACTGGCCAACCAGAATGCTGGCACCCAGTGAGCGCGCAAAATCGTACAGTTGCGGGATATGCCAGTCGGTATCGGAAAGCGGCAGGGCGGCTTCGCTCAGACCGCTGGCGACTTCTGGCGTCAGATGTGTACCTGCGTGAGGGATACTGATCAGTAACGGCGCTGTCCCCTGGATAAAATGGTACGGTTCAGCGATAACATTGGCAGTTGAAAGGCTCATGAACGGAACTCTCCTCGTACTTCTCCACGAAAAACAACAGTGCAGGGCAACTGACCGCCCAGCCAGTAAACCAGCCCGGCAGGACGCGACAGTGGCCAGTGTATAAAGTCAGCGACTTTGCCCGCTTCCAGCGTGCCGTGCGTGTCCTGTAAACCCAGCGCACGTGCACCATGGCAGGTGATCCCGGCCAGCGCTTCTTCAGGCGTCAGGCGGAACAAGGTACATCCCATGTTCAGCATCAGACGCAATGAAAGCGCAGGCGATGTGCCCGGATTGGCATCACTGGCCAGCGCCATCGGCACCCGATGTTTGCGGAACTCATCCACCGGCGGGCATTGTGTTTCGCGCAGCAAATAATAGGCCCCCGGCAGTAATACGGCGACGGTGCCGCTGGCGGCCATTGCCTGAGCATCTTCTGCTGTGGCGTATTCCAGATGGTCGGCTGACAGCGCATGATGTCGTGCAGCCAGGGCGCTACCATGCAGGGAAGACAGTTGTTCGGCGTGTAATTTAACCGGTAAACCTAAGGTTTTTGCGGCATTAAACACCCGTTCAACCTGTGCCGGTGAGAACGCCAGATGTTCACAAAAGGCATCGACGGCGTCGGCCAGATTTTCACTGGCAACCACCGGCAATAATGTGTCGCAGATGAGGTCAATATAGTCATCAGCGCGTCCTTTGAATTCCGGCGGCAGGGCATGAGCGGCAAGGCAGGTGGATTTCACCTCGACTGGCAGCATGACACCTAACCGGCGGATCACCCGCAGCATCTTCAGCTCGCTCTCTACACTCAGCCCGTAACCCGATTTAATCTCAACACAGGTTACGCCTTCGGCCAGCAAGGGCTGTAAGCGGAACAACGCCTGAGCCAGAAGTTCATCTTCGGTGGCCTCGCGGGTGGCATTGACGGTGGAGAGAATTCCCCCACCGGCTGCGGCGATTTCTGCGTAGCTGACGCCGTTCAGCCGCTGTTCAAATTCTGCGCTGCGGTCGCCGCCAAATACCAGATGCGTATGGCAGTCAACAAAGCCCGGCGTGATGATCCCACCGCTGAATTCATGCTGTGTGGCGCCTGCGAAAACCGGACAATCTGCGGCAGGGCCGGTCCAGACGATTTTCCCGCCTGCGACAGCAATCGCCCCGTTTTCAATCAGGTTGTAATGGCCGTCCTGCATGGTGACCAGCGTGGCACCGCGCCATACGCTGTCACAACGGGAAGGGGGTTCGGAAAAAGAAGGGGATATCGCTACCGGCATGACAGGCTCCAGGCTGAATTCATCTTGTATAGACAACTAAAGTCAACCTAACGCATAACCGTTAAACCGGCAAGGCACCCGGCGATAGTTTTTTCTTATTACGAGACGTCTTCCAAAATTTGAACGAAGAGATAGCGGCCGTACAAAGCCGCCATTAAGGTGTGCCGGAATCAGCCGTGGCTGGTGAAACGTCCAAATAATTGATAGCGGGAACCCGGGTAAATCAGGCGCGCGGAAGTCACTACGCGGCTGCCGCTCCAGGTCCGGCGGTGGATCAGGAGACAAGGCTCATGTTCATTCAGTTGCAACAGCTCGCGTTGCTCATCGCTGGCGCTGATGGCTTCAACGCGATGTTCACCCGCCGTCAGCGGCGCGATTTCCATCAGGTACGTATAGGGCGTCTGCTTGTTCAGCACCTGTTGCAGATAATCGGGTGCGGTTTCCGGGTTCACAAAACGGTCTTCAATCTGCACCGCGACGTTGTTTTCGTAATGAACAATTTGCGAATAAAACATCATCGTGCCAGTGGCGATACCCAGTTGCAGCGCCTGATCGGCATCCGCCAGCCGCGCTTCACACACCAGAATCTTGCTGTCATGGCGATGACCGCGCTGGGCAATTTCATCGGCAATGTTGTGCACTTCCAGCATCGGCGTGTAGGCCTTGGCTTCGGCCACAAACGTGCCGACTCCCTGCATGCGGATCAAAAAACCTTCGCTGGTCAGTTCACGCAAAGCACGGTTGATGGTCATACGGCTGACGCCAATTTCATTGACCAGCTCACTTTCAGAAGGTACCCGCTGATGCGGTTTCCAGACACCGGCGCGGATCTGGCTGATGATCGCCTGTTTCACCCGCTGATAAATCGGTGCGGGTGTATCGCTCATCGCGGCCGCCAGTTCGGACAATGTCTGCTGCGACACGCCCTGTTGTTGTGTGACCTGATGTGGCGCGGCACCATTTTGAGAAAGTGGTGTGGGCTCCGACATGTCTCTTACCTCACTCAATGAAATTCCAGAAATATTGGGAAAGCTTGCCTGTTCGCCCGGCATTTTCCATCAGTGGAAAGTAAACGGAAAGGGCGTGACGGAAAACTAAATTTATAAAAAAGGGTTGTTGCAAGTTTACAGCGCAATCAGGCATATGTATATGTATAGACAAGTCGGTTAAAAGTTTTGCAATTGTTTCCGTAAAATTGCATTTATGTTTCTTCTTACTGTTCAGGAATGATGCTGTTATGCCTGCTTATTTTGCTTCACGCGCCTTACTTTCAGATGGCTGGGCGCATAACGTGCGGCTGGACGTCGATGCAGCCGGAATGCTGACTGCAGTGACCCCGGACAACGATGCGCAGGGGTGTCTTCCCCTTTCCGGCCCGGTGGTTCCGGGCATGCCGAACCTCCATTCGCACGCCTTTCAGCGGGTGATGGCCGGGCTGGCGGAAGTCGCCGGTGATCCGCAGGACAGCTTCTGGACCTGGCGTGACCTGATGTATCGCATAGTGCAGCGCCTCACACCTGAGCAGGTGGGTGTCATTGCCCGTCAGTTGTATATCGAAATGCTCAAAGGGGGTTACACGCAGGTGGCTGAATTCCACTATCTGCATAACGACATCAGCGGTCAGACTTATGCCGACCACGGTGAAATGACTGCCCATCTGAGTGAAGCCGCGTCACAAACCGGCATCGGACTGACCATGCTGCCGGTGCTTTACAGTTACGCCGGATTTGGCGCGCAACCGGCACAGGCCGGACAGAAACGGTTTATTCAGGATACGGGCAGTTACCTCAAACAACAGGAAATTATCCGCAAACAACTCAGCGGTAAAAGCCTGCAAAATCAGGGATTGTGCTTCCATTCCCTGCGCGCAGTCACGCTGGAACAAATGCAGCAGGTGTTGCAGTCCGCAGATAAAAACCTGCCGGTGCATATTCATATCGCCGAGCAACAGAAAGAAGTGAACGATTGTCTGGGCTGGAGCGGGCAGCGCCCGATTTCCTGGCTGTATGACAATCTGGATATTGATTCCCGCTGGTGTCTGATCCACGCCACGCACGCTGACCGTTTCGAGCTGGCGAGCATGGCAAACAGCGGGGCGGTCGCGGGGTTGTGTCTGACCACCGAGGCTAATCTGGGCGATGGCATTTTCCCCGGCGTCGATTATCTGGCGCAGTCAGGTCGATGGGGGATCGGTTCCGACAGCCATGTCTCCCTGAACGTGGTTGAAGAACTGCGCTGGTTTGAATACGGGCAACGCCTGCGTGACCAGCGACGTAACCGGCTGACGACCTCTGCGCAAAATTCTGTAGGCGATGTGCTGTATACGCAGGCATTACAGGGCGGTGCACAGGCTTGCGGCGCGGCTATCGGGCAGCTTTCTGCGGGGTATCGTGCCGACTGGCTGGTGCTCGACGGGCAGGATCCCTATCTTGCCGCCGCAAAAAACAGTGAACTGCTCAACCGCTGGCTGTTCGCCGGTAATACCGGGCAGATCCGTGATGTGTATGTCGGCGGTATTGCGCGCATTGTGAACGGCCAGCATGAACAACAACAGGCTGCGGCGGCGGATTTCCTCGCGCTTCTCCGTCAGCTGGCGGGGGACGTTGCATGATTGCCTGGCAACATTTCACCTTCGATGACCTGCCGGTCAGCCCGTGGCGTAACGGCGGTGGCGAAACCCGCGAAATCTTCAGTTTCCCTGCCGGTGGCCATGATTTTGACTGGCGCGCCAGTATTGCCACCATCGCACAGGATGGCCCGTTCTCGACATTTCCCGGTATTGACCGTTCCATCACCTTGCTGAGCGGGGAAGGTGTGCATTTGCAGGCACAGCCTGATGTCGATCACTTACTCGTTGTCGCTGGTGAGCCTTTTGCCTTCAGCGGTGATACTGCGCTCCATGCCCGCCTGCTGGGGGGAGTGACAACTGATTTTAACATCATGACGCGACGTACTGAATGTGCTGCACGGGTGATTGCCGCACGTGAACACCTGACGGTGACGCGGGAAAAAGGTGGCGTGATTTATGTCATCAGCGGGATGTGGCAACTGGCGGATGGCCCGCTGCTGAGGGCGGGCGAGGGATATTACTGGTCTGAGACAGCGGCACAATCGCAACAGGGTTCCGTGAGTCTGACCCCAGTTGCTCAGCAACAGAGATGCCTGCTGTTGTGGGCGGCGATCACCTGATAAATACCTTACAAGATTGCGCTAAAAGGGAGCATGGCGCGCACCTAATTGATTCATCAGCCCGCGCAAAACGTCCCATAACCGGCGCTGAATGTTGTAAAAGTGCATGTGCAGAAACTGGCATAAAGCTTGCTTAAATATTGTCGACTGACTTGTATAGACAAGAATATACAGTAGCGTAATTTGCCTGTGGCTTTCACTGCCACAGGCATTTCCCCCGAGACAGATACTTTGGCAGGAGTGGCAGATGAGCAACATGATTTCCAGGGCTGTACTGAAGCGTTCGTTGTCTTTGTTAGGGCTGGCAGTGGCGCTGGGTAGTGTGACAGTCAGCGTGGCGCAAGCGGCGAACACGCCGGTTGCTATTGGTATTTCTGGCTGGACCGGTTTCGCACCACTGACCCTGGCAGACAAAGCGGGCATCTTTAAAAAGAACGGTCTGGATGTCACGCTGAAAATGGTGCCGCAGCAGTCGCGTCATCTGGCCATCGCTTCCGGTTCCCTGCAATGTGCGGCGACCACCGTGGAAACCTATTTAACCTGGAACGCCAGCGGGGTGCCGATCAAACAAATCGTACAGCTGGATAAATCTTACGGCGCAGATGGTATCGCGGTGCGTAGCGGTATCAACAAGATTACCGATCTTAAAGGCAAAACCATCAGCGTGGATGCACCGGGTACGTCTTCTTACTTCCTGCTGGCGTGGATCCTCGATAAAAACGGCATGACGATGAAAGACGTCAAACTCGCCACGCTCGGGCCGGATGCCGCTGCGCATGCCTTTATTGCCGGACAGAATGATGCGGCAGTGACCTATGAACCCTATCTTTCCAACATCCGCCAGAGCCCGGATAAAGGGAAGATTCTGGCAACCACGCTGGAATATCCGATGGTGATGGACACGCTGGGCTGTACGCCAGACTGGCTGGATAAAAATCCTAAAGCCGCTCAGGCGCTGGTGAACAGCTACTTTGAAGCGCTGGATATGATCAGGAAAGAACCGGAGAAATCCAACGAGATCATGGGCGCAGCAGTGAAAGAGACCGGCAAACAGTTTGCAGAAGAATCCAGTTATCTGCGCTGGCAGGATCGTGAGGCCAATCAGAAATTCTTCAGCGGTGAAATTGTGACCTTCACTAACGAAGCTGCGCGCCTGCTGACTGAGATGAAAATTCTGCGTAAAACGCCGGATATCAATACGTTATATGACGCGAAGTACGTGAAATAGCCATGAAGGACCGCGATATGAACAGCCCTGTCAGCCAGACAGCAGAACAACATATGACTTCGCAGTCAGCCTTACGCGAGCCGGCACCGTTGCCGGCAAGCAAAAAAGTCTGGCATAACCCGATGATGGTGCCTTTGCGTCCGGTCGCGTCGCGGCGTCGCTGGTTTCTCGGGTTCTGTTTCTTTGTGCTGTTTTTTGCTGTGTGGGCGCTGGTGACGTTTACCGGCCTTGTTTCCCCGACATTCCTCGCCAGCCCGGCGAGCATGTTGCAGGAAGGGATTTTACTCTTTACCGATTTTGATTTTACGACTGATATAGGCATGACGGTAATGCGCGTGCTGGGCGGCTTTATTCTGGCCTGCGCCATTGCCGTTCCGCTCGGCATCCTCATGGGGTCTTACAAACTGATCGAAGCTTTTTTCGAACCGTTTGTGTCCTTTTGCCGGTATCTGCCTGCGTCAGCGTTTGTGCCGTTGCTGATCCTGTGGGCGGGTATTGGTGAAATGCAGAAAGTTCTGGTGATTTTCATCGGCTCTTTCTTCCAGATCACCCTGATGGTGGCGGTAACCGTGGGGGCAGCGCGGCGTGACCTGGTGGAAGCCGCGTATACGCTGGGTGCCACCAACCAGAGTGTGGTGCGCAGGGTGATCATTCCCGGTGCGGCACCGGAAATTGCTGAGTTGCTGCGCCTTGTGCTCGGCTGGGCATGGACTTATGTCATTGTGGCGGAGCTTATCGGATCCTCGAGCGGTATCGGACACATGATTGTTAACAGTCAGGCACTGCTCAATACCGGGCAAATGATCTTCGGCATTATTGTGATTGGTTGCATTGGTTTGCTCTCCGATCTGTTGTTCAAAGCGGCCAACCGTCGGCTGTTTGTATGGAGTTCATTGTGATGAGCCATCCGAAACTGAGTGTCCGTCAGGTGGAACGTATTTTTACCGGCCCGAAGGGCGAGAAAACGCAGGCGCTGTTGCCGGTGGATTATCGGGTTGATGAAAACGACTTCATCACCATTCTCGGGCCTTCCGGCTGTGGTAAATCCACGCTGCTGCGCATTGTCGCCGGGCTGGATCAGCCAACGCGTGGCGAAGTGTGGCTCGATGGTGAACAGGTGGACGGCCCCGGTGCCGATCGCGGCATGGTGTTTCAGAGTTATACCTTGTTTCCGTGGCTGACCGTTGAACAAAACATCCGTTTCGGTTTGCAGGAGCGTGGCGTGAGTAAGGCAGCGCAAAAAGAGCGCAGCGACTACTTTATTAATAAGGTCGGGCTGCGGGGTTTTGAGCAGCACTTCCCGCGTCAACTTTCCGGGGGGATGCAGCAACGCACCGCCATCGCCCGCGCACTGGCGAATGACCCGAAAATTTTGCTGATGGATGAGCCTTTTGGCGCCCTGGATAATCAGACCCGCGTGATGATGCAGGAACTGCTGTTATCGATTTGGGAATCCTCGCGCAAAACCGTGTTGTTCGTGACACATGATATCGACGAAGCGATTTTCATGGCTAATAAGGTGGCGATTTTCAGTGCCCGGCCGGGGCGGATCAAAACCGAAGTGGCGGTTAATTTCCCGCATCCGCGGGACTACACCCTGAAAACGTCGCCGGAATTTATGGCGCTGAAAGCGCGGGTTACCGAAGAAATTCGCACCGAAACGATGCAGGCAATGGACCACTGATTTCACCACCCCGCATCTGTACAGAATAGATTGTAGATTCGTTATGTAATGCGTAAATACCCGGCGGGCTACGTCCTTAGCCGGGTTTACTTCCGGTTTCACTTGTCTATACAGGAATAGATTATGGCTTCTTCATCCAATGCGTTAACCCTTTGCCGCCTGCAACCAGGTCATGTTGATCTGCCGATGCTGCGCAAGATTTATCAGGGCAATGTCCGCCTTGAACTGGCTGAGGAGGCGCGCGCAGGCGTGCTGGCGTCGCAGGAAACGGTCACCCGCATTGTTGAGTCGGGGAAAGTGGTCTACGGCATCAATACCGGTTTCGGCAAGCTGGCACAGACGCGTATTCCGGCGGAGCGTCTGGCGGAACTGCAACGCAATCTGGTGTTGTCGCACAGCGTCGGTATCGGCAAGGATCTGGCGGATAACGTGGTGCGTCTGGTGATGGCGACCAAAGTGCTGAGCCTGTCTCGCGGCCATTCCGGCATCCGCATTGAGGTGATCGACGCACTGATTACCTTGTTCAATGCCGGTGTTTATCCGTGTATTCCTGAGAAAGGCTCCGTGGGAGCATCCGGTGACTTAGCGCCGCTGGCGCATCTCTCCCTGATGCTGATTGGTGAGGGGCAGGTCACGGTGCAAGGCGAAAAAATGTCGGCGACTGAAGGTCTGGCGACGGCAGGCCTGAAGCCATTTGAACTTGGGCCGAAAGAAGGGCTGGCCCTGCTTAACGGCACACAGGTTTCCACCTCGCTGGCGTTGTCCGGTCTGTTTGAAGCCGAACGCGTATTTTCTGCCGGACTGGTGGCGGGCGCATTGTCGCTGGAAGCCATCAAAGGTTCCGTAAAACCGCTGGATGCACGCATTCACGAAGCCCGCGGCCAGCAGGGTCAGATTGGGGTGGCGGCGGCACTGACCGAGATCCTTCGCGGGAGTGACATTGTCACGTCTCATGCAGATTGCGGCCGCGTACAGGATCCGTATTCCATCCGCTGTGTACCGCAGGTGATGGGGGCTTGTCTGGATAACCTGCACCACGCTGCCCGTATCCTGCGCATTGAAGCCAATGCCGCTTCTGATAATCCGCTGGTGTTTTCCGAAAACGGTGACGTGATTTCCGGCGGTAACTTCCATGCCGAACCGGTGGCTTTTGCTGCCGACATCATCGCGCTGGCCGTCGCTGAGATCGGCGCGATTTCCGAGCGTCGTATGGCGTTACTGCTCGATACCGGGCTTTCCGGTTTACCGGCGTTTCTGGTCAATGACGGCGGTGTGAACTCCGGCTTTATGATTGCGCAGGTTACCGCAGCGGCGCTGGCGTCGGAAAACAAATCGCTGGCGCATCCGGGCAGCGTTGACAGCCTGCCGACCTCGGCGAATCAGGAAGATCATGTATCCATGGCAACCTACGCCGCCCGCCGTCTGGGTGACATGTGCTTTAACACCAGCGTGGTCGTGGGCATTGAAGCGATGGCCGCCGCACAGGGTATTGATTTCCTTCGTCCGCTGCAAAGTTCAGCGACGCTGGAAAATGAAATGAAAGCTATCCGTGAAAACGTGGCGTTTCTTGAAAAAGACCGCCTGATGGCACCGGACGTTGAAATGATGCGTCTCTGGGCTTCCCGCGAGCATTGGCCTGCGGCGATTGAAGCGCTGCTGCCAAGCTTTGCCTGATGACTTTTGTCCTGTAAAGATTGATTCAAACACCCTATTTCAGAGAAGGAAATGATGATGAACGCTCCACAAAAAACGGCCATTGCCCGCGTTGTTCGTGCGCCACAGGGCACGGAACTGAGCTGCCAGAACTGGCTGATTGAAGCGGCATACCGCATGATCCAGAACAACCTCGATCCGGATGTCGCTGAGCGCCCGGAAGATCTGGTGGTTTACGGCGGCATTGGTAAAGCAGCGCGCAACTGGCCGGCGTTTGAAGGCATTCTTGACAGTTTACGCAAGCTGCGTGAAGACGAAACGCTGCTGGTACAATCCGGCAAGCCGGTTGGCGTTTTCCGCACCCATACCGATGCGCCCCGCGTGCTGATTGCCAATTCCAACATTGTGCCGCACTGGGCAAACTGGGATCACTTTCACGAACTGGATAAAGCTGGCCTGATGATGTACGGCCAGATGACCGCCGGTTCCTGGATTTACATCGGTGCGCAGGGCATCGTGCAGGGTACTTATGAAACCTTCGCGGAAGCGGGACGCCAGCATTACAACAGCGACCTGCGCGGCAAATGGATCCTGACTGCCGGTCTGGGCGGCATGGGCGGCGCCCAGCCACTGGCGGGCGTGCTGGCCGGAGCCTGCGTACTGGCAATTGAATGTCAGGAATCGCGCATCGATTTCCGTCTGCGCACCCGTTATCTCGATTACAAAGCACACAGCATTGATGAAGCGCTGGCCATGATTGAAAAAGCCTGCGCCGAGAAAAAAGCCATTTCCGTGGGACTGCTGGGCAATGCCGCAGAGGTGATGCCACAACTGGTTGCCCGCGCAAAAGAAGGCGGTCTGCGTCCGGATATCGTCACTGATCAGACCTCGGCACATGACCCGCTGAACGGCTATCTGCCGGAAGGCTGGAGCCTGGAAAAATGGCAGGATGCGCGACTGTCAGATCCGCAATCGGTGGTGAAAGCTGCCCGTGCGTCGATGGCCAAACACGTTCAGGCAATGCTCGATTTTCATGCGATGGGCATTCCGACGGTCGATTACGGCAATAACATCCGTCAGGTTGCCAAAGACGAAGGCGTGGAGAATGCCTTTGATTTCCCGGGTTTTGTGCCTGCCTATATCCGTCCGCTGTTCTGTGAAGGCAAAGGCCCGTTCCGCTGGGTGGCGCTTTCCGGGGACCCGGAAGATATCTACAAAACCGACGCCAAACTGAAAGAACTGTTCCCCGACAACGCAAACCTCATTAACTGGCTGGACATGGCGCGCGAACGTATCGCTTTCCAGGGGTTACCGGCGCGTATTTGCTGGCTGGGGCTGGGAGAGCGCCATATTGCCGGTCTGGCATTCAATGAAATGGTACGTAACGGCGAGCTGAAAGCGCCGGTGGTTATCGGCCGCGACCATCTCGACACCGGTTCTGTTGCCTCACCAAACCGTGAAACGGAAGCCATGAAAGACGGTTCTGATGCAGTTTCCGACTGGCCGCTGCTGAACGCTTTGCTCAATACTGCGGGCGGCGCAACGTGGGTCAGTCTGCATCATGGCGGTGGCGTCGGGATGGGCTTCTCGCAACACGCCGGAATGGTGATTGTGGCTGACGGTACCCGGGAAGCCGATGCCCGCCTTGACCGCGTGCTGTGGAACGACCCGGCAACCGGTGTGATGCGCCACGCAGACGCTGGCTATGAACAGGCAAAAGACTGTGCTGAACGTCATCACCTGAATTTGCCAATGCTCGCAAAGTAATAATGGTAAGTGATTAATTCATTGAGACATTAAATTGAACAAACCTCACGGGCAGTGGCGCAGGCCGTTGCCCGTTTTGTTTCAAAAACATTCGGAAAATGCTGCAAAAAGTGGCGTAAAAATCCGCTGATTTACGGCATACTCGGGAGCATATCTACAGTGTGAGGTAAGTAATGGCTTCAGATCTGGCAGTTCTTGATTCGGCATTTAAAAAGCAGCAACAGCTTCTGAAAAATCTGGCAAGGCCCGGGGCGCGGTCACTGAGCGTTTATAACGCCGGGCTTTCGGCTGATGCTGTGCAAAAAAAATACGGCGTGACTCATATTGCCAAACTGGCCAGTAATGAAAACCCGCTTGGTGCCAGCCCGCAGGTGGTGGTGGCGTTAGAAGCGGATGCGCGTTTCAGTGCGATTTATTCTGATGCATCGAGTGCGGTGCTGCGTGACGCGCTGGCAGCAGATACCGGCGTGGCAGCCGAAAATATTGTTATCGGCAACGGTTCCGAAGACATTCTGCATATGCTGGCGCTGGCGTTTCTTAACCCCGGCGATCGTGTTGTGACGCTGATCCCCTCCTTTGGTTTACACGAAATCTTCCCGCGCATGATGGGGGCGGATGTCACGATGGTCGGCGTGAATGCACAGCAGGAATTTGATGTTGAAGCCTGGGAAACCGCACTGCGCACACCGGCCAAAATGTTGATTTTCAGCAACCCGTCCAATCCGGTGGGCTGCATGCTTAACCGGGAAGGATTCACCCGTATTATTAATGCTGCGCCAGCGGATTGCGTCCTGGTGATTGACGAAGCCTATTTCGAATATTGTGAAACCGACGCTGCCTATCCTGACAGTCTGCTGGTGCTGGCTGAGCAGCCACGACCGTGGATTGTGTTGCGGACTTTCTCGAAAGCGTACGGGCTGGCCGGGCTGCGGGTGGGGTATGGTTTTGCCAGTCACCCTGAACTGGTGAATTTGCTGGACAGGGTGCGGACACCTTTCAACATCAACCGTTCGGCGCAGGTGGCTGCCGTGGCGGCATTGCAGGATAAACAGCATGTCCGCGACAGCATTGCGCTGGTCACCGCACTGCGTGAGGACATGGCGGCCGAACTTACCGCGCTCGGTTTTAACGTCGCCTCATCCTATGCCAATTTCCTGTTCTTCGATTGCGGCCGCCCGGCTACGGAACTGGCACAACGCTTGCTTACTTATGGCGTGATTATCAAACCCTGGCGTGAAACCGGTTATGAAAACTGGATCCGCGTGTCCATCGGTAATGAACAGGATAACCGGCAGTTTATCGACAGCCTGAAACGTATCCTGACGGAGGAGGCGGAGTGAAACGTGCTGCGCTGAACATTGACGATCTGCGCCGGCAGGCGAAATGCGCCTTGCCCCGTTTTGCGTTTAGCTATGTTGAAGGCGGGGCGGATGATGAGCAAACGCTGCAGGATAACCGTGAGGTTTTTGGCCGCTGGCGCTTTATTCCACCGGTACTGAACGATTCAAGCCAGCGCGATTTGTCCGTCACGGTGTGCGGGCAGCGGCTTTCTGCACCGTTACTGATTGCACCGACAGGCTATAACGGCATGTTGCGTTTCGGCGCAGATACCATGCTGGCCCGTACAGCGAAACGTGCGGGTATCGCCTATATCCAGAGCACGGTTTCAACCGCTTCGCTTGAAGAAATCGCGGCACAAAATCTGCCACAGCACTGGTTTCAGTTGTATGTGCTCAAAGACCGGAGCGTCACCACCAGCCTGCTGGAGCGGGCCAGAGCAGCCGGTTGCACCACGCTGGTGGTCTCGGTTGATGCGGTGCATTTCGGTAACCGCGAAAAAGATAAGCGTAATTACCGGCGGCCGATGAAGCTATCGGTGCTGAGCATGATTGATGTCGCGCTGCATCCGGGCTGGGTCTGGCGAACCTTAAAACCGGCAGGAATGCCTGGTTTCGGCAATCTCAAACCCTACGTTCCGGCAGATAAACAACGAGGAGCGGGCGGGGCGAGCTACTTTTCAGCGCAAATGGATACCCGTCTGAACTGGGAAACCCTGCGCTGGATCCGCAGCCAGTGGCAGGGCGCATTGTTGATCAAAGGGATCCTCGCGCCGGAAGATGCACAGCTCGCTTTTGCGAGCGGTGCCGATGGCATTGTGCTGTCAAATCACGGCGGGCGTCAGCTCGACGGTTCGGTAAGTGCACTGGAAGTGCTGCCGGAAATCCGCAAGCTGTGCGGTTCGCAGGCGACGATCCTCATCGACAGCGGTTTTCGCCGTGGCACTGACGTGGTGAAAGCCCTGGCGCTGGGCGCGGATGCGGTGCTGCTCGGCAGACCGATGTTATATGGTGTCGCCGCAGCCGGTGAGGCGGGCGCGCAACGGGCGCTGGAGATTATTTTGCAGGAAGTTGACCGCACGATGGCGCAGCTTGGCTGCACGTCGGTTCGCCAGCTTGGGCCGCATTTGTTGCGTCAACAACCCTATTGATTTGAAGTAATAACAAAAACATCTTCAGAGAATTTTCATCAGACCCGTCAAATACAAAAATCACGGAGAGGCAGTTATGCAGGCACAGAATATTATCTTCCCGGCGCAAATCCTGCGCGGACCCGGCGTTATCTCTCAGCTTGGTGACATTTGCGCACTGCTGGGTACGCGTGCGCTGGTGATTGGTGGCCATCAGGCACTGGCCGCCGTGGGGGATAAAATCCGCCACCAGCTTGAAGGTTCCGCCGTGGAACTGGTCGGCAGCGAATGGTTCGGCGGGGAAAGCAGTGAGGGCAATATCAGCCGCCTGGCTAAAATCGTTAAAGATAAAAAAGCCGATATCGTGATTGGTGTGGGTGGCGGCAAATCTCTTGATACCTGCAAAGCCGTTGGCGTGGAAACCAATGTGCCGGTTGTGACGATTCCGACGATTGCCGCGACCTGCGCCGCCGTCACGCCGCTGACCATCCGTTACCATGACGACGGTCATTTCCGGGATTTATTCCCGCTGCCACAGGCACCGGCTTCGGTGATCATCGACAGTGAAATTCTGGCTGTTGCCCCGTTGCGCTGGCTGGCTGCTGGCCTTGGCGACACGCTGGCAAAATGGTATGAATTCCGTGCCATCAGCGGTCATCACGGCCAGCTGAGCGGCGTCGCACGTTCTTCCAGCGCCAACAGCCGGATCTGCTATGACCTGATCGAATCTTACGGCCCTGTGGCCTGCGACGCCGTCCGCGCCGGTAAACCGAACGCCGGGCTGGATCAGGTACTCGATGCTATTTTCATGTTTGCGGGCCTGACATCGCTGATGAGCAGCGGGGCACATGCCGCTGCTTCCCACGCCATTTATGAAGGTTTCACGGTCTGTGATAAAACCCGTGAATTCGGCCACGGTCTGCTGGTCGGCTTCGGCAACCTGTGCCTGCTGGCGCTGGAGAACCGCAGTGATGAGGAACTGCTGGAAGCCGTCAGACTTGCGCAAGCCTGCGCTGTGCCGCTGCGTTTGAGTGAGATAGCCGATCTTAATGAGGATGAGCTGGAAAGTATTGTGCAGGCATCACTGCATGCGCCGGATATGGCGAATATGCCGGGACAGGTGACGGCGGAGGCGCTGTATGCGGCAATTGCAAGGGTGGAGGAAATGGGGGCGAGAATTTAAGGATTTTTAGAGTTTCAGGTGTGTCGTGCAAGCTTTAACTTATTGGTTTTTCATTAATACCCCCTCCCGGCCTCCCCCTTCGCAGGGGGAGGAGCAAAAGCCAATCCCACAAGCAACCCGGTCGGCTCCCTCCCCTGCGAAGGGGAGGGTTGGGGTGGGGTATTACAGACAAAACAGTAACTTATGTACACTCCGGTTGAACGCCGAGCTTGCACGGGGCCTGAGCCAACCCGTGTCTGACATCAGATCCCCGCCAGATATCCCCCGTCCACATAGAGCACCTGCCCGGTGATATACGCCGCGGCCGGGCTGCTCAGAAATACCGCTGCGCCGATCAGATCTTCCAGTTCGCCAAATCTTCCCAGCGGGATCTTTGCCTGCATCTGCCGGCACCAGGCGGCGTTGTCATAAAACTCAGCGGTCAGGTCTGTTTTGAAATATCCCGGTCCGATGCCGTTCACCCGGATGTTTTTACCGGCCCATTCTGTTGCCAGAGTATGTGTCAGGCCGACCATCGCCGATTTAGATGCGCCGTAAGCAGCAGCGCCGGGCACGCCGACCTGGCTGGTCAGGGAGCACAGATTAAGGATGCTGCCACCGCCATTTTCAGCCATCAGCCGTGCTGCGGCCTGGGCGCAGAAAAATGCGCCTTTAAGATTGGTGGTCAGAATGCGGTCCCACAGCACTTCGTCGACATCCATCGACGGGCATAACTGTTCAGTACCGGCATTGTTAACCAGCACATCCGGCGGTGCGGGCAGGGAGGCGAAAGCGTCGGCAAAAGTGGCGGGCTGCGTGACGTCCAGTACCAGCGGCGTGGCGTCACCGCCTTGCTGGCGGATTTGTTCGCAAACGGCATTCAGCGTGGTGATATCACGCCCGCAGACAATGACGCTGGCTCCGGCTTGTGCCATACCTGAAGCCAGGGCCTGACCAATGCCGCGTGAACTGCCGGTGATCAGTACCCGCCTGCCTTGCAGCGAGAAACGTTGCAGGGAGAAAGGAGAGGCCATCAGGGTCTCCCCACAGGGCTTATCCGCGCCAGCCAGTCGCTGAACTCATCGGTATCTTCGACCGGTTCGCTGCCGAGCATGACGGCCATTGCCAGCCCGAGGGCGGAACTGGTTGGCGTATGGCCGCTGAAACCTCCGGCGCGTAAATCCAGTACCAGCGTCGGGCAGCAGAACATGGCGAGCCGGAAGATCCGCTGCCAGTGGGGTGGCAGCCAGCCGTGGCGGGCGAGTTGCGTCAGTAACGGCTGCCAGTATTCCTCGCCTTTGTCGCGTAAAAACGCTGCGCGCAGCGGGGTTAACTGCCAGTTATGATCGACATATAACGTGTCGCCGCGACGCATCACGGTCACTTTGTAAAGTTCGCCGCAGCGTGAAGGTTCATACAGCCACAGCGGATGGGCAAAAATGTTGTGGAATGTGGCTTTGATTTCCGCCAGTAGCGCCGGAATATTACGACCGGCAAACGCCGGGTCGAAGCTGACCAGTTGCGGGATTTCCTCCGTGGTGTCGTACCAGACGTTGGCATTATGCGCGTCACCGTGCGCGGTAATCACCCCGTGATCGGCCAGTGCCGCCGGTGCCAGGCGGACGCCTGCTTCACTGAATAGTTGGCGTAAACTGTGCTGATAAGCCACGCCGTTGATTACCCATCGCAGGTTGCTCAGCGTCTGCCATTCCAGTTCCTCATCTTCCAGCCGGAAGGTTTTACCGACGTAAAAACGGGCCACGCGACCACCAAAACCCGCGGTGATTTCCGGGTTTTCCGGAGAAATTAGCCGGTGATAGAACAACTGATGGACAGGTTCGGCCGCCACCGCACTGACTGAGCCGGGTTTCAGCGTCGGCAGGGTATGGGTCAGAATATCGCGGTCAGCGCGGCGCTGTGCCTCTTCGATTTCCGCTTCCTGGTCCCACGCCTGCTGCTGTTCGATATCGCGGCAGATGTCCGCCATGCGCCGGTCATGGCGCAGGGTGTACATCAGAATCTGACGCCCCGGCTCGCCGCAGGCATAGACAGGAACATCCACGCGAAAGCCGCTTTCACGCAGCAATTCTGCGTTGTAATACTCCTCGATGGTTTTATCTTCGCCTTCTTCATTGTGATATTTGAAGAACAGGGCGCGGCCATCCTCAAGGGTCACGGTGCCGTTGAGAGAGTTGAGGCTGTACTGATCGCGGTTGATGGTGAGCTGACCGGCAGCCACGCCGGTGACTTCGCCGATAAGCTGGCGCAAAACGTCTGCCGCCTGCTGCCATTCTCCCGCCTGCACTAACTGACGCGCCTGCGCGGCCAGCGGTTCACTGCCCGTCATATTGCTCATCGTTACTGGCCTTTTTTGTTGATGATCTCAGTGCGTAAAGCCGATACCGCCAGCGCGTGGCCGGGGAATCCTTCATACAATGCAAAGGCGTGTGCTTTATCGGCCAGCGGCTGATAGCCTTCGCGGGTGACATAGCCTACGGAGATCCGTTTCATGTAATCGAACACAGACAGCGGCCCGACGGTTTTCGCTGCGCCATTGGTCGGCAGAACTGCGTTCGGTCCGAGGACGAAATTCCCCAGCGTGATCGGTGTGTAATTGCCCAGCAGGATTTCACCGGCATTGCGGATTTTGCCCATCACGGCCATCGGCTCTTCGGCCAGAATTTCCAGATGTTCCGGCGCGTACTGATTAACAAATTCAACGGCTGCGGTGAAATCTGCTGTCAGCACCACGCCGCCGTGGGTTCCGCATAATACGGCCTGTGAGAATCCGGCCCGTTTTTCATCGAGCTGCGCCCAGTAACCGGGCAGTGCGGCGATGGCCTGTTCAGCGACCCGACGGCTGCTGGTGACCAGATACGCCGAAGAATCCGGGCCATGTTCTGATTCGATGATCAGATCCAGCGCTGCCAGCGCACCGTCCACGGTGTCATCGGCGAGGATCAGGCTTTCGCTTGGACCGGCAGGAATGCCGGGGTCGATCAGATTCGAGAGTTGACGCTTGGCGGCCACCACCCACGGGCTGCCGGGGCCGACTATCTTCAGGCACTTCGGCACGGTTTCAGTGCCAAATGCCACGGCAGCGACACCCTGTGCGCCGCCGCATTTGTACACTTCGGTAATGCCAACCAGACGAGCGGCCACCAGCGTGGCGTCATCGACTTTGCCGTCGGGGCCAGGCGGGGTGATGACAATGGCACGTTTTACACCTGCGACCACCGCCGGAATGGTGGTCATCAGTAACACGCTTGGGAATGAGCCTTTGCCGCGTGGCACGTAACAGGCTACGGAATCGATGGGCACATGGCGGTCACCGGCAAAGGCGCCGGGGCGGATTTCTTTCATCCACATGTCTTCCGGTTTTTGTGCTTCATGGAAGGCGCGGACGTTTTCGACGGCGAAACGGATCGATTCCACCACCTGCGGATCGAGGCGTTCAAACGCCGTTTCGAATTCCGTATCTTCCGCCAGAATGCTCATATGCGGCGCGGTAACGCCGTCGAAATCGCGGGCAAAACGGCGCAGGGCGGCATCGCCTTCGGTACGCACCGCTTCAATGATCGGCGCAACGCGCTCAGTGAAAAACGACAAATCGGCTTCCGTGCGTTTGAACAGCTCCGCTGGCAGTTCAGACGAATCACTCAAATCATGAAAAGTTACGGCTTGAAAAGGTGCAGACATGGTCAATCTCCGGTTATCAGGCCAGCGCAGCGCGGGGATGGCCGCTGCGGATAGTGTGCAGGACCTGGCGTTGCAGATCAGTGAATTCAGGGCTGGCGGTCAGTTCCTCACGGCGCGGACGCGGTAACGGCACGTCGTAAGTCGCCGCAATCGTGCCGGGACCCATCACCACAATGCGGTCAGAAAGGTATACCGCTTCTTCAATATCGTGGGTGACGAACATGACGGTCAGCCGGTGTTGCTCCCAGATGCCGGTCAGTAATTCCTGCATCTGATGGCGGGTCATGGCATCCAGCGCGCCAAAGGGTTCATCCATCAGCAGGATTTTAGGGCGGTAAGACAGCGCACGGGCGATGGCGACACGCTGTTTCATGCCACCGGAAAGCTCCGCGGGCCAGGCATCAGCAAACTGCGTCAGTTGCACCAGTTCGAGATGCTGACTGGCTTTTTCACGGCATTCCGCGCGGCTGAATCCGGCGGCTTTCAGCGCAAACTCAATGTTCTGACGCGCTGTCAGCCAGGGCAACAGGGTGTAAGACTGAAATACCACGCCACGGTCAATGCCCGCGCCGCGAATGGTTTTGCCATCCACCTGAACGTCGCCGCTGTCGTAATCCTCAAGCCCGGCAGCAATCGACAATAAGGTGCTTTTGCCACAGCCGGATGTGCCAACCACCGAAACAAATTCATTGTCCGCCAGTGTCAGGCTGATGTCGTGCAGCACTTCGCGCGTTTGTTTGCCAACCTGAAAACTTTTGTGCAGATGGGAAATGGTTAACACCGACATCAGGCGCGCCTCTTGTTGTAGCGGAACAGCACGCGCTCAAGTGCACGCATGATCTGATCGCTGATTAAACCCAGAATACCCAGCAGCAGGATGTAGCCGATGATGGTGTCAGTCTGGAAGAAACGTTGCGACACCACGATGCGGTAACCGAGCCCGGACGTGGATGCCACCAGTTCGGCCAGCACCAGCCACGTCCACGCCCAGCCGAGACTGATGCGCAGTGCGTCCCAGATACCCGGCAGTGCACCGGGTAAAACGATGCGGAACAAGATTTTGCGATCCGGCATGCCTAACGTGCGGCCTAAACCGACAAAATCGCCGGGCACCCGTTTCACGGCGTCGATCACCATCAGAACCTGCTGGAAGAATGTACCGATCCAGATAATCAGGAATTTCTGCACATCGTCGGTGCCGGTCCACAGAATGGTCAGCGGCACGAACGCCACCACCGGCATGTAACGGATAAAGTCCACCAGCGGTTCGGTCAGCGCTTTGAAGAAACCGTAACAGCCTGCCAGCACGCCAATCACAATCGACATCACTGAGGAAATCGCGAAGGCGATACTGATGCGGTACAGGCTGCTTTTAATGTCGCTCCATAGCGTGCCGTCCTGCGCCAGACTGACCATTTTCAGCCAGACATCGGTCAGTTTGGGCAGGAAAATCGGCGGGATCGCGCCGCTGCGGGTTGCCAGCCCCCAGGCAAGAAACAGGATCACGAACAGCGTGACCGCAATGCCGACGAACACTTTGCGCGACGGCAGGCGGCCAATCACCATCAGATTGAGCGGTTTACGACGCGAACTCATGGCAGGCTGTTCACGAAGCTGGCGTCAATCACCCCGGCGGCGGTTACCGGTTTAGGAATAAGCCCGGCGGCGGTGGCTGCTTTGAGCACGTGGGCGAAGGTCTGGTCGGAGAAGGAATGGCTGAGCACCTGTTTGTTTTCCGCCAGCGAGTAATATTTCACGCCGTCAAACGCGGTTTCCAGATCTGCAGGCGTTGCGCCAACCGCTTTGGCAATGATGGCGCGATCCGCTGTGGTATTGGCCTGGTAGTGGGTCAGGGCGGCGTCCCAGCTTTTAATCAACGCAGCGATTTGCCCCGGTTTTTCTTTCAGTACGGAATCACGGACCACCAGCACATCGCCAATCAGGCCGGGATCGGAAGAGCCGCTGTAGAGCATTTTCAGCGACGGGTCCTGTTTTTTCGCGGCAGAAATATAGGGTTCATAAGTGACGGCAGCAGTGACGCGTTTGGCAATCAGCGCGCTGCCCGCAGAATCGGCTGGCATCGGCACCGGTGTGATATCACTCCATTTCAGACCTGCAGAATTAACGGCGCTGTGCAACAGAATGTCGCTGGTGGTGCCTTCTTCAAAGGCCACCTGCTTGCCTTTCAAATCTTTCAGCGTGGTGATGTCTTTGCCCACCAGCAGGGCGTCAGCGGTTTCACTTTGATCCAGTAACAGCACCACTTTGATCGGCAAACCGGCAGAGACCATCGCCATCGCGGTATGTGTGGCAATGTTTGCGCCGTCGATCTGGCCGCTGGCTAAGGCGGCGTTGATGTCTTTATCTTCGGCGAAGTTAATGATATCGACCTTCTCCAGCCCCTGTTGTTTAAAAATGCCCTGACTTTGTGCGACGTGCCACTGGCCGTAACCCAGCCAGGGTTCAATGCCCATTTTGAACGTGCCCGCTTCGGGTGCAGCGGCGGAGGTGCTCAGGCTGAATGTGCTGAGTGCGCCAAGACAACAGGCCAGAGCCAGTTTGTTTTTGAAGAAACCCGTAAAGGTCTGAGAAGGTGACATAATTTCCTCGCTTGGTGTGGGAAGAGAAAAAGACGGCCAATAAAAATCCTAATGTGCAACCCTGTATAGACAAGTGGGTGAAGCAATTACTGCGCCACAGTTGAAATCGCAGAAGGAAATCATGCAGGGCTTTGATGTTATACATTTTTAGATAATTAATGAGAAGAAGGTAAATGAACTTATAATTAAAAGTGATAATCCGCACCACAACATGACTTTCTTTGCACCTTCAGGGTGCAGAAAAACAGTGATATACAAAGGGTGCATAAGCCGGTCAGCTGGCTCTGGCTTCAGGAACGGGGATTAATGCCTGTTTAAGGGCGTTGTAAAATAACGTCATCACCGAATTAAACGGTGCGCCTTTTTTCAGTACAAGGCTGAACGGTGTGGCAATTTCAATATTCTCCGGCATCAGTGCGCGGAGTTTATTTCCGCCCATAAATGCACTGGCGTAATGTTCAGGCAGAAATCCGAGATAATTTCCCGTCATCAGCAGCATGGTGACGGCTTCGACTTGTACCGCAATGGCGTGCGTGGAAGTGACATCCGAAAAGATATTTTTTTTACTGTGATTGGCGTAAAAATGATTCACCATGTGCGACGATTTGATCTGTGATTCTTTTATTTCAGCGGCAGGGACGCTGAACAGCGGATGCTTGTCGCCGCAATAAAGATAAGCCATTTCATGATAGAGGAAATAGTAATCAAACTCCGGTTTTTCCTGATACACCGGCATGATGCCACAGGTAAAACGTCCGTCGATAATCCCGCGTTCAATCTCGTCCAGCTGAGTGGCGTGCAGGCGAATACTGACCTTCGGTGCCTGACGGTAAATCTCACCCAACGCACTGACTACGGGCGATTGCGGGTCAGTGATGGTGTTATCGATGATGCCAATATTCAGCTCGCCAAACAGTTCATGACGGGCGTGATTGAGTTTGTCGCGAAACTGATTGATGGATGAAAATAAATCAAGGCAGGCCTGATAAGCCACTTTACCGTGTTCGGTTAAATAAAATCCTTCGCGTCCTCGGGTGCAAAGTTTCATGCCAAAACGGATTTCGAGATCAGAAATTTGTTTACTGATCGCCGCCAGGCCAATATTCAGTTCATTGCATGCGGCGGTAAAGCCACCGGCTTCCACAACGGTTTTAAAGACGCGCAAAAGTTTTAAATCGGCGACGCCAAGGCTGTGCTGGTTAATATCACTTTTTGCGGGTGATGTGTTTCCTGATTTGGAAAGTGGACTTTCCATAATTAATATTTACCCCCGCCTTTAAAATCTACACCATCAAATTCACGTAGCCTCACTCGTTATTACCTTGCAAGCCTCAGATTGTGCAGTGTCATTTGTCATGTTGCCGGAAGGGTTTTATTTTCTCTTACCGTCAGACATGCCACCGGATCCAGGTTTGCAACATTTATGCCATACAAGGAAAAAATTATGTCGCAACAGCCAGAATTACTGTGGGGAGCACGCTTCAAACACGGGCCAGCCGCCGCATTAAGCGCATTATCGCGCAGCCCGGAATATTATTTTTCCCTTGCCGAATATGATCTGGAAGGGTGCCGCGCCCATGCGTATGAATTAAGCCGCGCCGGTTTACTCGACGAAAATGAAACCGTCCTGATGGTGGAGGCTATTAAACAACTGGCGAAGGATTTCCGTGCCGGGATTATTCAGCCGGTTCAGGGGGATGAAGACGTTCACACGTTTATCGAACGCAGCCTGACCGAGCGGCTGGGGGAACTCGGCGGCAAGCTGCGGGCAGGGCGTTCACGTAATGATCAGACCGCTAACGATTTACGCCTCTACCTGCGCGACCACGCCCGCAAGATTGTGGCGGCATTGCTCGAACTTCAGACTGCACTGGTGAAGCAGGCGGAACAGCATATTCATACGCTGGCACCGGGTTTTACCCATCTTCAGCAGGCGCAGCCGATTGTGTTCGGGCATCAGCTGATGGCGCATGCGCAGTCCTTTTGCCGTGACATTGAACGCTTTCAGGACTGGGATAAGCGTTGCGCACTGTCGCCTCTGGGCGCGGCGGCGATGGCGGGTTCTGCGATTGCCCTGCACCCGGAACTCTCCGCCAAAGATCTCGGTTATGACGGTGCCTGCGAGAACTCGATTGATGCCGTAGCCAGCCGGGATCACGTCGCAGAATTCCTGTTTGCGGGCAGTATGCTGAGCGTCAATCTTTCCCGCATCAGTGAAGAAGTGTGTCTGTGGGCATCGCGCCAGTTCCGCTGGGTTGAACTGGACGACGGCTACGCCACCGGCAGTTCCATCATGCCGCAAAAGAAAAACCCGGATATCGCTGAACTGACGCGCGGCAAAAGCGGACGGCTGATTGGCAACGTCACCGCCATGCTGACCACCATGAAAGGCCTGCCGCTTTCCTATAACCGTGACCTTATCGAAGACAAACGTAATGCGCTGGATACCGTCGAACAGTTGCTGTTAGTGCTGCCTGCGATGGCGGGCATGATCGATACCATGACCGTCAATGTTGAGCGTTTACGCGAACAGGCACCGGAAGGCTTTACGCTGGCGACTGAAGTGGCCGACTGGCTGTCGCGCCGTGGCGTGCCGTTCAAGGAAGCCCACGAAATCACCGGCAAACTGGTGCAGGTGTGTGAGCAACATAATCTGGCGCTGCACGAAGTCAGCGACGCGCAGTTACTGGCAGTAGATGCCCGCCTGAGCGCCGACGTGCGTGAATGCCTGACGCTGGAAGCGGCGATCAACGCCCGCAGCGGCAAAGGCGGCACGGCGCCGGTGCGGGTGGCGGAGCAAATTGCGCGGCTGAAAATTCGTCTGCAGGCGCAGGCGAACTGGGCTACAGGCTACGCTGGCTTGTCTTTATAACCGGGCGGGAGAAGGCTTATGACCCCTTATCAGAAAATGTCGGAAAGCGCGAAAAGCGCAGAGATTGATCTCAGCGAATATCACTACGTGCCGCAACGTTATTACGGCCGGATTTTTGCCTCGGTGGTGATCCTGCTGCTGCTGGCGTTGCTGGTGAATGCCTTTGCGCACGGCAAAATCGAATGGCAGTACGTGGCGCAGTTCCTGACCGCCAAAGCCATTCTGTTCGGGCTGGGCAATACCATTGTGATGTCGGTGCTGGCGATGGCGCTGGGGATCGTGTTCGGGGTGATTATCGCCGTGATGCGCATGTCGCAAAACCCGGTCCTGCGCAGCGTGGCGATGGGGTATACGTGGATTTTTCGCGGCACCCCGCTGATTTTACAACTGTTGCTGTGGTTTAACCTGGCGCTGATTTTCCCGGTCATCGCCATTCCCGGCGTATTCAGCATTCAGACCGTCGATATCATGACGCCGTTCACCGCCGCGCTGCTCGGCCTGAGCATTAATCAGGGCGCGTACACCTCGGAAGTGGTGCGTGCCGGGCTGATCTCGGTCGATCTCGGGCAGTACGAAGCCGCGAAATCCATCGGCATGACCCGTCTGCATGCGCTGCGGCGGATTATTTTGCCCCAGGCAATGCGGGTGATTATCCCGCCCATTGGTAACGAATTCATCAGCATGGTGAAAACCACCAGCCTTGCCAGCATGATCCAGTATTCCGAAGTGCTCTATAACGCGCAGACCATTTACTTCGCCAATGCGCGGGTAATGGAACTGCTGTTTGTGGCGGGCATTTGGTATCTGGTGGTGGTGACCGTGCTGTCGCTCGGGCAGAACCGTCTGGAACGTTATTTTGGCCGTGGCACCCGCCGCCGCACCAGCCACTGACAGGAGCCTGACCATGAAAAGTATTATCAAAGCCGTCAACGTCAATAAGTACTTTGATCAGTTTCAGGCGCTGAAAAACGTCAATCTTGAGGTTAAACACGGCGAAGTGATGTGCATCATCGGGCCTTCCGGCTCAGGGAAAAGCACATTTCTGCGCTGCATCAATCAACTTGAGCGCATCGACAGCGGGGGCGTCTGGGTCGATGACGAACTGGTCGGTTACCGCATGGACGGCAAAAAGCTGTATCCGCTTAACGACCGGCAGATTGCCCGTCAGCGGCTGAAAACCGGCATGGTATTCCAGCGTTTCAATCTGTTCCCGGACAAAACCGCGCTGGAAAACATCATCGAAGGGCCGTGTCAGGTGCTGCTGCGTCCGGTGAAAGAGGCGACGCAGGAAGCGATGGCGCTGCTTGAACGCGTCGGGCTGGCGCATAAGCGTGATGCTTATCCGCTGGAACTTTCCGGCGGCCAGCAACAGCGCGTGGCGATTGCCAGGGCGCTGGCGATGAAACCCAAAGTGATGCTGTTTGATGAACCCACCTCGGCGCTCGACCCGGAGATGGTGGGCGAAGTGCTGGCGGTGATGCGCGGCCTGGCGGCAGAAGGCATGACCATGATTGTGGTTACGCATGAATTAGGTTTCGCGCGGGAAGTGGCAAACCGCGTGGTCTTCATGGACGAGGGCGGAATTATAGAAAGTGGTAATCCGGAAGACATTTTGCTCAACCCGCAAAATCCACGGACGCAGAACTTTATTTCTGCCGTCCTGATCTGACCCTTTTGACGTTAACTTTTGACTATGGGAATGCCTTCATGAAAAAAACATTGTTGTCCCTCATTACCGCTGGCGTGCTGCTGAACGGCGCTGTTTCTGTCGCCAGCGCGGCGGAGCTGAAGCAAAAAGACGAAATTAAAGTGGCGATGATGCCGAACTATCCGCCGCTGGAATTCAAAGATCCGGCCACCGGTAATCTGACCGGCATGGATTACGATCTGGGCATGGAACTCGGCAAACGCCTGAACCGCAAAATCAGCTGGCAGGAAATCGGCTTTGAACAGATGGTTAACGCCGTCGCCACCCATCGTGTCGATATGATTTTATCCGGTATGACCGACACCAAACCGCGTCAGGACATCGCCACGTTCGTCGATTACTACAACAGCGGACCGCAGTTCTATACCACCGTCGCGCACAAAGAAATCAATACCATGCTGGATTTGTGCGGCAAGAAAGTCGGCACCAGCCGCCGTACCACATTCCCGGCTGAAATTGCGGCCTGGAGTGAAGCTAACTGTGTTCCGGCAGGTAAGCCCGCCATCGTGGTGATTGGCGCGGAAGGCACGGCGGATGCGCGCACCCAGTTGCGTCAGGGGCGTATTGAAGGCGTGGTGCAGGGCAGCGAAACCCTGCCGTACATCATGAATCTGGAGAAAGACACCTATAAACCGCTGGGCAAAGCTTTTGCCTATCAGGTGACCGGTATGGGGATCAGCAAGGACGATCAGCCGCTGATTGACGCGGTAAAAGGCGCGCTGACCGACATGATCGCCGACGGTACCTATCTGAAAATCCTCACCAAATGGGGTTTGCAGGATGGTGCAATCCAGGAAGTGACCATCAATAAAGGCAAATAACCTCAGGTGACGGACTGACTCATGACGATTTCACAACAGGCGGCCAGTTTATGGCCGCAAAACAAACGCGGCTGCATGGCGCTGGCGTTTGACCTCGACGGCCCGACCGGTGATGCGATGCTTAACGGCACCCTCTGGCAGAAAGCGGATTACTTTACCTTCGGCGCTTACGGACCCTACCGCGCGCTGGAGCGCATTCTTGATTTGCTTGATGACCACCAGCTTCCGGCGACATTTTTCATCCCCGCGTGGGTCGTGGAGAACTGGCCGAAACAGTGTCAGGCGATTGTCGGACGCGGCCATGAAGTGGCGTATCACGGTTACCGTCATGAGTCTTTTTACGCCATCAGCGCGGAGAAACAGTTGTGGGTGATGCAGAAATCCCGCGAGATTTTCTGGCAGTTTCTGGGCATCCGTGCCGAGGGTTTTCGCACGCCTTCCGGTGACTGGCATGCAGAAACCCCCGCCATGTTACTGGAGGCGGGCGTGACCTATTCCAGCAGTATGCGCGGCGACGACCGGCCTTATCTCATCAACGTTGCGGGGCATGATCGCCCGCTGGTGGAAATCCCGGGCCGCTGGGAAATGGACGATTACGCTTCTATTGCCTATACCCGCGAGCCGAATTTCCCCTCAGGCTTAGACCGTACCGCCAGCTATGAACTGACGCTGGATAACTGGTGTCGTGAATTCGATGGCGCAATGGATGAAGGGCTGAGCCTGACCACGTTGTTCCATCCAAAAATCAGCGGAAAACCCGGACGCATTATGCTACTTGACGCATTTTTTGCTCACCTGAAAGCGCGGGATGACGTGTGGTTTGCACGTTGCCGGGACGTCGCGCACTGGTGGATGCAGGAGCATGCCAATGACTGAACAAAACTGGCCCGCAGGTTACCGCTCTGCGGTGGTGATTACTGTTGATTTCAATGATATTCACGGCATTCTCAGTCAGGTGCCTGCGGTGGCCGGACGCGAAAAAACGCTGTCCGTCTGGCGTTATGGCACGCTGCGCGGCATCGACAGGCTGCTGGGTTTGCTGGAGGAGAAAAACCTGCGCAGCTCGTGGTGTGTGCCGGGCATGGTGGCGGATGAAAACCCGCAGAAGATCCGTGATATAGACCGTGCCGGTCACGAACTGGCGAGCTGTGGCTATGAATTCGTCCATTTTGACGGCCTGTCGTTGCATCAGCAAACTGACAGCCTGCAACGGGGTAAAGCGGCGCTGAAAGCGCTGACGGGTAAAGTGCCACGCGGCTTTCGTTTGCCCGCCGGTAACTGGGCGCCGGGCTTTGCGGATGTGCTGGCGGATGAAGGATTCAGCTGGACATCCGGCTGGCGCGGTGATGATTTACCCTATTTCCAGCCGATGCAGGATGGTCTGGCGTCGCGGCTGGTGGAACTGCCGCTGCATTATGAAATGGAAGACGAGCCGTATTTTGCCTTTAACCTCAGCCCGGCGGTGCCTCCGGCGCAGTCGCGGATTGCCTCTTACCGCCATACCCTCGGCAATATGAAGATGGATTTCGACGGCTTCCACCGTTTTGGCCTGTGTTACGTGCTGCGCCTGCATCCGGAAGTGATCGGCACGGCAGGGCGCATTGGTATGCTGGCGGAACTGCTGGATTACATCACTTCGCACCCGGACGTCTGGGTGGCGACGGCCGGCGAAGTCGCGGACTGGTGGTCGCAGAATCAGCCGCAAAACGAGGCGTCGCATCCGGCGCAAATCTGGATGCAACACACCGCGCCGGGAGTCAGCTATGAGTAATGTTTCACAACAGCAGGTTCTGGCCGGATTCGTGGTGAATACCCGTTTTGAGGATTTGCCGCCACGGCTTGTTGAACGCGCCAAACGGCATATCCTCGACACGCTCGGCGCGGGGCTGGTGGGATCCGCCAGCGATGTTGCAAAACAGGTTGCGGCGATGATCCTCGGTGAAGGCGCATTGCCGCTTTCGTCGGTGTGGGGCTGTCGCGAACTGACGTCGCCACGCAACGCCGCGCTGCTTAACGGCGTGGCGGCGCATGCGCTGGAACTTGATGATACCGGCGGTTGCGATCATTCCGGCGCGGTGGTGATTCCGGCTTTGCTGGCAGTACTGCCGTTATGCCCGCAACCGGTCAGCGGAAAAGCGTTTATCACTGCGGTCGTGATCGGTTATGACGTGGCGCGCCGCGTGCTGGAAGCCTGTGGCGGATATTCACCACATAACGGCGCAGGCTGGCATTCGACATCCACCTGCGGCGTGTTTGGTGCGGCGGCGGCAGCCGGAAAATTAATGGGGCTGAATGCGGCGCAAATCAGTTCGGCGTTAGGCATCTCCGGCAGTTTCAGCGGCGGCTTGTGGGCGTTTATCCACGACGGTTCGCAGAGTAAAAAACTGCACGCCGGACGTGCTGCCGAAGGCGGTGTGCTGGCCGCGCTGAGCGCCAGGCAGGGCATCAGCGGCCCGTCGCAGTTATTCGGGGATAAATGGGGAGGATTCCTTTCCACGCTGGCCCCTGCCAGTGCAACGCCGGAAGCGCTGACCGCGCAACTGGGGGAAATCTGGAAGCTGGAACGTTGTTCCATCAAGCCTTACGCCTCCTGTCGTGGCACGCATTCAGCCATTGACGCCACCGGCATTTTGCTGGAAAGACTGAATGCCGGCGCGGCGGATATCGAAAAAATCGTTGTGCGCTTGTGTCCGTTCCTCAACGGCATGTGCGGCGACAACGAAATCGCCACGCTGGCCGCCGCGCAGATGAGTATCCGCTACGCTATCGCCGCCCGCGTGGTCTTTGGACACGCAGGGCTGGCGGCGTATGACGCTGATAAACGTCAGGATCCGGCCTTGCTGGAGATGATCCGCCGGATTGATTTGCGGGAAGACGACACCCTGAGCGCCGACGGCGAGCCGGATGTCACGCTCTTCACCCGTTCTGGCCAGTCGCAAACCCTGCGGGTTGATGTCGCGCTAGGTGCACCGGGTAATCCGGTTTCTGATGAGCAACTTAAACAGAAGTTTATCTCGCTGGCGACACGGGTGATGTCGGAGGAAGAGGCAGAGAGGATATGGGAGCAGGGGATGCGGCTGGATCTGGCGCGAGATATTAATGCGTTCATCGGGCGGTAACTCCTTCCCCCTTCGCAGGGGGCGGTGCAAAGAGACAGGGCAAATTTTTCACTTGTTCATCCTGCGTGGCTGGTGTCAAATCAGATGATTAGACTCCAGCGGGTAAGACCGTTAAATAAAGGAAATCCTATGACCCAGACCCTGCGTACCGGCCTCGTCGGCTACGGCTTCGCCAGTAAAACCTTTCATTCACCCCTGATTGATGGCACGCCCGGCCTCGAGCTGGCGGTGGTTTCCAGCAGCGATGCGGGCAAAGTCCATGCGGACTGGCCCAATGTGGAGGTGGTAGATTCGCCGGAAAAGCTGTTTGCCGATGCGTCCATTGAACTGGTGGTGATCCCGACGCCCAACACCACCCATTTCCCGCTGGCGAAACTGGCGCTGGAAGCGGGTAAGCACGTTATCGTGGATAAACCCTTTACCGTAACACTTGAGGAAGCCCGCGAGCTTGACGCGCTGGCGCGTGAAAAAGGCAAGGTGCTGTCAGTATTTCATAACCGTCGCTGGGATTCAGATTTCCTCACGGTTAAAACGCTGATTGAAGAAGGTGCGCTCGGCGATATCGTCTATTTCGAATCCCATTACGACCGTTACAAACCGCAGGTTCAGCAGCGCTGGCGTGAAAGTGATGCGCCGGGCAGCGGCATCTGGTTCGATTTGGGTTCGCATCTTCTGGATCAGGCGCTGCAATTGTTCGGACTGCCGGAAACGTTGCAGGCGGATCTGGCTGTACTGCGCCCCGGCGGTAAAGCCGTGGACTATTTCAACGCGGTGCTGACCTATCCGCGCCGTCGCGTGGTGCTGCACAGTACGGTGTATGCGGTTGCCGAAACTGCGCGTTTTATCGTGCAGGGCGAGAAGGGCAGCTACGTGAAATTCGGGCTGGATCCGCAGGAGGACCGCCTGAAAGCCGGTGAACGTCTGCCACAGCCTGACTGGGGATTCGACAAGCGCGATGGTGTGATTACGCTGAGCCACGACGGCGTACTGGCGGAAAAATCGCTGCTGACCATTCCGGGCAATTACCCGGCTTATTATGCCGGGGTGCGGGATGCCATTAACGGACAGGGCGACAATCCGGTTCCGGCGGCGGATGCTATCCGTGTGATGGAAATGCTCGAACTGGGGATGCAGTCCTCAGAACAACAGGCGACCCTGAAAGTCATCAAGAACTAACACGTCGTCTACGCTTCTTAAGTGTCACTTTGGTGGCACTTTTATTTTTCATTTGTTATTCACTTTGCAAGGAAGGTTCATGTCCTGGTTACAACGTCTGAAAATCGACAAGTTTTTGCTGATCCTGGTTTGTGTTGTCGTGGTCGCCTCATTTTTCCCGTGTGAAGGCATTTATAAAACCTTCTTCGGTTACCTGACCACGGCCGCTATCGCGCTGCTGTTCTTTATGCACGGTGCGAAGCTTTCCCGTGAAGCGATCATGGCGGGTATCAGCCACTGGCGTCTGCACGTAGTGGTGTTTCTCAGCACCTTCGCGTTGTTCCCGCTGCTCGGTCTGGGGATGAAATGGCTGGTGCCGGTGGGGATCCTGACGCCGACGTTGTACTACGGTTTCCTGTATCTCTGCGCACTACCTGCGACCGTGCAGTCTGCGATTGCTTATACTTCGGTGGCGGGTGGTAACATTCCGGCGGCTATTTGCAGCGCGTCGGCATCCAGTATTCTTGGCGTGTTCCTCTCGCCGGTGCTGGTCGGCCTGCTGATGCATACACAGGGCGGCACCACTGACACCCTGCACGCCATCGGTTCTATTGTGCTGCAACTGATGGTGCCGTTTATCATCGGGCATCTTTGTCGTCCGCTGATTGGCGGCTGGGTACAGCGTCACAAGAAAATCGTCAACGTCACTGACCGTTCATCGATTCTGCTGGTGGTATATGTGGCGTTCAGTGAAGCGGTGGTGCAGGGGATCTGGCATCAGATCAACGGCTGGTCGCTGCTGGCGATCCTCGGCTGTTCTGTTGTTCTGCTCACTATTGTGCTGATCATCAATACTTACGTGGCGCGTCTGTTTGGTTTTAACACCAAAGATGAAATCACCATTGTGTTCTGCGGGTCGAAGAAGAGTCTGGCGAACGGTATTCCGATGGCGAACGTGCTGTTCCCGGCTGCTGCAGTAGGGGCGATGGTGCTGCCGCTGATGATTTTCCACCAGATTCAGTTGATGGTGTGCGCGGTACTGGCCTCACGCTATGCCAAACGTGTGGCACGTGAAGAAGCCGCGGCACTGCTGAAGAAAGAAGAAGTAAAAACGGTTTGACAGGTTGAATCGAAAAGAAAAGGGCGGAGATTATTCCCGCCCTTTTTTATTGTCACAGAAAGCGTTACGCCGATACTTTGTCGCGAATGGCCTGCTTTTCAGCGTCGGTCAGGAACGCCATGGTCAGGCCGTTTTCCTGTGCCTTGCGGATCTCGTCTGGCGTCAGCCCGGCAGCCGGTGCGGCGACGTTATATTCGTTAGCAATCTCAATGCCCTGAACCGCCGGGTCATCGGTATTGATTGAAGCCAGCACGCCGTGACGCAGGAAAATCGCCAGCGGATGCTGCTCAAAAGAGGCCACGGTGCTGGTCTGTATGTTGGAAGTCAGGCAGGATTCGATACCAATCTGATGCTTCGCCAGGAAATCCATCAGTTGCGGATCCTGTGCGGCTTTCACGCCGTGACCGATACGCTCTGCGCCCAGCTCGCGGATCGCCTGCCAGATGCTTTCCGGCCCTGCGGCTTCACCGGCGTGCACGGTAATGCGCCAGCCTGCGTCACGCGCACGGTTAAAGTGGCTGAGGAACAGACTGCCGGGGAAACCCAGTTCATCACCGGCCAGATCCAGTGCGGTAATGCCGTCGCGGTGCGCCAGCAAACCCTCAAGCTCTTGCTGGCAGGCATCTTCACCAAAGGTACGGCTCAGAATGCCAATCAGACGCACATCGATATCATGATGTTGCTGACCTTCGCGGATCCCTTCAATCACTGCTTCCACCACGCCAGCGACCGGCAGTTTGTGGTTCATCGCCATGTAATACGGGGAGAAACGCAGCTCGGTATAATGCAGACCGGCACGCGCCGCATCTTCAACGTTTTCTTTGGCGATACGGCGGCAGGCATCGAGATCGCCCAGCACTTTTACGCCCCAGTCGAGTTTCTGCAGAAAACTCACCAGATCCGGTTCGGTATGCATCACCTGGACATGCGGGCGCAGGGCTTCAAGTTCATTGGCAGGCAAGGTCAGGTTAAACTGACGGCCTAAATCGAGAATGGTTTGAGCGCGGATGTTGCCATCAAGGTGGCGGTGAATGTCGGTCAGGGGAAGGCGTGTGTCGATCATGGTGTGCACTCATTATTATTGAAATGTGCGGGGCATTATAACTGTATTTAGTTGCGCAACAAGAAGGGTTTTGAATTTGCTCCCTCCCCTGCGAAGGGGAGGGTTGGGGTGGGGTATTAAAGAAATATCAGGAGGTTGAAGTGTGAATCGACCAGGTGTTTGCCCTTAAAACCCCCTCCCGTCCTCCCCCTTCGCAGGGGGAGGAGCTTAGACCAACTCCCTGATGGCATTGATTAATTTTTCAACACCCGCTTCCACCTTCGATCTCGGACAGCCAACATTCAGGCGCAGGAAGCCGTTGCCTTCTTCGCCGTAGGTATAACCCGGCATGATGGCGACTTTTTGATGTTCGATCAGCTCATTTTGCAGTTGATTATCGTCAAGCCCGAGCGGGCGCAAATCAATCCAGCCCAGATAGGTGGATTGCGGCGGCTGCCAGTTGAGCTGCGGGAAGGCGGCGTTCAGTTGTTCCGCAACGTATTGCAGATTGCCCTGTAAATATTCCCGCAGCGCGTCAAGCCAGGGTTCACCGTGATGATACGCGGCAACGTGCGCATGAATGGCCAGCACTGCCGGAGACGATAAGCCATCGCAGGATTTTAGCTGCTGCAGATACGCCTCGCGCGGGGCCTGATGGCTGATCAGGCCGTAAGCGCCGGTCAGCGCCGGGATGTTGAAACTTTTCGAACCGGACGTCAGTAACGCCCATTCACCGCGTGCGACTTCATTCCACGGCGTATGGCGGTTTTCGCCCCAGACCATATCCATGTGGATTTCATCACTGATCACCCGCACGTTGTGGCGTTCGCAAAGTTCTGAGATGAGCGCCAGTTCTGTACGCGTCCAGACTTTACCGGTCGGGTTATGCGGGCTGCACAGCAACAGCAAAGTGCAGGCCGGTTGCGCCAGCAGACTTTCCAGATGTTCTGCGTCCAGCGCCCAGTCGTTAGCGTTTTTAATCAGCGGACAGGCCAGCATCTGGCGCTGATTGCCATCCACAACTTTGAAGAAGGCGTCATAGGCGGGCGTAAATGTCACCACGCCGTCGCCCGGCTGGCTCCACTGGCGGATCAGTTGCGCAACCATGTAAATCACTGACGGGCCGTAAACCACCATTTCGCGGTCAATCTGGCTGTTAAAACGTTGCTGATACCAGTGCGCCACCGCGCCGAGGAAATCATCGTGATGCCAGCGGCTGTAACCGAGCACGCCGTGTTGCAGACGTTTTTGCAGCGCATCGAGAATGCAGGGCGCGGCGGGGAAATCCATGTCGGAGATGGTAAATGGCAGTAAGTCTGCACTGCCGAAACGGTCAGCAACGTAATCCCACTGGGTGCACCAGGTGCCATGACGGTCGGTAACGGTGGAGAAATCAAAAGTCATTCTTTTCACTCCTTGAATAAAGCAGAAAAGGGCGACCGGAGTCGCCCTGTTAATCATATTACGCGATAGCCGGTTCCGGCGCGGGCTGACTCGCCGCGGTGCGGATCAGGTAATCAAGTTCATCTTTCACTGATTGCACCTGCGGACCAATCACCACTTGCAGATTGTGTTCGTTAAGATGCACAACACCGATGGCGCGGTTGGCTTTCAGCGTGGCATCGTCGACCAGCGACATATCTGCCACGGAAAGACGCAGGCGGGTGATGCAGTTATCCAGAGAAACGATATTACCGGCACCGCCCAGCGCGCTCAGAATAACCGGCACGTTGTAGCCAGATTTACTGGAAGACGGCACCGCTGCGGCAGCAGGCATGTTCTCAGATTCCCGGCCCGGGGTTTTAATGTTAAAGCGGGTGATGGAGAAGCGGAAGATGGCGTAATAAGCCGCGAACCAGATAGCCGCCACAACCGGCACCAGATACCACTTGGTGGCAGTGCCGTGCAGGATACCGAAGACCACAAAATCGATGATGTTGCCGTCAGTATTGCCGATGGTCACACCCAAAACTGACATGATGGTGAAGCCCAGACCGGTCAGAATGGCGTGGATCACGTACAGAACCGGCGCAACAAACAGGAACAGGAATTCGATCGGTTCAGTGGTGCCGCCAACCACACAGGCAACCACGCCGGAAATCAGCAGGCCTTTAATTTTATGACGGTTTTCAGGTTTCGCGCAGTGGTACATCGCCAGTGCAGCACCCGGCAGGCCGCCGAGGAACGCAGGCATTTTGCCCTGAGAAAGGAACTGTGTCGCGCTTTCAGAAAAACCGTGCGTGGTCGGGCAGGAAAGCTGCGCCTGGAAGATGGTCAGCGCGCCGCTGACTTCGCGACCACAGACATCCAGCGTACCGCCAGCTTCGGTGAAGCGGATCAGTGCAACCAGAATGTGATGCAGACCAAAAGGTAACAGCAGACGCTCGCCGGAACCGAAAATCATCGGACCAAATACCCCTGCGCCCTGAATCAGGCGGCCCAGACCGTTAATGCCAGCAGCGAAGAAAGGCCAGATCAGCGGGATAAGCAAACCGACCAGACCGAGCACCACCGTGGTGACAATCGGGACAAAACGCGTGCCGCCGAAGAAGGCCAGCGCATCCGGCAAACGGATCGTGTTGTAGCGCTCGTGCAGGATGTACACGATGATACCGACAATCACTGCGCCCAGAATACCGGTGTCGATAGACTGAATGCCGAGGATCATCTGGATATTATTGGCTTTCAGCACCATCGGGTCGACGGTCGGCAATGTGCCGTTGGCGGTCAGGAAAAAGTTAATCGCCAGATTCAGCACGGCGAAACCGACGAAGCCGGAGAAAGCCGCCACACCTTTGTTTTCACGCGCCATGCCCAGCGGGATAGCGACAGCAAACATTACCGGCAGGAAGCTGAAGGCAAACGATCCGACTTTGCTCATCCAGACGAAAACCAGTTGCAGGATCGGATTCCCTAATGCGGGGATCAGCGTCACCACATCATGACTGCTTAACGAACTGCCGATGCCCAGCATGATGCCGCAGAACGACAGCAGGGCGACCGGAAGCATGAAAGTTTTCCCCAGGCTTTGGAAGAATTCCCAAAGTGTGACACGTTGTTTTTTATTTGCAGGCATACCCGCTCCATGAGTTGTTTTATTAAGCTGCTTTTGATGGCGGCTAAGATAAAACGTTTTACCTAAATAATACGTGTCGTACCTCACAATATTTAATGATGCTTGCACTACGCTGGTGAAAGGAAGGTTAAACGTTTTACTCAAAGAGTGGAATTAGGTATAACTGTCTGACCACGCTAATTATTCCAGCCTTCGAGTAAAGCGGGCGGGCAGGGATCCTGTTTCATGGCATTTCAAATCAACGGCAACACCCGATGAACCCTAAAAAAATCACGATCGTAGATGTGGCGCAGCACGCGGGAGTGTCCGTGACCACGGTTTCACTGGTGCTCAGCGGCAAGGGACGGATTTCCCAGACAACCGCAGAACGGGTTAACCGGGCGGTTGATGCGCTGGGTTTTGTGCGCAACCGGCAGGCGAGTACGCTGCGCGGCGGAGAATCCGGCGTGGTCGGGCTGATAGTCCGCGATATCTGTGAACCGTTTTATGCCGAAATGACCGCCGGTCTCAGTGAGATGTTTGAAGCGCAGGGCAAAGTGTTATTTCTGCTGCAAAGCGGCCCGTCCGGTAAAGGGCTGATGCGTTGTTTCGATACGTTGCTGACCCACGGCGTGGACGGCATTGTGATCGCCGGTGGCGTGAATACCCTCGGTGGGTTGAGAGAAAAGGCCGAAGAACATGGCGTCCCGCTGATTTGTGCCGCGCGCTCCGGGGGTATTGAGGGGGTTGACGTTGTCCGTCCCGATAATATGCTTGCGGCGAAAATGGCCACGGAATATCTGATCAAACAGGGCCACAAACAAATCGCCTATCTTGGCGGATTGAGCAATTCGTTAACCCGTGCCGAACGTCTCGGCGGCTTCTGCGCCACACTGCTGCAATACGGTCTGCCATTTCGCACTGAATGGATTATCGAATGTGACTATCAGCAAAAATGTGCCGCCGATGCTGCCGAAACCTTATTATCCCGCTATCCGAAAATCAGCGCGATTGTCTGCCATAAATCTTCTGTCGCACTGGGTGCCTATTTCGGCGTTCTGCGCACCGGCGCACAAGTCGGCGGCGGGGCAGTAGACAGTTTCTTCCAGCAAAAAATTGCCCTGATAGGTATGGAAGATGCACCGGAATCGGAGCTGACCGAGCCTCCGCTGACCTCCATTGCGAACTCCGCACGGGAAATCGGCCACGCAACGGCCAGGCGCTTGTTGCTGAGGATTGGCGGGCAGAATCTGGAAGCGCAGAATATTATTGTGCCACCGGGGCTGGTGGAGAGGGAATCGGCTTAGCTGATGCCTGAGCGGGCGCTCCGGAGCGCTTTTAAATTTAGAATCCAGGTCAAGGTTGTGGGTTGCCGCCCACAGTGGCTCAAAGAATTTGAAACGAACCCCCTGGAATCCTGCGTTTTTCTCACTGCGCGCTGTTGCCGGAGTCTGTGTTCCAGCGGGCGGGGTGACGGCCGCAAGCCCAGGGTGTTCGGCTGGATTTATTCCACCGTCGAATATTTCACGTAGTGATTGGAACAGTTAAAGTGCGCGACATAACCCAGGGTGCCGTTCGGACCTTTCGCGCTGAACGGGATGTTATAGGTCCCTTTGTCTTCTTTAGCGTCATCGCTGATGAAATTCAGAACCGGCACCGACGTGCCCATGTTGTCTTTATCGTTGCCCCAGTTAGGGATACGGTTTTCCATGTAATCACGGGTGACCGTATCGATGGCATTGTCCTTGCTGATATCGGCACACGCGCCTTCTGTGGAGCGCTGCATCCACCACGGGTAGATATACACAGAGCCCAACATCAGCACCATCAAAACGAAAATGACTGAAACAATCCCGATCAAAACAACTTTACTCATAATGCTTGCCACTCCTGAAAATTATCAGTCAAATCATAAGCTGCCTGAATAAATCAATATTAAATGCCAGGCGCGAAAGCGCGTATGTTACGCCACTTACTCAGCAGAGGTTAAGTAATATCAGCCTTTCTGTTGCATTCGCTTACAGAAGCCAATGCCCGGACAGCGCGCCGGGGTGTTAGCCTTTTTACAACATACATTGTTTACGTAAGGAGTCAGGCATGAGTCAGCAACAACCCACGGTCGCCGTACTGGGGCTGGGCGCAATGGGGCACGCGTTCGCCGCTAACCTGATCAAAAAAGGGTTCAATACCCGCGTCTGGAACCGGACGGCTTCACGGGGTGATGATTTGGTGAAAGCCGGTGCGACACGCGGCCGGACACCGCGTGAAACCGCTGAAGGGGCGGATGTGGTGATTACAATGCTGTCCGATGGCAAAACGTCCCTTGACGTTTATCAGGGTGACAACGGTTTGCTTGCCGGCCTGAAACAGGGCGGCATTATCGCTCAAATGGGAACGCTCGGTGTAGACGCGACTGAATCGTTGATGACGTTGATTAAAACGCTGCGTCCTGATGTGGTGTTCTTTGATGCACCGGTTTCCGGGACGAAAGCACCGGCCGAGCAGGCGCAAATTGTGGTGCTGGCCAGCGGGGATCGCGAAGCGGGTGCGGCTATTGAGCCGGTATTTGCCGCCATTTCCAAAGCGACAAAATGGCTGGGCGAAGCCGGGCGTGCATCCAGAATGAAACTGGTGGTCAATGCCTGGCTGATTGCCATGATGGAAGGTATCGCAGAAACTACGCAACTTGCCGAAGCGCTGGGTTTCACCCCCGACGATCTGTGGAATGTGCTGGAAGGCGGTCCGCTTGCTGCGCCGTATATCAGGGGCAAAATGGAGATGTTCAAAAGCGGTGATTACACCCCGCAGATGCAGCTGACCTGGGCCCTGAAAGATATCAATCTGGCGCTGGAAGCGGGCAGCAATCTTGAACTGCCGATGATGAAACGTATCAGTCAGACCTGGCAGGGTGCGGTCGATGGCGGTTATGGTGGGAAGGATCTGGCGGTGGTGTATCACTATCTTGGCAATAAGTCTTAAGTCATTAAAAATCAGCGGCCTGTCCACGGAAGGGCTGGCTGTTTTCTGCCTCTCATTCATAACCCTGAAGTATAAACCAGACCATCTGGCTATTGGTCTGTCATCCGGCAACCGTGATAGCGTTGATAATTATTAATAACATCACGGCGGACTACGCGATGAGCCAGACATCCCCCTCTATCCCTCTGATCGATTTCAGTCAGTTTTCTGCAACGCCCGGTCAGCGGGAAGCGTTCCTTGCGCAACTGCGTTATGCGGCGCGTGAGATTGGTTTTTTCTACCTGAAAAATCATGGCGTTGATGCGCAGTTACTGAAGGATGTTCAGCGGGTTGCCCGACAATTCTTTGCACTGCCCCAGGAAGACAAACTGGCTGTGGCGATGATCAACTCGCCACACTTTCGCGGTTATAACCGGGCCGCCTCGGAGATTACCCGGGGGCAGCCGGACTGGCGCGAACAGTTTGATCTCGGTGCCGAGCGGCCAAAACTGCCGGTCACAGAGAGTACGCCTGCATGGGCAAGATTGCAGGGGCCGAATCAATGGCCGGAAGCATTGCCGGAATTGCGCCCGCTGTTACTGCGCTGGCAACGGGAGATGACGGCCATGTCGCTGCGTCTGCTGCGGGCTTTTGCCCTGGCGCTGAAACTGCCGGAAGACGCGTTTGATCCGCTGTATGGCGAAAAGCCTAATGAACATATCAAACTGATCCGTTATCCGGGGCGCACGGTGGGCGCCGGAAATCAGGGAGTCGGTGCGCACAAGGATTCAGGATTCCTCAGTTTTCTCTTGCAGGATGAACAGCGCGGTTTACAGGTGGAAGTGGAAGAAAACCAGTGGATCGACGCGTTTCCGGTCCCTGATACGCTGGTGGTAAATATCGGCGAGTTACTGGAACTTGCCACCAACGGCTATCTGCGCGCTACGGTACATCGGGTTGTCTCGCCACCGGAAGGCGGCGAACGCTTGTCGCTGGCATTTTTCCTTGGCGCTCAGCTTGATGCTGTTGTGCCATTATTCCCGTTGCCCGCAGAACTGGCGCAGGAAGCGCGGGGAGAGGCAAGCGATCCGCTGAATCCGTTATTCCGCGATGTGGGTTTCAATTATCTGAAAGGGCGGCTGCGCTCACATCCTGACGTGGCACAGCGCTATTATTCCGATTTTCCCGGGGCTAATACTGCTGGCTGACCGGGGCCTGTGCAGTATCTACGCTGACCATGGTGGACATGCCCGGACGCAGACGGTTACTTTGCTGCTGTCCCGGTTCCAGTTCAATGCGCACCGCGATACGTTGTGAGATTTTGGTGAAGTTACCCGTCGCGTTATTTAACGTCGGTGATATAGCCTGACACCTGGGGGCTGAGCAGGGTAACGTTGCCACGAATAATAACGAGTAACAAATCAGTAACGGAAGTGACTATTGCAGGCGGGAAAAGCTATAAAACGTGAAAAATCGCCAATTAAAGCGCGGCGATATTGGCAGTAATACTGGCGAGAACACCCCGGGCGATATCCACATCATTTTGCGGAATACCTTCCATGACGCGGATCAGAATGTCATCCGTCATGATGCGTACCTGATTTGCCAGCTCAGTTCCGGTTTCTGTCAGTCTGATATCTTTCGAACGACGATCGGTTTCTCCGGGGCAGCGTTCCAGCAGGCCCAGCTCGGCGAGGCTGTCAAACAGGCGAATGGCGGTAGGGTGTTCCACTTCCAGCAACGCGGTCAGTTCACCCTGAGGCAGGCGTCCGCTGGCGGCTTCCAGATGTAATAACACTTGCCCGCGAGCCAGTGTCAGGCCAATAGTTTTGAAACGGGCATCACAATAAGTCCGCAACTGACGGCCGATATGAATGGTTTCAGGCAGGAAACGGACGGCAGGAGAGGTGGCTTCCGGGCGGCGGCGTAATATGGTCACAGGAGATCCTCAACGTCGGGGATTAGCAGGTTCTGAGACGTCAGATTAGCACGATAAGCAACATTTATCAGAAAAGGACGGGTGCCATTAACATTTTGAGACAAGTGGAAGGGTTATCTAAGTAAAGTTTCCGGAAACTATTTATGCTATCCGGAAAGCCATTTTACCTGTTTGCTTTATCCCTCTGACGGAGAAAATACAATGCAACCTGTCATCAACATGATCACGCTGGGTGTTAAAGACCTGGCCGCTTCTACCGAATTTTATCAGCACGGACTGGGCTTTCCAAAAGTGGTTATCGATTCTGAAGGTGTCAGTTTTTTTGAACTGGCAGGTGCCTGGCTTTCTCTGTTTCCGTGGGACGAACTGGCAAAAGATGCGCAAGTCAGCCCGGCAGGGAATGGTTTTCGCGGTATGGCGCTGGCGCAAACGGTGGCCAGTGAAGCTAAAGTGGATGCCATTCTGGCTCAGGCAGTCAGTGCGGGAGGTAAAATGATTAAACCGGGACAGAAAGTGTTCTGGGGTGGATATTCGGGTTATTTCGCCGATCCGGACGGACATCTGTGGGAAATCGCCTATAACCCGTTTATGACCATCGGGCCGCAGGAGAAATGACGTTCATTCCTGGAGCAAGAAATAATTAATTAGTTACAACATACGGTGTGTTTTATTAAAAATGGTGATCGTCTTTGACATATAAAAAGACACCGCATAAAGCGGTGTCTGTCATTATTCTGGCAGGAAAAGAGGAGGTTATAAACCGCGTTTTTCCATTAACAGGGCCAGATCGACCAGGCGGTTTGAAAAGCCCCATTCGTTATCATACCAGGCGAGAATTTTCACCAGCTTGCCGCCAATCACCAATGTTGAAAGCCCGTCAATAATGGATGAACGCGGATCACCGCGATAATCGCTCGACACCAGCGGCTCCTCGCTGTAACCCAGAATGCCTTTAAGCGGGCCGGATTCAGCCGCCTTACGAAACGCGGCGTTAATTTCTTCAACAGTCGCTTCGCGTTTAAGGTTAACGGTTAAATCGACGATGGAAACCACCGGCACCGGAACTCGTAGTGAATAACCGGTCATGCGTCCGTCCAGTTCCGGGATAACTTTCCCGATCGCTTTCGCTGCGCCGCTGGAATACGGAACAATGGAAACCGCGGCCGCACGCGCACCCCGTAAATCTTTTTCAGGTTGATCATGCAACGCCTGGCTGTTGGTGTAGGCGTGTGTGGTGTTCATCAGGCCGTGTTCAATGCCGAAGGTCTGATGCAGAACCTGAGCGGCAGGGGCCAGACCGTTGGTGGTACAACTGCCGTTGCTGACCACTTTGTGTTTTGCCGGGTCGTAATCGCTGTCATTAACGCCCATCACAATAGTAATGTCATCATTTTTGGCCGGTGCGGAAATAATGACGCGTTTTGCTCCGCCCCGGGTGATGTGAACTTCCGCTTTGGCTTTTTCAGTAAAGAAGCCGGTAGCTTCAATAACGATATCAACGCCCACAGAGCTCCACGGAATTGCAGCGGGATCCCTTTCTGAGAAAACGCGTACCGGTTTTCCATCAACCCGTAATTCGCCTTCACCCGCTTCGACGTCAGCTTTTAACGTGCCTGAGAGTGAGTCATATTTCAGAAGATGAGCGAGAGTCTTACTGTCCGTAAGATCATTAATTGCCACCACCTGGAAGTCATCCCGCCCGAGTGCGGCGCGCAAAACATTCCGTCCAATCCTGCCAAAACCATTGATACCTACTTTGACCATGATGAACTCCTTAGTTATCTGCTTTACAGTTAATCTAGTACGCAGGAGGATTGGCGTAAATGACAATAAAAGATCAATTTACGCCAAATATCTGGAGCAAAAGCGTTCTCTGTATTCTGTCGGTGTCAGTTGTAAATTTCGTTCAAAAACGCGGCGCAGGTTCAGCCCGCCGCCGAAGCCGGTCGTGAGGGCGATACGATCTATGTTTTGTGTTGTTTGTTCCAGAAGCTGTCGCGCGGCACTCAGCCTGACTTCCTCAACATATTTTGCCGGGGTTATGCCGGTTTCGCGTGTGAAAACGCGCGTGAAGTTTCGCGGACTCATCGCGACACGTTCAGCAAGGTTTTCGACAGATAAATCGCTGTTGAGATTCTCAGGTAACCAGGCCTGAAGTTCGCGGATAGAGCCATTGCTGGCCTGATTCAAAAGATAGCGGCTAAATTGCGACTGTCCACCCGGACGCCGGAGAAACATCACTAAATCCTGAGCTACATTTTTAGCGATGCTGAAACCATGATCTTCTTCGACCAATGCAAGAGTGAGGTCAAAGCCGGAGCTGACGCCACCTGACGTCCAGACCGGACCGTCCTGAACATACATCGGGCCGCGTTCCACGGTCACCTGCGGGTATTGTGCCTGCAGGGTGTCGATCAGACGCCAGTGTGTGGTGGCGTGTCGGCCGTTGAGTAATCCCGCCTGGGCGAGCAACACCGCGCCGCCACAAACAGATACCACGCGGCGGGCATGCGGCGCAGCCTGTTGCAGCCAGCGGACAACGTTTGAGCCTTCTTCTTCAGATAAGCCTTTACCGGTGACTAAGATAGTGTCGCGGGTCAATGTAGGGTCAAGATCGCATAACCGGTGATCTGCGAGAAGGTTAAGCCCTGAGACACCGTGAATCACACGGTGCGGTTGCGTGGTGGCCACAGTCACCTGATAAGGCGCAATTTTGGAATCAGACGTGGCGTGGAGAGGCAACAGACGATTCGCCTGCATGAGGATATCAGCAATGCCTGCTGCTTCGAATAACATGCCCCCGTCGGGGACGATAATCAGGAATGTGTTCATGGCATTAAAAATACAATGTGTATTAAATAAGTCAAATCTGCGAATGCTGTTATTGAATCACTCAGCCAGTAAATTAACGTGAAAGCAGGGCGCAGGGACCGGATTTCGCACTTTTGATACCGTTGAATGTCAGAAAATCCCTCATAAATACATGACCCTGAGTGACGATAACGGTATCTTATCAGCCGGAGAAACGTTCATTTAGATCCTGGAAGATTATGATTTCATTATTCAAAAAAACTTCACAATTCAGCATGTTGGTTATGCTGATGATTTTGGCTGGCTGCTCGGGCAAACCTCATTATAAGAAATACGACACGCATGCCTTTGATGATGAGATTGAAGATGCTGCCGATGAATACAAAGTTGACCGTAAACTGGTGAAGGCAATCATTCAGGTCGAATCCGGATTTAATCCCAAAGCAGTCAGTCCATCTAATGCTATTGGTCTGATGCAGCTGAAAGCATCGACCAGCGGTTGCGACGCGTATCGTTATAAAGGTAAACGCGGTTGCCCGGACGACGATGATTTGCTGGATCCGGAAACCAACATTGATCTGGGAACGGCATACATCAGTGCATTGCAACGTCAGCAACTTAACTGGATTAACGATCCGCTGACGCGCCGTTATGCCACAGAAGTCGCGTATGCCAACGGTGCGGGAGCGTTACTTAGAACGTTTTCCAGTAACCGGCAGACGGCAATCCAAATGATTAATCAACTGACGCCGGAAGCTTTTAACTGGCATGTTCGTCAGTATCATCCGGCGCCGCAGGCACCCAGATATATGGCCAAAGTCGAAAAAGCCTATGCCGGTTTATAGTGTTTAGAGCACTGAAAAATGGACGTGCTACGTGAAATCCGCAGTAACAACTATGCTGTTCAATTCTCAGAATTCACGTAGCGCGATCAATTTGAAACCCTGAAAGTCCGGACGGAGGTGGTGAATGCCAGATAACATATTCACAGATATTCCTGAAGCTGCACGCAATGGTGAAGGCGAGACCTTTGAAGAGTTGCTGACACGACCCGGTATTCGTATTGAGCGGATTATTTCCACAGGACAAGCCAGCCCGACGGGATTCTGGTATTGCCAGACGCATGACGAATGGATACTGATCTTGCAAGGTTCGGCTGGTTTGAGGTTTGATACCGAAACCGAGGTGCGCATTCTGAAAGCAGGCGACTTCGTGAATATCCCGTCGCTGTGCAGACACCGCGTCGAATGGACTGAACAGAATGGAACGACCATCTGGCTGGCCATTCATTACGGTGAAAAAACGTTGAACGAAGCAGGTGAGGCAGAATGAGGAAAATGATGGCGTCTGGTGCGTAAGTTGATATCCTATTTAACATAATATACATTATGCGCACTTTGATTATCCGTTCTATATCCTCTACATTGTTCTTATTCTGATAACGGGAAATCCTCCCGGAGGTTTTGGTGATTATCGCTCAGGTGTCTGACATTCATGCCGCAGAAAATAATGATAACCTCGCACGCTTTGAACGCGCACTGACGTGGATTGATCTCATTACGCCTGACGCCCTTGTGCTGACCGGTGATTTGATTGACGACAACTGGCGTGATGGTTATGCCGCTATCGCCGCTCAGCTGAATAAAAGATCTTACCCGTCATTCATATTGCCCGGTAATTCAGACGACCGTGCAGCAATGAAATCAATTTTGCATTGCCATTACTGGTGCAATTCCGGCGAAAATGACGCGCTGCATTTTGTCGCGGACATCGGTGAACTCCGCCTTATCGGCCTTGATACCACCATCCAGGGAAATCCCGCAGGAGCCATTGGCGAACATCTGCCGTGGCTGGCCGATAATCTGATCAGCGACGGTCCCGCGGATTCCATTCTTTTCATGCATCATCCGGTTATCCGCAGCGGCATTCCGCCTTTAGATCAGATAATGTGTCGCGATGTGGTAAAACTGGCTGAGTTTTTAAGTGGGCATCCGCGAAAACCCATCGCTATCTCAGCAGGTCATGTTCACCGGTCAATGGCCGGTCAACTGGCCGGAATACCGGCTTATATTTGCGGCTCCATCTGCCCGGAAAATCCTTTGTGGTTTGGCACGGCAATTGTTCCTCCCGTGAACAACTTCTTGTCATTTATGATTCACAGATACAATGACGGTGAGATGGTTAGCCACCCTGTCCTTCTTTAATATCTGCCTGATATATGCGCACGCTATACCATCAACCGGACGTTCTCTCTATTTAACGCAGGAAACCTCATGAAAAATATCACTTTTTACAGTCGTTTTGAGGCTGACATTCTTGCTGGCCGTAAAACGATCACCCTGCGTGAAGCCAGCGACGCGGATTTTACAGCAGGCGATCAGGTTCGCGTCAGCCGTTATGAAGATGACGTGTTTTTCTGCAACATTGAAATTATCGCTGTCACTGGTGTACAGTTCGACGATCTCAACGATCAGCACGCGGTGCAGGAAAACATGACACTGGAAGAACTTAAACAGGTCATCAGCGAGATTTATCCGGGGCTGAAATCACTGTTTATGATTGAATTTCGTCTTCTTTAATTGCGTGTGGCGCGCCGGGATCCCTTCTCCACGCGCCCTTTTCTTCTCATCAGCCATTCCAGCGGGAATTGCGGATCACTGAACAGAAATTTCCTTTGATAAAATCGGGTTCTTTATCAGCAATGACGTCGGCTTTGACATTGCCGAATGTGGTCTGCGGCTTGTGTTTAATTCCGTCATAAAATGCCTGAATAATATCTTCCTTGAACGCCGGTGTCCGCGGATGCGCTTCGACAACCGCATTACGTACGCTGTCATCGTAGCCCTGATAATTGATGCCGAGTACGTCCATTTCCACACCTGAAGTCACCAGTGCGATCACCGGATCCATAAATTCAGGGATGCCCGGCGTGGTATGCAGCGCAATGGCGGTCCAGACCTTATCGATGTCCTGCGTGCTGATGCCGTGCTGTTGCATAAACTCGCGTGCGGCATTGGCGCCGTCAACTTCAAAGCGTTTATCGCAACTGCAATTTTCGTGTGTCAGCCCCACATCGTGGAACATACAGCCAATATAAAGCAGCTCATGATCAACCTTTAGCTGACGTTGTTGCCCGGCCAGCGCGGCCCAGTAATATACACGGCTGGAATGATGAAACAGTAAATCGGATTCCATATCACGGACCCGTTCTGTTGCTTCACGGGCCATTTTGCTGTCGGGAATGCGGATACCCTTAATGTTCAGAGTCATAGTATTTGTCCTGTTGGGTTGAATAGAGTCAGCATAAGCGGCAAGATAAATGTCATCAATCATCGTAATATGACGTTATGAGACATAATTGTTCATTTGCGACAGGAAATATTCAAATGCCAAAACACATCATTATTCTCGCCGTGCCGGGCGTGCAACTTCTCGATGTCTCCGGTCCGCTGGATGTTTTCGCTGAAGCCAACCGGCAACGCGGCCGCGACGTTTATACCCTGAGCGTGATGGCGATTGGCGACGATCCCGTTGTACGCACCTCTTCCGGCGCGCGTCTGTTTGCAGATCTCACTCTTGCAACCCCACTTCCCGCTGCCGTCGATACTTTTCTGGTCGCAGGCGCACCTGTGCTTGAGACATTCCTGCGGGATGAAAAATTAAAAGACGGGATCCGTACCTGGAGCCACCATGCGAAGCGTTTTGGTTCCGTGTGCAGCGGTGCGTTATTACTTGCCGCCGCCGGGTTGCTTGACGACCGGCGCGTGACCACACACTGGTCCGTCGCCGCAAAGCTAAGCGAAGAGTATCCGCGGGTGAATGTCGAAGCTGACGCTATTTTTATTGCCGAGGGTGAGCTGAGAACGGCAGCAGGTGTCACCTCCGGGCTGGATTTAGCCCTGAATATGGTGGAAGAAGATCTTGGACGGGAAACCGCGCTGGATGTCGCTTCGCAACTGGTGATGTTCTTCAAACGTCCCGGCGGGCAGTTGCAGTTCAGCCGCCATGGTCAGGCGTCGCTGAGTGGCCGGTCAGCATTACAGGACGTACAGCGGTGGGTGATGAATTCGCTCGACCAACCGCATAATGTGCAAAGCCTGGCTGTTCATATGGGGATCAGTGTCCGCCATCTGACGCGTTTGTTTAATCATGCGCTGCGGCAATCACCGGCAGAATGGCTGGAACAGCAACGGATATTTCACGCGCGGCAACTGCTGGAAACGGGGGAAATGGCGGTGAAGCAGGTTGCGGCACAGTGCGGATTTTCCAGCGTTGATATCTTGCGACGTGCGTTCGTCAGGCAATTATCCGTGACACCGTCACAATATCAAAAGCAGTATTCCCGTTGAAAAAACCTTCGAGAAATCAGGCTTCTTTTGCTACCTGAGCACGCCGGAAACAATCCGGATGATGGGTATTAATCAGGCCGGTAGCTTCCAGCCAGGCATAGACTATTGTCGGGCCGACAAACTTGAATCCACGCTTTTTGAGATCTTTTGAAATCTGATCAGACAGCGCATCTTTAGTCGGAACTGGCCCGGTATGCTGAATCGCCTTCCCGCCGATTTGCGCCCAAATCCACTCACCAAAATCTTCACCCGCTTGCTGCATGGACAGATAGGCCCGGGCGTTGCTGACAACCGCCGTGATTTTGCTGCGGGAGCGGATAATATCGGCGTTATTCACCAGCCTTTCGATGTCTTCTTCGGTAAATTCAGCGACTTTCTCGGGTATAAAATCGCAGAAGGCCAGGCGCAAGGCATCCCTTTTTTTCAGCACGATCCGCCAGGATAATCCGGCCTGAAAGCCATCAAGCATCAGCTTTTCCCACAGTGCCCGGCTGTCACGTACCGGCTTGCCCCATTCATCATCATGATAGTCAATCATCATCGGGTCACTCGTGCCCCACGGGCAACGGATCAGATCTGTCATCGCGAACTCCTGAAAGCAGAAAGTTCTTTATTCTAACCTGACCCGTGCATGGAAGGGGTAAACTTCTTCTTCACCCTGCTGAGCGACTATCACACTGAATTTAATGATTTCACAGATGTTTATGTGTGCACATTTATTGGTTATGGGTATCACCGAATGTTGTAACTAATTTATGAGCCATGATTTTGCATAAATGAAATTCTATCCCCCGGTCTTTTCGGTGGCAGAGATTGATTTACGTCATCATCCTTTTTGGGCATAGGAATTATATTACGCTTCTTTATAAACAGGATGGAACCATGTTTAGTCGTTTAGGTCGTATATTTAGCCCCGCAACACCCCCTCACGGTAAAGAAGTTGAGAAGAACCAAACCTTTCCGCAATCCTTTATTTCCAAAGGTAATTCTTGTGCTTATAGATACGATTCGCGCGGGCCGGAAATAATAGAAGCTCAGGGATTTTTTGGAACAATCAGCCGGGATAACACAGAGTTTCGGGTATTTGGAGATAACACTGTCTTTGCCTCCAGGACGAAAAAAGGGGCAAAGGCTTTCCTGAAAACGAGAACTTTCATGGGGAAACAAAATTTTCAATACCTCTATGAGATCAATATATTAGGAAAGCGTAGCTTTTCATTTGTTGAAAACTACAAACGTGATCAAAATGCATTAATCGAGGCGATGTTAGCTTCCTTACCGGCTGAATTAGTGGCGAGCATGCCAGTTAGTGAGGCTCGTGCCCTGGCGCACAGTGCTCTCATTCGCGACTTTAACAGCGTTGATGAAATTCAAATTGAAGCGCCAATTTCAACCCAGCGAATAAAACATATTGCCACCACCTTAGTGTGATTATCTAAAACTTTCCGGACGGTTGCTCATTGAAATATCCTAAGCATTGAGTTTCTGTCTGGTTAAATTGTTTATAGGGGAAGTTTATGATTTCCCTATTATTCAGGTATGTACATTTTCCCATTTTGCCCTAAACTGTATGTTGTAACTAACCGGAGGGTTTATGGCGGATTATGATTTAATTGCCCGGATGAACGGCTGTTTTAACGAACTGGAAATGGCATTGCAAGATTTGGGGAATTTCCTGGGGCAACTGGAATTATTGCAGGCGCGGGTATTTACCTTGCCTGAAGTAGTGAAAGGCGAAGAGCATAATCCGGCGGACAAAATCACTGTCATGCCTCACACCGGCGAAACCGCACAGCAACTGGCATTACAGCATTTTCAGCGGTTGTTTATTCATCATAATAACGAGAATGTCAGCAGTAAATCCGCCGTCCGTTTACCCGGTGTGTTGTGTTATGCCGTGGACGCCGCGGAGCATCAGTCTGCCCTGCTGTTGATTGAAGAAGTGAATAAGCTGAAAGCTGAGCTGGAACATATCGTGACCGTCGAGTCCGGTCTCGCCCGTGAACAGCGTTTTGAGTTTGTACATACCCACCTTCGCGGCCTGATAACGCTGAACGCTTACCGTTCGGTGACGTATCTCAATGACCCGGACTCCGTGCGCTTTGGTTGGGCGAACAAACATATTATTAAGAACGTGACCCGCGATGAAGTTCTGGCACAACTGGAAAAGAGTCTGCATGCCGGACGCGCTGTCTCGCCTTATACCCGTGAGCAATGGATGGAAAACATTAACCGCGAGATGATAGACGTGAAGCGTTTGCCCGAACACGCGGCGCTCAAATTCAAACGCCCGGTGAAAGTTCAGCCCATAGCCCGTGTGTGGTATCGCAACAACCAGAAACAGGTGCAACACCCCTGCCCGCTGCCGCTGATTGCGTTATGTCTGCGTTCGCCCATGATGCAACTTCCTAAGTTAGGGGAACTGCATGATTACGATGTGTCATCCGTGAAGCATAAATATAAACCGCAGTCGCAGCCACTGAGCCTGCTGATCAAACGTCTGCATCTTTATACGGACCATCCGCTGTAAGCCGCTCAGAACGTGAAAAGGTCCGGTTGCCCGGACCTCGTTTCACATGTAAATAGCAGGCTGTTTACGCTTTCATGCTACCGACCATGGCTTCAGGCCGCACCCACTCGTCGAACTGTTCTTCGGTCAGATAGCCGAGTTTCAGCGCCGACGCTTTCAGGGTCAGGCCTTCTTTATGTGCTTTCTTGGCGATTTCCGCCGCCTTGTCATAGCCAATATGGGTATTCAGCGCAGTCACCAGCATCAGCGATTCATTCAACAACTGGGTAATACGGTCACGGTTAGGTTCAATACCGACCGCACAATGCTCGTTAAAGCCGCTTATACCATCAGCCAGCAAACGAACGGATTGCAGGAAGTTATGGATGACCAGCGGACGGAACACGTTCAGCTCAAAGTTACCGGATGCACCGCCGATGTTGACTGCAACGTCATTTCCCAGCACCTGTGCGCACAACATAGTCATCGCTTCGCACTGCGTCGGATTGACTTTGCCCGGCATAATCGAGCTACCCGGTTCGTTTTCCGGAATCGAGATTTCACCAATGCCGCAACGCGGGCCGGAAGATAACCAGCGCACGTCGTTGGCGATTTTCATCAGTGAAGCGGCCAGCCCTTTCAGCGCGCCGTGGCCATGAACCAGTGCGTCACAGGTCGCCAGCGCTTCAAATTTATTCGGGGATGTCACAAACGGTTGTCCGGTCAGTTCTGCCAGTGCTTTCGCCACACGCACGGCGTATTCCGGGTGCGTATTCAACCCTGTACCGACTGCAGTTCCGCCCAACGCCAGTTCGGCAATATGCGGGATGCTGTTTTCAATGTGCGTCAGGCTGTGTCCCAACATGGCTACCCAGCCGGAAATTTCCTGCCCCAGTGTCAGCGGTGTGGCATCCTGCAAATGCGTACGCCCTATTTTCACAATGTCACGATATGCCGTGGCTTTATCGGACAGCGTTTTGTGCAACACTTTCAACTGCGGGATCAGGGTTTCGCGCAGTTCAATCACTGCCGCAACGTGCATGGCCGTCGGGAAAACATCGTTGGAGCTTTGGCTCTTGTTCACATCATCGTTCGGGTGAACTTTACGTTCTTCGCCGCGCACGCCACCGAGAATTTCACTTGCCCGGTTAGCCAGCACTTCATTCATATTCATGTTGGTCTGGGTACCGGAACCGGTCTGCCAGATGGACAGCGGAAATTCGGCAGAATGCTTGTCGGCAAGCACTTCATCGGCAGCGGCAATAATGGCGTTTGCCCGCTCAGCAGGCAGTAACCCGAGGTCCATATTGACGCTGGCTGCCGCACGCTTTGTCAGTGCCAGCGCGTGAATCAGCGCCGTTGGCATTTTTTCAGAGGAAATACGAAAATGCTCGAGGGAACGTTGCGTCTGTGCGCCCCAAAGCTTATCTGCCGGAACATCAATTGGCCCCATTGAGTCTTTCTCAACGCGTGTAGATGCCATTACTGTCTCCTTAGATGCTTATTACGATGATAAATCAGTTTTTTTGCAGGTTACTGTTTGCCGCACGCGCTCCCACGCATCCGTTGGCGGCCTGTTGATTATAGTGACATATAAGCCGGGCGTATAATTGGATTCGATCCCCAATCTGAAAATGCATGCCAGCCGCACTTTTTGGGCCTTCGCAGTTGTAAAGCCCCCTTCGTCATTGTTTACTAGTCGGCAATATTTTCTATTCAGGATGAAGCAATGCAAAAGATGCATAACGGTGTACAAAATTACGCCTGGGGCAGCAAAGACGCGCTGACCAAACTCTATGGAATTAAAGATGCAGAAGGCCGTCCGATGGCTGAACTGTGGATGGGGGCTCATCCGAAATGTAGCTCTCAGATTGAGAACTCCCGTGGGGAGAACCTCTCTCTGCGCGACCAAATAAGTGCCGGACTGTCTGCGCAACTGGGCGAAAAAGTGGCTAAGCGCTTTGGCGAATTACCTTTCTTGTTTAAAGTGCTGTGCGCTGATCAGCCGCTGTCGATTCAGGTGCACCCGAGCAAAAGTGCGGCTGAAATCGGTTATGCCAAAGAAAATGCTGCCGGTATTCCACTGGATGCCGCCGAGCGTAACTACAAAGATCCGAACCACAAACCTGAACTGGTTTATGCCCTGACCCCTTTCCAGGCCATGAACGGTTTCCGCGAGTTGCGCGAAATTGTTTCATTATTGCAACCCGTGGCCGGTGCGCATCCGTTAATTGCCAGCTTCCTGACGTCTCCGGATGTTGATCACCTGCGCACGCTGTTTGCGGGCCTGCTGAGTCTGGAAGGTGAAGATAAATCCCGTGCGCTGGACGTGCTGAAATCCGTTCTGGATGAACAACAGGGTGAGCCTTGGGACACCATCCGCAGTATTTCTGAATTTTATCCTGATGACAGCGGCCTGTTCTCCCCGCTGCTGCTCAACGTAATCACCCTGCAACCCGGCGAAGGCATGTTCCTGTATGCCGAAACGCCGCATGCCTACCTGAAAGGCGTCTCGCTGGAAGTGATGGCGAACTCCGATAACGTGCTGCGCGCAGGTCTGACGCCGAAATACATTGATATTCCTGAGCTGCTGGCGAATTTGAAATTCAACGCCAGACCCGCTTCTGAATTGCTGACCACGCCGGTTGTCAAAGGTGCGGAACTCAACTTCCCGATCCCGGTCGAAGATTTTGCTTTTTCAATTCACAGCCTCTCTGCTGAACCGCAAACGCTGGAGCAGGACAGTGCGGCGATTGTCTTCTGTATTGAGGGTCAGAGCGTTCTGGTGAAGAACAATCAAACCCTGGTTCTCAATCCGGGTGAGTCGTGTTTCCTGTCAGCCGATGAGTCACCGGTGACTGCCAGCGGCAACGGCCGCATAGCACGCGTGTTCAATACACTCGCGAAATGAACAGTTGATTAAACAAAATGGGGCTAAACGCCCCATTTTGGTGATTTTTTTGCTGATTCAGCTACACTCTGTAGACTAATAACGCCGGAAGGCGTTTTTTATTTTCGGGACATTTCATAAGGATAAACAGAGATATGAAGAAGTCGTTAGTCGCTGTAAGCGTCATTGTAGTCCTTGGCGCGGCCTGGACAGGCGTCTCGTGGTATACGGGCAAGCTGATCGAACAACATATGGATGAACAGGTTGCGGCGGCTAACAGCCAGTTGCAAAGTGCTTATCCGAAAGCCGGGCTGAAAGTCAGCTATCAGGATTATCAGCGCGGGCTGTTCAGCAGCAAAATGCGCATTGTTCTGCAACCGGAGCCTGCTGCCGCAACGGCGGGCACCAGCGTACTGAAAACGGGTGACGAAATTGCCTTTATCGAAACTATCGATCACGGCCCTTTCCCTGCCGCTCAGCTGAAAAAATTCAATCTGATCCCAAGCATGGCTTCTGTTCATTCAGAGCTGCAAAACACGCCAACGGTGAAAGGTCTGTTTGATGTCACCAAAGGCAAATCTCTGGTCACGATTGACACCCGCGTTTCCTACAGCGGCGCAAGTTCCTCGGCGGCTGACATCATTCCTGTGACGTATCAGAAAGATGAAAGCCAGCTGGCCTTCTCTGGCGGTAAAATCAATGTCGATGTCGACAAAGATCTGACGGCCATGAAGCTGGACGCCAGCACCGACAGCATCGCTCTGACCTCTAAAAATCAGTGGGGTCAGCTTGAAAAAGTGACCCTGGCCGGTTTCAGCATGGACAGCGACACCAAACAAGGTAAGTTTCAGGTCGGCGTGGGTGATCAAAACCTGACTGTGAAGCAAATCCTGGTGAACGTTGACGGCAAAGATGCCGCTTCGCTGGATAACTTCAAACTGGTGAGCAAATTCTCTGAAAATGGCAATAACATCGCCGGTCAGCAGGATTACACCCTCGACGCACTGAAAATTCAGGGTGCAGATTTCGGTTCAGCCAAACTGACACTGAAGCTGGATAAACTCGATGGCGCGGCGATGAAACAGTTCGCAGACAACTATAACCAGCAATCCCGCGCACTTCTGCTGCAACAGGGTCAGATTGATCCGGCTGTTTATCAGCAACAGGCTACCGATTTACTGCTGGCTAACCTGCCACTGCTGCTCAAAGGCAATCCGAGCATCAGCATTGCACCGCTGAGCTGGAAAAATAGCAAAGGCGAAAGTAACTTCACCCTGCAACTGGATCTCAAAGATCCGGCCGCAACGCCGGCACAGACTCAGGATCAAATGCTGTCTCAGTTGGTAAATAAGGTTGATGCCAAACTGACTATTCCTCTGCCGATGGCCACTCAGGTCACCACGCAGGTGGCTCAGCTGGAAGGTTACAGCGCAGACGACGCCGCTAAACTGGCACAGCAGCAGGTTCAGGGTCTGGCAGCGATGGGTCAGATGTTTAAACTGACCACGGTGAAAGACGATACTATTACCAGCAGCTTCCATTACGCTGACAATCAGGTTGACCTGAATGGCCAGAAAATGACATTGCAGGAATTCGCCGGTCTTTTCGGTATTCTGGGTGGGCCGGCAGCGCCGGCAGCAACCCCTGATCAGGAAAAGCCAGTGGCTCCGGCACCTGCACCCGTCCCGGCTCAGTAATCTTCTTTACATCTCCCCCCTGCCAGGGGGGAGGTTGGAAGACGGTTTTACAACCGAACTTTCTGCCAGCGTTAACCCACACCCCATCCCAACCTTCCCCTCATGAGTGGGGAAGGCGTAAAACCTCCGCTACCAAAGGATTCTCAGGCGTGACCACTCCCACTGACCTCCTTCGTCTGCAAGACGTTTCTTTTACACTCAACCATATCCCGCTGCTGGAACCTGTTTCCCTCGCCCTGAATCCGGGGGAATTTACCTTACTGACCGGCCCTTCAGGGAGCGGGAAAAGTACGTTGCTGAAGATTATTGCGTCATTGCAAAATCCGACCGGTGGAAATCTTTATTTCAAAGGCGAAAATATTACGCAGATCAAACCTGAAGCGTACCGCCAGCGCGTATCGTATTGCTTCCAGACACCGTCGTTATTTGGCGAAACGGTTTACGATAACCTCGCCCTGCCTTATCAGATCCGCAATAAAAAACCTGATGACGGGCAGCTTCGTGACTGGCTGAAACAGGTAAATTTATCCGAAGACATGCTGACCAAACGTACGCAGGAGCTTTCCGGCGGGGAAAAACAGCGCATAGCATTGCTGCGCAATCTGCAATTTATGCCGGATATTTTATTACTTGATGAAATCACCAGCGCGCTGGATGAAGAGAATAAAATCAACATCAACGACATCATTGCCGGGCTGGTTGAGAAAGAGCAGATCGCGGTGTTATGGGTGAGCCATGACCTGAACGAAATCCGCCACGCCAAAAACGTCATTACCCTGACCCGTCATTCATCAGGAAGCGCGTCGCATGAATCAGCATAATATTACCAACCAGTCTCTGGCTCTCGCGCTGATCCTGGTCGTCGTCGCCCTGCTCGTCAGCAAGAAAGAAAAGCTCGGACTGGAAAAAGACATCATCTGGAGCGTTGCCCGCGCTATCGTACAACTGGTGATTGTCGGCTACGTTCTCAAATACATTTTTGATATCAATAACAGCCTGTTAACCGTGCTGATGGTGCTGTTTATCTGCGTAAATGCGGCGCTGAATGCCAAAAAGCGCAGCCGTAATATCGATAACGGATTTATCATTTCTTTTATCGCCATTACGGTGGGTACCTCGCTGACATTAATGATTCTGATCCTCAGCGGTTCGATCGAATTTCTGCCCATGCAGGTGATTCCGATTTCGGGGATGATTGCCGGGAATGCGATGGTGGCAGTAGGCCTGTGTTACAGCAACCTTAACCAGCGTTTTCTCGATAATCAGCAAAAGATCCTCGAGATGCTGAGCCTCGGCGCGCCGGTAAAAATGGCTTCCGACCGGATTATCCGTGACAGCATTCGTGCCGCCATGATCCCGACCGTTGATGCAGCGAAAACTGTCGGGATTGTCAGCCTGCCGGGCATGATGTCCGGGCTGATTTTTGCGGGTATCGATCCGGTGAAAGCCATCAAATATCAGATTATGGTGACCTTTATGCTGCTGGCGACTGCGAGCTTATCGACGATTATTGCCGGTTATCTCGCTTACAAACGTTTCTACAATGACCGTGCGCAGCTGCGCGATTTGAAATCATCGTAATACGTATCCTGCCCGCGGGTCGGAAACCGGCGGGCAGGATTTTTCAGGCTTTATAAATCAGACAACGCCTGACGCAGATTCACCTCTCCGGCGGCCTCGTCATCAAGATCCAACACCCCTTCCAGATCGTCCAGATGTTCCTGCATAATTTCAGCGGCCTGCGTATTATCCCCCGCTTCAAGTGCATCGATAATCGCCTGATGTTCATCACACTGGCACGACGGCACTTCGTTACGCTGGTACAACGACACAATCAGGGAACTGCGCACCATCAGATTCGACAGAATTTCACTCAGTACATCATTGCCCGAAATTTCCCCGAGAATGAGATGAAATTCACTCAGCTCACGCACAATGGCGCGCCGGTCTTCAGATTGCACAGCTTCACGCTCTCCGCGCAGATGGGTACTAATGCGGTGACGGTGACGCCGGATCACGTCCGGCCCGATGCATTCAACGATCGCCCGTTCGATAGCACGACGGGCGATAAACACTTCACGCGCTTCTTTGGCGGTGGGCTGCGCCACCATTGCGCCACGGTTAGGTTCGATGGTCACAATTCGCTGCATTGCCAGACGCTGTAACGCCACCTGAACGTGGTTACGGTTAGCACCCAGCGCGTCAACAAGCTGTGATTCCACCAGCCGGGTGCCCGGACGCAGGCGTTGTTGCGCGATGGCTTTAGACAGAACATCGACAATGCGCTGAACTTCCAGCTGCTTGGCGGTTGTAGTTTGATTACTCATGGATTGCTAAGTGGCCTCTCTCTGGCAGTTTCCGTGCAACCTATCACCATCTGCTCGCGTTCGTCATTAGTAAATGACGTGGGGTTTCAAATCATGCGAGAAATCCCAATAAATAGCACATAACATTCATAATAATTATCATTCCCGCACGCATTCACAATATCCCTGTTATCACCTTCCGTATCCTTGCAGCACCTCACGCTACGCAGAAAAATGTTCAGAACACGTGAAGTATGCACGCCAACGTATTGAAATCAGGACAATAATGAAACACACATTTTTTAAACACTTACTCAATTTTATCTTATTAGCCCTGGGAGCCATTTGTACCGCGCTGGTCATCTGGCTGGATGTGGCCATATTTAAAGACGGTATCCAGGAAATTTCCGCCACTGAGTTCCTTCAGGAACTTTCACTGCTGGCCATCAGCGCGTTGTTTTTCTTACAGGCCAAAAAACATCCGGCATTGCGGGGAGGTATGATCCTGATTGGCGGGTTCTTCTTCTGCATGCTTATCCGCGAACTCGATGCCCTGTTTGACCTGATCCACTACGGCTCATGGGTGTATTTCGCCAGCCTGTTCGCGGTCTATTGTATCGCCTGGGCCTGCATCACGCCGAAAACCAGCCTGCGCGGATTGTCAGCTTTTCTGGTTCATCCGGCCTGTCACTATATGGTTTGCGGTCTGGTACTGATCCTGGTGTTCTCACGGGTCTTTGGGATGAATATGATCTGGAAAGTGGTGATGCAAGGCGAATACGTACGGACAGTGAAAAATATTGTCGAAGAAGGCACCGAACTGATGGGTTATCTGTTGTGTCTGGGGTCTGCAGTTGCTTTCTGGCAGCGCAGTGAGCCACTGAAAACCCTGTAAAATCCTGCCTGCTGCGGATTTTTGCAGCAGGCAGAATTTCAGACGCGCCACGGCAATACGCCTTCCGGCAGTCGACGCGCAAACAGCGACGCAAGCAGCATAAAGACCAGCACCACACCAATCATCAGGCACCCCACGGCTGCGGCCAGCGTGGAAGAACCGCCTTCATCAAGAAACACAATCATCGGTCCGAGCGTTTGCGTACCGGATGTGACCAGCAGAATCGACACCTGAATCTCATTCAGTGCGGTCAGGAACACCAGAATCGTGCCCGCCATGGCCGACGGCGCCGCCAGCGGCATCACTATATCGCGCATCCGTTGCAGGAAACCGGCACCAAATATTTGTGCGGCCTCATCCAGCGAACGCTCGATTTGCGCAAAACCGGCCAGCGTCGGACGAAGCACCAGTGCCATAAAACTGGAAAGATAAGCCGCCAGGATAATCCATACCGTGCCGTAAAGGCTGATATGCACCAGTGGCAACGGTTTGAGGAAAAACAGGATCGCCGCAATTCCGGTCACTATCCCCGGCAACGCGTAAGCCAGTTCGGTCGACAGTTGTAAAATACGCACCAGCCGCGTTCGCTGCCAGCTCAGGAAATACGCCAGAAACAACGAGGAAAGTGTCAGGATCAGCGCAGTCATCACGGTAAGCCCGAGGCTGGTCATAAAGGCATGGCGGATTGCCGGATACCCGAACAGCGCATTGGCATAATTGCTCAGCGTCAGACTCTGCAAGGTCAGTGCCTGACCAAAACCCGTGGTCAGGGACGTGGTCATCAGCGCGGAAAGCGGCAATAACAGCGTCAGCGACATCCACAGCCAGGCCGCAATTTCTGCCGGTAAACGCCATCGCCCCAGAGACTGATGCAGCGCGCGCGGCGTCCCCGTGACACGCACATCCTGCCGCCCGCCCAGCCAGCGGCTGAACATCAGTCCGGCAAGCGTAATAGCGGCAATCAGCAGCGAAAGCACCGCCATATCCGTCAGCGCCGACGCCCCCACGCTGTTGAGTTGCTGATACACCAGCGTGATCAGCGTCGGGATACGACCGGGAATGCCGAGCATTGCCTGAATACCAAAATTACCCGCTGCGGTGACAAACGACAGTGCCGCACCGGCAAAAATAGCCGGGCGCACCAGCGGCAAAATCACGGTAAACAATACCCGCCACGGTTGTGCCCCACCGCTGCGCGCGGCCTCCACCAGTTCGGCTGGCAACCTGCGCAACCCGGCCCGCACCATCAGGAAAACCAGCGGCGCATTGTGCAATCCCAGCAGAACAATAATGCCGGTCAGCGAATACAGCGGCGAAGTCGAACCGGCGGGCAACGTTAACCCCAGCCACAGCAATACCGGACTGGATGGCGAAAGTGCCTGAACCCACGCCAGCGCCGTCACCTGCGGCGGGATCATCAGTGGCAGAATAAAAGTAAATACCCAGGCCTGCTTACCGCGCAAATTAGTCAGCGCGATCAGCAGCGCCGCCACCGTACCCAGCACCATCGCCAGAAAAGTTGAGACGACAGCAATCGTTAGTGTATTCAGCGTGGCAGTCAGGACTTTTCGTGTGCCCAGTAAATGGCTGAGCCGCGAGATGTCCGGCGCACCTTCAGGCGCCATTGCCGCCCAAACCAGTCGCATCAGGGGCGCTATCGACAATAACCCGATCAGCAACGTCAGTGCCCAAAGCACGCACTTCTCGCTGCCCGGCCAGAACCGACGCGAGGGGGTGGCGCGGCGCTGAATTTCACTCATCACGCTCATCTGGCTGTCCTTTGGGCTGTCAGCCACCGAAGATTTCAGTGAATTTCGCGCGAACTTCTTTATCATCCGCCACCGCTTTATCCGAATCCAGCGTCAGCAGCTTAATCGAATCCAGCGGTGCAAAGCCTTCAGGTGCCGCAATGCCGGATTCAATTGGCCGGTTACCTTGTTTCGCAACCAATTGCTGGCCCTGCGGTGAGAGCATGAAATCAACAAACGCCTTCGCCGCAGGCACGTTATGTGCCCCGGAAAGAATGGCTACCGGCTCAGTCACAAATGAAGCCCCCTCTTTCGGATACACCAGATCAATCGGCGAGCCCTGCTTTTTAGCGCGGATAATATCGGCATCGGTAATCACGCCATACTTCGCCATGCCACTCGCTACCGCTTTCAGCGCCGGGCCGTTGCCACCTTCCGGGGTAATGCCGTTCTGCGCCAGTTTCTGATAAAACGCCCAGCCGATGTCCGGCGTATTAATGGCCGTATGCAGGTGATACAACGCCGCCCCGGAATACAGCGGGCTTGGCACGGCCACCTGACCTTTGTTTTGCGGTTCGGTCAGCGCCATCCAGCTATCAACCGGTGTGGCGTTTTTAGTGTTGTAGGCAATGACCGTGGCGATAATTTTGGTGCCAAACCAGGTTTTATCTTTGTCGTAAAAATCCGGGCTGATATTTCCCACCGGCGCATCGGTATAGGCCATCAGTTTGCCGTCTTTTTTCAACGCGCCCAGATTGATGGAATCCGCAACCAGCAGCACATCAGCTTTTACGTCCCCGGCCAACATTTCAGTTTGCAAAACATTCATCAGTTGCGTCGTGCCGTTGCGCGTCCACTCCACCTGCACATCCGGATAAGCCGCCTTGAAGGCGTCAATCGTTTGCTGGGCAATTTCCGGTGCCTGAGAGGTATAAACCACCAGCTTTCCGGAGGCGGCTTCGGCAGCATTTGCCTCTCCCTGCGTGGCGCAAATCAGCAATGCGCTCAAGGATAACGTGATGGTTTTTAAAATATGCATAGCCCTGTCCTTAGAATGAGAAAATTATTGGGGAAGGATCCAGCCGTCGGCAATGACGAAAGTGACAATGTCACTCACGTAACTATCGGGCGAAAGAGAGGAATGAAGGGAAAGCTTCAGCGCAGGCGTGTTTACCGGCGCGACGTCAATCTGGTGATAGCCGCCGCGGTAAATCACCCGGGTGATCCGCGCAGCGATGCCCGGTTCGCCGTGCTGAGCAAAACGTAAATCCGCAGCATGGACACACACCTGCGCCTCACTCACCGTTGTCTGATGTGCCGGAGCCCGTAACCGGATACGCATACCGAAAACATCGGCCCAGGCCGTGCCGTTTTCGGCGGGTTGAATATTTTTTGCCGGGATAACGCGACCCTCGTCGATAAAGGTCGCGACCATAGCGTTGGCTGGTTCACGGTACAGCGTTTGCGGCGTAGCAAACTGCATCACTTTGCCCTCGTTCATCACCACGACACGGTCAGCCATCGCCATCGCTTCCTGCTGATCGTGGGTGATATACAAAAGCGTTGCGCCGGTGTGCTGATGAAAACGCCGGAACTCTTCTTCCATCGCCGCACGTAAATGCACATCAAGATTTGCCAGCGGCTCATCCAGCAGCACCACGCCGGGGCGTGTGACCAGGCAACGTGCCAGTGCCACACGTTGTCGCTGACCGCCGGACAAATCGGAAGGACGGCGTATGGCGTAATCGCTCAGCCCCACCAGCGCCAGCGCATCCTGCGTTCGCGTGCGTCGTTCATGGCGATCCATCCCCGCCACTTTCAGGCTGTACGCTACGTTTTCCTCCACCGACATATGCGGCCACAGCGCGTAGTTCTGAAACACAATGCCCAGATCGCGCTTTTCCGCTGGGACATGGACGCCGGTGGATGAAAACAGTCGTTCACCGACGATGATTGTGCCGCTGTTTACCGGCTCGAATCCCGCGATGGTACGCAGCAACGTGGTTTTGCCACAACCTGAGGGACCGAGCACGGCAACAAACTCACCGTGATGAATATGCAGCGAGACGTCATTGAGCACCGGCTGAGTGGTAAAGGATTTACTCAGGTGGGAAATCTGTATGGCAGACATGCGTCGGATGTTTCCTCAAAGCGGCACTGGCCCGTTCAATGAGGAAACAAATTACTGCGGTTTTGTGACTGTTTTATGAACCGGTGGCGAAGGTTTGGTTCGACACGACATGGCAGGAGAAGACATAAATGCGATATAACTTCCTGATTAAAATGAATCACTTCCTTTTAATTAAAACACATTATAAATCAATGCAATATCTGAAGAGTTCTGAATAGAAAAAAGATTATCTATAAGAAACAATCATTTTCCATACGCGGCGATAAATTCTCCGGCAATCGCCACGGCAATTTCTGCCGGGAGTTTGCCGCGCACATCGGGCAGCCCCACCGGGCAACGCATTCTCGCCAGTTGCTCAGACGAAATCCCTTTGCCCGATAAACGGTAATCAAAGCGTTTACGCTTGGTATCCGAGCCAATCAGGCCAAAGTAGCGGAAATCGCCGCGCTTCAGGATGCGCTCACTCAGGGCGAAATCCAGCTGGTGATCGTGCGTCAGCACCATGAAATAACTGTCAGCGGGCATCTGCGCCACCGTGCTTTCGGGTTCCTCATCCACGAGGCAGGTGACTTGCGGGTCCACCCGTGCCGGAAACTCACTGGCGCGGGCATCTACCCAGGTAATGCGACAGGGTAAGGTGCTGAGAATGTTCACCAGTGCCCGCCCGACATGACCTGCGCCGTAAACCACAACGTGCGGTTGCGGTTGCCCCAGCGGTTCAAGCAACACCGACGCCATGCCTCCGCAACATTGTCCGAGCCGCGCCCCTAATGAAAAGCGTTCGAAGCGGCTGGTTTTCGCACCCTGCTGCAACATCTCGCGGGCAATGGCTGTAACCTGAAACTCAAGATTGCCGCCGCCCAGCGTATAAAATTGCTGGTCAGCGGTGATCACCATTTTGCTGCCTGCATCACGCGGCGTGGAGCCCTGATTCTCCACCAGCGTCGCCACCACGCACGGTTCTCCGCGACGTTGCAGGTCATGTAAACGCGTTACCCAGTCATCAGTACGCATGAGAACCCCCGTCAGCCGGCAATTTTTGCGGTAGCCATAGCGGAATAAGTGACAACGTCACCCTGAAAATGCATCTGATTTATGGCGTTAAGCACTCTTTCCGGCGTGGCAGGTGCATCAAGGTGCGGATGTACACGATAACCGGCCAGGCTGGCGACGGCATCTTTGATGGCACACCAAACGGATATCCCGAGCATAAACGGCGGTTCACCCACGGCTTTGGAATGGAAAACGGTATCTTCCGGATTCTTACGGTTCTCCACCAGTTTCACGCGCAGATCCTGCGGAATGTCGCCAATTGCCGGAATTTTATACGCCGCCGGACCACTGGTCATTAAGCGCCCTTTGTCATTCCACACCAGCTCCTCCGTGGTCAGCCAGCCCATGCCCTGCACGAATCCGCCTTCCACCTGACCGATATCAATCGCCGGATTCAGTGAGTCGCCGACGTCATGCAGAATGTCTTCCCGCAACAGCCTGTATTCACCGGTCAGCGTATCGACCAATACTTCCGCGCAAGCCGCGCCGTAGGAGAAATAATAAAACGGATGCCCGGCGGCTTTACTGCGGTCATAGAAAATCTTCGGTGTTTTGTAATAGCCGGTGCTGGACAGCGGCACCTGATTCAGCCAGCACTGGGTCGCCACCTGTTCAAAACTGAAATACTGATTTTTAACGCGCACCTGACCGTTGCTGAAGGTGATGTCAGTTTCCTGTGCATCATGAACACGCATCAGCATCTCAACCATGCGCCCTTTGATGATTTCTGCCGCGTTTTGCGCCGCTTTACCGTTCAGGTCAGCGCCGGATGACGCTGCCGTCGGCGAGGTATTGGGCACTTTACCGGTATCAGTCGCGGTGATCTGAATCCGGGTGATATCCACCTGAAACACCTCAGCCACCACCTGCGCGACCTTGGTATTCAGCCCCTGTCCCATCTCTGTGCCACCGTGATTGAGCTGAATACTGCCGTCGGTATAGACCAGCACCAGCGCGCCTGCCTGATTGAGGAAACTGGCGGTGAAGGAGATACCAAATTTTACCGGCGTCAGCGCCAGCCCCTTTTTCAGATAAGGGTTGCTGCGGTTAAATTTCGTGACAGCGTCACGTCTTGCGGTGTATTCCGCGCTATCTTCCAGTTGCTGCGTCATCTCCTGCAACAGGTTTTGCCCGACGGGCTGGTGATAATGCGTAACGTTGCGGGCTTCCTGACCGTAGTAATTATTTTTGCGTACCGTCAGCGGATCCAGACCCAGTTCGCGGGCAATATGATCAACGATGTGCTCAATCGCCACAATGCCCTGCGGGCCGCCAAATCCGCGGTAAGCGGTGTTCGACGCCAGATGAGTTTTACAGCGATAACCGGTGATCAGCGCATCGCCGAGGTAATAGGCGTTATCGGAATGGAACATGGCGCGATCGACGATAGAACCGGAGAGGTCCAGCGAATAACCGCAGTTGGCCGCCAGTTTAATGTCGATACCGTGAATGACGCCGTCATCGGTAAATCCTACGTCATAGCTGACATGAAACGGATGGCGCTTGCCGGTGATCAGCATGTCATCCTGACGCGACAGCCGCATCTTTGCCGGACGTCCGGTCAGATGCGCCGCCAGCGCGGCAAGGCAGGCTGCACCAGCGGCCTGCGTCTCTTTGCCGCCAAAACCACCGCCCATGCGTCGCATATCAACCACGACTTTGTGCATCGGCAAATCCAGCACCGAGGCCACCAGTTTCTGCACTTCTGTCGGATGCTGTGTCGAGCTGTATACCAGCATCGCGCCGTCTTCGCCGGGCATCACTGAGGCAATCTGCGTCTCGAGATAAAAATGCTCCTGGCCGCCAATTTCCAGTTCGCCCTGTAAACGGTGCGGCGCACAGGCCAGCGCCATCTCAGCGTCACCGCGTTTATGCTGATGCGGTTCTTCGACGTAATGTTCCAGCGCCAGCGCCTGTTTTACCGTCAGCACCGCGTCACGCGGCTGATACTCCACTTTCGCCAGCGCCACCGCCGCCCGGGCGGCTTCCATTGAGGTTGCCGCCACCACCAGCACAATCTGGCCGACATACTGCACTGTGCCCTGCGCCATCAGCGGATCGCCATGGGTCAGCGGTGCAATGTCCAGATTGCCGGGCACATCCTGTGCAGTCATCACCCGCACCACACCCGGTACGGCGTAACAAGGTTCGGTATCAATATGCAAAATGTCAGCATGCGCATGAGGGCTGAGCAGCGGCACCAGATGCAACTGACGGGGGAATTCCAGCCGGTCATCGATATACACCGCTTCACCGCTGACGTGTTTCTCCGCGCTTTCATGTTTCTGGCTTTTGCCCACGCCGCTCTGCAACCCCGTGCGGAACAACGCTTCCATCTCAGCCTGAGAAAGTGATGGTTTCGATTCAGACATAATGTGTTACCCGCATCAGTGTTTCAGGAGAAGTCATTTCGATATGGCAGCGGCGCAGCAGATTTTTCGCCACCTGCATGCGGTATTCCCGGCTGGCACGAAAATCACTGATTGGCGTGAAATCCAGTTCCAGCGCCTGACAGGCCCGCTCGACAGTTGCCGTCTGCCACGGCTGACCAAGTAATTGCGCCTCACAGCCGCTGGCCCGTTTCGCCACTTCCGCCATGCCGCCAAACGCCACGCGTGCATGCACCACCACGCCATTTAGCACTTCAATATGCAACGCCGCGCAGACCGCAGAAATATCGTCCTCCAGCCGTTTCGACACTTTATAAACCCGTAACTGGCGTGCCGCCGGGGTATTGCGGGGAATGCGGATTTGTTCAATAAATTCGCCCGGCTGCAACGCAGTTTTGCGATAACCGAGGAAGAACTGATCAAGCGGTAACTCCCGTTGTTCAGCGCCACGCCGCAGCAGCAGCGAAGCGCCGAGCGCCAGCAACACCGGCCCGCCGTCACCGATTGGCGAAGCGTTGGCGATATTGCCGCCGAAGGTCCCCTGGTTGCGAATTTGTTGTGATGCAAACCGTTCAAGCAACTCGCCAAACGCCGGGAACTCTTCATGTAAAAACGGCATACAGGCGCTGAGTGGCGCGGCTGCGCCAATATGAATAGCCTGACCGGTCAGCGTAATTGCCTTGAGTTCGGGAATATGACTCAGCGAAATCAGCTTCGGCAGGCGCTGATAACGTTGTGTGACTTCCAGCGCCAGATCGGTACCGCCTGCCACCAGACGGGAATCCGGGCACGCAAGATAACGTCCGGCCAGTTCATCAATAGTCACCGGCTGTTCAGTCGCGGATATCGCGGCGAGTTTTTCCAGCGTTTGCCGGGCATCAGCATCAAACTGATCGGCCTGCGGGGCTTCACAAATGGCTTTCGCTGCATCCATGATTGGCCGGTAACCCGTGCAGCGGCAAAGATTGCCGGAAAGGGTTTCCTGCACGCCTTCAACCGTAAAAACAGGTTTATTTTTTTCCATCGCAAACAGTGACATCACAAAACCCGGCGTGCAGAAACCGCATTGCGAAGCGTGATTATCCACCATCGCCTGCTGTACATGATGAAGCTCGCCGCGATGTTTCAGATCTTCAACCGTAATAAGCTGTTTGCCATGCACCGCAGGCATAAACGTCAGGCAGGCGTTGACCGTGCGGTATTGCAGTTGCTCACCCTGCTTTTCTGCCAGCACCACCGTACAGGCGCCGCAGTCACCGGAGGCACAGCCTTCTTTGGTACCACAGCGCCCTGCATCGCGGCGCAGATATTGTAATACCGTCGTGTCAGCGGGCAGATTTTCCGTGTGGATCCTGCCGTTCATCAGAAATTGGATCATGATCATATCCTTCAAAAATCACTGGTTTGCTCCCTCCCCTGCGAAGGGGAGGGTTGGGGTGGGGTTTTAAAGCAAAATCAAAAAGTTGATGTATGCTTTGACTGGGAGTTTGCCCTTAATACCCCCTCCCGGCCTCCCCCTTCGCAGGGGGAGGAGCAAAGGCTTTACAGCCATTCAGAATCAGTGTCGTAACCTCACCAATAATGTGTTCACGCGCCTGTTCATCGCCTTCGAAATTGCCGTACATATGCTTCACCTGCACCGCAAAATCGGCGTAATACTGCGTCACCGCCCAGATATGCATGATGAAAAGACGGGCATCCAGCGCACGGATTTTCCCCTGCTCAATCCACTGATGGATCAGGTTCTCTTTGCCGGTGATATTCTGCGTGGCCAGCGGCCAGTATTTATGCAGATAGTGACCGCCGCCTAGCACCTCACTGGTGAAAATGCGCGACAGTTGCGGCTGATCGAACGAGAAATTCAGCTTATTGCGGATATAACGGCTGAGCACCGCCTCGGGTTCGCTGAGGGACGGGTCGAACTGAATGATATCGCCCCAGACTTTCAGCACTTTCTGCAAGAGCTCTTCGTACAACTCTTCTTTGCCCGCGATGTAGTAATGCAACTGGGCTTTTTTGATCCCGGCGCGCTGAGCAATGGCCTGAGTGGTTGCCCCCTGAAAACCTTTTTCACTGAATTCTGCAATGGCCGCCGCGTGGATATTTTCCAGGGTGCGTTCACGCGCAAGGCGGACTTTGCCGCCGGTATCACTGTTCATCATGCTGAGAGTTCCTCCCGCTGAGCATCCCGTACATACGCCGGTTCGCCGTCAACGTAGGTGCAATACACATTACGGTCATCACCCAGCGTCATCAGCACAAACAGCTTTTCAGCCAGCGTTTTACTGTTGGTGGCACGTAATTTTTGCAGCGCACTGACACCCGGTTCGAGCACCACAAAATCAGCCTCTTTACCGGTACTAAAGTTGCCGATTTTATCGTCGAGGTGCAGCGCCCGTGCGCCGCCGAGTGTGGCGTGATAGAAGGCTTCGAATGCAGATAAACGGTAACGCTGCAGTTGTCCGACTTTGTAGGCTTCTGACAGCGTTTCCAGCATGTTGAAGGTGGTGCCCGCACCGACGTCCGTGCCCATGCCGACGCGAATTTGTTTCTGCCAGGATTTCTGCAAATTAAACAGACCGCTGCCCAGAAACAGATTAGACGTCGGGCAAAAAGCGATAGTCGAATCGGTGTCGTGCAGGCAATCCCATTCACTGTCATCCAGATGCAGACAGTGTGCAAACACGCAACGTTCGCCGGTCAGTCCGTACTGATGATAAACGTCGAGATAATGCTGATGTTCAGGGTGCATTTCTTTCACCCAGGAGAGTTCGGCGACGTTTTCGCTCAGATGGGTATGCATGTACACGTCGGGGAATTCCTGCTTAAGCAACCGCACTTTTTGCAGCAGTTCAGGCGAAGATGTCGGCGCAAAACGCGGCGTCAGCGCATAGCTCAGACGCTGGCGGTTATGCCAGCGCGCAATCAGCCCGCGCGTGTCGCGTTCACTTTCTTCAGGGGTTTCCAGCAGGGCGTCGGGGGCGTTTTTGTCCATCATCACTTTGCCCGCCACCAGCCGCATATTGATGTCGGAGGCTTCTTTAAACAGGGCATCGACGGACTGCGGATGAACGGTGCCAAACACCAGCGCCGTGGTGGTCCCGTTAAGCAGCAACTGACTGATGAAGAATTTCGACATGCGCCTGGCGTAATCCGCGCAGTGATATTGTTGTTCGGTCGGGAAGGTATAGCGCGTCAGCCATTCGAGCAACTGCTCGCCGTACGCGCCGATCATTTCGGTCTGCGGATAGTGAATATGCGTATCGACAAAGCCCGGGACGATCAGCTTGTCGCGATAATCATCAATTTCCAGAACAGCGGTTTTACGTGCCTGCGCCAGCTTGCCCTCACCTTCCTTCCAGCTTCCCAGCCAGATGATTGTGCCGCCGCTGAGCAACATCAGGCCGTCTTCGATATAACGCACCTGCGCTTCTAAATCTTCCGGCCGTAATACCGGCTCGCGGATATCGAAGAAATTTCCGCGGACGGCGCGGGTGATGATCTGACTCATGGCATTGTCCTTCTCTGCAACATTCTCGTTCACGATTGATAACAGAACATTTGCAAAGCTTATGCCAAATCTGACCAACCGGTCAGATCAAAGAGTCAGACCGGTTGGTTCGAAATTTCAATACCGGATCGAAAATAATTCATTTAGCTATGCCAGACATCTTCTGATGCGTGCGTGTGATAACATTTAGCCCCATCAGAAATCATTAATTAATCTCTATCTTTATGACTACAAAACACATGACATGTAATTTTCATCTTGACCAGATGGCATTTTTAAAAACACAAACCAGGGATATATCAGTTTCAGGTTATGGCGTATGTGCCGGGATGGTAAGTTCATGGATCCAGCATGAACTTTCTGAGAAACCTCAATCTTTTTTATTCTATAAAAACACTTATAACTTTATTTCCCGCCAACGCGCATTAACGTGTAAGTACCTGATATCTGGAAAAATAAACCTGGCTTTCAACAGCGACTTATTTTACCCGATAAGACAAGTTGATTTAAAAACAAATGATTTTCAGTCATTTGCAAGATCCACCATCAGGGGTGTTTTCAGTATCGTTGTTTATTCAAAAAATGGTTACTCACACTGCATTGGCATGAGCATACATAAAGGGACTTATAAAATATTTGACCCCAATCTGGGTGAGTTTGAGATAACAAAAAGCAGAAGTTTTTCTTCTTTTATTTGTCAGGACTGGATATCAAAAAAATATCCCCCTTCACGCACACCCTATTTGCAGATAACACAATATAAATCAAAGCACTTAAACATCACTACTTCAACAGCACTTCATATTGCGGATTGAATTCATCAAATATTGGCAACGCGGCAGCACCGAGCGCGGGTGTGTCGCTGCCGGACATCCCGAGGCGAATGCGTGCACTCTGCGCGTACCGGCTACGCACCGAATTATACAGGGGCGTCAGGCGCTTAATCAGCTTTTCCACCAATGGTTTAGGCATGGTGCCGCCGATAATCACGCTCTGCGCATCGAACACGCATTCCATAATATTGATGGCCTGGAGTGCCGGTTCGACGGCAGTATCAAGCCATTTATCGAACACTTTTTCATCGACTTTCAGCAGATCTTCGGGCATGGCCGACATCGGATCCAGTCCGCAGGCTTCATACGCCGCCTGCAAAGAAACATAACGTTCGAGGCAGCCTTTGTTGCCGCAATAACATTCTCGCCCGCCCGGTTGCACCACAATGTGGCCGACTTCGCCCGCATTGTGTGCATGACCGGTGTAAATCCGTCCGTCGGTGAAGATGCCGGCACCCAGCCCGGTGCCGATATACAGATACACAAACGACGATAATTGCTTGGCAACACCGTGAAAACGCTCACCGATTGCGGCTACCGTCGCATCGTTTTCCAGCGTAACCGGCCAGCCGGTCGCGGCGCTTAAACGCGCTTCAATATCAATATTATCCCAGCCGTGCAGCGTGGTCGGCCCTTGTGAGGAAATCCCTTCTACGCCAAACGGCCCCGGCATCACCACACCCACGCCTAATATTTTTCGCCAGTCAATTTTCACCTGTTGGCGCATTTCTTGCAGAACCTGATCGATAAGAGCCAGCGTGGGCTCTGGCTGCGGTTTCTGTACATGGATCAGTTTGCGAAAGCGAACAGTTCCGGTCAGATCCACCAGCACAGTCAGCAGCGACTGATGATCAAGATGGATGCCTATTGAATAGGCGCTGTCAGGATTGAGTGTCAGTGGCGTTGCTGGCTGACCACGCCCTCCCGCACGGCGCGGCAGGTGGGAAGACAGGATACCCGCCTGCTCGAGTTCGGTGGCAATGTTGGAGACCGTTTGGGGGGTGAGCGACGTCAGCCGGGCGATTTCAGCGCGGGTCAGTTCACCGTTAAGGCGAATGGCTTCGATCACCACCCGACGATTGTGAGCACGGGCGTGCTCAAGATTGGTACCAGACGTTGTTATCACATCCCTCTCCACGGTGAAGACCTTGCGGGCAGTATGTGGCGAGTGATTACAGCAATCAAATTGATTTTATTAACCCGTCATACTTCGTATTGCAGATGCGTTGGTTGCGCGCACTCACCGCCTTCCTGCAACCCGAATTATTTAGGGTTAACCTGGGATGATATGAATATGACGGTGGCATCACAGCTTTGAATGTTATTGCCATGTTAATAATAATCGCCAGTCACTATTTAGATTTGAATCATCCGTGTAGCACACGTTTTATACCCAAGATAATTCGGGTTGCAGAAAGGCGGCAAGCGAGTGAATCCCGATGAGCTGACATAAGTCAGTGATTCGGGTGATGGAGCGTAGCCAACGCATCAGCAGCCCGAAGTATGAAGGGTAAATCCGGCAGGGACGCAGGGACTGGCAGAATTATGCCTTCCCATTTTTTTTAGCCGATTAAAGCAATCAAATTGATTTAATAAACCTAACCCTGTTTCGGAGAATGACGATGAGCCTACGATTTACCCCTGCGGCCACCCTGTGCGCCCTCTCTGCCCTCACCCTGGGATATTCCGCCAGCGCGCTGGCCGATACGACGCTCAGTGCCTTATTTATGACTCAGGCGGCGTACAGCGAAGCGGATATCCGCGCAATGACCGCCGAGTTCACTAAACAGCATCCGGATATCAAAGTGAACCTGGAGTTTGTGCCGTATGAAGCCCTGCACGACAAAATCGTCGCCGCACGCGGTGCCGGTGACAAAGGTTATGACGTGGTGCTGTTCGATGCGATCTGGCCTGCTGAATTTAACAAATACGGCCTGTTGCAGGATGTCACGGCGCGTATTCCGGCTGAAGAAAGCAATAAGATTTTTGACGGCGCGATTTCTACCGTGACCTACAAAGATAAACGCTGGGGGATGCCGTGGATCCTCGACACCAAATATCTGTATTACAACAAAGCCATGCTGGCCAAAGCCGGGATCACTACCCCGCCCGCCACCTGGGCTGATGTTGAAAAGCAATCTGAGATCCTGAAAGAAAAAGGCATCGTGAAATATCCGCTGGTCTGGAGCTGGTCACAATCCGAAGCGCTGTTGTGCGACTACACCACGCTGGTATCGGCGTTCAAAGGGGATTTCTACAAAGACGGCAAGCTGAATTTCACCAATTCCGGCGCGATGAAAGCCATCAGCTACATGAAAGAGACGCTGGATAAAGGGCTGACTAACCCGAATTCGCGTGAATATCTGGAAGAAGATGTGCGTAAATCGTTCTCCAACGGTGATGCGGCTTTCGCACTGAACTGGACCTACATGTACAACATGGCGAATGACCCGAAACAGAGCAAAGTCGCGGGTGACGTGGGGGTCATTCCGGCACCGGGTGAAACCGCCGGTGGCGCATCCGGCGTTAACGGGTCGATGGGATTGGGCATCGCCAAAGCCAGCGCACATCCGGACCAGGCATGGGAATACATCAGCTACATGACGTCGCAGCCAGTGCAGAACAAATACGCCAAACTGAGCCTGCCAATCTGGAAATCGTCTTATGAAGATCCGGCGGTGCAGAAAGATCAGGAGCAGTTGATCGCGGCGGCGAAAACCTCGCTGAATGTGATGTTGTCGCGCCCGGTTACAGCAGATTACTCCCGTCTGTCGAACATCTTGCAGCAAAACATTCAGGCGGTATTGCAGGGTAAAACCCCGGCTCAGGATGGTATGGAAGCCGCAACCAAAGCCGCTGATCGTTTACGTTAAGTTTTAAAGCCAACACTATAATAGCCCGCCCGGTTCCGGCCGGACGGGCTGGGAAAAGATATGCTGACATTACCCCAACGCGAGAAACGTCAGGCCTGGTTGCTGCTTGCGCCCATGCTTCTGATGATGTTCTTACTGACCGCCTGGCCGCTCGCCCGCACGTTGTGGCTCAGCTTTACGGATGCCGGGTTAATCGGCGACGGTTCTGCGCCCAACTGGGTGGGGAGCGAGAATTTCATCTATGCGCTGACGGATCCGGATTTTCGCGCCGCACTCTGGCGGACGCTCTATTTCACTGTCGTCTCAGTAATTATTGAAGGCATCATCGGCGTGCTGGTCGCGCTGTTGCTGAACCAGCCGTTTTGGGGACGCAGCGCTCTGCGCGTGCTGGTGATTCTGCCATGGGCATTGCCGACTATCGTCAACGCCACCCTGTGGCGGCTGAACTTTAATCCCGATTACGGCAGCATTAATGCCCTGCTTTCTCAGCTCGGGCTGATTGACGCCTACCGTAGCTGGCTCGGCGATCCGTCTTCGGCGATCAATGCCGTGATGTTCGCGGATATCTGGAAAAACTATCCGCTGATCACCCTGCTGGTGCTGGCGGCGCTGCAAACCATTCCGGAAGATTTATTCGAAGCCGCACGGCTCGACGGCGCATCGGCTTTCCGCCGTTTTCGTAAAATCACCTTACCGGCGATTGCCGCACCGCTGGCCGTCGCGCTTGTCCTGCGCACCATCGACGCCTTCAAAATCTTCGACATCATTTATGTCATGACCCGTGGCGGGCCGCTCGACAGCACCAAAACCGTCAGTTTCTTTGTCTATCAGGAATCGTTCAGTTATCTGCGCGCTGGCAGCGGTGCTGCGTACGCGATACTCATGACGCTGATCTGCGCACTGCTGATCATGATTTACATGGTGATGTTACTGCGTCAGCGCCGTTCAGGGAGCAGCGAATGAAACAAAAAATCCGGCTCGTTTTACGTTACTTTGCGGCGCTGATGGTGGCCGTTTCGATTCTTGCCCCGCTGCTGTGGATGTTCCTGATGAGCGTCAGCTCGGCGGAAGATCTGACCCGCATTCCGCTGGAATGGCTGCCGCGCCACTGGGATTTCAACCGTTATACCCGCCTGCTGACCTTACAGGCCGGAACGCCCGGCGCGCTGTTCCTGCATGCGCTCGGCAACAGTGTGCTGGTCGCCTGTGGTGCCACGCTGGTGTCGTTGTTGCTGGCGATACCGGCGGCCTATAGCTTCTCGCGCTATCCTGGTCGCGACGGCTGGCTGTTTGGCAGCCTGGCGATTTACATGGTTCCGCCGGTGGCGTTTGTGCTGCCGCTGTATTTCATCCTGCAACAGCTTGCGCTGCTCAATACCCATCTCGGGCTGATTCTGGTGTATTGCTCGATGATCCTGCCGTTCCTCACCTGGATGCTGAAAAACCAATTTGACGCGCTGCCGGTGGATATCGAACAGGCATCGCGTCTCGACGGGCTGCGTTACTGGCAAGTATTGCTGCGCATCACCCTGCCGCTGGCAAAACCGGCGCTGGGTGCATCGGCGATGTTTGGCTGGTTGCTGGCCTGGGATGAATTTTTCTACGCCCTGCTGTTTACCAACAATATCGACGCCCAGACGCTGCCGGTCACCATCGCCGGATTCACCGCCGGGCGCGCCACTGACGACGGTCTGATTGCCGCTGTCGGGATCCTTGCGGCCATTCCGCCGCTCTTTATTGCGCTCTGGCTGCAAAAAACCATGGTCAGCGGGTTGACCGCCGGCGGCAGCAAGGGCTGAAAATGAACATCAGGGAAACCTCATCAATGACAACAAAACCTCTGACCCGCGCCACGCTGTATGTGACGGGCAATATCAACGTGGATTTGATCATGAGCACGTTGCACGAATGGCCGAAAAAAGGCACGGAAGCGATGCTCGAAAGCAGTTCACTGCGCCCCGGCGGGTCGGCGGGAAACTGCGCGCTGGCACTCTCTGCGCTCGGTTCCCCTTTTCGTCTGGTGGCAAATCAGGGCAATGACCAGTTCAGCGGCTGGCTGGCAGGTATGTTCCCGGAAAGCGCCTCACGCTGGCCGACCTGCGATTGCGAAACCTCGCTGACCTTTGGCGTGACACATCCTGATCACGAAAGAACATTTTTCAGCAATCAGGGACATATTGTGCGCCTGTCCATGCAGGACGTTCTGGGGCAAATCCCTGAAACGGCACAGGCCGGAGACTGGGTATTGCTGTGCGGCACCTGGCTGTGTACCGCGCTTTACACTGACTATCCGCAACTGCTGGCAGTGCTGAAACAGCGTGGTTATCAGGTGGCTGTCGACAGTGGCTGGCCGCCGGAAGACTGGAGCGATGCGTTACGTGAACAGGCGGCAAAATGGCTGCCATTCTGCGATGCGCTGCTGATCAATGAAGTCGAAACACTCGGGCTGGCAGACGCCACCACACTGGACGCCGCCGCGCTGACGTTGCTGGAGCAGATGGCGGACAACGCCTTTTGCGTGGCGAAATGCGGACCGGAGGGGGCGCGTCTGTGGGCCAAAAATCTGACGCTGCATCAGCATGCCGAACCGGTCGGGGTGGTCGATACCATCGGTGCCGGAGACAGTTTTAATGCCGGGTTTTTATCCGCGCTGATTTATGGCCTGCCGCCTGCCACGGCGCTGCAATGGGGGGTTCGTGTTGCCGGTTGTGCCATCAGCAGTTCCCCGCGCCGTTACCCTGACTGGCAATCACTTTTTGGCCTTGTGGAGAAAATCTAAATGGCTCTGGTAGAACTGATAAAAGTCGCCAAACATTATGGCAAAGTGCAGGTGCTGAAACCGCTGGATCTGACCATCCCTGACGGCAGTTTCACCGTGCTGGTCGGCCCCTCGGGCTGTGGAAAATCCACCTTACTTCGCCTGCTGGCCGGGCTGGAATCCCTGTCTGACGGCGACATTCTGCTCGATAAACAGCAGATCAATAATTTTGACCCCGCCGATCGTGATATTGCGATGGTATTCCAGAGTTACGCACTGTATCCGCATCTTACCGTGGCCGAAAACATGGCATTCCACATGCAGGTGAAGAAAGTGCCGAAAGCCGAACAACAGGCCAAAGTGCTACAGGCCGCAAAAGTGCTGGGTATCGATCACTTACTGAAACGCCTGCCGAAAGATTTGTCCGGTGGCCAGCGCCAGCGTGTGGCGATGGGTCGTGCGCTGGTGCGTAATCCAAAAGTGTTTCTGTTCGATGAGCCCCTTTCCAACCTCGATGCCCAGTTACGTATGGAACTGCGCGCCGAAATCAAATCGCTGCATCAGCAGTTCCGCACCACCACGGTATATGTGACCCATGATCAAATCGAAGCCATGACGCTGGCCGATAATATCGTGGTGATGAAAGACGGTTTTATCGTACAACAGGGCGACCCGTTGTCGATTTACGACAAGCCGGTAAATACCTTTGTGGCGCGTTTTATCGGTTCACCGCCCATGAATCTGCTCAGCGGCGTCTTCCGCAATATTGACGGTCAGCCAGGTGTGAACTGTAATCAGTTGTGGTTCGCACTGCCGGAGAAGTGGGCATTGCAGGCGCGGCAGGCTGAGGGAGAACCCGTCACGCTCGGCCTGCGTCCGCACGATTTAAAACCGGCAGAGCACAGTACCCAACCTGCCGCCACATTACGGTTGCTGGAAGTGACCGGAGAAAGCAGCCTGTTGCACATCGACTGGTGCGGTTTCCCGCTGCACGTTCAGTTCGCCGGACGCGCCCGTATCAGCGCCAGTCAGCCGCTGTATCTCGATGCCAACCGCGAGGCGATCCATCTGTTTGATGCCCAGACCGGTGAACGGCTGGCAGAGGATCTGCGGTAAAAATGACTCTCAATGGAGATAAACTATGGAATACCGTCTGTTAGGCCGGTCTGGCCTGAAAGTTTCAGTTCTCAGCCTGGGTACCATGACGTTTGGTGGTCAGGGGAAATTTGCCAAAACCGGGCAAACTGACGTTGAGGCCGCACAACGCCAGACAGGATTATGTCTTGATGCCGGGATTAACCTGTTCGATACCGCCGATGTCTATTCTGGCGGTGAATCGGAAGTGATCCTCGGTAAAGCACTGGGCAACAAACGTCACGACGTGCTGGTGGCCAGTAAAGCCCGCTTTCCAATGGGTGAAGGCCCGAATGACCGTGGTTCGTCCCGTCATCATATTCTGCGCGCTTGTGAAGCCAGCCTGAAACGTCTGAACACGGATTATCTGGATTTATATCAGTTGCATGAATGGGACGGCCTGACGCCACTGGAAGAAACGCTGCGGGCGCTCGACGATCTGGTCAGCAGTGGCAAAGTGCGTTACGTCGGTATCTCTAACTTCTCCGCCTGGCACGTGATGAAAACGCTGGGCGTGGCCGACGCTAACCACTACATCCGCCCGGTCAGTCAGCAAATCCATTACACCCTGCAGGCGCGTGAAGCTGAATATGAGTTGCTGCCTGCCGCGCAGGATCAGGGGCTGGGCGTGCTGGTCTGGAGCCCGCTGGCAGGCGGCCTGCTTTCCGGTAAATATCGCCGCAATCAGGCGGCACCGGAAGGCACCCGTCATCTGGCCGACTGGGGCGAACCGCCGGTGCGTGATGAAAGTGCGCTGTACGACGTGGTCGATGTGCTGGTGGACATCGCCGAAGCCCGTGGCGTTTCTGCGGCGCAGATTGCGCTGGCCTGGCTGATTGCCCGTCCGCAGGTGACCTCGGTGATTGTCGGGGCGCGCAACGACACGCAGTTGCAGGATAACCTGCTCGCCGCTGATTTAACCCTCAATAACGAAGAAATTGAACGACTTAATCAGGTCAGCCAGTTACCTTTGTTGTATCCTTACTGGCATCAGGCGCAGACCGCACCGGATCGCTTGTCTGTAGCGGATTTATCGCTGATCGCGCCCTATCTGAAAAAGTAACTGCAACAAAATGATACGCACTGAGACCGGTTGACTATGCCGGTCTCGTTATTTTTGTGTTAATACTTAAAGAGTTTCTTTAGTGGGCCTCGTGCACACCTTGCTTAAAAACTGAGGAATACCGGGATGATTATTTTTGTTACCGGCGCAACTGCCGGATTTGGTGCTGAAATCGCACGTAAATTTGTTAAAGAAGGCCATAAAGTGATTGCTACCGGTCGCCGTAAAGAGCGTCTGGATGACCTGAAAGCCGAACTGGGAGACGCGCTGTACGCTGTTGAACTGGACGTGACTAACCGGGCTTCTATTGAAGAAGCTATTGCCAGCCTGCCTGCTGACTGGCGTAACATTGATGTTCTGGTTAACAACGCCGGTCTGGCACTCGGTCTGGAAAAAGCGGATAAAGCCTCGCTGGAAGACTGGGACAAAATGATCGACACCAACACCAAAGGGCTGGTGTACATGACACGCGCCGTGTTGCCGGGCATGGTTGAACGCAACACCGGGCATGTGATAAACATCGGTTCCACCGCAGGCAACTGGCCATACGCAGGCGGCAACGTGTATGGCGCGACCAAAGCGTTTGTGCGTCAGTTCAGTCTGAACCTGCGCACCGACCTGCATGGCACCCACGTTCGCGTCACCAATATCGAGCCGGGCCTGTGCGGTGGTACTGAATTCTCCAGCGTGCGCTTTAAAGGCGACGACGAGAAAGTCAGTAAAACCTACGATAACACTAATCCGCTCACCGCAGCCGATGTAGCCGAATCCGTATTCTGGGTATCCACCCTGCCGGCACACGTCAACATCAACAGCATCGAAATGATGCCGGTCAGCCAGTCTCTCGCCGGTTTGCAGGTACATCGCGAAGGGTAATATTGCGCCCTGACTGACACGAAAAGCAGCTCCGGCTGCTTTTTTATTATCTGCCTTTTATCAGTGCGCACAAAAAAGGCGCGGCAACCTGCCCGCGCCTTTCCGACATCCGGCAACCGAAAACGTATTACGCGCTCAGCCAGCCCAGTTTAATCACAAACAGAATCGACAAGACGATAAGCGCAGAATTCAGCTCACGCCAGCGACCGGTCAGCAGTTTTGCCAGCGTCCAGGTGATGAAACCAAATGCGATACCGTTGGCGATGGAATACGTGAACGGCATGGTCAGCGCAGTCACGGTAACAGGCGCTGCCACGGTGATGTCTTTCCAGTCGATTTCAGCCAGGCCAGACGTCATCAGAACCGCGATGAACAACAGAGCCGGAGCCGTTGCGAAGGCCGGAACGCTGCCTGCCAGCGGAGCGAAGAACAGGCTCAGCAGGAACAGAATAGCCACCACAATCGCCGTCAGACCGGTACGTCCGCCAGCGCTCACGCCTGCTGCGGATTCGATGTAGCTGGTGGTGGTTGAGGTGCCGAGCAGTGAACCGAACAACGCCGCCGCACTGTCAGCGACCAGCGCACGGCCCATTTTCGGGATATTGCCGTCTTCATCCGCCAGCCCTGCGCGTTTGGTCACGCCAATCAGGGTGCCGGAGTTGTCGAACACATCCACGAACAGGAACGCGAACACCACGCTAATCAGCGAAACGTTAAACGCGCCTTTGATGTCCAGTTGCATGAAGGTTGGCGCAATGGAAGGTGGCATCGACATTACGCCGCCAAACGGCGAATAACCCAGCGCAATCGCCAGAACGGTCACGGCCAGCACACCGATCAGCACCGCGCCGGTGATTTTACGCGCTTCCAGCACCACAATCAGAATGAAACCGAGCATCGCAAACAGCGGCCCCGGCTTGGTCAGATCGCCCAGACCGACCAGCGTCGCCGGGTTAGCGATCACGATACCGGCATTTTCCAGCGCAATCAGCGCCAGGAATAAACCGATACCCGCCGCAATGGCCGAACGCAATGGCAGCGGAATACTGCGGATAATCCATTCGCGGATTTTAAAAATCGATAACGCGAAGAAAATACAGGCTGAAAGGAAAACGGCCCCCAGCGCGATCTGCCAGGTGTAACCCATATGCAGCACCACGGTGTAGGTGAAGAAGGCGTTTAAACCCATGCCCGGAGCCAGTGCGATCGGGTAGTTGGCGATAAAGCCCATCAGTGCGGAACCGATTGCGGCAGCAAGACAAGTAGCCACGAAAACCGAACCTTTATCCATCCCCGTCGCGCCCAAAATAGACGGGTTAACAAACAGAATGTAGGCCATTGCTAAAAATGTAGTGAGTCCAGCCACAATCTCAGTCCGCACGTTAGTACGGTGAGCTTTTAACTTAAATAGTTTTTCTAACATGAGAAGGAATCTCTTGGTCGCGTGATCACTTTCAGTCTGGTGATCAAAAATGCACGCTTGTTATTAGTGTTGTTTTTCAAAACACACGCGCGCGCACCAGCAGAACGAACGCCACAATTCGTCCCACCATTATCCCGTGGAATACGGCACGCGAGCCTAAACGTGTTTTGACGAACCCTGTCATTGCCCGTTTTGCCTGTAAAACAACCTGAGGTGATTGTTTTACAAAGGGGCATCGCACAATCTAGGAAAAATGAGTGATGCAGTCCATAATAGTTATCTCACTTATTCACTGCATAAATTAGTACACCCATGTCGCCATTCTCCCGTTTTTCGCAATATTTTACCGAAGTCGCCCGAACAGGAAGTTTGCGCAAAGCGGCAGAAGTGCTGCACGTCTCGGCTTCAGCCATAAACCGGCAGATCCTGCAGGCTGAACAAACGCTGGAAACCCCGCTGTTTGAACGCTTGCCGACAGGCCTGAAACTGACCTCAGCAGGCGAAATTTTATTCGATGACATCCGCCGCTGGCGGAAAGAATTTTCCCGCACCCGCGAACGTTTCGATGAAATTCAGGGACTGCGACGCGGGCATGTCACCATCTCTATGATTGCCGCTCTCAGCGAAGGCATGGTGGCGGAACTGATTGCCGACGTGGGCGCAGAACACCCTTACCTGACGTTTGATATCCGCATCGAAGACAGCCGGAACATCAGCGAACAGGTCAGTTCAGCGGAAGTGGATTTTGGATTGTTGCTCGATCCCGTCGAACATACCGGGCTGGAAGTACGCGCTTTTGCGGAATTACCCATCGGGATTGCGATGCCGGTGGGCCATAAACTGTCGCAGAAGGAATCGTTGTCGTTCAGTGACATCGCCTCCTACCGGCAGATCATTCCCTCCGAACCGCTGATGGTCAATGCCCGCGCCAGACTGCTGTATAACCGCTATCAGTTACTGGAAACGCCGTCGATCGTCTGTAATGACGTGCGCATGATGCGCGAACTTATCCGCAAAGGGGCCGGTGTCGGCGTGCTGAGTTTGTTAGATGTATTGCCAGATTTACAGGAAAAGCGACTGGCGTTTGTGCCGCTTCAGGGCCGCAGCGCCAAACCGCTGACGCTGGCGTTGTGCGTTGCCCCGCGCCGCCAGTTATCCCGCGCGGCGCAAATTGTGATTCAGAAAGTGATTGTGCTGATGGAAAGATTATCGCAATAGCCGTTCACGCCGTTTTCCAGCCAGAAATGATGATCAGCATCCCCGCCAGAGCCACACATGCGCCCAGCCAGTCGGTGGCGCTGAGCTTCACGCCATCGACAAACCGCAGCCACAGCATGGCAGTCATGACATAAACCCCGCCGTAAGCCGCATACACCCTGCCGCTTGCCGCCGGATGCAATGTCAGCAACCAGACAAACACCGCCAGGCTGAGCGCCCCAGGCAATAACAGCAGCACATTTGCCCCTTTGCGCAGCCAGAGATAAGGTAAAAAGCAGCCAATGATTTCTGCCAGTGCGGTCGCAAAGAACAGTAAAGACGTTTTGAGCATAATTGGGCCAGGTTTACAGTCCGAAGTTCAATAAGATATCAACCAGTTTACCGGCAGAGGGTGACGTCATTCGGCCGGATGTTATAATGCAATTATTCGCCTGAGCGATGTGTAAATTAAAAGGATGAGCTGATGAATACAACGTTTAAATCCCGACTGACCCGCAGCATTCTGCCTGTGGCTTTGCTGGCTATAACCGCCAGCTGGCAGGCGCCTGCACTCGCGGCCACCAATTGTGCGGGCGGAACCTGTGTCTTTGGCGGTACCGGCAATGATGCCATGACCAACGAAGAAGCACGTCAGAGCAAAGAGCAATGGAATGAAACCCAACGCCTGCGCGCCATGAAAAACCAGCGTAACGAGAAAGACTTCTCCAAATACGACAATTCGATTGATCTGCGCGACAAGTGTCAGGCCAGCCAAAACATCAATGCGTACTGGGAACCGAACACTGAGCGCTGCCTTGACCGTCGTAATGGCCGTCAGTTACTGGCTCCGTAAATCCTATCTGCTAGACTCATAAGTACACTGGTTTTCATAAAAGGAATGAATGATGAAAAAGACACTTTTAGCGGGTCTTGCTGTCGTTATGTTCGCACCGCTGATGGCACAGGCTTCCTGTGAAAGCGTAAAAGCTGACATTACCCAGAAAATCGTGGCAAACGGCTTGCCTGAATCAGGGTTTAAACTCGATATCGTGCCAAATGATCAGGCCGATCAGGCTGGCGGGCAGGTCGTGGGCCACTGCGGCAATGACAGTCAGAAGATTGTGTATACCAAAACCGCCGATGCGGGTGACAGTTCAGCGGCAAGTCCTAAGACCGGGACCAGCCAGGATTCACAGTAATATTCGCGGTAATGTCGGAGCGGATATCACCGGCGGTTTATCACTTGCAGTGAAAGCCCGATGACCTGATCGGGAACCTTTCGGTTTCTTAATAACAGTTATCATACGATCTTCGCACCGAAACCACCGGGAGAGAAAAGTGCTTTTTCCCTCCCGGATATCCCTTCACGTTTTCAACACACGCTGCCGCTCCGTTCAGCAAGCTTTCTGAAACAACTGCCTTTTAAAAAAACAAAACAAGTAAGGTGATGAGTTGCAGCGACTCCTGCCACCATTTCGACTACAATGGTAGCCACTTTCCTCACAGGATGCGGTAAAAATGAAAAGACTGACCCAACAAGATATGACGGAAAGCGAACAGCGTGAGTTAAAAACACTGCTGGACAGAGCCCGTAAAGCACAGGGCCGTGAGCTGACGAATTCGGAAAATAACCGGATTAAAGATGACTACATCGATACGTTGATGGCAGAAAAAGAAAAAGTCGCTGCGAAAGCGCGGGCCGAAAAGCGCCGTAATAAAGCCGTTCCAAGCACTTCTGCAACATACGACTGGACAGCCCGCACTCATCCGCGTGGTCGTCGTTAAACGTTAACTGAACCTCTGCGTTCCTCACGCAGAGGCCTCAGCCCTCAGGCTTCCAGTAATCTGAAACCGTGCGTTCCGTCTTTTTCCAACTGCCCGACCAGCCCGTATTCCCAGTCCAGATAATCCTGCATCGCCTGCGGGCTGACATCCGTGCCTTCGTACGGACGACGATATCTGTCTTGCGCGTCGTCCAGATAAACAGAATCCCCCCGCTCAAGCAGCAACCCGTGGTCGATCCAGCCCACCGTGCCTTTCTCCAGCAAATAAACGGGTTTGCCGGTTAATCCGGCCACTTCCGTGACAGCGTAACGTGCCAGCAAACCGCTGGTGCAGGTGACAACCCAACGCGCTTTCTGCGGTTGTAAGGCAATAATTTGCGGGATATTGCCCCGTGTTGTCCAGACCGCACCCGGAATGCGCCGGTTACGGAAATTCGCGCTGGTGGTGAGATCGAGAATGCCGGTATTACCCTCACTCAGCCAGTTCAGCAGTTGTTCCGGTTTGACAGATTCCACAGCCGGTGCGGGCGCAACCCGGGCTTTCCAGTCGCCTTGTTCAGTCAGATCTTCAGCCCTCACTTCGGCGATATACACTTCCCAGTTCATCTGTGCCAGCCATGAGGCCGCCATGCGCGCACGCACACCATCATTATCCACCAGCACTATTCGCGCGCCACGAACGCTGGCATAGTGATCGGTTTCCTGAACCAACTGGCCACCGGGAACGTGTCGCGTGCCTGCCAGATGCCCGGCACGAAACTCTTCTGCCGTGCGCACGTCAAACACGTATAACGTGCGGGAATCATCCTGTTGCCAGTTACGTAATTGTGACAACGTCACTGAGCGCACGCCCGCGCGTAAAGCCAGAGTTTGCGCGCCTTTCAGCGCAACCCTGCGTGAGGCTTCACTCAGTGCCGGAAACTGTTTATGTTGCAGGTGCGACAGTGCCTGCCCCGCCAGCGTCCAGCCAATCGTACCGTTACGCAATGCAGACACCGGCTGCGTAAATCCGGCATTAATCAGAGATTGCGTGCCGATAATGCTGCGGGTACGCCCCGCACAATTGATGATCACCTGCGTGTTGTCATCAGGCACCACATCTTTCAGGCGCAGCACAAGTTCGCCTCCCGGTACGCTCACGCCGCCCGGAATACTCATCACCTGATATTCATCAAAACGGCGCACATCCAGCACAGCAATGTTTGCCCCCTGCTGTTGCAATGCCAGCACCTGTTCCGCACTCAGGGACGGTGTCTCGTAATGATGTTCAACCCATTCCCCGAAGGCTTTACTGGGCGCGTTCACATCAATAAATATCTCACCGCCCGCTTCTTTCCAGCCAGCCAGATCACCGGCCAGCAACGCGATATTCTGATACCCCAGCGATTTCAGCAATTGAGCCGCCCGCATGGTTTTACGCTCGCCGCGCTGCACGTCATAAAATTCACCATTGTCATACAACGTAATAGCCGTCAGACGGTTTGGTATGCGATCCAGCACTTCCAGTTCGAGTTTAGACAAAGCCAGATTGGCAGCAAATAAGGGATGTCCGGTGGCAAAGGCCGCTTCTTCACGCAGGTCAACCAGCGCCACATCCTGTCCTTCGAGCAACGCCTCGCGGAGTTCAGAAAAATGGCGCAAAGGCAGTGAATATGAATCAGTCATGATTTTTCTCTTTTGACAGGTCCCAGATATTGGGAAGGTGCGGGCTGGAGTAGCCGGAAATAAAGGTTTTCCCGGTGCCGTCTGGCAGATAAACCGCCCGTGAAACCGCACCGATATTGCCGCCGTAAACATGAATGCTGACCGAGACCTGTTCCTTGAAAAAATTGCTGACCTGGTGGATATCCAGCTGATCGGGGGAGATTTTCCCGACGTCGCCAACGTGCAGCGTAATGGGATTTCCTTCCGGTTGCAGCGTTCCGTCGGGGTGGCGGGTATAATTCTGGCTGACTTCTGCACCGCGCAGCATACCTATCAGCCCCCAGACACGATGGTCATGCACCGGTGTTTTCTGCCCCGGCCCCCAGACAAAACTCACCACAGAAAAACGCGACAGCGGATCGGCGTACAAGAGATATTGCTGATAATGTTCAGGATGAGGCTGCGCAAACTCCTCCGGCAGCCAGTTATCTTCGCCGATAAGACGGGTCAGCAGTTCGCTTCCCTGCGCCAGTATTTGCGTCTGACCGTGCGGTTCCTGCACCAGCCGGGTGAAGTCCGCCAGAAATTGTCTCAGCGGCGCGAGCTGTAAAGTCGTCATCACTTTCCTCATACTTCATCACTGTTTCCGACAGGTTAGCATCGCCATGATCCAAGCAAAATTCATTTTATGGATAAGCTAATATGCAAATCACACATAAAAATGTGCATCAGGATCCAGCGTCCGCGTGAAAATTGTTTTATCCTGCCGGCAGCCGTTTTTACGTTAATCCTGACGCTGAGTGCCTATGAAAATTGAAGACCTGACTGCTTTTGTCGCCGTTATCCGCCTGCAATCTACCCGGCTTGCTGCCGATGAGCTGGGGCTGACACAGCCGGCAATTACCCGTCGGGTACAAAATTTTGAAGAATCGCTGGGCATTCCGCTGCTGAACCGCCAGACCAAACCCCTGAAACCCACGCTGATGGGCAACCGTGTTTATCAGCAATGCCGTCATATCTTGCGTGAGGTGGATGCGCTCAGTGATTTGGTTGCCGCCGACAGTCCACCTTCCGGCCTTCTGCGCCTTGCCGTGCCACAAAGCCTGAGCGAAAGCAGTCTGTTGCCTGCCCTGAAAACCCTGTCTGCGCAATTTCCGCAAATCCAGCCGCGACTTTCCAGCGGCTGGGGCGACGAATTATTGTTACGGATACAGCAGCAGGAACTGGAAGCGGCGGTCGTGCTGTTCCCTGCCAGTAAGCAATTCCCTGAGGGTGTCGAAAACCAGCCGCTGGGTACGGTCGATTTAGTGGTTGTCGGCCCGAAAGCACCGCAGGCTTTGCCACAACGTCTGGAAGATTGTTATCAGCACGGGTGGATCCTCAATCCGCATGGCTGTGGTTTCCGCGCCGCCCTGCAGCGCGCGCTGACTGAACAGGGTTTACCTTTGCTCATCAATCTTGAGGCGTTTGGCACGACCTTACAATTATCCCTGATTGCTGAAGGGCGCGGCCTGGGGCTGATGCCGCGCGCGCTGGTAGAAAAACATGCACTGCGCCCTGAACTGGCGCTGTATGACCTGAAAGATTTCGCCCCCCGCAGCCAGTTGTGGCTGATTTATCCCAACGTTCCTGCGAGTCAGGTACCGGCGATTGATGCGTTTGCCGCCGCGATTGCTAACGGGTTGGATTGTGGCAGGTAGTGATTATGGGATTGCCATCCGGACTGGCATTAAGGTCAACCCCCTGGGCGCGGTGCCCAAAGCAACACCTGTTCATGCACATTTTTTATATTAGCTTATGAAGATAATGAATTTCTCACATAGTAAGTTGCCGTTTATGGTGATAACTCCTGCCAGCGCAGACCTTCATCCGCTGGCCTCATCCCGAGGAGTGACAGCCTATGAGCGTGCAATTTATTGGTATGATCGGACACCGTCTGGCTTCTGAAATCATCCCACCGACCGGCCCGATTTTCGATAAAAAATACATTTCCGATTTCGCCAAAGCCCATGAAGATGCTGGCTTTGACCGCATTCTGGTGGCCTATGCCTCCGACCAGCCCGATGCTTTTCTGGTCACCGCGCACGCCGGGGCCAGCACATCCCGCATTCATTTTCTTCTGGCTCACCGGCCGGGATTCGTCGCGCCGACCCTCGCCGCCCGTAAGCTGGCGACCCTCGACCACCTGCTTGATGGTCGCGTGGCAGTGCATATCATCAGCGGTGGCAGCGATGCGGAACAACGCCGTGACGGTGATTATGTGGCGAAATCCGGCCGCTATCAGCGCACGGATGAATACATCGATGTACTGAAACAGAGCTGGTATTCAGAAACCGGTTTTGACCATCAGGGTGAATTTTATCAGGCGGAAAATGCTTTCTCTGCCATTAAGCCCTGTCAGAAAAAACTGCCGGTATTTTTCGGCGGATCTTCCGATGATGCCATCCGTGTTGCAGGTAAACAGGCGGATGTGTTTGCGTTATGGGGCGAGCCGCTGGCCAGTGCGGCAGAAACGGTGGAAGCGGTAAAAGCCTCTGCGGCAAAACACAACCGGGATATTAACTTCAGTATTTCCTTCCGCCCTATCCTCGGCAAAACAGAAGAAGAAGCCTGGGCGAAAGCGGATGAAATTCTCACTAAAGCCACCGCCCTGCAAGCTGAGAAAGGTCAGGTGCTGGCAGCCAAACCCCAAAGCGTGGGAGCTCAGCGTTTACTGAAAGCCGTCGCGCAAGGCGATCGTCTCGATTCCTGCCTGTGGACCGGCATCGCCGGGCTGATTGGCGGCGGTTCCAATTCTACGGCCCTGGTCGGTACGCCGGAACAGGTCTCCGATGCACTGCTGAAATATTACGATCTGGGCATCACCACTTTCCTGATCCGCGGCTTTGATCCGCTGAATGACGCCGTCGAATACGGTAAGAGTCTGATCCCGCTGACGAAGCAGAAAATCGCTGCGCGGGAAGCCCGAAAACACACCGCCGTGACTGCCCTGATTTAAGGAAACCCGATGCGACTGAATGTGAGAAATCTTCTGCTGCTGGTCACGCTGACCGGCGCTGTGTTCGCCACAAATGCCGAACAAATTACCCTGCGGGTCGCCGATCAGAAAGGCAACATGCGGGCACAGCTGGAAGCGGCAAATAAGCTGGATAAGCTGCCCTATAAAATTGAATGGTCAGAGTTTCCGGCTGCTGCGCCGCTGGCAGAAGCGCTGAATGCACAGGCGGTAGATGTGGGCATCATCGGTGATGCGCCGCTGTTATTTGCACAGGCCGCAGGTGCGCAGGTAAAAGCCATCGCCGTGGATAAGTCAGACGCCTACGGCACCGCGCTGCTGGTGAAACCGGACAGCCCGGTCAAAAGCGCCGCGGATCTGAAAGGCAAAAGTATCGCGACCAACCGCGGTTCCATCGGACATTTTGTCGCGCTGAAAGCCCTTGCCTCTGCCGGACTGAGCGCCAAAGACGTCACGTTCCGCTTCCTGCCGCCAAGCGATGCGAAGCTGGCACTGACGCAAGGTTCAGTGGATGTCTGGGCAACGTGGGAACCCTACACCGCCTTCGCTGAGACTCAGGATCATCTGCGTGTGGTCGTAAATGGCCGCGGCTTGTGGTCGGGTAACAGCTTCCTTGCCGCGACGGATACGGCGCTGAAAGATAAAGCTAAACGCGAGGCCATCGCTGACTATCTGCAGCGCCTGAGCGATGCACAGATATGGGCGTATAAAAATCTGGATGCGTACAGCGAAAAACTGGCGAAAATCATCGGCTTCCCGCTGGACGCTGCAAAGCTGGGGTTCGAGCGTCGTAAATCTTACTGGCAACCGATAGATGCCGCAACCGAGACGCAGCAACAGCAAACAGCAGATTTCTATCACGCGCAGGGATTATTGCCCGTCGCGCTGAATGTCAGCGGCACCTTTGATCATTCGTTCCTGCTGAAATAATCGCGAAGAAGCGTAACGCCCCCCTGTTACATCACTTCCCGAAAAATCGGGGAGTGATGGGTAGTCATACGCAGGTTAATTGACTACTCTGCTTAATCACTTCCTTTATCAATCTGACCTCTGATGTCTGGCAACCGGGGACCATTAAATGAGCGACTTTCCGGCTTTATCAATCGGCATGCTTTTGTTTCCGGAACTGACCCAATTAGATCTGACGGGGCCGTTTGAGGTCTTCGCCAGAGCCCCGGGGGCCAAAGTCCATCTTATCTGGAAAACGCCGGAACCCGTGACGTCTGACCGGGGCCTGCGTATTTTACCCACTCATACATTTGAAAATTGCCCTGAACTGGATGTCATCTGCATCCCCGGCGGGCCAGGCCAGATAAAACTGATGTCCGATGATGAGACGCTCACTTTTATCCGCCAGAAAAGTGAAAATGCCCGGCTGGTGACGTCAGTATGCACCGGTTCTCTTGTGCTGGGCGCAGCAGGCCTGTTGCAGGGGTACAAAGCCACTTCCCACTGGGCTTCGCTTGACCAGCTTGAATTATTGGGGGCCGAACCGGTTAATGAACGCGTCGTCAGGGATCGCAACCGGATCACCGGTGCGGGGGTAACGTCAGGCATAGACTTTGCCCTGAATGTCATTGCCGATATCTATGGCAACGACATAGCGCAAGGTATTCAGTTGCAAATGGAGTACGACCCTGAACCGCCCTTTTCGTCAGGTTCTCCCCGTGTGGCATCCGCGAAACACGTTGAACAGGCACAAAAACAGATGGCTTCCTTTATTGAGACAAGGCGCCTCGCGACAGCCGCAGCAGGGCTTAAACTACGCAAAGGCGAGTTTATTAATACACAGATAAGCTAAGTTTTCAGCGAGTTGAAGAAACTGTGAACTGTCGCCCTGCAAGAAAAGCCCGGACGTGGTTAATAGAAGATGTCGCCCGAAATCAGGCTTAGCTAACAGGATGCAGCATGGAAAATTACGCCAACAAAAGCGGTGATTCACAGGTTGTCAGCTTCCAGATTGATGCCAACTCGATCAAAATCCGCTTCAAGAACAATCACGTTTATCTCTACGATATCCGCCATCCTGGCCCCGAACATCTCGAAAAAATGAAGGAACTGGCGCGCGCCGGTTGGGGTTTAAATACCTACATTGAAAGCGAAGTGAAAACGGATTTTTCTTCGAAAGTGTTTTAGGCCGTTCGGGGCGTCCGTGAGCCGGTCGCCCCGCTGCTTTACTTGAATTACAGCTTGTTAACATTCCTCTGTGACAACGTCTCCAGACCCCGCTAGTTTAGGATTATTCAGTCACGGGCTGCCTGCATAAAACGGGCACGCCAGGGTTTCAGTACCCAGAGCGCCAGAATGGCGGTGACAAAATCCAGCGTGATGGCGCAGGTGAATACAATATTCCATCCGCCCGTGTGCTGATAAATCAGTGCCGCAAGCGGGCCGCCAAAAATGGATCCTATGCCCTGCGACATATACAACCAGCCATAATTGGCAGTGGCATTCTGACTGCCAAAGGTGTCGGTCAGCGTTGACGGGAACAAGGAAAAAATTTCTCCCCAGCCAAAAAACACCACGCCGGACAGCAGAACAAACAACACAGCATTGTCGCGGCACATCAGCCACAAAATCATCGCACAGCCTTCCAGCGCAAATGCGATAAACATCGTCTGCTCACGACCAAATTTATCCGAAATAAAACCGAACAGCGGGCGTGTCAGCCCGTTGGTAAAACGGTCAATGGTCAGTGCCAGCGGCAACGCGGCCATGCCAAACACCACCGCTTCCGTGATACCAAAATCATGGGCAAACACCGCCATTTGCGAGGTGACCATCAGCCCTGAAGTCGACATCATCGCCATCATGAAAAACATCAGCCAGAACAAAGGCTGTCTGAGCATTTGTTTCGGACGGTACTGTTTGCCTTCCGTCACCATGACCGGCACATCCTGACGCTCGCTGAGCGACGGCGGCAGCCGTAATCCCTGGCTGGCCAGAAAACCAATGACGGCGAAAATAACGCCAAAGATAATCAACGTACTTTCCAGCCCGCGACTGGTCAGTGACGTCGAAACAGGGAACGTGGTCAGAATCGCCCCCATTCCGTATCCGGCAGCCACCATTCCCGCCGCAAAGCCACGTTTATGCGGGAACCAGCGCACCATCAACCCGACGACACCGACATAAACAATGCCGGTACCCAGTCCGCCGATGCAGCCATAGACCAGATAAAGGCCGGTAATACTGCTGACTTGTGACGCCAGTACCCAACTGAACCCTGATAACAGCGTGCCGATTGAAATCAGTTTCCGCGGGCCAAAACGTTCAATCAGGCTGCCCTGAAAAGGAGAAAAGAAGGTTTGCAGAATTATCAGTAGCGAGAACGTAACCTGTAACTCTGCCAGCGGAACCCCCAGTTTAAGCGCGAGCGGTTTAGTCAGCAGAGTCCAGACATATTGCGGACTGGAAATCGCCGCCATGCAAATCAGCCCCAGAACTAACTGCCGCCACCGTGCGCTGGCCGCGATTGTCATGGGCATATTCAATGTTGTCATTCGTCGTCTCCCTTATTTCCTGTCAACGCCAGCCAAAGATTTTTAACATTGCTAGCAAGAAATAAGTTCTCAGCAACAAACATGCCACATTGATTCGATGGGATTTTCAGGTAATTACACCTGCCCTGTCCGACGGGGAGGAATAAAGATGTCGCCCCGGTGCCGCAGAATGGTCAACTGTGGTGCAGCAGGTGCAAAAAAAGAGCCTGCTTTTCGGGCAGGCTCTTTTTGCGTTTTGACCAGCGGAACAGGTGTTAAATTTTCAGTTTCACGTAATCAATCGCACGGCTGATGATCCCGCCTTCTGCGACATCTTCCAGTGCTACCAGCGGCACGGTTTTGATGACTTTGCCGTTATCTACGATATTAATACTGCCGAGCTCCTGACCTTTCTTCAGCGGCGCGTCAATCTGCGGACGGGTCAGCACGTACTGGGCTTTCAGTTTATCGGCATCGGCCTGCGGCACGCTGATAAAGACATCACTCAGTGAACCGACCTTCACCTGTGCATTAGCACCAAACCAAACATGTTCGCTGGAAACGGTCTGATCAGCTTTGAAAATCTGTTTACTGGTATATTCGCGGAAACCCCAGGTCAGCAGTTTGCGCGCCTGTTCTTCGCGGCCTTTTGAGCTTTTACCGCCCATCACGACGGCGATCAGACGACGGTCGCCCTGCGTCGCAGAGGCAATAATGTTGAAACCGGCGCTTTCGGTATGACCTGTTTTCAGGCCATCAACCTGCAGGTTTTTATCCCACAACAGGCCGTTACGGTTTTGCTGAGTGATGTTGTCATACGTCAGCGATTTTTCAGCATACATATGATATTCCTCAGGTTCCCCGCCGATAATGGCGCGGGAAAGTTTCGCCAGATCATAAGAGGTGGTGTATTGCCCCGGCGCGTCCAGGCCATGCACAGTCTCGAAATGGGTGTTGGTCAGCCCCATGCTCACCACGTACTGATTCATCATTCCTACGAATGAATCCTGGCTGCCCGCCACATAATCGGCCATGGCCACGCAGGCGTCATTACCGGAAGTAATGATGATGCCGCGGATCAGGTCACGCACGGTGACATGGTCACCTGGCTTTAGAAACATCAGTGAAGAACCGGCCAGACTTTTATTGCCAGCGACCCAGGCTTCCTGCGGTACCGTCACCACATCATCCATGGTGATTTTTTTATGATCTAACGCGCGGTCAATGACATAACCTGTCATCAGTTTGGTCAGGCTGGCCGGGTTACGGCGTTCATCCGGGTTGCCGGCGGCCAGCACATCACCGCTGGCATAATCCATCAGCACAAAAGAAGCGGCGTCAATGCTTGGCGGCACGACAGGGAAATCCAGTGGCGCGATAGCTTTCGCACTGCCTGCGGAGAACATCAATACACAAGATAAAACACTCATTACACTACGTTTCACTGAATCTTCCTTAAACACGCCATATTGCCGGGCTATTATTAAACTCGGCAATATATCAAAAACCTATGGGATAAAATCTGCGGCATAGGTTGCACTAAAACCCCCTGCAGAAAAACCCTTAGTCTTTTGCTAACCATTTCATAGTGAAACGGTTCTGTTACAACTTGCGTTAATTTCCACCAACACCTGCCACTGAGCCTGCAATCAGGTTTTATTATCACAACCCGCTGTTTTCAACAGGGATGAAATACGGTGATGCGCCCCTTTCCTTGCGGGGAATTTCCGTTATTCCCCGATATTTCCCTGCGATAGAGGATTCCTATCGCTCCATCACAGCATTCGATTAGACGTTCTTGTCACCCACTCCTAAACTTGTGACATAAAATTAACAATCCGGTTAACAACTCATCATCCGGTTTGTTCACAGACAAGACAAAAACCACCTGCGAAGCATAACTATGAAATTCAAAACTGAGATCAAACCCTACCACGGCGCGGCCGGCGGCTGGGGTGCACTGGAATCCACCACCCGTTTCGTCTTCGACAGTAAGAAAGTCCTTTCTAACCTGCGTAACCTGATGCGTGTTAACAAAGGTCGCGGTTTTGACTGTCCGGGCTGTGCCTGGGGAGACGATAATCACAGCACATTCAGCTTCTGTGAAAACGGTGCGAAAGCCGTCAGCTGGGAAGCCACCCGCAAAGCCGTCGAACCAGAGTTCTTTGCTCAACACAGTGTGAGTAAGCTGCGTGCACAGAGCGATTATTTCCTGGAATATCAGGGGCGTCTTACCCATCCGATGCGTTACAACCGCACCACCGATCATTACGAGCCTATCAGCTGGGATGCCGCATTCTCACTGATCGCCAGCCATCTTAACGGGCTGGAAAGTCCCGATCAGGCAGATTTCTACACCTCCGGCCGCGCCAGTAACGAAGCCTCTTATCTGTATCAGGTGTTCGGCCGTATGTTCGGTACCAACAACTTCCCTGACTGTTCGAACATGTGTCACGAAGCCAGCGGTGTGGGCCTCAAACAAAGCATCGGCGTCGGTAAAGGCACTATCCGTCTGGATGATTTTGAGAAAGCAGACGCCATTTTCGTCTTCGGCCAGAACCCGGGCACCAACCACCCGCGTATGCTGCACAGTCTGCGTCATGCGTCTGACCGGGGGGCAAAAGTGGTCAGCTTTAATACCCTGCGTGAACGGGGTCTGGAACGTTTTGCCGATCCGCAAAAACCGCTGGAAGTGGTCACACCGAAAGCGGGTCGCATCAGCGCCGCCTATTACCAGCCAAACCTTGGCGGCGACATGGCTGCCGTGCGCGGTATCGTTAAAGCGTTATTGCAGACACACCGCGAACGTATTGCTTCCGGTCAGCCTTCCCTGTTCGATGAAGAATTTATCGCGGCAAACTGTGCCGGTGTCGATGAGTATCTGGCCGTGGTCGATGCCACCAGCTGGGAAAAAATTACTGAACAGTCAGGTCTGAGTGAACAGGACTTGCGCGAAGCGGCAAGCATTTATATGAACGCCGAACGGGTGATTTGTACCTGGGCGATGGGCGTGACGCAGCATAAACACTCTGTGCCGACCGTGCGTGAAATCACCAACCTGCAACTGTTGTTTGGTCAGCTTGGCAAACCTGGCGCCGGGTTGTGTCCGGTGCGCGGTCACAGCAACGTGCAGGGTAACCGCACCATGGGTATCGATGAGAAAGCGCCAAAAGCGTTGCTCGATGCGATGGAAAGCCACTTCAAATTCACACCACCGCGTGTCCCGGGTCATAACACCGTAGAAGCGCTGGAAGCCATGCTGCGTAAAGAAGCCAAAGTCCTGATCTGCCTTGGCGGTAATCTGGCGGCGGCGGCACCGGATACTCCGCGTACAGAACAGGCGCTAAGCAATCTGGATTTGTCCGTTCAGATCAGCACCAAACTGAACCGTACACACCTGACGCCGGGTGCAGAAGCGCTGATCCTGCCAACGCTGGGCCGTACCGAACTGGATATGCAGGCGACCGGTTCGCAGTTCATCACCGTTGAAGACTCCTTTAGCATGGTACATGCCTCCGAAGGCGTAGGCATTCCGTTATCCAAAGAACTGCGTTCTGAAACCGCGATTGTCTGCGGTATCGCCAATGCCGTTCTGGGTGATAAATACCTCGACTGGATGGCGCTGGCTGACGATTACAATCTTATCCGCGAGCATATTGAAGCCACCATTCCGGGCTTCCGGGATTTCAATGCGCGCTGCGATATCAAAGGCGGTTTCTATCTCGGTAATGCGGCAGCAGAGCTGAAATTCAACACCCTGAGTGGCAAGGCCAATTTCAGTGCATCACCGTTGCCTGAAGTGCTGATCCCGATGGGCGACCAGAATGCGCCGTTCACCCTGCAAACGTTACGCTCTCACGACCAGTACAACACCACCATTTATGGCCTCGATGACCGTTACCGTGGTGTTTACGGCCAGCGTGAAGTGTTGTTCATTCACCCGCAGGATCTGGCGGACTTGGGCCTGAAAGACGGTGAACTGGTGGAAATCGAAACGCTGTGGAACGACGGCATTGAGCGCAAAGTGACCGGTTTTAAACTGGTCAGCTACGATATTCCACGCGGTAACCTGGCGGCTTATTATCCGGAAACCAACCCGCTGGTGCCGATGTCCAGTTTTGGTGACCAGACCCACACCCCGACCTCCAAAGCCGTACCGGTGACTATCCGTCGCTGCGAACAAAAAGTGGACCTGCAACGTATCGCATAAGTCGTACTTGCGCGACATCGCGCAAATCTCCCCTTTCGCTTCAGGGTTATGAGGCGAAAGGGGCAGATGCCGCTTGCCCGAAGGGGTCAGATCGCGTAAAACTGTCTGCCGCTAATCGAGCCACATTAACCCCCAATTCTCTGGACGATATGTTTCAAGATAACCCGCTGCTCGCGCAGCTAAAACAGCAACTTCACTCTCAGACTCCGCGTGTCGAAGGCATCGTAAAAGGCACTGAGAAAGGCTTTGGCTTTCTTGAAGTAGACGGTCAAAAAAGCTATTTCATTCCGCCTCCGTACATGAAAAAAGTCATGCACGGGGATCGCGTTATCGCTTCCCTGCAAACCGAAAAAGAGCGTGAAGTCGTCCAGCCGGAAACATTGGTTGAACCTTTTCTCAGCCGTTTTGTTGGCCGCGTAACGAAGAAAGACGACCGTCTTTCTATCATTCCGGATCATCCTTTATTACGTGATGCTATTCAGTGCCGCGTTGCCCGCAACATCAATCATGAAGTGAATGACGGCGACTGGTGTGTGGCTGAAATGCGCCGTCACCCGCTGAAAGAAGGCGACCACAGCTTCCAGGCTGAAATCACCGAATGGATCACCACCGGCGCCGACGATCTTGCGCCGTGGTGGGTCACGCTGGCACGTCATAACCTTGAACGTGAAGCGCCGAAATCTGACATTGCCGAGCTACGCGATGAAGGCCTGACCCGCGAAGACCTGACCGCCCTGCCATTTGTCACTATCGACAGCGGCAGTACGCAGGACATGGATGACGCGCTGTATGTGAAAGACAACAGCGACGGCACCCTGCAAATGACTGTCGCAATTGCTGACCCGACGGCTTACGTCAGCGAAGGCAGCGAGCTGGACAACATTGCGAAAAAACGCGCATTCACCAACTATCTGCCGGGCTTCAACATCCCGATGCTACCGCGTGAATTGTCCGATGATATCTGTTCCCTGTGGCCGGACGTCAGCCGTCCGGTTCTGGCGTGTTCTGTCACGGTAGGCGCAGATGGCACACTGGGCAGCGACATTCGTTTCTTCGCGGCGACTATCGAGTCGAAAGCCAAACTGGCTTATGACGACGTGTCTGACTGGCTGGAAGCGGATGAGAAAAGCGAATGGCAACCGGCCAGTGAGGTGATCGCCTCACAGATCCGCCTGCTCAAACGCGTCTGCGACGTGCGCAGCGCATGGCGTACCGAACATGCACTGGTATTTAAAGACCGTCCTGATTACCGCTTCGTGCTGGGTGAGAAAGGTAACGTGCTGGAAATCATCGCCGAGCATCGCCGCATTGCTAACCGCATCGTTGAAGAATCGATGATTGCCGCCAACGTCTGTGCCGCTATCGCCCTGCGCGACAGCCTCGGTTTCGGCGTTTATAACGTGCATACCGGTTTTGATCCTCTGCTGGTGGAAAACGCGGTCACCGTGCTGCAGGCGAATGACGTTGAAGCCAACGCTGAAGAACTGCTGACCCTGCCGGGCTTCTGCGCTCTGCGCCGTAAGCTTGATGCATTGCCAACCCAGTTCCTCGACAGTCGCATCCGTCGTTTCCAGACCTTTGCAGAAATCAGCACCACTCCGGGGCCGCACTTCGGCCTGGGGCTGGAAGCTTATGCGACCTGGACATCACCTATCCGTAAATACGGCGACATGGTGAACCACCGTTTGCTGAAAGCGATGATCCTGCAACAGTCTGCTGAAAAACCTCAGGACGACATGACCATTCAACTGGCAGAACGCCGTCGTGCCAACCGCATGGCCGAGCGCGATGTCGGTGACTGGTTGTATGCCCGTTACCTGGAAGATAAAGTCGGCACTGACGTTAAATTCAGTGCTGAAATTATCGATGTCACCCGCGGCGGCCTGCGCATACGTCTGCAAGATATCGGTGCCGTGGCGTTCATCCCTGCTCCGTTCCTGCACAGCGTGCGCGACGAACTGGTGTGCAGCGCCGATACCGGTACTGTCCTGATTAAAGGCGAAGTGGCCTACCGCCAGAGCGACATCATTGAGGTGAACATTGCTGAAGTTCGCATGGAAAACCGCAATGTGATCGCCAAACCGGCAGTCTAGGTTTCGCTTTTAGCGAAGGGAAAAAACCGGTCTCATGACCGGTTTTTTTATATGTAAAATTTACCTAGCTCCGTTAGCTCCCTCCCAGCCTCCTCCTTCGCAGGGGGAGGAGCGAAAAGCTTGCCCCTCAGATCTGATAGTCAATCACCGGCTCGCCGCCCGTCGCAAATACCTTCTCTTTGATCTCATTCACAGAAAGACCCGGATTACACAACTCAATAAACCGCCATACGTAGTTTCTCTGCAATTGCGCTTTCTTCAGTCCCAGCCAGACCGTATTGGCTTCAAATAAATGCTCGGCATTGATCAACTGCAGGCCGGTATCACGGGCGGCTTCAAATGCCTTATCTGCCAGGATACCCACGCCCAACCCCAGCTCGACGTAGGTTTTAATCACATCAGAATCCTGCGCACTCAGCACGATATCGGCGGTCAGCGCGGCACGGCTGAAAGCTTCATCGAGACGGGAACGGCCAGTGATACCCTGACGATAGGTGATCAGTGGTTGTTCGCTCAGATGTTGTAACGTCAGCGGGTGTTGCAACGTCAGCGGATGCCCTTGCGGTACGACAATTGCGTGATGCCAGCGGTAATAAGGAAACGCGGCGACTGACGGATCATTCATCAGCTTTTCGCTGGCGATGGCGACATCCGCCTGCCCGCTCAGCAGCATTGTCAGCACTTCCTGTGGCGAGCCCTGATGCAACTCGAGGCGTACACCCGGATAAATTGCACGGAAGGCTTTGATGACTTTAGGCAAACTGTAACGCGCCTGAGTGTGAGTGGTGGCGATGGTCAGCACGCCCGCGTCTTCTTTAGAGAAAACATCCGCAAGACGGCGGATATTCTGCGCCTCATTGAGAATTCTCTCGGCCACTGCAAGCAACTCTTTACCCGGCTCAGTCAGCCCCAGTAAGCGCTTTCCACGACGGATAAATATCTCAACGCCCAGCTCATCTTCCAGCTCGCGGATATGACGGCTGACACCTGACTGCGACGTGAACAGCATGTTCGATACTTCGGTCAGGTTGTAATTGCATCGCGCTGATTCCCGTATAATTTTGAGTTGTTGAAAGTTCACCGCTGTCTGCCTCTTTGCTTGCCGAAAACCCTATTGTTACGATCTGTTGCTATGCCAGACAAATAAGAAAAAGCGGTTACTTATGCTTTTTACGACTATAGAAATCAGGTGTCTGTTTTTTGGCCGCCATAAAAAAACGCCGGCAAGCAGCGTTTTTAAAGCATTCTCAGCAATACGGTAACAATCAGCGCCTTACTCAGGCACCGGCGTCAAGACCGGTTTGCCGCCAAAATGCGCCTCAAGATTTGATAACACCAGGGTCAGCATATTTTCTACTGATTCCGGCGAACGCCCCGCGACGTGCGGCGTGATCACCAGATTATCCAGCGTGAGCATTTCTGCCGGCACCTGCGGCTCGCCGTCCACCACATCCAGTGCGGCACCGGCGATTTCGTTATTGTGCAGGCTGGCAATCAGCGCGGCGCTGTCCACCACACTTCCCCGCGCAATATTAATCAAAAACCCTTCCGGCCCCAGCGCGCGCAGAATATTGCCATCCACCAGCCTGGCGGTATTTTTGCCGCCCGGCGTCGCCACCACGAGATAATCAGCCCACTCAGCCAGCTCAGTGATGGTGAGGAAATAACGGTACGGGCTGTCTTCCAGCGAACGCCGGTTGTGATACCCGATCGCCATATCAAATCCGCCCGCCGCGCGGCGGGCAATCAATGCACCGATATTTCCCAGCCCGATAATTCCCAGACGTTTACCCGCCATTCCCGGCGTATTCCAGCGCGTTTTTTTCCATTCTCCCGTACGTACAGCGGCATCAAACTGCGGGATTTTCCGCGTGACCGCCAGCATCAGCGCCAGTGTATGGTCAGCGACAGAAGCGTTATTGGTGCCGGGGCCATTCGTGACGTGAATACCGCGCTGTTTTGCAGCCGCGACATCAATATGTTCAAACCCTACACCCTGTGCACAAATGATTTCCAGCGACGGTAACGCGTCCATTTCAGTTGCACTTAGTCCGATGCTGCCAATGGTTAATACCGCACGGATTTGCTGAGCAATCTGCGGATTAAGGTTCGCACGTTGTTCAGGCGTCGTCGCAAAAAAGAGAGTAAAACCGGCCACTTCGAACCGGTCAGGATAGCCAGCATCAAGTTCAACATGGCTGAGCAACGCGATGGTCATGGAGATTCCTCTGGATAAAGTCAGACAATAACTAGCAGGCTAGCTTTTTCGCTTTCACTATCGACGAAGCCCTTCCTCTTGTACAGCTTTTCGGCGGTTTACGGGAGAAGTTACGAAGTCCGGTCTACACTCGTTGTTATCGTCTGCGTGAACGCAGACGGCCCTTTTCGGCAATTTTTGTCAGATTTCCCTGAAACGGAGTGACGTCAAGTATGGCAAAGGCCCGATCCAGCAAGATAAGTAAACCTGCCGTAACAACGGAAGCAATCCGCACCCTTCCGGCGCATTTACAGGTTGATATTGCAGTAGATGAGTTTGGCGTACGTATTATCGAGCCTTACAGCGACGGTGAAATTGTGCGCAGTTTCGATTCCGGACACACCACACGGGTACGCGAAGGACTGCCGGTGCCTCTGGGGGCGACCTGGGACGGGCTGGGCGTAAATTTCGCACTGTTTTCAGCCAACGCCACCAAGGTAGAACTGTGTCTTTTTAACGAAAACGGCGAGCAATATGATGTGATCGAACTGCCGGAATATACCGATGAAGTCTGGCATGGTTATCTGCCGGATGCCCGTCCTGGCCTGCTGTATGCCTATCGCGTGCATGGTCCCTATGCGCCGCACGATGGTCACCGGTTTAATCCCGCCAAGTTACTGCTCGACCCTTACGCCAAGCAGATTGTCGGCGAACTGAAATGGGACGATGCTCTGTTTGCCTATGACCTGCAAAGCCCAAAGAAAGATTTGCACATCGATAACAGTGACAGCGCACCGTTTTTGCCTAAATGCCGGGTGATTGATCCGGCATTCTCGTGGGCCCGTTCACGTAAAAGACATATCCCCTGGGAAAAAACCCTGATTTATGAGACGCATGTACGCGGCTATACCATGCGCCATCCGGCAGTACCTGAGCATTTGCGCGGCACGTTTTCCGGCATGAGCACGCCGCATATCGTGGACTATATCCGTTCTCTCGGGGTCACGTCTGTCGAGCTGATGCCGGTCCACGCCTTCACCGATGACCGGCACTTGCAGGACAAAGGTCTGCATAATTTCTGGGGCTACAACACGCTGAGTTTCTTTGCGCCGCATCCGCAATATATGGCAACGCATACCGTCAACGAATTCAAACAAATGATCGCCACCCTGCACGCTGCGGGTATTGAGGTCATTCTGGATGTCGTTTACAACCATACCGCTGAAGGTAACGAGCTGGGTCCGACGCTGTCTTTTAAAGGTATCGATAACGCCAGCTATTACCGGCTGATGCCGGACAATAAGCGTTATTACATTAACGATACCGGTACCGGTAATACGCTCAATCTCAGTCATCCGCGCGTATTACAGATGGTCACAGACTCGCTGCGATACTGGGCAACCGAGATGCAGGTCGATGGTTTCCGCTTTGATCTGGCGACGATCCTCGGACGTGAAAGCTATGGCTTTGATGAGGGCTGCGGTTTTCTCGACACCTGCCGTCAGGATCCGATCCTCAGTCAGTGCAAACTGATCGCCGAACCCTGGGATTGCGGTCCCGGCGGCTATCAGGTGGGCGGCTTCCCGCCGGGCTGGATGGAATGGAACGACCGGTTCCGCGACACGGTGCGCAAATTCTGGCGTGGCGACGAGGGCCAACTGGCGCAGTTTGTCACACGGCTTTCCGGTTCAGCAGATCTGTTTAATCACCGGGGCCGCAAGCCTTATGCTTCCGTGAATTTTATTACTGCCCATGATGGTTTCACGCTCAATGACTGGGTGTCGTATGCCAGTAAACACAACGAAGCGAACGGCGAAGACGGCAAGGATGGCAGCGATAACAATATTTCGGCCAACTATGGTGTGGAAGGCCCGACTGACGATCCGGCCATCAATGAACTGCGGTTGCGGCAAATGCGTAATATGCTGGCGACGTTACTGCTTTCTCAGGGAACGCCGATGCTGCTTGCGGGTGATGAATTTGGCCGCTCGCAAAACGGCAATAATAACGCCTATTGTCAGGACACAGAGATTGCCTGGGTGAACTGGGATATTGGAGACAAAGGTCAGTCGTTGTTGCTATTCACCTACCGGCTCATTGCCCTGCGTAAGCGCTTCCCGATATTGCATCGCGGACGTTTCCTGACGGGCGCATTGCATGAAAAACTGGGAGTGAAAGATGTCAGTTGGTTCCAGCCACAGGGGCCGGAAATGACGGATGCGGCATGGAAAGATCCGCATGCCAAATGCATTGCGATGCTGCTTGACGGGCGCGCCCAGCCCACCGGTCTGGTTCGCCAGGGCTCACTAAGCACCGTGTTGCTGCTGTTCAACGCGTCACACGAAGACGTGGTGTTCACCTTGCCTTCGGTGGCGCACGGTGAAAGCTGGCGACATATTTTCGATACCTTCCAGCCGGACGACATCAACGAGCACAACTTTGAGTTTGGCCGCGAGTACGTCTGCACCTCCCGCACTGTCGTGTTGTTCGAGCTGATCAGCACCGCGAAACACTAAGACTTTGGCGCTGCTTCAGACAAGGAGGATCTGAAGCAGCGAAAACCTACTCCGGATCTTTCAGATAGGCTTTGAATTGTGGAGACATGTAGCTTTTAAACGTGTCGCCTTCTCTGGTGATGAGATACACCGCCAGATGCTGTTGCTCAGCCAGCGCCAGCGCTTTCTTCGTGCCAAGTACCATCAGGCCGGTATCCCAGCCATCCGCTTCCAGTGCGGTCGGTGCAATCACCGTGGCTGACACCAGCTTGTGCGTGATCGGCGAACCGGTCGCCGGATCAATGATGTGTGAAAGGCGTTTGCCGTTCAGTTCGTAATAATTACGATAACTGCCGGAAGTGCTGATCCCCATGCCCTGCAAATCAACAATCGCCTGCACCGCAGTTTCTTTGTCCGTCGGTTTCTGAACTGCCACCTGCCAGGGTTTATCCTGCGCGTTATGCCCGCGGGAAACCACCGCTCCGCCGACAGACACCAGATAATTGCTGATGCCGTTGCCTTCTATTAAACGTGCCAGATGATCGGTAGCGTAGCCTTCGCCCACGGTCGAGAGATCGACATACATCCCGGGTAAATCTTTTTGCAGGTACTGCCCGTCATTTTGCTGGATCACTTTAAGATGCTGTAAACCCGTGCGGGCGCGGGCGGCATCGATTTGCTCCGTTGTCGGGATTTTTACCGGCTGTTTGTCCGGCCCGAATCCCCACAGATTCACCAGCGGGCCGACAGTAATATCCATCGCGCCACCGGTCAGCCTGCCAATCCGGATGGAGGTAACAATCGCATCGGCCATTCCTTCACTGATCGGCTGCGGCACGTTGCCCTGATACTGATTAAAACGTGACAGTACGGAGTCATCTTTGTAAGTCGACAGCTGATGATCGTCTTCTTTAAGCTGTGCTTCAATTTGTTCGCGCAGCGCCGGTTCCCGGTTTTTATCCACTCCTGCCAGACTGACACGATAAAACGTGCCCATAGTTTTGCCCTCAATCACCAGCGGCTCAGGAATATGACGATCACAGGCAGATAAAAGGCTGACGCCGCACAACACAAGTGTACAGCGCAGATAAACCGGTTTTGAGAACATGGAAGTAACTCGATTAAGTGCCCGTCGCCGGGCATGAAAAGTATCAGGACAGTAAGGGGTGATGCTTAAACCACGCTGCAACGGACGCACCGTTGAACCATAGCGCAATAAAAATTACCGGCTGCGCTTGGCGTGGCGCTCCCAGTTTTCCTGTTTTGCCTGCGCGGTTTTCTTTAGTGCGACATAACAGGCTCCTGCACCGCCATCTTTCTGAACAGCGACGCAAAACGCTTGCACGTCATCCAGTTGCTGCAGCCATTTGGCAATATAACTGCGCACAATATTCGCATGACTTTCGTCTTCGCGGCCACGCCCATGAATAATCAGCAAGGTGCGTAAATTTTCAGCCTGTGCCTGACAGAAAAAGGCAAACAGTTCCTGACGGCACTGCTCAACAGGTTTGCGCAACAGGTTCAGGCTGGCTTCCAGCGGGTATTTCCCCTGCCGGAGTTTATCCAGCACTCCCTGCTGTACGCCATCGTGTTTGTATTCGAGAGGGTCATCGCATGGCTGAATATTCAGAAAGCCGGTAGTCAGCGGATTCTCACGTATTTCCGACTCAGGGTCTGCACTCACCTTGTGCCCCGCAACTGAGTTTTTGAGGTAGACCACCCGTTTATCCGACGCCAGTGGCTGTACACCTGCCATCTCCTGACTGAATAAATCATCATCTTCGCTCATCTGCTTACCTCTTTTTCAGCGGGGGGACTGCACCAAATTATCGCCATAAACCCGCTGCGGGTAAAGTCACACGCCTGCGGAAATGCGTCGGTAAAAATTCCGGAAATGCCCTGCCCGCCGTTAAAACTCATTTTTATATCTATACTTAGCTGCTGGGGAAGAAGTAAACCAGTGAGCTTGTGCTTAGGTTCCCCGGCACAATTGAGGAGAAAAAATGCCTTACCTTGATGATCCCTTGATTATTTTCACTGACCTTGATGGCTCACTGCTCGACCATCATGATTACAGTTGGCAACCCGCGCAGCCCTGGCTGGATAAACTCTCGGTGGCCCAGATTCCGTTAATTTTAACCACCAGTAAAACCTCAGCAGAAGTGGCGGAATTACAGGCTGACCTGAATCTGACACAGCAGCCTTTTATTGCAGAAAATGGCGCAATCATTCATCTGCCACCTGACTGGCGGGATGAGGACGCCGCGCCGTTTCACCTTTCCGGCGCGAGTTATCGCGAGATCCGCCAGGTTTTAGTGGAACTACGCCAGCGTTATGATTTTGAGTTTCGCGGCTTTGGTGATGTCACGGCGAAACAGGTCGCAGTCTGGACCGGACTGGCGGTCAAGGACGCGGCACTGGCGATGCAACGTGACGCTTCTGAACCGCTGATCTGGTTCGGTAATGATCTGGATTTCGCGCACCTGAAAAAATGTCTCACGCGCGAAGGCCTGTCACTGACACGCGGCGGGCGTTTCTGGCACGTAATGGGGGCTGGTGCCGGTAAAGGTCAGGCGGTGCAATGGTTAACGGCGCGCTATCAGCAAAAACGCGGTCATCCGGTGTTAAGCATAGGTCTGGGAGATGGCCCTAATGATTTATCTATGCTGGAAGCGGTGAATTACGCCGTGGTGATCAAAGGCCATCATGAGCATGAAATGCCGCTACAGCGAGACGATGTGACACAGGTTTTTCGCACCGATGAATTTGGCCCGCGCGGCTGGAGTCAGGGGCTGAATCATTTTATTACCCTTCTCTGAAGGAAAAATGGAAAAGGTAAAATACTTTATTAACAGTTGGTTTCCACATTGTTTATCGTTCTGTGTTTGCAGAGAAGACTTCCAATAATTTTATCTATTCTAAAATTGGAGAATACCGTATGAGCGATTTTTATCAGGATGGTGTCATTACTAATTTTCATAATCTGACGAACCGCAAAGTCGAAGAACTGGAATACGATCTGCAGGTGTTCTCCGGCCGCCGTTCAATGGGATTAATATTACCGTCGTTATTTTCAGAACTGGAAGGTCCGGCGCTGACGCGCATTGTCGACGAGCTGACGAAAGTCCCGTATCTGGAAGAAATCGTTATTGGTTTAGATCGCGCTGACCGTGATCAATTTTTATTTGCCCGCGAATTTTTCTCCCGCCTGCCGCAGCGTCACCGCATTTTATGGAATGACGGTCCGCGCCTGACTGCACTGGATGAGGAGCTTAAGAAAGAAAACCTTTCCCCGAATGAACCGGGCAAAGGCCGCAATGTGTGGTTTTGTGTCGGCTATACGCTGGCCTCGCGCCGCACCTCAGTGGTCGGGCTGCATGATTGTGACATTGTCACGTACAGTCGCGAGATGCTGGCTCGCCTGATGTATCCGGTGGCCAATCCCAACTTCCATTACGATTTCTGCAAAGGTTATTACGCCCGTGTGGCAGACGGGAAATTCAATGGCCGCGTCGGTCGCCTGCTGGTTTTCCCGTTGCTGAAATCCCTGCAAATCGTTTACGGCCACTCTGATTTTCTTGAGTATCTGCGCACCTTCCGTTACCCGCTTTCAGGTGAATTTGCGATGCGCACGCATGTTCTGAACGATTTGCGCATTCCGAGTGACTGGGGGCTGGAAATTGGTGTGCTGTCAGAACTGCACCGTAATACGGCGACCAAGCGTATTTGTCAGGTGGATATTGCCGACAATTACGACCATAAACACCAGCCGATGTCAGAAGAGGATGCGTCTAATGGTTTACAGCGCATGAGTATTGATATCACCAAAGCGCTGTATCGTAAGATGGCTATTCTCGGCGTGAATATTACCAGTGAGTCTTTCCGTATTCTGAAAGCGACCTATTATCGTAATGCGCTGGACATGATCGACGGATTTGAAAATGACGCCAAAATGAACGGGTTAACTTTTGACCGTCACAGCGAGGAATCGGCGGTAGAATTATTCTCAGGCGCGATCATGGAAGCCGGTCAGGCTTTTGTGGATACGCCGAGCGAAAAGCCGTTCATTCCAAGCTGGAGCCGTGTGCAGTCCGCCTTCCCGGACATGCTGGACCGCATTCATGAAGCAGTCGAAAAAGATAATGAAGGCGATGTGTAACGCCTTTTAAAAGAATTACCGCAGAAAGTAAAAACGCTGCAATCGCAGCGTTTTTTTATGCATAAATTTCAGACTGGCGTTACGCGGCTTCTTTTTTCCCTGGGAAAAGTAAGCTGGCAATGATGCCTAACGCCAGAACACCCAGCACCACGTAAAGGCTGGCTAATGCGCTGATTTCAATCCCGTGATGCCACAGATGGTTACTGGAATTCAGTGCCAGTTTTGCCGCCACGAAGAACAGCAGGAAGATCACTGATTTCTCCAGATGCACCAGATATTTACGCAGAGCCTCGAGCACGAAATACATCGTACGTAAACCAAGCACGGCAAACATCATGGCGGAATAGACGATCAGAGGTTCACGGCTGACAGCGATGACGGCAGGTACGCTGTCAAACGCAAACATCAGGTCTGAAATTTCAACCACAGCAATGCACAGCAATAACGGCGTTGCATAACGTACGCCCTTCTTCACCGTAAAGCTGAAGCCCTGATTTTCCGGCTTCGCCAGTTCAGCTTCTACCTGCTCACTGCTGACCAGAAAATGTGGCCCCACCAGTTTCGGGAACACCGGGAAGAAACGACGTACCATACGGTTAGCAATATGATCGGAGTAATCATCATTTTCTTCATCATCGCTGGAGGCGCGCATCATCAGAATAGCGGTCCAGAGAATGACAACGGCAAACACCATTTCCACCCATGGCCCCAGCGCCAGCAGGCTGGTACCAATCACCACGAAAATCCCCCTGAAGACAATTGCGCCAATCACGCCCCAGTAAAGAATGCGGTGACGATAGCCATCCGGCACTTTAAACCAGGCAAAAATGGCCATAATCACAAACAGGTTATCAATGGAAAGCACCTGTTCCAGCGCATAACCGGTAAGGAAAAGACTGGCGACTTCTTTGCCGTGATGGATATATAAGAATCCGGCAAAACCAAGAGAAACAGCGATCCAGAATAGGGTCCAAAGGGAGGCACTTTTCAGGCCGATAGGCTTATGACTGCGGTGGGCAAAGATGTCAGTCAGCAGCGCCGCAACAGCTACAACGATAAAAACAAGCGTGGTTTCAAACGGAAAACCCAGAGAATCAGACTGCATTACACCTTTCCTAAAGTAAACGAAAGCTAAACGAATTCAGCCATTGTAAGCGGTTGTGAGGTGAATGGGTATCAAAGTCGATCCGGTACGGCGTTTTATGCCATAATCCGATGCGTCTTTTACGGCAAGAATTGCAAAAAACCTTGGTCAATAACGAACCAAAACGGATAATGAAATAGACGTTTTCTCTCCTAAATTGATTCAATCTACTTATTCTCTAAAATTTAAATATTCTTTTTACTGATAATTTGATCCAGCTTTGAATCTCATTGATTCTCAATTGGGCTTAATTCTCAGTGCAGATCAAAATAATGAGAAAAAAAACCCGTTAAAAAACGGGGTTTTTTAACATTTCGCCCTTTTAGCTACTTATAGCTACTTATCACTCGCTGCAAAAGATGTTAAAATTGACCCATATCAATATTGCCAGAGTGACTCTTATGATCCCGGAAAAGCGTATTATTCGACGTATCCAATCTGGTGGCTGTGCAATCCATTGTCAGGACTGTAGCATCAGCCAGCTTTGTATTCCTTTCACGCTGAACGAACATGAACTCGATCAGTTAGACAACATTATTGAAAGGAAAAAGCCGATCCAAAAAGGTCAGGCATTGTTTAAAGCCGGTGATGAACTGAAGTCTTTATATGCGATTCGCTCAGGCACCATCAAAAGTTACACCATCACTGAGCAAGGCGACGAGCAAATCACAGGCTTCCATCTTGCGGGCGATTTAGTGGGTTTTGATGCCATTGGAGGCTTACAGCATCCAAGTTTTGCGCAAGCGTTGGAAACGTCTATGGTTTGTGAAATTCCGTTTGAGACCCTCGACGATCTCTCCGGAAAAATGCCGAATCTGCGCCAGCAAATGATGCGCCTGATGAGCGGTGAGATAAAAGGCGACCAGGATATGATCCTGCTGTTGTCGAAGAAAAATGCTGAAGAACGACTGGCTGCATTTATCTACAACCTCTCCCGCCGCTTTGCGCAACGTGGTTTCTCTCAGCGCGAATTCCGCCTGACCATGACCCGTGGCGACATCGGTAATTACCTCGGCCTGACCGTGGAAACTATCAGCCGTTTACTCGGTCGTTTCCAGAAATCAGAAATGCTGAGCGTAAAAGGTAAATACATCACCATTGAGAATCATGAAATGCTTTCTCAATTAGCCGGTCAGTCTGCTCCGGTTTCTGCCTGATAAATATTGAGTCGGATCTGCAAAGAATAATTTGTTGATCCGACTCAATTTCTCCTCTGTCCGATTGCTTAATCTTGGTTTACTCTGTACTTAATACACTGACCGCCGTTCTTCTACAGGTGTTAAGGAGTCCCCATGGCTAAGTATCAGAATTTACTGGTTGCTATAGACCCCAATCAGGATGACCAACCCGCGCTACGTCGTGCCGTTTATCTGGTGCAACGTAATGGCGGCCGCATCAAAGCCTTCCTGTCGATTTATGACTTCTCCTATGAGATGACCACCATGCTGTCGCCCGACGAACGGACCAGTATGCGACAAAGTGTGATCAGCGAACGGGAAGAATGGATTAAAGAACAGTGCCGGTATTATGTCGAAGCTGGCATTCCCATTGATGTCAAAGTTGTCTGGCATAACAAACCTTTCGAAGCCATCATTCAGGAAGTCGTTTCCAATAATCACGACTTGTTGTTGAAAATGGCTCATCAGCATGACCGCCTTGAGTCTGTTATTTTCACTCCGACTGACTGGAACTTACTGCGTAAATGTCCGTGTCCGGTATGGATGGTAAAAGACCAGCCGTGGCCGGAAGGCGGCAAAGCGGTGGTTGCTGTCAACCTTTCCAGCGAAGAACCTTATCACGACCCGCTCAACATTAAACTGGTGAAAGAGACCATTGAGCTGGCGTCTCACGTTAATCAGACGGAAGTCCATCTGGTCGGCGCCTATCCGGTTACGCCAATCAATATTGCTATTGAACTGCCGGACTTCGACCCAAGCGTATATAACGACGCCATCCGCGGTCAGCATCTGATCGCGATGAAAGCGTTGCGACAGAAATTCCAGCTTGATGAAAAATATACGCACGTGGAAAAAGGCCTGCCGGAAGAAGTCATTCCTGACCTTGCAGAGCATTTGCAGGCAGGTGTGGTTGTTCTTGGTGCGATTGGCCGCACCGGCCTTTCTGCCGCATTTTTGGGGAATACTACCGAACAGGTGATCGACCATCTGAAATGCGATTTGCTGGCAATCAAACCCGATGATTTCGAATGCCCTATTACGTCAGATGACGACGAAGAAGATGAAGACGAGTAAAGTCTGATTCATACAAAAAATAAAGGCCAGTCAACTGACTGGCCTTTTGCATTACGGATTTCGATTGATTACAGCGCGCGCAGGATTTTCTCTACGCTTTCTTTAGCATCGCCAAACAGCATTTGGGTATTTTCTTTGAAGAACAGCGGGTTCTGCACACCGGCATAACCGGTATTCATTGAACGTTTAAACACAATCACGTTCTGCGCTTTCCACACTTCCAACACTGGCATACCGGCGATTGGGCTGCGCGGATCTTCCTGCGCGGCCGGGTTCACGGTGTCATTGGCACCAATAACCAGCACCACGTCGGTATCGCTGAAATCATCATTGATTTCATCCATTTCCAGCACGATGTCATACGGCACTTTTGCTTCGGCCAACAAGACGTTCATGTGGCCCGGCAGACGCCCCGCAACAGGGTGAATACCGAAACGCACCTTGATGCCTTTCGCGCGCAATTTCGCCGTGATGTCATGCACCGGATACTGTGCCTGAGCAACTGCCATACCATAGCCAGGAGTGATGATTACTGAGCTGGCATTTTTGAGCATATCAGCCACATCTTCCGCGCTGGCTTCGTGATATTCACCCATCTCTTCAGCATCACCGGTAGAAGAACCGTCAGTACCGAAACCGCCTGCAATCACACTAATGAACGAACGGTTCATGGCTTTACACATGATATAGGACAGAATTGCACCGGAAGACCCCACCAGCGCACCGGTGACGATCAGCAGGTCGTTGCTGAGCATGAAACCTGCCGCAGCTGCAGCCCAACCGGAATAGGAGTTCAGCATGGAAACCACAACCGGCATATCCGCGCCGCCGATGGAGGACACCAGGTGCCAGCCAAACGCCAGTGCGATCAGGGTCATGATCAGTAATGCGAGAACCTGCAGCCCTACGCTTTCAGTGCGAACAAACATCACCATCAGCAGGAAGGAAATGACCAGTGCAGCCAGATTCAGTTTATGCCGGTGTGGCAATGCCAGCGGTTTGGAAGAGATGATCCCACGCAGTTTGCCGAACGCCACAATCGAACCGGTAAAGGTCACTGCGCCGATGAAGATACCGAGGAATACTTCGGTCAGATGGATATTTTCCATCACGCCTTCCATCGGCACAACACCGTGATCCAGATAGCTGTTAAAGCCCACCAGAACCGCCGCCAGACCCACGAAGCTGTGCAGAATCGCCACCAGCTCAGGCATTTCGGTCATTTCGACTTTACGCGCCAGATAAACACCGATCGCACCGCCAATCACCATAGCAACGATGATCCAGCCAACATTGCCGGAGTCAGGTCCAAGGATGGTCGCGATTAACGCGATCGCCATCCCGGTGACACCGAAAATGTTACCCTGCTTGGATGTTTCATGTTTTGACAACCCAGCCAGGCTGCAAATAAACAGAATTGCGGCAACAATATATGCTGCTGTTACTAAACCCCCAGACATATATTCCCCTTAGTTCTTACGAAACATCTTCAGCATGCGCTGAGTGACGGTGAATCCGCCGAAAATATTGATACTGGCAATCAGAACTGCGACGAAGGACAGGAAACTCACCCAGCCGCCGTGACCGATTTGCAGTACGGCACCGACCACGATAATCCCGGAGATGGCGTTAGTCACCGACATCAGCGGGGTATGCAGCGCATGACTGACATTCCACACCACGTAATAACCGACCACGCACGAAAGCGCGAATACGGTAAAGTGGGAAAGGAATTCTTTCGGGGCAACGTTCGCCAGCCAGCCAAACAGCACAATAGCCACAGCCATAATGATGAATTTGGTCCACGGCGACGCCGGTTTGGCTTCAACTTTGGCAACAGGCTCTGCGGCTTTCGCAGCCTGAGGCTGAGCAGAGACCTGAATCGGCGGCGCAGGCCAGGTGACTTCGCCGGATTTCACGACTGTTACACCGCGCACAACGGTATCTTCGAAATCAATCTCGATTTCACCGTTCTTCTCTTTGCACAGCAATTTCAGCAGGTTAACCAGGTTGGTGCCGTAAAGCTGGGAAGACTGCGTGGGCAGACGACTTGGCAAATCGGTATAGCCGATAATCTTCACGCCGTTTTCAGTGGTCGTGATTTTGTCTGCTACTGTCAGCTCACAGTTACCGCCTGTCTGAGCCGCCAGATCGACGATCACACTGCCCGGCTTCATAGAGGCAACCATCTCTTTGGTGATGAGCTTCGGTGCAGGACGGCCAGGGATCAACGCGGTCGTGACGATAATGTCCACTTCTTCGGCCTGCGCCGCAAACAACGCCATTTCCGCTTTAATGAACGCTTCGGACATCACTTTGGCATAACCGTCGCCGCTGCCTGCTTCTTCCTCGAAATCCAGCTCGAGGAATTCAGCGCCCATACTTTTGACCTGCTCTTTCACTTCCGGGCGGGTATCAAACGCACGGACGATAGCACCGAGGCTGCCAGCTGCACCGATAGCAGCCAGCCCAGCCACACCGGCACCGATAATCATCACTTTTGCCGGTGGCACTTTACCCGCAGCAGTAATCTGCCCGGTAAAGAAACGACCGAACTCATGCGCCGCTTCAACGATCGCACGATAACCGGCAATGTTAGCCATTGAGCTCAGGGCATCAAGGGATTGCGCACGGGAAATACGCGGCACAGAATCCATAGCCATTGCCGTCACCTGACGGTCGGCCAGTTTTTGGATCAGATCAGGGTTTTGCGCAGGCCAGATAAAGCTGACTAACGTGGTTCCCGCCTGTAATTTATCGATTTCATCGTTTTCTGGCGCATTAACCTTCAAAACGATATCTGAGTGCCATACATCATCACCGCTGACGACTGATGCCCCCGCTTGCTCATAAGCCGAGTCTTCAAAGCTGGCTAACTTACCGGCCCCCTGTTCGATAGCGACCGTAAAGCCGAGTTTCAACAACTGCTCCACCGTTTTCGGCGTGGCTGCAACCCTGGCTTCATTGGTCAACCGCTCTCTTGGTACACCAATACGCATAGTATTCCCTTCACCCTTTTCATTGATGATTTTTGTCATCGACATAACAATTCAAGTACAAGCCCGTCGGTTCATAAGCCACCGAATTTTATTTTTTCAGGCTGACTATAACCTACTGAATATCTAATCAATAATCTACGTATCACAGCGATAGACAGGTAATTAATATTAAAAAAGTCGATATGGTCCGCAAACCTGCTGCAAACCCTGAGAAACAAGCCTTTAATCCACCTCATAACAACCGTAACACCGGATCAATCACTCAGGATCCTTCTACCATAACCCGCTCGGACTGGGCATAAAAGTTAGAAAATAGTGAATAATTAACATTTATTTCACTACTTGGATTATTCAACAAACTTATATAAGTTATGCGCAGTAATAAAAGTGATGTGATATACCGGTAGCACACGCATTATTGCCATAAATTGCTGAGACACTTGGCATTGTTACATGCAATAATCGTCCGCTAACCTGTTACACATCAAGAATTCAGCACGTTTCAACATTACTGCGCAAGGTGGAAGGATTTTTTATGAAGCTGACAAAAACGATCATCGCATCGGCCCTGTTTTCTGTTTCTGCGCTGTCTGCTGCACATGCCGCGCAGGAAATTAGCCCGCAGAAAGCCGCAGCCATCAAGCCTTTTGATCGCATTGTTATTACCGGGCGGTTCAACACGCTGGGCGACGCCGCTGACGCCGTTTCCCGCCGTGCCGATACGCTGGGTGCAGATTATTTTTATATTCAAGATACCAACAGCACTAACAATAGCGGGAACTGGCGCGTAGTTGCAGACATCTATAAAAAAGATGCGCCAGAAATCAGCAATGATCCTCACTACCGTGTTATCAACGGTGTGGTTGAGCTGCCTAAAGATGTTGCTTACGGCCTCGAACCTTTCGATACCGTCACCGTGAACGGTTTCTACCGCAGCCAGCCAGACGTCAACGATGCCATTACGAAAGCAGCGAAAGAAAAAGGGGCGTATTCCTTCTTCATCGTTCGCCAGATTGATGCCAACAGCGGCGGCAACCAGTACATCACTGCATTCATTTATAAGAAAGATGCACAAAAACGTGTTGTTCAGTCTCCGGATGCTATCCCTGCTGATTCTGAAGCCGGTAAAGCAGCACTGGCAGCGGGCGGAGCAGCAGCAGCCAAGGTCGAAATTCCGGGTGTGGCATCCTCTGGTAGCCCAAGCCGTGATGTTGGCCGTTTCTTTGAAACGCAGTCATCAACTGGTAAGCGTTACACTGTCACTGCCACTAACGGTGCAAAGATTCAGGAAGTGAATGACGTAACTGCCGCACAGATGGTTCCGTTTGATTCCACCACTTTTACCGGCCACTTCAACAGCACCACGGATGTTTCGCAGGAAGTCGCGAACCGTGCGGCTGCCAAGGGTGCCAAGTTCTACCACATTACCCGCCAGTGGCAGAACAAGAGCGGTGGCAACCTGACTGTAAGCGCAGACTTCTTCAAATAAGTCTGAATGACAGACAGCAAAAAGGCAGCCCAGGTGGCTAATGCTGGTCACTTAAGGAAATGAGGTCCGTGAATTTGGGCCTTCGATGAAGAAAAATAGCGCTATAAGCCTGATTCCTTCATTATCCTTTGAAGCACAAAAATGAATTTGTATTCATAAAAATGCTTAACTGATCGGCATTAGCCCTGGTGGCTGCCTTTTTTTTTGCCGCGAACGCCCTTGCGGCCCGCTTAGTTTCCCCAGGTACGTTCCAGCACATTCACCCAGTTTTTGTAGCAGATTTTTTCCAGCAGCGCATTGCCGTAGCCCGCTTTGCGCAGGGCTTCAACCAGCACCGGTAACCCGCGCACATCCTTCAAAAACGGTGCCATCGATGCGCCATCAAAGTCTGATCCCAATCCGACCCCCTCCTCACCCAGATGCTCAACCAGATAATCCATGTGACGTACCATAATATCGGTGCCGGTATCATCACTGCGTTTACCGTCTTCACGCAGGAATGGCACCGCAAAGTTCAGCCCGACGAAGCCCTGGCTTTCTTTGATGGCGTGCAGCTGCTTATCGGTCAGGTTACGTGACTGCGGGCAGATACTGAATGCGTTGGAATGGCTGGCCACCAGCGGCGCATCACTTAATTCAGCCACCTGCCAGAAGCCTTTTTCATTCAGATGAGAGAGGTCAATCATGATGCGTTTCTGGTTACAGGCTTTCACCAGACGCACACCCGCCTCTGTCAGCCCCGGTCCGGTATCCGGTGAGGTCTGATATTTAAACGGCACACCCTCACCGAAGATGTTCGGACGACTCCATACCGGCCCCAGGGAACGCAGCCCCATGCTGTAAAGCACATCAAGATTATACAAATCCTCATCAATTGCCTCGGCGCCCTCAATATGCATAACCACAGCTAATGCATGGTTATGCATTGACTGCCTGATCTCCTGCGCGGTACGACAAATTTTCACCTTGCCCTGCGATTGCGCTTCGATTCTCAGCAGGAACGCCATCATGCCAAATGTGACATCACGTGCAAAATCGAAAGAAGGTGTAGGGGAAAAATCAGGATGTTTTTGAGTACCTTCGGGCAGAAAACGGGGGTCCACTGAACGATCCGGCACGCTAATTGCTAGATCAATATCCGGAGTCGGCACCCAGGCGGCGAAAAGCCCGCCAGCAAAGCCTGCTTCACGACAGCGCGGCAGGTCCAGTTGTCCGCTGGCGGGCCCCTGAAGGAATGCGCGTTCAGGATCCTGATGATGTTCTGTCCAAAGTTGCAGCAAAACATCGTTATGTCCATCAAAAACCGGCATTAATTCTTCAGTTCCGTGCGCTACGTTATTCATAAAAAAGGTCTACCTTTGATTAAGCATGACTAAGACAACGGAGATTTGTTCATGCGGGGTGCAGTAATGGAGTCATGCTGCACCAGCTTTGAACAAACACAGTACGCTTCACATTAGTTTTTTCGATATGAAACGTCGACGAGTGCAAAGCAACCGTTTTTCATTTAAGCCAGTTGCCCGGAGTTAAGTCAAGGGTTTGCCACCGTAATTTTTAATTTTACTTTTATATATCAACACGATGGGAGTAGTTATGGTTACCAGGCGTCAATTTGTTACCGGTTTTTCCGCAATACCTGTGCTGTCCTACCTGAAATTTGATGCCGTGTTTGCTGCCACGCCGGCATCAATACTGGTCATGGCTATTCAGCTCGACATCATTACCAGCCTTGATCCGCATGAAAGCTTTGAGTCCGTGGGCAGTGAAATTACCGGTAATATGTATCAGCAACTGGTGAAACCTAAACTGGCCTCCCCTGATGAAATTGAAGGCGATCTGGCAGTGTCCTGGACGGCTTCTGACGACAAAAAAACCTTTACCTTCAAGCTGGATCCGAAAGCCAAATGGGCCGATGGCAAACCGGTTACTGCCGAAGACGCCGCTTTCTCCCTGCAACGCGTTGTGAAACTCGATAAGAGCCCGGCCTACATTATTAATCAGTTTGGTTACACCAAAGATAACGTCGAGAGCCTGATTACCGCGCCTGACGCCGAAACGCTGGTGATCAAAACCGCTGAACCGGCATCTGAATCCTTCCTGTTGTATTGCCTGACCGCCAACGTCGGCAGTATCGTGCAAAAATCCGCCTGTCTGGCGAATCAGACCGGTGACGATTTGGGTAATGCCTGGCTGAAGAAAAACAGTGCCGGTTCCGGTGCGTTCAAGTTGCGCGACTGGAAAGTCAGTGAATCCGTGATTCTGGAAAGCAACAAGAACAACCCGCACGCAGGCAAAATTCAGCGCATCATCATGCGCCATATTATCGACCCTTCCGCTCAGTTGCTGATGCTGCAAAAAGGCGATGTGGATATCGCCCGTAACCTGACCACCGAGCAGTTGCGTCCGCTGATCAACGACAAAAACTTCACGCTGGTACAAAAAGGTATCGCCGGCACCTTTATGTTGTCTGCCAATACCGCGCATCCGAATCTGGCTAAACCGCAGGTCTGGCAGGCGATCAAATGGGCTATCGATTACGAGAATATCCAGCAGCATATCGTGCCGCTGACCCACAAAATCCATCAGAGCTTCCTGCCTGAAGGTTTCCCGGCGGCAGTGAACACCATCATGTACAAACGTGATGTGGCAAAAGCCAAAGCCTTGCTGGCCGAAGCGGGTTTCCCGAATGGTTTTGAAATCACCTTAGATCACTACTCCGCTTCACCTTCTTCTGACATCGTGCAGGCATTGCAGTCTAACCTCGCCGAAGTGGGGATTAAAGTGACGCTGCTGGCTGCGGAAAGCCGTCAGGTACTGACCAAAATGCGTGCTCGTCAGCAACAACTGGCAATGACCCAATGGGGCGCGGATTACTTTGACCCGAACTCTAACGCCGAAGCCTTCTGCAGCAATCCGGATAACACCGACGCCGCCAAGAGCCGTACGCTGGCATGGCGTTGTAGCTGGCAGGATAAGGAAATCTCCGATCTGAGCACCCAGGCGCTGAAAGAATCGGATCCGGCCACCCGTATCAAACTCTATGAAGAATTGCAGACCAAACATATGGAAAACAGCCCGTTTGCCATCATGCTGCAACCAACCATGACCGCCGCCTGCCGCAAAGTGATTTCCGGTGTGGTACTGACTGTAATGAGCACCAGCCCCTACGAGAAGGTTGTTAAAGCGTGAGCAAGAGACTCAAAGGATTTCTGAGTACCTGCATCAGCGTTTGTCTTACTTTGTTTGGTCTGTCGGTAGTGACTTTCTTTATCGGTCGCGTAATGCCGACGGACCCGGTTCTGGCTGCGGTTGGCGATAATGCCCCGCAGGCAGTGGTCGAACGGGTTCGTCATGAAATGGGGTTGGATCAGCCCCTCTGGTTGCAGTTTTTCCATTATCTCAGTCAGGTATTCCACGGTGATTTAGGGCGCTCTGCCCTGACCTCCAATCTGGTCACCACGGATATCGCCCGGTTTTTCCCCGCCACGCTGGAACTGGCCACGGCGGCGATCATTATCGCCGCCATTGTCGGTATTCCGCTGGGCGTCTGGGCCGCCACCCGTCAGGGCAGCTGGATTGATCAGACTATCCGCGTGGTATGTCTGGCCGGTCACTCGCTGCCGGTGTTTGTGCTGGCGCTGCTCAGCCTGCTGATTTTCTACTCTGCGCTGGGTATCGCGCCGGGGCCGGGACGTCAGGACATCATTTATCAGGACATGATCCCGCAGGTCACCGGCTTGCTTACCGTGGATTCTCTGCTGGCCGGTGACATGGGCGCATTTTGGGATGCCCTCGCCCATATGGTGCAGCCGGTGCTGATCCTTGCGTATTTCAGCATGGCTTATATCACCCGCATGACGCGTACTTTCATGCTCAACGCACTGGGCGGGGAATACGTGATCACCGCCCGTGCCAAGGGGCTCTCGGCGCAACGGGTTATCTGGAAACATGCCTTCCCCACCGTCGGCGTACAACTGATCACCGTGCTGGCATTGACGTACGCGGGCCTTCTCGAAGGCGCCGTGGTCACAGAAAACGTCTTCTCCTGGCCGGGTCTCGGACAATATCTCACCGTGTCGCTGATGAATGCGGATATGAATCCGGTGATCGGCTCAACATTGCTGATTGGCGCGATTTATGTGCTGCTCAACCTGCTGGCTGACCTTCTCTACCGACTATTGGATCCCCGCGTAAAATGAGCACTTTACCTGTCATACCTCAACCCCGCGCGGGCAGCCGCGCCTGGCTGCTGGCCGACACGCCGCACACCCGCACGCAAGCCGTCTGGGGCCGTCGTTACCGCATCTGGCTCGGTCTGCGTAAAAACCCGCTGGCAGTAACCGGCCTGTTTACCGTGCTGATTGTGTTGCTGATTTCCCTTTGCGCGCCGTGGCTGACCAGCTACGACCCGGGCGCACAGGATCTGGCGCATCGTCTGGCAAAACCGTCTTCCCTGCACTGGCTGGGAACAGATGAACTGGGCCGCGATACCCTGAGCCGTATTCTTTATGGCGGACGTATCACGCTCGGAATGGTGATTATAGTGGTGGCAATTGTCGCCCCGCTCGGCCTGCTGATTGGCTGCGTGGCCGGTTATGCGGGCGGATTACTTGACCGTATTCTGATGCGCATCACCGACATTTTTCTGGCCTTCCCGCGTCTGATTCTGGCACTGGCCTTTGTGGCTGCACTGAAACCCGGCATCGAGAGCGCTATTCTGGCGATCGCCCTCACCGCCTGGCCGCCGTATGCCCGCCTTGCACGTGCAGAAACCATGCAGGTACGCGGCACGGATTATATTGCCGCCTGCCGTCTGACTGGCGCAACACCTGCCCGCATCGTGCTGCGCCATATCATGCCGCTGTGTGTGCCGAGCCTGGTGGTGCGTATCACGCTGGACATGAGTTCGATCATTATCACCGCTGCGAGTCTGGGCTTTTTAGGTATGGGCGCTCAACCGCCATCGCCGGAATGGGGGGCGATGATTGCCACTGCCCGCCGCTTCCTGTTCAGTGAATGGTGGGTACCGTTAATTCCGGCCATTGCCATTTTTGTGACCTCTCTGGCGTTTAACTTCCTCGGCGACGGGCTGCGTGACGTCCTCGATCCTAAGGAGCAATAATGCTGGTTGATATCAAAGATCTGCATATTACGTTTCAGACCAACAGCGGCAGTTTCGATGCCGTTCGCGGCGTATCGCTGTCATTGGGTAAGGAGAAATTTGGCATCGTAGGCGAAAGTGGTTCGGGTAAATCCCTGACAGCACGTTGCCTGATGAACCTTCTGCCTTCCAGCGCCAGGTGCCGCGCCGAAACGCTGTCTTTCGACGGCATCGATTTGCGCAATGCCAGCGAGAAGCAAATGCGTCAGATCCGTGGCAAGCGGGTAGGTTTCATTTTGCAGGATCCGAAATACTCGCTCAATCCGGTGATGCCGATCGGTAAACAGGTGGCCGAAGCCTGGCAAACGCATAAAGGCGGCTCGAAAAAACAGGCCATGAATGCAGCAATTGAACTGCTGGATCAGGTGCGTATCCGTGAGCCGCATAAAGTGGCCGAGCGTTATGCCCATGAGGTATCCGGCGGCATGGGGCAGCGCGTAATGATTGCCATGATGCTGGCTCCTGATCCGGAACTGATGATTGCCGATGAACCGACCAGCGCCCTTGATGCCACTGTGCAGGCTGAGATTTTGCGTCTGCTCGATGACCTTGTATCCAGCCGCGGCATGGGGCTGATTCTGATCAGCCATGATTTGCCACTGGTATCGAAATTCTGTGACCGCGTGGCCGTCATGTACGCCGGGCGTATCGTCGAAACGTTACAAGCCGGTAATTTACTGAAAGCTCAACATCCTTACACCCGCGGGCTGCTGGAATGTCTGCCGTCGCTGAAACATCCTCGGGACAGACTGCCAGTGCTGGTGCGTGACGAAGCATGGAAAACCTCATGACAGCAGAACTCCCTCCTCTGGATAACAGCAAAATAATCCTCAATAACCTGCGCATCGCGTTCGGCGATACCGAAGTGGTGAAAGGCGTGAGTTTCAGTGTCGCGCCCGGTGAATGTTTCGGCATCGTGGGAGAAAGCGGCTCGGGCAAGTCCACCATTTTACGCGCACTGGCCGGGCTGAATCAGTCCTGGTCCGGCGGGATGGTGATTGGCGGCGAAGATCAAGTGCCGGTGCGCCAGAAACGCTTTTTCCGCCGCGTGCAGATGGTATTTCAGGATCCGTACGGCTCGCTGCATCCGCGCCAGACCATTGACCGCATTCTCAGCGAACCGCTGATTGTGCACGGTTTTCTGAATATCGAAAAACGTATCACTGATGCGCTGGCCGAAGTCGGCCTGCCGCAGACGGTGCGTTTTCGCTTCCCGCACCAGCTTTCCGGCGGTCAGCGTCAGCGGGTCGCAATCGCGCGGGCGATGATTTCAGAACCGGAAATTTTACTGCTCGATGAGCCGACCTCGGCGCTGGATGTCTCGGTGCAGGCGGAGATCCTCAACCTGCTAAGCGACCTGCGTGAACGCCGGAAACTGACTTATATTCTGGTCAGTCACAATCTGGCCGTTGTTACGCATCTTTGCACCAGCATTGGCGTAATGATTGGTGGTGAAATGGTCGAACTTCTGAGCGCAGACGATTTACGGATGGGCAACGTCAGCCATCCGCACACAGCCGAGTTACGATCGTTAAGTCTCAGTTTAGAGGAGCCCGGATAATCGTTCCTGCCGTGAACGTATTTGGGTTTCGCGGGCAGCCCGGGCTGCCCACTTTTTCACTGAAAGACAGTCAGGAGACGTTAATGACATCCACCGAACAGTCTGCATTACAGTGGCAGGCGGCTGAAGAAACAGCAAAACGCATAACTAAAAACTGGGATAAACCCGGAGAACCGGGCGGCGCGATCACCCTTTTTGACAGTAAAACTCTCCGCAGTTTCGCGACCGGAGGGCTGGCAAACCTCAGCACATCGACACCTTTCAGCATCGATTCTGTTGTCCGCTATGCCTCTGTCACAAAACATATTTTCGCCACACTGGCCTTGCTGAAAAGCGATGCCAGTCTTTCGGTGAGTGATACCCTTGGTCAGCATTTACCGCAACTGAAAGCGCCGATGTCACAAGTGACCCTCGGGCAGGCGCTGGACATGACCGCAGGCCTGCCGGACGTGCGGGAAACCCTTTCGCTGCTGGGTATTTCTGTTTATAACGTCAGCGAAGCCAGTGCCATTATGGAATTTCTGGCGCAGGACGGCGCTCTGAACTTCACAGCAGGGACTGAGATTTCCTACAGCAACACCGGTTACCGGCTGGTGGAAGAAATCCTCAAACAAAAAGGCATTTTGTTTGAGGATCTGCTGCAAAAGTATATCGCGCAGCCGCTGGATATCGCTTTCCATGCGCCGGAAACCTGGTTCGATGTCGTCCAGGACCTGGTGCCCGGTTACTGGCAGGACTCCACCGGCTGGAAAACAGCCGTCGCAGGTTTGCATCTGTCTGCATCCGGTAGCCTGACCGGCAGCGTACGTTCGCTTTCAGTATGGCTGCAAAGCCTGCTTTCACAAAACGGACCGGGCGCGGGCGTACTGCAAACGCTGACAGAACAACGTTATCTGCAAGGCGACATTCCTTCCGCTTACGGGCTGGGCATCACCTCGACGAAAATCGGTGAACATACGGTTTACGGCCACGGCGGTTCCCATGCCGGTTATAAAACCTATTTCCTGCTTCATCCTGAGCTTGATGCAGGCATTGCGCTGGTCTCCAATCGCGAAGACACCACAGCGTTTACCCATGTGCTGGAAGTCATGTCGTCACTGTTAGCTGCGCCGCTCCCGGCGCGTAGCCATGCATTGCCGGATGGTGTATACGCCAGCATTGCCGAGCCGTACTGGCTAAAAGTCAGCAATGGCACGGCCAGTTATCTCGGCGCTGCCGATAACCTCTATCAGGGCGCGGACGCCGACGAGGCCATCACCCTATCCGCGCACATGCCGATGCGTTTGCGTTGGGACGGCACCGCCATTCAGGGTGAAATCGGACACGCGCCGCGTTACTTTACCCCGGTGGAAACCAATGATTGCCTGAAAATGGTTCAGGGGCGCTGGTATCATCCCCAATCGAAAGCCGCCTTTGATATTGAGGGCGATCAGTTGCTGATGGGCGTCGGCACGCTGCGTGCCAGCGGCCAGTTAACATCGCTGGGTGCGGGGCGTTTGCTGGTGGAACTCCCTGACGGACCGTGGAAGAAAAACTTCTGTCTTTATTTCCAGGGCTACAACGTCCGGCTGATTTCCAACCGCAGCCGCGTGCTGAGTTTCCGTCGTGATGAATGCCGCAGCAGCTGGCATCCGTAAAAATAACCTGCGAAGCGTTGTCCTGCAAAACGCCGCCCCGGCCCACGTCTGGCGGCGTTTTTTTAAACTCCCTCACTGTAACAACACGTCAAACTGTGACGCACCTCAAATAAACCCTGTGTTTGTATCCATTAGGATGACAAACAAACCCATAGTATTTGTGTGGTCTATGAGAGACCACAGCAAACTAAAATGCCGACAGGGTAAAAATGAACCAATTTATTATTGCTGATTCTCAGGCTTGCATAGGTTGTCGCGCCTGTGAGGTCGCTTGCGTCTTGTCTCACAATGAACAATGTTATCCGTCGAAAGAACAGTTTACCCCGCGCATTCATGTCATCCGGCAAAACGATCGGCATAGCGCCGTGCTATGCCGTCAGTGCGAAGATGCCCCGTGTTTACAGGTTTGCCCGACAAACGCATTCGTTCGTCGTAACGACAGCATTCAGTTGCTGGAAGAACGCTGTATCGGCTGTAAAACCTGCGCCGTGGCCTGTCCGTTTGGCGCCATTGATATCGTACAGCATGAGAGCTATCCGCTGACCGGCTTACCCGCCGCGGCAGCCGTGGCGCATAAATGTGATCTGTGCAATGACAGCCCGGACGGACAGGCATGCGTCAATGCCTGCCCGACACAGGCACTGCATCTCATCACCGATCAGGTCATTGCTCAGAACCGCGCTGATAAACAATACCGCGCCGCCATGGGCCGGAATCCACAGGTTTCGCTGACCAGCAAATCAGCGGCCGTATTCGCCGCCGCCCTGGCACCACCGCGCCTCGATGCGGCAAAAGCCCCGCTCACCGAACGTAAAAGCACGTTTAATGAGATCTATGCGCGCTTTACACCGATGCAGGTTGAAGAACAGGCTGGCCGCTGTCTGCATTGCAGTGATCACCCTTTCTGCGCCTGGACCTGCCCGCTGCATAACGATATCCCACAATTACTGGCGCTGGCGAAACAGGGACACATTCTGGAAGCCGTAGAGCTTTCGCACCGCACCAGCAGCCTGCCGGAGATCTGTGGCCGCGTCTGCCCGCAGGACAGGCTTTGCGAAGGCGCCTGCACTTTTGATAAACAAGGCTCAGTGAGCATCGGCAATATTGAGCGCTATATTACCGATACCGCGCTGGCACAAGGCTGGAAACCCGATCTTTCAGAGGTTATTCCGCGTAATTATCGCGTAGCCGTGGTGGGTGCAGGCCCGGCCGGATTGGGCTGCGCTGACGTGCTGGCGCGGCATGGCGTAAAAGCCGTGGTCTTTGATCGTCACCCTGAAATCGGCGGCCTGCTGACCTTTGGTATTCCGGCGTTCAAGCTGGATAAAAACGTGCTGGTCAGACGCCGGGAAATCTTCACTGAAATGGGCATTGAGTTCCGGCTCAATACCGAAATCGGCGTCGACATTCAGGCGGAACAACTGCTGGAAGAGTTCGATGCAATATTCTTAGGTGTGGGTACGTATAAAGCGATGAAAGCCGGACTGGAAAATGAAAACGCGCCGGGCGTTTACAGCGCCCTGCCGTTCCTGATTGCGAACGCCAAACATCTGATGAATTTGCCCGAACTGAAACATGAGCCTTATGTCAGCATGGCGGGAAAACGCGTGGTCGTGCTCGGCGGCGGCGATACGGCGATGGATTGTCTGCGCACGTCGCTGCGCCAGAATGCCAAAAGCGTGATTTGTGCGTATCGCCGCGATGAAATAAGCATGCCGGGCTCGAAGAAAGAAGTGAAAAACTCACGCGAGGAAGGGGCTGAGTTTATGTTTAACGTTCAGCCGGTGAGCATTGAGCTGAATAACCGGGGCGAAGTCTGCGGTATCCGCTTAGTCCGTACCGCCCCGGGAGAACCGGATGCCAGCGGCAGACGCAGACCCACACCGATTGCCGGTTCTGAATTCCTGCTCGAAGCGGAAGCGGTCATTATGGCATTTGGCTTTCTGCCGCATGCTATGCCGTGGCTGGATGAACTGTCGGTGAGGCACGACGAACAGGGATTGTTACAGGCCCCGCATCACAGCCGCTTCCCGTATCAGACCAGTCACCCGCAGATATTTGCAGGCGGCGATGCGGTGCGGGGCGCCGACCTGGTGGTGACAGCTATGTCGGACGGACGACAGGCAGCAAACAGCATTATTGCATCGCTGGATTTCCGTACACCGGCTCTCAGACCGGCGGCCCATTAGCCCTCCCGTTTCTTTGCGCTGTCGGCAAAATACAAACCTCCCTTTTCGGGAGGTTTTTTGTTAACAGGATCACATTTAATTAATATAAACGGATCATCTGGTTCGTAACAGCACAAAATGTTCAGTCCTTATCCAACAAGGCCTGCAGGCCCGCTTTGCTCATAATATCCGCACAAAATCTCCCGGGAATTAATTTCCCAGCGCAACCGTCACTTTTGCTGTTTTGTTAATTGAATTAACATCCGCGAAACAAAAACCAATAACGCCTTTGTTCGTGTGGCATTAAGAAACACACCAGAGTGTTCCCCCCGTTAACGTTATTGTTTTTAATTCTATTGATTTAAAACACTTATTTAAAAAATCTTATTCGAAAAATACGTCAAGTCATGTTTTGCTACTGCTACAAGGGATGAGTCTATGTCTGTTAAAAAAACCACCACACAGGCTTTACTGTGTGCCACCACGCTTTTCTTCTCCGCCACTTCCGCTTTCGCCGCCGGACATCCTCCGCTGGATAACGCGCAGGCAGCCAAAGTCATCGACAGTGTGAAATCCACTCTTGCAGAACAACACAGCACCGGTTGCGTCGCGGTAGTTGATGCATCTGGTTCATTACTGGCCTTCCAGCGCCTTGACGGTTCTCCGGCCGGTTGTGTTGATGCGTCCATCGGCAAAGCGCGCACTTCCGCGCTCTACCACACTCCTTCGCTGAAATTCATGCAACGCCTGCAGGGTGGCGAAACCACCGTATTGGCGATCCCAAATGCCGTGCCGCTGGGTGGTGGATTCCCGCTGACGATTAACGGTGAAGTGGTGGGCGCAGTCGGTGTCAGCACACCGAAGCAGGACATCGATAATCAGTCATCAGAAAAAGCAGCCAGCGTCCTGAAATAACAGGCACTTTCAATTACTCCTTCTTGTTGACGGCCACGCCCATGGCCGTTTTATACGGAACATTTACGGACTTTCAGCATGATCAATCTCTCTCGTCGCCGGTGGATACTCGGCACTGCGGGCGTCATGGTTGCGGGTATCGGTAGCCAGATGCTGGGCGGTGGCGTATTTGCTACCCTCGCCCATGCCGCGCCACCGCTGGCTTCAGCTGTGACAATGCCAGACAGTTTTATGGCACTTTCTAAACAGCTGACCGGCATGGACAGGCTCGAACCGCACCTCGCTCAGGCACTTTACAGCTGGCTGCATCAGTCGCAGAACAACGCGCAGCTCGACTCACAACTCGGTACCCTTTCAGCACTGATCACCGCACACCGCGGCGTGGTGGGTGATGATTTACATCAGCTTCTTGCACAGCAACCGGCAGAGCTGGCGCAGTTGTATCAGCAACTGGTCAGTGGCTGGTATCTCGGTGTGGTCGGTCAACCCGGCAGTCAGAAATGTATCGGATTTGAAAATATCGTCAGCTATCAGTTGCTGAAAAATAACCTGCTGCCGCCGAGTTATGCGCCGGGTGAACCGAATTTCTGGGTCAACAAGCCTGCTGCACTGCAACAAAATTCCACGGAGGTGATTGCTCATGGCTGATGCACTGAATGCAGATGTCGTTGTTATTGGTGCCGGTATCGCCGGTTCGCTGGCTGCGCTGAAAATGGTCAAAGCCGGCGTTTCCGTGCTGATGCTCGATTCCGGGCCGGTGATCAAACGAGACGAAGCGGTAGAACTGTTCCGTCAGTCACCGCTCAAAGGCGACTTTACCGAACCCTATCCGCCGAAACCCTGGGCACCGCAACCGAAATTCCAGCCGAAAGATAACAATTATCTGATCCAGAAAGGCCCGGACCTCTACGCTGCTCAGTATCTGCGCGGTGTCGGTGGCACAACCTGGCACTGGGCGGGACAGGCGTTTCGCCTGCTGCCAAATGATATGAAAATCAAAACGCTGTATGGCGTGGGTCGTGACTGGCCAATCAGTTATGAAGATCTGGAGCCGTATTACACCGAAGCCGAAATTCAGATGGGCGTTTCCGGTGACGACGCGCTGGATTCACCGCGTTCACAACCCTATCCGCTGCCGGGTATTCCGCTGCCCTACGGTTTTGACCGCATCAGCAAACGCATTGCCAAACTCGGTTACGTATTAGGTATCGGCCCGCAGGCGCGTAACAGTATTCCTTATGACGGTCGTCCTGCCTGCTGCGGCAACAATAACTGTATGCCTGTTTGCCCGATTGATGCGCAGTATCACGGCGGTATTTCGGCGCGCAAAGCCATCGAAGCCGGTGTGCGCGTGATTGCCAACGCCGTGGTGTACAACATCGAAGCCAGTGACAGCGGCGAGATCGTGGCTGTGCACTATCTGGATGCTGACAAAGTGGCCCATAAAGTCACCGGTAAACGCTTCGTGCTGACCGCCAACGGCATCGAAAGCCCGAAACTGTTGCTGATGTCCACCAGCGATAAATACCCGAATGGTATCGCCAACAGCTCCGGCATGGTGGGTCGAAATCTGATGGATCACCCCGGCACCTCTGTTGAGTTTTACGCCGACGAGCCAGTGTATTTCGGCCGCGGCCCGATGCGCCCGGGCAGTATCAATAATCTGCGTGATGGTGATTTCCGTCGCGATCGCTCTGCGTTACGTATCGACGTCGCCAATACCTCGCCGGTGCGCTATCTGACTGAACGTCTGGTGCGTCAGGGTTATTACGGTAAAGCGCTGAACGACAAACTGACCTATCAGTCCGAGCGTTTTATTCAGCTGAAATGCCTGCTGGAAATGCTGCCGGAACCGGAAAACCGTGTGGTGTTGAGCAAAACCGAGAAAGACGAATGGGGTATTCCGCGCCTCGAAGTGCATTACAAATTCCCGGACTACGTTCACCGCGGTTATGACCAGTCGATGCTTGATTTTCAGAAAATCGTCAAAGAAATGGGCGGCACCGAAGTGGTGTACAGCAAGCGTGGGGTGTACGACAACAACCAGCATATTACCGGCACCATGATCATGGGCAGCGACCCGAAAGATTCCGTGGTGGATGGTGATTGCCGTACGCATGACCACCCGAACCTGTTCATCGCCGGGACCGGCATTATGCCCTCTGCTTCAACGGTGAACTCCACGCTGTCGGGAACTGCGCTGGCATTGCGTATGGCTGATACGGTGCTGAAAAGCCTGGCCTGATTGATTTTCTGAGGACTGAGTAATGAAAATGAAATTCATGCTGGCGTTGCTGCCGTTAATGGTCGCGGCTAACGCCGCCCGGGCTGATGACACAGCGGGCAACGCAGATTTAATTAAGCGCGGTGAATATCTGGCGACAGCCGGTGACTGTACCGCCTGCCATACTGCGCCGGGGGCGGATAAAACGGCAAAATTCGGCGGCGGTTATCCGCTGGCGTCGCCTTTCGGGGTGATTTACGGCACCAATATTTCTTCTGACAAACAGTTTGGTATTGGCAACTGGACGGACGATGAATTCGTGCGCGCGGTACGTGACGGTGTCGGCAAAGACGGACAACAGTTGTATCCCGCTATGCCTTACGACTCCTTCACCAAAATGAAACGTGAAGATGTTTTAGCGATCAAAGCTTATCTGATGTCGCTGCCAGCGGTACATTCCGCTGGCCCGCAGACGGATTTGTCCTTCCCTTTCAACCAGCGCTGGGGCATGCGCGTGTGGAAGCTGTTTAACTTCGACAAAGGTGAGCTGAAAAACGATCCGTCCAAATCAGCGGACTGGAACCGTGGTGCTTATCTGGTGGAAGCGCTGGAACACTGCGGCACCTGCCATACGCCGCGCACGCTGACCATGGGCATGGACACCGACAAAGCGTTTTCCGGTGGCGATTTAGGCTCATGGGTAGCTTTCAACATCACGCCGGATAAAAATGCCGGGATCGGCAACTGGTCGCAGCAGGATCTGGTGACTTACCTGAAAACAGGTTTTGTTGCCGGTAAGGCGTCAGCGTCAGGGGCGATGTCAGAAGCCATTGAGCACAGTCTGCAGCATCTTTCAGACAGTGACCTGAACGCGATTGCCACCTATATCCGTTCCGTCCCGGCAATCGGAGATGACAAGCAAACCAAACCGCGAGATGCATGGGGTGAGCAGAATCAGGATATTTACCCACTGCGCGCCGAAGGCCAGACAATCGACCAGTCAGCCGCCGCCCTGTTTAATGCCAGCTGCGCAGCCTGTCACGGCAAAGGCGGTGAAGGCAGCGGCGAGGGATTCCATGCCTATCCGTCACTGTTCAGCCATACCAACACCGGTTCTTACGACAGCCGCAATCAGGTTTCGGTCATCCTCAACGGCGTCCAGCGCCACATGGATAAAGGCGAAATCATGATGCCGTCGTTTGCCAGTCAGCTCGATGATGACCAGATTGCGACGCTGAGTCATTACGTCAGCACACAGTTTGGCAATCCGGCGGGAGCCACGGTCACCGCGAAAGATGTGGCGAAGATGCGTAAAGCCGCTGACCTGCCCTATCCGCCGAAAATTGAAGATGGCACGCAAAAATAATTCACGACGGTGAAAGCTAAACAAAAGGAGCCGCACAAGGCTCCTTTTAATTGTGAGAAGGTTAAAGATTTTGATATACCAATAATATTACCACTGTCCAAATATTCGACTGAATGAGACTTATTCGTACGGCAGAGCAATAAATAAAAATATGATAGAAAATAAAAAAAAGCGCTGATACATCAGGCTATCAGCGCCAAAAACTTCATTATTTATACTACTGCATCCAGACGTTCCTGAACTTAATAAGCATAGTCTACATTTTAATAATTTGTATGCCTCATTTTCATTATCCTGATCAATTTAATTATTTAGCCCTGTCAACATGTCATTACGCGGAAAACTCAAAAAACGAATACAAATAATTTACGCAAATCATAAAAACCTAAAAATAATATGATAAAACCAGAATAAAGCAGAGGGCAATTATAATAAAACGAGGAATAACAACGTCATTTAACATTAGCCTGCTAGTCACAACATCAATACATCCCTGTGATCTGGCGCACTATTTTGAATAGTACCCGATAACGCCGTGAAAATTAAAGTACATATAAATCAAACTATTGAGTTTGATTTGTGATAATTAATGAATTTCGACCTAAGGTAAATTATTTTTTTACCGATAAATATTTCAGCTACAATGCACCCACACCAGGGAATGCTAAAATAATATAAGAAAACATATGGATATGTTAAATAAGGATTTTATTATGTTAACCAAACTGACTTTCAGAAATCTTTCAAAAAGAATGTATGGCGTTCCAGATTTATCGTATTGATTATTATCATCACTGGTGTGTCACTTTGCTGTATTCAGGTTGAGTTCATTTTGTCTACTGTCACCCGGCGACACTTTTATAAATTTAACCACGCATGAAGGTTTATAATGACGGAAGTAAATGTTTACGGACAAGAATTGGGTCAATCACTCCCCGACTGGCAGCCACGCTCGCTCCCGCAAAAAGTTATACTTAGGGGGAAATATTGTCTGCTTGAGCCGATTGATCTCAAACATAGCCGGGATTTATTTGACGCCTGGCACAGTATCGATGACGAACGTGACTGGACATACTTTCATATTAAACGCCCCATCACGATCAGACAGTGCGATCACTATATCGCCTCACTTTCCGCAAGCAAAGATCCGCTTTTTTACGCGGTGATTAATTTGTCCACGGGTAAGGCCACGGGCTTTCTCGCGTTGCAACGAATGGACCCTGATAACGGATCTGTAGAAATTGGCTGGGTTAACTGGTCACCACTTATGAAACGGACCTTGTGCAGCACAGAAGCCATATTTCTTTTACTCTCTTACACCCTGGAAACACTCCAGTATCGCCGGTGCGGTTGGAAATGTGACAGCCTGCATCAGGCCGCCATCAGTGCGGCTGAAAGACTTGGATTTACCTATGAAGGTACGCTCAGACGGACACAAGTCTCGAAGGGGCATAGCCGTGACATCCGCTGGTACTCCATTATTGACGAGGAGTGGGATGGGATCCGTCGGGCCATGGAAAGTTGGTTAAGCCCTTCCAACCTTGATGACCGAGGAAAGCAAAAGTATCCGCTGGCAGAGTTTATGCCTCACCCGTAGCAGGTAAATGGGGAGAGACCAAAACCAATCCTGATGCAGACTATAGCCTTCGTCTGCATCGGGCGTTTTTCGTGTAGATCCGCTGATTCATCAACAGCCTATCCGGTTGCCGGGATTATTTTTAACTACATCATTACCGTATGTCCGGCACAGATAAATGCATCCTCCCGGGCTTTTTCAGGCTGATTTCGGGTATTAAGTTAAATACAGATGATGAATGCCATAATTATATTCACGCATGAAATATCTGGCGGCACATCACATGGCGAACAATTACACTATAAGGGCGGCAACACGCCTTTGTGTAAGCAAGGCTTGATTTATGTCTACGCGTAGTGGCCCTGAAAGGCGTAGGCTACCGTTTTTCCGGTGAAGGAATACCGGGTTAATATCCATTCTTCTGTCAGGTGATTTACATCCTATGAATACTTCAGGAAGACGCCATATCAGGCCTTTCAGCGCACTGATAGACGCCTGTTTTCGTGAAAAATATACGCTTCAACGCTTACTCAAAGATGCCATTGCTGGCGTCACCGTGGGGATCATCGCCATCCCGCTGGCCATGGCGCTGGCCATTGGCAGCGGTGTACCGCCGCAATACGGGCTGTATACGTCGGCCATTGCCGGGATTGTCATCGCTGTTTTCGGAGGATCACGTTTCAGTGTTTCCGGCCCGACGGCGGCGTTTGTTGTCATTCTCTATCCAGTCTCACAACAGTTCGGTTTGTCCGGTTTATTGCTGGCTACGCTGATGTCTGGTTTTATGCTCCTCTTCATGGGGCTGGCGCGATTTGGCCGGTTGATCGAATACATACCGCTGCCTGTCACGCTCGGCTTTACGTCCGGTATTGCGATCACCATCGGCACCATGCAATTTAAAGATTTCTTTGGCCTGACGATGGCAACGGTGCCGGAACATTATCTGAGTAAAGTTGCGGCGCTGGTCATGGCGCTGCCAACGCTGGATATCGGCGATGCCGCGATAGGGATCGTGACGCTCGGTATATTAATCCTCTGGCCAAAACTGGGATTGCGCGTGCCCGGTCATCTTCCGGCTCTGCTGGCGGGTTGCGCGGTGATGGCCATTTTCATGCAGGCAGGACACCCTGTCGCCACCATAGGTTCACGCTTTCACTTCCTGCTGCCTGACGGTTCGCAGGGCAACGGCATTCCGCCTATTTTGCCGCAATTCGCCCTGCCGTGGACTCAATCCGATGGCAGCGGACTGAGCTGGTCTCTGGTGCAGGCGCTGCTGCCTGCTGCGTTTTCCATGGCAATGCTGGGCGCGATTGAATCCCTGCTCTGCGCCGTGGTGCTCGATGGCATGACCGGCAAAAAACACCATTCGGATAACGAACTGATCGGTCAGGGTATCGGCAACATGGTCAGCCCTTTCTTTGGCGGCATCACCGCTACAGCGGCGATTGCGCGCTCTGCGGCTAACGTTCGCGCCGGTGCAACATCTCCGGTCTCGGCCATTATTCACTCGCTGCTGGTGATCCTCGCCCTGCTCATTCTCGCGCCGTTGCTTTCATGGTTGCCGCTGGCGGCGATGGCGGCGTTATTGCTGATGGTGGCGTGGAATATGAGCGAAGCGCATAAAGTGGTGGATTTACTGCGCCGTGCACCGAAAGACGACATTCTGGTGATGCTGACCTGCATGAGCCTGACGGTACTGTTCGACATGGTGATTGCGATTACCGCAGGTATCGTGATGGCGTCGCTGCTGTTTATGCGCCGTATCGCCAAACTCACCCGCCTGACGGAAGTGATGGCCGACATACCGGAAGATACGCTGGTGCTGCGTATCAATGGCCCGCTGTTCTTTGCTGCGGCGGAACGTATCTTCAGTGAATTGCAGGTGCGCAGCGAAGGCAAGAAAGTGATCATTCTGGTATGGGATCGCGTTGCCGTACTCGATGCCGGTGGCGTCAGTGCATTACGCAACTTCATCAATACCTTGCCGGAAGGCACAGAACTGCGAATCGCTGAGATCCCTTTCCAGCCGCTGAAAACCCTGGCCCGCGCCAGAATGCAGCCGGTGGAAGGCAAACTGAGTTTCCACAGTTCTTTGCACGACGCGTTATAAACCTGCGCGGTAAACGGAAAAGGCGACCCGGAGGTCGCCTTTGTTTTATCTGAATAGGTCAGATTACTTGCTGGTATCGAGCGCCGGGAAGCTTTTCACCAGATCGTCGATGGCTTTCATCTGAACCAGGAACGGTTCCAGTTTATCAAGCGGCAAGGCTGACGGACCGTCGCATTTCGCGTGAGCAGGATCTTCGTGCGCTTCGATAAACAGACCGGCGATACCTACCGCCATACCGGCACGAGCCAGTTCAGCAACCTGAGCACGACGACCGCCAGAAGCAGCGCCGAAAGGATCACGGGTTTGCAGTGCGTGAGTCACGTCGAAAATCACCGGATGACCGCCCGTAGCATTGATCATCACATTCATGCCCAGCATGTCGACAACCAGATTGTCATAACCGAAGTTACTGCCGCGATCGCACAGAATCACCTGATCGTTGCCGCCTTCTTTAAATTTGTCGACGATGTTGCCCATCTGACCGGGGCTGACGAACTGTGGTTTTTTCACGTTAATTACTGCGCCGGTTTTCGCCATGGCTTCAACCAGATCGGTCTGACGCGCCAGGAATGCAGGTAACTGGATCACATCAACCACTTCAGATACAGGCTGCGCCTGCCAGGATTCATGCACATCGGTGATGATTTTCACGCCAAATGCTTTTTTCAGCTCCTGGAAAATTTTCATACCTTCATCCAGGCCCGGACCACGGTAGGAATGAATAGATGAGCGGTTGGCTTTATCGAAAGACGCCTTGAACACGTAAGGAATGCCGAGTTTCTGCGTCACAGTGACGTAATGCTCGCACACACGCATCGCCATATCGCGCGATTCCAGTACATTCATCCCGCCGAACAATACAAACGGCAGATCGTTGGCGACTTTGATGTCCTGAATGCTAACCACTTTATGTTTCATGCTTTGGCCTTTTTAGTGATAAATCTTTCACCCGAAAATAACATAACTCATTGTTCTGTCATAACTTTGCGGATGTGACGTAAGGTAAGTATAAATTAGTGCAACGTAACTTGTTTGTGCTCAATCGAATGGATCTGCACTTTAATCACTTCTGAAATCGGGTCTTCCGGACACTGCTCAACAAAATAATTGAGATCAGAAATCGCCACATGGTCGCATTCCAGCTGAGCATAAATCAGCCCGCGATCGCGGATTTCATAGGGGTCTTCCGGGTCAAACTGCAATACCGTTTCACTGGCGCGCAGAGCCAGTTCGAACTGTTTTTCTTCCATCAGCGCGGCTTTCAGCGTATCAAGCATTTTGCGGACGATCAGCGTGTTTTCCGCTTCTTCCAGATCGTCATCTTCTATTTCCGCCATTACGCCCAGATTGCCTTTCAGCCATACGCTGAGCATATGCTCATTGAGCGTATCGCCGTTGATCGGATTAAGCAGCCACATTTCTTCGTCGAGCCAGTCAGCACGCAAGATAAGCTGAGTGGGGAAAATCACCGGCATCAGCGGCAAACTCAGTTCATGCGCAATGTGCAGAAAAATCACCCCCAGTGAAACCGGTGTGCCCTGACGCGAAGACAGCACTTTGTCGATCCAGATAGCATCAGACAGACGATAAACGCCGCCAGCGCCCCCAAAACCCCAGGTGCGGTAAAACAGTTCAATCAACACTTCGAGCTGCTGATCCTGATCAAGCTCTTCAGGAACGACACGGCGGGCTTCATCGACCAGTGACTGTAACTGGTGGCGAACGTCGTCCGCATTGAAATCGAAACGCACGGCTTCCGTTACTTTGATCACCCCGGTACTGAGCCGGGCGGTGTTAAATTCAAAATCAGCAAGGGTACTCATAGTTATCCCATTAGCAGCGGTATTTTCGTCAGCGCCAGTTTAAGAATCAGATACAGGCAAGCGAGCGCCAGAATAAAGGCCAGCCAGCGGATGTTCTGACTGACTGGTCGCTTGCTCAGGGCCACAAAACCCAGCGCGATATAGATAATAACGCCAAAAATCTTTTCGGTCAGCCAGGTTCCCTGAGGGCTGAACGGATAAAAGTGTGTGATGAAGATAAGCGAAATACCACTTAATAACAGCACTGTATCCACAATATGGGGAACAGTCTTCACCCAGCGTTTCTGCATCATAGCAGAACCTGCCCATTTCCAAAAAAATCGTAAAACAAACAATGCAATACTCAGGGTTATAGTGAGCAGATGCAGATTCTTGATCCAGACATATGCCATTGTCCGTTTCCTTTGAAATTTAAATTCTAACCAATTGATTTTCTTCTGATCCGTGTAGCGGCTCCCACTGCCCGAGGCTGACACGATCGTTATCGCCATAATCTTTTACCGTCGCGATATGCTGATAACCGGCATCGCGCAATAACGCCTGCACGTCAGTCGCCTGCTGCCAGCCATGTTCGAGCAGTAACCAGCCGCCTTTGTGAAGATACGCGGGTGCCGCCTGAATAATATGCGCCAGATCAGCCAGACCGGCATTTTCTGCCACCAGCGCGCTGGCGGGCTCAAAACGTACATCACCCTTCGCCAGGTGCGGATCGGCGGCATCGATATACGGCGGATTACTGGCTATCAGCGCGAAACGTTCACCGGCTACCGGTGAAAACCAACTGCCCGGCAAAAATCGCGCATTCAGGATATTCAGCTTTTGCGCGTTGTGTTGGGCGAGGCGTACAGCATCCGGTTGCAGATCGACACCGGTAACCTTGCAATCCGGGCGTTCACTGGCCAGCGCCAGTGCAATCGCACCGGTTCCTGTGCCGAGATCCAGTATGCTGACGGGTTGAGAAGGCAGACGGATCAACGCCTGTTCCACCAGGCATTCGGTATCAGGACGGGGAATTAATGTCGCGGGAGAAACAGACAGTGGCAGCGACCAGAATTCTCGCTCGCCGGTCAGATAGGCAACGGGTTCGCCCTGCTCACGTCGCGCAAGCAGAATTTCCAGTTGTTGAAGTTGTCCGGCTGTCAGCAGCGTTTCGCCAAAAGCCATAATAAAAGTTCTTGCCCGGCCGGTCACAAAACCAAGCAAGATTTCAGCATCCCGCTTCGGGCTTTCACCCGCAGCAAGACGGCGGGTGGCATCACGCAGCCAGGACTGAAAATCCATCAGTCCTGCTCAGATAGCGCGGCGAGTTGATCGGCCTGATATTCCTGCACGATCGGCTGGATCAGACTGTCCAGTTTACCTTCCATCACTTCATCCAGACGGTAAATCGTCAGGTTGATGCGGTGATCGGTAACACGCCCCTGCGGGAAGTTGTAGGTACGGTTGCGATCAGAACGGTCGCCACTGCCGAGCAGGTTACGGCGCGTCGAGGCTTCTTCTGCCTGACGTTTTGCCACTTCCGCAGCACGGATACGCGCGCCCAGCACGGACATCGCTTTGGCTTTGTTTTTGTGCTGTGAACGTTCATCCTGACATTCCACCACGATACCGGTTGGAATGTGGGTAATTCGAATCGCGGAATCCGTGGTGTTAACGTGCTGTCCGCCAGCGCCGGATGAGCGGAAAGTATCAATGCGCAAATCGCCGGCGTTGATTTCCGGCAGCTCGGCTTCCGGAATTTCCGGCATCACGGCAACGGTACAGGCGGAGGTATGAATACGCCCCTGAGATTCGGTTTCCGGTACACGCTGAACGCGGTGGCCGCCTGACTCAAATTTGAACTGGCCGTAAGCGCCCTCGCCACTGATTTTGGCGATCACTTCTTTATAACCGCCGTGTTCGCCTTCGCTGGCGCTCACGATCTCTACACGCCAGCGACGCATTTCGGCGTAGCGGCTGTACATACGGAATAAGTCACCGGCGAAAATAGCCGCCTCGTCACCGCCGGTTCCTGCACGAATTTCCAGGAAACAACCGCGTTCATCGTCCGGATCTTTTGGCAGTAACAGAACCTGTAATTTTTCTTCGAGTTCTTCGATATTGGCTTTGCACTCTTTGATCTCATCCTGCGCCATTTCGCGCATCTCAGGATCGTCGAGCATCATCTCAGCGGTTTCTAAATCTTCCTGTGCCTGACGCCAGGCCAGAAAACATTCAGAAACAGCCGTTAACTGTGAATATTCGCGGGAAAGACTGCGGAATTTATCCTGATCGGCAATGACGCCGGCATCGCCAAGCATCGCCTGCACTTCTTCGTGGCGCTCTTGTAACGCTTCCAGTTTGGCAACAATAGAAGGCTTCATGCGTGGTGTTTAACCCTGTGAGAAAAGGAGAACTATTGCTGACCCAGCCCGAGGCTGTCGCGTAAAATTTGCAAACGCTCCACATCACCGTCGCTGGCTGCCTGTTGCAGAGAACGGGTTGGTGCGTGAATAAGGCGGTTTGTCAATTTGTGGGCTAATTCATGGATCACCGCTTCGACGTCAGCGCCCTGCGCAATGGCGGCAAGAGCTTTTGCTTGTGCGTCGGCGCGAATAATATCAGCACGCGAGCGATAATCACGAATAATTTCAACGGCTCCCTGCGAACGCAGCCAGGCCATGAAGTTTGAACTCTCCTGCTCAACGATAGTTTCAGCCTGAATGGCCGCCGCTTTGCGTTGTGCAAGATTGTTTTGAATGATGCTGTGCAGGTCATCGACGCTGTACAGATAGGCGTTCGCCAGTTTGCCGACTTCCGGTTCAATATCACGCGGAACGGCAATATCCACCATCAGCATCGGCTGGTTACGGCGGGCTTTTAACGCGCGCTCGACCATGCCTTTACCAATAATCGGCAGCGGGCTGGCGGTAGAACTGATAATAATGTCCGCTTCAGCGAGGCGGGAATCGATATCCTGCAGACTGATCACTTCTGCGTTCACTTCCGTCGCCAGCACCTGCGCACGTTCACGCGTACGGTTGGCAATCATCATGTGGCGGACATTATGCTGATGCAGATGACGCGCCACCAGTTCGATGGTTTCACCCGCACCGACCAGCAAGACGGTTAGCTCAGAAAGGGATTCGAAAATCTGGCGTGCCAGAGTACAGGCCGCAAACGCAACAGAAACGGCGCTGGCGCCAATATCAGTTTCAGTACGCACACGCTTGGCCACGGAGAAAGATTTCTGGAACAGACGCTCCAGTTCACCGGAAACCGCCCGTCCGTTTTGCGATTCGGCGAAGGCTTTTTTAACCTGCCCCAAAATCTGCGGCTCGCCTAACACCAGTGAATCCAGTCCACTTGCCACGCGCATCAGATGGCTGACGGCTTCATTATCATGATGCCAGTACAGGCTTTTGCGCACTTCATCTTCACTCAGATGATGGTAATCGCATAACCACTTAACCAGTTGCTCCTGCAGGTTTTCCTGTTGCTCAACGCTCAGATACAGCTCAGTGCGGTTGCAGGTAGACAACACGACACCGCCCTGCACCAGCGGTTGCTGGAGCAGACTGGAGAGCGCCTGATCGAGGGTCTCGGGTGAAAATGTTACCCGTTCACGCAGAGACACCGGGGCGGTTTTGTGGTTGATACCTAATGCAAGCAGGGTCATAGGGAGAGCGATTATCGGCTTATACTTTATAATAGTATGGGTTTACGTCTGTTGGGCATTCTACAAGATGCGCGAGATCAATAAAAGGCGAACAGCATCTTCGGTTAAATCCTTTTACACATCAGCATTGTCCCAAAACCTTTCAATCGCCGATCATCTGCACAGGGTTGAGATCACCCCTCGCGCGGGCTGTGCTAAACTGACGCACGCCACATTTGCCCTGGCATCCCATTTCGCCAAAGCACAAAGGATTTTATCTGTTATGCCAATGCGTAAAGCACACTTTGTTCGCCTTCTTCCTCTTGCAAGCTTAGTCCTTGCCGCCTGTTCGATTAACGCGCCGAAAGGCCCGGCGACCAGCCCGACTTCACCGCAGTGGCGTGAACACGAAGCTCAGGTTAAACAACTCGAGCATTATCAGACCCGCGGTTCTTTCGCTTATCTTTCCGATAAACAGAAAGTCTATGCCCGCTTCTTCTGGCAACAATATTCCCCTGACAGCTACCGTTTATTGCTGACCAATCCGCTGGGCAGCACGGAAATGGAATTAAAAGTGCAAAGCGGTATTGCGCAGTTGACCAACAATGAAGGCAAGCATTACACCAGTGATAATCCGGATGACATGATCCAGAAACTGACCGGCATGTCGATTCCGCTGGCTAATCTGCGTTTGTGGATGCTCGGTTTGCCGGGTGACGGCACCGATTTCACCCTCGACAGTCAGTACCGCCTGTCACAAGTTAAGTTCACGCAGAACGGAAAACCAGGCACCGTGGTGTATCAGAGCTATGACGAGGATGCCAAACCGTCCCTGCCGCAGCGTCTGGAAATGACCCAGGGAGAACAGCGTATCAAGCTGAAAATGGATAACTGGACGCTAAACTGAGATGACGCAGCAATGGTGGCCTTCTCCGGCTAAACTCAATTTGTTCCTTTATATCACCGGCCAGCGCCCGAATGGCTACCATGATCTGCAAACACTGTTTCAGTTTGTGGATTACGGTGACAGCCTGAGTTTTAAAGTCCGCGACGACGGCGATATCGTGCTGACCACGCCAGTTGAAGGCGTTGCAGATGACGAGAATCTGGTGGTACGCGCCGCCCGTCTTCTGCAACAGCACGCGGGCACGTCTCAGGGGGCAGACATTACCTTGCAAAAACGAATTCCAATGGGCGGCGGTCTGGGCGGCGGTTCTTCCAACGCCGCCACTGTGCTGGTGGCACTGAATGCGATATGGAATTGCGGCCTTTCTGATACCGAACTGGCTCAGATGGGTGTGACGCTGGGCGCGGATGTGCCGGTCTTTGTGATGGGCCATGCTGCTTTTGCTGAAGGGATTGGCGAGATTTTGCAGCCGGTCGAACCGGCGGAAAAATGGTATCTGATCGCCCATCCGGGTGTCAGCATTGCGACGCCGGTGATTTTCAGCGATCCGCAACTGACCAGAAATACACCAAAACGCACTGTAAATGTGCTTTTAGACACGCCTTACGCAAATGATTGCGAACCGATTGCGAGAAAACGTTTTTACGAGGTTGAACAGCTACTTTCTTGGCTGTTAGAATACGCGCCGTCGCGACTGACCGGAACGGGTGCCTGTGTGTTTGCGGAATTCGACACCGAGTCTGCCGCCCGTCAGGTTTTAGACAAAACACCATCGTGGAGTCGGAGTTTTGTCGCACAAGGTGTTAATATCTCGCCGTTGCACCGTTTTCGTGACGTCTGGTTGAGAACTGCGGGCAAAGCGTAGAGAGTCACGGTAGTTTTGTGTCTGTTCTTTGCCAGCCAATTATTCAACAGATTTAAGTAGTAAGATTTAGAAGTATCGTGAGCATAATGCTTTGGTACCGCTCACCGCCCGGTGGTGCCAAAAGCCAATGTCTTCCCTGGACGCAAGCCTGAGGTTCTTCTCGTGCCTGATATGAAGCTTTTTGCTGGTAACGCCACCCCGGAACTAGCACAACGTATTGCCAACCGTTTATACACCAGCCTTGGTGACGCCGCCGTCAGTCGTTTCAGCGACGGTGAAGTAAGCGTGCAAATTAACGAAAATGTACGTGGCGGAGATATTTTCATTATCCAGTCCACCTGCGCGCCTACTAACGATAACCTGATGGAACTGGTCGTAATGGTTGATGCCTTACGCCGCGCCTCCGCTGGTCGTATCACAGCCGTTATTCCTTACTTCGGCTATGCACGTCAGGATCGCCGGGTGCGTTCTGCCCGTGTGCCTATCACCGCTAAAGTTGTTGCTGACTTCCTGTCCAGCGTCGGTGTTGACCGTGTTCTGACTGTAGACCTGCATGCAGAGCAGATTCAGGGCTTCTTCGATGTCCCGGTAGACAACGTGTTCGGCAGCCCTATTCTGCTTGAAGACATGTTGCAACAGAACCTGGAAAACCCGATTGTGGTTTCTCCGGATATCGGCGGTGTTGTTCGTGCCCGTGCTGTGGCAAAACTGCTGAACGATACCGATATGGCTATCATTGATAAACGTCGTCCACGCGCAAACGTTTCTCAGGTGATGCACATTATCGGTGACGTCGCTGGTCGTGACTGCGTACTGGTTGATGACATGATCGATACCGGCGGCACGCTGTGTAAAGCTGCCGAAGCACTGAAAGAACGCGGTGCTAAACGCGTATTCGCGTATGCCACCCACCCGATTTTCTCCGGCAATGCAGTGGAAAACATCAAAAACTCCGTCATCGACGAAGTGATTGTCTGTGACACCATCCCGCTCTCCGCTGAAATCCGTGCACTGAAAAAAGTGCGTACCCTGACCCTGTCAGGCATGCTGGCTGAGGCTATCCGCCGCATCAGCAATGAAGAATCCATTTCTGCGATGTTCGAGCATTAATCATTATGCCCCTGTTTTCAGGGGCATTTTGTTTTGACAGAACCTGAAATGCAAAAACCGTTATCGTGTGAGCGACAACGGTTTTTTTATTACCAAAGAAGCCAGATTACAGCCTGATAAACTCAGGAATGACGGTGTGACTTACCGTTCGTGCAGCGGGAATCAAAGTGACGAACCCACCAGTACCTGTCTGCAACACGCTCCTGTCCACCGACTCTGGCTCCCGCCAGCCATAAAATGGCGCCGACGAAGATGCTACCAATTGCGCCATGCGCTAAAAATTGTGGTAACCCCAGTTCAGGCATCTGATTCAGGATGGAATAACCAACACCACCGACCATTGTGAGCAAACCGAGTCCCATCAGGCCATTGCCGATTATTCTTGCGGTTTTACGTTTCATAAGTCACCTCCAGTTGTCGATAGTCTTAGCATCACTGCTGTCTTGTCTTTTCCTGCCTTTAACTATAGACGTCCCATCCGGTTCACTTTGCGGTCACGATCACAGACAGAGAACATTGAATGACAAATCTTTACGTTTTCCAGTCAGATACGTTCGGAAAGTGAATAGTCAGACACGTAAACTATTCAAAATCTGGCACATCAGGCGGGTTTGCCCTGTCTGATATTTGGCACAGCCCAAAGTGACAGGTAAACTAGCGCGCTAAACCTCACCGGATAAAGAAGCGAACATCGTGAGCAGCATTAAATTGATCGTTGGACTGGCCAATCCCGGCGCAGAATACGCCCAGACCCGCCATAATGCCGGCGCCTGGTACGTCGACCTTCTCGCACGCCAGCACAACCAGCAACTGAAAGAAGAAAGTAAGTTTTTTGGTTATACCGCCCGCCTTTCTCTGGCCGGTCAGGACGTCCGTCTGCTGGTGCCGACCACCTTTATGAACCTGAGTGGCAAAGCGGTTCTGGCGATGGCGCAGTTCTATCGCATTGAGCCAGATGAAATTCTGGTCGCGCATGACGAGCTGGATATCCCGCCGGGCATGGCGAAAATCAAGCTGGGTGGGGGTAACGGTGGCCACAACGGCCTGAAAGATATTCAGAGTAAATTCGGTAACAACCCGAACTTCTACCGTCTGCGTATCGGTATCGGGCATCCTGGCGATAAAAGCAAAGTGGTGGGATTTGTGCTCGGCAAGCCGCCAGCCAGTGAACAAAAGCTGATTGACGACGCGATTGATGAGTCGCTGCGCTGTACTGAGTTGCTGATGAAAGAAGGTTTGGAAAAAACCATGCGTCGCCTGCATACCTTCAAAGCTGAGCTTTAACCGCCGCTTTTGACAAGAGTGTTAGCCAGGTGCAAAAGAATCGAGCCTGGCTAACACCTGAAATTTTAGAAATATAACTAACCGACTTTATTTAAAGCGGCTCATCAAAACGCAGCAAACGCCCCGCATTCCCCAGCACCAGCAAAGTGCTGAGATTATGCAGCAACGCGGCAATCAGTATGCCCCCCACGCCTAACCACCCCATCGCGGCCGCCGCCATCACCACCAGCGTCCAGCCCAGCCCGATGAACACATTGATTTTCAGCGTCCTGCGGCAGGCACGGCTCAGTCGAACACAGGTGCCGAGACGGCGTAAGTCGCTGCCGATCAGCACCACGTCGGCGGAGGCGAGCGCGATATCACTGCCGCCCGCCCCCATCGCAATCCCCACCACCCCAGCCTTTAGCGCCAGCGAATCATTAATGCCGTCACCGACCACCATCGGGCGGTAACCCTGCACAATTTCAGCGGAGACCTGATGCAGTTTATCTTCCGGTAAAGCCTGCGACACCACATCACTGATGCCCAGTTCTCCGGCAATACGCTCAGCCACGCTGGCGCGATCGCCGGTCAGCAGCAGTTGTCGCTGCAGGCCAAGCTGACGCAGTTCAGCTAACGCCGTGTGCGCCTCAGGCCGCAATGAATCTGCCAGCAACAGCCAGCCGAGAAAATGCCCGTTCAGCGCCAGACCAACCAGCGGCCCGTCATGTTCAGGTACGACGGTCATCGCGATAGTGTTCTGGCTGAAGAATGCCGGGCGCCCTAACAACGCCTCGCCTTGCGCAGTTTGCGCCCGCACGCCCATACCCTGCTGTTCCGACACGTCTTCCAGCGGTAAGTATTGTTCACGCGGCAGTAACTTAGATAGCGCACGGCTGACCGGATGGCTGCTCGCCGCGCCCAGACTGGCCGCCAGACTGAGCACGGCGTCAGAGGATTGATGCTCTGCCAGCACCGTACGTTGCAGATGCAGTTCACCGTGGGTCAGCGTGCCGGTTTTATCCACTACAATGGCATTCAGATCCGCCAGTTCCTCAAGAAAAGCGGAGCTGCGGATCAGAATGCCGTGACGCGCGGCAACAGCAATACCAGCAATTGCGGTGGCGGGTGCGGAAAGCACCAGCGCACACGGACAGGCCGCTACCAGTACCGCCAGCATGGCGTGAGCATCACGGGTGATAAACCAGGTCGCCGCCGCAATCAGCAAAATCAGCACCAGATATTGCCCGGCGTAACGCTCGAGCAAACGGGTGATCGGCGGTTTGGCATGCTCCGCTTTTTGCATCAACGCAATCACTTTTCCGAGCGTAGCATCCGCACCGGTGCGCGTGACTTCAACGCAAAGCAATCCGTCGAGGTTGATGGCACCGCCGAACACATCGTCACCCGCGCAGGCTTCCTGTGGCACCGATTCGCCGGTGATCGGTGCGGTATCGAGACTGGCGCGACCTGATAACACACGGCCATCGGCGGGCAACCGGTCACCGGCGCGCACTTCAATCCGGTCACCGGTTCGCAACCGGTGGTTATCGATTTCCTCAATCTCACCATCGGGCAAAACCCGCCGGGCGCGGCTGCGGGTCAGATGGCTGAGCGCATCGATGGCTTCCTGCGAACCGATAACGCTGCGCTCTTCCAGAATATGACCAAAAATCATAATGCCCGGCAGCAACGCGGCGGTCATCAGGTCTCCTGTGGCCCACGCGCCAAGCATAGCCAGCGCAATCAACTGATCGGTGACGCCGTGCAGGCTCGGGCTGCGCAAACTATAAATTGCCGAGCGCAGCACAGGAACTGCCACCAGCAATGACGCCACACCAAACAGAATTTGCCCGACATCACTTTGCTGTGGAAACAACCATTGCCAGATCCAGCCGCACAGCAGCAGACCAAACGCCGCCATCGCCAGAAGCAGCTGTACAGCCATGCTTCGCTGTTCATGGCGCGTTAACAGCACGCTTTTCGCTGCCGGTTCTTCAGAAGTAAAAGAAGTCACAGGGCAATACCTCAGGGTTGAGAGGATGGACGGTCTGGCCCCGGCAGGATCAGATGTGCATCGTCATGGGGATCAACGGCAGTGACGCCGCCCGCATGGGCAAGGATTGCCGGCATCCGTTCACGCCACAGACGCCACAGTAATTCAGGTGAATGATCATTCGCCAGTTGCACCACAGTTGCAGTCTCCGTGGAAGCCCGGGCTATCTGTTCGCTGGCTTTGGCATGGGAGACCTGTAAGGTGCGATCTGCCGCCTGAACCGCCTCCTGATGCACACTGGCAGCCTCATTACTCGCGCTGGCGATGTTCTGATCCGCCTGCTGACTGGCTGTCAGTACGGCATTAAACGCCTCAACCGCCGACGGTGGCAGAGAAGACTGCACGTCAACGCGACGGACTTCGATACCGGAGTTGCTGCCTGCAGCTCTCAGGGCGGCGAGTTGCTGATTAATGCCCTGACGTAAATCGCCACGCAGCCGTTCCCGTCGTTCGGCGATATGGCTGTCGTTACCCACCATTTCCGGCCGCGCGACCAGAATGGTATCCAGATCGCGTGAGGCACAAATCGCCACCGCCGCGTGCTCGGTTAAACGATCCAGGGCCGGTAACACGTGTTCACCCTGCAACACAAACGCCACCGGATCGGTAATCACGTAATACACCTGCACATCCAGCTGAACCACGCCGGAATCACCGGTCAGCAAATACCCAGCGCCCGCGACGGCATCACTTTTCTCGCCGCCGGTATTGGTCCACGCAGGCACAATGTTTTCTCTGAGCAACGCGGTCACGTGATGCTCGATTACCCGGTCAGCGGCGGGTAAAATTTCTACCTGCTCCAGCGGTTCCGGCCACGCCAGCAACAACCCGGCTCCCGCCGTGCGGGAAACCGCACCAAAGCGCATCACCACCGCGCGCTTATCCGGCTCTATCTGCCGCACATTGGAGAACAGCCAGTTCGCGGCGGCAATCAGCGTCATGGCAAACAGCGCCAGACAGGCTATGCGTCCTGCCTGAAACCACGCATTCCCCTGAAAGCGGGACAACGGATTCATGGCCGCAGCCCGTTGCTGGCGGCGGGCAAGGCGGGCGGACCTTCAACCAGTTGCCGGAACGGTGCGGCATCAGTGCGCAGCACCAGCCGGGTGCCCGGCGTGATCACGCTGTTGAGCGTGTCAAGCGAGCGCAACAAATCGTACAATTCGGGGTTACTGGTCCGGGCTTTAGCGTATATCGCCGCGCTCTGAACCTGCGCCTGCGCTTCAATATTGGCTGCGCTGACCGACGCATCGGCCTTAATCACACGGGCATCGCGTTCGGCGGAAGACCGGATTTCAGCCGCCTGACGCTTACCTTCGGCGGACCGCTCGGTGGCAATGGTTTCCCGTTCTGCCCGCATGCGATCCACGGTGGCATCTAACGTCACCGACGGTAATGTCAGCCGTTCAACGCCGACCTGCACCAGTTCAATGCCATAGCTGTCGAGCAACTGGCGGGCTATCTGATCATGCAAATGCTGTTCAAAACCGGAAAGGCGGATTTTACTGGCATCAGTGTTAACCAGATCAGCCAGTGCAAAACCGCTGGTGGTGGTTTCCAGCGCCGAACCAATAAACGTTCGTATCTGCGCGGCGGCCATATCCGGCTGATTTTGTACCGCGCGGATAAAACGCTGCACATGCTGAGGATCGTTTTTCACCTGCCAGACAGTATAAGCCTGAACAATGATCCGCAGACCGTCACGGGTGCCGACATCCTGCAACCCACTGGACGTGGTGCGGATACGTAAATCCACCGGGATCGCGGTCTCCAGCGGCACCGGCAGATGCCATGCCAGCCCCGGTTGCAACAGCACACGCACCGGATTACCAAAGCGCGTGATCACCATCGCTTCGCCGGAACGCACCTGCACCAGACAGGCGGTGGCGGCAATCAGGGCCACCAGTACGATAGCAATCGTAACCCGTCGCCAGAGTCCAGGGGCCGCCGGGCCGGAATGATGATGGTGATGTCCGGCACCGTGATGATGTCCGCCATGTGCATCGTGATCGTGTCCGTGGGCTTCAGGTTGTTGGGAATCATTCACCGGGTAGTCTCCGCGTTGACAGAATGCGCCGCTTTATCCGCTCCGGGCGTAAATGGCAGGGTAAAATTTCTCAGATCCAGCACCGGCGAAGTCCCGCCGCCAATACGGTGATCAACAATCAGAACTTCCGGATGCTGCTGCATCGCCAGAATCAGCTGACTAAAATAACGGTCGGTCAGGAACGACTGTCCGCCAGCCTGATACGCCTGATTTTCTGCGTTAAAGCGCAACGCCATGACCTGCGCCTGATCGAGATTTTCGTGGCTTTGTGCACTGGCGGTATCCTGCGCCAGACGGGCAAATTGCTGTGCCGCATTGAGTTGCTGCGCGGCCTGCCCTTTCTCTCCGGCGATGGCGCTTTGGGCCAGAATTTGTGCCGCCTGTACGCTGTGATAAGCATCCGCCGCACCCGCAGGTGGATGGATTGATTCAATCACCGTAGCCAGCAGTTCCACGCCGCTGTTGAGATGATCAAGCTGGCTCTGTACTTTCCGGCCAATATCTGCGGCAAGGCGTGTCTGATCACTTCCCAGCAGGCTGTCGAGCGTACGCGAGGAAAAATCATGCACCAGCACCTGGTTGGCAATACTGCGGATCAGCACCGGCATATTGTCGGTGTGATAGAGGCTCGCCATCGCCGCGCCGTCATTCATGGCGATGCGGTACACAAAGCGGACATCCATATTCATGATTTGAAAACTTTGCCTGTCACGGGTGGCACTGGCGATGATTTGTGATTTATCGCTGCTGTGGCCGGAGTCCCACAGACGGTTTGCGCTTTCAGGCGCCGGGCCTTCGGCGGTATCAGCCACCGTGACCGGTGTGGTGGTGACCGGTTCTTCGGAACCGGTGGTGAGTTCATGTACTTCGCCGTTATCAACCATCCGCGTACGGCCAAATGGCCACGGCAGACCCGCATGTAAACCGGGTTGTCGGACCGCCACCGGTTTGCCGAAGGATTCATAAATTCCGCGCTGGGTCAGCGGCACCTCGCTGATGCCCGTCAGCAGCCAACCGGTCAGCAACAAGATTGCGGCCAGCGGTAACAGTGCACGGCGCATAAAATGAAACGCCCAGATCTGACGAAGATCGATACCAAAATGCTGATGCAGTTCGTTTTGCACAAACTGTAACGGACGCGGCGGCCAGCAAATCTGCGCGGCCAGCAGGCTGCCCGCAATAAACTCCGGCTCTTTATCCTCACGCGGCGGCGAAAACATCGCCATCAGCGCCCGCAGGAAAAGCTCCAGCGCCACCAACCCCGGTAATAATCCGGTGAGCATCAGCAGGTGAGCTGGCCACACCGAAGCCTCACGGGCAAACATCAGGGCTAATGCACTCAGCAAAAACACGCCAATCATCATGCGCATCATCGGTGCGAGCTTTGCTGTTTCCGGCCATTCCAGCGGGTTTTTTAGCGTCCAGTGACGCTCCAGAACCAGTACAGCAAAGGCGCAGAGAATGAATACCGAACCGGCAAAATACCCCGCCTCACCGGCGTCATTGGCCGGTATTGGCAACTGCCATAACACACTGATGAGCACAATTGCGGCAAACGCAGGAAGCGCCTGGAAGAACACATGCGCGTCAACATAACGTAAAACAGGACGCATCCAGGGGCGGGAAATCAGACGTTGGGAAAATCCGGAAGACGCTTCCGGCATGGCGGTTTCAACAGCAGGCGCAAATTGTTGCGTCCGCCAGCGGGAGATACGCCGGGCACATTGCAGGGAGGCAGCGCAAACCCACATCGCCGCCATGATGTTGCCGGTCACCCAGGGCCACACCGATGCCGGAGAGACCAGATACAGCATCAGCAAGATCAGATACATCACGCTGCTGATCACCATAATGGGGTTGATCAGCCCGCTCAGCCAACGCGTGTGGGTGGCGGCAGACTGAAAGCGCAGCTGTTTACTGGCGTTATCCGTCCCGGATACTTTGTCTGTACTCATGTCCGCTCCGGCAGTGGAAAAAATACCCCGCAGCGCAGGCCTGAAGCCAGTTAGTGCGAAGTTGACCGGGCGTAACGGTATAACATTACAGAATTTTCAGCGATATGAATTTGGCCGCTTTTTTGCCCCGAATTGTAAGCATTTATCTTTAAAGGGCCACAAGCGGGTGAATAACGAAAAAGGTGCCGTTTTTAAGCGACACCTTTGAGGTTTCAGAGATTATCTTCAGCCACGTAATATTGCGGATCGTCGAGTTCGTGAGAACAGAATGGCCCGGCTTTTTTGAGCAAACTCACGCAATCATTGCTCAGATGACGCAGGCGAATGGTTTTACCGGCATCGAGATAGCGCGTGGTCAGTTTATCAATCGCCTCCACTCCGCTCGAATCCATGACCCGCGTACCGGCAAAATCCAGCACTACATTTTGCGGATCGTTTTCAGGATTAAACAGCTCGGCAAAGGTCGCGGCAGATCCGAAGAACAGCGGCCCGTCCAGCTTATACACTGCCAGGTCGCCTTTAGTTTTATGCTCTCGCACACGGATACGCGCCTGCTGCCAGGCAAAAACCAGCGCAGAGATAATCACGCCACTGATCACCGCCACGGCAAGATCGGTGAAAATCGTGATGACGGTGACAATCAGCATCACCAGTACATCAGCTTTAGGCATGCGGCGAAGACGGCGCAGCGAACTCCACTCAAAGGTGTTGTAGCAGACCACCAGCATAATGCCCGCCAGCGCTGCGACCGGCAGCAAGCCAATATAACCGGACAAACTGACCACAAACAGGATCAGTAAAATGGCGCCGACTGTACCGGAAATTCGCCCCCGACCGCCGGAGGTGAAATTAATGATCGATTGCCCAATCATCGCGCAACCGGCGAAGCAACCGAACAGACCGCAAATCGTATTCCCCGCGCCCTGCGCAATACTTTCACGGTTGCCGTTGCCCTTCTGATGACCCATTTCATCAAGCACGGTCATCGTCAGCAGCGATTCAATCAGGCCAACCAGCGCTATCACTACCGCATAGGGCAGCACGACTTTCAGCATCTCAACATTGAAAGGCGCAACCGGCAGGCTGAAGTGTGGCAACGCCCCTGAAATATCTGCCAGGTCACCCACGCGCAAGGTGTGCAGGTTAAAACCGATCGCTACGGCCGAAACGACAATCAGCGCTGCCAGCGAAGAAGGAATAATTTTGGTCAGTTTCGGGAACAGCACCACCACCAGAATCGCCAGCAACACCAGTCCGTACATCAGCAGTCCCTGCCCGGCAATCATGTGCAACTGCGCCAGCATAATGACAATTGCCAGCCCGTTCACAAAGCCGTGAACCGCAGGTAACGGCACCAGCCGGATAAATTTCCCGAGGCGGAAAACACCAATCAGAATCTGAATCACCCCGGCAAAAATGGTCGCCCAAAGCACGTATCCCATACCGTGTTGTGCCGCCAGACTCATCAGCACCACCACAATGGATCCCGCTGCACCGGACACCATGCCCGGTTTACCGCCGAACAGTGCCGTCACCAGCCCGATAATAAACGCCGTGTGCAAACCGACAATCGGCGACAATCCGGCAACCAGTGAAAACCCGACCGCTTCGGGGATCATTGATACCGCCACCACAAATCCGGCCAGCGTTTCGTTCTTCATTTCAGACAACTTCAGACCACGCGGATTAAACATAAAACATCCGGTACATTTCCCGATCAGTTAAAAAATTGTGACAAGTATCTAAAAATGAACCAGGCGAGGCAAGGTTTATCCTGTGTACTGACAACAGTGGCGGCCACAAGCGGATCGAGATAAATGCGGTTCTCGTGTATAATGCGGGGAATTGTGGTCATTACATCGTGCGGTTATATTTAATCGTTTGATAATTAAGATATTAAGGTGAGAAAAACATGGGATTCAAATGCGGTATCGTCGGCCTGCCGAACGTCGGTAAATCTACTCTGTTCAATGCGCTGACCAAAGCGGGTATCGAAGCAGCAAACTTCCCGTTCTGCACCATCGAACCGAATACCGGTGTGGTACCAATGCCCGATCCGCGTCTCGACCAGTTGGCCGAGATTGTAAAACCGCAGCGTATCCTGCCAACCACCATGGAATTCGTGGACATCGCGGGTCTGGTCAAAGGCGCATCTAAAGGTGAAGGTCTGGGTAACCAGTTCCTGACTAACATCCGTGAAACTGAAGCCATCGGCCACGTTGTGCGTTGTTTCGAAAACGACAACATCATCCACGTTAACAACAAAGTGGATCCGGCTGATGACATCGAGGTTATCAATACCGAACTGGCATTATCTGACCTCGACACCTGCGAACGCGCGATTCACCGTGTGCAGAAACGTGCCAAAGGCGGTGACAAAGATGCGAAGGCAGAACTGGCCGCACTGGAAAAATGCCTGCCACAGCTGGAAAACGCTGGCATGCTGCGTGCACTGGATCTGACAGAGGAAGACAAAGCGGCCATCCGCTACCTGAGCTTCCTGACGCTGAAACCCACCATGTACATCGCCAACGTTAACGAAGACGGTTTCGAGAACAACCCTTACCTCGACGTCGTACGCAAAATCGCAGAGGCCGAAGGCTCCGTGGTCGTTGCTGTTTGTGCAGCGGTTGAATCTGACATCGCCGAACTCGACGACGCTGACCGTGAAGAATTCATGGCTGAACTGGGCATTGAAGAGCCGGGCCTGAACCGCGTGATCCGCGCCGGTTACGAACTGCTGAACCTGCAAACCTACTTCACCGCTGGCGTGAAAGAAGTTCGTGCATGGACCATCCCTGTCGGCGCAACGGCTCCGCAAGCCGCAGGTAAAATCCACACTGACTTCGAGAAAGGCTTCATCCGCGCACAAACCATCGCGTTCGAAGACTTCATCACCTACAAAGGTGAGCAAGGCGCGAAAGAAGCCGGCAAAATGCGTTCAGAAGGCAAAGACTACATCGTTAAAGATGGCGATGTGATGAACTTCCTGTTCAACGTCTAAATAAAATGTGTTGTCTCATGGGGTTTCATTCAATCTCATGACTTTCACAAAAAATGTTTAAATCCACGCATTTGCGTGGATTTTTCGTTTCATAGCGTCTCAAATAATTCCGTAGAAGCGCAGTCAAAAATGAGTACGTAGGTGAGTACATCAAACTTCCATCTTTATTTTTAGTGAGTACAATAACGGTATAATAAATACACAAGGAATTGTTATGCTCACTGATACTCAATGCCGCACAGCAAAAGCGAAAGAAAAGCTTTATCGTCTCAACGATTTCAATGGCTTATACCTTGAAGTAAAACCTAATGGCAAAAAGGCGTGGCGCTATCGGTTTAAACTTAACGGTAAATCCAGCATGTTTGCGCTGGGTGAGTACCCGACGGTTAAACTTGCCGAAGCTCGCGAGAAATGCGAGCAAGCGCGTAAACAAGTCGCGAATGGAGTTAGCCCTACTCAGGCTCGCCAGTTAGATAAGATCCGCAAGGTCAATGACGCATCCAACACCTTTGAGCTAGTCGCTAAAGAGTGGTTGCAGATGAAAGACTGGGCCGAAATCACCAAAACGCGGCGACTAGATATGCTTAAGCGTGTGGTTTTCCCCGCAATAGGTAAGCTCCCTGTCAGGGAAATAACCCCGCACCACATTCTAAAAATTCTTCAGGAAACGGCTAAGCGCGGCGCTCCGTCCGTTGCCGCTGAAGCCCGCCGCACCATTTCATCGGTTTTTGAACTAGCAGTAGCGACGCTCAGAGCAGATAGCGATCCTGTCTGGCCAGTGCGTAAGGCGATTCCGGCAAATAAAACGCAGCACAAACAGGCATTGTCTCCGCAGCAAATCGGGAAGTTATTAGGCTGTTTTGACAACAGTCGCGGCTCATACCAGGTTAATTATTGCATGTGGTTAATGTGGTGGACGCTAGCGCGTCCAGCCGAAGCCACCGAGGCAGCATGGGCCGAATTCGATCTTGATAACGCATTATGGATCATTCCGGCAGCGCGCATGAAAGCTCGTAAGGAACATGTTATTCCCCTTCCCTACCAAGCAGTCAAAATGCTCAAAACGCTGCAAGGATTAACCGGGCATCGTCAGCATCTATTTCCAGGCAGAGATAATCCGCTAGGGCCAATGACATCACATTCTCTGCGTCAGCTACTGAAAAGCCTCGGCTGGAGTGGTATTTATAGCCCGCATGCTACCAGAACAACAGGCAGTACACGTTTAAACGAGATGGGCTATCGACCTGATGCTATCGAGGCTCAACTTGCCCATGCTGATACCAATAATGTTCGCCGCGCATACAACCATGCAACTTATCTTGATGAGCGTAAAGTGATGATGCAGGAATGGGCTGATAAGCTTGATGAATGGGTAAGATGCGCTGACAGCAGGGCTGCTGTTTCGTAACCGATGATGCATTGGCGTGTTAATACTGACATTAAAAGATTATTCCATAAAGGTAAGAAAACACCATTTATTATCCTGAATTTATTCAACTCCTTAATTATAAAACATTCGTTGAGCGTTATACTTCTAGGTCCTCAACCATTCTAACCAACATATTTATGAGTAAGTACCACGTTTTGGCAATGAGAGTTAGTATAGGAAAGTATCTGGGGTGAAAGTTCTGGCCAATATGTTAGGGATTGATACTTCATAGGGCATAAATGATGCGCAATTTCTCCAATTCGAATATTTATTTAAGCCCCCTTTTAAGTTCAACGTTCTTTTTGAAATTTCCTGCTTTTCAGCTATCAACCGATACTCGTCCGGTGTCATGCACACCGGACGAAAGTTCAGATATGGCCATATGCTTCAGTGGCAATTTGTGTACTCCATAATCTCACCACCACATGGCCAATACTGAGTATTTTATTTCACTACTTCCATCAGCTTACCAAAGCTATCCACTACGTCATACTTCACGTTTTCTGGAGCAAACTTATTATTGATCTCATCGAAGAACTTACGGGCACATTTTATCTTGGTGGCTTCAATAGGCCGTAAATCCAATGACGACATGGAGCCCTTGGTCTCAGCAACGAAATACACATGCTTGACCGAGCCTTCTTTAAAGGAAATGGCCCAGTCGGGGTTGTAATCGCCGACAGGGGTTGGGATCAGAAAACCACGTGGCAACTTGGCATATACCACCACATCCTTGCTGGTATCCAGCTCTTCGACGAACTTGCGCTCAATCGCAGAGTCGGTAAGCACGTAGTCATAGATGTGATTTTGCAATTTATTCCCGGCCTTACTGAGATCCTGTTTGCTCTGACCCGTGGTAAAGATGTCCAGATCAAACTTGTCTTCTAGCGTGTCATAAGCCAGATGTTCGATGATGACATTGGCCTTTTGTTCGTTGACCAAGCGAATGGCTTCGGCGATGAAGCTTTCCGGGTTACTCTTGAATTGTGCGAAGATGTCAGCATTAAGGCCTTTTAGAATTTCGGCAACGGTTCGTCTTGTAAGCAAAGTCCCCTCTGCTAACTTGCCAATCAGATCGTACTGCACAGCGGAGTGGATGGAGGCGTTGTGCGATTCTGTTTCGGTAACTTTCAACTCGAAGGCATTACCCTTTTTGAGGTCATCGTAAGTTGCCGTATCAGCCTGCTCGCCACGGTGAATGGTGTATTGCAACGGCGTCACTCGCAACCCAGCATTCTTGTCATTGAGCGCCTTGATCGCATTGTTCACTAGCTCAACATCATCAAACAACACGTTGTAAGTAGCCTTGCGATTGATTCGCCCCCACAGCGCCTTGAATTCCTGCTTTTCAAAGTTGGCGTTGGTCTGAAGTCTTTTGGGCTTGCGACCATCGTCTATCTGCATGAGTTGGCTTTCGCTGAATACGCTATCAATCAGCTGGAATATCTGCTCTGCATAGGGCTGCAGTTCATCCGGCAATGCCTCCAGCGTGCCGTCTTTCTTAGCTTGATGGTACTTCTCCGTGATATTGCGTTTCTTATCGACGTAGCCGTTCTGGATCAGATAAAACTCGATGTCCGTGGCCTGGTCGTCCGATACCGTAATCGGGCCTTCCTTCGTGTTCAGCATCTTGCCCGTGAAGTAGGCCTTGTCCGCCACACGCGGACGAGCTGACAAGGACTCGCTAATGTCCTTCTGCAAGGCGGTCACGAAGTCCTTGTAACTTTCGCTGGCCACGACTGTCAGTACGTTAATGTCATGAACAATGGACGGGTGATCCATGCGATCACCATTTTGATTAACGGACAAACGCAGGCCGCGCCCGACCTCCTGGCGACGTGAAATGGTGTTATCACTATGCTTGAGCGTGCAGATAACAAACACGTTCGGGTTATCCCAGCCCTCACGCAAGGCCGAGTGTGAGAAGATAAAACGCACCGGCTCAGCTAGTGATAATAACCGTTCCTTGTCTTTGAGGATCAGATCATAAGCATCTACATCATCCGACAAGCCCGCATTTTCACCGCGCGCAGCGACCTTGGGATCGGTAAGGCGCTTGCTCTTCTTGTCGATGGAAAAGTAGCCGCTGTGCGTCTTATCGGCCGCAATGCGGCGTAGATATTTAGCATAAGGGGCATCCCCCTGCATAAACCCATTATCAAAGGCTTCTTGAAGATGCTTAGCGTACTCTTCTTCAAAGATTTTTGCGTACTCGCCTTTTTCATCGGCAGCAGAGTAGTCCCGGTATCGGGCTACTTCGTCGATAAAGAACAACGAGAGGACCTTCACCCCTTTATCGAAGAGCTCCATCTCCTTGTCAAAGTGCGCCTTGATCGTCTCACGGATCTGAATACGGCGCAGCGCTATCTCGGAAATATCACCAGTCGCATCACCCACCGTCAGCTCTACGCCATTGGTAAAGCTCAAGGTGTCCGTATTGGCATTTATGTCCGATACCACAAACCCATCGCGGTATTGATCCAGCTCGTTCGATAGCACAAACAGATTGTCACCTTTGCCCAGCTTGCGGGTGACGCGCTTGATGTTGCCACCGCTGAGTTTCTGTTCGAACTCCACAACCGCGACTGGCGGTTTTTTGTTTGAGATTTCGATGGCTTGTAAATAGAAATAGGCATTGGTTCCCGCCAGTCCCTTCACCGAGATCCCGCGCACCTCAATCTTCTTCACCAGCTTCTGGTTGTAGGCATCAAGCGCATCCAGGCGGTGGATCTTGTTGTGAGTGGTCTTGTGGGTAGCGGAATAGCGCAACACCATCAGCGGTTTGAAATTTGCGAGGGAATCCAGCGTCTTGCTCCCCTCCATCCGCTGTGGCTCATCGAGGATCAAGATGGGCCGGTTTGCGCTGATCACATCGATCGGGCGACGTGACTGAAAATCATCGAGCGCTTCGTAGATGCGGCGATTATCTTTGCCGGTGGCGTTAAACGCTTGTACGTTGATCACCATGACATTGATACCGGCATCGGAAGAAAAACTCTCAAGATGGTGTAGCTGCTTAGAGTTGTAAATGAAGAAGCGCGCCTTCTTGTGGTAGGTCTCCTGAAAGTGCTCAGCCGTGATTTCCAACGACTTGACCACGCCTTCGCGGATAGCAATGCTCGGTACCACTATGACGAACTTGCTCCAGCCGTACTGTTTGTTCAGCTCGAAGATTGTTTTGATGTAGCAGTAGGTCTTGCCCGTACCTGTTTCCATCTCGATATCAAGATTTAACTTGGCGACCTCAGTCTTAACCAAGTCCTTCGACAACGGCAGGTTTTGCTGACGCTGGGCGAGTTGGATGTTCTCCCGTAAGGTATCCTCACTGAGGGTTAGCTCAGCATTTTTAAAACCGCTATCTAGCGCAAACAGATCACCCATGCCGTTTTTGGTATTACCAGGGTCAAGGCGATAGCTCATGGCCGCATCAGAGGCCGGTGGCTGCCCCTGAAAAATATCACTGACCGCCTGCACGGCTGCAGCCTGATAGGGCTGATGTTTGAATTTAAGTTTCATCACGCGCCCCTCAGATGCATTTCACTTCGGTTGCGGGTGACAAGAGCTTGAAGATCTGCTCTACGTTGATTTTGATCGCACTGTTCTTGTAGCCCGCGTCGCGGAACACAACGCGCAGCGGCTGATACTTGGCCAGTTCCTTCACAAACGCTTCGTCGATGCTGCCGCTGGCGTCGAAGCAGGCGGCCAGCGCATTGCCATCGACAAAGAACACATCTTTACCTTGAATAGACTGTTTGTTGATGGGCAGGGCTAAGTCGACACCCCAATCCAGCATTACCTGGAACAGCAAATCCTCAGGCGTGCGGTCGGGCTTGATATTGTCAACGAACAGATCGAACTTGGCATTGTCGAGCGCGTCAGGCGAGTAGTAAACGTCGGCCATGTTGGATGTTTCAACTTTAAAAACGCGGAAACCAATATCTCCACCCCACCCATTAAGCACCTTCCCAGCCAATGTCAATTTCCCTGCACGACGAAGTCGCTCTTTAGAAATTTCAGCGATAGTCGTTGGTCGATCAAGACCATTGAGTAGGCGAATTGCATTCTGCGTAATTTTCTTTGCTGCGCCGGTAGCAACAGTCAGCGTCTCAAGTAGGTTCTCCGCAATTTGGACTGATATCCAACGGCAGTTACTTCCACTTGATCGATTTAGTGCCCAAATTGCGTGTGCCGTTGAGCCTGATCCTGCATAAAAGTCCAAGACGATATCGTTATCCTTGACATTCATTGCACGAAAGAAATCAGCAAGAAGCAATTCGTCCTTGGGATTTGTAAAAATCTTCTCTCCAAACAAGTCGCGCAACCTATTAGAAGCGGCTCTGCTATCCAAAACCCTTAGGCTTGTTAGGCTTACATACTCAGTATTTTTTAGATAGGTTTTTAGGCATGGAACAGTTGACTCGTCCGGGCCGAAATGGACTCGATTTTCTGAAATGAGCTGAACCAGCTTTTCCTTTGGGCAGAACCAGCCTCGGGATGGTTGCTTGACTTTTTTTCCTGTAATTGGGTGGTCTACGTCGTACACGTATTGACCATCGTTCGGTCCCGAGATATTGTCGGGAAAGTACACGCCCCGCTCATCCATCCAGCTGTAGTGTTTACTATCAAGAATGGGGCTGGATGCTGGTAATTCTTTCTGCCAGTCGAGTGCGGCCTGATGGATCTTTTTCCAATCAAAACCAAAATCTTTCTTAAAGCCTTCAAACGCTTTATAAATTTCATCAAGCCCTTGCTTTTTTTCAAGCCATTCGCCGCTGTTAGCTTGTTTATCTCGGACATAAACCACAAAGTACTCGTGTTGAACGGAGATAAACGATTGATCGTTCTTACTGCTATTTTTCCAAACAATCTCGCCACAAAAATTCTGACTCCCAAATATTTCATCGCAAAGTCTACGCAAATTAGAGTGTTCGACTTCATCTATGGAAATAATCACAACGCCGTCTTGTCGCAGAAGATTTCTGGCAATAATTAGACGGCTATACAGGGAGCTCAGCCAAACGGAATGAAATCGTCCGTTCGAGTCACGATTAGCGACGAGCCGATTTCCAATTTCATCGGTTTGAAGAGAGTGTGAAAAGTAATCTTCTGTTGTCTCAGAAAAATTATCCCGGTAAACAAAGTCTTTTCCAGTGTTGTACGGCGGGTCGATATAGATCATCTTAACCTTGCCGAGATAGGTCTCCTGCAGCAACTTCAGCGCATCGAGGTTATCGCCTTCGATGAACAGGTTCTTCGTCGTATCGAAGTCTACACTTTCCTCACGCACCGGGCGCAAGGTCTTGGCAATCGGCGCATTGGCCGTCAGCAGCGCCTCACGCTTGCCAGGCCAGTTCAGGTGGTAGCGTTCCTGTGGCCCCTCGACAATCGAATCGGCCAGTTCCTGCCGCAATTGGTCAAAATCTACCGCCAACTTCACGCTGCCGTCTTCGCCCTTGGCTTCGGTGACGCAGCCTGGAAACAGATCACGAATACGGGCAATGTTGTCCTGCGTAAGATTGGGTGAATGCATTTTTAGCTTTTCCATGTTCTTTTCCTCTGGTCGCCAGTATTTAGCGGCTCATAACTCAAGTTCGTATTGGTATGGTCAGTCGCCTTGTTGCCAGCCCTGGCAAAAGTGCGGGCGCAGACTTTCGATGGCGGATGGCAAGCTGCCCTGGCAGGTCACGCCCAGGTAGGTGGCCGCGCGGGTGGTACCGACGTACAGGTATTTGTCGAACAGTGCCGGATGCAGCGTGGCGAGCTGGTCAATGCTGACAAAGAACACCGCCTCGAACTCCAGGCCTTTGATGTGCTGGATGTCGAACACGCGCACGTTGCTTTCCTGCCCCACAGCCTGGCCTTCTCGGCAGGCGATGACCTGAATGTTGTGCTCCGCCAAGGCTGTGTTGAGTGCTTCGGCCAGCGGAGCAACCTCATCCTCGGTGCTCACAAAAATGGCGGTGGATGGCAACTGGCCGACAAAGCGCTCAATCTCGCGAATGCGATCTGCCAGCCAACCGACAATGGTTTCTGTGTTGGTCGCGTGCTCCAGCAAGGCTGGCGCAACGCCTATGCTGTCCATATGCGCAGGCAAGCTGGCGTTTTGCTCGGAGCCACCGACGGCGCGGATCATGTCGCGAGCCAGATCGTTCAGTTGCTTGCTCTGCCGGTAGGAGACCGTGATCTCCTTGATGTCGAAATCCGCAAAGACCCAATTCAAATCGTCGACAGAGCGTGCGCCCCAGGTGGTCAGACGCTGATTAAAGTCACCACAGGCAAAAAATGAGCGCAGTCGTGGATGCGCCAGCGCCGCCATGCTCGCAAGCTGTATGGGCGAGAAGTCAGTGGCTTCATCCACCAGGATCTGGTTGCAGTAATGCCCCAGAATGGGCTGGAGCGATGACCAGGCGGGGCTATCAATGTTGCGCTGAACGTTGGGCCGACTGAGCAGGTCGCCTGCGGCGCGCAAGATCGCAAGCAGTACGATGTCCAACTCCAGGGGGTGGATGTCGCGCGCCTCAAAGCCTTCGTGGCGATACCAGGTGTTTGCCGGTTGGCGTTCGCGCCTGAATGCACGGTAGCGCTTCGGGATGCCCTCGAGGTAGCGTTTGACCGGATTAACGAAGCGGCGTGCACTGGCCTGCACCAGAAGGCTTGCACCCACCTCAACGCGATCCGCTTCTGTCAGACCTCGCTCCCCTAACCACTCGATGATTTTGCCATTGCGAGAGGTTTTGCTGACTGTGCGCTTGGATGCTGCTGCCCGGGCTTGGGCGCGTACCGCTTGCATGTAGGAATTGAGCGCGGCGGTACGACCTGTGCGGGATGCTGTGGTGTCTTCTTCTTCATCGGCATCCGGGTCGTCCTGGTCGTCCGCTTCAGTCGCTTGCGCTTGTTGGAGGCTGTCGATCACGCGGGCCAACTCATCCAGAAAAACTCGGTTGCGGTTGAGCTGCAGGTTGAGTGCGGCTTTGATCTTGGCGTCAGAGCCTTCCTTGAGACTGCTGACGAGCATCTGTACTTTGGCAATCTCCACCGCCAGCGAGCCAAACATTGCAACCAGCGCGCCATCGGCTGCCCGCGACAAGATGTCTTGCAGGTGTGCACCGAGACTTAGGACTTCGGGATTTTCGGCATCGTGGAGCTGGGTTGCAGCTTCACGCAGCTCCTGCACGTAGGTCTTGCGCTGCCATGCATCGAAATCGTCAAACCATTGAATGGGGCGCTCTAGTGCGGAGTCGGTCAGGCTGGCCAGTCCGTCTTTCAGGACAAAGGTACCGCCGCCGGAAGCCCTTCTGAGGACGCCGAATACGTTTCGGGCCAGCTCGCGTCGATAGTCTTGCCACGTTCTGATGCGCTGATCCGATGCGGGAACACCTTCACGCGCAAATGCTTCCTTGAGGTACTGCTTGAGCAATTCCGTGGGCGTGAACATCAGCCAGTTGTTGGCGTGCGCAATGCCTTGGGCTGAAGCGATTGTTTCAACCAGACGTTGTTCGCCTTCATCCAGGTAGGCGGTGTCGATTTTTTGGCCGAGGCGGCGGATCAGGGTGGTCGTCTTGCCTGTACCTGGCGGGCCCAGGATGAACAAGCGCTTGTCAAGCGGGAGGCGGAAAATCTCGTCCTGGTATTGATCGAGGATGGGCTGATCCCGCAGTCCCATCTTGGTGATAACGCTGCGGCGAACGCCGTCGATGATGTTGGCCCTGGCGGTCTCTTCGGCCAGCAATTGGCCCAGAATGTCTTCGGTGACTTCCTCCCCCGCAACCTCGGTCAGCAGCGCACGCAGCGACTCGATGGTGAACGGCCCGAAATGCTCGGCTTCAACGACGGTGTCACGAGAGTCCCACCCATCGGCAAGCGCATTGGGGCGGAGATGTGCTCGCTCAATGACGGTTAAATAACTGCCGTCTTTGAGCTCCAGCTCTGCTCCAACAGGTAGGGATGCAAGTCGTCCTTTTTCTGTTCGATAACTAGTGTGATTGATAAATCCTGTTAAAGGAATTGCCCGACAGATATAGAACGTCTGTCGATTTCCTGTGTCGTCCTCAGCAACGACACGAGCAATAGCTGGCTCAGATGCCAAGGTCTGATAGCTCTCTCTATTCACTTGGCTAATCTGACCTAGATTCTGAATAGCCGAGCTAGACGTCATCGTATTGATACTTGCCAACGCTTCTGAGCCCAATGTCCGCCCATCGTGCAGCTTGCCCCTAGCGGTTTCAGCGATGCTTTCGAGTTGCGCCAACGCTTCACCAGCGATCTGCTCGATGTGTATCCTTGACTCATCATTCAAGCTCTGTGTCATGCACTCTCACTCCCGGTCAATTCTTCAAGTTCTTTTTTAAGCTGCCGCAAATGCGCGTTGATCTCTACTTTGCGGTTGAATTGCTTTTCTTTGGCAAGTCTGCTGGCAGCTTTCTCAACCTCACGCTGCTTGGCTTCAACCAGTTCGACGCGTACGACCAAGTCAGCGAGACTTTCTCGTGGGCGCGCAGGCGTGGGGATTAGGCGGTGAAGCGTCTGCTCATACAAGCCGCCCAGGTCGAGTGCTAAAGGCATGGCGGCGCGCTCACAGTCACTCGGCAACCAGCCTGTCGTAAAGTAGTCACTCATGACCCAACGGCTGGCGTCTGACTCATTCGGTCGTTTGTATGCAGCGATCACCTTTGTTCGGCCATCAAAGCTCAGCTCGAAGATGATGGGAAACTGCACCGCGCCATCGATGCAACGCAAAACGTCCAGATTCAGCTCCGATGTCTTGAGCTGGATTGAGAAAATCTGAAGCTCTGGTACTCCCGGCCTGGCGGGCAGGTTGATCGTTTCCGGAGCCAACTTGTATTGCCAGACGATTTGCTCCACCTGCTCGACGAACAAATCCTTCAGTCTTGTACTGGCGCCGCTGTGTTCGTAGATCTTATTCTTTGGCAGGGTACGACCAAAGACAGCCTGCTTCGGATAGTTGATGAACGCGGTATTCGACTCAAATCGCGCAGACTGACTCATCCGGCCTCCTGAATCACGATGAAGGTAATCAGTTCGAAGTCGTCCAGTCCGACGATAGTATTGACCAACGCGGTGGTCTTTCCGCTGCAGAAGAGGCTGTCCAGATCCTTCTCTTCCTTCACCTCGATCATTGAGCGGATGGCCTTGCCAAGCAGGTCCGAATACATCTGCATCTTGCGGCCATCGGCCGTTTCCTTATTGAACAGGAGACAGGCATCTGTAATAGGCTGGGCTTGTCCCTTGCAGCAGGTGCGAACCAGATCCAGCAAACGTTTGACTTCGGTGTGATCGTGAATGACTTCCCCCTCGCGATTAATATAGACGAGGTAATAAGGGTGCAGGCGGTTGTGCTGACTGACGTTGACGCTTGGATTCCGGTTGCGTAGCGTGAAGATCACACCCGGGCGTAGGCCCATCTCCGGCTTGGCAGGCACTACGGCGTGCATCCCGCTTGGCACGTTGCTCAATTCGCCATTGACCTTCACATAGTTGAGCAAGTCCATTCGGAAGTCATTGAGCCCGAGATCAGTAATCGACACTCCGGTTTTCAGGTCTTCCAGCTCAATCACTTCCTCTTGCAAACGTCGCAATTGCTCTTTGCGATAAGACACATCGTTGGCTTGGGCGCTCAGCACATTGTCGTCACCGGTGGCTGTGACATCGGCAATCATCATTCGGCTCTCAACCCGTTCCTTCAGGTTGATGTATTCGTCGAGCGAGATGTCTGGCCAGTAGTTAACCAGTTGGATGCTGCTGTTGGGTGAGCCGATGCGATCCACACGGCCGAAGCGCTGGATGATGCGCACGGGATTCCAGTGGATGTCGTAGTTGATGAGGTAGTCGCAGTCCTGCAGGTTCTGGCCTTCAGAGATACAATCGGTGCCGATCAACAAATCTATCTCTGCCGCCTCATTTGGCAGCACGATCGCTTTCTCCTTCGAGTGTGGCGAGAAGAGGGTGAGCAGTTCCTGGAAGTCATAGTTCTTCTTGAGCGTGCTCTTCGGCGCCCCTTTGCCGGTGACTTTCGCACTGTGCAAGGTCTGTGTGGCCAGCAATTCCGGAGCCAAATTGGCATACAGATAGTCAGCGGTGTCGGCGAAGGCGGTGAAGATCAGCACCTTCTTGTTGCCGGGATTCAGCGGTGCTGCGATCTTCTCCAGAACAAGTGTCTTGAGATGCTGCAGTTTGGCATCATCGGCTGCCGTGATCTTGTTCATCGACGTCAGCAAGGCATCAATGATTTCCAGATCGACCTTCAGCTCGTGCTCCCAAGAAGGCAAGTCCATATCGGCGAGGCTGATTTTGACCTTGCCACCGATCTCACTGTCGCCATTGCTTGGCAGGTCGTCGTCCACGTCGAGGTTTTCTAACTGGTCGGTCAGGTCATTTATTCTGCTATCAATGCCACTGAGGCCGCCAGTCTCATTGAAAGTGCTGATCTTGGCCAGCGTATTAGTGTGGTTTGCGCGCAGGGACTTGAGCGTCAAGCGGAAAGACTCAATCGAGCTTTCCAGGCGCTTGAGCAGGTTGGTCGTCATCAATGCCTGCAAACTCTTTTCACGGTCGATTTGTTTAAGCTTGCCTTTCCCTGCAACCTGAGTGTCATACATCTCCTCGTACTTCTTGAGCCGACTGGGCAGGATGTAGCTGATCGGGGCGTAAACAGCGAGCTTGAGTAAAGACAGCTGCTCGAAAATTTCGTTGAAGCTCATCACATCCGTTCGCTGCGTGAGCGGACTGTGGAACGACAAGGGCTTGCGGCGCTCGGGGAATTGGCCGATTTCCTTGGTGTCGTAGAAGGTCTGAATATGCTTGCGCGAACGTGCGATGGTGACGCTGTCGAGCAATTCGAAGAAGTCGAAGTCCAACGAATCCAGGATAGCCCGCGCTGTGCGCTCTTCCGATGGAAGCTTTGCCCATGCATTGAAGCTGGCCTGCGCACCACGGAAAATCTCCTCTACCGTCTTACCGGTACGCAGCTTCTTGCTGAGGTTTTCGGAATCGCCTTCGTAGGCCAGTGCCAGTTGGTTGCGTAGGTCATTGAAGCGGTTGTTCACAGGGGTGGCCGAAAGCATTAGCACCTTGGTTTTCACGCCCTGCTTGATGACTTTGTTCATCAGCTTCTGGTAGCGGGTTTCCTTGTCCTTGTAGACGTCATTGTTGCGGAAGTTGTGCGACTCGTCGATTACGACAAGGTCGTAGTTGCTCCAGTTGATGCGATTCAGCGGTGTGCCGAACGACTCACCGCTCGTGCGGCTGAGGTCGGTATGACAAAGCACGTCGTAGTTGAACCGGTCGCGAGCAAATATGTTGGTCCTGAGGTTGCGGCTGTAGTTCAGCCAGTTGTCCGCCAGCTTCTTGGGGCATAACACCAGAACTGACTTGTTGCGCAGTTCGTAATACTTTATCACGGCCAGCGCGGTAAAAGTCTTGCCCAAGCCCACGCTGTCGGCCAGTATGCAGCCGCTGTAGCTCTCAAGTTTGTTAATGATCCCGGTGGCAGCATCTTTCTGGTAATTGAAGAGTTTGTTCCAGATGAGCGTGTCTTGATAGCCCGTGCGGTCGTTCGGCAGGACATCCTCGTTGATGTCGTCCAGAAACTCATTGAAGATATTGTAGAGCATCATGAAGTAGATGCTCTCGGGCGAGTTTTCCTGGTAGACGGACGCAATGTGGTCGCAGATCTGCGCCGTTACATCCTCCAGCTTCTCGGGGTCTAGCCAGATCTGGTTAAACAGACTGAGGTAGGTCGCCGTAAACGTCGGCTCGTCCATTTTGTTGACGAGGTTAGAGACAGCGTTGCCCTGCTGGTAGCCGAGGTCGACGGCGGTAAAGCCGTGCAGTGGCATGTAGGCAGTATCTGCAGCAGCAGCTTGAACACAAGCAAACTGTTGCATCGGTGCCTTACTGCGATTGGACTTGAATGTTGCCTTGCGCCGCATCCAGTCCGCGCACTCTTTTGCAATTGCGCGCTGGGTCAGTTTATTGCGTAGCTGAATTTCGAACTCACTCCCGTACAGACTCCGTTCGCGGTCGGTCTTCGGTATGTGGAATTCTTTGCGTTCCTTACGAATCTTATCGGTAACCTCGTTAGCGGTGAACGTCGGCGAGGTAAAGATGAATTGCAGCTCTTCGATTTTTTCCAGCTCTGCTTTGAGCGCTTCGAACGCGTACATCGAAAAGCAGGATGCGGCGATCTTCAGGCGAGCGCCAGGTTTGAGCGTTTGCTTTAGGTCGTCTCCGAGCAAGCGGTTGATATTGTCGATCAGTTCCATTAATAGTCAGCCTTCTTAGTGGCGCTATAACCGGGTGCCAGCAACGCATTATTTACGCCGTAAATTGCAAGATGATCTTTGAGCCATAATCGGTACTCCGGTCCACGAAGGCAATGATCGGGCGAGCAGTCCACCCGCCAGCGTAGCAACATATAGCCCACCACCGCCGCGCGAACGCGTATCCTGATCGAGTCATCGGTCATCCCGTAGTCCATCTTGATAATCTCGGGGCGCTCAACACTTGGGTGCGGAACGAAATCCAGCTCGACGATGCGCGTCCACTGAATGTCATTATCCGGTAGTTCGTTGGCCTGAGGCTCCTCGTCGAGTAATGTTGGTGCTTCGATGCGGGTGACGATGAAATCCCGAAACTCCCCACTCTTACGATCATACGCCCGGACGTGCCAATGCAGGCCGGTATCTACCAAGGCAAAGGGTACAATGACCCGCTCGGACTCGCCGCTGCTCATCGAGTGGTAGCGGATGGCAACAGGTCGATTTGTGTGAATAGCGCGGCAAATCGCGGCTAATACATCCATCTTGGGGATGCTCAGGGCTGCGGGGGATTCGCATGGTAGTAGCGCCTGCATTAGGCCGCTCACGCCATCGCCAAAGCCGAGAGCCAGCGCCGACAGAACGCGCTTCGATGCGTGCTCGAACAACGGGGAGAATGCCTGCCCAATGCGATAGATCTTGTTGCTACCATCGAAGGTGAGGTTATGCGGCACGATTTCTCGGTACAATGCCAAATCGCGTGTGGCCCCTGCCGGAGCCACACCGAAGCGCTCAATAAGATCTGGACGACCAATCTCACCGAAAAAGTAGAGCCGAAAATCGATGTAGGCCAGCCGCTCGCGCTGAACCATACTCAAATCCTCAAGCCGCTTAGAAGGGGAACTAGGCATAAATCATCGCTATGGGGAGCAATGAAAATTGAATACGGTAATCCATAAAGCGCTCTGATTGTCATCAATTTGATGACAATCTTGCATTAATACTAATGTAACAGCAAGAAGATGTTTATCTGTGGCCATTCTATTTCCATCGTTGCAACATGTCTCGATATCACCACTCATAGTCTCTACGGAAGGATAAAGAAGTACGGTCCGAACTCTTCCAATAACAAAGAACTGTCAGATACTCAGGCTGAGATCCGCCGACTTCAAAATGAGCTGAAGCGAGTTACTGACGAATTTTTTACCGAGGCATAAAAACTTTGTGTGGTGATATCTAAGCGAATGGCAACATCTGGAATGTTATAGTCGTGGTCAACAATCTGTTTGACGGCTTCAATTTTGAACTCTTCAGGATAAAGCTCAATGCTTATCAGTAAGTCATCTTAAATGAGTCTGATGAGTATGTTAAACCTGCGGTGATTCATATACTTTATACCCATTTAATTTGCAATATTTTAATGAAGTCAACAAGATGAAATGATTATAATAAAATCATAAGTCCCATTTTTTAATTTAAGCAATTCACCTAATGTATCCCTATAAATTGATTGAAGCTGTGAAGACTGGATTTGTGCCGTTTCTGAGGCTGAAATATTTTTAACTGGTATGTCGTACTTTATATAGGTAACCCATGAAATCCGAGACGCTAAATGTCCATCAAATTTTTCAGGATCGCCGACAATACTGCGTTCCCTTTTACCAACGTGCATACGTATGGACACAACGAAATCAGTGGTCCGCCTTGTTGGAGGATATAACTGAAAAAGCACAGGCCCGCTTCTCAGGTATAAAACCAACCCCCCATTTTCTTGGTGCAGTAGTGCTTGAACCACAAACAAAGAGCGGCTTACTGGGAGTTGATACCCTGCATATCATTGATGGTCAGCAACGATTAACTACCCTTCAATATATTCTTGCGTCTATACGACTGGCTCTTCATGCAATTGATCTTTCCGATTTAGAAATGCTTGTATTGCCGTGTCTGAAAAATACAAACGAAGCAACAATGCGGAATAAAGAGGTTGAACGCTTTAAGTTATGGCCAACATTTCGTGATCAATCTCATTTTATTCAATGCCTTAATGTTGATCATGTTGATGACCTTCGCAAGGTATTCCCTGATAGCTTCACGTTAAATGGCACACTGCGTAAGCATTTTAACCATCCTCCTTCACTGGAGGCGTTATGGTTCTTTAGTCATGCCTTTATTAAATGGATTAGCGCGGAAGGTCGCTCTCCACAAGAAAATGCTATCGCGCTGATTGAAGCGGTCCTAACTGACCTGAAACTGGTCAGTATATCTCTTGAGGCAGAAGATGATGCTCAAATCATTTTTGAGACATTGAATGGCCGTGGGGCTGAGCTTCATGCGACGGATCTTATCCGTAACTATATTTTTATGCGTGCAGAGCATGATAATGTTGATGCCGCTGCATTGTATGAAAATGATTGGAAACCCTTTGAAAACCCGTACTGGACAGAAAAACAACGCCGTGGTCGCATCAACAAACCTCGTCTGGAGTGGTTAATTCACTCAACACTGCAAGCAGAAAAGCAACGTGAAGTAGACCTGTCCCGCCTTTACAATGAATATCGGGACTATGTAGGCAAGGAATCGTCGTCAAGCCGAGCTGACCAGCAGGTCGAACTTCTTAATCGATATGCTTTGCAATATAAAGAACTGATTAGTGGTGTGGATACAACTCCTATTGCATGCTTTGGCCGTCGCATCGCCGCCTATGACATGACCACAATTTATCCACTTGCGTTACTGATCTCAGTCGCTAGCATCACTGATGCTGAAAAGACCGCCATGTACAACGATCTTGTCTCGTTTGTAGTGAGAAGAGCGGTGTGTGGCCTTACTCCAAAGAACTACAACAATGTGTTTATGAATGTCTTGCGCCACTTAGCTAAAACCAGCATCTCCAGTGCTGAGTTGCGCAGCACCCTTAAGAGCCTTAATGGTGAAGCCGCACGTTGGCCCTCTGACTCAGAGTTTCTTAATGCCTGCATCACCGCACGACTTTACCCAGGCAGGCTCGATGCACAGAAGATTCGCTCAATGCTGACCGAGATTGAGGGAGAACTTCGTCGTCAGGTTAAGACCGAGGAGCCGGTGGTTCCAAATCTCTCCAGTCTCGATATTGATCATCTAATGCCTCAAAACTGGTTCTCACATTGGCCTCTAGAAGGCGGACATACCATGACAGATTCAGACGCTACTGCAGTGAATCAGATTGTTCTGACCGGTGCAGAGCTAACACCCGAGCAACAGCTTGTCTGGAAGCGGCAACAAGCGATCGCTACGCTGGGAAATCTGACCTTGCTTAACCTAAGTGTTAATCGTTCGGTCCAACATTCTGCATTTCTTAATAAACGGGATGGTCTCATTACCCATACTAGCCTACGCTTGAACATACCATTGATAATTTTGGATAAATGGGATGAGGATAAGATCTTTTCCCGGGGTGAGTTGTTGGGAAATGCTGCAATGAGGGTGTGGTCGAAAGTCGATTAATCATCATTTTCGTCCTACGTATCTCTATGTCGGCTTTTACTGTCAAGAACCGACATTCAACTATGCGAGTTGAATGCCCTCATTTCAGTTTGGCAACACTGTTTTAAAGTTGGACTGGATTTAGCTCTTTGCCAGTCAATATTGACGTTTACCCCTCAATAAAAGCCGACTTGACTGAACGCCTAGCTATACACATCATTTTAGAGTCAAAGTCTTACTGAGTGACTCCCCTTAATGCTTTTTCTCAATCAAAAGGTATGGATGGGACCAGTCAGTGACCTCTTCATATGAAACAAACCCATCGTGCTCCAATGCGCAAACACCTTTATGGGCGGCAACATAATCATAGACAGCCTTACTTTCAAGCCCCTGTAACATGTGCGACAACAGCTTTCGTCGCATAACATCTGACTTCCAACGTTTACGCGCTGTCACATCTTTATAGGTAATGTTGAATGGCTGCCCTACCGCATTGGTAACGCATTTGCCATAACGGTTGGTCAATGCTGCGCCTTCGTAGTGATCCAGCAGTAAAGCCAGATCTCGCCGTAAAGGTTTTAGAAGGCGCTTCCAGCGTTTCAGTACTCGCTTTGCTTCTTTCTTGCCTAGCTCACGATTCAACAATCGGCAGGTGATGGATTTAAGTGATAGCGTAACGACCCCGGCGTTGAATACGCTGGAGAACCTAAATTGCTTTACCAGCTCCTCCGCGACACGTAACACCCGGCAGATATAGCTCGTTTCCAGAACTTCCAGCGATTTGGCCGAAATGCCAATATTCAAGAGCTCATGTCGAAGTATCTCAAGCTGGCATCCCTTAATATCATAGTTATGTCCCCGCGCTAGGCACGACCATTTCATATCAGAAGGCAGACTCTGAAAGCCTGTGCCAATTTCAAAGGATCTACCGCCGATGTACGCCGTTTTATACGATTGCTTGTAAGAAACCGTCAATGGCGATTCTTTAACCAGTTCCACGCCTGTTTCAGCTAGTCGTGACAGGAAGTTGAAAATAAATATTTTGTTTTTCTTTGTGGGATGTTTGCGATGATATTCCAATAATGCATCCAGATTAATTTCTAGCGGCTCAAGGTTGTTCCACACACCGACTACCAGTTCCCTGAAGGCAGCATTAGGGATCTCACGTTTAGACTGTTTATTTTTATGATGTTGACCGCGTTCAATGGCAACTCCAATCAAATCATCAAATGAGTAGCTTTTACGCTTGGTGAAAATGTCAGTCAGATAATGGTAGCGATCTTTACGGCTAAGGTATGCCTCGCGGTTGTTGCCAAACAACTTACGTAGAAAACGTTGAGAAACTGCATACTCTCGGCATGAACTTTTAGCATTGGAATACCCGGTTAGTTTAATAATTCCCGCTCTTACCAGCGCCTCCATTGCACGCTCATGGGTCGGCCCACTTTTCTTAAATACGCCGGGAAGTTTCTTCCTGCCTAGCACAAACGGTACTGGCACAGAATATGACCATTGCTTATTCGCTTTAATTTTTGCTTTTTTCTTGTTTTTACGACTACAGGTAGCGACACATATAACATGCTGAAGAAATAAAGATATATTACGATAAAAAGGACGCTTTAGGCTTGGCATACCATTATAAGGAATACTGAAAACGATCCTCTTGAAATAAAATAAAGTTGAACCTGTTACAAGGATATTATTTTGCGTGATATATGAATTCATAATTCACCTGTATATTGAGATCAAAGCACCATGCCCTGACCCCGTTTATTTACAACTGAATTACGCAAATCTTACGTGAACCCAACAAGGTTCAGATGGTTATTAGATGATAATATCATTGGAGGCTGGTGCCTCATGATGGCTGATACTGGATAATGGCTATAGTATGTAATGACATATATACAATAACATAGAGATAGAGTGTATACAGAGCATGTTACACACCGCTATGTACCTTGCAGACGCAAATAGCGAATAAATATCAGCTCAGCCAGAATGGGATTAGCGAATACGTAAAACGTTTCCGGTTATAAACCGGTACAACTTCCACCCGGTGATATTTGATAGCGGTTGTAGACGCATGTTATTTTCTGAGTTTCGAGCTTTTGAAACCTCTACATCGTTCAATACAGCCGATCCTTGAAGCCATCAGAATTAGGTAAAGCCATTACCGATTTCTCCCTACCATTATACGAGATCCGAATCCAATACAAAACAACACCGGTAGTTAGTCGGTTTACTGCGATCAAACTCAGCAACAATGAGCGGTATTAAGGGAGAAATTCGAGATGCAAGTAATATGAAGAACCACCTCATCTGGCGTAAAGACAAAGATATGGCGGCCAAAAGACCACCACAAAAGTAAGGATTAAATCGAAACTAGCGTTTTAAGCGCTTGCGCCCCTCACCTTTTTGACTTCGTATTCTGCGCTTTCGCTTCCGGATATTCTCCACAAACTGGCTAACGCCCATTTCTTCCTTGGTCGCAAATTCTGGCTTTAATGCACCTATAATCAGCCCCAACTGAGCCATACAAACAGGCCAAAACGACCAGACCTCTTGTTTGTTGAACAGCTCTACCTCATTAAGCTTCAGAAGGCTGCTGAACTTACGAGCCAGGCGTCCTTTTGAATCACCACGCCTTAACACATCTATCCATGCTTTGATGCCATTAGTTTTGGGCCGGTCATTGGTAAAAACAGCATTCATAAGTTCGCCCTCCAGTTTGCGCTTATAAATCTGAAGGCGCTCAAAAGGGTTATTGAGCTTTCCAAGGTCAGACAACATCAGTGCTTTTTGCCTGAATCCACGTTCACCGGGACCAATTGACTCAGGTTGAATACGTATTTCTATACGCAGAAACTGGGGATACTCTCCTTTGTCAATTTCAAGGAAAAACTCCCGCTTACGCTTCCCCTTTTCATAAACATATCTTGCATGCTCAGAGAATGTGAGTCGCTTAAATAAAGCAGCATCTATTTTTCCATAAATTAACCCTGACAATTGGGAGTCTGCTGCTCCAAGAGATAATCCGGGCAGCCCTTGGGGCTTATCGTGGTCTTTATAAACTGATGATTGTTTCAATCCCCAAAGATATTCATTCAACTTGCACCCATAGATATCTAGAGCAATATCCAGCCGGGTGACCCATGCTCGCTTCAGCAGTTGATTAAAAATCTCACCGAGACGGTCAACCAACCACTTAAGCAGCAAATCCATCTGTTTCCCTGTCATGTGCTGAGGATGAAACTGAATACTGAATCCACCAGTTCCTGCTGTTTTTGGTCCCCACATGAAATATGCCAACATTGGTGCATCAGGTTTATTACGTGAAATACACAAACCATATTTATAAGGGTGACGTGTTCCAGTTGCGTTCCGTGGTGATTTCTCCTGCACAAGAAAGTTTTTCCACCCCTGTCCCAGTAAGGACTGTAAATTCTGCATAAATTCAGCTTTCTCCTCATCACTATGGAAACGGGATACCATTGAAAGCCAGTCGATGCGAAGCTTCATCTTATGCCAGTAATAACTATCGCAAATCTTATTTGATGTATTAAATTCAACATTCTTCTTATTAAGCAACTTGTTCTGTTTCATTGGTGTTCCTTATCAGGCGTTAACCCGATTGAGGAACAGAGAGCATCAGCAACCCATCAGCTATAAGTAGTAATCTTGGTGAACACATTCTTTAGTTTAACCAGCGTCAGCGTTGGCTGATACATTCCCTGTTCATGGTTATACGTGTGTGAATAACGTGCTGTTAGACGTTCATGCACTCACTGAACACGCTGGCGATCAGCCAGCCACTGGTTAACTTCATGTTCGTAGAAACCTACCGAACGGATACCGATACGGACCTGCCGGGGGAATTCATTACGCTGGAGCATCCTGTAGAGTGAAGCCCTGCTCATGGCGCAACGTTCAAGAACTTCCGGGACTTTAATGATCTTCATGACTGTCATAACAAACCTACCTAAGTTACGCATCGGCTGATGCGAACAGGCTTTTACAACCATGAATTTGGTGAATTTTCGTCTCACATGACAGTCATAAAATTGAATTGGCGCGTATGACCGTCATAAGCATTGCATCCTCTATAAGGTAGTGAAGGATTATTCTTGACCGTCATAATTATGACGGTCATGATAAGATGCTATTCGCAATTGACTTGGAGAGATGAAATGCCAAAGCAATACAGCACGAAAACGCAATCCCCTTCACAGAATGATTCTGACCAAAGCAGCCCCAAACAGGATAGTCGAACTAAATTTTATAAGACTTTCGGCCCTACAATAGAAATGAACGTACATGAAGACACGCGTGAGCGACTGCGCGAAATTGCAGAGTTTTTAGAGGGTGAAGATTATGCTGAGAAAACCCGCGGGCTTGGTTCTGTTTACAGAAAAACAGTAAATGATCTCATTAATATTTTTTATATTGATTGTATATTCGAAGCCAGAACAAAATCTGCCAAAGCCCTTTGGAAACTTTACCAAAAAAATTATGAATTGCGTGTTGTTGACAACTTAGAAAAGAAAGAACGAATTAAATCTCTCTCATTAGAATTCCCAAACCCAATTCAGCTAGAGAAAGGGTTGCTTACACCCAGCGAGAGTAAATGGAAATTATCTGAAATAGACAAATTAGATGATCATCGTTGGGTAATAAATACTCTAGAAAACCTTAACAATAAATAAAAAAGGTGTGCCATGGCTCATATGCGTGACGAGTTCCCTGAAAAAACGAAGAAGATACTACAGGAAAGAGTTGCTAATCGTTGCTCCAATCCCGGATGTAACTGTCTTACCTCTGGCCCTAATTTCGATGCAGAAAAGGCCACTCGCATAGGTGTTGCGGCGCATATAACAGCCGCTGCTCCGAATGGTCCCAGATTTAACACATCTCTTTCAAGTGAAGAAAGAAAACACATATCCAATGGAATATGGCTCTGCCAGAATTGCGCAAAGCTCATTGATAGTGATGAGCAAACCTACACTGAACACGCCATTCGTAGTTGGAAAAGTGAAACAGAATGCAGGATAAGAAATGAGCTTGAAGGCGGAAATTTACTCGACGAGGATACTGACCTTCAGGGGTGGTCATGTGGCCATTGCAATACTTTTGTTGCCGAAGGACAGATGGTATGTACAGGTTGCCAGGCTGAAGTAGCATATCACGCTACGAAGTATGAAGTGATTGAAGCCAGGAAACTCGGCGGATTATTTGGGGCAATGATAGGCGGGATGCTTAATTTTAGTGTGCCAAACCTTCTGAATTCATACTTTAATCTGAATATTCCCAATAACTGGGGGCTTGGTTTGTATTCATTATTCATTGTCGCAGTACCAGCAATTATTGGCGCTCTGCTTTTAGAGGAAATTAAACACAGCCAATACCGGAATAAACCACCACGTTTTTTTCGTCAACGCAATATTTGACCTTGAAAATTATTCAAATATTCGCCTGCTTGCGCTGATTTTCATGCTATCACCGCGGCAGTCATAACGCGTTGTGGTTGATATATCTCTATGGCCTGCCAGCTGGCGTACAGTGTTGATATCCACACCTTGCTCCAGTAAACGGGTGATGAAGGTGCGCCGCATATCATGCGGGGTAAACCGCGCAATTCTAGATGTTTGTTGTAACTCAGTCAGGATTCCCGTTAACCCGGTTGTTGTCAGCGACTGACCGACTATTTTATCGTTACGCTGAATTCGGCTAAACAGCGCATTTTCAGCTTCGTTTGCGCTGACTTTAAGCCATGCGCGGATAGCTTTATCCACTGTTTCCGCCACGTGAATTTCACGGTATTTCCGCCCCTTCCCTTGCCTCACCGTCAGGATGCCGTTGCCATAGTCCCGGCGCTCAAGTTTGACCAGTTCCCCGGCCCGCAGGCCAGTTCCACAAAGTGTCAGCACAATGGCGGTATCACGGTAGCGACGTACCAATTGCGGATGCTGTTTTGCCGCCTGAATCAGCGCACGGATTTCCTGTTTGTCTAGCGCCCTTCCTTTACGCTGGATATCACCGTTCACGCGCTTAACTGACCGGATACGTGCCAGCGTTTCGGCATTCATGCAATTCAGGTTAAAAGCCGTCTGCGCCACACCCCTCAGCGCTGATAATGCCATGTTGACCGACGACACGGCGTAACCGTCATCCAACAGTGCCGCGCGCACTTTAGCGACAGCGGCGAAGTTAAGTTCCTCCCATGGGTAATTATCAGCATCCGCACCGCGTTTAATTATGCTGGCGCTGCGGTTTAACAAGCTGGTGATACCCCGTCGCCCCGATGGTGCCAGACCGCTGATATAAGCATCGAACACGGTGGTTTGCACCACCGGCACGATCTGACGTAACGCAGCCCCGCTCATGCGTATAACCCGTGATAACGTACATTAAACCAGGTAACTTTCAGCATCACACCAGCCCCCGTTCAGCCATTGATACCGTTTCAGTCCCCGCCACGATAAAGTGATCAAGTAACCGCACATCCAGCATTTCCAGCAGTTCCTGAAGCTTTTTAGTCAACTTGATATCACAACGGCTGGGTTCAGGCTCGCCGCTGGGGTGGTTGTGGACAAGGATGGCTGCGGCGGCGTTATGTTCCAGCACACGCTTGATAACTTCGCGGGGGTGAACGCTGACCGAGTTTAATGTGCCCCTGAACAGGATTTCGCGGTGCAGCAGTTGATTCTGATTATCGAGCAGGATGATGCCAAACTCTTCATGTTCAAGCGGTGCCAGCTCAACCATCACGCACCGCCGAACATCATCAGGGGAACAGAGCTGAACCCCACGCTGGTAGTACCGGCTTATAATGTCGCGCGCCTGGTCAAGGATACGGTTTTCACGCTGGGTAAACATGGTCATTTCAGAACTCCCGTTCAATTAAGTAAATGGCGTCGGGAAACAGCTGGCGGCGGGTTACGCCAGTACGCAGGGAGAAAGCTTTACGGGGCATTGAAGTTCGCCCGTTGCTGTCGAAGAAACAGAGCGTTTCTTCATCTATTTTGACCAGAAGGGACCAGTGAAACTGGTCGCTGAGCATAATCAGGCGGGAATGGTCAGTGACGTCAAGAAACCGCTGCATTTCCCTGAAAAGTCGCCCGTCTGATAACCCTCGCTTCCCTGCAAAGGGTTTGGTGATTTCAACCGGGAACTGGCGGCTGTAATGCCCTTTCTGCAACACCTGAGCTATCAGCCAGTCTAAACGGTCTTCTTCAATCCCTTCAGTCAGCCATTCATGCAAAGGCCAGCGCTGCTGGTAAGCCTGAATAAGCCGGTTCATTAAGGGGCGTCGTTTCACTCTGCCGTCATACAGCCAGCTCAGCATGTTAACTACGCAATAAGCACCGCAAAGACAGTCCAATTCGCCCTGTTGAGACGCACGTATCCCTCTGTTATCAGTCACAGATAATTCTCCATGTCAGTAGTGATGATTAGTAAAGAGGGATTAGCTTTCCCACAGGACGGTAATGGTGTAGACGTTCATGGCGTGATACTGAATAAAGTTGGATTGCCAGAGTTCAAATAACTCCCTTCCGGCGTTAACAGGCAGATCACCAACATGGGCAAGAAAGACATATTGCTGACTCCAGCTAATATCAATTTCCTTTTCCAGTTCGGGGTATACGGTCCCCATATAACCGAAGTCGGTGATGTAATCAAAATACCATTCATCATTGCGTGAAATAAGTCGTATTTCGACAGGATGGTAACCGCCCTTTTCAGCGCTATAACTCAGGTCTTTAAATAAAAGACTGACAGCGACTATTCTAGCTTTATGCTGTGGGGGATTTACCATCTCTTTAAATATGACGTTAATTAATTCCTGACTGACGGGCATAGTCAGCCCTTCCTGATGTATTTTATTCACTTTAATCCCATGTATTGGTTGACGGATAGTTCATTAACTTCAATCAATGGAGTGTCAACTGAATCAAGTCTGTGCAAATCATACTTATATGCCCATTCATTGACTGCCTGATAAGGACGCACACAATCAATCCAGTATCATTTCATATAACTTGCCTCACAAAAGGCAGTGTCGTTAATGTCTATGCCATAATACTTAATAAAGAGTTTATTAACTACTTCCTGCCATTGTAATAATGAATACACAATATCCCCTGTCAGATATAGTCATAATGGTGTTCTTTAAATACAGTCAACCCTCCAGTGAAGGATTAACAAGAATGAACGTTTAAAGGATATGATGATTTAAATGGCTGGCTGCAATTAATAACACTACCCAGCAATGAAATTATACCAAAAATATACTTTTATTGCAAATAATAACAATAAGAAACCAGTTCGCAATTCAGAACGGAAATAACTGAAAACAGATTTTTATTCATTAATAAGTAATGGCATACTTTACATTCCGCCATGTCAGACGGGCCAGGGTTCCGGGGTGGTTCCTTCTGTCTGACATGGCGGAAAACTGACGCTATCACACCTTCCCGTTCAGCTTTTCAAAGAGGCGCTTACGCTCATCTTCGGGCAGCTTCATGATTTGTACCGCCAGTTCAGAAACATTGGGCCCCTGAGACATCAGATCGTCCTTTACCAGCCTGAGGGCCTGCTCCATCAGTTGCGCCCGCGAAGCTGGCGACATATTGCGATACAGCTGCACCCAGAGGCTTAGCTGGCGATCACTGTCGTTGAGAGTAAACGCTTCGCCCTTAGCCCTGTTTCTCTCATCATCAAGCGACATTGTGGCTGCGCTGATATGGTAAACAACGCCTTTTCCGGCAGTCCTTTTACGACGTATTTCCGGGTGCAGGGATGCCAGCTTTTCCAAGCGCATTCTCGCACCGCGAGGCGTACCCGGCATCCCCTCTATATGAGTGAATTCCTCTGCTGTCAGCCAGTCTTTAGCCTCTTCAACAGAAGCTTCAGGATGAGTAGGTATAGCCGAAACTGTTCTCTTACTGCTCATATAAATTTCACCAGATATCAATGCGTTAATATGAAGACCAACAAATAGATACCAAAAGAACTTGAAAGGTATCTTTTATTCGCATTTAATATCCATGTACTGATTCCATGGAGTTAATACTGTGCGTAACTCAACAGCATCGCAGAAAAAGCAGAGCAAAGGAAGTTCAGGGAACTGGCATCGTGCCGATATTGTGGCAGCACTTCACAAGCGAGGGTTAACGCTGGCGTCACTGTCACGCAGTCACGGCCTTGCGCCACGTACATTAAATAATGCCTTAGAGCGTCATTACCCCAGAGCTGAGCGCATTATTGCCGGGGCTCTGGATACGACACCGGAAACATTATGGCCGGAAAGGTATGCCCTTAAAAATGGACCTAATAGCAGGTAAAGGATGCAGCCATGGCAACCACCATCACTGAAATAACGGAATACTTTGAGTATTTTTTCAGTTCTCTTTATCGCAGGGAGTTCGTCAAAACCCTGCGTCTGAACGAATGTAGCGAGCGGGAATTACTGCCTCTGGTACGTTGCTATTTGCTGGGTTGGTTTGCAGATAATGTCTCACCGGAAGTAAAAAGCAAGCTGCCAGGAACTGTATCCGGGCACGGTTACATTGATTTTGTCATTGATGATGTAGCCGTTGAGTTTGCAGTACGTAAACCAACTGCGGCACGTTCGAATGTCTCCGCAACTGTAAATAGCACTGAAGTTAAAAAGTTGATGAAGCACGACGGAAAAGCCTTGCTTGTGCTGTTTGACTTCTCTGACACGCCCTACTCAGAAGAACAGATTGAATCTTTCCGCAACTGGCCCTCTCTCGGTCGAGGGAATCATCGCAAGTCCGCATTCAACGTCGTTTATTTCTTTGTGGGAAAACGCAGACCGCTGACACTGGGAAAAATCACCAAAAACATCCGTATCACTTAATAGAGAATTAATTAATGAACAGAAAACTGTTGGCCTTATTGATAGCAGCCATAACGCTACCTGTCGCAGCAGCGCAGTACGTAAAACCCGGAGCGGTTCTAACCCTGAATCCGGGAAAGGGCAATGCTAAATTCAACATTAATGCCTCAACAGGAGATGGCTCAGGCGTATGCAATATGGAAGGGACGGCAAACCAAATAGCTGCCGGAGAAAGCCAGAAGCGTCGCTGGATCTGGAATGACAATACCAGCCAGTGTGTTGCAGTAATTAGTGAACTGAAAAACGGTAAGGCCAGCGTGATGACTCGTGGTTGCGAAGGCTACTGTGGGATTTCTGCGGCAGGCACAATGGATGGTCTATTTAATAAGCAGTAACAAATACCTTAATTAACGAAGGAATCTTAGATGAAAAGAACAATGCTTCTGGTATTAATAGCGGCTGGTTTGTTGGCTGGTTGTGGTGAGAAAACGCCGAAATGCAGTAGTGATGATGCTAAAAATCTAGTCGTAGATATTGCCAGAAAGACAATCGAGAAAGGGATGACACTGGATAAAGATGTGCGTATTTCTGTTGAAAATGTCAGAACAATTAGCTATAAATCAGGGCTTGATGTCTATCAGTGTGCGGCTGATTTAACGTTTACAAAACCAGACTTGCAAAATTCCCTACCAATCACCTACCGGATACAAAAAACTGATGATAATAAGGGTCAGTTCTATATAAACGTATCCGGGTTATAATCACTGAATAACATTCGGGTTCCTTTTGGTTGAAGTAATTCATGTTTTATTCCAAAAGGAAACCCCATGAAAAAGATTATCATATTTATCATTATGGCTATTATCACATTTGGTTGGTTCGTTACACACTATACAACTGAACCAGAAAAATATCTTCCTGCTAGCTCCCCCTTCATTATAAAATCTAATCTACCAGGAACTTGCAGGATCAGCGCCATAGGAACTATTGACGATTCAAAACGAAGTACTTCTGTCATCGCATGCAGGTTAAAATTGTATACGGATTACTAATTTAACATACTAGCTTTATGAATTTTAGGCACAAAAAAAATAGCCACAATATAAGTATTTTAAATTTTCAACAGATACTCCTTGAGATAAGCAAGACAATCCACATAACTCACTCCGTTTGAGTAATATATCCATTTTGAGGATTTTCATATCGCTCAGCTTAGATTAACCTCCCTTTACCAATAAAACCATTAATACATTTCTATTTCTAAACCCACCTAATTACATCGAGAACAAAGCTCAGCTGACTCCACAAAGATAATAAAGTCAGCTTACCAAAAGACCATTATCTTTCGTATAATTAAACCGTACTTAGTAACTTTGGCAATAGCTGACTAAACTCTTTTGAACTAATGACTTTAGTATTGGAACCGATTAAGGAATAGATAATATTCCCTCGTTTTTTTAGTTTCGCGTCATCGGTAACAAAATAATCAGTAATGCAGGCATGTATCAAGTGACTATTATCGCGATAGCTACTATAGATTTTCTTAGCATTGTCAAGCCTGACAGATTCTGTCTCGAAATTTATAAAATCGAACAAATTTAAAATATCTTCGATAAGTTTGTTTTTTTCTTGCAGGGTTGTTTCACGCACTTTTCCAGAATTAATTAAATCAGCTATTAGCTGATTATTTCCAAAATTTCTTTCTATTAATTCAAATCCTGGAATATTAACCTTACCATCGTCATTGAAAAACTTGATTGGATCTTTACATATTTCGTTGTAGAATTCTCTTCCTTTCCTCAGTTCAGGATAATTATGATAATGTTCGATGACTTTGACAAACCTATGAGTTTCGAATGTTTTAGTAAGTTTTGAATATTTTTTAACTCTCTCTATTGTCTGGGATATTGGTTCAGTGACAAAACAAAGCCCATTTTCCATGACACCAACCATCTGATGGTTGGTGATTTTCAAAAGATTGTCGAGATACTCTTCAAGGAAAAGAGGATTCATGTTAATTGAATCTTCTACTAAATATGAACTATAAACGAAAGAAATGACATTATTTTTCTTAGCCTGAAGGCATTGCTCCATACATTTTCCATGATTCGCAATATAAGAAACCGCGTTTTGATCTAGGTAGATACTAGTTCCTTTAATTTCAATAGACGTATAGTTAATATTATTATCATTAATGACATGGCAATTATTTAGAAATCGATCCGTCAGATCGGAAGAATAATAATTAAGCAAGGAGACTCTGAAGTCACGGACAATTTCATTACCTTTACAGACATACTCTTTGAATTTCCTAAAATCTTCCCCATCTAATTTCTGCATAACCTTAGTATCATGCTTTATTAAGCTACCGAATATCTGAAAAGAATCCCCCATCCTCAACTTATATATATCAACTAGTTTTAATATCAAAAGATTGTAATCATCATTCAGTTTTGCAACATCGTTGTATAATGTATTCCATATATTAATAACAAGTTCGTAGTCAACGCAAGGTGAACGATTTGAAAATTTTAATAACTGTTCTAGTTTTTCAGCTAACTCGTCTACAATTCGAAATTCTTTAGTTGTCTGTATACCGCTCAAACACTCTAAATCATCAAAACATTCCATTAATTTATTAAAAAGAATATTCGCCATTGCTTGCTGAATTACATCTTTCATCTCACACTCCTTCGTTAATCATGAAAAATCATTTCCCCTGAATTCACCACTGGACTTCAACTAATTTCCGCCCATATCCCTCCAAACTGCCAATCTTTATTAACTGATAATTTCCTCTGGAATAGCTTCTAAAGCAACTTATCCAAATAATCCGCCCACACCTGCAACCACTTCCGGCACTCAGCATCATACTTATAAAGATTATAAATTCCTTCAACACCGCCACGTGTATGCCCCAATACGGCCTCAGCCACCTCATTTGGACACTGTAAACGAGATAAGCCCGTTCGTACTGTACGACGCAGATCGTGCGGCGTCCAATGAGGTATATCAAGCATTTGACCACTTTCACGTAGACGCCATGAATTTTCAGTTAGATACTTCTGCTGGATTGGCTTCTTTGTGGCTTGCGAAGGGAATAGATATTTGTCAGAGGTAAGGCGTAGAACCTTGAGAAAGTCGATTGCCTGATCAGATAACTATACGTAGCGCTCTATCCCTGTTTTGGCTTCTCGCAGATGGTAAATGAATGATGCCTTTTTCAAAATCGAAGGCCTCCGGACTGACGCCGCCGAGATGACTGTGGCGCCGGGCCCGATTGTAGAGCACTTCAATGTAATCGAAGATAAGCATCTCACCGGGATCTGGATCTACGTCATGAGCGCAAGTTAATAGTTTTAGAAATCAAGCTAATTAGCATAATATCTCTTAACTGAAGGGATATGGAGCCGCAGAAATAAATGAAGACACGGCAGTATGCGCAAAAATCAATCTTCGATCTGGAAGCAATCTTCGAACAGTCCCGCAACAATGTTAGTGAACTTGAACAGCTGTTGAGCGAGCTGACTTTTCGCAACACTGCCAGGGCGCGGACTCTGACGTCTAAAATCGAGCAATCTCTAACTGCAATTAGCGACCGCAGCGAGGTCGCCATGTCGGCTTCCAGCCCATCAACATGTAATCTCGATTCGGCGTCCATACAATTTTCTCAAGCAGTGCCCCACAATGCACCTGCAACTGTAGAGCAACTGCAACCGAAGGCTATCCCAGACACTGCCATGCGACAGCAATTCGACAAAGGCCAAATCGATCTAGGTCCACTGCCGTCTTTCTCTCCGTCAGATAAAGCAAATGATGCGCGAGCAATACTGGCAGCATGGACAGCCCTCGAAGCACTATCGCCTCAAGGTTATAAACGCCCAGAGGATATGGCAACCGGCGACCGCTCCAGGGTTGCTCTATTGGAGCGAGGTGTTCCATGGGGACCAAATGCCCGCAGTAAGCCCAGTTATAAGCTTTATTTCGAGGTCGTCCTCGGCTCCATCGCTCTCGACAAGGCGACGGACGAGCTGGTCAAGGTTTTTGGCGAGGATGAGGAGCGTTCACGCCCGGACGGTAAGAAAGCGGCCATCGGCTCGATCCTGATCGACAAAGAAGGCTATGTGCTTGAGGACAAAGGCGTTGCCGTTTCCAGTTTTGCCTGGGCACTCAAGCCGGCTCTCGACCTGAAGCTTGGGAGCTTAGGGAATTGGCCGAATGTTGAGCCGCGCATTATCGAGCATCTGGATCGAATGGTTCGCCGCCACAACGAGGATGGAGAACCCATACCGATCGATTTGGATGTCGTTCTTAACGCTTATAGATGGCTTGTGTCTCAGTTCGGTGTACCCGAACATTTGGTTGAGCCACCCACATTCGCGATTAAGGTGTTTCATCATTTCAAGGCCAAGGCGCCGCCTGAACCTTCGTTACTGAATTCCTTCTATCTTGAAGATCTCGGTGAAGCAACCAAATTGCTCGAGACGGGCAAAGCCGGAGCCGGTTTGCGCCGCTACATGGGAATTGGCAGGCCTGAACAGAAAATCGACGTGCTATCGCCCATTTCCGCAGTTGAGCCATTCGTCGCACCCTCGCTCATGCCGCAGGCTCGTTGGCCTTCGAAAGGCGGCCATCCACTGGTGCTGCTTCAACAGGCTGCCGTGAATGCGGCGCGTGCTGAGCTGAATGATGCTCCAGGTATCATCGGCGTCAATGGGCCTCCGGGAACCGGAAAGACCACTCTTCTGCGAGATATTGTCGTTGGGTGCATTCTTGATCGGGCCACGGCGATGTGTGGCTTCAATAAACCGCAGGATGCCTTTTCCACAACAGGCGAGAAGCTGGCATTCGGTTCCAATGCATTCCTGCACTTCTACAAGTTACATGCATCCTTGAGGGGCCATGAGATCGTCGTAGCCTCCTCCAATAACAAAGCGGTCGAAAACGTCAGTAAAGAGCTTCCTCTCAAGGAAGCCAATGGTCGCCATGAACAGATCGCCTACTTCCGGTCCATCAGCGACCTGATTGCGAATCCCAAACGCGCCGGCTATTTCGAAGCCGAGGCCGAGGGGGACATCCCCTCCGACCCTGTCGAAACCTGGGGATTGATCGCCGCGGCTCTCGGCAAGAGCAGCAACCGAGGCGCGTTCCAGCAAAGTTTCTGGTGGAATGAAGACGGTGGTTTCCTTACCTACCTGAAAGCAGCTCGCGGCTTAAACGTCTTGCGTGAGATCAAGGACGAGCAAACTGGCGAAATCATCGATCGCGTGATGCCCAGCGTGGTCGTCAATGAGCGGCCCAGTACCAACGAAGCGGACGCTTTAGCGGCCTGGCGGAAAGCACGAACCGTTTTCCTTAAACTCAAGGAGACGGTAGACGCCGAAATCGCCAGCATCGAAGAGATGCAACGGGATATCCAGGCGCTCAAGGGAGCGACCACCGAACTTCAAAGGGTGGAACAGCGTCGTACGAGTCTGAATGAAGCCGTCGAAGAGGCACACCAGACTGCTGAATCCTGCCAACGGGAGCATGAGAAGGCAAAATCGCAGATCGAGCAGGATAAGATCATGCTCGACAGCCATCTTGCTGGCCGTCCAGGTTTCTTCTCCCGTTTGTTCGCGACTGCGGCCTGGAAGTTGTGGAGATCGACACTGCAGAAGCTCTCGGCGACCTTGCAGCAATCAGTCTTACGGGCGCAGGAGACAGACGGTGCCCTGGAGCTTGCAAGGACTGAGTGGAGCAATACTAAGTCCCAGTTACAGCAACTCGACCAGGAAATTTCCAGCAAATGTCAGGCTGTCTCGAAATTGAAGGCAACCGAGGCAGAGGCACGAAACCGCATGGGAGACAGGGTCGTTGATGAGAGATTCTTCGAGCGCGAGCACGAGGCTATCCACCTGACTGCGCCATGGCTTCCCGATGAGGTTCATCGCCTGCGGGAGGATCTTTTCGCCGCTGCCCTGACTGTGCATAAAACGTTCATCGATGCTTCGGCCAGCCGCTTGCAACACAATCTTGGGCTATTGATGTCGGGCATGGTGGCTGGTGCCTTCCAGTCTTCCGCTCACCGTGAACTTCTCCCCGACCTTTGGTCGAGCCTTTTCATGGTTGTGCCGACCGTGTCCACGACATTCGCCTCTGTTCGGACGATGTTCGGGGATCTGCCACCAGAGAGCATTGGCTGGCTTCTGGTAGATGAAGCGGGCCAGGCCGTTCCTCAGGCAGCAGTTGGAGCTATCATGCGGGCAAAGCGCTCCATCGTGGTAGGTGACCCGTTGCAAATCCCACCTGTAGTTTCACTTCCTGAAAAGCTGAACGCCGAAATCTGCAAGTTCTTTGACATTGACCAAGTCGAATGGTCTGCCCCCGCAGCATCTACGCAGACCCTTGCTGATCAGGCATCGCGCTTCAAATCCACCTTCGTCATGGACGTAGGTGATCGAGAAGTCGGGCTGCCACTTCTCGTTCACAGGCGTTGCCAGAACCCAATGTTCGACGTTTCTAACTCCATCGCGTATGCCAAGCAAATGGTCCATGCTGTCGGGCCTAAAAGACCTGGATCTATCGGCTCGGCATTGGGAAGATCTCGCTGGGTGGATATCAATGGCGATGCTGAGACGAAGTGGTGTCCCGATGAGGGCGAAGCGGTTGTACGAATGCTAAAAGAGCTGGCAGCATCGGGCATTACAAATCCAGACGTATTTATCATTACACCATTCAAGATCATAGAGCAGAACATGCGTCGGCGTCTCGACAGAGAAACCGACCTGCTGCGAACGTTCGGCGTAAAGCTGGATGAATGGTGCCGTGATCGTGTAGGCACAATCCACACGTTCCAGGGCCGAGAGGCGGACACGGTAATCCTGTTGCTGGGTGCGCCGAAAGCGAGTCAGCAAAGGGCGCGTCAGTGGGCGGCAAGCCCGCCAAACATAATCAATGTAGCCGTCTCACGCGCCAAGCAAAACCTGTATGTGGTCGGCTCGGCTGCTGCATGGGCAGGGGCGGGAACTAGTCTTCAGGTCCTGCATCGTCAATTGGCACAATCAGCCTGACAATCTCCGAGGTGGCCCTCATTGTTGAGGGCTCATCGCGACTCATTTTTGGCTTACTTCAGTAATGGGCTGGCCTCTAAATGTCAAAAGCTGACATTGCTCACATAATAGTCAAGTAGTCACTTTTCACCGCCCATCCAAGCTTGATAATTCTTACCGCTCCCCTTATATCCACACTGAGGAATAACCTCTGACATGGCTAAGGAGTACGATTATGGGGCTTAAACCTGGTCCAAAACCAATTGCAAAATCAACAGGAAAACCCGATCAACGCAGACGTGATAATAAGGATACACCCGGTAATACCCCAGGACTGAAACCAAGCAAATCAACTGGGAAGTAATCGTTCAAGGGTATGGAGAATTCATCTATACCCTTATCTCATTAAATCTGTCTGCTCTAGCCCGTTTGTGCCAAAAGCGGAAGAATTTAACATTGAGATAAATTTCAAAAAATCAGAGCGATTGTCTTACAGTTCTTTTATTAAAAGGCTTATTTACAAGCCAAAAATAACTATCCGCTGCCTGTCAATGCTTAAGTGTAAATATATTGGCAATAAAATAATGACATAGCTGAAAAACAATCTTATTAGCTCAGATTAATACTTTTCGGGATAAGGCTCTTAAGAGTTTAATAAATGACAAGGGAATGAGTTACTTGCCATTTATTAATTTAAGGATGATTATTTCTTACGACTCTCATAGAAGTTAATTAATTCATTAACTTCGTCCTTACGAGGAAGGAGTTCTATTAATGGATTATCCTTAAGATATTGTATTGCATATCTAAAGCCACCATCATTTTTATCCATCATTTTGTTTATGTGCCTTGAGTTATTATTATAATTCCGGATGGATTCTAGGCTACTTTCAAAGAAGCTCAGCGCATATATTTTATCATTATTTATAGATAGAGCCCTTGCAGACAACTGCGCTAATACTAATGTGGCACTGTAATAAGTTTGATTTTTAAACTCGGCACTATCGAGTCTTACTTTGCTTGCATAACTCATTCCTTCGACGAGGTCATCAATTGTGTGTGCCGATATTAATTCTGACTTAGCCCTTTGTAACCAGTAGTGCATATCTTCACGATAGGTATGTGCAATTTCCTTATATATGTCCCTGATAAATTTATGGACGTTTTTTCCATTCCCAAGTTCATTTAGTTTATCAAAGCTTATAAGGTTCCTTGATGCTGCAAGAAATCCTTTTGACGCAAGAGATATTATTAAATCAGATACTGTTTTATAAGATGCAGGATTCTTATCAATATACTCACTGATAACTCTTAAAAGCCAGGATGGTGAATTGCAGATTATAACTCCACTTGGATCTGTGTTAGTTGACTCCAATTCAAATAATCTATCATTTTGCGAAATAAAATTCTGAATATCAAAATATTTATTGTGACTGTTGATATGACCATATGTGGCTTTATTAAAAGCTGCAATTAAAATCAAAACAAACATTGAATCTTCATCAAATTGCTTATTAAATAAATTAGAACCACTTAGTCTATTTTTATACTCGCTATAGTATCGATAAGCAAAATTCAACAACGTTTCTGAAGATTTATAAAGTGGTAGCCCCTCAAAAGAAAGCTTATCATTGAGATAGTTACCTTCTTCATTAATCAAGTTATTTTTAATCTGAATTTCGGTATGTAATATCTTTTTATCCTTTAAATCCTTTAACTTGAATCTATATAACTCTGCGTCACCAAAACTCGAGCATAAAACAACTTTGTTACTAGGATGCACCCTTGTGGTTAAAATTTCATCAATGCTTTGTGCATTAAAGAAATTAGAGTCGAAAACGAATATATGATTCTCGAATTTTATCAATGAGTTTTTAATGGAAGGATCGAATGTGTCAGTCGAAGAGTAATAAGAGGCATTATATTCTTTTTTTGCCTCAATAATTTGAAATAAAAGTACAGATTTTCCGCTGAAACGTCGACCTGTAATTAGGATATAGTCATGATTACGTAGTGCTTTAATTGCATCATCACAGACATCTCGTTGAGAAAAAGTTATAGAATTTCGCAGGATTCTTTTATTATCCACTATTTTAGTTACAGGGCCTCCATTAGCGAATAAATTTATAGCCTCTTCTTTCATTAACTTGGAGTCATCGAGTTCGAAACTTCTTGTGGGGGATTTTCGCTCAACATTCTGAAGTGTGTTATTTAACCATTGATATATCTGATCGTAAGTGTCAAAGGTAATTACTTTTTCGATGCCGTACTCCGAAAGAGCTATTTTTTCTTCTAAATTTAAATATCCTTTCTTCAAATAAATTGATTTCTTAAATGGTGTGCTTCTTGATAAATGCATTAAATCAAGCTCTCCATCAAGACTGCAACCTATGAAAAGGAAAGCTGAGTTTTTGGCTTCCTCAGATAAAAAGGATAGCATGGATTTATTTTCTTCTATACTGTGTGCATATTCACGCCAAGTAAATATCAGATTTTGATCTTCGTATTTAATAAATTCAGTAATATCGCCATGAATTTTGAATAGACACTTATTAGCAGATATAAATTCTCTCTGAACTGCTCGATTTGGATGCAGAATTTTGTATTTCCTATTAACGTTTTCTATAGCATCGTCAATATTAAACGTGAAAATATGAGGCCAATCTAAATTTATTATTTTTGTCTTTTCGTGATCAGAGAGTTTACACTCTGAAAAAATGTTACCTAATAATGTCTTCGATTTTCGTTTGGGTATATATTCCTCCATATTTAGAAGTCCAAACGCTTTTTTAAGCTGGCTGATTCTTAAAATTTCATCTATTTCTGTTTGTGTTAACCCTTCTTTTTCTGCCGCTATATTCCTAATCAACTCCGTAAATTTAATAGCATCAGGAACTTTACCATTTTTTGCTCTAATATCTCTAGTAAATCCACTGCCAAAAAAAGGTATCAATTGAGAAGCCTTAAATAAAGCCACAATCTCATTCTTCAAGTTTGGTTCAGTATGATGTTGTACTTGCATTTTATCCTCGGTACAATTTGAATTGTAAGTTTAGCTCAGCATAGTTATTTTAGATGCCTGTTCGCTAGCAAACATCCAGATATTGTAAAAAAACCTGTTAGTTTTATCAACTCTTGGCTTAACTCATTTCACTCTAGGAGTGATTAATAATCTGGTTTAGATCAGGAACTAACATTTAAGTTATAAACCTAAGTTTAAATATATATTGTATTGCAAACATGAAACATGATCTAACCCAGTGCCTCTCAAAAGTTAGGTCATTGAAAAAGAACTCATGAGGGCTTTATCCATTTGCGCTCCTCACTCAAAGCAGACCATATGACCTCGATTTCTGGCAGATTCCAGCCAAGAGTGAACATTGCTAACATCATTCGGCCTCGATCTATGGGAGAGCCGATCGCCCTTATTGCTTAGCTAGTTTACTTAAGATGCTGCTTGAACCAAACACAAGTCCCCTCAATGTCATACGCTTTTTCCCCAAATCCTTTCGCAAGCAGGGATTCTGGTAAATACTCGTCGTATTTATCCAAGAATTTTTCTGGAACATCTGCGGCAAGATCAAATGCAGATGGTAAGCCTGACAACAGCATTTTTTTAAGCGCCTGTTGAACAGTTGCTACACTTGCATCATCAATCTCTATAACTCCAGCAAATGAATTTGTTTTAAAACCACAACGTATGAGCAAAGCAGTGATCGTATTCACAACTTTATCCCCCATCCAGGGTATTACGTAACAATGTTGTCCACTCGTAATAAAACACTCATTTTGAAGTTTAAAACGCTGAAAGTTACTACAGCCTTCCGCAAATAGGTTTCTGGCGGCAGTATCGGCATAATCTACTTTCTTGCTACCTATTGCTATGCGGTAATCACCTTCCCTATAGATAGCGAGCATTTCCTGACGAACGGCATCATGAACAGACATACCTCCCCCACTAAATTGTGGTGGCTGACCGCCTTTGGTTGCCTCTACATAGATAACTTTTTTCTCTGTCTCGATCTCTGTCACTTTCCAGCGCCGCCCACCGAAGATGATGTGTTGGTCTGGTAGCAGTGGGGAGTCCACAGGCACTGTTCCAAGGGTTCTGTTTCCGGTGACAATGCGGAACTCTTCTGGTGTATTGAACACGGCATAAAAAGTGTAATGGTTAGTCAGTTTCTCCCCCTCTGCCCCAACAACCATTTCGCCGCTAGCAAGTTGAGTGAGTAGGCCACATGCTCCCATATGTTTAAGCAGGCTTTTGAAATCGTTTAAATCTACATTTCTGAACGGCCCTGTCTGGCATAGTTGTGACCAGAGCTGGTCGGCGCGAACTCCACCCCATTGTGCGGTAATTGCAAGAATCTGGTGTAGCAGCGTGGAGTAATGCATCTGCCGGGAATCGGCAGGCTCAAACCATTGTTTAGAGATCATCAACCTGATCATTGCCATCGATTGCACCAACTGGAGTCGTAGGTGATCAACGATACTGCTACTCACAGTAAGCTCATTTTCTGTAATTAGCATTCTGAGTACTGATGGGGAATCGCGTCGCCCAGAACGCCCCATACGCTGGCGCAAACTGGAAACAGAATGCGGAGGCGTAACTTGGATAACCGACTTAACCTTACCGATATCAATTCCCAACTCAAGCGTCATTGTACAAACAGCTGTTGTGGGCAAATTTCCTTTCTGAAGACGAGATTCAAGCGCCTCACGTAATTCCTTGGCAAGGGAACCATGGTGGGGGAAAAATTCATTCGGAACAATTTGTTCCTCACACATGTCGCTCAGCGTTGCCGCTATGCTTTCAGTGCGCTTTCGGCTGTTTGCAAAGACCAAATGAGAATCGCCACGGCAAAGTCTAAAAATGTCAGCGCAAACGTCATGTTCAGCTGAACTCTGATGTTCTTCCTCTTTTTGGATCACTCGCTCCAGGTACCCTTTGACCTGTACCTGAAGAGTGGCCGTGCTATTACTATCTGTAACAGTTACGCAGGGGAGTCGTTTGTCCGGGCGCAACATTTCGGGCACTTTCTCCAGTTCCCCCAGCGTGGCACTCAACGCAACGCGGGGAATTGGATTTACCTGGCGTCCTAGCACATGGTCAATTCTATTGAGCAGAGAAAGCAGCTGTACACCACGCTCTGAGCCAATAAAAGCATGAAACTCATCAATAACGATGTATGCGACTGAAGAAAAAGCCTGTTTGAGCCAGCCCATTGAATTTATGAGCAAAGACTCAAGTGACTCAGGTGTAATCAGTAAAATGCCAGCAGGATTCGTCCGAGCCTTTTTCTTTTTGCTTTGTGGTACATCCCCGTGCCAGGGAGTCACTGGCATTTCCAATGCATCTCCAAGGCTCCCAAGACGACGGTACTGATCGTTAATCAATGCCTTCAACGGACTGATATAGACGATGCCAAATCCATTCGTGAGATCTGCAACTACCGAACAGGCAGGAAGAAAGAAAGCCTCTGTTTTACCCGCTGCTGTACCTGCACTGATTAGCACGTCTCGATCACGGGCTAAAATTGCCGGGATAGAACTCTCCTGCAAGGGCCTTAATGTAGACCACCCCTGCTTGTAAACCCACTTACGGACGCGGGGATCGAGGCTATCGTAGGCACTGCTCATAGTTTGAAGTTCGCCAGTCCGTCGTCGTCATCGCTTTCCTCCGTAGTGGCGTCATCCATATCGCTGGGCCTGTCCTCTTCAATCGCCACACCCTCGATTAGTGTTTGCCAGTTCATCGTTCTGTTTTGTTCCAGCACGGCCAGCATGTCCAGGAAACCTTTTATGGTATTACGGGGGGTACGGAAGTAAGCGTCTCCAATGGTTTTACTACAGTGATGCAGGAATCCAGTCAGTGCCTCATCTGGTACCAGATAATTCTCTGGATCTCCACCTGCATAAACATGACGAAGATTTCTCAGCAAAATATACAGTTCCTCAGGGGTGAGGCTGGCAAGATGCAAAGTGGGGGATGAGTAGTCAATCACTCCTGCTTTTTGCGCGAACCGGTTTTCCGCCAGACGCGACTGGAGCGCCTCATAGCTGTAAAGACCTTTACGCGGATCGAAAAGAAACTCTGGCGTCCCCCCGAGGATAAAACCAATGTTCTCGGCTGAACCTTGCAGGCAGTCATTCAGTATCCGCAAAATCTGTTCGTAGTTCGCTGTTCTTGCTTGCGTATTATTCAGCTTAAAGAGGTTCACCATTTCGTCGAGGCTGACCAAAAGACCAGCATAGCCTGCCTGGCGGACAAAAAGGCTCATCAGCTTCAAAGAATCATAGAATGAAGCGTCTGAGATAATAGTCCGAACGTCGAGATCGTTACGGGCATCAGTTTTGGTGGTGTACTCTCCCCGCAACCAGCGAATAGCATTGGATTTTAGCGTTTCGTTATCCTGCTCATGCCCGCGCCAGAATGCATCAATGACCTTCGCAAAGTCATATCCACCCACCATCTCTGACAGAGCTGCCAGGCGTTTATGAATAACTGATGAAACCTCGGAGCCGTCCGTGTCCGCTTCCTTTCTTGCCTCCGTAACGAATCTTTCAACAACGCTAAGTAACGCATTACCATCCGGCTTGTTTCTGGTGGACATGTTTTTCATAAGCTCAGAATAGAGATTACGAGCCTGACCTCCCGATGAGTGAATGCGTCTGTCAGGAGAAAGGTCTGCACTGACTGACACCAGCTTCTTCTCTAGCGCAATAGAGCGCACAACACTCAGAAAGAACGTTTTACCAGAACCATATTCACCGATGATAAGTCTGAAGCTTGCACCACCGTCAGCAATCCTCTCAATATCTTGGTGGAGAGCGGTGATCTCGTTCACGCGGCCAACCTGGATATGCTGAATGCCTATCCTTGGCGTTACACCTGACTTAAGTGACTGAATAATAGCGTCACGTTCTTTCACTCTTATACGTGTTACAGACATTCACTATCCCTCTAATTCTTTGGCAATTTCCAGGTCAACCCAGATATCATCATCGGCATCGTCCAGTACTGGAGCATCAACCACCGCATAGGACCAGTCATTGATCACCTCAAGCGCACCGCCGAGCATCAAATTCAAATTTCCGCACAATTCTGTCGCCTCTTTTCGGGACCACTGTTCTTTCTCCAGCAAACTGCGATAAAGCTGGCTATGTGCGGAGTCAAGCCCCCCCGCCTCCGTTGATGAGGCTGGAGCGCTTTCTGGCTCTTCCGGTTCTTCTTCGGTGAAAATTGTGTTCAGCAATTTACGAACATCATCCGTGGCAGATTCGTGGCGGGCAAGTACATTAGCATCCAGTGTGAACCCTGCTGCTGTCTGATCAGTTGGTACAGACGAGACGAGATCATGTTCAGTTGCGGAATGCTGATGGATATTGCTCGAGACAGATGAGGGATCCAGCCCCAAACTTGAATAAATCTTCTCAAGCTGTTTGATTTCAGCAGGCGCTATCGTCCCATCCGAACAGGCAACACTAACGATAACCTTACCCACAGCAGCTTTTTCCGCGGCCCCCATCAACTCAATCCTGCTTTTCATTCCTGTCATATTGGCTGGGGTATGAAGTTGCCACGTTAAATACGCATGTAGAGAGCGTTTTTCATCATCGGTGAAGCCAGGATTGTTGTTGATGGCATTCTCAAGCACTTTCTGTTCAGCTTGATCAAGAGAATCGTCAATCAAGGCGACCATCGCCCCTAATCTGAGCGTCATTACGGCTGAGATAAATTCAGGAGAAGGTGAGAAGCGTCCATCTTCGGCGGCATGGAATAGAACAAGTGTCCCATCAACATCCGCCTTCACATGGTGATAATACGGGTCAGGTGCCACACCGTAACCCATCTTCAGAGCAAAGGCCTGCATCAAATCGGCCTCTTTTTTATTGATCTTATTGGGGCAACTGGCATTCATATGTGCCCAAAAGTCAGCAACTGAGACTAACCCCTCCTTGACGAGGATCGCCTCATCAGCCCAGCGTTTGAATGAGCTTAATATTTTTTCTGCACTTTCATTAACGATCTCTGAAGGGAGCAACATAATTGCAGCCGTATCATTGACTGACGTACCTTTCCTACCAAGGTAGCGACTATAAGCATCAAGTTCATCCGTACATATGTCGGCAAGAGCCATAATTTTCTGGACAGGGCTCTTCAACGCACTTGGATCCGGCAGGTCGGGAACAGGAAGTCGAACACCTCGCAAACTAGGACTTGCTGGTGTGTAATCTAACCTTAGGCGCGTTTTATTCGCCTTAACGACCATCCCTTCACCATATTTGAGGGTGTAACGCCGTTTGAAAAGCGCAGCAAACTCTTTAGCACAGCGGCGAGCCGGGGTACGCAGCGAATACTCGGTGTGGTTTATTACCCAGTTCAACGCCAGTTCAGCTGATACAGGAACTCCTTCATGTACAGTTTTTGCCAGAGCCAGCTTAAATTGCATGCTGTTGCTGAAACCTGAATTGCTATCGAGCTCAGTGGCTAAGCCCATGTTCGGGCGCAGAATAGACATGGCTTCGAGTAATTGGGTCGAATATCCACGGAAGGAGCGGTTCTCAATGAATACCGATCTTAACCGAGCGACTTCATTGAACAGATTACGGAACTCAGCATCAGGGAATTTTGGGTCAGTGGAATCTACGAGCGCTTTTCTTTCCAGGCCGTAGAGGTAGATAAAAACATAGCCGATAGGACACGATGGATCAGACCTATCGCTGGCAAGCCAACTGACATACGCACCGCGTGCTTCTGGGGAAAGAGAGGAAAAACTGGGCCAGTATCCTAATGAACTGTCCTCGTAAAGATAAGCAGTAGGTTTTATCTTACATGTGTCATCAATTAATGATGCCTCACTTCCATCGTCATAATAGCCGCCTGATTCCTGACCGGAGGGCTTCATGCGTTGCCCCACGTAAATGTGGCCACCGCTAATTGCTACACCAGCCACAGTTATCATCTCACCCGGAAGTACCCATCGAGCTAGTGCACCTGCTGACTTTGAGGTGTTCCGGTAATGATTGGTTGTCAGCCGAAGTTCAACACCCCGGCCACCGCTCAATGTAAAAGTTGCAAGATTATCGTCTTCACTATCATCGTTTCGCACAACCGCCTCTTTTTTCTTGATGTCAGCGAGCCATTCTTTTGGCGGTGCTTTCACGGAGCTTGAAGCATAAGACTTTGGAGATTTACGTTTTTTCTTTCTAAAAAACAACAAGTAAATGACTAAAATCGCCGCCAGAAACTTCAATAACTCCATGATATATAACCTTAAAATCATTCCTCACGCACACTCATAAGCAGCAATGAAGGTTGAGCAAGTGGATTAATCTCAAAATAATACGTCTAAATCGCAAGGGTTCAAACCAAAATGCAATCAAAATTAATTTATTGATTTAAAGGAAAATAATTATTGATTAAGCATGCTTTTCAAGCAGAAATTTTGAAGGTATGCGAATGCTTGTGAGTCATTCGCATCAGAATGAAGTTGAATTGGTTCTGCATAAACATACGAGTAGCTGTTACATGGATGCAGAGCTGGCGGCAATTATCCTTATCTATTTGCTCTCAGAACTGACTCTGCTAACGGGAAATGAGTTCACCGACGGCGAACCGTGCAGAATGCATTTCATACTCTAGTGACACGAACAAACCACACAGTAAGTTTCTGTATAAAATTCCTACGCTGGTGACGTTCAACTTCTTGAGCACGGATTTCCTCCTGTTCCTTTTGTTTCTGATTGGTTAGCAGCGTCGGATCTCTCTGCAAAAATCCTCGGTAGGCTGATTCGGCAATGAGGGCATCGGGCTAGTTTCTCTTCTCTCTTCGCTACATTGGGGCAATCCCAACAGCAATGCCCCTTTTAGCCTCTTCACGTTTACTACGAGCATCAGCCAAAGTCACGTCGGGATAAACCCCAAGAGCAAGCAACTTCTCCTTGCCTACAACACGGTACTTAAGCCGCCAATAATCAAAAGGTAAAGTCCCCCACCATCAGAGAGTTTGTAAGGTTCATCTTTTGGCTTTGCGGTATCAACCTGACGGGCGTTAAGTTTCATTGGGGGTATATCCATAAGACCGAACAGCACATACCCCAAATGTACCCCCATATGCATGTATATTTTGGGGAGTGTCAGTAGACGTCAGAATGCAAGCGAGAGCTGGAAGATGCTGATTATAATGGTTTTCAGTGAACTGGAGTAGACTTTGAGAGATACTTGATTGGTGCGATAATAGGAGTAGAACCTATGAGCTTCGCCTTACGAAAGCAAGCCAACTCCAAAATGAGTACAAGAATGAGTATTCTAAAGACTAATTTTTAAATAAAACATAAATATCAATAAAATATAATTAAAATCACGGTTTAACGTCTGAACCGAACTTCAGTTTCCGCTCCACACAGAATCCACGCCCTTGCGTGGATTTTTCTTTTTTATCCCCCCCTAAAATCGCCCTCAGCTCCCTCTTTTATTTCTCCTTCCGCTCTGTTACGGGATATATTAAGGGCACTATCGTAAATTTTCTCTTTGTAACGGGTAACATCTCAATGGCACTGATCCCAAAAAACTACCAGCGTCTGGAAAGCGGATATCGCGAGAAAGCGCTAAAAATCTATCCGTGGGTGTGCGGACGTTGTTCGCGGGAGTTTGTGTATTCAAACCTGCGTGAATTAACGGTTCACCATATCGACCATGATCATACCAATAATCCGGAAGATGGCAGTAACTGGGAGTTGTTGTGCCTGTATTGTCATGACCACGAACACTCGAAGTACACAGAAGCAGATCAGTACGGTTCAACGGTGGTGGCCGGTGAAGATGCGCAAGATGATGTCGGTGCCGCCACCTACAACCCGTTTGCCGATTTACAGGCGATGCTGAATAAGAAGAAATAGGGTCGATTGCGCTCCGCTCCTCCAGCAAAACTAAAAACCCCGGTATTCACCCAAATCCACGCGATGCCGTGGATTTTTTATGATGAACGAGGCGATTTCCGCCACATAAGTTAGTCCCCTGATATTTTTCTTGCATCCCAAAACGCCATGCGCATAATCGCAAATTCAAATAATAATGATTCTCAGTCCTTTTTACATTAGGGTTACATTATGCGCGAAAAAATTTCACCCACAGGGTTTAAACCGACCCTGCTGGCACTCTTCGTCAGCGTAAGCTGCATGCCTGCGATGGCGGCCACCGCCCCTGCTCCGGCGACCAGCTCAACGGCGGCGACAGGCGATACCATGACTATCGTCAGTGCGCCGGATAATGAATTCAAACCCGGCGGCAATGAGCTGGTTCCGGCCTATCTGGACGGTCAGGTCGCGCATGGTGGTCGCCTCGGCATGCTTGGCGAACAGAAGGCAATGGATGTGCCGTTTAACGTCATCGGCTTCACGTCAAAACTGATTCAGGATCAGCAGGCGCGGACCATTGCTGACGTCGTGCGCAATGATGCCACCGTCCAGAACGTGCAGGGATACGGCAACTTCGCCGAAACCTACCGCATTCGTGGCTTCCAGCTCGATGGCGATGACATGACGTATGGCGGATTGCCGGGCGTGGTGCCGCGTCAGGTGATGGATGCGTCGTTAATCGACCGCGTAGAAATCTTTAAAGGTGCGAACGGATTACTGAACGGCGCGGCGACAAGTGGCGTAGGCGGCATGATCAACCTCGAGCCGAAGCATGCGGATGACGCGCCACTGACCCGTGTGGGCGTGGATTACACCTCCTCTTCTCAGGTTGGTGGCACCCTGGATCTGGGCCGTCGTTTTGGCGATGACAACCAGTTCGGTGTCCGTCTGAATGCCGTTAACCGTGAAGGCGAAACCGGTATTGATGGTGAGAAAAAACGCACCACCGCAGCCTCACTGGGCCTCGATTATCGCGGTGACCGCCTTCGTACCTCTGTGGACATGGGCTATCAAAAGAAAACCTTCCACGACGCCCGTCTTGGCGTGAATATCAGTGGTGTGGATTTCATCCCTAAAGTGCCATCCAACAGTCACAATTACAGTCAGGACTGGGTATACAGCAATATTGAGTCCGAATTTGGTATGGCCAAAGCGGAATATGATGTGACTGATGACTGGACAGTGTATGGCGGCGTTGGCGCACAGCATTCGCATGAAACCGGCGACTATGCTTCCCCTGCGCTGAAAGATGCTGACGGGACGGCAACGATTGGTCGTCTGGATACCAACCGCATCATCAATAATTTCAGCGGAATGGCGGGAATTCGCGGCAATTTCGATACTGCCTTCATCACCCACAAGGTGAATTTTGGTTATTCCGCCCTGACTTCACGCAATAATACGGCGTGGCGTATGGCCTACGGTGCCAATGCTGAAAACACCAATATTTATCACACCACGAATGTCCCGAACCCGACACCTAATCTGTCTGGCGGTAATTATGACGACCCGCTGACCACCGGGCGTAACCGGACTCAGGGCTATCTGTTAACCGACACGCTGGGCATCCTGGATGATACCCTGTTGTTCACCGTCGGCGCACGTCATCAGAAAGTGATCGTCCGTAATTACAGCAATGCGACCGGCGCTGAAGACGTGTCATCACGTTACAGCGACAGCCGCTGGATGCCGACGTACGGGGTTGTGTATAAACCGTGGCAGGTGATTTCCCTGTACGCCAACCACACCGAGTCTTTACAGCCGGGCGATGTGGCACCGAATAACGCGAAAAACTACGGTTCGACCACCGGCATTGCCCATTCAAAACAGAACGAAGTGGGTGTAAAAGCGGACTTCGGGCGTGCAGGCGGTTCACTGGCATTATTTGAAATCAAAAAACCGTCAGGCATTTTGGACAGCAATAAATTCTACAATCTGGACGGTGAACAACGTAACCGGGGCGTGGAGCTGAACGTCTTTGGCGAACCGGTGCTGGGCCTGCGTCTCAACGGCAGCGCGACCTGGATTGATCCGGAAATGACCAAAACCCAAGACAACACCTATAACGGTAAAGATGCGATTGGCGTGCCGCGCTACAACCTGGTGCTGGGTGCGGAATATGACATCAAACCGGTTGACGGCCTGACGGCCACCGCGCTGGTGAACCATTCCGGCTCACAGTGGGCAGACTCAGCCAACACGAAGAAAATCGACGCTTATTCCGTTCTGGATCTTGGCGTGCGTTACCGCACCAAAATCAACCAGAATGATATGGTCTGGCGTGCCGGTGTTGATAACGTGACCAATGAAAAATACTGGTCAAATATCGACAGCACCGGAACCTATATTTATCAGGGAAAAACGCGCGCGCTCAAAGTCTCCATGACGTACGACTTCTGATACGGATATAAAAAGGGGATGCATTCAGCATCCCCTTTTTTATTGCCGTGCGAATTTTTTATTGGCTGTTTTCCGGCAGCGGTAAACTGACCGTGACCATCAGCCCGCCGTGCGTTCTCTTCTCCGCATGGATCCCCCCGCCGTGCGCTTCACAAATCGCACGGGCGATGGATAAACCCAATCCGCTGCCCCCGGAATGTCGTGCGCGGGAAGAGTCCGCCCGGCTGAAGCGTTCAAACATAACAGGCAGAAAACTGTCATCCACACCCGGACCCTTGTCCCGGAACGTTATGTCATAACCGCCATTGCGGGGCGCAATGGCGATGTCCAGACGCCGTCCTTCCTGCGCATAACGCAGCGCATTTTCCATCAGAATGGTAAATACCTGCCCGAGCCGGAACGGGTCACCGACATAACGGCACGGCGTCTCCGGCGTCAGGGCGATGTCAAAACCGGCTTTCGTCGACTGAGGTTTCAGCCAGGTCATCCGCTCGCGCAGCAGATCTGCCAGATCCAGTTCTGTCTTGCTGAGGTTAAGCTGACCGGCATCCGCCAGCGACAGCAGATGCAGTTCGTCGATCAGACGGTTCAGATGCAAAAGCTGTGTCATCACCATCTGCAATTGCTGCGGCTCCGGGCGGAAAACACCGTCCAGCATGCCCTGTAAACGCCCCACCGCCGCCGTGAGCGGTGAGCGCAGTTCATGCGCCATCGCCACATGGGAGGCCCGCAGCTCCCGCTCATAACGCGAAAGTTGCAACATCATGGCGTTAAAATCATCCGTGAACTGAATCAGTTCCGCCGGCGCATTTTTCACCGGCTCAGCCCGCGTATTAAAATCTCCCTGCGTGACCGCACGCGCCACCTGGGCCAGACGGCTGAATTGTGACGAAAGCGGTCGCGCGGCTTTTAATCCCAAAATAGCGATAAACGGCGTCACCACGACGACCAGGATGCCAACCATGATCCAGTCGGCCGAGGCGATGGAGGGATCGGAGTAACGCGCCCCCCAGCCCTGATCGACAATCTCATGAAACCGCGCAAGATTAAGATCCGGATTATCCCGCAGCACGTAAAACTCTGCCCTGAGTGCGGGAGACATATGGTGCAATACCCAAAGATTCTCAATGACAAAACGCAGCCACATGCACAGAGCAATCACAACGACACTGCCGATGGCCAGCGTCAGGATCCGCACACAAATCCAGCGCCACAGGGACTGATAGTGAGAGTGGTGGTTCATGGCTGTCTGAACCGGTAACCGACGCCGCGCACATTAACTAACACGTTAACGATGCCTGCAGATTCGAGTTTTTTACGCAAATTATAGACATGCGTATCGACCACCCTTTCCAGCGCCTCGCTTTCCGGCAGGCAATGCTCCAGCAAATACTGACGTGAGAACGGGCGTGTTGGTGCCCGCATTAATGTGCTCAGTACGCCAAATTCTGTCGGGGTTAGATCAAGATAATGCGGTTCGCCCGAGGCAGAGCTAACCGCCGCCGTCAGCGCCCCGACATCCACGTCGAGACCCTGCCAGCGCAACACAGCAGACGTGTTGTTTTCGTCTGTCGCCACACGACGCAGTACCGCCTGCACCCGCGCCACCACCTCACCGGGGTTGTAAGGTTTGACCACATAATCATCCGCACCGAAGCGCAGCGCGCCAATTTTATCGGGCATGTCGCCCATCGCCGTCACCATAATCACCGGCGTGCTGCTTTCACGCCGCAGCGATGCCAGCACATCAGTGCCGCGCATCCCGGGCAGCATCACATCCAGCAAAATGAGATCCGGCTTCCAGCGCAGCGCATGCTCCAGCCCGGAAACACCGTCACCGGCAATCTGTACGTCATATCCTTCGCGTTTTAAATACGCATCGAGAACGTCTGCCGCATCGGCATCATCTTCAATAATCAGGATCCGCTTTGTTTGCATTGAGTCGCCCTGGCTGTTTCATCATAAATTCCCGGCAGTTTACTGACCCTGCCTCTCCCGACTTCCGGTTTCAGATGCGGCTGCAATCCGCTACGAACCATACGTTTAGATGATGAGGAATCACAATGATATCCATAAAACTAATGCTTCACATTACCTGTTTACGCATTTTCTGCCCGGCTCCCCAGTTCGACCACCACCTGATGCTCGTTACCGTCATCCGTCAGCGGGATCAGATCACCGTCCAGGGCATGGCCATCCAGCGTGACACAGTAGTCGCCGGTGTTGTGCCGCACCGTTATCAGGTAACGGCTGCTGCCTTGCTGATACGTCACCGTGATTTCCGGCCACAGCGCAGGCAATTTGCTGTGGATGGCGATAGCATCGCCATGGCGTGTAATGCCCAGCAATGATTCGGTGATCAACCGGTATGTCCAGCCCGCAGAACCGGTATACCAGCTCCAGCCCGCGCGACCGCTGTGCGGATCGACCGAATAAATATCGGCGGAAATCACATACGGTTCCCCTTTATAGCGGCTGACCGCCTCCGGCGTGAGGCTGTGATTGATCGGGTTAATCATCGACATCAGTTCCCAGGCGCGTTCGGTGTTGCCCTGTCGGGCAAACGCCATCACCGCCCAGATAGCTCCGTGGGTATACTGCCCGCCGTTTTCACGCACACCCGGCAGATATCCGCGGATATATCCCGGATTCGGGCCGTTGCCGTCAAATGGCGGCGTCAGTAATCTGATCAACCCCGCATCGTTATCGACCAGACGCTGATCGACTGACCGCATGGCGCTGGCGGTGCGTTCAGGTGTACCGGCTCCGGAAAGCACCGACCAACTTTGCGCGATAGCATCTATCTGGCATTCGTCGTTCATATGCGAACCCAGCGTTTCACCGCTGTCGAAATAACCGCGCAGATACCACTCACCGTCCCACGCATGGTTGTTGAGGTTTTGCTTCAGCAGCGCCGACTGCTCGCGGCACAGGGTGGCGATAGCGATGTCCTGGCGCTCTTCTGCCAGTGCGCCATAACGTTGCAGAACGTCGTAGAGGAAAAAGCCCAGCCAGACACTTTCCCCGCGCCCGCCCAGCCCCACCAGATTCATGCCGTCATTCCAGTCTCCCGCGCCCATCAGCGGCAGTCCGTGCTCACCCATTTTCAGACCATGCTTCAGCGCACGCACACCGTGCTGCCAGAGACTTTCCTGCGTTGCGCTGACCTGCGGTTGCTCGTAGAACGACTCCTCACCTGCCTCCAGCAAACGTGCCTCGAGATAAGGCACGGATTCTTCGGCAATGCCATGATCGCCGGTGACCGTGATGTAATGGCTGATGGCCAGCGGCAGCCAGAGATAGTCGTCAGAACAGCGGGTACGCACGCCGTTGCCGGTTGGCGGATGCCACCAGTGCTGGACATCGCCTTCAATGAACTGCCTCGACGCACATAAGAGGATCTGTTCGCGCATCCGTTCCGGCGCCGCGTGGCTTAGCGCCAGCGTATCCTGCAACTGGTCACGGAAACCGAACGCCCCGCCGGACTGATAATAGCCGCTGCGCGCCAGGATCCGGCTGGCTAAGGTCTGGTAAATCAGCCAGCCGTTGGCGAGCAAATCAACCGATTTATCCGGCGTGGTGATCTGAATTTTATCCAGCACCTGATGCCAGTGATGATGAATGCGATCCAGCTCAGCCTGCGCCGCGCCTTCCTCAAGATACTGATGAATGAGCGCTTCGGCATCTGCGGCATTCTGCCCCAGACCCAGCGCGAAAATAAAGGTGCGCTGGTCACCGTCGATAAGCGTTGTGGCCGACTGCACCGCGCCACAAGGATCCAGCGCCGCACCGGTTTTATCGGAAAGACGCTGATTTTTCATGGCTGCGGGCATGGCCGCAGAACCGGTGCGACCAAAGAACTCGCGACGGTCACCGCTGACCGAGCAATGTGCGCCGGTGACCGCAAAGAAAGCGGTGCGTTCAGAACCGTTGCTGGTGTAATGATTGGTCGCCAGTACGCCGCAACCTTTTACCACGTGCGCTGCCGAGGTCACGATATGCATCGCGGACTTGGCACGTAAATCCGCCATCACCCATTCGGCATAACCGGTCACCGACAATCTGCGCGGCCTGCCGGAGAGGTTAGTCAGGGTCATGATAATCAGTTTGACCGGCGCATGTTCGGCAACTAATACCGTCATTTCACTGGAAATGCCCCGCTCGGTATGTTCGAAGCAACTGTAACCGAAACCATGGCGGGTGACGTAACCGCCGATGCCGCGAACCGGTAACGGTGCAGGCGACCAGACGCTGCCGCTGTCCTCATCGCGCAGATAAAAGGCTTCGCCGGAACTGTCGCTAACCGGGTCATTTTCCCACGGCGTTAAGCGGTATTCGTGGGCATTTTCATACCAGGTATACGCCTGCGCGCTTTCTGAAATCACCGTACCAAAGCTGGCATTTGCCAGCACGTTCGACCACGGGGCAGGCGTGGTCTGACCTTCGTTAAGCACAATCTGATATTCACGACCATCCGGCGAGAAACCGCCCAGCCCGTTGAAACAGGCCAGTTCACGTGGCGGCGACATCACCGGCTGACTGTCATTGACCGTACGCACCGGCACCAACGCGGGCAGGGAAACGAGCGGTGTTTGTGTCCGCTGATTCAGCTGATCGTCCAGACTGCCACGGCGGTCGTCGATCACCACATGCGCCACGCTCATCAGCAGCATGCGGTCATCCGGTGTCATCTGCTCGCCGTTACGCACGAAAATTCCGCCCGGAATATCGGTCTGGCTGGAACCCGCGCCGGATGCCACCAGGCTGAGGATCTGGTTTTGCAGCGCCTGCTGATAACCGCCGGAATCATTACACAACAGCACCAGATCGACTTTTAATCCTTTCAGACGCCAGTAATGGTGCGCACGGATCAGCAACGTCACCAGCCCGATATTTTCGTTGCTGGTCATGGTCAGCAGTACAATCGGCAGATCGCCGGAAAGCGACTGTCCCCACAGACCGGATTGCCCGCGACGGTTGGCGGCGACCGACTGTGCATCGCCGCGCATTTCCTGACTGGCAAAAATCAGCGCCCCCGCCAGACGGTTAAACAGCCCGGCATCATCTTCCGAGGCATTAAGCTGGCGCAGCACTACCTGACTGTGCGACCAGGCGATTTCAAATACCCGGTCAGCAATATGATGGTCGCGATATTTTTCCAGCAACATCAGGCTTTGCAGGCGCGTGTCGCTGATGCCGTAAACCATGTCGATAATCACCGGCACACCGGGTCTGAGCCGGATGCGCTGACGAATCGCCATCACCGGATCCAGCACCGCACCGGCACTGTTACCGAGTGTTCCGCCCTTCTGCATTGCCTGCGGACTGGCGGCGGTATTGCCACGCCCGATAAAGGCCGCGCGATCGGTTTCAAATGACGTTTCCCGTTCCACCGCACCGTGGATAGCCATCATGTGGAACATCCACGGACAGGCCTCATCCGGTTCGCGTGGTCGCCGGTGACACAGAATCCCCTCCTGCGCAGGCACCAGTTCGGTTTGTACAAACAAATTACTGAACGCAGGATGGGCGGCGTCGTTGGCGGCGGGTGCCAGCACCACTTCGGCATACGTGGTGATATCCAGCGTACGCGAATGGCGGCCATTATGCGTGACCGTCATACGGCGGATTTCGACGTCATCTTCCGGTGATACCACGATATGCGTCTGCAGGGTCAGCAGGCCGCGGGTACGGGTAAACTCTGCGCCAAAATCGGTCAGCACCGCGTGGTAGGTTCCCTTCTGTTTACCGAGCGGTTGCCAGGTATTACTGGTCACTGCACCCGATTCAGGATCGCTGACGTAGCAGAAGATGCCGCGGTTATCGCGGGTGGCATCTTCGCGCCAGCGGGTCAGGGTCAGGTCTTTCCAGCGACTGACACTGCCGCCCGCCTGCGTGACCATCAGATGGTAATGGGTATTGGAAAGCAGCTGAATTTCCGGCGACGGGCTGTCGACGTCGGTGAATTCACGCAATTCCACGTTCACTTTTTGCAGCATATTGTCGTGCGATTCGAAGTGACGACGCGGGCTGTAAAGCTCGACGGCATCCGGCACGCGTTCCTGTAACAGTAAACGGGCGGACTGGAACGCCGCGTTGGCCGCAAAGCGTGCGGTCATCGGCGCGCCGAGCAACACGTTAGCCAGCGCCAGGAATCCCATGCCCTGGTGGTGCGCCATGTAGGAACGCACCACGATGTAAATCTGCCCGCGCACCAGACGTGACGGGCTGTAATCCAGTGCATCATAGAAACCGTATTCACCGCGGGCGCCGCAATTCTCCAGTTCCAGCAGATTCACACAGGCTTCCTGCGGGCGGATCATCAGCGCCATCATCGTTGCGTAAGGCGCGACGACCATATCTTCACCCAGGCCGCGTTTAAGACCGAGGCCCGGCACACCGAAGGCGTGATACTGGTAGTTCTGGTTGAGATCAAAGGCCGCATACGCTGATTCAGAAATCCCCCAGGGCACGTTATTTTCTTTACCCCAGGCAATTTGCCGGTCAACGGCGGTCTGACACATCTGCACCAGCAGCGTATCGGGATACGCTGGCATCACCAGTTGTGGCATCAGATATTCAAACATTGAGCCGCTCCACGACATCAGCGACGGCTGTTTGTCGATCACGGTGAACAGGCGCCCGAGGGCGAACCAGCTTTTTTGCGGCAACTGATTGGTGGCGATGGTGACGTAATTCGTCAGACGGATTTCCGAAGGCAGCAGATCGTACTTTCCGCTGTCCATTTTATGGGCGTCACAATTGTAACCGACGGTCAGCAGGTGGGTATTTTTGTCATACAGGAAGCGGAAATCCATGTGCGCATGCTCGTTCAGGCGCTGTTCGAGTTCACCGATGATGTCCAGCCGCTGACGCGCCAGCCCGATAGAGCGGGATAACAGCGGTGACGTCCGGGCATCCTGTTGCGCCAGCCAGTGCAGCGTTGGCAGCGGTTGATTTTGAGCCTCCGCCGGCAGCGCCCCATAAAAATCTGACCACTCTTTAATGCCGGTCGCGAGCTGTGTTGCCAGCCGTTGTTGCCAGCCCTGCGCCGACGCAGCGATCAGGCCGTGCATATCCTGCAGGTAGGTAATACTTTCAGCGGCTTTGGCTGCGGTGGTCTGTTTCAGGCTTTCCCGCAATTTAGTCATCAGCAGTTCGTCGGTCTGGCTTTCCGCCATGTTCAGCGTATCGGCCAGCCCGGCCAGCCACGCGGTCATATTCAGCGCGGGCTGCGTGCGCCATAACCGTAATCCGCTGCTGAGCGTCAGCAGATGCCCGGCCAGATTGCCGCTGTCAACGCTGGAAATGTAGCGCGGATTGAGCGGTGCCAGCGTGCGCGTGTCGTACCAGTTATAAAGATGACCCCGAAAATGCTCGAGTTTATCCAGCGTATCGAGTGTCTGGCTGGTACGTTCCAGCACCTCACCCTGCGTAATGTAGCCGAAATCCCACGCGGTGATATTCGCCAGCAACGACAGACCAATGTTGGTTGGCGAGGTACGGTGCGCAATCACCGGCTTCGGAATTTCCTGGAAATTGTCGGGCGGCAGCCAGTTTTCCTCAGCGTTGACGAACGTTTCGAAAAAGTACCAGGTTTCACGTGCGGTCTGACGGAGGAAACGCTGTTGCTGCGCATCAATGCCCGGTTTCTGCCTGACGGCAGGCCGGCTCATCCAGCACATCACCAGCGGCGCGACAAGCCACAGCAGACCCAGCGGCAAGGCAAACCACAGTAACGGCGGATGCGCACCGGCGGCCAGCATAATCACGGCCACACCAGCCAGCAGATTCGCCCACATCCGGCGATAGAAATAGACCTGCGAGTGCGCACGGGATTTTTCGCCGATATTCACACTCGCCCATTCATGCAACATCCTGTGGCTGACATTCAGCCGCCACAGGGTCAGCAAAATGGCGTGTATTGAATACACGGCTTCGTGCGGCAGAGTCATTAACTGGAGCAAAATCCGCGAACAACGGCTGAGGGTAGCGGATGCCACACTTTTCAGATGGGCAATGACCTTGCGGCGTGAGCCTTTGTTGAAGAGATCCAGCACCAGCGCGACCACCACCGGGAAAAGTAGCATACTGGTGATAAAGCCCAGCCAGTAAAGCTTGTTCGGCACCAGCAACAGCGTGCAAAAAATGAGGGTCAGCAGCGCGGGAGCGATAAGGCTGCGGCGCAGGTTATCGAACAATTTCCAGCGGGAAAGCGTGGTCAGCGGGTTGCGGGTCCGCGTGCCATCTTCCTGCGTGACACGAAAACCCAGCCAGTTCAGCAATTGCCAGTCGCCACGGATCCAGCGGGTTTTACGCGCCACATCCGCCAGATAATGATCCGGATACTGCTCGTATAACACCACATCGCTGAGCATGCCCGAACGCGCATAACACCCTTCCAGCAGGTCGTGACTGAGCACTAAATTTTCCGGGCAGGTATTTTCTGTTGCCCGGATGAACATATCAACGTCGTAAATCCCTTTGCCGACAAATGAGCCTTCGCCGAATAAGTCCTGATAGATATCGGAGGACATCGACGAATACGGATCATTGCCCGGCACGCTGCTGCATAATGCGGCGTAACGCCCCTGCCCGTTTTCGGGGATTTCTTCGGCCAGGCGGGGCTGAAGAATGGCGTAACCCGAAATCACCCGCTGGCGTTCAGTGTCATAAACCGGATGATTGAGCGGATGGGCCATGGCGGCGACCAGCTGATGTGCAGTCGCACGCGGCAGCACCGTGTCGCTGTCGAGGGTGATCACGTATTTCACCTGGCGCAGTTGCGCCTGTGTGCGGCCTTCCACCCGGGAGAACGGCTCACCTTCGCCGCGCAACCAGCGGTTCAGCGCATTCAGCTTGCCGCGTTTGCGCTCATATCCCATCCACACGCTCTGCGCCGCATTCATTTCACTGTCGCGATGCAACAACGTAAATAACGGCCCTTGTGCGTCGGTATAGCGTCGGTTGAGGGTCTGGATCTGCTGCGTGGCGTAGCTCAGCAACGCATCGTTGTCCTCGTTGTGCTGTTCAGGGTTGTCGTGAAAATCGGTGAGCAGCGCAAAATTCAGGTGTGACAGAACATTGCCGAGATAACAGACTTCGAGGCTGCTGATCAGTGCATCAATATTTTTCCGGCTACCCAGCAGACAGGGGATCACTACCAGGGTACTGGCGTGTTCCGGGATGCCGCCGACGAATTCCAGTCGGGGCAGCGGTTGCGGTGTGCGGCTACGGGTGGTGATTTCACTGAGCAGATTCAGCGCAAACTGGCTGGCGACCAGCACTACCGGCCCCAGTAACAGCCACCATGCCCAGTGCATGCCGGGATGCACGGTGTGATATAGCACCTCGGCGGTGATGGCGGTGGTCAGCAGCAGCAGGCTGCCGAGCCACGAAAGCAGCGGTGTCTGGCTGAGGCGGCTGCGGATGCGGGTTTGCAGCGAAAACCTCACCTGCAAATCTTTCTCCAGCGTCTTGCGCCCGGCATCAATCAGATAGTAACCGACATGTTGTTGCTGAAAGGAATCCGTTGCCTGTTGTGCCAGCGCCACCGCGCGGCTGGCGACAAACGCCTCATCGTGCAGGGAATGGCGCGACAACTGTTCAATCTGATGGCGGTAGTTATCGCGGGTATCAAAGTGCATGGAGGCATAAATACCGGCCGGATCCTCACGCAGGACTTTCTCCACCACGCTGAGGTTTTCGGCGAATTCTGCCCAGTCCATTTCGGTCAACTGCCGCAAACCCATAATGCTGTTGCTGACAGAAAGCTGGCTGGCAGCAAGCTGCTGATTAAATTTATCGATCACTTCACGCTGGGTCAGCCCGACTTCACTCAGCCGCTGCTCTACCCAGGTCAGCGGCAGCGCCAGCATCGAACCGTGCCCCTGCAACCGGCGCACCAGTTCGGCCACGAAAGCGCTGCTACGCGGCGGATTGGTGCGCGCCATATCAGCAATCACGATGATCTGACTGGCGGGATCGTTTTCCGCGCTGTCCTGCAATTTATTGACCCAGAAATCGGCCAGATTACGTTCCTGCTGCGCATTCGCCACTTCAATACTGACCCGGCGTAAATTCTCGATCAGCGCCAGGCGCAGCATACCCGGAAACGCCCATAACTCCCCGAGCGTCAGCGGGCGCACACTCTGATAAGTCGAGAGAAAACGGGTCAGGGTTTTGATGTCCCACAGGCCGTCGCTGTGGCTGACAACCTCGGTCGCAATGTCATAAATGCGCGGGCAGGAATGCGGTAAACCCAGTGAAGGCAACCCCTTGCCAAAGTTTTTCGGTAACAGCTGGCGCACCAGGCGGATTTGTTCTTCGATCAGATAGAAGTTATCGAGTAACCATTCACCGGCCGGGGTAATGCCCGCTTTTTCTCCACTGCTGAGGATCAGGCAACTGCGCGTTAAAACCTTTTCGTTATCGTCGAGGCGCTTTAGCAGGTAGTAAGGAAGTTTTTTGCCGGAGAGTTTGTGGGAGAGTGCGAGTTTGCCGCCGAACCGTTCCATCTGATCTGCGGAGAAAAGCTCGGCGCTGATCGGTACGGGGTGCGCCAGTGCGCTGGCGCGATGACGCCGGGTATGGCTAATAACAGGGGGTGCTCTTTTAATTTTGAACCAGTTAATCACAGCATTTTTCATGTCAGCATACCTTAGGCGGACCCGATAAGGCAGTTGCCTGAGCTGCGATGAGAGTTCACTTGATAAGAAAATGGGTAAGGGACAGGGAGGCCGAAAAGATGAGTCACCCTCAGCGGGCAATTAGATTCATAGTAGCCTGTTTACAGGGATAGCGTTGAGTTTATTTTTTCGCCAGCGGCTGACAACTGTGTGCTAACCCTGCAAATTTTCACTGACGGCGGTCTTTATCAAGGCTCAAAAGTATAAACTCCCGGATTCGGTTCATGCGATTATCGGGCGGCTATTTGGGAATAATTGTCACAGGCAATCCCCCGCTTCCAAATTTATCCTTCAGGAAAAAAAGATGACGACCTTAAACGAAAAACTGGCATGGCGATACGCAACCAAGAAGTTTGATGCGGCCAAAACGGTTCCGGCTGAAAAGATTGAAAATATTATTGAGGCCGTGCGTCTGGCACCGACCTCAAGCGGTCTGCAACCCTTCGAACTGCTGGTAGTCACTAATCCGGATATCCGCGCAAAAATCCGCACCGTTGCCTGGGATCAGGCGCAGGTCACCGACTGTTCTCACCTGCTGGTGTTCGCGGCATGGGATGACATCACGCCAGAACGCGTGAACATGATGTTCGACCTGACCAACGAGGTTCGCGGTTTTAAAAACGAAGGCTGGGAAAACTACCGCCAGAAACTGCTGAGCATTGTCGCTGAACGCGGTACCGAAGCGAATTATCAGGCTGCTGCACGTCAGGCCTATATCGGTCTGGGCGCCGCGCTGATCGCCGCCGCGTTTGAAGAAGTGGATGCGACGCCAATGGAAGGGTTTGATCCTGCTGCCGTGGATGAAATCCTGGGCCTGAAAGACAAAAACCTGCGCAGCGTGGTGATCCTGCCGCTGGGCTACCGCGCCCACGAAGGCGACTGGCTGGTGAACCTGAAGAAAGTTCGCCGCAGCCGTGAAAACTTCGTCACCGAAATCAAGCAATATCAGGCCACCGGCCCTGTCCGGCCGGTGGCCTTCATACCCTAAACACAGACGTACCTTACTGATGACATCCTGATTTTATTATCATAAATCCCCCTGACTTCACGCTTATAAGGTCATTTACGGACGATAAAAGCTTTCCGCTGTGCCGTTGCCCAGAGTGATCACCCCCGCAAAAATCATAATAAGTAGCCCCTTTATTTAAAAAAAACCTTATCCGGGCTAAATAGCCCCATCAGAATGCCGATAACACATGCAGATAAATGATTTTACTGACTCTGTTAACTTATTTTGAGGTTGCATATGTTAAAGAAGCTTCGCAATAAGGCAAAAGTCGAGCTTTATGTATGGATAGGGATACTCATAGCAACCTATTTATTTTCCCTTTATTTTAATATGAATGAAGTTTTCTATTATTTTTTTAAGGCATATGAAGTCTATAATTTAGATGAAGTTTTCATCGCCCTGAATATAACGGGTTTTCTTGGGCTGATTTTTTCCTTTGTAAAAATAAAAGCAATGGAAAAGGAAATAGCAAGGAGAATGGAAGCTGAAAAGAATTTTCATTGGGTTGAATGTCATGATCCGGTAACAGGGCTGCCGAATACAATCATACTCAACTCCACCATCGCACAATATAACCACGAAAACAAAAGTAGTTTTGGTGTGTTCACCATTGAAATAAACAGACTGAAGGATATTAATGATATTTTCGGTCATGACTATCATGATGAGATATTTAAGATCGTAGCAGAAAGACTGCTGAATATTTTCCCTGGCTGTGTTTATAAATTAGCCGCCGATGATTTTCTTGTCCTGAGACCCAATATTGACAAAACCGACCTGACCTCACTGTCCGGGCGCGTTATGCGTAGCCTGTGTTCACCGGTTAATCTGGATGGATTCACCTTCAATATTTCAGCCAATATTGGTATTTCACGATCCCCGGAAGATTCGTGCGATCTTAAGAAAGTGATTCAACAGTCCGATTGTGCAATGCATGTTGCTAAAAAAGCTGGCAGAGAGCAGATCAGGGCATTCTCTGCGAGCATGGAAGAATCTTTATTATCCATGGCACAACTGGAACGTGATTTTAAATCAGCCTTGAAAAACAAAGTTTTTGTGAGTCATTACCAGCCTTTGTTGGATCTAAAATCAGAAAAAATCATAGGCTTTGAAGCCCTTGCCCGATGGGAAATCTCGGCGGGAAAGTTCATCCCGCCGTCGAAGTTCATTGCGCTTGCTGAAGACACAGGAGCAATAACAGAACTGACAGAATATCTCTTACGGGAGGCATGTCTTGAAGCGCTAAAATGGCCATCCGACAAACGGTTGTCCTTTAATCTTTCACCTTTACTTTTATGTGACAAAAATCTTAAATCAAGAATTATAGGTATTCTTGATGATGTGGGTTTCCCGCCAGAACAACTGGAAATTGAAGTCACGGAAAGCGCGCTGTTTAGCGACAGACATCTGGCCCGATATACACTTAAAAGACTCCGTGACGCAGGCGTTAAAATTGTTCTCGATGATTTTGGCACCGGATACTCAAGCCTTTCTCAGCTCTGTGACTTTCCCTTTGATACATTAAAAATTGATAAGAGTTTTATTGATACATTCCAGACTAATGAGAAACAGAATAAGATTGTTTGCTCTATTCTCTCCCTTGCCAACGCCCTCAACGTAAAAGTGGTTGCTGAAGGCATTGAATATAAAAGTCAGCTGATTATTTTACAGGAACTCGGCTGTGATATTGGTCAGGGCTATTTCCTCGGAAAACCGGTTCCTGCAGCAAATATTCATAAATCAATAAAATCGCCTTTAACTGAAGCTGAAAAGGTCACAGCGGAATGAAGCGGTGACCGGCGGGTGAACTGTTGTTCGGTCATCGTCATGCCCCACTGGTCGCCCTGCCATTCTTTCAGCAGTTCGAAACCAAAGGATTCATACAGACGTCGCGCAGCATGAAGGCCGCTGAAGGTCCAGAGCTGAACAGCGTCGAATCCGCGCCCGTCGCAAAACGCTATCGCTTCACTGAGCAGTTTTCTGCCCATGCCCGTTCCCCGGCAGCGGTCATCAAGAATAAACCAGCGCAGGTGGGCTTCGTTATTTCCCAGATCCTGACCATCGATAGCCACTGAACCGACCACCCGCCCGTTGCTGACCGCCAGCCAGACCTGGTTGCAGGGTTCATGCAAACGCCCGCAGAACTCGGCCAGTCCGCTGGCAACCTTTCCCTCGAAGAAATGCCCGAAGTTGTAATTACTGGCGTAATACGTGCCATGCATTTCCGCAATCCGGCCAATCATGCCCGGCTGATATCCCGTGACGATTTCAATGTTGTGTTGGGGCGCGACCGGGTCCCCGTCGCGACAACGTTCAAGGGCGCGGGCATACGCCGCCAGGCCTTTTGCGACGGCCTGTTGCTGCGCAGAATCCAGATTTTCCAGCGCCTTGATCACGCGCATCGCACCGTACTCATTGATCCGCCCGACCGTCTGCTTGCCCTTTTCCGTCAGTATCAGTTGTTTCACTCTGGCATCATTTTCCGACGGCACTTCCTGCAGTTCACCCGCTGCCAGCAAACGGGCAAGCATGCGGCTGACGCTGGATTTTTCCAGCCCGAGGATCTGCACCAGTTGCGCGGCGGTCATGGCGCCCTGATTTTCAATTTCCACCAGGCTGTGTACGGCAGAAGGTGAATATTCTGTGGCCGCCAGCGTGGCGTTCATAAAACCCAGCTCGCGTACCATAAGGCGCGAGGAGGAACGGATTTCTTCGATTAAGGCGTGATCTGGCATGCGTTTACCCGGGATTTTGACTGATAGTTGTATAATACAACCATCATCCCCGGTGCACTGTCAATACCGCGATAAAGATTGTGCATGACAATCCGGCACGTTCTGTGCAGGATGAGTTTTTTCTTTCCGGGGATCATTCATGAGCGCAAAAACGGCATCGCTGGAAAGCCGTATCCGGCAGCAATGGGATCAGCTTTCGTTGCACGAACAACGTTTAGCCGATGTCCTGTTAGCCGCGCCGGGCCAGCTGGCGATGAATACCGCGACTGAACTGGCGCAGAGCGCGGGCGTATCCAAAGCGACTGCCACGCGATTCTTTCGCCATATCGGTTATGAAAGTTACGATGCTGCCCGCCGTCAGGCGCGTGAAATGCAAAACAGTGGCTCGCCTCTGTATCTTCAGGCCGCACCCAGCGCTTCGCCCCTGGGCACGCTGATACAAAATCATCTGGAAAAAGAGGTCTCCAGCCTGGTGAACACGTTCCGTTTACTGGAAGATGACCAGCTTGAAGCCTGCGTGGAGGCCATTGCCAACGCGAAGCGTGTGGTGGTGATGGGCTGGCGTCACAGTCAGACCATCGCCATGCTGATTTACCGCGACCTGATCCACGTTCACCCCGACGTACGCCTGCTGCCGCGCGCCGGTGATTCGCTGGCAGAACATCTGGCAGCGCTTGGCCCGCAGGATGTGGTGATCTGCGTCGGGCTGCGCCGTCGTATGCCTGCACTGGAAACCGCCATGAGTGCCCTGGCTGACATGCAGGTGCCGATGCTGTATATCTCCGATGTGCTGGCGGGTAAACCGGCGAAATATGCCAACTGGGTCTTGCGCTGTCATACCGACGTTAATCTGATTTTCGACAGCACCGTGGCGCTTTCCGGCGTCTGTAACCTGCTCTGTTCACTGGTCGCCCGTCGCATGGGTAAAACCGGCAGCTACCATCTCGCCACCATCGAAACCCTGCACCAGAGCCTCGAAGAACTGGAGTAATGCGCCGCACTGGCGCAACGGCTGAACACTTATCCCCAAATCAGTGCAGCGGCGGATCTTTCCGCCGCTTTTTCACGCCTCCTGATGAAACCTGAGAAATATAAATATTAAAACAAGAAACATTTGTTTCTCATTGATTATGGAAGAAAAAAATGTTTCCCGTCATATTCAGGCTGCGACTGATTAAAAAAGTGGCATGGAAACTGCTCTGTGGTCAGTGACATTTCACCAACACCAGGGAATCACCATAATGAAAAAAATAGCATTGCTGATCGCCGCTTTAATCACTGCTGGCGGGGCTGGCACCGCACAAGCTGACACCCTGTCAGACATCAAAAGCAGCGGTAAAATCACCGTCGGCATCGACCCGACCTTCCCGCCTTATGAATTCACCAACGATAAAGGCGAGATCACCGGCTACAGCGTGGCGATCATGCAATCTTTCGCCAAAGACCTCGGCGTGAAACTGGAGTTTCAGAAAACCGCGTTCAGCGGCATTCTGCCCGGCCTGATCTCCGGCTCATTCAATGCCGAAGGTTCTTCTCTTAACGTCACCGCCGAACGCGCCAAAAAAGTGCTGTTCACGGTGCCTTACAGCAAAACCGTCAATGGTGTGCTGGTGCGCGAGGCCGATGTGAAAAAATTCAGCGGCAAAACGTTGTCGCCGGAACAGTTGTCTGGTCTGAGCGGAGCCGTGAAAAGCGCCAGCGTGCCGGAACAGTTGCTCAAGGGCTTTAACGAAACGCTGACCAAAGAAGGCAAGAAGCCGATCACCATCATCAGCGTGGATACGCTGGATCAGACCGTCAGCACGCTGATGACTAAACGCGCCGATTTCGTGTTTGACGACATTTCGGTGCTCGCACCGATCGTTAAAAAATACCCGAACAAAGTGGCTCAGGTTGGCGAAGCTGGCCCGTCACAGTGGATGGCGTGGGCAACACGTAAAGACGACACCCGCCTGAACAAAGCCATCAGCGATCATATTTTGGCGATGCAGAAAGACGGCGAACTCACCACGCTGCAAAAACAGTATCTCGGCACCACCTTTACCGTGCCCGCCAGCGATTTCATTCCTCAGGAGTAAGTTATGTGCCAATCCCTGCTGACGGTGCCCGCCGGTCACGGCAAAACCTTTACCGTGAACAAAGGGCAATTTATTACCGTCATTGATGCCGAAGGTCAGCAGGCCGCCGATTTTGTGGCCGTGAATGCCGCTGATCTGAATGAAAAACTGTCGCCGGTGCATACGCGTCAGCATCTGCGCTCGCTGTTCTTCAAACCCGGAGATGCGCTGTGGTCGAGTGAAAACCGCCCGATGTTGCGCATCATCGCCGACACCATTGGTATTCATGACGCCAATGTTCCGGCCTGCGACCGCACGCGTTTCAGTATCGATTTCGGTGTTGAAGGCCATCGCAACTGCGTCGATAACCTGCTTGAGGGCATGAAGGCACAGGGCGTGACCTATTTCAGCCTGCCGGAACCGTTCAACCTGTTCCAGAACGGGCCGGTCACCGCCGATGGCCGCATGGAAGTCACTGACCCGAACAGTAAAGCCGGTGACTGTATTGTCTTTGAAGCGCTGTGTGACCTGATTTGCGCAGTGTCGTCCTGCCCGCAGGACATCATTCCCGGCAACGGTTTGCAGGTCACGCCGGTTGATATTCAGGTCAGCAATCATTACCACGGGGAGATTCAGCATGCTGTTAATGCGTGAGGCCTGGGCCGAAAGTGAAGTCCGTCCGCTGGCCGGGCCGGTGGATATCAAAGCCGGTGAGACGGGCTCCATTCGCGTGCTGCGCGGGCAACTGTTGCGCATCACGGCAGCGGGCGAAGGTGCGGTGGCCGCACTGTTTGGCTTCAGCCTGAGCGACCCTGCTGTCTGGCTGTCGGTTCATCACACCCGCGTATTCAGCAACAGCTATCTGCTGGGTTCTGGGATGCGTCTGGTGAATAACCGCCGTCGTCCGGTAATGGTGCTGGGCAAGGACAGCGTAAAACGCCACGACCTGCTGCTGCCGGGTTCGACCACCGCATGGCTGGCTGAGCGTGGTTATCAGGGGGATGGCTGCATTGAGTCGGTAAAAAGTGAACTGGCACGGCTGGGCATGAATGTGCCGAAACTGCCGGATCCCATCAATCTGTTCATGCACGTCCGGCTGACGCGAGAAGGTGATATTTTGCCGGAAACCAACCGCACGCAGCCGGGCGACAGCATTACCTGTCGCGTGGTGGCCGATACCGTCTTTGTGGTTTCTGCCTGCTGCACCGGTATTGAAGGCAACGATAAACCCGCGCCGCTGAAGCTTTCGGTCGCGGAAAATCTGTCAGCATTTGACGAGGAATAACGCATGTTGGGGCTGGATGACCAGGTGATTGCAGCACTTCCCGAATTAGGCCATGGCCTGCTGATGACGCTGACACTTACCTTACTGGCAGCGCTGCTGAGCCTGGTGTGCGGGCAAATCATCTGCTTTATCCAGCTACGCAATGCCTGGCTGTGGCGCGTCACCGGGCGGTTGTATGTCAGCCTGATGCGTGGCACACCGGCTATCGTGCAGCTCTTTGTGGTGTTCTTCACCCTGCCGCGTCTCGGCCTCGGCGGTCAGCCAATGCTGGCGGCGGTGCTGGCGATTGGCCTGAACAGCGGGGCGTACGTCGCGGAAATCTTGCGGGTTAATCAGAGTCTGGTGACCCGCGGACAACGTGAAGCGGCGCGCACGCTGGGGCTGAACCGCTGGCTGACGTGGTGGTATGTGATCAACCCGCAGGTGATCCGCGCCAGCCTGCCGATGCTGGTGAACGAGTTTACGATTTTGCTGAAAACTACGCCGCTGGCGTCCGTGGTGGCGCTGACCGAACTGACCTATGCCGGACAAATCGTTATCGCCCGCACTTACGACGCCACTCAGGTGCTGTTGCTGGTGTCAGCCGGGTATCTGCTGATCGCCCTGCCGCTGATCAGCGCGGTACGGCATCTGGAAGCCAAGCGGAGGATGGCGTAATGGACTGGCAGGCAATTCTTACCGCATTACCGTCGCTCGGCGCAGGCATGATTGCCACGTTAAAACTTTGTGCCATTGCGGCGATCTGCTCGCTGTTATGGGGCACGCTGATGGCCGTCGCGCTGATGCGTGCCCCGCCATTCTGGCAACGGTTGCTGCATCTTTACACCAGCCTGACGCTGGCGCTTCCACTGCTGATCGTTATTTATCTGCTCTATTTCGTCCTGCCGGAATACGACATCACCTTAACCTCGCCGCAGGTCGGCGTGCTGGCACTGACGTTATATTACGCGCCGTATATCGCGCAGGTCGTACGCTCGGCGATTGAGATGTTACCGCGCGGCCAGTGGGAAGCCTGTCGTGTTTTAGGGCTGAGCCGCACGGAACAACTTCGCGACGTGGTGTTGCCACAAACGCTGCCGCAGATGTTATCGCCACTGGTCGGGCTGATGATCGGCCTGATTAAAGACTCCGCCCTGCTGTCGATTGTATCGGTGCAGGAGTTTATGTACGCCGCCAAACAGGCGATTTCTGAGACTTACGCGCCGCTGGAGATTTATCTCACGGTCGCGCTGTGTTACTGGGTGCTGAACAGTCTGATTGACTGGCTGGCGCGCCATATTGAATTTCGCATGACGCGCTACCGTCGCAGCATGCAACATTAATCAGGAGAAAAAAATGTCGGCTGAATTTGAGCATCGTGACATCCAGTTGATTGCCGCCCGCCACGGTAAAGCCGTGCGTCTGGCGAAAGGCGAAGCCGTGCAGGTGGTGAATTTGTACGGCACCCAGGTGGTGGATTGCTGGGCGTATAACGCCGAAGACGTCAGTGAATATATGTGTATGGAAGCCACCCGTGTCTGGAACCAGCGGCTGAATCCGCAGGTCGGTGACAGCTTTATCACCAGCCAGCGCCACCCGATTCTGACGCTGGTCGCCGACACCTCACCCGGCGTGCACGACACCTTTATGGCCGCGTGCGATGCGCGTCGTTACGAGTTACTCGGCTGCACCGAACCGCACCGCAACTGCCACCACAACCTGTTTGAAGGCATGGCGGAACTGGGCGTAACACTGCCGCACGGCAATCTGGCCTCGTTCAACATCTTCATGAACATTCAGGTTCAGCCGGATGGCCGTACCCTGAAAACCTTGCCGGTGGTGACGCGTCCTGGCGACTACATTATCCTGCGCGCCGAAATGGACTGCTACGTCGCCTTCTCCGCCTGCCCGCAGGACATCGTCAGCATTCAGGGCCAGGGCGACAACACTCCGCGCGATGCCGAATTGCGCATTCTGACCGCAGGCTTCCCGCAGGTGAAATTGCAGGGCGCGTGGGTGCCGGAGGGGGTTTAAAAGCAGAAGAAAAGCCAAACTCGCTGATGGCTTGATCAACGCTTCCCCCGGTGAAGGGGGAAGTTGGGTGGGGGTTTTAAACGTTATCTCAGCCTAAGCACATTTAAAATTTCAGAGGGATAAAACCACCCATTTATCTTCTCGCAGGTTCCGGCCTTACTGCGCCTTCCAGCACTTCCCGTAATTCACTTTCGGTCATCCGCACACAATAAGACGGCATGCCGCGCTGGAAGCGCCAGCCTTCGGAAAGAGCGCCTGCATCGACGGCGTCAAAACCAAAGGCGTCATACAGCGCGATCACCGCCTTTTTCGTTTCCGCATCATCACCGGCTACGGGCAGAGCGCGACGTTGCGGGTCGCCAGCGGGTAAACCGTCGTTTTCGAGATCGGTCATCTGAATCGCATTGAATGCTTTGGTGATTTCTGAATGCGGCAGGAAGCCCGCGAGATATTCGCTGGTAGTCGTTGTCTGATCGTCCAGTTCTGCCACCTGACCGTCACGTTCAGGGTAATAATTTACGGCATCGATGACCGGTTTTCCGGCAATCTCCGCCACGGGCAGTTGTCCGACAGCCGTCAGTGGCACGGCAATCACCACGATATCGCCAAAAGCAGCCGCTTGCGTCGCGGTACCGATTTCGCAACCGATCATCGGCTTCAGGCTGAACAACGTCTGAGGACCGCGAGAATTACTCAGCATCACCTGATGTCCGGCTTTGATCGCCAGTTTTGCCACCGCCCTGCCTACGAACCCTGCACCCAAAATGCCTATTTTCATGATTCTTACCTTTCATTTTGTTGTCGATAGGGTAAGAATAATTCCACACTTAACATTGATAAATCGCCACCGCAGACATAAACAAACAACAAACAAGAGGGAATCATGGATCGCTTAACCAGCATGAACGTGTTCGTCAGAACCGCTGATCTGGGTTCTTTCGCGGCAGCAGCAGAAGCGTTGCGTATTTCCCCGCAGATGGTGGCCAAACATATCGCCCGGCTGGAATCGCGGCTGGGGACGGCACTGATCAACCGCACGACGCGGCGTCAGCACCTGACAGACATCGGGCGCAGTTATTATGAGCGCTGTAAAATCGTACTTTCAGAAGCCGAAGCGGCGGATGCTATCGCCCTCGAAATGAAAGTCACACCTTCCGGCACGTTACGGGTGAATGCGCCCGTCACCTTCGGCACATCGTCACTGGCGCCATTCATTACACAGTATCTGGCGCAGTATCCGGAGACACAGATTGAACTGACGCTCAGCGACCGCATGGTCGATCCGGTCGAGGAAGGCTATGAGGTGATCCTGCGCATTGGCGAACTGAGTGACAGCCAGATGATTGCTTATCCGCTGCGGCCATACCGGCTGATTGCCTGTGCCTCGCCGGGCTATCTTGCACAAAATGGCGCACCGGAAACCCCGGCGGAACTGGCGACGCATTCCTGTCTGGTTTACGGAATCTGGTCGCCACAGGCCCCCTGCCGCTGGCAATTTTACCAGGACGGGAAAATGCAGGAAATCCATCCGCAGGGCCGTCTGCGCTCGAATGACTGGCGCGCACTGCTGCATGCTGCCGTCAGCGGATATGGCGTGACGCTGGGGCCGGAAGATGTGCTGCGCGAGGAGATCAACGCCGGACGACTGGTGCAGGTATTGCCTGATTACGACGGACCTTCAAGACCCATGCATATCCTCACACCCGCCGGTCTGCGACAGACCGTGAAGATCCGCAGTTTTATTCAGGCGGTGCGGGAGGCTTTCGGCTGAGGCATCCGTTCCCCATAAAAAAACCCACGCTCACACGTGGGTTTTTCATTTTAAAGCATTAACCTTCTGTCGCTTACCGCTTCGCCAGCGCCGCCGCATTCTTACCGGCGAGAATGCCGAAGATAATGATATCGGCGACAGCGTTACCGCCGATGCGGTTTGCGCCATGGATGCCGCCGACCACTTCGCCTGCGGCCCAGGCACCGGTGATCACCTGTTTTTGCGCATCAAGCACGGCGGTATCCGGGCTGATGGTCACACCGCCCATGGTGTGATGCACGCCCGGCGCGATGCGGATAGCAAAGAACGGCCCCTGATTGAGCGGATGGCGCAGCGCAGTGGTACGGCCAAAGTCTTCGTCCTTTTTCTCCACCACAAACAGATTGTAGCGCAGCAGGGTTTCCGACAACGTGTGAGGATCCATATTGAGTTTTACTGCCAGTTTCTCCGGCGTTGGCGCGCTTATCACAAAGCCTTTGGCGATATACTCGTCAGCCGCTCTGTTATTCGACCGCACCTGTTCATCGAAGATCACCCACGCACTTTTCTCCGGTAAGGCGATGATTTCAGCCGAGACTTTATCGCGGGTTTCCATCTCGTTATAGAAACGCTTTCCGGCCTGGCTGATCAGGATCGCGCCGCCGCCGCGAATGGCTTCGGAAATCAGATAAGACGTGGTCTGTTCCACCGTCGGGTGGATCTGGATTTCACCCATATCCACCGTGTCCGCGCCCAGTTTCTGTAGCAAGGCAATCCCGCTGCCGGTCGCACCCGCATGGTTGGTGGTCACAAAACCATCCAGTTCCGGGCGATATTTCACCACCATCTCGCGGTTAGCACTGAAACCGCCGGTGGCGACAATCACGCTTTTCGCATTCAGAATGCGGCTGTCATTATATTCATCCACCACTTTCACGCCGGTCACCACGCCGTTTTCGGACAGGATTTCGGCGACGGAGGTTTCAAGCAGCACTTCGATATCGCGCTTGTTGATATTTTTCACCAGGCCGCTGATCAGGAAACCACCAACGGCGGAACGATCCGCCGGACGGTGTGTACGGTCGATACTCATCCCGCCGGTGATGGTGATGTCATTCAGTTCAATCTCTTTCGCCGCCAGCCATTCGACGGCTTCCGGTGCCAGTTCCACAAACTCTCTCAGCAGCACCGGGTTGTTTTTGAACTTGCCGCCTTTCAGCGTTTCTTCATAGAACAGGTCTTTGCTGTCTTCAATGCCTTTCAGTTTCTGGAAACGGGTTTCTGCGGCGTTCATCCCGACGGAGGCTTTGATGGTATTGCCGCCGATAGTGGGCATCTTCTCGATAATCACCACATGCGCGCCTTCGTCGTGCGCCTGAATCGCTGCAGCCAGTCCTGCGCCGCCGCTGCCGATCACCACAACGTCGTAGTTTTGCGGTGCCTGCGGGTTGCCGCCTTCTTCGATGACGTGTTCTTTGCTGGAAGTTGCCAGCGCGCGGGAAACGGCTTTTTTCAGCGCCTCACTCTGGGTGGTCGCACCGGTAATGGCATCGACGTGCGGGCTGTTGGCGACCAGCATGCGCGTACGCAGGCTTTCGAAGGTGGTCGTGAAATCGACGTCCAGCGAGTCGTCTTTCACCAGCGCGATATCGGTAATACGGTCAGTGTCGAGCGTGACGCTGATTTTCAGTTTCAGCGCTTCGGCTTCGACTTTCTCCTGATACACCCCGGCTTTGTATTTACGGCCGGTGACGCTGGTGTCGCGGATCATGGCGTCAACCAGAGAGAAGCGCCACAGCGGTTCAGGGATGTTCAGTTCTTCGCGTTTATGGCTGTCGATAAACAGCTCAAGATGATCGTTATTGACGATGCGGTCAGCCCAGTCCGGATAAGCAATACAGGCTTTACCCACCGCGATCAGATCAAAACCGTATTCCAGCCCTTTTTCGGCATCAGCTTTATTGATCACGCCGCCGACGCCAATCACCGGCACTTTAGCCAGTGTTTCAGAGCGCATGGCACGGAATTTAGTGATCAGCGGCGTCGGGTCCTGCGTATCGACGATAGAGGGACGCAACAGTTGTCCGACCGAGAAATGCACATAGTCCAGCCCGCGCGCAGCGAGTTTTTCCAGCAGATACATCGTGTCGTCAAAACGGATGCCCGGCACTTCCAGCTCTTCCGGCGAAAAACGGTAGCCGATAATGAAGGAGGCGTCGGCAAAGCGCTCTGCCATTTTGTGGGTGATGTCGAGCACTTCCAGCGGGAAACGGGCGCGTTTGTCGCGGTCTCCGCCCCATTTGTCGGTGCGCTGGTTGGAATTCGGCGAGTAAAATTGCTGGATCAGATAGGTGTTTGCGCCGTGGATTTCCACACCATCGAAACCGGCTTTAATGGCGCGGTTAACGGCATCACCAAATTTGGTGATCATGGTTTCCACTTCTTCGCCGGTCAGTTCTTTTGGCCGGGTCGCGCCTTCACGGGGTGCAGCGATGGCGCTTGGGGCGACAGGCGTACGGCCGCCGATCAGCTCCGGTTCCACCATTCTGCCACCGTGGTAAATCTGTAAAATCGCTTTCGAGCCTTTGGATTTAATGGCATCGGCAATTTTCTTCAGACCGGCAATTTTGTTATCGCTGTCGATAGCGATAGCACCCGGAAACGCCGGGCCCATGCGGTCAATGAAGCAACATTCGACGATGATTGTGCCGATGCTGCCAGCACGGTCACGGTAATATTCCACCAGTTCACTGGTGACGGTACCGTCATAAAAGCCGGTGCAGGTAGTCATCGGGGCCATCAGCAGACGGTTTTTCAGTACCGCACCGTTTGGCAGCGTGAGCGGATTCAGTACCGGTGTCAGCTTATTCATTATGATCAACTCCGAAATCTGTAAGTCTTGAATTTTTCCATGACCGCATTACTTACCGTAAAAAAACTACGTTTAATTAAGCAATCCGAAGCAGGCGAATATAGAAATCTGTTAGCTAATTTATTTGCATCAGGCGATGAAATTGGCGTTATAAACGTGCTGAAAACAGGAGTTGTTTATTTATCCGACACAGAAACCCATGCCACCTTCAATTGTTAATGATGAGTTGACAAAAATCAACATTAGAATAACATAAAAAATCTCACCTTCAAAATCATAGAGTTGACTGCAACAACTGGCGTTTACGCAAATTTACTCTACATTCACTTAAACGGATTATTTCGATAAATAAATAACCACACTTATTGTAATGATACCGTATTGATATAAGTGAATGTATTGCGTCATTCAGGCTAAGAATAAAAGTAACATCTTAATTTCGTCACAGTGGACCCGCTGTCATTGCGTACCGCTTAACGCATTTAAGTTCGAAAGAAATTAATGGTTTTCCGAATCAGAACACCATCTTTGATAACCGTGGCGTAACGCTCACACTCAATTACGGGCAGACAAAATTTATGAAACCCACATCGACATTGAATGTTCCCGGCAAGGCCGATCCGGCCTCCGGGGGACTAAAAAAACGTCTGATTATGTTGTTCCTGCCGGTGCTGGTGGCGGTGCTTTTACTGCTGACGCCGGTCCCCGCCGGGCTTGAACCCTATGCGTGGCATTTCTTCGCCATCTTTGTCGGCGTGATTGTCGGCCTGATTTTCGAGCCCTTGCCCGGCGCCGTGATCGGCCTGACCGGCGTGGTGGTGATCGCCCTCTTCAGTCAGTGGCTGTTATTCAGCCCGGCCGAAATCGCCAACCCGAAATTTAAAATGCCCACCGAGGCGTTCAAATGGGCGGTGAGCGGCTTCGGCAACTCGACGGTCTGGCTTATTTTTGGCGCGTTTATGTTTGCCGCAGGATATGACAAAACGCAGTTTGGTCGCCGTCTGGCCCTGATCCTGGTGAAATATCTCGGCCGTCGCAGCCTGACATTAGGTTACGCCATTACCTTTGCGGATCTGTTGCTGGCACCTTTCACGCCGTCCAATACCGCACGCAGCGGCGGAACCATTTACCCGATCATCGCCAACCTGCCGCCGTTATACGGCTCCAAACCCAATGATCCGAGTGCGCGCAAAATCGGTTCTTATCTGATGTGGGTGGCGATTACCGCCGCGTGTATCACCAGTTCGATGTTCCTGTCGGCGCTGGCCCCGAACCTGCTGGCACTGGCGCTGGTGAAAAGTATCACCGGCTTTACGATTTCCTGGGGTATGTGGTTCCTGGCGTTCCTGCCGCTGGGGGTGCTGCTGATCCTGACCATGCCTTTGCTGGCCTACTGGTTCTATCCGCCGGAAGTGAAGATTAATGACGAGGTGCCGCGCTGGGCGAAAAGCGAACTCGACAAACTGGGTAAGCTGTCGCGTAACGAAATCCTGCTGCTGATCTTTGTGTGTTCTGCGCTGCTGATGTGGATTTTTGCCGCTGCGTGGATTGAACCCGCGCTGGCTGCGTTGCTGGTCGTGGTGCTGATGCTGTGGACCGGCGTGCTGAACTGGAACGATATCACCAGTAATAAACCGGCCTGGAACACCTTCGCGTGGTTTGCGACGCTGGTCGCGCTGGCGGATGGTCTGGCCCGCGTTGGTTTTATTGCCTGGCTGGGTAAAGAAGGCGGTCAGTTACTCGACGGATTCGACCCGCAGGTCGCCGCTGTTATGCTGCTGATTGCGTTCTTCCTGCTGCACTACCTGTTCGCCAGTACCACGGCGCATACCACCGCGCTGTTACCGGCGATGCTGACCATTGCGGCGGCTATTCCGGGCATCAATATGCCGGTTTACTGCCTGATGATGGTGACCTCGCTGGGCGTGATGGGGATCATCACCCCGTACGGCACCGGCCCGAGCCCGATTTATTACGGCAGCGGCTATCTGCCAACCAAAGACTACTGGCGCCTCGGTACCATCTTCGGCGCGATTTTCCTCGGCGGCATGATGCTGATTGCCTATCCGTGGATGGTGCTGATGTTCTGATGAACGACCCTGCCAGACTGCGTGTTGCAGTCTGGCAATGCCACCTGACTCCCGGCAACCGCCCGTCACTCCTGTAGAAAATAATGCTTACCGAGAATGGCTGCGCCGTCATCAATCGATTTGTGGATAAGCTTCACGCAGCGTTTAACATCGCCCGCTTCCAGCGCCACCAGCAGTTGATCGTAATTATGCTGGCCCTGCGCCATATGCGGTGACTGCGGATAAAGATAGTTAAAACACGGACCAATCTGCACCCACAACTGCTCAATCAGCGCGGTCAGCGTGGGCATCGCGGCCATTTCATACAGAGTGAAACGAAACTCCCGGTTAGCCTCTAAAGCGTCCTCAACGTTATTTTCCACTTTCGCCGCCATAAATCGGGTATTCAGCGTTTTCAGCAAAGCGAGGTGTTGCGCAGTGATCTGCCCGCAGGCTTGCGATACCGCCAGCCCTTCAAGATTTTTGCGGATAAGGGTGATTTCCTGATACCGCGCCAGCGCAATTTTAGGCACCAGAAAAGCCTGTGCAGGCGTCGCATCAAGCGCGCCCGCCGACACCAGACGCAGCAATGCTTCGCGCACCGGCGTCACGCTGGTGCCCAGTTTTTCAGCAATTTCTTTGGTCACCAGCCGCGCGCCCGGTTTGAGTACGCCGACAATTAATGCCCCTTTCAGTTTGGCCTCCACCTGCATAGTGAGGCTGACACGCTGCGCTTTTTCCATCTCAAACATCTGACGTTTTCCTTTAGCAAAATAATGGCTTTTCTTTTGCGGTTTAATCTGTAGCTTGCCAAAAATACATTATATAGGATATATCATGTATTGAGGAATTGAATACTGATTGACCGTTTTTGTGACGCACAACCTTCACGTTAATTCCGTCAACTCTTCTGGCGGCTTCACTTTGGGAATGACCGTAATGAGAATACCTGCCTTTAAACCGGCTTCACTGGCCCTGCTTATCAGCCTGACGACACCGGCTGCTTTCGCCTCTGAACTGGTGATCGCCCAGCCAGCTTCCGCCACGGCGATGGACCCGGGTTTCCTGAAAGAGTCTGCCACACTGGTGGATAACCTCTTTGATACGCTGGTGCTGCGCGACGCCAATATGCAGTTGCAACCGGGGCTGGCGACAAGCTGGAAATCACCCGATGATACCACCTGGGAGTTCACCCTGCGTCAGGGTGTGAAGTTCAGCGACGGCGAGCCGGTCAATGCGCAGGCGGTAAAATTCTCTATCGACCGTATTCTGGATCCTGCGAATCACGCGCCGACCATTTCGTATATCCGCACCATCAAATCCGTGGAAGTTACCGGCGATTATCAGGTGAAAATCCACACCACCGGCCCCGACCCGCTGCTGCCAACCCGCATGAGTCGCTACCCGACCTATATTGTGCCACCGGCGTATGTCACCAAAGTCGGTGCTGCGGAATTTGCCCGCAAACCGGTGGGTTCCGGCGCGTACACCCTCACCGCATTTATTCCCGATGAAAAAGTGGTGATGCAGGCCAATCCGGATTACTGGCGCGGCAAGCCCGCCATCGATACCGTCACCTGGCGTCCGATCCCGGAGGCCACCGGGCGCATCACCGCCCTGCTGACCGGCGAAGTACAACTGGTTGATGGCGTACCGGCCGATCTGGTGCCGGCGCTGAAAAATAAACCGGGCGTGCATCTCGAACAGGTAAAAAATGGCGGACTGACCATTTACCTCGGACTGAAGAACGACCAGAAACCGCTGAATGATGTGCGCGTCCGTCAGGCGTTATCACTGGCGCTGAACCGCACGGCCTATACCCGCGATTTACTGCACGGTTTCGGCACGCCGACCGGCACCATGGCCGGACCGAAAGATTTTGGCTATGAGGCGATCCCTGCACCGGCGCAGGACATCGCCAAAGCCAAAGCGTTACTGGCAGAAGCGGGCTATCCGCAAGGCTTCACCCTGCGCTTCCAGGCACCCCGCCGTTATATTGCCAGTGCAGACGTCGCCCAGGCGATTGTGCAGGATCTGGCAGCCATCGGCGTGAAAGCGCAACTCGAAGTGCCGGAATGGTCGGTCTATACCCAGCAGGTCGCGGCGCAGAAACAGGCACCGATGTACATGCTGGCGTGGGGATCAACACAGACGCTGGACGCCGATGCCGCGCTTTATCCGATCCTGCACTCCGGCGAGCCGTATTCCACGGTGAACTCGCCTGAACTGGATGCCCTGCTGAACAGCAGCCGTACCACGGTCGACCCGGCCAAACGTGAGAAGATTTTGCAGCAGATACAGCAGGTTGTCGCCAGTCAGCAACCGCTTATTCCGCTGTACAAAGAAGATTCCCTGTATGCCAGTGCCGACAACGTGACCTTCACCGGCCGCGCCGATTCGCGGATCCCGCTGTTTGACCTGAGGATGAAATGATTTCACTGCGTACAACCCTGCAAAGGAAATCCCGCCGCCGGTTTTACGGCGACGGGCTCCTCGGCGGACTGTTGCTGCTACTGGTGATTGTTCCGGCGCTGCTGGCGCCGTGGCTGCCCCTGCCGGATCCGCTGACCAATGATCTGGCTGCGGCCTTTTCCTCGCCGGGCGGCCATCATCTGCTGGGCACCGATCAACTGGGGCGCGATTTGCTGTCGCGTATTTTATCCGGTACGCGGCTTTCGCTGATGGTGGTGTTGCTGGCAGCGTTAATTGCGGCGGTGACGGGCTCGGCGCTGGGCATGATTGCCGGTTATACCGGCGGCTGGCTCGACGCGCTGATCATGCGCCTGATGGACATCCAGCTGGCGGTGCCGTTCATCCTGCTGATCTTACTGGTGATGGCGCTGTTCGGCGCGTCACTCACCAATATCATTGTGATCATGGGCGTGACCAGTTGGGCGATTTATGCCCGTGTCGCCCGTGCCAAAACGCTGGAAATCCGCGAGCTGGAATTTATTGAATCGGTCAAAGCCATGGGATTTTCCACCCCGCGCATTTTGCTGCGCCACGTGCTGCCCAATCTGATGACCCCGCTGATCGTGCTGCTGACGCTGGATATTCCGCGCCTGATCGTGCTGGAAGCGTCGATTGGTTTTCTCGGCATGGGCATTCAGCCGCCGACGCCGACGCTCGGTAATCTGATCGGCGAAGGCCGTTCTTATATGCTGCTCGCACAGTGGCTGGTGCTCTGGCCGGGGCTGGTGATTGCCGCACTGGTGATTGGCTGCAACCTGCTCGGCGACAGCCTGCTGCGTAAAACCCACACGAGGCTCGACTGATATGCTGCGTTATATCTTGCAACGCCTCGGGCAGTCAGTGCTGGTGATGTTTGGTGTGTCACTGCTGATTTTTTACAGCCTGCACCTGACCGGCGATCCGGCTGCGGTCATGATGCCGCCGGGCTCCAGCCAGCAGGAAATCGACAATTTCCGCCACAGCATGGGCTTTGACCGTTCACTGACGTGGCAGTACTGGCATTATCTGACCGGTGTTTTACAGGGCGATCTGGGCGAATCACTGCGCTACAGCCAGCCGGTCACCGAACTCATCGGCCAGCGCGTTCCCGCCACCCTGCTGCTGGCCATTACCGCGTTACTCTGGAGTACCGTCGCCGGTTTGCTGCTCGGTATCGTCAGCGCGTTATATCAGAACACGCTATGGGATCTGGTCTCACGCCTGCTGGCCTTCAGCGGTCAGGCGGTGCCGGTGTTCTGGCTTGGCCTGCTGCTGATCATCGCCTTCAGCCTGAACCTGCGCTGGTTGCCGTCCGGCGGTTATGGCAGCGCCAGTCAGCTGGTGATGCCTGCCATCAGCCTCGGCGCGTATTATATGAGCGCCATTGCGCGGCTGATCCGCGCCAGCCTGATTGACGTTCTGCAACAAGATTACATCCGTACCGCCCGCGCCAAAGGGCTGAGCCGCTGGCGGATTGTGGTTCGCCACGGTTTACGCAATGCGCTGATCCCGGTCATTACAGTGCAGGGAATGTATTTCGCCTCGCTGCTTGGCGGTGCGCTGGTGACCGAAATCATTTTTGCCTGGCCGGGTATTGGTCGCCTCGCCGTTCAGGCGATCCAGAACCGTGATTTCCCGCTGGTACAGGCCATTGTGCTGCTTGCTGCATTGGTGTTTGTCGGCATCAACCTGATTATCGATTTGCTCTATGTGGTACTCAATCCGAGGATCCGCCTGTGACACATCCCGTTCCCCCTGCGCTGCAACCGACGCTCGATTTACTCAAGGCGATGACGCCGTTCGCCAGTGTTTCCGGCCAGCTCAGCCCGCAGCGCGAACTGGCACAGTGGCTGGAAGACTGGATCCGCCAGAATCTGCACGGTGTGCCGGTATTGCCGGTCAGCCAGCAGAACGACGACAACACGCCGCCGCTGGTGCACATGCGCATTGAGCATCAGGCGGCAAAAACGCTGGTGCTGTACAACATGTACGACGTGATGCCTGCCACGGACGAAGGCTGGGAATTCCCGCCCTTCACCGGCGGTATTACCGAATGGCCGGGCACCGGTGCGGTGTATATCGCACGCGGCGCAGAGAACAATAAAGGGCCACTGGCAGGCATGCTGATGGCGATAAAATCGCTGTGTGACGCAGGCGGGCCGGACGTTAATCTCGAGATCATTCTCGAAGGCGAGGAAGAAACGGGCAGTGGCCGGTTACGGCGTTACCTGGCGCAGGAACCCTGTCCGGTGCCGTCCGCCGGGGCGGTATTTTTCCCTTCGCTGTGTGAATACGGCGGCGGCGCACCTCGCGTGTATCTCGGTTTCAGCGGACTGAGCGGCGGCCGTTTACGGGTCAGCGGCGGCGCATGGGGTGGCCCTCACGCGGCTATCCATGCCAGTAACGCCAACTGGATTGCCAATCCCGTCTGGCGGCTGGTTCATGCCCTTCATGCCATTGCACCCGCCGAAAACAGCGGCGTCATCGCCCGTCAGACGGTGGATGAACCGGCAAACCGGCTGCTGCATACCCTGGCGCAACAGTTCAGCATCAGCGATGAACTGCACTTTCGCCGCAGTGAAAAATTATCGGTCAGCGGCGATACGCTGGCCTGCCTGCAACAACTGATCAACGGCGCGGTGCTCAACATTTCAGTAATCTGCAGTGATCCGCAACAGGCACGGGGCGTGATCCCGCACAGCGCCAGCGCGGAACTCGCGCTGCGCGTACCGCCGGGCATTGACGGTGAAAACCTGCTGGCGGCAATCCGCCAGACGCTCAGCCGGGCGGAATTCGACGGCGTGGAACTTGAGCTGGACGACAGTTACCCCGGCCACCGTTTCCCGCGCAACAGCCCCGGCGTCGATGCCCTGCTCGCCAGCTATCAGGCTCAGGGCGCGCAACCGCAGGTCTGGCCGTGGGCACCCGGCTGCGCACCGGCGTATACCTTTGCCCGCATCGCACCGGCCTTTCTGATTGGCGGCCTCGGCCACGGCGGCAATGCGCACGGCGTGAATGAATTTGTCACCCTGCGCGGGCTGGAACGCTTTCAGCAATCCGTCACCGACTGGATCCGTTTTTACGCCCGCGACACCCCTTTTTCTGCTTTGCCGGAATAATCCGGCGAGGCTTTGCGTCAACATCCGGGAATGTTTTAAAAGATAATCACCAGGAAAATTATGATGAAACAAGCAAATGATTTTGAACGTGTTTCACTGGGATTCTTCCCCACACCGCTCGAACGCCTGAGCACACTCGGCGACTCACTCGGCATCACGCTGGATATCAAACGTGATGATTACACCGGCTTCGGCGGCGGCGGTAATAAAGTCCGCAAACTGGAATATCTGATGGCCGATGCCTGCCGCAAGCAGGTCAATGTGGTTATCACCACCGGCGGGCATCAGTCCAACCATGCCCGGATGGTGGCGGCGGCGGCGCGTAAGTTCGGCATGAAACCGGTGCTGGTGCTGCGCGGCCATCAGCCGGAAACCTATCAGGGCAATCTTCTGCTCGATAAGCTGTTCGGCGCGGAGCTGGAGTTTCTCGATCCTGACGGCTATTTCACCCAGATTGAAGGGGCGATGAATGCCCATGCCGACGCGGCACAGGAACGCGGTGAAAAAGCGCTGATTATCCCGCTCGGCGGCGCCACGCCGCTCGGCGCATTGGGTTATGTGCGCGCTATCGAAGAAATGGACGCCCAGCTTAAAGAACGTCATCAGTTGCCGCCTGACGTGATTGTCGCGCCGACCGGTTCCGGCGGTACGCTGGCCGGGCTGTATGTCGGCGCACGTAAATACTGGCCGGACACCAAAATCGTGGGTATCAGCGTCAGTGCCAAAGCGGAATGGTTCCGGACACGTATTTCCGCCATGGCGCAGGATTGTGCTGATTTGCTGGAATGGCCGCAACACTGGACGCCTGACGATATCTGGATTGAAGACGAATTTGTCGGCACCGCCTACGGCGTGCCGTCTGACGGCGGCATTGATGCCATCTACCGCGTTGCGCAGGCCGAAGGTTTGCTGCTGGATCCGGTCTACACCGGCAAAGCCATGCACGGGCTGATCAGTCTGGTGGAGCAAGGCAAAATCAGCGCCGGTTCACGGGTGATTTTCGTGCACTGTGGCGGCTCACCGGCGCTGTATCCGTTTGCACAGACCTTGCTGGAGCACTGAGATGACGCAGGGTTTTCGCTATCTGAATCAGCGGGATGTCATGGCGCTCGGCGGTACGCAGGCGCAGGCCGCGCTGGATGATGTACGTGACGTTGTCACCTTAATGCGCCAGCAACAGACGCAGATGCCAGCGGAAACCCACGTCAGTCTTGCTGGTGCGCGGGGAAAAGCCTACGCGCTCCCCGCCTGCGTAGGCGGTCGTTTCAATGCCGCTGGCGTGAAATGGACGGCACATCGCCCCGATGCCCACGACGGGCTGCCGCAGGCGATGGCGATGACGCTGATTAACCGCGCAGATAACGGTCTGCCACTCGGGCTGGTGGAAAGCGCCGCGCTGACTGCCGCCCGCACAGCTGCCGTCTCGGCGCTGGCGTTACGCCATGCCGCACCGCGTCCCGTACAGCGCATTCTGCTGCTTGGCACCGGCGTGCAGGCCACGGCGCATCTCGATATGCTGCGTCAGCTTTTCCCGGACCTGCAACAGGTCAGCTGGTGGAGCCGCAGCGCATCTGCTTTTGTCCCAGACAGCGACAACCTGCCGTGGCCGCTGGTCCGAATCACCGGTTTACCGCACGCCTGCGCACAAGACATCGACGCCGTAATCACCTGCACCAGCGCCGCCGAACCGCTGCTGGGCGCGGAGGCAATCCGCCCCGGAAGGCTGGTTATTCAGGTGGGTTATCACGAAGTCGCGTTTGAGGCGATTGCCCTCGCCACAAAAGTGGTGGTCGATTTGTGGGGAGATTTCTGCGAAACCAGCGCCAAAAGCCTCTTCCAGATGTACCGCGCCGGGCAATTTTCGCCGGATCGCGTTGATGCTGATTTAAGCAATCTGCTGCTCGATGGCTGGCGACCTGCGCCTGATGACAGTGTGTATTTCTCCTCGTTTGGCCTCAACGTTTTCGACATCGCCCTGGCGGCCCGCGTGCTGGCACTCGCGCAGCAGCGGGGAACCGGCACGCTGTTACCGCTTTTTCCGGAGTCATTTTACCTTGCCTGATTACTCTGCTTTCCCCTTGCCGCGCATCATTATCAGCGCCGCAGAGCTGCGTGAACGCCAAAAAAATGGCGAACAGTTTGCGCTGATTGATGTGCGTGAGATCGCTCAGTGGCAGGCCGCAACCCTGCCGGGCGCGCATCATCTGAATGTTTATGATTACTTTATTCCCGACAGCACTGAAGCCGGTGTGAACAGCCTGTTCAATGCCTTTCAGCGTGCCTGGCAGTCGCTGGACATCCGTGACAACGTCACACCTGTTTTCTTTGAACAACAGGTCGGTATGCGCTCCCCGCGCGGTGCGTGGTTTGCGCTGTGCGGCGGCATCTGCCAGCCGCTGGTGCTCGATGGCGGGCTGGATGCCTGGCAACGCGCAGGCGGCGAGCTGATGCCGGGAACCGGCAACAGCGCAGTGATAAGCGCAGAAAATCCGGATTACCGTGCGCCAGACAGTACGGTGATCGCGCAACTTAATTCGCTGACGGCCACGCGGACGGAAGTGCTTGCGGCACAGGCGTCCGGCGCACAAATTCTGGACGCCCGGCGTCCGTCAGAATTCAGCGGTGAATTTGCGCATGAATGCTGCCACCGGGCAGGAAGAATTCCCGGTGCAAGATTGCTGTTCTGGGAGGATGTGGTGCATAACGGCGCGTTTCAGGATGCCGGAGAAATCCGCCATCGCGCGGAGAAAGCCGGACTGCATCCCGACCGGCGGATCATTATTTATTGTCACCGGGGCGCACGTGCCGCCACGGTATTTACCGCCCTGCAACTGGCGGGTCACAGGCAACTGGCCATTTATGTCGGATCCTGGCATGAATGGGCGGAACATCCTGAACTGCCCCTGCTGACGGGTTTTAACTGACGTTGCGCAGTTGCAACGCCTGCCTGATATCCGGCGCTGCCGCCAGTAAAGTTTGCGTATAAGGATGCTGCGGCGCGCCCAGCACCTGCGCCGTAAGCCCGCTCTCCACGATTTTGCCGTGATAAAGCACCACCACGCGGTCGCACACCTGTTTTACCGCAGCGAGATCATGGCTGATAAACAGCACGGTCAGGCCGAGTTGTCGCCGGAGCTCATCCAGCAATGCCAGGATCTGCCCGCGAACCGAGAGATCTAACGCCGACACGGCTTCATCCGCCACCAGCAGTTCCGGCTCTAACGCCAGCGCACGGGCAATCGCCACGCGCTGACGCTGACCGCCGGAAAATGCGCCGGGCAACCGGCTGGCGTGGTGCGCTTCCAGCCCCACCAGCGTGAGTAATTCATCTACCCGCGCCTGAATCTGCCCGGCAGGACGCAATTTCCAGACACGAAGCGGCTCAGCAATTTGCTCACCGATGGTCATTTTGGGGTTCAGACTGGCGTACGGATCCTGGAAAATTATCTGTGCGCGGCTGCGCATTTTCTGCCGCGTGGCGTGACTGGCGCGGGTCAGGGAAACGCCATCAAATTCGATATCACCGCTGTCAGTTTCCGTCAGGCCAATGATCGCCCGCCCCAGCGTGGTTTTCCCCGAACCGGATTCGCCGATCAGCCCCAGAATTTCGCCGCGACGGATATCCAGCGACGTCGGAAAAAGCACCGTTTGCCGTTTTGCCGGTATGAAAGGTAAACGCTGCGCCTGCGGATAGCTTTTGGTCAGTTCACGCAAACGCACCAGCGGCGATGCCGCGCTGATTTCTGCGCTGAACGGACGCGGTTCGGGCTGGGAAGCGGCGATCAGTTTGCGGGTGTAAGGTTCCTGCGGATCGGTCAGCAGTGTTGCCACCGGCCCTGCTTCCACCAGATTTCCCTGATGCATGACGTAAGCGCGGTCTGCGTAACGCGCCACCACGCTCAGGTCGTGGGTGATCAGCAGCACGCCCATCTCCATTTCCTGCTGCAATTCCAGCAGCAACGCCAGAATCTGTGCCTGAATGGTGACATCCAGCGCAGTGGTCGGCTCATCGGCAATCAGCAGCGACGGCTTACAACTGATGGCGCTGGCAATCATGACCCGCTGACGCATGCCGCCGGAAAGCTGGTGGATATACTGTTTCGCCCGTTGCTCAGGATTCTGGATCCCGACCCGATCCAGCAAAGCGATGGCCTCACGGTGCGCCTGCTTCCAGCCCAATCCCAGATGGCGCACCAGCACTTCAGCTATCTGTTCACCGACTTTCAGCACCGGATTCATGCTGGTCATCGGTTCCTGAAAAATCATCCCCAGCCGTTTACCGCGCACAGCCGTGTCAAACGCGCCCTGCGGGCTGGCAATCTGTTTATCAGCCAGCCAGATTTCACCGCCCGTCATACTCACACCCGGCGGCAGCAATCCCATCAGCGCCAGCGAACTCAGCGTTTTACCGGAACCGGATTCCCCCACCAGCGCCACCATTTCACGGCAATTCACCTGCAGGGAAAGCGGTTTGACCAGCGGTAATCCGGCATCGGTATGAATGGCGAGGTGGCGAACGTCGAGCAAGGGTCTGGCAGTCGTCATGGCGGTGATCCGGCGAAGAATTAAGCATTGAGAATATATCGTATATTCTCAGCCGACAACCTTAAAGACCGCCGTCGATAGATTAATTTCTGCTAATTAATCATGATTTATCAGGGTTTCACCCTCAGTCACAAAAACCTGCCGGCTGCCTGCCGGAGGGATTCGCAGAAAAGGCAGGTTAAGGGTATGCATGAGGAAATAATGTCGTCGGGCTGAAATGACAGCAACAGGGGGGCGTTATTTGCCAGATAGCATAAATAATCCCGGCAAAACGCGTTTGCCCATGGGTTCAGTTAATAGGCCAAAATGCCGATGGTAATAATAATAGTTATCACTTCTCAATATTTATTGCCACGTTGACGGAATGAGAACGTGTTGGCAAATAATTTTAAAATTAAGGTTAAGCTAATAATTCTTTCGTAAGATTCAGAATGTCGATCAATCCATTAAGGCAATCGCTATGAAATCACGAATTTGGAATATGTTACCCCATGAGTACGCCCCTTTTTTTCGTGCCCTGCACATCGTTGTGGCACTTTTAATACTTTCACAAATTATCAACTCCAACTTTACTGAAACTGAAGCGCTTGCCGGGCATGGCCTGGACAGCGTGATAACCTGGGTGCATGTAATTTCCGGGTCAGGGCTGATTATCTGTGGCTTCCTGATGCTTGGCTGGATGATGACCCAGAGAGGTTTTACTTACTATTTTGCCTGGGCTAAGCTGGATTTTGAGGGTATTAAACAAGATATCAATACGCTGATGAAATATCGCTTACCTGAAGCCCATTCCGGTGGCATTGCCAGTACTATTCAGGGGCTTGGTGTTCTGGCGTTATTATGCGTAGCCATATCGGGTGGATTATGGTTCTTACTCAATACTGTTGAATCTGATTTAGCGGATAAAATTATCGGGTGGCATAAGTTCCTTACTACTTTTATTGAAGTCTATTTTTATGCGCACGGTGCAATGGGGATTTTACACCTGTTAATTGAACGATATAAAAACCACTCACCGGCTATTAATGATTAACTTATTGCAGGCTGAGTCATGACATTTAATCATTTTTAATGATGTGATATCGCCTTTGGCGCGAAAAGCCACGCTCGCTGGGGTTGGCCGCGGATGAGGCGATCTCCTGTCGTTTATTGCCCCCCTGAATGCGCAATTATTGTTCCGGCCTGAATGCATCAGGCCTCAAGAGACCTCCGGGCAAATGCTGTCTGTCAAACCTGCTCCACCGTACCGGGGCTTCCTGAAGCTGTAACGCGACCAGATTCCCCCGTTCTGCCCGCGAAAGTCTCGCGCTGGCCGCAGAGTTCTAAATCTCTTTCACCCGGGACGAGTCGTACACCTCCTGGGCCCGTTCCATTTCTGCTCCATGCTCCAGCGCCCATTCGTACAATGCAATAAACGTGAGAATTAAAATCGACCATTTATTAGTGATGTTCTCAAGAACAGGACGGGTATTAGCTGTAACGTCCGCTCTGGCACTAAACGCCCCACAAAAAGGATGTCACTGGGCAGCGGGAAGCGGATCTTTTGCTTTGCATCTGTCAGACATTTGCATCCGCCATAAGCTTTATCGGGCTTATTGAGATGCTTCTGCAAGTAAGGCAGCCTGCACGGCAGGACGCGCATTGATATTTGCCATATACGCCGTTAATACAGGCCAGCGATTCAGTTCGATGGAAAAGAATTTACACCAACCCAGCACGGTGAAAAGGTAAGCATCAGCAACGCTGAACGAGGGGCCCGTCAGATAGGCTTTTTCATTGAGCGTATCCTGCAGAAAATCGAACCGCCGGAAGAGCTTTTCACGAAAGATCGTTCTGACGTCTTCAGGCAATGTGGAGTTGAACAGCAGTGCGGAGCCCGCATGTATTTCACTGGTGATAAAGTTTAGCCATTCCTGCAGACGCACTCGCGCCCAACTGTCCGCTCGCGGTGCCAGCCCCCTTTCCGGCTTCAAGTCAGCGAGGTATTGCACAATGGCCGGCCCTTCGGTGAGTATCTGACCATTGTCCAGTTCCAGCGCGGCGACATAGCCTTTTGGATTAATGATACGGAAGTCACGTCCGTCTGCGGTGAGCTTGCTTCTGTTGTCCACTTTGACCAGTTCAAATTCAAGCCCGAGCTCACGCAACACGATGTGGGGTGAAAGCGAACAGGTGTCAGGGGCGTAATAAAGTTTCATGGTCTCTCCGATAAAATTGAAAAGCTTTTTAGCAATGTGCTGGCCGTTCCTGAACACACTGTGCGTAATGTGTCTCGTGCTGTAAAATTAATGATTCATAAATTAACTATTAGCTGAGCTACTGATACCTATGATGAATCTTTTGCACTGGCGTTTACTGGTCGCCGTGGCGGATGCCAGCAATATCTCACGCGCCGCTGAAGAGGTGGGAATGACTCAGTCCGGCGCCAGTCAGGCTATCGCTCAGTTAGAGGCTTCACTTGGGTTCCCGGTGTTTACGCGTGAGCGTCGACACATCGGCGTCACCGCGCTGGGTGAGCAGGTTATCGAACAGGCAAGGATAATGCTTGAACGGCTGAACGCCATCCGCGTGCTGGCTGATGAGAGCCGCGGTTTAAAGGGCGGACGCATTCGCCTCGCCAGTTTTCCCTCTGTGACGTCCACATTTTTGCCTGGGCTGCTGCGCGACTTTAAGCGTCTGCATCCGGGCATCGACGTGGTGGTACTGGAAGGTACAGACGAGGAAGTGGAGGAATGGATTGCAGCAGACACTGTGGATCTGGGTGTGGTCATGAATCCCGAACCGGGACGAGCAGACGTTGTATTGGGACAGGATGCATGGGTGGCGGTCATGCCATCCCGTCATCCGCAGGGACAGAATGCAAAGGCGGATGGCATAACGCTAGAGGCACTGGCAGGCCAACCCTTTATTCTCGCGACAGGCGGATGTGTCGTTAATGGAAAAAGTCTGATGGAGCAGGCAGGCTTGCAGCTCTCTGATGTACGCGTAAAAGTACGGGATTGGGTCAGCGCCTGCATGCTGGTGCGTGAAGGCATGGGTGTGACGCTGATTCCGGAATCTGCCCTGCCAGCTGAATTGCGAGGCCTGTGCGTGCTGCCGGTGACACCTTCTATACACCGTGAATTTTGTCTTGTCTGTTCGCCATCCGGAAAGTCTTCTGGTGCGACACAGGCATTACTGCAAGGGCTGCGTAAAAGAGGATGTACACATTTTGATTATTCTATCCAGTGTCAGTAACCTGGCAGTTGCAACGTCGAACTGGCGGCGCTAATCCGACGTTAATGAGTCACAAAGCTGCACAGCCTGTTATGTTGCACATCTTAGTGGCAGCCGAGCTTCAAGGAGTTTAGATGAGCAAATCGCCTGACATCACCGTTGGGTTCCGCCGCGCGGAAGAAAATGATGCGGAATTGGTTCGTGAGATAGTTCTTGCGGCCTATTCCAAATGGATTTCGGTCATTGGTCGTGAACCGACCCCGATGAAGGCCGATTTTAATAAAGTCGTCCGTGAGCATGACATTGACCTGGCCATTGTTGCAGGGGATGTCGTCGGCCTCATCGAAATATGTCTCCATGCTGATCATCTTTGGATAGAAAATGTTGCGGTACATCCTCACCGGCAAGGAATTGGAATCGGCCGGAGATTACTGTCGCATGTTGAAAGTAAAGCAGCTCAAGCGGAGATTGGGGAAATTCGCCTGCAGACGAACGAAGCATTCGAGGCGAACATTGCATTATATGCGGCGCTAGGATATGAAATCGATAGACGTGAACCATTCATGGGTGGAAAGACCGTCTTTATGAGCAAAAAATTGTAGCGGTTACTAACACTGCCCCGAAACAAAGATTTCTTGAATCATTTTAAGGTGCATAGCTACTCAGACCTATCCGCTAAAGGATCAAGGGCAGCTTTGAGCGAAAAAAGGACGTTTAAGTGTTCTGACATTAGTAGTAAATCTATAATGACGGCCCATTTGAAATGGGTGTTTCCAATATTATAATTGATTCAAAATTCTTTTTTAATTATGACGTCATATGAATCTAAAGCGACTTGATAATTAGAAAACATCTGATTGACTGCCCAGTTAAGTGAAGAGAATTCAACCAGCGCTTTTGTGAAAGTATGAGAGTAAATTAATGGGCCGCCTTTACTTCTCATTTCCGATAAGTATTTATCAGTGATGAATTTAAATTCTATTTTGTATTTATCGGCAGTTTTATTCAAAATTTCACAATCGAAAAATAAATATATAGAATAAAGCCCCAACATAAATGCAGTGTAGATTTCAGGGTCATCAATGAGTAAAGTGTAAGGATAAAACAAAGAATTATCCTCTTCATTTTTGAATTGATTAAGTGAAAAAAAATGCTGGTTTTTTTAATTTTTTCAAAACTGAAAAATCGACATTGTCTTGATATTTAGAACCATGATAAAAACTTAAACAGTATAACCCGCCCTCTATTTTTGAAAGGTTGTACCCGGTATGCTTTGAATCTGTGAAGTGCTTATTAAAAAATTCTTTATTACTTCTTTCATCTTCACTCATCGTAATTCTTTGGCTAATAACTTCTCCCCCTCTAATAGTCGTGCTGATATCTTTCTCTAAGTAACTATGAATTTCTTGCATGTTTTTCAGTTGTTTATTTGCCTTAACTCTACATGCCTCGCTGTTTTTTATTTCCATAATAAAAGGAATTTCCTTATCCATCAGGGTAAGATCTCCATAACGCATAATACTTGTCAAATCATTTAAAAGTGCTTTGGAACCGATGTCAATAGCATAGCGGAAGCATTTAAGTTCGAGGTCAAGGCCATCTTTACCATGAATATCTCCCGATAATTCTTTAAGGTTATTTGAATTTGAAGAGTATGAATATGCTCTTAGATCCCCTTTATCATAATAAAGGTGAGGGAGGGAATTTCCAATATTCCTCAACCATACCTTTAGCTCCGTCAACTCATCTAACTGCAAGATGGTTTTATTTATTGAAGATTTTATTTGTAAGGAGATTTCTTTCGTATTGGCAGGGTTTTTCTTCATGCGTTTAAGGTTTTTTAACCTAAATTTCCTTGTGTTAAATTTGCACTCTACCCAGTGATGGTATTCAAGTAGTTTTTCTTGAATGTCGCCAAGAACTTTTACATTATTTTTATCTTGTTGAAGTTTGTTGATTTCAGTTTTTATACTCAGCAGTTCATAATAAAATAATCGTTTCATTTTCAACCAAATTCCAAGTAATAATTGACAAAACTATATCATCAAAAAACTAGTCAACCAATAGACAAAATTCGATAAAGTTATGGTAGGAATTGTTATCGTCTTTGTTATCAAACAAAATTTTTGCACTGTCCGATTTTGGCACAGAGCAGACAAACACGTGACGCTGAAGGTTTGCTGAGAGCGAACAGCAGACGTTCGCAGTTGTTCTCATTACTGATGAAGGCATTACTTAAATCGCGGTGTGTAAATCAACGGGGGATTAAGTCATATGGCCTGAGATGCTTCACGGTATTGACGAGAGTGTCGTTCTAGCAAGACCTATCGCCGTCAGCCCAGCGCTTGATATCACTTATATTTGGCGACCTGATGCCCACACTCAAGATGTTCTTGGTTGTGTATAGGCTGACCTGTGCTTTGTCCCCATCATGTCTTTCTATTTCAATTAGCGTGTTGTTAATCAACAGTCCCTGCGCAAGGAGCTTTTGATTGATCTCACCTTCATTGCGCTCACCGTCAAACTCGCTTAATACGATGACCGGATTTCCTGAATATGCCTCATATTCCAGGCACTGCCTTGCCATGTGCCTTAAGGTTCGATAGGTATCGGAGGGCTCCGTCTTGCTCGTGAAGCTGCCGTCATAGGATGATTGACTGCTTTTTAATTCGCTGACGGTTATGGCGCACCCGCTGATTGAGATAGAAAATAATAGTGTAGACAGCGTCAAATATTTCAATTTCAACTCCATTGTTCTGACAGAGGCCCTCCGCTGGGCTGGTATCAAAATCATGTTTTCTTTCAGGCGGACTTGTGGTTTGGAAAGTCAACAGTAACCATGAGCCCACCTTCTGCAGACGTACTCAGGCATACGCTGCTGTTGTGTTGCTGCGCAACCGCTTTGACTATGGCAAGCCCCAGTCCACTCCCGCTTTGTATCTGATTGGGATCGCGAAAAAACCTATCGAACACGCGCTCCCTCAATTCAAATGGAATGCCGGGCCCTGCATCTGAAACACGTAGCTGAGTAGATTTATCAAGTGATCGTACATCTACCTCAACCCGTCCGCCCTCAGGGCTGTACTTCACGGCATTTTCAATTAAATTATCAATCAGCGACATCAGGCGTTCCCTGACGCCTGTGATCCAGACTTCATCATCAGAGTAGAATTCGAGCTCAATCCTGCGCTCAGCCGCCAGCGGTGCCAGTGCAGCCATTCGCTCTTGTATGAGCGTTGTCAGCGGCACAGGCTCCATAACAGTGTCAATGCGCACTTCGCTGTGCATCATCAGTAGCAACTGATTGACAAGACGCGCTGCACGGCTATTGCTGCGAATAATCCCTGCAAGCAACTCCTGTTGATTATTACTGCTTACATAGGACTGCAACGCCTCCACATTGATTCGCATCGCAGCCAGGGGGGTACGCAGTTCGTGAGCGGCATCTGCAATGAAAACCCGTTCCCTATCAGAACTCTCTTGTACCCTGGCAAGAAATAGATTAGTAGCGTCCACCATTTGGCGAAGCTCCATGTGCTTTGGCACTTCTTTTAAGGGAGAGAGATCTTCTGAAGTTCGTAAGGAAATTTCATTTATCACCTTGTTCCAGGGTCGCATTGCAATACGGATTGACAGCCACGCGGGAAACAAAAGAAAAGGAATGCACACCAGTAGCGGCAATATGTAGTATCCACGCGAGTTCAGGTATATAAAAAAGTTCCAGCCTCCGGCAGGCGTGACAAGTGTTACCTCCGCATCGGATCTCCCGGACTTGAGAGTACGGCTAGTCCAGGTGCGACCTTCACTCTGAATGCTCTGAATTTTCCCATACAGGGTGTTTGTCACCCCTGACGGAGCGCCATCAGATGAATAAATTATCTCTTTATTCTTCCGAACGATTAGGCTGATTGACAGTTTAGGATCTTCACCTCCGCCATAACCTTCCCGCAACGCTGTGCTGAACTTTTCCAGCACCGCGTTGCGATCCTGCGGGCGATCATCCATACGATCAACCAATGTAAGAATGGTTTCGTAGGTATTGCTGCCCGTTAGCATCGGGGGGCTACGCAAGTTCTCCCACAAAATGTAGGTCAGAAAAAGACACCAAAGCAGTGTAAGCAGTAACATCTGGGCGATCATAATTCGCCGTACGAGCGTTGGAGTTCTCAGGTGGCGCCAAAAATTTCGCATCAACCAGCCCCTTTCTGAATCGGTACGGTATCAATGACATACCCTACGCCCCTCACCGTTCGGACATAACCGTCGCCGATTTTGCGACGTAAATTACCCATATGCACATCGAGTGCATTGCTCATATTTTCTTTTGCGCCGAATATCCTTTCTTCCAGAAACCTTCGTGTAAGCACGCGATCAGTGCGCATCATTAAAGTTTCAAGCAGCGCGTATTCACTTGCCGTCAACTCAACATTCCGCGCGCTCACTGTCACGCGACGAGTCGGCACGTGGAGAGATAACCCACGAATTTCTATCACCTCATTCTCAAAACCGTAACTGCGTCGCGCAAGTGCTCTTACCCTGGCCAACAACTCGGCGAGAACAAAAGGTTTGACGAGATAGTCGTCAGCACCGGCATCCAGCCCGCACAGGCGATCCTGCAGAGTGCCTCGTGCGGTCAGAATGATGACGGGGATCCCCTTGAGCTGCTGGCGCAAGTACGCCATCAGGCTCATGCCATCGCCGTCGGGCAGTCCGAGGTCGAGCAACACAAGTTCCGGCACGCAGGCATCGAGTTGATGCAGCGCATCCACTTTGCGGCGAACCCATATGACATCTAATCCTTGATCTGCAAGGGCAATACGTACGCCGTTGCCGAGATCCAGGTCGTCTTCGATGAGGAGAATTTTCACAATAGTTACGTTATCAACGGTGAATGAAGAACGTCTGAAGAAAAAAACGGTATCAGGAAATTTATCAGGTTTGTGTCACCGGTACGTGCTTAAGTATTTCTTCATTTTTAGCTCATGAGAACTTTAGGGTGCGTATTCAAACTGAGCGTTCTGGCGTTTAAAACCCGCTTGTATCGTAATCGTTTGAATCCATAAGGACTTCTTTAATGAGCAACTTCGAACTGCGTCATAAGTTCCCCTATTCACTCTCAGGACGCACCCTGATAAAAATGCTGCCGGGCGCGCTGCTGGCGTTACTGGCCACCCCAACACTTGCGGCAGAACCACAACAGGGTAACGCCTTAACGTTGGGAGGAGGCGTGGATGTTACGCCACTTTATTCTGGTTCGGATGAAAACCGCGTCACGACAGCCCTGGTGCTTGATTACTCGATGCATAATGGGTTCTTCGTGAGTACCACGCGCGGTATCGGTTACGGCAACAGCACCGGCAAGCTGGATTACAGTACTGCGCTGAGCTATCGCGCAGGCCGTAAGGATCATGACGTGGACAGCGACTCACTGAGCGATGGCAGTGACGACTTGCGGGGTATGGGCGATGTCAAAGGCTCGGCTATCGGGGCATTGGGTCTGGGGTATAAGGTCACCGACTGGCTTCATTTGCAATTGCAGGCTGAGGTGCCGTTTTCTCAGCGGGACAATGGCGCGGCCCTGCATTTCGGCATTATCAGCCCGCTTTATAGCTCATCGGAAAATACCGTGACGATGGCGCTGACCAGCAGTTGGGGAACAGGCAACTATATGCAAACTTACTACGGGGTAAGTTCATCACAGTCAGCCGCATCGGGGTTTAGTCAATATGATGCCGGTTCCGGGATTTATGCCTATTCACTGAATATGGACTGGACACACAAGTTCAACCAAGACTGGAGCGTGGTTGCCGCAACAGGCTTTACGCAGTTGGCTGGTGATGCACGCAACAGCCCGATTGTTCAACGAAAAGCATCGCCCACTGGAAGCTTGAAAGTGACATATAGCTTCTGAACGTAGTTCGATTGCACTGTCAATAAATACACACTCGATCCGCCCCGATACAGATGATGGGGCGGTACTCACAAAGGACGTAAGGATTTCACTTAAAGAAAGCTCAAGCATTGTTGTTTCTCCTAATTACAGTAACTGGCAAAAATAACGTGCTTATTTCTCATGGAGAGAACCCATTGAGAAGCTGAAATGGCGTAGTGAATGTTTTTTATACCAAATTTTTCCAAGTCTTCCGGAGGGTATGAAAACCATTTCTCCGGAAATCTTTCTTTATAGTCATCTTTTAATTGCGGACAAAATGACACCCTGATGTTCACACCAATTCTTCTATAGAATGCAATGTCATCATTTTTTAATTTTTTAAATTCCTGAAGCATAAAAAAATCATCTTTAGAAATATTTCCTGATACTGTTACTTCTCTCTCAGGGCCGTTGACACCACCATGCCACAGAAGATATGAATTATTACCTAGATATTTATTCTTCCCGGCCGGGAAAATATAGTTAGCACAGGCAGAAGCGCAAACACTACGTACATCAACACTGAGGCCATTTTTGTAGATGTAGTCACCTATCTCCATAGCATTTCTGGCATCACCACCAATGCTATTTATAGATATTTTTTTGATGTCATGATTTATGGTTAGATTCAAAACAGCAACGTAAGAAGTGTCTGTAATTTTTCCATTATAATAAAGCACATCCCCCCTGCTATATATTTCAGGAGGATCTAAAAGAGCCTTCACGTCCGGGAGATCGATCTCCTCATATGCTCCACATGGTGCCGGGGAAAATAAAAAGACAATCAAAAATGCTGAAGCCATCACTTGATGATTAAAAATGGAAAAAATACTAAAATGGACATGTCTCATTATTTTGAATTCCTTTTCACAACATAAATGGAAAATTAAATATGCAAATCATTTTGACACGTATTTTTTTGTTTCTTTACGGCAGGAGGATAGCCACATTTTCTTTGTGTAATGTATTCTCTAAAATCGCCTGCTTTAAGTAAACAAATGTAAGTGAATGTGTTTTTCATCAATTTTTTTGAATAAAAAACTAAAGTGATTGCACAGAACTATGAGCGCAAACAGTCACTCGGCTACTCAGCCCTGAAGGGTTGCTTACCGGATTTACTTTCACCCCCTGGCTCCGGGGTTAATCAATGTCCGCTTTAGGCACCAAACTGCTGTAGGTGAAGCCCATCAGGCTGCTTCGAGCGAACAGCTGACAAAAGGCCCAATGACGAAACGTCGTAGACAAGCGGCTGCACAAAAGATCCAGATGCATCCCGTCAGTCCAACAATACGGCAGGTTCGTCTTTCCTGAGTTACATCAACTCTGCTGGAGATTTGTCATGCAAATAAGATGCAGAGCTCGTTTTATGAGCATGTCGAGTATTATTCTGTGAACAATTCTCAGGAGGTAAAAATATGAAAAAGCTTCTGATATGTTGTTTGTTTGGTAATACAGCAAATTCTCTCGCCAAAAGGATGCAGTTGCTGGCAGAAAAAAAGGACTACAATCTCATTATTAGCGCTGTGGGTCTGGATAATTTTGCCAGTGTAGCTCCCGCTTTCGACGGTTTTCTGATTGCGCCACACATTCAGTACAAGGTCTCCGAGATTGAAAAAATTGTCGGGGACTCTCGTTCAATTGCAATTATTGAAAGTCTGCCCTATGCGTCACTCAACGCGGAGAAAGTTTTAGCGTTTGTGATGGAACAGATGCAGGACCGCAGATAGCATCCAGAACCTTCACAATGATGCTACCAGGTGGGGAGACTGTTCTTGCTAAAGAGCATTTCTTTATTATTAATACAAATAAATCAGATATTGATCGCTCAAGGTGGAGTAGCAACGAAAAAAATGTTATTCGCGATCATTACTGG